>NZ_BAEI01000065.1 GCF_000241325.1 Gordonia polyisoprenivorans NBRC 16320 = JCM 10675 | reverse complement strand
GGTATCGCTCTGATCGGGTTCTCCGGTCTGATCATCGACGGTGTCCTGCGGGTCATCGAGCACCGTGCGGTGCCCTGGCGTGGAAAGGCCTGACCTCACATGACAACCCATCGTCGACGACCGCTGCGCGCGGTACCGGTCCTGCTCGCGACACTGGTCGCAGCCCTCCTGATGGTGACGGGCTGCTCGGTCGACCGCTCCGGTCAGGACTCCGGTAAACCCACCATTCGTATTGCCTACCAGTCATTCCCGAGTGGTGACCTGATCGTCAAGAACAATCACTGGCTCGAGGACGCCCTGCCGGACTACAACATCAAGTGGACCAAGTTCGACTCCGGCGCCGACATCAACACCGCGTTCATCGCCAAGCAGATCGACTTCGGCGCCATCGGGTCCAGTCCGGTCGCACGCGGACTCTCGGCACCACTGAACATCCCGTATCAGGTGGCGTTCGTCCTCGACGTCGCCGGCGACAACGAGGCACTCGTGGCCCGCAACGGCACCGGCATCAATACCGTCGCCGACCTGCGCGGCAAGCGGGTGGCCACGGCGTTCGCGTCGACGGCGCACTACAGCCTGCTCGCCGCACTGGCGCAGGCCGGGGTGAACCCCGCCGACGTCGACATCATCGACCTGCAGCCGCAGGCGTCCCTGGCCGCGTGGCAGCGCGGCGACGTCGACGCCGTCTACACCTGGCTACCCACGCTCGACGAACTCCGCAAGACCGGTAAGACTCTCATCGCCAGCCGACAACTGGCCACCGCGGGCAAGCCGACCCTCGACCTCGGTGTCGTGTCAAGCCAATTCGCCAAGGACAACCCGTCGGTCGTCGACACCTGGCGCAAGGTGCAGGCGCGTGCGCTGGCGCTGATCCACGACGATCCGCAGGCGGCAGCGAAGGCTGTGGCGGCGCAACTGGGCACCACGCCCGAGGATGCCGCCAACCAGCTCAAGCAGGGCACCTTCCTCACTACGGCCGAACTCACCTCGCCGACCTGGTTGGGTGTTGACGGCCAACCGGGCAATCTTGCCGAGAACCTGCACAGCGCAGCGGAATTCCTCGCCGGGCAGCAGCAGATCCCGAGCGCCCCGCCGTTGTCGACCTTCCAGCAGGCCATCTACACGAAGGGACTACCCGGTGTCCTCTCCTCGCAATGAGGCTCTCGTCGAGCACAGCCCTGCCGTATCGGCTCCGGATTCAGGGGCGTCGGCGGCGATCGCGCTGAGCAAGGTGGTGCAGACCTATGGCAGCAAGGCCGACCGGGTCACGGCGGTGGGGCCGGTTGATCTGCGCGTCGATCCGGGCGAATTCCTGGTTCTGGTCGGCGCGTCGGGGTGTGGCAAATCCACTCTGCTCAGGCTGATCGCCGGATTCGAGACGCCGAGTGCGGGGCGGGTCGCGGTGGCCGGCGACGCCCCGATACCGGGAGTGAGTTCCGGGGTCGTCTTCCAACAACCACGGCTGTTCCCGTGGCGCACCGTCGGGGGCAACGTCGACCTTGCGTTGCGCTATGCCGGGGTGCCCAAGGCGCAGCGTGCGACGCGACGCGACGAACTGCTGCGCCGGGTCGGTCTGGGGGATACCGCAGACCGAAGGATCTGGGAGATCTCGGGAGGACAACAGCAGCGGGTCGCAATCGCCCGAGCACTGGCGGGCGAGTCCTCGTTGCTGTTGCTCGACGAGCCCTTCGCCGCCCTCGACGCGCTCACCCGCGAGACGTTGCAGGAGGACCTGCGATCGGTCAGCGCGGATCTGGGTCGCACCAATGTCTTCGTCACCCATAGCGCGGATGAGGCAGCCTTCCTCGGCTCGCGCATCGTGGTCCTGACAGCGCGGCCGGGTCGCGTCGCCCTCGACATCACCTCGCCGATCCCACGACACGGCGTTGGTCCCGCTGAGATCCGCGATTCACCGGAGTACACGGTGCTGCGCGCGCAGGTTGCCGCGGCGGTCAAGGAGGCGGCGGTGTCCGGGGCCGCACCGGCATGACCGACCGGGGCGAGGCGATGCCGGGTGTGAGCGAGTGATGGACCCGTGCCGGTTGTACTCACCGTGCGGCAAACCCTGGGTGAACCCGCCGGCGCCGACTACACAGGTGACATGACCGGAACCGCCACCGCCCGCCTCGTCGGCCACTCGATGAGCTTCTCGGACGGTTCGCACCATGGTTCCCCGCCGGTGGTACTCGGACCCCGCATCTCACACCACGATCCGAGTAGGAACTCCACCGATGACTCTCTCCACTTCCGGCCCCGCCACGCCTGAGCGCGCCCTTTCCACGCCCGCACTTTCCACGCCCGTCCCGGCAGGTACCGTCGCCTCCGGCGTCGAATTCGACATCGACGAGTTCGGCCCCCATTTCGGGGCCGAGATCCGTGGTGTCGACGTCGCGTCGGCCACCGACGACGAGATTCGCGCCATCCGCGCCGCCCTCATCGAATACAAGGTGATCGTGCTGCGCGGTCAGGACCTCGACGACGCCGCACACATCGAATTCGGCCGGCGCCTCGGCGACCTCACCACCGGGCATCCCGTCTGGAACAGCGGCGACGTGCCCGCCGAGGTCTACTCGCTCGACAGCACCGACAACGGTTTCGCCGACGTCTGGCACACCGACGTCACCTTCATGCCGCGCCCGCCCATGGGATCGATCCTGCGCCCGGTGGTGTTGCCGCGCAACGGCGGTGACACCAACTGGGCCGACGCCGAGCTGGCCTACCGGTCGCTGTCGGAGCCGATCCGCGAACTCGTCGACAAGCTGTCGGCGGTCCACGACGGCAGCCGTGAGTTCGGCTACTACCTCAAGCAGCGGCGCGGCGGACGCGGAAACGTCTGGGACGGAAAGGAAGTCACCGACCTTCCGCCCGTGACCCATCCGGTGGTGCGCGTGCATCCCGAGACCGGGCGCAAGTCGTTGTTCGTCAACCCCGGCTTCACCTCACATATCGAGGGTGTCTCCGATGCCGAGAGCCGCGGCATCCTCGACCTGCTGTACGCGCACCTGACCAAGCCCGAACACATCGTCCGCCACCGGTGGCGCCTGGGTGATCTTGTCCTCTGGGACAATCGGAACACCCTGCACTATGCCAACCGTGACTATGGCGACAATCGCCGTGTGATGCACCGCATCACGCTGCGCGGAGACGAGCCGATCGGACCGCGACAGCCCTAGCCGCCGCTGGTCTGGATCGTTCCTTCGAACGCGAACGGCGTTGCGGCCGGCGCGCATCCGTGGAAGCTGTCGGTGGGCATCGGGCCGTTGACGCCGACCATCGACTGCCCTCCGTTGACGCCCTTGCGCACCGAGATCTGGATCGCGGCAGCATCTTTGACAGCTGCCGGGAGCCCGAAGGGGCGGATGTCGCTGATCGGATAGATCAGCGAGGCGGCGTTGCCGTCGACGCTGATGCAGGTCACCGGACCGCGAACCTGGATCGGGGTGGGATTCATGCCGTCGAGCAGGGTCGCGGTGTAGGTACCGGTGGTTGCGCCGGCGGTGCGCGATCCCTGAGCGTCGATCCGTAGGACCCGAATCGTCGGGGTCAGATGCAGGTCGCCCTGGATCGACAACGACGCGGGCGTTGCCGGGGCGTCGGCGAGTGCGGGTGCGCCGACCGCGAGGGTGGCCGCCAACGCCATCGCCGATGCCAGCGGCACACGTGTTCTTGCTGTGGTCTTCATGATGATTCCCTCTCACTCCTTGGTGCGTCTCACCTCTGCCGCGGCGCTTGCTTCACCTCGTACCCCCTGGCCCCGACGGTGCGCCGGCGTTGCTGTGTGGACGCTGAAACCCGAGGTCGACGGCGTCGCGGCGCAAGCAGCGGTGCCGAGACTCGGGCATATATTCAACCGATGGGTTGACAACGACCGCGGGGGCGCGCATGCTCGTATTCAACCGAACGGTTGACGATAAGGAATGGGTTCTGGTGTCCGACGAGTTGTCCAAGATCTTTGCGGCGCTGGCCGATCCGACCCGGCGCGACATGGTGGCCCGGCTCGCGGTGGGCGACGCGACGGTCAGCCAACTCGCCGAACCCTATGACGTCAGCATCCAGGCGGTGTCCAAGCATCTGAAGGTGCTCGCCGACGCCGGGCTGGTGACCCGAACCCGTGAGGCACAGACGCGTCCGGTGCATTTGGAAGCAGAGGTGTTCGACCTCATGACCAAGTGGATCGAGCGGTACCGCCGACGTGCGGAGGAGCGCTATACGCGCCTCGACGCCGTGCTGGCGGAGATGAACGACGGTCCGGCGGCAACCGCCGGCGGCACCGAGAAAACCCGGAAAAGAAACCCGAAGAGAATCAACACCGACACGAGAGGACAGGCATCATGACCACCAGCACCCGTTATCCCGAAGCCGCGATCGAGGCGGACCCGAAGGTCCCCGTCATCCGGATCACCCGCGACTTCCGTGGTACCCCGCGCAATTGATGAAGGCGCACATCGATCCCGACCTCTTCGTGCGCTGGGTCGGCCCCGACGCGATCTCCAGCCGCATCATCGAGTGGGATGCTCGCGACGGTGGCAGTTGGCGGTACGTCTCCACCCACGACGGCCAGGAATTCGGTTTCCGCGGCTGCTTCCACACCGTCGCCGATGACAAGATCGTGCAGACCTTCACCTTCGAGGGGATGCCCGACCAGGTGTCGCTGGAGACCCTGTGGTTCGAGGACCTCGGCGACGGCCACACCCGGCTGCATGCCCAATCCCTGTGCGACAGCTTCGAAGCGCGCGATGGCTGGCTCGCCTCCGGCATGGAGGTCGGCGTGAACGAGGGCTATGCCGGCCTCGACCGCATGCTCGACGCCGGTGAGCTGTGAGCAGGGGACTCGCCGAACTCTCCGCCTCGGACCGCCACCGCGACGTGGCTGCGGGGTTCGCCGAACACGCTGCGGCGGTGGAGGACTGGGACGCGCCGACGCCGGTGGACGGTTGGGTGACCCGAGATGTGGTGGCGCACCTCGTCGACTGGTTTGCGGCGTTCCTGGCTGCCGGCGACGTCGAATTGCCCGCGGGCCCACAGGTCGCCGACGATCCCGCAGCGGCATGGGATGCCCGGCGGACGGCGGTACAGCAGCTCCTCGACGGCCCCGACGCGGAGGCGACCTTCACCCACCCGATGGTCGGGGAGTTGCGCCTGGCCGACGCGATCGACCGGTTCTACACCACCGACGTCTTTCTGCACACCTGGGATCTGGCCACCGCCGTCGGTCGGGATCCGCAGCTGGACACCGACTTCGCCGCCCAGGTCTATTCGGGCATGCAGGGCATCGAGGACATGCTCCGGTCTTCGGGACAGTACGGTCCGGCGATGCCGGTACCCGCCGACGCCGACCCCGTCACCCGGCTCGCGGGCTTCATCGGACGCGACCCGGCCTGGCGGCCAATCGGGTGAAACCGACACGGCATCCCCGGCGAATACGACATTCTCTCAACTCCCGCAAAGGAACCAGTTGCCTCACAGCAAGCTGACAGCTTGCCCACACCGGAAAGTCAGTGCATCCGGCGCACGATCATCATCGTGACCGCAACCCAACCCGGTGTCGCTCCGTTCGACACCACTGCGAATGATGCTCCGAGCAGCCACCATCGAGGATCCGATCTGTCGGTTTCCGCGGATTCGACGCTGCCACCGGCCACCGCGCGCGACCGGCTGTGGCTGGCACTACTGCTTATCGCCACGGCCGTCCTCTACCTGTGGAACATCACGACCAACCAGTACGGCAACACCTTCTATGCCGGAGCGGCGTGGGCCGGGTCGCGCAACTGGGAGGCGCTGCTGTTCGGCTCGGTGGACCCGTCCAACTTCATCACCGTCGACAAGCCACCGGTGTCGCAGTGGGTGATGGGCTTGTCCGGCCAGATCTTCGGATTCTCCTCGGCGAGCATGCTGATCCCCGAAGCCCTCATGGGGGTGGCCGCCGTTGCGTTGATGTACGCGATGGTCACCCGCGTCGCCGGTCGGTCGGCCGGACTGATCGCCGGCCTCGCGCTCGCGATCACCCCGGTTGCGGCGATGATGTTCCGGTTCAACAACCCCGACGCCGCGATGGTGCTGCTGATGACCGCAGCGGCCTACTGCACCCTGCGTGCGACCGCGCGCGGATCGGCGCGGTGGCTCGCTTTGGCCGGTGTCGCACTGGGATTCGCGTTCCTGGCCAAGATGCTCGAAGGCCTGATGGTGCTGCCCGCGCTCGGCGCGGTCTACCTCATCGCGGCCCCGCCGACGTTCTGGCGGCGTATGTGGCATCTGGTGATTGCCGCTGTGGCACTTGTGCTCTCGGCGGGCTGGTATGTGGTGCTGACGCTGCTGTGGCCCGCATCCTCGCGGCCTTATCTTGCCGGCTCCACCGACAACAACTTCATGAACCTCGTCATCGGCTACAACGGACTCGAACGTGTCGAAGGCCGAAGCGGTGGTGGCGGTGGCGCCCACGGCAACCCGGCCAATGCGATGGCCGACTTCATGCACGAGAACCCGCAACTGGCAGAGCGTTTCGGTGGTGGTGGTGGTGGTGGCGGATTCGGCGGCGGAATGTTCGGTGCTCAACCGGGGATCACGAGGTTGTTCACCGGGGAATTCGGTGCCGAGATCTCGTTCCTGTTGCCGACCGCGCTCATCGCGCTGATCACCGTCCTGGCGTTGCGTGGGCGTCGTCCCCGCACCGACCTCGTGCGCGCGGCAACCCTGCTGTTCGGCCTGTGGTTGCTCGTCGACGGACTGGTCCTGTCGTACATGAGCGGCATCGCGCACCCGTACTACTCGCTGGCGATCGCTCCGCCCATCGCCGGTCTCGTCGGCCTGGGAGTCCACCAAACCTGGACTGCGCGTGATGCTTCGGTGAGCTGGCAGCGCTACACCGCCCGCTTCGGTCTGGCCGCGATGATCGCCGCGGGAGCCATCTGGTCGTTTGTGCTCCTCGATCACGAGCCGAACTGGCAGCCCTGGCTGCGGTGGGTGGTACTCGTCGCGGGCATCGTCGCCGCCCTGCTCGTCGCATTGCCGTCGACCTTCGGACGTCGGATCGCGCTGGCGGTGGGGGTGCTCGGCATGATCGGCATCTTCGCGGCGCCGGCGGCATATGCGATCACCGGTGACACCATCTCGCACACCGGCGGCAGCCCGTCGGTGCTGCCCGAACGCAGCACCGCAGGCGGGCACGGCGGATTCGGTGGCACGACGCACTCCGGCCACGGGGCTACCGGGTCCTCGGGCACCGGGGGGACGGGCACCGGGTCGTCGGGTAACCGTGCAGGCGGATTCGGTGGGTTCGGCGGATTCGGCGGTGGCGCCACGACCTTGCCCGCCCAACTTCAGGCCATGCTGCAGAACAGCCACGCACGGTGGGCCGCGGCGGTGTCGCGGACCAGTTCCGCGGCCGGGGTCGAACTCGCCGCACACGTGCCGGTGATGGGTGTCGGCGGGTTCTCCAACGACCCGGCGCCGAGCCTGGCGCAATTCCAGAAGTACGTCGCCGACAAGGACATCGGCTACTACCTCGCCCCGGAGACCTCGTCGCAGAACGGCAGCGCCAATGCGGAGCTGATGAGCGCAATCACCAAAGCCTTCGGCAACACCGGTTTCGGCGGCGGACGGTCCTCGGTGACCACACAGATCCAGCAGTGGGTGGAGGCCAACTTCCACGGCACCGCGATCGGCAACTACACGGTGTACGACCTAACCGTGGCGCCGTCACCACAACCCGCGTCGACGACGGCGACTCCGGCGAGCACGACCACCGGGGCCACCACCACCGGGTCGGCGACTCCCGGCCCGACCGCCGGCTTCGGCGGCCACCGCACCGGCCGGCACCACACCGTCGCCACCGGGTAGCCGGACCTCGCCGACGGCGCTCTTTCCGCCGCCCACAGCGCCCGTCCCGCCGCCGACAGCGCTCTTCCCACCGCCGACAGCGCTCGCTGAAGCGCTGTCGGCGTGGTGGCGAGCGCTGTGGGCGGGCTGGCGAGCGCTGTGGGCGTGGTGGCGAGCGCTGTCGGCGAAAGCAGGGGCGCCGTCGGCGAACCGGGCGCGACCGCGGCTCTCCGGCGTACCGTGGACGAGGTGGCAGAAGACTTCACATCCGGGGATTTCACGACCGACGCCCCGACCGGCGGTTCAACGACCACCGAAACCCGTCATCCCTCTCCTCGCACCCTTGGTGAACTGCGCGCAAGCGGTCATGTGCAGCGCAGCATCCGCGACGAGATCCGCAACAACCTGCTGACCGCGCTGCGCGAAGGCAGCGATCCGTGGCCGGGCATCGTCGGATTCGAGGCGACGGTCATCCCGCAACTCGAACGTGCGCTGCTCGCCGGACACGACGTCGTCATGCTCGGCGAACGCGGCCAGGGCAAGACCCGCATCCTGCGGACCCTCGTGGGCCTGCTCGACGAGTGGACGCCCGTGATCGCCGGCTCCGAACTCGGCGAGCATCCCTACGAGCCGATCACCCCGGCATCGATCCGCAAGGCCGCCAACCTCCTCGACGACCTGCCCATCGAATGGCGCCACCGCAACGAGCGCTACAGCGAGAAGCTCGCCACCCCGGACACCTCGGTGGCCGACCTCGTTGGCGACATCGACCCGATGAAAGTCGCCGAGGGGCGCAGCCTCGGTGACCCGGAGACCATCCATTTCGGGCTCATCCCGCGCGCGCATCGTGGCATCGTCGCCATCAACGAGCTCCCCGACCTGGCCGAACGCATCCAGGTCTCGATGCTCAACGTGATGGAGGAACGCGACATCCAGGTCCGCGGCTACACGCTGCGCCTGCCGCTGGACGTGCTCGTGATGGCCAGCGCCAACCCCGAGGACTACACCAACCGCGGGCGCATCATCACTCCGCTCAAGGACCGCTTCGGTGCCGAGATCCGCACGCATTACCCGATCGAACTCGACGACGAGGTCGCCGTCATCGAGCAGGAGGCCGACCTCACCGCCACGGTGCCGACCTTCATCACCGAGATCCTCGCGCGGTTCACCCGCTACGCCCGCGACCACCCGTCGATCGATCAGCGGTCGGGGGTGTCGGCGCGGTTCTCGATCGCCGGCGCCGAGACCGTTGCTGCGGCGGCGCTGCATCGCGCGGCAGTCACCGGCGAAGAGGTGCCGGTGACTCGCGTCGTCGACCTGGAATCGGTGATCGAGGTGCTGCGCGGCAAGATCGAGTTCGAGTCCGGCGAAGAAGGCCGTGAACTCGAGATCCTCGAGCATCTGATGCGCAAGTCCGTCGCCGACACGGTGCGCGCCCACCTCGGTGGCATCGACATGGCGCCGCTGGTGTCGGCGTTGGAGGCCGGGGAGCTCGTGGTCACCGGTGACCGGGTGCCCGCCGCGGACTTCCTCGACTCGCTGCCGTCGCCGGATACCACCGCGCCGGTGATCGACGAGATCGCCGAGCGACTCGAGGCCGGCTCGGACGGCGAGCGGGCCAGTGCCGTCGAACTCGCCCTCGAAGGGCTGTTCCTCGCGCGACGCATCGGCAAGGAAGCCGACGAGTCGGGGCAGACGATCTACGGCTGAGCAACCGCCGATCCACGCATTCCTGCGATCCACGGCCGGGCACGGCCCCGGCGGATTCGACCAACTCCGGAGAAACCCATGGTGCAGAAGAATTTTCACCGATCCCGGTATCAGCGCTACACCGGCGGGCCGGATCCGTTGGCTCCGCCGGTGGATCTGCGGGAAGCGCTGAGCGAGATCGGCGACGACGTGATGGCCGGCGTCAGCCCACAACGGGCGCTGCAGGAGTTCCTGCGACGCGGGTCGCAGGACATGCGGGGTCTGGACAAGCTCCGCGAGCAAGTGAACCGGCGGCGTCAGGAACTGCTCAAGAAGCGCAACCTCGACGGCACCTTCACCGAGATCCGTGAACTCCTCGACCGGGCAGTGCTCAACGAGCGCAAACAACTTGCCCGCGACCTCGACGACGACGCACGGTTCGCCGAGATGCAGATCGGCAGTCTCCCGGGCTCCACCGCGCAGGCCGTCGAGGAACTCTCCGATTACCAGTGGCGCAGCCCCGAGGCGCAGCAGGACTACGACAAGATCAAGGATCTCCTCGGTCGAGAACTGCTCGATCAGCGTTTCGCCGGGATGAAGGAGGCGCTCGAGGGCGCCACCGACGCCGACCGGCAGCGGGTGTCGGAGATGCTCGCCGACCTCAACGAGCTCCTCAACGCCCACAACCGCGGTGAGGACACGTCGCAGGCGTTCGAGGAGTTCATGAACAAACACGGCGAGTACTTTCCCGAGAACCCGCGCAACACCGAAGAACTCATCGATTCGCTGGCGCAGCGGGCCGCCGCGGCCCAGCAGTTCTACAACTCGCTGACGCCCGAGCAGCGGGCCGAACTCGATCAGCTCGCGCAGCAGGCATTCGGCTCGCCGGACCTGATGAGTCAACTCGCGCAAATGGATTCGGCGCTGCGCCAGGCCCGGCCTGGGCTCGACTGGGACAACGCCCAGGAGTTCTCGGGCGATCAGCAGATGGGCCTGGGGGAGGGGGCCGCGGCACTGCGCGACATTTCCGAACTCGAGGCGCTCTCCGAACAACTGTCCCAGCAGTACGCCGGTGCGCAGATGGACGACATCGACATCGACGCGTTGGAACGGCAACTCGGTGAGCAGGCCGGCGTCGACGCGCGTACCCTGCAGGAACTGGAGAAGGCGCTACGCGAGGAGGGCTTCTTCGACCGGACCGTCGACGGCCGACTCCGCCTGAGCCCCAAGGCGATGCGTCAACTCGGGCAGGCGATCTTCCGGGACATCGCCGACCAGATGGGTGCCCGCGGCGACCGCCAGACCCGCAACCGCGGGCTGCTCGGCGAGCCGACCGGCTCGACCCGCGAATGGGCCTACGGCGACACCGACCCCTGGGATGTCTCGCGCACCGTCGCCAACGCCGTGTTACGGACCGCCGCGGAAGGGCATCCGACCAGCGACCTGCATCCGGGTGTGCGGATCGACGTGCGCGACGTGGAGGTCGCCGAGACCGAGGCGCGAACACAGGCCGCGGTGGTGCTGCTCGTCGACACCTCGTTCTCCATGGAGATGGAGGGCCGCTGGACTCCGATGAAGCGCACGGCGATTGCGCTCAATCACCTGATTTCGACCCGATTCCGCAGCGACGAACTGCATCTCATCGCGTTCGGCCGTTACGCCCGGTCCATCGACATCGCCGAACTGACCGGGTTGCAGCCACGAATGGAGCAGGGCACCAACCTGCATCACGCCCTGTTGCTGGCCGGTCGGCATCTGCGTCGGTTCCCCAATGCGCAACCGGTGGTGCTCGTGGTCACCGACGGTGAACCGACCGCGCACCTCGACCCGAGCGGCGAGCCGTTCTTCTTCTATCCGCCGCACCCGCAGACCATCGCGTTGACCGTCCGCGAGCTCGACCACGTCGCCCGTCTCGGCGCGCAGGTCACGTTCTTCCGGCTCGGCGAGGATCCCGGGTTGGCGCACTTCATGGATCAGATCGCCCGCCGCATCGGGGGCCGGGTCATCGCCCCCGACGTCGACGGTCTCGGCGCGGCGGTCGTCGGCGACTACCTCAGATCGCGCCATGGGAGTCGAAGGAGGAGTTGACCGGGCCGCGACGACGAAAGACGCCCCACGTCTGGAACAGGCCCCTCGCCAACTGCCGGACGGACGCGGTCAGTTGCCCGTATCGTCCGCCCTGTTATGTGGATGCTCCTCGCGGTATTCTTCAAACTCGGAGCGCTTCTCGCCCGGGATCATCGGCTGTGCGGAAATCACCATCTCGTCTTGCGGCTCGTTGTCATGGCTTTCGACGACCTGAAACCGTATAAAGCTGACGCCGACAAGTAGTGTCGCGACGGTGGCGATCCCGGACCAGATCGTCCAACCCGTACTGCCGTCGGTCCCGAGTAGGGTGATGAAGACGCCGAGGAACGCCGAAGAAATCAACAGCAGTATATAGCCCAAATAAGAGAAAGGAATGCGCCGTAGGTATTGTCTCATGGGGGATTCTCGCCTTCTTCTCTTTGTCGGTGTTCAGAATTCTTCGTAGACCGCGGGATCCTGATCATGGGTTCGCCCTTCGGGCCGACCCAGTGCGGTGATCGCTTCGATCTCGATGGGGTTCAAAGCCAGTGAGGGTGCATTCAAGTTCACCCGCTGCCGTTCGGGAGAGGCCGCCTTCGGGAGTGGGATTGCATCGCGGGCGATCGTCCAGGACAACACGACCTGCCCTGGATCGGCCGAATGCTTCGCGGCTATCTCGGTGATAATCGGGTTGGTGAGAAGGTCGTTTCCTCGGCCTAGAGGACTCCACGCCTCGGTGAGCATACCCTTGTTTTTATGGTAGGCGATTGCCTCGGTTTGCGGAAAGTAGGGATGCAACTCGATCTGATTCACGACGGGTAGTACGCCAGTCTCCTCCTCGAGTCGTTTGATGTGTACGGGAAGGAAGTTGCTCACACCGATCTGGCGGACAAGACCCTTCTTTTGCGCCTCGATCAGTGCGGTCTACGCTTCAACATATCTGTCCTGGCGCGGATTCGGCCAATGGATGAGGTACAGATCCAGATAGTCGAGTCCCATCCGAAAGGCGCTCTCCTCGATTGTCGTCAGAGCTTCGTCATAGTCGTGATGGCGACCGGGGAGCTTTGAGGTGACGATGATGTCGCTGCGTGGCGCCGATGAGAATCGCACCGCGCGTCCGACGGCGCCTTCGTTCTCATAATTGAATGCCGAATCGAGCAGGGTGTAACCGGTCGCGATTGCACGGCTGGTTACCTCAAAACCCTGGCTGCCGTTCAATCGATAGGTTCCAAATCCCACGACAGGAAGCGTGAAACCGTTGTATGCGGTGAATGTCAATGTCATTGACGTGGTCCGATCTCTTGTGTGGTTCCACGGGAGCCCGGGGGAGCCTTTCGGACCTACTCCGGGTTCGATACCTTCCCCGGGCAGAGGTAGGTGCCATGATTGCCAGTCCAGGTGTTGCGCTCGGTGGTTGAGACGTCGCCGTGGCGTTCCTTCCCAGCGGATTCGCCGCTGATCATCGACCTATACATATACTGTACCTCATGTACAAAAATGCTATCGGGCGGCGGCCGCCGCCGGGGAAGGCCGAGAAGCGAGGAACTACGCCTGCGCATTTTGCACGCGGCCATCGAATTGGCCAGTGCCGGCGGAGTCGACATCGGGTTCGATCGCATCGCGCAGGCCGCGGGCGCAAGCCGCACGACGTTGTACCGCTGGTGGTCGGATCCGCAGGAACTACTGACCGACGCCCTTCTCGAGTCGATCAGCGACTCGGTGGAGGCCACCGCCGACGATCCGATCGCGGCGTTGCGGACGCAGGTCATGGAGACGGTCGCCATACTCGTCAACCCGCCGACGGCGGGGCCTTTGAGGGCGCTTGCCGCGAGGGCGCTTGCCGACCCCGCGGCCCATACGATGTTCGTCGAACATTGGCTTCGTCCCCGACGACGATTCATTCGAGATCTCGTGGGGAATGCGGCCAGAAGAGGCTTGCTGATGCCATCCGCCGGCGACGTCGATGAGGTCGTGGACATTTTGTTCGGCCCGCTCTACTACCGCGCATTCTTCACAGGTGAGACCCTCGACGAGGGGTTCGTCGAGAGGTTGCTCATTGCCGCGGGTGTGACCCCGGCCGAGCCTGACGGCGACCTCATCGACCTTGGCCGATAGTCCAACCGTTCGGCGGGGGCCGGGGAGAAGTCGGCGCGTTCGAGCTCTGACCATCGGCGCTTAGGGAAGACATTCGGACGACCGAGCGTGTGCTCATTCGGCACAGGGGCGGGGAACTCACATCATCGTCGGTCATCCCGCCGAGCGTCGCCGGCGTGACCGACCAACCTCAGGACGAGACCGGTGATCGCGACGGCCAGACCGAAGCCACCACCGAAGACCGCGAGCAGGATGCCGGCGATGCCGAAGAACAGCCCGCCCACCGACACCGGTGGGGCGCCGATTACGTAGGACTCTCCGCAATCGAGCGTGTACTGGCCGTCGCTGGTGATCAAGTACTGGGCGAATGACCGCACGGTGCTGTTGCGGTAAGTGAACGAGTACGTCGAATTCGGCGGTCAGCGTTGGGCTCCCGGTCCGT
Organism: Gordonia polyisoprenivorans NBRC 16320 = JCM 10675; assembly: GCF_000241325.1. Lineage (GTDB taxonomy): Bacteria > Actinomycetota > Actinomycetes > Mycobacteriales > Mycobacteriaceae > Gordonia > Gordonia polyisoprenivorans. The sequence goes on along the minus strand of NZ_BAEI01000065.1, from coordinate 6,387 downwards.
TGACAGTGCACGACGGGAAAGGGTCCTCGGAGGCGCTGGACTGTGTTCCCGGTGCGTAGAGCACCAGGGTGTCGCCGGCGTCGAGGTGGCGGGTCGCCGAACCGTGGACCTCGAACGCCCGTGCCGCGGTGTCTCCGACCTTCGACAGTCCGATCACAGCGATCGGAACGCCCGCGGTAAGGCTGATGACCACCGCGATCATGCCGAGCCACATCAAGATCTTGCCCGCTCGCCGCATGGCCCGATCGTGCCAGACCGGGAGCACTCCGGTGGCGATCTCAGGGTCGGATCTCAGGGTGTTCACCAATGTCGGGGCCCGCTCGACCGGCCTAGTCTGAACCGGTGAGCACTGCAGAGGACCCGACCTACGACGACGACCGTCGATCGCGGATGCGCGCCGCCGACGCCGATCGTGAACTGGTGCACGAGATCTTGTCGGCGGCGATGGAGCAGGGGAGCCTGACCCCCGCCGAGTACGAGGAGCGGGCGGGAAAAGCGGTGATGGCCAAGACCTTCGGTGAGCTCGATGCTCTCACCGACGATCTGCCGGTCACCCAGCTCGGAGTGGCGCTACCGGAGCCCGACGCGCCGTATCCCTCGACGGTGACCACCGGAAGCGGCCGCGAACCGATCCGCAGCCGTCTGGCGATCATGTCGGGCAGCGAGCTCAAGGGGCAAGCGGCCGTCGCCGATCAGCTCTCGGCCACCGCGATCATGGGTGGCGTGGAGATCGACCTGCGGGAGGTCGAGTTCACCGCGCCGCATCTGACGATCGAGTGTGTGGCCGTCATGGGCGGCATCGACATCACTGTGCCGCCGGATGTCGCCGTGGAGGTCGGCGGTGGCGCCGTCATGGGCGGGTTCAGCAACAAGGCCTCGGGTCCGGGTGCGCCGGGCGCACCCACCATCCACATCACCGGCTTCGCGCTGATGGGCGGGGTGGACGTGAAACGCAAAGAGCGCGGCGAGACGCCGCGGAAGCCCTGGCAGTGCGGGCACTGAGGCGGCCGCTGCGTCAGCCCACCCGCCCGTAGATCATCCGGCCGATCGTCTGGGTGAGTGCGTCGAGGGCGTGCGCATCACGTGCGTCGTCGGGGTCGCCCTGTGCGAGTTCGGCGAGCCGCCCGTCACGCACGATGGCGACCAGGGTGGCGAGTTCGGCGGCGGCCGGCCCGTCCGGGGCGAGGCCGGCGGCGCGGTCGCGCTCGATCTTGGCGGCGAGCCTGGCCACGAAGCGCTCCCGCGCGCGGCCGAGGAATTCTTGTAGCGGCGGATAGTCGGACTGTCCCGATTGTGCCGCGCACGCGAGGATCGGACCGTTGTCGCGCCAGATCGCGGCGACCGCCGCCAGCTGGGCGTGCAGGCCGTCGAGGTCGGGGCCGTCGGAGTCGAACCACTCATGGGTGTTGGTGAATTCGTTCCAGGTCTGTTCCATCAGTGTGGCCAGGACGGCCTGCTTGGACGGGAAATAGAAGTAGAAGCTCGTGCGGGAGATCCCGGCCGCCGAGGCGATCTCATCGATGGTGACCTGGCCGATCGGCAGGTGCGACAACAGCCTCCGGGTGGCGGCGAGGATCTGCTCCTCGCGTCGGTCGCCCTTGGTCGGGGCGCCGCGCCGACGCCCCGCAGCCGCGGTCTTGGCGGAACTCATGGGTTCATCGTAGGGAACGGCACATAATCGACGTCACGTCGATCCGAATCGACACACTGTCGATTTCTGTTCTATGGTGGTCGGCATGTCTTCTTCGACCACCCGGCGTCCGGTGTCCCCGGCGCTCGTGATCGTCGCCGCTGCGGCGTCGGTCCTGTTGCTCTCGATGATCCAGACCCTCGCGGTGCCCGTACTGCCGCAGATCGGCGAGCAACTCGACGTCTCGCTGACCACGGTGGGCTGGGTGACCACCGCGACGATGCTCGCCGCGTCGGCGTTCACCCCGCTGTTGGGTCGCCTCGGAGACGTCTACGGCCACAAACGCGTGATCGTGGCCGCGCTGGCATTGACGCTCGCCGGCAGTCTCGTTGCCGCGCTTGCCGATTCGATCGACGTGCTCATCGTCGGACGAGTCCTGCAGGGTGCGAGCTTCGGCTTGTTCCCGCTGGCGATCAGCGTGCTGCGCGAAGAACTCCCGCGCGAGCGACTCACCGCCGCCATGGCGATCACCGCCTCGGCGCTCGGCGTGGGCAGCGGGCTGGCCCTGGTGGCGACCGGGCTGCTCACCCGCAACGACGCCGACTATCGCCGGATCTTCTGGCTGTGTGTGGCGATGACCGTCGTGGTGATCGGTCTGATGCTCGCCGCCGTCCCGAACCGTGCCGGATCGGGTGGACGCGTCGACTATGCGGGCGCCCTGGTGTTGGCGATCGGACTGGTGTGTTTGCTGTTGCCGACCTCGCAGGGCCACGCCTGGGGGTGGGGATCGGCGCGGGTGATCGGCCTCTACGTCGCCGCCGTCGTCGTCCTCGTCGGATTCTGGGTCCTGCAATCGCGCCGGGCGACGCCACTGGTGTCGGTGGATCTGCTCAAACATCGCGCGGTGCTCGCGACCAACACCGCATCACTGTGCGTCGGCTTCGCGATGTTCAGCGTGTTCCTCGGCGCCACCTACTTCGTGCAGACGCCGGAACTGTTGGCGGGCTACGGGTTCGGTGCGTCGGTCCTGCGGACCAGCGTCGTGTTCATGCTGCCCGCGGCGATCGTGTCGATCCTCGTCGGACCCATCGCCGGACTGCTCGTGGCCCGGAGTGGGCCGCGGGTGGTGCTGCTCGGCGCGGGGATCGTCGGGGTCGCCGGCATGATGATGCTCACCGTGCTGCACGACAACACCGGCGAGATGATCGGCGGCCTGATCGTCGCGAATGTGGCTGTGGCAGCGGCATATGCGGCCATGCCGGCGCTGCTCGTCGCCAACGTGGAGCCACAGGAGACCGGAATCGCGAACTCCATCAACTCGATCATGCGGACCGTCGGCGGCGCGGTGGGAAGTGCCGTCATCATCACCGTGCTCGCCGCCGAGGTGGCGGTGCACTCGGTGCGCGGTGTGCCGGTGGCGTTGCCCACCGAGAACGCCTACCGGGTGGCGTTTCTGCTGGGTGCCGGGGCGTTCGCGCTCGCCGCGGCGTTGGCGGCCTTCGCCATTCCGCGCGGCGGACACCCGATGAGCGCCCATCAGCGCGAGGAGGAGATCGCCGTCGGCGCCGCCGGAGAGTTCTCGACGGCATCGGTGTCACTCGACTGATCGGTGTCACTCGACTGATTGGGGCGAAACCCCGACGATCAGGCCAGGAGCCACGCGATGATCGCGATCGCCGGGATCGACGCGAGTGTGGTGATCAACGCCGTGTCGCGGGCGAGTACCTGACCTCGCCGGTATCGGGTGGCGTAGACCAGGACGTTCTGCGCGGTGGGCAGAGCGGCGATCACGGTCTGCGCGAACAGTTTGTGGCCCTGCCCGCCGAAGCCCCAGCGCGCGATCGCGTAGACGAGGACCGGCATCGCGATGGTCTTCAGCACGGTCGCGAGCACGATGTCGCGTCGCGGGCTCTGCCCCTTCTTGAACACCGTCACCCCGGTCAGCGACAGACCGAAGGCGAGAAGGGCTCCCGGCACCGAGGCATTGCCCAGCATCTTCAGCGGTTCCAGGATCGCCTGTGGTGGGGTCCATCCGATCGCGGAGAGGACCACCCCGAGCACGCCGCCGATGACGATCGGGTTGGTCAGCGGCAACACGATCGCATCCCGGAACGGGTGACCGGTCCGGCGTTCCAGCGCGGTGAGATCCAGTGCGGTCAACGCGATCGGCGAGTAGATGAGGATCTGGAACAGCAGCAGCGGCGCGATGAACGACGCGTCGTCGAGCACGAAGATCGCAATCGGCACACCGAGATTGACGCTGTTGACATACGACGACGACAGTGCGCCGATGACCAGATCGGGAGTCGGTCTGCGTAACAACACCTTTGCGACGACGAAGTACAGCAGCCCGATGATCAGTGCACTGCCGCCGGCGATGACCAGGGTCGAGGAGAACACGACCGACAGGTCGGTGGTCACCAGCGAATAGAACAGCAGCGCCGGTGTGGCGACGAAGAAGACCAGCCGGGAGAGCACCTCATGGGCATGTTCACCCAGCAGTCCGGTCCGGCCGAGCAGGAATCCGACGCCGACCATGATGAAGATCGCGGTGAAACCGGAGACGACGCCTGACACCCGGACGAGTGTATTGCCGCGTCACCGGTACCGATCGAACGGATGAGTCGTCGGCTTCGGTGTGCGGTGGTGACCGACCGGTTCGCTATTCTGATCGGCATCACGCCTCCGGGCGGCCGATCAGGAAGGTCGAAGCATGTCCACACCGCAGGATGACCGCGGGCACTCACCGGACTCCGGCGCATCGCCGGATGACGAGACGACGATCCATCACCCCAAGATCGACTTCAGCAAGCCGACCACACCGTCCGACGACGCGTCGCAGTGGCAGTCGACCCAGCTGAATCCCACGCCCCCGACACCGTCGCAGGGTGCGGGGCTGCCGCCGTTGCAGCCGCCGACGCCGCCGGCGTCGTCGACTCCGCCCGCCTACGGCGCACCGTCGTATCCGGCGTCCGGGACGCCCGGCTACGGCCAGCCCGTTCAGGCTGCGCCGGGCTACGGTCAGCCTTCCTACGGGCAACCAGGCTTTGGACAACCCGGTTACGGGCAGCAGCCGGGGTATGGGCAACCGGGATACGGGCAGCCCTACGTCGGTGTGCCGGCCAAGCGCACGAATCCGATGGCCATCGCGGCGCTCGTCGTGTCGCTCGTCGGTTGTGGGTGCCTGAGCTGGCTCGGGATCGTGTTCGGGGTCATCGCCCGAAACCAGATCAGGGACTCGCAAGGCACCGAGGAAGGCGAGGGATTGGCACTCGCCGGGATCATCATCGGTGCCGCGGCGCTCGTGATCTTCATCGTCTACATCGTGATCAACGTACTGATCGGTGGTTTCGCGGCGGTGTCGTCGAGTTCCTCGTGACCACCCCTGGTCGGGGGTGACGGCACGTTTTGGATCCGCGACCACCCGCCGGGTAGTCTGGTGGGGTTGCGTGTCGCGCCTAACTGCCGCGGACGCGCTGACCAGGAGCAATCATCCCCCGTACTCGGTGCGGATGAATGGCGAGACCACGTAGAGAAGGGCACGATCATGGCTGTACCGAAGCGCCGGATGTCGCGGGCGAACACCCGCAGCCGTCGTTCGCAGTGGAAGGCGGACAATCCCGCACTGCAAGAGGTCAAGGTGAACGGCGTCGCGCAGCGCATCCCGCGTCGCCTCGTCAAGGCCGCGCAGGCCGGCATCATCGATCTCGATCGCCGCTGAGCGAACGTTTGACCGGATAGCCGGTCCACAATGTACCGACCGCCCCGGGAGTTTCTCGGGGCGGTCGTCGTTGTGAGAGGCGGTTGCTGTGAGGAGTACCCGTGTTGCTGCAGATTCTCACCATTGCCGGCATCGCCGTGTTCGCCGCGTCGGGTGCGGTGCTCGGCGTGCGCAAGGACTTTGATCTCTGGGGCATCCTCACCGTCGCGATCCTCACCGGCGTCGGTGGTGGCATCCTGCGTGATCTGCTCCTCGGGGTCACCCCGCCCACGTCTCTGCAGACCTGGCCGCCGGTCGCGACGGCGGCCATCGCCGGTGTCGTCGTCTTCTTCTTCCATCCGGCCTTCACCGAATTGCGTCGCACGATCCTGGTGCTCGATGCCTTCGGTATGGGACTGTTCGCCACGACCGGTGCGAGCGTCGCCGTCGGCTTGCACGCGAGTGCGTTGGCCTCGGTGCTCGTCGGGATGCTGACCGCCATCGGTGGCGGTGTGATCCGCGATGTTCTGGTCAACGAGGTGCCGCTGCTGTTGCAGCCGGCCGATCTCTACGCGGTGCCCGCCCTCGTCGGTGCCGGTGTGTACGTCGCCGGGCACGCCATGTTCCCCTCGGCGCACGGGGTGTTGCTGGTGGCGGGGGCCGCGATGGCCACGACCCTGCGTCTGTGCGGGCTCGCGTTCCGATGGCGCCTGCCCGTCGCCCCGCGTCGGACCACCGTCTGGCCGACCCTGCGGTTACCGCGACGTCGGGCCGAGAAGCGGCCGGGCGAGGTCGATTCGTAACGGGGTTATTCTGCCCGGTGGTCTCGAGACGCTCCGGCTCGCTGCGCTCGCGCGGGGCTCCTCGACCATCGGGGGGAATACAGTTTCCACCGAATCGGGCTGAAAACCGCGATTTTTCGGGTCGGTGGTCCGCTGCGGTGGAAGTTATATCTGTAGGCGGGCGCTCCGGCGGGGCGCCTTTTCCGGTGGTCGAGGTGCCGAGGAGCGCCAGCGACGAGCCTCGAGACCTCGTGTGTCAGGGCTGGTTTCGGGTT
>NZ_BAEI01000066.1 GCF_000241325.1 Gordonia polyisoprenivorans NBRC 16320 = JCM 10675 | reverse complement strand
GCCGACCGGCATGCCCGCGTGTTCCTCGATTCGGTACGACCCGACTTGGCGGACAACGGAATTCACGTGGTGTCGTGGTCGGAGCTCGATGCCGATCAGCAGAAGCGGATGGTGGAGCACTTCCACGAGCAGGTCTTCCCGGTACTCACCCCGCTCGCCGTCGATCCGGCCCATCCGTTCCCCTACATCTCCGGGCTGTCGCTGAATCTGGCGGTGACGGTGAAGGACACGAACGAGGGCGGCGAGCACTTCGCGCGAGTCAAGGTGCCCGACAACGTCAATCGTTTCGTCCGCGTCGACCAGCTCGCTCCCGGGTCGGCGGTGGCCGACGGCCGCGGCCACCACCCCGCCGTGCTGTTGCCGATGGAAAACCTCATCGCCGCGAATCTGGAACATCTGTTCCCGGAGATGCAGATCGTCGAGCATCACGTCTTCCGGATCACCCGCAACGCCGATTTCGAGGTCGAGGAGGATCGCGACGAGGACCTGTTGCAGGCTCTCGAACGCGAACTCGCCCGTCGCCGTTTCGGTTCACCGGTGCGTCTCGAGGTCGCCGACGACATGAGCGAGCACATGCTCGAGTTGCTGCTGCGGGAACTCGACGTCAATCCGGCCGACGTCATCCAGGTACCCGGATTGCTCGACCTGTCCTCGCTGTTCGAGATCTACGGTCTGGATCGTCCGCACCTGAAGGATCGTCCGTTCGTTCCCGCAACACATCCGGCGTTCGGTGAACGCGAGACGCCCAAGAGTGTCTTCTCCACCCTGCGCGAAGGCGATGTGCTCGTCCATCATCCCTATGACTCGTTCTCGACCAGCGTTCAGCGGTTCATCGAACAGGCTGCTGCCGATCCGCACGTGTTGGCGATCAAGCAGACGCTGTACCGCACGTCGGGTGATTCGCCGATCGTCAACGCGCTCATCGACGCCGCCGAAGCGGGCAAGCAGGTCGTGGCGCTCGTGGAGATCAAGGCACGTTTCGACGAACAGGCCAACATCAAGTGGGCGCGTCAACTCGAGCAGGCCGGTGTCCACGTCGTCTATGGTCTGGTCGGCCTGAAGACGCACTGCAAGACCTGCCTGGTGGTGCGGCGTGAGGGTTCGACGATCAAGCGCTACTGCCACATCGGAACCGGCAACTACAATCCGAAGACCGCCCGGCTGTACGAGGACGTCGGGTTGCTCACCGCCGCACCGGATATCGGCGCCGACCTGACCGATCTGTTCAACACGCTGACCGGTTACTCGCGCAAGACCGAGTACCGCAACATCTTGGTCGCCCCGAACGGCATCCGTTCGGGAATCGTCGATCGGATCGATCGGGAGATCCTCGCTCATCACGAGGGCGACGAGCGCGCGCGGATTCGTTTGAAGGCCAACGCACTCGTCGACGAGCAGGTCATCGACGCCCTGTATCGGGCCTCGCAGAGCGGGGTTCCGGTGGAGATCGTGGTACGCGGGATCTGCGCATTGCGGCCGGGGATGCCGGGTGTGAGTGACAACATCGTGGTGCGCTCGATCCTGGGACAGTTCCTGGAGCATTCGCGCATCATGCATTTCGGGGCGCAGGACGAGTACTGGATCGGCAGCGCGGACATGATGCACCGCAACCTCGATCGTCGGATCGAGGTGATGGTGCAGGTGCGCGATGAGCGCCTCACCGGTGAACTCGCCGACATCTTCTCCTCCGCCCTCGATCCGCGAACCCGGTGCTGGGTGCTGCATTCCGACGGTAGCTGGGTGGCCTCCCCCGCCGCGGGTGAAGAGGTGCGCGATCATCAGCGACAGATGATGCGGCGGAATCGCCGCCGGGACTCGGGCGCATGATCCCGCCGGGACTCGGGCGCATGATCCCGCCGGGACTCGGGCGCATGATCCCGCCGGGACTCGGGCGCATGATCCTGCCGGGGTGGGTCGACACCGTCCGGTAACCGTGGTCGGTTACGATCGCCCGCGTCCCAGGGGTTCACGGGTGTCGACAAGAGCAGAGGTGTACACGAGGCGATGTCCAAGTCGGGCAAGTCGGATTCGCAGAAGAGCGCTCCCGCCAGGACCGTTTGGGCGGCCGGTGGGGTGTTGTGGCGCCGATCGAAGGGGACGGTGCAGATCGGGGTGGTGCACCGCCCGCGGTATGACGATTGGACGTTGCCCAAGGGCAAGCTCGACGCCGGTGAGACCCTGATCGATACCGCTGTCCGGGAGATCGACGAGGAGACCGGGCATGTGGTGCGTCTGGGTCGGCTGCTGACGACGGTGTCCTACGATCTGCCGCACGGCCGCAAGCATGTCCGGTACTGGTCGGCGGAGTCGGTGGGTGGGCGCTTCGAGGCCAATCATGAGGTCGACGAGCTGGATTGGTTGTCGACGGAGCAGGCGGCGGATCGCCTGAGCTATCGGCTGGATCGTTCCGTGCTGGAGGAGTTCACGCGGTTACCCGTCGAGCTCACGACGTTGCTGCTGGTGCGGCATGCGCGTGCGGGCAGTCGTTCTCGGTATCGGGGTGAGGACCGGACGCGCCCTCTCGACGCGGTGGGTCGGGAGCAGGCGCGGGCGCTGGTGCCCTTACTGGCGGCGTTCGGGGTGACCGAATTGCACAGTGCGAACCCGGTCCGTTGCGTCGAGACTCTCGCCCCGACCCGAGATCGTCTCGGGGGCACCATCATCGAGGAACCCACGTTGTCGGAGGCGGCCTATGCCGACGACCCGGCGCCGGCCCGTGCGCGGATCAGGGAACTCGCCGAGCCCGGGGATGGGCGGGTGCGTGCGGTGTGTAGTCAGGGCAAGGTGATTCCGCCGCTGATGCAGTGGTGGGCCGAGCACGACGGTCTCACTTTGCCGAAGGCGCGCAACCGCAAGGGAAGTGTGTGGGTGCTCTCGGCACTCGCCGGCACTCTGGTGGCGGCCGACCACATCGATTCTCCTCTCCCGCGTCTCGATCACTGAGCCGAAGGCGACTCGATCACTGAGCCGACCGCGACTCGTCGATGGCGGGGCCCCACACAGCAACTCACCCCTGACGAGGGAAGTTCGTCAGGGGTGAGTGCGATCGTGGTCGCCCCGGGTGTGCCCCGGTTGCGGGCTCAGCGCCGGGTGGTCTTCTTGGCGGGGGCCTTCTTGGCGGCGGTCTTCTTGGCGGGAGCCTTCTTTGCCGCGGTCTTCTTGGCGGGAGCCTTCTTGGCCGCCGTCTTCTTCGCTGCAGTGGTCTTGGCCGGCGCCTTCTTGGCGGCGGTCTTGGTTGCAGTGGTCTTGGCCGGGGCCTTCTTGGCGGCGGTCTTCTTGGCGGGAGCTTTCTTTGCCGCGGTCTTCTTGGCCGGGGCCTTCTTCGCCGCGGTCTTCTTCGCGGCGGTGGTGGTGCCCGCACCGCTTCCGCGCTTGACGGCCGGACCGGTCGCCGAGAGCTTCTGCTTGCCGGCGACGACGGCCTTGAACTGCGCGCCCGGACGGAACGCCGGAACCGAGGTGGCGCGCACCTTCACGGTCTCACCGGTACGCGGGTTGCGTGCGACGCGCGGTGCGCGACGACGCTTCTCGAAGACACCGAACCCGGTGATGGTGACACTCTCGCCGCGGTTCACCGCGCGGACGATGGTGTCGACGATCAGCTCGACCGCTTCGGTCGCGGTCTTGCGATCAGCGTCGAGCTTCTTGGTCAGCTCATCGATGAGCTCTGCCTTGTTCATTGATATACCTCCGCAAGCTGTTCTGGCCGTATCTGATATAGCCAGCTAACCCCACACGGTAAACGTCCGAGGCGAAAACGTCCATCTTCCACGCCAATCGACGGGACGTGTTGCGAAAATTTCAGGCCGCTAACACGTTCCGTCGATGGCGTTCGGGGCTTGCCGAGAGGTCGAACCCGGGAGCAGAACTCAGGCCGGCAGGGTCACCGGCTTGAAGGCGGGCCGCCCGTTCTCGTACTCGGAAATCGCGTCTACCTGCCGTAATGTCAGGCCGATGTCGTCGAGGCCCTCCATCAGACGCCACCGCGTGTAGTCATCAATTGTCAACGGCACCACGAGGTCTGCTGCGGTCACCGTCCGCTCGGGAAGGCTCACAGTCACTTCGAGGCCGGGCTGCTCCTCGAGTCGCTTCCACAGCAGTTCGACGTCGGATTGCTCGACCTGGGCGGCCACCAGGCCCGCTTTGCCCGCGTTACCCCGGAAGATGTCGGCGAACCGGGAGGAGATGACCACCCGAAAACCGAAGTCCGACAGCGCCCAGACGGCATGTTCGCGCGACGACCCGGTCCCGAAGTCGGGTCCGGCGACCAGGACCGAACCGCGATTCCAGGGTTCGGCGTTGAGGATGAAGTCCGGATCGGAGCGCCAGCCGGCGAAGAGTCCGTCCTCGAATCCGGTTCGGGTGACCCGTTTGAGGTAGACGGCGGGGATGATCTGGTCGGTGTCGACGTTGCTGCGGCGCAACGGCACGCCGATCCCGGTGTGCTCGATGAAGGGTTCCATGATGTGACTCCGGTCTGTGAATGAGAGGTGTGGCGGGCACTCGCCGGGAGTTCCCGCCGAAGGCCAAGACTTCTGGGGCGCTACAGGTCTGCGGGCGAGGACAAGGTGCCGCGCACCGCGGTGGCGGCGGCCACGGCCGGTGAGACGAGGTGAGTTCGCCCACCCTTACCCTGCCGGCCCTCGAAGTTGCGGTTGGAGGTCGAGGCACAGCGCTGACCCGGGGCGAGTTGGTCGGGGTTCATCCCGAGGCACATCGAGCATCCGGCCTGACGCCACTCGGCGCCTGCGGCAGTGAAGATCTCACCGAGACCCTCCTCCTCGGCCTGTGCACGCACGCGCATCGACCCGGGCACCACCAGCATCCGGAGTCCGTCTGCCACTTTGCGGCCCTTGAGGATTTCGGCAACGGCACGCAGATCCTCGATCCGTCCATTGGTGCACGAGCCCACGAACACGGTGTCGACGGCCACCTCGCGCAGCGGGGTGCCGGGCGTGAGGTCCATGTATTGCAGCGCCTTGGCTGCTGCGCCGGAGGCGGTTTCGTCGCCCATGTCGGCCGGATCGGGCACCGTCGCCGACAGTGGCGCGCCCTGGCCGGGATTGGTTCCCCAGGTCACGAACGGAGAGAGCGTGGCGGCGTCGATGCGGACCTCGGCGTCGAACTCCGCGCCGGGATCGGTGCGCAACGAATCCCAATAGGCCACCGCCGCATCCCAGTCGGCGCCGGTGGGGGCGTTGGGGCGGCCCCGCAGGTACTCGTAGGTGACGGCGTCGGGCGCGATCATCCCGGCGCGGGCGCCGGCCTCGATCGACATGTTGCAGATGGTCATCCGCGCTTCCATCGACAGTTTCTCGATGGCCGAGCCGCGGTATTCGAGGACGTAGCCCTGCCCGCCGCCGGTACCGATCTCGGCGATGACGGCCAGGATGAGGTCCTTGCTCGTGACGCCGGTCGGCAGATCACCGTCGACGGTGATGGCCATGGTCTTGAAGGGACGCAGGGAGAGCGTCTGGGTCGCGAGGACGTGCTCGACCTCGGAGGTGCCGATTCCCATTGCCAGCGCACCGAATGCGCCGTGGGTCGAGGTGTGCGAGTCGCCGCAGACCACCGTCATACCCGGCTGGGTCAGTCCCAGTTGCGGGCCGACGACGTGCACGATGCCCTGCTCGGCATCTCCCATGGGGTGCAGCCGGATACCGAATTCCTCGCAATTACGACGCAGGGTCTCGACCTGCGTGCGCGACACCGGGTCGGCGATGAGGTCGGTCTTGATCGTCGGGACGTTGTGATCCTCGGTGGCGATCGTCAGGTCGGGCCGGCGCACGGGACGGCCGGCGAGCCGCAGACCGTCGAAGGCCTGTGGACTGGTGACCTCGTGGACCAGATGGAGATCGATGTAGATCAGGTCGGGTTTCGACGCCCCGTCCCCGCGGACGACGACGTGGTCGTCCCAGACCTTCTCGGCGAGAGTGCGTGGCCCCGTTGGGGTGTTCGGGGTGTCCGCAGCGCTGTATGTCGCGCCCGCAGGGCTGTTCGATCCGGCTGGGTTGTTCGTCATGGCTGCACTCGCATCCGTCTCTGGCAAAGTCGCTGTCGGCGACCGGAATGGGCTGCGGATCACCGACCGACGTGCATCTCAGTATTTGGACAGCTAGTATCGTCCTATGGGAAAGGATAGCGCATCGGAGCCCAGCAGCGGAATCGGTGTCCTCGACAAGTCGGTCACCGTCCTGCGCGCCATCGCCGAGACCCCGTGCAATCTCACGGAATTGTGCGAACGCACCAGCCTGCCCCGGGCCACCGCGCATCGACTCGCGGTGGGACTCGAGACGCACCGCCTGCTCGCACGCAACGCCGCCGGCCGCTGGTATCCCGGGCCGGCCTTGGGCGAACTCGCCTCCTCGGCACATGATCCGGTGCGCGAGGCCGCACTGATGGTGCTGCCGCGACTGCGGGAGATCACCGGCGAATCGGTCCAGGTGTATCGCCGCGAAGGCTCCGAGCGGGTGTGTATCGCGGCGATGGAACCACCGACCGGCCTGCGGGACACCGTCCCGGTGGGCACCCGGTTCCCGATGACCGCCGGGTCGGCCGCGAAGGTCCTCGCGGCGTGGGCCGACACGAGCACACAGCGACACCTCTTGGCCGACAGTGCCTTCAGCGACCGCTCACTGCACGACATCCGACGACGCGGGTGGGCACAGAGTGCCGGTGAGCGTGCGGCGGGCGTCGCCAGCGTCTCGGCCCCGGTACGCGATGCGGCAGGCGAAGTCGTTGCCGCGATCTCGGTTTCGGGGCCGATCGACCGGATGGGACGCCGGCCCGGGGCCCGCTGGGCCGCGGATCTTCTTGCCGCCGCCGACGCCATCCACAAGAGGTTGGTGTCGGCCCGATAGGGCCACTGGGTTAGCGTCGGTGAGGAACCACAGGCACGAACCACACAGAGATGAACCACAGGAATCCGCGGACGGGTTTCCGGTCGCGGGCATGAGGAGGAAGTGACCGGGCAATGGGCACAAACCAGCGCACCCAGATCGTGATGAGTCCCGACGAGATCGAGGAGTTCATCGCCCGCAGCCGAACCGCCACCCTCGCCACGACCGGACCCGACGGCAGCATTCATCTCGTTGCCATGTGGTACGGGATCATCGACGGCGAGATCTGGTTCGAGACGAAGGCCAAGTCGCAGAAGGCCGTCAATCTCCGGCGCAACAATCGGTGTTCGGTTCTCATCGAGGACGGCGACACCTACGACACCTTGCGCGGCGTGGCCATCGAGGGCACCGCGGAGATCCTCGACGACGCCGATTCCTGCCTGCAGGTGGGTATCTCGGTGTGGGAGCGATACACCGCCCCGTACACCGAGGAATCCAAACCCTTCGTCGAGCAGATGATGAACAAGCGCGTCGCGGTACGCATCACCGGAAGCCGGACGCGCTCCTGGGATCACCGCAAGCTCGGTCTGCCACAGACGCCGGTGTCCGGATCGACGGCCCAGTATCTGTAGGCGCCGCTGCCTCCGGCGTCGATAACATCCCCGGCTGCACAAGCGAAAGGCGCCCTCCCCGGGATTACCGGGAAGGGCGCCTTTCTCTGTAGCCCCGACGGGATTCGAACCCGCGCTACCGCCTTGAGAGGGCGGCGTCCTAGGCCGCTAGACGACGGGGCCATAGACCTTGGTGGTCGCTGGGGTACCAGGACTCGAACCTAGAATGGCGGTACCAGAAACCGCTGTGTTGCCAATTACACCATACCCCAAGGTTTTCTCTTTTCCTCTCGGAAAAGAACCTGCGATAGATTAGCAGAGCACTACCCCTGGACCACAAATCGCCTGGTCAGTGGCTACTTTGCCGCCAACTCCCGGGCCGCGCGCAGACGCGCGAGGCTCACGTCGCGGCCCAGCAGTTCCATCGACTCGAACAGCGGCGGCGAGACCTGCGACCCGGTCACCGCAACCCGCACCGGACCGAACGCCTTGCGCGGTTTGAGGCCCAGATCGTCCACCAGCGCGGCGTTGAGGGCGTCGTGCAGTGCGGGCGTCTGCCACGACGACAGACCCTCCACGGCGGCGATGGTGGCGTCGAGGACCGGCACCGCGTCGGCACCGAGATTCTTGGCGGCGGCCTTCTCGTCAATGGTGAACTCCGCGTCGGAGACGTAGCAGAACGACATCAATGCCCACGCGTCGCCCAACACCTGGATTCGGGTCTGCACGAGTTCGGCGAGGGCGGTGAAGGTGGCGTCGTCGATCGGCTCCGACAGGTGACCGCGCTCGATGAGGTAGGCCTTGAGCCGCGCGGCGAAATCACCGAGTTCGAGCATCCGGATGTGCTCGGCGTTGATCGCGTCGGCCTTCTTCTGGTCGAACCGCGCGGGATTGGAGTTGACGTCGCGGACATCGAATTTGTCGATCATCTGCTCCAGGGTGAACACATCGGTCTCGTGCGAGTACCCCCAGCCGAGCAGCGCGAGGTAGTTCAGCAGACCCTCCGGCAGGAATCCGCGGTCCCGGTGATGGAACAGGTTGGACTGCGGATCGCGTTTGGAGAGTTTCTTGTTGCCCTCCCCCATGACGAACGGCAGATGCCCGAAGACGGGCACCGCCTCGGCCACCCCGATCCGGATCAGCGCCTCGTACAACGCGATCTGGCGCGGGGTGGACGAGAACAGGTCCTCGCCGCGCAACACATGGGTGATCCGCATCATCGCGTCGTCGACGGGATTGACGAGGGTGTAGAGCGGATCGCCGTTCGCACGGGTCAACGCGAAGTCGGGAACGGTACTCGACTTGATCGTCGTGGCGCCGCGGACGAGATCGTCCCAGGTGATGTCACGGTCGGGCATGCGAAGGCGCACAACGGGATTGCGGCCCTCGGCGCGATAGGCGGCACGCTGTTCGTCGGTGAGGTCGCGATCGAAGTTGTCGTAACCGAGCTTAGGGTCCCGGCCGGCCGCGCGATGCCGTGCCTCGACCTCCTCCGGGGTCGAGAACGCCTCGTAGGCCTCACCCGCCGCCAACAGACGCGCCACCACGTCGAGGTGGATTCCACGACGCTCCGATTGCCGGTACGGACCGTACGGTCCGCCGACCTCGGGGCCCTCGTCCCAGTCGAGTCCGAGCCATCGCAACGATTCCAGGATCGCGTCGTAGGACTCCTGGCTGTCGCGGGCGGCGTCGGTGTCCTCGATGCGGAAGACGAAGGTGCCCTTGTCGTGTCGCGCCTGCGCGAAGTTGAACAGCGCGGTGCGCACCATCCCGACGTGCGGGGTACCCGTGGGGGACGGGCAGAATCGGACGCGCACGGCGTCGGAGCCTGCGGGATCGGGGCGGGCGGAATCGGTACTGGCCATGCGGCTCAGCGTATCGAACCGACCACCCGGGGAGTCAGTCCCGGTGGCGGTCGCAGAAGTCGACGATGAGCCGATTCACCTCAGCCGGCTGTTCGAGATAACCGAAGTGCCCGGCCTTGGCCACCTCGGCGTACTCGGCTCCCGGGATCACCTCGGCCACCTCGCGTGCCAGCTTGACCGGCAACGTGCGATCGTCGGCGAATCCGACGACGAGCGCGGGCCGGGTGATGCGCCGGTATGCGTCGAGACGATTGGCCTCCCGGTGGTGCAGTCCGAGCTGAGCACGCACCCCGGGGGTCACGGTCTGCGGTGAGAACCCGATGATGTCGAGCCAGTCCTGTGCGGCCCGATCGTCGTCGAGGGTGTGCGGCGACAGGTTGAGGTGCGCGGTGATGGCGGCCTCGTACTCCGGAGGCAGGGTGATCTTCTGGTCGTAGAGCGCGCGCTCGCCGGCCGAGATCGCTTCCTGCAGCGGCGTGCTGCGGCCGTAGGTGGCCAACATCACCGCGCCGCGGACGAGGTCGGGCCGCGCCAGGGTGAGTTCCTGGGTGATGCGGGCACCCAACGAGGTCCCCACGACGAAAGCCGGTCCACCGAGATGCTCGATGAGTCCGGCGGTGTCGGCCACCATGTCCTCGAGCGTGAACCCGGCGGCGCACTCCGAGGACGGGGCGATGCCACGGTTGTCGAACAGGGCGACACGATAGCCGGCCTTGCGCAGGGCCGGCTCCTGATTTGCCTTCCACACCCGGCCCGGGCTGCCGGTGCCCATCACCATCACGACGAGCGGACCCTCGCCGGCGACCTCGTAGGACAGGTCGATCCCGTTGATCCGTGCGGTGCTCACCGGTGCCGTCACGGCTTGTCCACCACCGGATTGCTCAGTGTGCCCAGACCTTCGACGGTCACCGAAACCCGTTGTCCGGCAACCATCGGACCCACCCCCTCTGGGGTGCCGGTGAGGATTACGTCACCGGGCAGCAGCGTCATCACCCGGGAGATCCACTCGACGATGGCGCCGATGTCGTGCAGCATCAACGAGGTTCGGCTGCGCTGGCGCACCTCGCCGTCGAGTTCGGTGCGGATCTCGGCATCCGACGGATCGAAGGCGGTGTCGATCCACGGCCCCAGCGGGCAGAAGGTGTCATACCCCTTGCCGCGTGTCCACTGTCCGTCGGCCTGCTGCTGATCGCGGGCGGTCACGTCGTTGGCGACGGTGTATCCGAGGATGACCCCGGCCGCCTCGGAGGCCTTGACGTCCTTGCACGGACGACCGATCACCGCGGCAAGCTCACCCTCGAAATCGACACGGTCCGAGGACGGCGGGCGCACGATGGGGACCTCCGGCCCGATGATCGAGGTGTTCGGTTTGAGGAAGATCACCGGGTTCTCGGGAGCCGAGCCCCCCATCTCGGCCGCATGCGCGGCGTAGTTCTTGCCGATGCAGATGACCTTCGTCGCCAGGATCGGCGCGAGCAATCGGACATCGGCCAGCGGCCAACTCCGACCGGTGAACGTCGGGGTGCCGAAGGGATGCTCGGCGATCTCCTTGGCGACGACACCGTCACCGGAATCCTCGAGCGAGACAAAGGCGACACCATCGGGACTGGCGATTCGACCAAGACGCATGGCCCGAGGGTATCGCACCGGCATTGTCCACACTTCGGGACGTCGATTGGCATCCCGACGATCACGGGTTCTAAAATATGGGAGTCAATTCTCATATTATGAGACACGACCAGACCCGAGAGAGCTTCGAGGAGGCGACATGAATTCCCCCGACACCATCGGCACCACCCGCAGGTGGGCGATGCTCGCGTGTTCGCTGATCGCCGCGATGACCACGACCTGTGTGGTGTCCGGGATCGCCTACCTCATCCCCGCCCTGCACGCCGAGGGCATGAGCGTGTCGCGGGCGTCGGTGCTCGCCGCGGTTCCCACGGTCGGATTGATGATGGCCATCATCGGCTGGGGCAGCCTGCTCGATCGCCACGGCGAACGCGTGATCCTGACGATCTCGCTGTCGCTGACCTTGATGGCGGCGATCGCGACGGCAGTGGCGGCATGGCGATCGGCCCCGTTCACCGTGTTGGCGGCGTTGCTCTTCCTCGGCGGCCTGAGCTCCGGTGCCGCCAACGGCGCCAGCGGCCGGATCGTGGTCGGCTGGTTCCCCGCGGCCCAACGCGGCACGGCCATGGGCGTCCGGCAGATGGCCCAACCCCTGGGAATCGCGGTGTGCGCGTTGAGCATGCCCGCGATCGCCCAACACCGCGGCATCGCCGCAGCGCTGGTGGTCCCCATCGTGGTGACCGCGCTCGGGTTGCTCGCGTGCGTCCTGGGCATCGTCGACCCGCCGTCGGCTCGCTCGATCACCGCCGCACCAGCACGAAACCCGTACCGCGACAGCTGGTTCCTGGCACGCGTACACGCCGTCAGCGTGCTCCTGGTGATCCCGCAGTCGATGCTGTGGACCTTCGTGCCGACCTGGCTCATCGTGGCCCGCCACTGGTCTCCGGCCACGGCCGGTGTCCTCGTGACGATCACTCAGACGCTCGGCGCGCTGGGGCGCATCGCGGCCGGGCGATGGTCGGACGCATGGTTGTCCCGCATGCGGCCGATCCGGCTGATCGCCGTGGTCGCCGGTGTCGCGATGGGCGTTCTGGCACTGACCGATTGGGCCGACAGTCCGGTGTGCGTGGTTGTCATGATGGTGGCCTCGATCGTCTCCGTCGCCGACAACGGCCTGGCCTTCACCGCGATCGCCGAATTCGCCGGGCCGCGCTGGAGCGGACGTGGTCTCGGCATCCAGAACACCGCACAGTATCTGGCCACCGCCGCCACCACCCCGCTGTTCGGCGCCCTGATCACCGCGGTCGGCTTCCCGCTGGCCTTCGCCGCGAGTGCGGTGGCTCCGGTGATCGCGGCACCGTTGGTTCCGCGCGACCAGCTCCCGCAGCCGGAGCCGGTGTCGGTCGACACGCCCGGCTGAGAGTCGCTCAGCCCGGCAGACGTTGGGCGAGCACTGCATTGATCAGGCCGGCCGCGGTCGCGGCATCGTCGACGACGACGAAGTCGCGCCGGCCGTCGGTGCGAGTCACCATCACGGCCTCACCGGAGCGCACCACGAATCCCCACGCGCCCTTGCCCTCTCCCCGGATGGCCAGACGGCGGCCGTAACCGCCGGTGTCGCGCAAAGCGTGCACCGTGATGACCTCGGCACGGACGATGTCGGCCATGGCGATCTCCTGACGCGGCCACGGCAGCGCGCCGCGCACCGTCATCGCACTGCGATCGATCCGCACCCGCACGGTTCCCATCAGGACGGCGCCGAGGACGATCAGGGCGGGAACCACCAGCAGCCACCACACCCCGGTCACCGCGGTGATGATGACCAGCACCACCGCGGTGGCGGCCAAGAGGACGTCGGCGACCACCGAATTCCCCACCGAGCGTTGCCAATAGAAGCGTTCTCCGGAAGCGAGGTCTTCGGCGGGGACCGCACCCACGGGCCCGCCAACCGCGGTGGCCCACTGCGGGATGAGAACCCAACTCGCCGCCGCGACGACCGCCGCGATCGCAAGGGTGAGCAGGATCGGCACCACCGGTGTGGCAACGTCGTGGACGTCGGCCACTCCCCGCTGACCTGCCGCCACCGCGGGGATCACCCCGGCGATCGCGACCACGAGAAAGTTGATCAGCGCCACGCTCGCCCGGACCTGCCGGGGATGTGACATCGCGAGGGACGCCACGGTGTTCAGCGCAGCGGCGAGCACACACACGACCACCACCGTCACGATCGCGCCGGCGATGCTGCTCGTGCCGTCGACTCCCCCGGTACCCCAATGTGACGCCATCGGATCGGGAAGATCGCCACGCCATGCCGACAGCAACGACACTGCGACACCCAGCATGACGACTGACGGGACCACGCCCACCAGCGCGCACCGAAATCGTTGTTCCCGAGTGGGTTTCGACGCTGTCGCGGTCATGACATCCTCCTGGTGATCTCTGCCGACAATTCCGTGGGTCCGAGTCCCCACCGCTGCGCCACCCCGATGAGCCGATCGAGGGCCTCACCGATCTCGGCCTGTTCCGGCGCGCGATCGGACACCACCGCGCCCCGCCCGCGACGCAGTTCGACGAGCCCCTCATCCCGCAGGATCTGATAGCCGCGCAGCACCGTGTGGACGTTCACGTCCAACGAGGCGGCCAGTTCCCGCGCTGCGGGCAGCCGTTCACCGGCGCCGATGTCACCGCGGACGATGGCGCCGCGAACCGACGCCGCGATCTGGGCAAAGATCGGCGAACGATCGGTGGGATCGACTCGGATGAACACACTCTGATTGTATAGTTCTATTGAAACTAGAACAAGTGACGCCCGAGATCCCCATTCCACGGTCTCCGTCGGAGACCCCTCACGCCGACCACAGATGACGGTGGCCCGGTCCGGGGGTGGGGTCTCCTCGACCACCACACCACCGGACCGGGCCACCGGGCAAGTGCAGAATCCTATGCGCTACAAGCGCTCTCGAATACGCTTACCGATCTCCGAGGTCGACAGCTCCTGGCCGTCGCGGTCGAGCAGATCGTCGGCGACGGCCTGTTCAACACGTCGAGCGCCCTCGGCATCGTCGAGGTGATCGAGGAGCAGCGCCACCGACAGGATGGCGGCGGTGGGGTCCGCCTTGCCCTGACCGGCGATGTCGGGGGCGCTGCCGTGCACCGGTTCGAACATCGACGGATTGGTCCGCGTGGCATCGATGTTGCCCGACGCGGCGAGCCCGATCCCACCGGAGACCGCGGCCGCGATGTCGGTGATGATGTCGCCGAACAGGTTGTCGGTGACGATCACGTCGAACCGTCCGGGGTCGGTGACGAGGTAGATCGTCGCGGCGTCGACGTGGCAGTAGTCGGTGGTGACATCGGGGTACTCGGCACCGATCTCCGCGACCGCCCGACTCCACAACGATCCGGCGAAGGTCAGCACATTGGTCTTGTGGACCAATGTGAGGTGTTTGCGCCTGCGGCTCGCCCGCTCGAAGGCATCCCGGACGACGCGCTCGACGCCGAAGCGGGTGTTGACGCTGACCTCGGTGGCGACCTCGTGCGGGGTGCCCACACGGATCGAGCCACCGTTGCCGGTGTAGGGGCCTTCGGTGCCCTCACGGACGACGACGAAATCGATGTCGGGGTCCCCGGCGAGCGGCGAACTCACTCCGGGTAGCCGGCGCGAGGGCCGCAGGTTCACATGGTGATCGAGCGCGAAACGCATGGAGAGCAGCAGTCCGCGTTCGAGGACCCCCGACGGCACCGACGGATCACCGATCGCGCCGAGCAGGATCGCGTCGTGCTCGCGCAACGAATCCAGATCGGCCTCGGTCAGCAATTCACCGTTGCGGTGATAGCGCCGGGCACCGAGGTCGTACTCGGTGGTCTCGACGTCGGGAGTCACCACCCGCAGCACCTCGAGTGCCTCGGCGATGACCTCGGGGCCGATTCCGTCCCCGGCGATGACGGCGAGCTTCATGACAGATCCACCTGTTCGATCAGAGTTGCACCGACTGCGGACTCGATGGCCTCGACCACCGAGTCGTCGACCTCGCGGCTGACCCGCAAGATCATGGTGGCACCGGCACCTGCGGCGTCCTGGGAGAGCGCTGCGGCCAGGATGTCGATGCCCGCGTCGCCGAGCAGCGTACCGATCTTGCCCAGCGAGCCCGGCTGATCGGTGTAACTCACCAGGAGGTTGAGGCCCTCGGCGCGCATGTCGAAGTTGCGTCCGTTGATGTTGACGATCTTCTCCACCTGCCGCGGCTCCGACAGCGACCCGGCCACGTTGTGGACCGAGCCGTCGGCGAAGACCGCCTTGACGTCGACCACGCTGCGGTGATTGGGGCTCTCGGTGGCGGTGGTCACCTCGCTGGTGACACCGCGCTCCTGCGCCACCTTCGGGGCGTTGACGAAGGTGATCGGCTCGGTCAGGGCGGCCTCGAACAGGCCGCGCAGCGCCGACAACCCCAGCACGTCGACGTTGCTCGCGGCGAGTTCGCCGCGCACGTCGACGACCAGTGACGTCGGCAGTTCGGAGCTGATCGCCCCGACGAGCACACCGAGCTTGCGGGCCATCTCCAGCCACGGGGCGACCTCTTCGTCGACCGTGCCGCCGACGATGTTGACCGCGTCCGGGACGAAGTGGCCGGCCAGTGCCAGCCGCACACTCTTGGCGACATCGGTACCCGCGCGGTCCTGGGCCTCGCTGGTCGAGGCACCCAGGTGCGGTGTCACCACGACCTGCGGCAGCTCGAACAGCGGCGAGTCGGTGCACGGTTCGGTGGCGAAGACATCGAGGCCGGCGCCGCGGACCTGTCCGGCGACGATCGCGTCGGCCAGCGCCTGCTCGTCGATGAGCCCGCCACGGGCGGCGTTGACGATGATCACGCCCTTCTTGGTGCGGGCCAGCTGGTCGGCGCCGATGAGGCCGAGGGTCTCGGGCGTCTTGGGCAGATGCACCGTGATGAAGTCGGCGCGCTCGAGAAGCTCGTCGAGCGAGACCAATTCGATGCCGAGCTGGGCCGCACGCGCCGGCGACACGTAGGGGTCGTAGGCGATCACGTGGGTCTCGAAGGCGGCCAGTCGAGCAGCGACGAGCTGGCCGATCCGGCCGAGTCCGACCACGCCGACGGTCTTGTCGAAGATCTCGACACCGTTGAATGACGAACGCTTCCAGGTGTGTTCACGCAGGGTCGCATCGGCGGCCGGGATCTGACGGGCCGCCGAGAGCATCAGCGAGATGGCGTGCTCGGCGGCGGTGTGGATGTTGGAGGTGGGCGCGTTGACCACCATCACGCCGCGCTCGGTGGCGGCCGGCACGTCGACATTGTCGAGGCCGACGCCTGCGCGCGCGATGATCTTCAGTTTCTTGCCCGCGTCGAGGACCTCGGCGTCGACGGTGGTGGCCGAACGCACCAGGATCGCGTCGGCGTCGACGACGGCTTCGAGCAGTTTCGGGCGATCGGGTCCGTCCACCCAGCGCACCTCGACCCCGTCGCCGAGGGCTTCCACGGTCGAGGGGGCCAGTTTGTCGGCGATGAGAACGACCGGCAGGCCAGCTGAGGTCACAGTTTTTCTCCAGAATCGGTGGCGAGATCGGGCGCGATGCCGTAACGGCATCCGCAAGTCAGCTTAGAGACCTCTCCTGATGCGGCGAACAGCCGGGCGTCGACGCGACCGAGCGGCACAGGGTGGACGTGTACATTGTGAGCGGCATTACGGAAGTGTTGCGATGCGGCGGCAGAGTGTCGCCGAACCGCGGCACCCGTCGAATCCGCCGGTACGGTGGCGCTTCGGGTGATGTGTCAACAATCGATTCGGCGGTCGAGAAGCCGCGCCGGTCGGGTAGCAGAGTGGAGTATGGATGAAGAAGAAGCTGACAGTACTGTTGGCTGTCCTGGCAGCGACGGTACTCGCCGGCTGGGGGGCTCCCGGCGCCGCACAGGCGGCACCGGCGAAGATCTTCCTCGGCGGTGGATCAGGAATCCTGATCCTGCAGGGCGGTGACTCCGCCAAGGCGTGCACCCTGACCACGATCGGTCATGCGAAGACCGGTCAACTGATCGGCATCACCGCAGGACACTGCGGCCAGCCCGGGCAGCAGGTCCTCTCCGAGACGTTCCAGGATCGCGGTCAGGCCGGTGTGGTGACCTATTCCGACCCGAAGGACGATGTCGCGATCATCGAGTTCGACCCGTCGCGCGTCGTACCGCTGCGCACCGTGCGGTCGGTGACGATCCGCGGGATCGACACCCGCCCGATCGGTTTCCCGACCGTGGCGTGCAAGGAAGGCCGCACCACCGGCAGCACCTGCGGTGTCGCCTGGTTCTCCGACGGCGACGTGCACTTCTCCCAGATGTGCGTCATCGAGGGTGATTCCGGCAGCCCGGTGGTCGTCGGCGACAAACTCGTGGGCATGGTCAACGCCTACTACTTCCTCGGCTGCCTCGGCCCCGAGACCGGCACCAACATCGGGCCGATCCTCAACTACGTGAACCACACCAAGTACAAGGGCTTCTCGGTCTACTGACCCTGAACTCGCTCCATCGAGTGCGCCCCCTCCCCACCTCGGGAGGGGGCGCACTCGTCTGTGGGGTCGGGCGTGCGTGCAGATCTCGCCGATTCATCCGCCGGTACCGTGTCGTCGGCGATGATCGGCCATCTCGGCGTCGAATTCGCGCCGCGTCAGCTCGGCGATGCGCCGATGGTCCTCGGCGTCGATTCCGCCTGATCTCCACGACCATCCACCATTCTCGATCCAGTCGTCGAGAGCGGCGTCGATGCGCCGGCGCAGCTCCGCGTCACGGACTCGCCGGTCACGCCAGAACAGTGCATGGTCATCGGGGCGCCAGGTGCTCGGCAACGGAAGGACGGCGTCGATCAGGCCCGCTTCGACCCCTGTGACGCCGTCGAGTCCGGCGACCATGCTCCGGATCTCCTCGGTGCGTTCGGGCTCGTGCGCCAGATCTCGCAGCACCGCAACGTATTCCGGAGGCAACGGTGAGTGGGCCCGATCAGACATCGGCTCGACCGTCGTCGACGAGTGATCCGTCACGCAGGCGCCGCAACACCCGGGCGTCGGCGAGTTCATCGCGCAGTTCCGGATGCCGCCGGTAGAAGTCCAGAAGCCAGAAGGTCGTCGGCGCTCCGAGCCGCACGACGTTCAGGCGTAGCCGCGGTTCCTCGTCCGCGCCGATGGCCAGCCATGCGTCGGCACCCCTGCGACGTCTGCCCACATCGGTGGGCATCGGCTCGGTGCGTTCGAGGTCGGTCCAGGCGATCGCGCCCCGTGGACCGAGTCTCTTGCCGACGACCAGGGCGTGCGGGGTCAGCACCAGAGGGTCGGGCCGGCGCCGAACCATTTCCCAGACGAGACCGACCGCACCGGTGACAGCGACGGCCAGAAAGGTGAACGGCGAGACCGGCCGCGGCGAGTGTTGCACGAAGGAGAGATCGAGTTCTCCGGAGCACACGGCGTAGAACGCCCCGGCACCGCCGAGGGCGAACGCCGCCGGCAACGCAATGTCCACCGCACGTTCGCGGTCATCGACACGAATCACCAATGCCGCCCCCGCGATTCGCACGCCGCGGAGGTCCGGTCGGGTCGCGCCCGTGCGCATCCACCGGAGTTCTTCGGACAACAGCAGCAGGGCGACCCCCGCGGCGCCGGACGCGGCCGCCACCGCCACGACGACGCTGCCGCCGAAAGCCGACATCACCGACGCCCCCGCGAAGATCGAGCAGACAACAGCCCAGAAGACCCTGCCCACCCACAGACGCCACCGCGCTCCCTGCCAGGCACGTGGGCATCGATGGTATGCAGGCCGCTTGCCGACCACCTCGAGATTCCTCATCGACACAGCACCTGCCCCACGATGTTGCCCACCGTGGACCCCCCCAAGACTCACGATTGCGCCGGTCCAGAAGGCCCGCAGCGGACTCATCTCCGGGGCCAATGCCAGCAGTGCCAGATCGGCGCCCAACCCGACACCGCCGGCCACGCCTGCCACACACCGTTCGTAGCCGTTCTCCGCCGTGGCGACCCCCATCGCCGTACCGAGCAGCGTCAGACCCGGCCCGGCCGCTTTCGCACCGATCTCCAGGCGCGCAACCTGGGCCTGGGTGAGGTAGGGAAGCCCGCGTGCCACGGCGGATTCGGTCGCGGACATGCCACCCGCGGCCAGGGCGATCGCATAGTCACGGGAGGACGGGATGGGGAAGGTGATCCCGTCGACGACCGCCTCGGTCGTACCGTCGGGGCGCTCGGTCACGACGGCGGGCGACTTGCCCGGACGAGTCAACGACACGGTTGCCGTGCCATCGCCCGCGACGGTGCGCGTGGCGGTCAGAACACCTTCCGGACTGCGGAATTCGGTCCGGTTCACTCCGGGACCGCTGGTGTAGGTCTGCCGGGAGCCGTCGAGCATCCTCACCGTCGTCGTCGTGGTGTCACCGGCGGTGGTGGTCTCGGTCTCGACGACCGTACCGGTCATGTGCTCGAGCAGTCGCGCACGTTGCAGGCCGCGGCCGAACTCGGGGTTGGTGCCTCCGGTGTTGTCACCGTGCGGGGCTTCGGTGAAGTCCTTGGGCGCGTGGGGATCCGCGTCGATCTCGGGAAGGGCCAGGCCGAGACCATCGCCCATCAGTTTTCGGCGCACAAACGCGCCGATGTCGTGATCGGCTCGGCTCAGGTCGACCAGGGCGGGATTGAGTTGCACCTGAAAGGTGTCGGCGACGGTCGCCAGCGTCGCGGCCAACGTCGCCGGGTAGTTCTTGACGCGCGGCAGCACGAGCCAGTCATCGGTGACGAACAGGTCGCCGGATTCGATGACCGTCAACAGGTTTCGAATCCTCGACGCCGCCGCGGTGAGGTCCGGAGCGGACCGGGCGACACCGATCGCCGAGTTGCGCGCGACGGCGCTCAGCGCGGTGGCCCGGCGGCAGCCGACGTCGGTCGCCGTCTCACCGGACTGCGCGGCCACGCCGGACCACAGACCGTCTTGCGCCACACGCGAGATGGCGTACCGGGCGCCCGAGACCTCGTCGTCGAGTGCTTCGCCGCTGTCTCCCAGCGTGTGGCCGGCAGCCCCCACCGATTCGGTCCGCCAGGTGTCGAACACCGTGCGGCTGGGAATCATCACGCCCTCCCGGGGGCAGGGACGCGACCGAACCGGTCGGCCAGTGCGGCATCGGAGGTCTCGTACTCACCGGCCGCGGTGTACACGGCCGCCGACACCTGCTCGAAGTAGTGGCCCACACCGGCCAACAACGGCCGCATCGCCGAGGCGGCGGTCTGTGCGGCGTACGCCGTGGTGGAGCCGGGCATCAGGGCCGCGAGGGCGTCGAAGTGGTGCGGCATGGGCGACGCGGAGCACTGTGCACCTACCTCATCGACCCGAGTGGCGAACTGCCGCAACGCTTCCGGATTGACATCCATGACTCTCCCCCATCACGATCGACACCGATGGGCCAAGCGTAGAACAGATGCATCGACGGGCCGAGAATTCATCCACAGCCCACTCGCCTGCCGCCCGAGACGAACGTGGCCCCGTTCCCATCGGGAACGGGGCCACGAATCACGCTTGTGTTCAGGCGGTTTCGGTGATCGGGCGATCCACCCAGCTCATCAGGTCGCGCAGCTTCTTGCCGGTGACCTCGATCGGGTGCTCGGCATTCTTCTTACGCAGGTCCTCGAGCTCCTTGTTGCCGCCCTCGACGTTGGCGACGAGACGCTTGACGAAGCTCCCGTCCTGGATGTCGGAGAGGATGGCGCGCATCCGGTCCTTGGTGTCGGCGTCGATGACCCGCGGACCCGAGAGGTAACCACCGAACTCGGCGGTGTCGCTGACCGAGTAGTTCATGCGGGCGATGCCGCCCTCGTAGATCAGATCGACGATGAGCTTGAGCTCGTGCAGCACCTCGAAGTAGGCCATCTCCGGGGCGTAACCCGCCTCGACCATCACCTCGAAGCCGGTCTTGATCAGTTCCTCGGTGCCGCCGCACAGCACGGCCTGCTCGCCGAAGAGATCGGTCTCGGTCTCCTCCTTGAAGGTGGTCTTGATGACGCCGGCACGGCCGCCACCGATCGCACTCGCGTAGCTGAGCGCCAGCGCCTGACCCTCACCCTTCGGATCCTGGTCGATCGCGATCAGGCAGGGCACACCCTTGCCGTCGACGAACTGCCGGCGCACGAGGTGACCGGGGCCCTTCGGGGCGACCATGCCGACGGTGACGTTGGCCGGCGGCTTGATCAGACCAAAGTGGATGTTGAGACCGTGGCCGAAGAACAGCGCGTCGCCGTCCTTGAGGTTGGGCTCGATGTCCTCGGTGAAGATCTGCGCCTGGCTGGTGTCGGGGGCCAGCATCATGATCACGTCGGCCCAGGCGGCGGCCTCGGCGGCGGTCATCACCTTCAGGCCCTGCTCGGCGGCCTTCTCCCGCGACTTGCTGCCCTCGCGCAGGCCGATCGCGACGTCGACACCCGAATCACGCAGCGACAGCGAATGCGCATGCCCCTGGCTGCCGTAGCCGATCACCGCGACCTTGCGGCCCTGGATGAGCGACAGATCGGCGTCGTCGTCATAGAACAATTCGATCGCCACAGTTGACTTCCCTTCGATATGTGTTGTGCCCCAAACGAATCGGTTATCCCGCGTGGGGCGCGTTGTGACTTGCGTGCGTCAGCGGTTGGCCGACATGCTCTTCGGGCCGCGTCCCAGGGTGACCGCGCCGGATTGCGCGATCTCCCGGATGCCGTACGGATCGAGCATCCGCAGCAGCGCCTCGAGTTTCTCGGCGGTGCCGGTCGCCTCCACGGTCAGCGACTCCGGGGAGACGTCGATCACCTTGGCGCGGAACAGATTCACGACCTCGATGACCTCCGAGCGCACCGTGGAGTCGGCGCGCACCTTGACCATCATCAGCTCACGTGAGACCGAGCTCGACGGGTCCTGCTCGACGATCTTGATCACGTTGATCAGCTTGTTGAGCTGCTTGGTGACCTGCTCGAGCGGGAAGTCCTCGACGGAGACCATGATCGTCATCCGCGAGACACCCTTGAGCTCGGTGGGCCCCACGGCGAGGGACTCGATGTTGAATCCGCGCCGGGAGAACAATCCCGACACGCGGGCCAGGACGCCCGGACGGTCCTCGACGAGGACGCTGAGGGTATGGGTACTCACTTCTGCTCGCCCTCCTGGCCGAGATTGGTGCTCTGATTGACCACTTCGTGGATGTCGGCGGGATCGGAGGCCGACGCATCGTCGTCGAACAGCGGCCGGATGTCGCGGGCCGCCATGATCTCGTCATTGCCGGTTCCGGCAGCCACCATCGGCCACACCTGCGCGTCGGCACCGACGATGAAATCGATGACGACCGGGCGGTCGTTGATCTCGCGGGCCTTGGCGATGACCTCGTCGACCTCTGCCTCGTTCTCCACCCGGAACGCCG
Source organism: Gordonia polyisoprenivorans NBRC 16320 = JCM 10675 (assembly GCF_000241325.1). Classification (GTDB taxonomy): domain Bacteria; phylum Actinomycetota; class Actinomycetes; order Mycobacteriales; family Mycobacteriaceae; genus Gordonia; species Gordonia polyisoprenivorans. The sequence continues at coordinate 23,716 of NZ_BAEI01000066.1, read as the reverse complement.
CACAGCCCAGCGCCTCGGCCAACTTGACGAAGTCGGGGATGCGCATCGAGTGGGTCGCCAGGTCGGTGTTGGAGTAGCGCTCCTCGTAGAAGAGGGTCTGCCACTGCCGCACCATGCCGAGGTTGCCGTTGTTGATCAGGGCAACCTTGATCGGGATGCCCTCGATCGCACACGTGGCCAGCTCCTGATTGGTCATCTGGAAGCAGCCGTCGCCGTCGATGGCCCACACCTCGGTGTCGGGCGCGGCCATCTTGGCACCCATCGCGGCGGGCACCGCGTACCCCATCGTGCCGAGTCCGCCGGAGTTGAGCCAGGTCCGCGGCTTCTCGTAGGAGATGAACTGCGCCGCCCACATCTGGTGCTGACCGACGCCTGCGCAGTACACGGCGTCGGGGCCGGCGAGCTTGCCGATCTGGGAGATCACGAACTCCGGCGACATCGAGCCGTCGGCGGGACGGTCGTAACTCAGCGGATAGGTACGGCGGATGCCGTCGAGGTAGTCCCACCACTCCTCGAGCTCCGGCGTGGTGCCGGTGGTGGCCCGTTCGGCACGCAGTGTGTCGAGCAGATCGAGGATGACCGCTTTGCAGTCGCCGACGATCGGCACGTCCGCGTGGCGGTTCTTGCCGATCTCCGCCGGGTCGATGTCGGCGTGAATGACCTTGGCGCCTTGGGCGAATGACGAGAGCTGGCCGGTCACCCGGTCATCGAAGCGGGCGCCGAGCGTGATCAGCAGGTCGCTGCGCTGCAACGCGGCGACGGCCGCGACGGTGCCGTGCATCCCCGGCATGCCCAGGTGCTGCGGATGCGAGTCGGGGAACGCGCCGCGCGCCATCAGGGTGGTGACGACGGGGATGCCGGTGAGCTCGGCGAGTTCGAGCAACTCCGCCGAGGCGTTGGCCTTGATGACCCCGCCGCCGACGTAGAGCACCGGGTTCTTGGCGGCGTTGATCATCCGCGCCGCCTCCCGCACCTGCTTGCCGTGCGGCTTGGTCACCGGCCGGTAGCCGGGCAGGTCGATCTGCGGCGGCCACGAGAAGGTCGTTTGGGCCTGGAGGATGTCCTTGGGGATGTCGACCAGCACCGCACCGGGACGACCGCTCTCGGCGATGTGGAAGGCCTCGGCGATGACCCGCGGGATGTCGATCGCGTTGTACACCAAGAAGTTGTGCTTGGTGACCGGCATGGTGATACCGGAGATGTCGGCCTCCTGGAAGGCGTCGGTGCCGATGAGCGCGCGACCGACCTGGCCGGTGATCGCGACGACGGGCACCGAGTCCATCTGCGCGTCGGCGAGCGGGGTGACGAGGTTGGTGGCGCCGGGACCCGACGTCGCCATCATCACCCCGGCGCGGCCGGTGACCTGTGCATAACCGGTGGCCGCGTGTCCCGCCCCCTGCTCGTGACGGACGAGCACGTGGCGGACCTTGCGCGAATCGAGCAGCGGGTCGTACACCGGGAGCACCGCACCGCCGGGAATACCGAAGACCACCTCGACACCGAGTTCTTCCAGCGAACGGACCACCGACTGCGCGCCGCTGACGCGCTCGGGGGCGACGGTGTTCTGCCGTACCGCGCGGAGGCTGCCCGCCGCCGGCGATTCCTGACGCGACCCGGCGCCCGGAGTGGTCGTGTCCGTACGTGCTGTTGGTGCGCTCACTGCACGGTCCTTCGTGTTCATGGTCGACGGTCGTCGTTCTCAGTCGCAGGTGGACTGCCGTACTGGTCTGTACTACCGCTCAACCGGGGATTCGGGGTCAATGGGGGTGGGCAACAAAAAACCCCCGACAGCGGTTGCTGTTCGAGGGTGGCGCGTCGATGCTTGGAGGTCGATGAAGTGACCGGTCAGGCGACGACGCGCCGGCCGATTACTACGAGAAGCTCGTTGTGCATCACGTCAATCACGGTAGGACTGCAGATAGTGCAGAGTCAAACTCGTCTCCCCCGCGTCCCAGATCCTGGGAAATCACTGGTCCTCGGCACCCCCGCACGTCAAGAGCACCGACGCCCGGATGCCACAATGGGATCGTGACTCGTTCTTCCTCCGGCGCTCGGTCGTCCACCCCGTCCTCGTCCGATTCGGCACGGTCGACCCCGGCGGAGTCGACCACGGCAACATCGTCGGAGCAGACGTCCGACGCCGTCGCGTTGCCGCAGGAGTTCAAGGTCAGCAAGCTCGCCTATTTCGCCGTGCCCGCGACCTTCCTGGTGGTGCTGATCCTGGCCGGCACCAGCCTCGCGTGGTTCGGCTGGACCTTCGCGGTCCCGGTCCTGCTCGCGGTGTGGATCTGGCGCATCAAGACCGTGGTGACCGAGGACGGGCTGCGCGCGGTCGGCACCTTCGGTTCCAGGGAGGTCGCCTGGCCCGACATCGAGGGCCTGCAGTTCAGCCGGTGGGGCCCGGTGCGGGCGGTGCTCACCGACGGCGATCGTGTCCGCCTGCCCGCCATCACCTTCCAGGACATGCCGCGACTCTCGGCGGCCAGCGCCGGCCGGATTCCCGACCCCTTCGCCGCCGCCCGCGACGCACGCTGAGGCGAGCGGGAACTGTTTTGTTCGCGCACGTCAGCGAGGAGTACCGTGGACGCGGCTGATCGTCCACGCCATCGTGTCGACGGTCGCGGTCAGCGCCGGCGGCGAGGAAACAAGCCCACCCCCACCTCCTGAGTCGGACCCGCTCGCGAACACCCTCGAGCGGTTCGCGCGCTGACCCCACGTCAGTGCCGTGTGCGTCCGCAATGCGGGCGCCCAAGCGAACCCGATCGAGGAAACCCCATGCCACCCTTGCGGTCCCGAACCACCACCGTCGGACGCGAAGCCGCCGGCGCCCGCTCCCTGTGGCGCGCCACCGGAATGACCGACGACGACTTCGGCAAGCCGATCGTCGCGATCGCCAACTCCTACACGCAGTTCGTCCCTGGGCACGTTCATCTCAAGGACGTGGGTGAGATCGTGGCCGAGGCCGTCCGCGCCGCCGGCGGGGTGCCCCGCGAGTTCCACACGATCGCCGTCGACGACGGGATCGCGATGGGCCACGGCGGCATGCTCTACTCGCTGCCGAGCCGCGAGATCATCGCCGACAGCGTCGAATACATGGTCAACGCCCACACCGCCGACGCCCTGGTGTGTATCTCCAACTGCGACAAGATCACCCCGGGCATGCTCAATGCCGCGATGCGCCTGAACATCCCGACGGTCTTCGTCTCCGGTGGACCGATGGAGGCGGGCAAGGCCGTCGTCGTCGACGGCGTCGCGCATGCGCCCACCGACCTCATCACCGCCATCTCGGCGTCGGCCAACAGCGACGTCGACGAGGCCGGGCTCGGCGAGGTCGAGCGCTCGGCGTGCCCGACCTGCGGGTCGTGCTCGGGCATGTTCACCGCCAACTCGATGAACTGCCTCACCGAGGCGCTGGGTCTGGCCCTGCCGGGCAACGGTTCGACCCTGGCCACCCACGAGGCCCGTCGGGCGCTGTTCTCCCGAGCCGGTCGTGTCGTCGTCGAGGCCGCCCAGAAGTGGTACCGCGACGACGATGCCTCGGTGCTGCCCCGCAGCATCGCGGGCCCGACCGCCTTCCGCAACGCCATGGCCCTCGACGTCGCCATGGGCGGGTCGACGAACACCGTGCTGCACATCCTCGCCGCCGCGCAGGAGGGTGAGGTCGCCGATTTCGATCTGTCTGTCATCGACGAGATCAGCCGCGGAGTGCCCTGCCTGTCGAAGGTCGCGCCCAATTCGGACTATCACATGGAAGACGTGCACCGGGCCGGTGGCATCCCGGCCATCCTCGGCGAACTGCGTCGTGCCGGGCTGATCGACGACTCGGCGCCGACCGTGCACTCCCCGAGTATCGCGGCGTTCCTCGACGACTGGGACATCCGCGGCGGCAAGGCGACCGACGAGGCCATCGAACTGTTCCATGCCGCGCCGGGCGGGGTGCGTACCACCACCCCGTTCTCGACCGCCAACCGGTGGGACGAGCTCGACACCGACGCCCACGGCGGCTGCATCCGCGACAAGGACCACGCCTACACCGTCGAGGGTGGGCTCTGTGTGCTGCGCGGCAACCTCGCGCAGGACGGTGCCGTCCTCAAAACCGCGGGGATCGACGAGGATCTGTGGCACTTCGAGGGCCCGGCGCGCGTCGTGGAATCCCAGGAGGAGGCCGTGCAGGTCATCCTGTCCAAGACGCTGCAGGCCGGCGAGGTGCTCGTCGTCCGCTACGAAGGGCCGTCCGGCGGGCCGGGCATGCAGGAGATGCTGCACCCGACGGCCTTCATGAAGGGCACCGGGATGGGCAAGAAGTGCGGCCTGATCACCGACGGCCGGTTCTCCGGCGGCTCGTCGGGTCTGTCGGTCGGTCACATCTCCCCGGAGGCGGCCGCCGGCGGCGTCATCGGGCTCATCGAGGACGGCGACCCGATCGTCATCGACGTCAAGACGCGACAGCTCGCCGTTCTCGTCGACGACGAGGTGCTCGCGGAGCGCCGCGCCAAGATGGAGGCCTCCGAACGGCCGTGGCAGCCCAAGGACCGGCAGCGCACGGTGACCACGGCGTTGCGCGCCTACGCCAAGCTGGCCACCTCGGCCGACAAGGGCGCGGTCCGTCAGGTCGACTGAATCCAGTTCTTCCCGAGCCAGTCGGTTCTTTCTCGGGAGACTTCCCGGGGAAGAACCGACGGCTCGGGGACGAACGTGTCATTCGCGCTACCGCGGGTTGCCGGCTGAGTTGAGCGGGTTGGTCCCGTTGAACAGCATCCACACCGCGACCGCGGCGGCGATGCCCACGATCAGCCAGGCGACGGACCCGAGGAACGGCCGACGCGCCCAGCCTCGGGAGGCGTCGAAGGCGTAGAGCCCCGGACCGGTCAGCACCAGGGCGGCGGCCGCCACCGCGAGGACGAGCTCGTACTCGATGCCACCGGCTGCGGCGAAGAACGCGAATCCACCGGCCAGCGTCGTCTTGTAGGCCGCGGCCAGGAGCATCACCGAGACGATCGCACACGCTCCGATCGGGGTGAACAGGCCCAGGACGACCATCGCGCCGCCGATGGTCTCGGCCAGCGCGCCGACGATCGCCAGCGGCCGGGTGACATCGGCATGGAACCCGATCGTCGGGTTGGGATTGTTGGCGAGCATCTCCTGATATCCCGACAACCCCGGACCACCCCAGAGCCCGAACAACTTTTGCAGACCGTGCGCGACGGCGACGATGCCGATGGCCACCCGCAGCAGGAGCAGGCCCAGATCGAGGGTGCCGCGCGGGGCCGTCACGGTGATCGGTTCGGCACGGGCGGCCTCGAGGGTGGGTGCATCGTCGGCATGGTCGGCGTCGGCGGCATCGAGGTCGGCGGCATCGAGGTCGGAGGCGCGCCGGCCGAACAGACCCCGCCGCCGGCGGCCGGTCTCGGGCTGATCGTCGCGATCGGTACCGGCCCGCGCATCATCGTCGGTATCCGCGACGTCGCCGTCGAGATCGTCGCCGGCCGGCTCTTGCTCACCCAGCGCCCGGGTGGTCGGCAACGGCTCCTCACCGTGCAGGAGTGCTCGGGTGGGCGTCTCCGCCGGCTGCGCGCGTTTGCGCGACAGCTCGGGGAACGTCTCCTCCACCGACGGGATCGGTGTCGCGGGAAGTTTCTCGGTCGCCGGCTCCGGCTGGGTCGATGTCGCACCAGTCGATGTCGCGCCGGTCGGCTTCTCGATGGCCGCCGTCTCCGCGTCCGCTGCAGCCCCCGGGTTTTCAGCCATCACGGGTGGGATCGGCACGGGATTGCGGCGCGGTGGGCGCTGCTGCGGTATGCCGATCGGCCGGGTCTCCACCTCACCCGGGTCCAGGTCGTCGAGCGAATCCACCCGCGACAACCGTCCGGGTCGACGATGGTGCCGCTCATAGAAGGCGTCGCGGTCGGCGTCGCTCACTTCCGGGCCGGTGCTCTCGGGTCCGGCGCTCTCGGGTCGGCGAAACGCTCCCGTCGGTTCGTCGTAGGGGCTCGGTGGCTGGAACGTCTTGTCCGGCGCGTCGGGATGTTCGCGATCGGTCACATGGCCGATGCTAGAGGTTTCCGACCCTCGGGCGGCCGATCGCCGCGCGGTCGGCGCATCGCAATCGCCTACTGTGGTGGGCATGCGAGAGGGGCGGCGAATGCAGCGACGAGGGGCCGGGCCCGGCCGGCGTCGTCGGATGCTCGTCGCGTGTCGCCACCGGGTGACCGTGCTGATCGGTGTCCTCGCAGTGATGCTGACCGTCGCCGCCTGTGCGGATTTCTCGCAGCAGGATCGTGATCAGGCCGCTGGTCCGTTCAGCCCGAACAACGAGTCGTTCGAAGTGCAGTCGACCCAGCCTCCGCAGTCGACACCGGAGAACCCGGGACAGGAGAGCCCTCCCCCGCCGGGACCCTGCGTCGATCCCGATCCCGCCGTGATCGCGACGTGCCTCGCCTCCACCGGCGGCGTGCGCGCGGGCGACGACGAGGGCGCGGTCACCGTCGTCGCCGAACGCACGACCGGCAAGATCATCACCACCAAAAGGTATGGGCCACAACGGGTCGTGGCGTCCTTCGACGTGGACGGATCGGGTGACGGAGGGTTGATCGACTTCGCCTTCTCCCCGACCTATCAGCAGGATCAGCTGATCTACGCGTTGATCACCACGCCCACCGACAATCGGGTGGTACGCCTCGCCCCCGGTGACGTCGCCAAACCGATTCTGACCGGAATCCCCAAGGGCGCCACCGGAAACATGGGCGCGCTACTGTTCGCCTCGCCCTCGGAGCTGCTGGTGGCGACCGGAAACGCCGGCAACCCCGCGGCCGCCGGCGATCCCGGATCGCTCGCCGGTAAACTCCTCGCGGTCACCGACCTCTCCTCCGGATCGACCACCCGGCCCAAGATCCTGGCCTCCGGCCTCGGCGCGAATGTCGCGTTGTGCCCGAGCGCCTCCGGTGGTCTGTACATGACGGATCAGGGTCCGACCGAGGACCGCCTGCAATCGGTCGAGGAGTCGGGGGCGACGACGGTGCTGTGGACCTGGCCCGACAAACCGCAGATCGCCGGCTGCGCCGCGACCGGCGGACAGATCTTCGTCACCGAGACGCGGACCCAGCGCATCGAAGCGATCAACGAACCCACCAGGCAGCGCCCGACCATCACTCCGCCGACCGTCGTGCTGGAGAAACGCTACGGAGCGCTGGGCCGGATCACCGCGCTGGACAACGGGGTCGTGCAATTCGCGACGGTGAACCGCGCCTACGGGCAGCCGGTGAGCACCGATGACCGCGTCGTACGGTTCATCCCGCCGGCGGGGTCGGAGAGCAACACCTGAGTCGAGCCGCCCCGGGCCCCTACTGGCAGGCGGCCAGCACGAGCTCCTGAACGCGCGCCGGATCCGCTTGTCCGCGCGTCGCTTTCATGACATCGCCGACGATCTTGCCGGCCGCTTTCACCTTGCCCCCGCGGATCTTCTCGACGATGTCGGGGTTGGCGGCCAATGCATCGTCGATTGCCTTCTGCAACGCCGAGTCGTCGCGCACCACCTCGAGCCCGCGATCGGCGACGATCTGTGCCGGTTGGCCTTCGCCGTCGAGTACCGCGACGGCCACCTGCTGGGCGAGTTTGGTGGTCAGCTTGCCCTCGTCGACGAGTCCGATGATCTCGGCGACCTGCTCGGGGGTGATGGGCAGATCGGCGAGGTCGCTACCGCGACTGTTGGCCTGCTGGGCCAGGAACGACACCCACCACCCGCGTGCGGCTTCCGGTGCGGCGCCGGCGTCGACGGTTGCGATGATCAGGTCGACCGCCCCGACATTGACCAGGTCACGCATGACCTCGTCGGACACGCCCCACTCCTGCTGGATACGGGCGCGGCGCACCCACGGCAGCTCCGGCAGGGTCGCGCGGATCTCCTCGATCCACTCCGCGGCCGGCTGCACCGGCGGCAGGTCGGGCTCGGGGAAGTAGCGATAGTCCTCGGCGGTCTCCTTGCGTCGTCCGGGCGAGGTGGTGCCGTCGGTCTCGTGGTAGTGCCGGGTCTCCTGCACGATCTGTCCGCCGGCGGTGAGCACCGCGGCCTGCCTGCGCATCTCGAAGGTCACCGCCGTCTCGACACTCTTGAGCGAGTTGACGTTCTTGGTTTCGGTACGGGTACCGAATTCGCTTGCGCCCTTGCGCATCAGGGACACGTTGGCGTCGCAACGCAGCGACCCCTGATCCATCCGCACGTCGGAGACCCCGAGCGACTTCAGCAGATCCCGAAGCGCGGTCACATAGGCGCGGGCCACCTCGGGCGCGCGCGCTCCGGCACCGACGATGGGTTTGGTGACGATCTCCACGAGTGGCACCCCGGCCCGGTTGTAGTCGAGCAAGGAGTGATCGGCCCCGTGGATGCGCCCGGCGCCACCGATGTGCAGCGACTTGCCGGTGTCCTCCTCCATGTGTGCGCGCTCGATCTCCACGCGCCAGGTGGTGCCATCGGAGAGTGCGACGTCGAGGTGACCTTCGTAGGCGATCGGCTCGTCGTACTGACTGATCTGGTAGTTCTTCGGCTGATCGGGATAGAAGTAGTTCTTGCGGGCGAACACGCTCGAGGGACGAATCGAGCAGTTCAGTGCGAGACCGATACGGATCGCGTATTCGACGGCGGTGGCGTTGACCACCGGGAGTGAGCCCGGCAGGCCGATGCACACCGGGCAGACCTGGGTGTTGGGGTCGGCCCCGAACGCTGTGGGGCAGCCGCAGAACATCTTGGTCGTGGTACCGAGTTCGACGTGGACCTCGAGTCCCATCACCGGATCGAATTCGTCGATGACCTGGTCGTAGTCCATCAATTCGGCAGCTGCGGCAGTCATGGCCACCAGTTTATGCGGCCGCGGGTCGGGACAAATCTCGGGGACGAAAGCAGGGACGTCCCCGATGCCACCGGCGCCGCAGACACCTAGCGTTTCAGGTGTCAGATGCCCCGGCGAAAGGACGCCCGATGACCATTCACCAGACACCGCACACCACACCGGTTCCCACCGCACGCCGGCTCACGCGCTCACGCGGCGACGCCTGGCTGGGCGGAGTGTGCGGCGGCATCGCCGCACGCTACGGATGGGATGCGTCCCTGGTCCGCGCGGCGTTCGTCGCCTCGATCCTGCTGCCCGGTCCGCAGGTGCTGCTGTATCTGCTGCTGTGGATCGTGATCCCCCGCGACCCGGCGTGAACCGGGCCGCACCTCAGCCGAAGATGACCCGGATCTCCTGATACTGGTCCAGCGGCACCGTCTTGGGGTTGGCCAGCGCCTCGTCGAAGGTGATCCGGTGCATCTCGGTGCCGCGCAGCGCGATCATGTGACCCCAGTACTTGTCGGCGACGAGGTCGGCGGTGGCCATACCCATGCGAGTGGCCAGCACCCGGTCGAACGAGGTGGGCGTGCCGCCGCGCTGGATGTGTCCGAGCACGGTCGCGCGGGTCTCGATGCCGGTGCGCTCCTCGATCATCGGTGCCAGCACCTCGGCGATACCGCCGAGGCGCGGACGGTTGAACCCGTCGAGCCCCTTGGTGGAGTGGGCTTCTCCCATGTCGGGCAACTTGAAGCCCTCGGCGACGACGACCATCGGCGCGCGGCCACGATTCTTGACGCTGGTCACCCACGCGCAGATCTGATTCATGCTCTCGGGCTGCTCCGGGATCAGGATCGCGTGCGCGCCGCCGGCGATCCCCGAATGCAGGGCGATCCAGCCCGCGTGACGTCCCATCACCTCGAGCACCATGCAGCGTTTGTGCGAGTTGCCCGTGGTCCGCAGCCGGTCGATCGCCTCGGTGGCGATGTTGACCGCGGTGTCGAAGCCGAACGTGTAGTCGGTGGCGTTGATGTCGTTGTCGATCGTCTTGGGGACGCCGACGATGTTGATGCCGTCGGTGTAGAGACGTTTGGCCGCCGATGCGGTGCCCTCACCGCCGATGGCGATGACACCGTCGATCCCGAGGTTCTTGAGAACCTTCTTGATGGCGTCGGGGCCACCGTCGGGTTCGGAGTACGGGCCGAACCGGCTCGTGCCGAGGATGGTGCCGCCCTGGTTGGACAGGCCGCGCACCACCGAGCGGTCGAGTTCCATGATGTCGCCATAGACGAGGCCGTACCAGCCGTCGCGGAAGCCGACGAACTCGTGGCCGTAGACCGTCTCACCCTTGAGTACTGCGCCGCGGATCACCGCGTTCAGTCCGGGGCAGTCGCCGCCGGATGTGAGAATCCCGAATCTCTTGGCCATACCGCTGTGAGCCTCCTGCCCGTTGGAGCCGGGATCGCCGGAATTCCGCGCGACCCCGCGTCTGCACACAATCTAGTGCCGACGGCGCCCTCGTGCCCGCCGTCGGGACCCGCGCGGCGGGCTCGCGGTCCTCACTTGAGCCCGTTCTCGTAGGCGAAGACGACCGCCTGGGCGCGATCGCGCAACGACAACTTGGTCAGGACGCTGCTCACATGGGTTTTCACGGTCTGTTCGGCGACGAACAGGTCGGTGGCGATCTCCTGGTTCGATTTGCCATCGGCGACGAGATCGAGCACCTCACGCTCCCGCGGGGTCAACGTCTCCACCGCCGCGTCGGAACGGGGGCGCGCCCGGCGCCCGGTGACCTCACGGATGAGGCGGCGGGTGATCGACGGCGCCAGCAGTGCCTCGCCCGCGGCGACCACCCGTACCGCCCGGACGAGTTCGTCGGCGGGGGCGTCCTTCAACAAGAAACCCGACGCACCGATCCGCAACGCCTCGTACACATAGTCGTCGATGTCGAAGGTGGTCAACATCAGCACCTTCGTGCGGCCTGCGACGCCGTCGGCGGGTAGTTGCACCTCGTCGGCGCCACGCGCACCGAGAATCTGTGCGGCCGCCCACAACCCGTCGCGGCGCGGCATCCGCACATCCATCAGGACCACATCGGGATGGACCCGGCGACACAATTCCACGGCCTCGATGCCGTCGGCGGCGTCACCGAGCACCGACAGATCGGGTTGCGCGGCGAGCAGGGCCGAGAATCCTTGACGGACCATCGCCTGGTCATCGGCGACGACGAGCGTGATCGGCACGGCCGCAACGTTACCCGTTGGCGGGGAGCTCCGGCACCGCACCATGCGACACCGCGAGCGACGACATCACCGGAGTCCGTGCCGAGGCGGGGATGTGGGCGCGCACCGCGAATCCGCCGTCGGATGTGGGTGTGGCGGTCAGGGATCCGGCCACCGCCCGCGCCCGGTCGCCCATACCCGCGATACCCACCCCGGCCCCGGACAGGTGCAGGGGAGGTTCGGTCGGGGCGGTGTTGACGACGCTGACCTGTGCGGCGGGACCCGCGTACGGCTCGCCGACGACCGGGGTCAGACGCACCTCGATGTCGCCGCCCGGCGCATGCCGCGTCGCGTTGGCCAGGCATTCCTGCACGATGCGATAGATCACCAGCGCCGACGACTCGGCGAACACCGGGTGGTCGAGTTCGTCGGTGAAGTCGATTCGCGCGCCGGCCCGGCGGGTCTGGCTGATCAGCGCGTCGATGTCGGCGAGGCCGGGACTCGGGGCGGGCGCCACCTCCCCTCCATCGCCGGCTCCCGACACCCGCAGGACGCCGAGCAATTGCCGCACCTCGTCGAGTGAGGTGCGCGCGGCCTGCGCGATCGCCTCGAACTCGGCCGCGCAGACCTCGTCGACGTCGGGCAGCCGGTACCGCGCGGTCTGGGCCATCACGACGACCATCGACATGCGATGTGCCACAACGTCGTGCAGGTCTCGAGCGATCCGGGCACGTTCCTGCAGCACCGCGCTGGTCGACTCGGCGACCTTGGTCTCCTCGGTGCGCACGGCGAGTTGCCTGCGCGAGGTGAGCAACCCGCGCAGCAGGGCCACGACGACGGCCATGAAGGTCAGTCCGACCACCCAGCCGACCCGCGCGCCCGGCGGTGCCGCGAACGCCATCACCAGCGACGCGCAGATCCACACCGGCGCGAGCAACCGCAACGGGCAGCGCAGATACGCCATGAACGTCAGGATCAGGAACGCGATGATGTGGGTGACCTGAATCGTCCACGGCCACCCCGGTGCCGCGGGGATGAACAGCCCGATGAGCTGCGCCCCGATCACCGAGATCGCCCAGCCCAGCATCGGCGCACTCCACGCCATCGCCACCGGCCACGCCGCCACCGCAGCCAGAATCGGCCAGGCGTACGCCGGAACATTCAGTGTCAGAGGCATTGTCGGCCACGACACCGCGAACAGCACCCCCGCGAAGATCGCGAAGAACCAGTTACCCGGAGACCGCACCCAGGCACGCACGCCCGGGTGCGCCACGACCGGCAACGTGCGCAGTTCATCCACGGCCGCAGCGCGTGCCGCTCGGACCATCCGTCCCATCATGTGATCACCTCGACCTCCACGCTAGGCGGCGTATCGGTCGAAGTCCTCATACTGCGGAGTGGGATCCGCACGCTACCCAAGAGCCAGACCGGTCCACAGTCACCCTCTACGGAGCCGACACCGATCGGCTCGCGCGGGCGATGTGCCCACGTGATCATCGTTCCTAGCGTCAGCGGCATGACTTCTGACGATGCTCGACGAACACGGCGGCGACGTGGCTTCCGTCCGGTGATGTGGATTCTGATCGGCCTGACCGTGATGGCGTTGCACGTGATGGCCGCCGGAAGGGCATCGGCGGTGCTCGATCACTCCCCGACCGACGCCACCGCCGCGGAGCAGACGGTTCGCACGCTCGTCGGCCCCCATCCGGAGAGCGTGCAGCGTGTTCTCCCCACGGATTTCGCGGCCGTCATGGGTTATCGACCAGTGCTCGAGAGCGGCTACCCGGCCAACCCCGACGGCGGCTGCTCATCGCCGATCCCCTTACCCGAGCGGTTTGAGAATGCTTGTCGCACACACGATTTCGGCTATGATCTGCTGCGCTACGCGCAGCGCACCGGCCGCCCGCTGGGCCCGTGGGCCCGACCGGCCCTCGATCACATGCTCATCGAGCGGATGCACGCGGCGTGCCACGATCCCGTGTGTTCGGCTGCCGCCGAGCTCAGTCGCGCCGGCCTGGCCCTGAACACGTGGCGGCAGTACTCCGGCCCGCCGGCACCGTCGGAGTCGATGACGACGATCGCGGCGTCGACCGCCGTTCGGGTCATCGCCGAGGTCGGTGGCCACAGCGGGGTGGCGCGATGACCTCCGCCGTCGACACCGTCGCACCGAACCGACGAGCACTGGGCCGACGAGCGCTGGTCCGACGAGCACTGGGCCGACTCTCCCCACCGGGTTCGCTCACCGTGGTCGGCGGGCTCATCGGCGCGCTCATCGCCTTGTGGCCGGGCTCGTTGCCACGGGATGTCGTCACCGCAGCCGTCCTGACCGGCGTGTGCGTGGCGGTGATGACGGCGGTGGGTCGTGCACTCGGGTCGGCACGGCCCGAACGCCTCATCACCTCGTGGGCGGTTGCCGCTCTCGCGGTCGCCGTCCTGATGGCCGGGTCGATTGCAAACACGTTGTGGCAGAACATTCTCCGCAGCGATATCGGAATCGCAGGCGTGGGGCCCGCATACCCTGCGGCGCCGGCCGCGGCCGGATGTGCGGGGTTCGTCGCGGTCGCATGGTTCGGGCGCCGCGCTGCGATGGCGGCAACCGCAGCACTCGCCACGGTCGTACTGTTCGCCACGCCCGCGACCTCGGCTGCCGCATCGATCGATGCCACACCCACGGCTGCCGACATCGACCGAGCAGCAACCGTTCTCACCGACACGTGGGTTCGCGAGGGCGGTTTGCGCCGCGGCGCGGTGGTGATCGCGGTACCCACCGGATCGGGGTGGGTCGACCCGCAGGCGACGACGGCGATGCGCGCACGTCTGCACGACGATGTGGAGTTCTTGTCGTTGCCGTACGCATCGGCCTCGTCCTGGCGGGTCTTCGTCTCCGACCGCGGTTCGGCCACAACCGCAACCGTGGCCCTGTTACGCCACGTCCTCGACGCCCGCGACTCGCTGCCGCCGGGTGTCGCTCGACCGCGGGTGTACCTCTACGGACAGAGTCTGGGCGCCCTCGGCGCCGACCGTGCGCGGGAGTGGGCCAATACCCGCCATCCGGGTGCGGTGGCGGGCACCGTGCTGGCCGGGGTCCCCGCCGACACCGTCGATCCGCGGGGCGGCGGGTCGTCGCGCATCGTGTTCGCCAACTCGTCCGACCCGGTCACCCGATGGTCGACGGCAGCGGTGTGGCGCCCACCGACACGCCCGGCGCAGACCCGGATCGTGGGTGCGCGGATGCACACCCCGCCGTGGCTGCCGGTGGTGTCGTTCGTGCAGACGTCGGTGGATCTGCTCGGCGCCCTCGACGGCCCCGCCGGGACCGGGCACCGCTACGGGCCCGAACAGGGCGCGCTGCCGTGATGCCGGGAAGTTACGCGATCGGTCCGCGGGCGGCTTCGTAGGCCGCCCCCACACGGTAGAGCCGGTCGTCGGCGAGTGCTGGAGCCATGATCTGCAACCCGACGGGCAGCCCGTCGTCGGCGGAGACACCGGACGGCACCGACATCGCCGCGACACCGGCGAGGTTCACCGGGAGCGTCGCCAGGTCGAACAGATACATCGCGAGCGGATCGTCGACCCTCTCGCCGATCCGGAACGCGGTCGTCGGGGTGGTCGGTGAGACCAGGACGTCGACCTTCTCGAAGGCGGCGTCGAAGTCGGCGGCGATGAGGGTTCGCACCTTCTGGGCCTGACCGTAGTAGGCGTCGTAGTAGCCCGAGGACAGTGCGTAGGTGCCGATCATGATGCGGCGCTTGACCTCCGGGCCGAAACCGGCTTCCCGGGTGAGCGCCATGACCTCTTCGGCGCTGTGGTGGCCGTCGTCGCCGACGCGCAGTCCGTAGCGCATGGCGTCGAAGCGCGCGAGGTTGCTCGACACCTCGCTGGGCAGGATCAGGTAGTACGCGCCGAGCGCGTAGGTGAAGTGCGGGCACGACACCTCGACGACCTGCGCCCCGCGCGCGGTCAGCTCGGCAACGGCCTGTTCGAAGGAGGCGAGCACCCCGGACTGGTAGCCCTCCCCCTGCAGTTCGCGGACAACGCCCACGCGCACGCCACTCAGATCGCCCGCCGCACCGGCCTTGGCCGCGCCGACCACATCCGGGACCGGGGCGTCGATCGAGGTGGAGTCGCGCGGGTCGTGACCGGCGATGATCTCGTGGAGCAGCGCGGTGTCGAGCACGGTGCGCGCACACGGCCCACCCTGGTCGAGCGACGACGCGCACGCGACGAGCCCGTACCGGGAGACGGTGCCGTAGGTCGGCTTGACGCCGACGGTGGCGGTGACCGCTGCGGGTTGGCGGATCGATCCACCGGTGTCGGTGCCGATGGCCAGCGGGGCCTGGAACGAGGCGAGTGCCGCAGCACTACCGCCGCCCGAGCCGCCGGGAATCCTGGTGACGTCCCAGGGATTTCGCGTCACCTGGTAGGCGGAGTTCTCGGTGGAACTGCCCATCGCGAACTCGTCCATGTTGGTCTTGCCGAGGATCGGCAGACCCGCCGAGCGCAGCCGCTCGGTGACGGTCGCGTCGTACGGGGGCACCCAGCCTTCGAGGATCTTCGACCCGCAGGTGGTCGGCGCATCGGTGGTGGTGAACACGTCCTTGAGGGCGATCGGTACACCGGCAAGCGGCGACCGCACCTCGCCCGCGGCGATGGCGTCGTCGGCCGCCTTGGCCGCCACCAGCGCTTGCGGACCACTGACGTGCAGGAATGCGCCCAGTTGGTTGTCGATCTCGGCGATGCGATCGAGATGCGCCGAGGTCACCTCGACCGAGGACACCTCGCGGGCGGCGATCTTGGCGCCCAGTTCGGCGGCGGTCAGGCCGGTGATCTCGGTGGACGTACGGGTCGACGGCGCGCTCACTGTTCCTCCCCCAGGATCTGCGGGACCGCGAAACGATCCTGCTCGACGGCGGGCGCCCCGGACAGCGCCTGCTCGGTGGTCAGCCCCGGTACGGCCACATCGGGACGCAGCACATTGGCCAGCGCCGCCGGATGGGCGGTCGGTGGCACGTCGTCGGCGGCCACCTCCGACACCTGCGCGACATGGGCGAGAATCGAATCGAGTTGCTGCGCATAGACGTCGAGTTCGTCCTCGCTCAGCGCCAGCCGCGACAGCCGGGCCAGATGCGCAACCTCGTCGCGGGTGATCGCAGATCCGGTGGCCGCGGATCCGGTGTCCACAGACCCCGTGCTCGCGGACTCTGAGTCCCCTGCCATGTCGATCGTGTCCTTCCGTGCCGGATCTCGCCGGGCCCGATGCGTCGCCGGGCCCGATGTCGCTGCGGTCGGTCTACCGACCGGCAACCCCGTCAAGCCTAGGCCACGGTCAGCGCAGCCATCGCGCCAGGCGGGCGGTGATCCACGGCAGCAGCACGTACACCATCACCGGGGTGCTGATCAGCGTGGCGATCAGCGTCTTGAGCACCAGCGGCAGATCACCGAGATGGGCAACCACCAGATAATTGATCAGCACCGACAACGGGAAGAATCCCAGCCAGATGGTGATCGCCTGCTTCCAGCGCGGCGGCGGCGCACCGAGCACGCGGACCGCATGCGTCAGATGGGATTGCGGTTCGAACCATCCCTCGATACCCGAGAGTCGATGCGTGGCGTGTTCGACCGCCACGCCCTCGCCTCGCGTCAGCCATGCCCGGCGAACCGGAGACCTGTCCCAGTCGTCGAGCGCCGACCCGTCGGCGAACCGATAGACGACGTAGTACTCGTCGGGCCGTTTTGCCGACCGTAGCCAGCCGCCCCCGAGAAATCCGGGAAAGGTTCGCGCCAACGCGATTCCGGCGTCGGTCCACGTGACGAAGTCATGTTCTCGGCCCGGCTCGATGCGCCGGGCCACCGATGTGGTCACATGCGCCGCCTCACGGTCGGGTGCGTGCGCGCCGGACCGGTCGCCGGGTTCTGTGTCGTCGTTGGTGTCGGCCACGGTTCCATCGTGGCGTCGGTTCGGTCACCGTGCAGCGTCGCCGCGTCGGGAAGTGATTAGACGGGCGTAGGATCGCCGGCGTGATCATCGTCACGAGCGCGTCGCTCGCATGCTGCCGAACGTGCGCCCGCACCGCATTCGCCATCGCCGATGACCGTGCTCGGGGATTCGCGTGACCGGCATCGTCGCCGACCGCACCCGGGCACCGGCGGCCCGTCCTCGGCAGCACCGCTGGGCCGGTGCGACAATGGCGGCCGTGTCCTACCTGCTTCGGGTGTACCTCCAAGACCGGCCGGGAAGTCTCGGTCTGCTCGCCGTCCAGCTCGGCTCGGTCGGCGCCGACATCTTGTCCCTCGAGGTCGTCGAACGTGCGGACGGCTATGCGGTCGATGACCTCGTGGTCGAGGTGGCGCCCGGCTCACTGCCGGACACGCTGATCACCGCCGCAGAGAAGGTCAAGGGCGTCCGGGTGGACTCGATCCGCCCGTACTCCGGAGTGCTCGACACCCATCGCGAGCTGGAGTTGGTCGATCAGGTCGCCACCGCACTCGATGACCGATTGCAGGTACTGGTCGACAATGCGCCTCGCGTGCTGCGGGTGTCGTGGGCGACGGTGCTGACCCGGGCCGCGGGTGGTGTGCTGCAGTTGTTCGGCAGTTCCGGTGCGCCCGAGACGCATGCGACAACTGTGGACTGGCTCCCGCTGCAGAGCGCCGTCCGGCTCGACTCCGAAGCCGACTGGGTACCCGAGGGTTGGCAGGAGATGGACACCCGGTTGGCGGCCGCTCCGCTCGGTGACGGATCGAAGGCAATTCTGTTGGGACGCATCGGCGGACCGGACTTCCGTCCGTCGGAGATCGCGCGACTCGGTTATCTCGCCGGGATCGTGTCCACGGTGTTGCGCGCGGAATCCTGAGCGCCCGTGCCCGAGATCACCGTGGTACGCGGCGACATCACCGACGAGTCGGTGGATGCGATCGTCAACGCCGCCAACTCCTCGCTCCTCGGTGGCGGCGGGGTCGACGGAGCGATTCATCGCAGAGGTGGCCCGGCCATTCTCACCGCCTGTCGGGAATTGCGCGCGAGCACCTATCCCGACGGATTGCCGACCGGCGCGGCAGCGGCGACGACCGCCGGCGACCTCGACGCCCGATGGGTCATCCACACCGTCGGGCCGGTGTACTCCACCTCCGACGACCGCTCGCCACTACTCGCTTCGTGTTATCGCGAATCCCTACGTGTCGCCGACGATCTCGGCGCCCAGACGGTGGCCTTCCCAGCCATCTCGACCGGGATCTACCGATGGCCCGTCGAGGGCGGCGCACGGATCGCCGTGCAGACCGTCCGCGAATCGTCGACGGCGGTGCGATCCGTGCGATTCGTGGTTTTCGACGATATCGCCCACCGAGCCTTCGACGCCGCCCTGGGCTGAGCCAGGCCGCCATTCGCGCATCCGCCCTATTCGCGGATCTGCATGAGCGTCACCGCGGCGCCCTCGTCACCGTCGATTCGGTAGGTGAACGTCGACGGACCGTTGAACCCGTCGCCACCGACGGAGGCCTTGACGACGACCGTGCGCACGTCGGGGAACTCGGCCGAGAGCACCTCGAGTGTCATGTTCTTGCCGATGTACTCGGCGTCACTCCATGCGGCGATCGGCTCCCGACCGGTGAAGGTGCGACCCCAATCATCCACCGCCCCATCGGGTGTGAATGTCGCGAGAAAGGCGGCGAGATCACCCGCATTGGTTGCCTCGATCGACGCGCGGACAGGTGCGGGTAGGGAGCTGATGGGCGGGGCGTCGGTCATGGGTGTCGCCTCCTCGGGTTCGTTGCGGCTCGATCGGCACTCACCGGGTGGTGTAGCCGCCGTTGGCGAACAGAGTCTGTCCGGTGATCCAATGCCCATCGGTGGCAAGGAATTTCACGATCGGTGCGATATCGGAGATCTCCGTCAGCCGCCCACCCATGGCCTGCGACTTGTGGAACTCGACACGCTCGGGGGTCTCCTGCGGATAGAAGAACGGGGTGTCCATGGGCCCGGGCGCGATGTTGTTGACCGAGATCCCGCGGTCGGCGAATTCCTTTGCCGCCGCGCGGGTGAAGTGCTCCACGGGACTCTTGCTGCCGGCATACGTCGAGTACCCGTCGGTGAATGCGGCCAGCAGCGAGGTGACGATGGTGACCACCGATCCGTTGTCGGACAACCGTTTACCGGCTTCGGCGAGGAAGAAGAAGGCGCTCTTGGCATTGATGTCGAACATCGAATCGTATTCGGCCTCGGTGACCTCGACCAGCGGTTTCCGCAGTACCTTGCCGACGGTGTTGACCGCCAGATCGACGCTGCCGAAGGCGTCGATGGCGGCGTCGAAGAGCGCGGTGACCGCGGCCGGACGAGTGAGATCGCCGGCGACCGTGATCGCCTCGGCGCCCAGCGCCGCGATCTCGGCGACGGTGCGCTCGGCATCTGCACGTGAGGAGTCACCATGATGGTGGACGACCACGTTGGCGCCGGATCGCGCGAGTTCGGTCGAGATCAGTCCACCGAGATTCTTGGCGCCGGCCGCAACGACGGCGGTCTTGCCGGACAGATCCTCATGTGTGATCGCCGAGTGCGTGACGGTGCCGGTCATGCGCCCCCATTTCGTTGCCTCGTCCCTACGCGATCGGCATGTCGCCTCTCGCCTGTGATCATTCACGCTACGAGCAGCAATACACAAACACCATCGATTTGTATTGGTATTCGATCAACTACCATTTGTATATGCCCGACGCTTCCGAGTTTTCCCTGCCATTGCCGGACATTCGTCGACTCGAACAATTCGTCGCGGTAGCCGAATCGGATACCCTCGCGGACGCGGCGACCAGGGTCTTCGTCACCCAGCAGGCCCTGTCGACCGCCATCCGACGGCTCGAGAACGAGTTGGGCGTATCCCTGTTCAATCGGGAGCATCGCGGGCTGACGCTGACCCCGGCCGGCGAGGATCTCCTGCGCAATGCACGTGCGATCCTCACCGGCGCGCGCCATCTCACCCGCTCGGTGCGGGCCGTGGCGCAACAGCGTCCACCGGTTTTCGTCGTCGGACATTCGCCGGCTCTCTCCGGCGCCGAGGTCTTCTCTATCGTCGAATCCGCTGTCCAGCGTCACGAGGACATCCCGGTGACCGCCCGACCGGTGTTTCCGGCACAGTTCGTCGATGATCTGCTGCAGAACCGGGTCGATCTGGTCCTGCGCCGCGGCATCGACACCCCATCCGAACTGATCTCAGCCGTGATCGGCTATCAGGAACTCCGTCTGGCGGTGACGATCGATCACCCACTGGCCACCCTCGATCGGATCTCGATGTCCGACGTCGCCGAACACCCGGTGATCGTCTGGGCACCCGAACGTCACTCGTATTACACCGATTTCCTCGTCGCGCATTGTCGGCGGTCGGGGTTCGAACCGATCCTGCGGATCAATCGGGTCCAGGGCACGCCACCGACCACCGCTGTGCTCGTGGACACCACGGCGTGCGCCTTCGTGACCGCGCCTGCAGGCCCGGCGCACGGCGGCCGGGTGATGGTCAAGGAGTTCACCGACCCTCCGCTGTCTCCCATCCAGGCACTGTGGCTGCCGCACACGGTCTCCGATTTCCGGACCGCGATTCTCAATTCGGCGCCGGCTCGCCTGTCTCCAGAAGGTGCTTGAAGCCGTCCTCGTCGAGGATGGGTACCCCGAGTTGTTCGGCCTTGTCGGCCTTGGAGCCGGGCGAATCCCCCACCACCACGAAGTCGGTCTTCTTCGACACCGATCCCGATGCCTTACCGCCGCGGACGAGGATCGCTTCCTTGGCGCCGTCGCGCGAGAAATCCTGCAATGACCCGGTGACGACGATCGTCTTGCCCTCCAATGTGCGCTCGATCGACTCGTCTCGCTCGTCCTCCATGGAAACGCCTGCAGCACGCCACTTCTCGACGATCTCGCGATGCCAGTCGACGGTGAACCAATCGTGAATGCTCTGCGCGAGGGTGGGACCGACCCCCTCGACGGCGGCCAGGCGTTCCGGGTCGGCGTCCTCGATCGCCTGCAAGGAGCCGAATTCGGTCGCCAGCGCACGAGCCGTGGGCGGGCCGACGTGGCGGATCGACAGGCCGACGAGCACCCGCCACAGGGGCACCTCTTTCGCCTTGTCGAGATTGGCCAGCAGGCGCGTACCGTTCGCCGACAACGTGCCCTTCTTGGTGGTGAACAATGCGGTCTTCGCAAGATCATCTGCGTTGAGCGAGAACAGGTCTCCCTCATCGGTGATCACCCCAGCACTCAGCAACGCGCCGGCCGCCTCGTACCCGAGGGCCTCGATGTCGAAGGAACTGCGTCCGGCGAGGTGAAACAGTCGCTCACGCAGCTGCGCCGGGCACGACCGCGCGTTGGGACAACGGATGTCGGCGTCGCTGTCCTTCTCCGGCCGCAGCACCGAACCGCACTCGGGACATGTGTCGGGCATCTCGAAGGCGTACTCGCTGCCGTCACGCAGGTCGACGACGGGACCGAGGACCTCGGGGATCACGTCACCGGCCTTGCGGATGGTGACCGTGTCGCCGATGAGCACGCCCTTGCGCTTGACCTCCGACCCGTTGTGCAGGGTGGCCCGTGACACGGTGGAACCGGCGACGAGCACCGGCGCGAGCACCGCGAACGGGGTGACCCGGCCGGTGCGTCCGACATTGACCTCGATGCCGAGCAGTTCGGTGGTGACCTCCTCGGGCGGGTACTTGTAGGCGATCGCCCAGCGGGGTGCGCGCGAGGTGGCACCGAGTCGGCGTTGCAGCGTGACGTCGTCGACTTTGACGACGATGCCGTCGATCTCGTGCTCGACATCGTGGCGGTGCTCACCCCAGTAGGCGATCTTGTCGAGAATCGCCTCTGCGCCAACGAGTTTGGTGGTGTGCGAGGACACCGGCAGCCCCCAGGCACCGAGCGCGAGGTAGGCGTCGTGCAGTGACGCCGGGCGCCATCCTTCGGTGTGGCCGATGCCGTGGCAGATCATCCGCAGCCGACGTCGCGCGGTGATCTGGGGATTCTTCTGTCGCAGCGAACCCGCTGCGGAATTGCGCGGATTCGCGAACGGCGGCTTACCGTCGGCCACCAACGAGGCGTTGAGAGTCTCGAAGTCCTCCACTCGGAAGAAGACCTCACCGCGTACTTCGAGGACGTGCGGTATCGGGTACTCGTCGGAGGCGGTCAGGCGTTGCGGGACATCGGTGATGGTGCGCGCGTTGAGGGTGACGTCTTCGCCGGTGCGACCGTCACCGCGGGTGGTGGCGTGATCGAGCACGCCGTCGCGGTACACCAACGCCAGCGCGACCCCGTCGATCTTGAGCTCGCACAGGTACTCGGTTCCAGAGCCCACCTCGTCGGCCACCCGGGCGACCCACGCTCGCATCTCGTCGGCGTCGAAGACGTTGTCCAGCGACAACATTCGCTCAAGATGGTCGACGGGCGTGAACGCGGTGGAGAATCCTCCGCCGACGAGCTTGGTCGGCGAGTCGGCAGTGGCCAGCTCCGGATGCGCCTCCTCGAGTTCCTGCAGACGCCGCAACAGCCGGTCGAACTCGCCGTCGGAGATGATCGGTGCGTCTTTGACGTAGTACCGGAACTGATGTTCACGGATCTCCTCGGCCAACGTCGACCACTGTTCTCGCACGTCGGCGGACGGACCGTCGTTTGCCACCTGATCTGCTTCTGCCACCCACCGAGCGTATCGAAACACCCCGACAGTTCTCCTCGAGCGTTCCGGCAAACATGTGCGCAGCGTGCGATGCCGGTCTCGGCCGTCGGGGGTGTCGAGGCCTCGACCATCGGGAGGGGGCTTCCTTACCGGGCGGAGGATCCCTTTTAGTCGGTGGTCGAGGTGCCGAGGAGCGTTAGCGGAGTTCCCTTTTCTTCCGGTGGTCGAGGTGTCGAGGAGCGTTAGCGACGAGCCTCGAGACCTGTTGCGCCGCTGCTGGTTTCCGACCCCGAACGGAAGCACGTGACGGGGTCTAGAGTCCGCGGTCACCGAGTAGGTGGGCGAGTTGGGTTTCGATCGGCGAGTCCGGGCTGGGGTCGGGGGTGAGGATTTCGACGAGGTCGTAGTAGCCGTGCCCGATCGGGATTCGGGTGCGGCGGATTCGGTTGGTGGGCAGCATCGAGTCCCGGTCGTCGCGCTCGGCGAGATCGGTATCGGTATCACCCGGTGTCGGGTCGGGTGGTGGATGTAATTCCGCGCGGATGCGGGCCAGCGCGTCGGTGTAGGTGGCCCCGACGTCGGGGAGTGCGTTGGTGCGTTTGGGGTTCGGTGTCGCTGCGCCGACGGGGGTGTTTTTGCGCCACCAGCATCGTCCGGCCCACGGCCCGTCCCCATAGATGCCGGTCGTGAATTGTCCGGGTTTGTCGCCGACCATCCGGTTGTGTTTGCCGCAGGCGGGGGCGAGGTCACCGATGTTGGTGAGCCCGCCTTTCGCGTGGTCTTTGGTGGCGTGATGGATTTCGACGTGCGCGGCGGGCTGAGTACATCCGGGAAACGAGCAGTACTCGCCGCCGTCTTTGGCGAACAACGCGATCCGTTGTCCTTGACTCGCCAGGCGTGCCCGACCCAAATACAGGGGCAGACTGGTGTGGTCGTCGAACACCGCCAGCCACGGCTGGCACTGGGCGGCGAGGGCGATGACATCGGTGATCGGGAGCAGGGTGCCGGTCGTGCTCACCCCCATTCC
>NZ_BAEI01000067.1 GCF_000241325.1 Gordonia polyisoprenivorans NBRC 16320 = JCM 10675 | reverse complement strand
GTCAAGTTCACACTGACCGTCAACAACGCCGTGCCCGACCTGAAGGAGACCGCGGTTCAGATCCAAACCGCAGCCGCCAGTGCCGGATTCGAGGTCACCATCAACGAGGTCAACTCTGCGGTGTTCCAGGAAGGACTGGCCAACAAGACCTTCCAGGCATCCATGGGTCGTGACTACGCCGTCGTCCAGTCGCCGCCGTATGTGCTGTCGCTGTTCTACACACCCGGATCGCCGATCAACTGGCCCGACTTCGACTACGCACCGCTCAACGACGCCATCGCCGCCGGCAACGCCGCCGGGGACCCGCTCTCGACGGCGGCGTGGACCCAGTGGAACAACGCCACCCGCATCCTCGCCGACCAGATGCCGACGGTCTACGTCGGATACGTCCAGCCGCTGAACGCATTCGCCAACAACCTCAAGGGCTATGTGTTCCGCACCGACAACGTCATCGACTACTCGGAGCTCGAACAATGACACTCGATCACGCACCCCGCCTGGCCGCCGACACGCCGCACACTGACTCCGGCGCAACGCATACGGCCGATGCCCACTCCGACATGCCTGTCCTCGAGGTCGCCGACCTCACCGTCGCCTACCACGGTGCGGTCAAGGTGGAGCCGACCAGCTTCACCGTCCGGCGCGGTGAACGCCTCGCCATCGTCGGCGAGTCGGGATCGGGAAAGTCCAGCATCGCCAACGCGATCGGCGGATTCATCAGCCCGGAGGCGGGCACCGTCAGCGCAACCACGCTGACCTGCATGGGCCGTTCGCTGCTCGACGCTCCCGCCAAGCGCATTCCGGTACGCCGGGAGGGGATCTCGATGATCTTCCAGGACGCGATGAGCAGCCTCGACCCGGTGTGGAGTGTGGGTAGCCAGCTCCTGGCCGTACTGCCGTCGGCGAGGCACGGGTCGCGGCGAGCGCGGCGCGGCATCGCCGAGGAGCGGCTGCGACAGGTCGGGATCACCGATCCGAGGCGCGTCATGGGCGCTCTGCCCGAACAACTCTCGGGCGGCATGCGCCAGCGGGTGATGATGGCGATCGCCCTGGCCGGCGAGCCGGAACTACTCATCGCCGACGAGCCGACCAGTGCGCTCGACGTCACGCTGGCGATCACCGTGATGGAGTTGCTGACCGGTCTGGCCGCCGACGAGGGAGCCGCGCTGGTCTTCATCTCCCACGATCTTCCGCTGTCTCGCAAGTATTGCGACCGGATGCTGGTGATGCGCGCCGGGCGGATCGTCGAGCATCTCGATCCCGAGCACGTCACTGACGCCACCGACCCGTACACCCGCGGGCTGTTCGCGTGCATGCCGACGCTCCAGTCGTGCGACCGTGACCGGCTGCCCACCGTCGACGACCTCACCCGAGCGGAGATAGTCGCATGAGCACCACCATCGAACTGGTCGGAGTCACCAAACGCTACGGCGGGGTGAGCGCACTCGACGGTGTCGACGCACGGTTCGCCTCCGGTGTCGCTACCGGGATCGTCGGCGAAAGTGGTTCGGGCAAATCCACATTGGGTCGGATGATCGTCGGCCTGTCCGAGCCGAGTGCCGGTCTGGTGCTCGTCGACGGCAACGATCTCGCCGATCTGCTGAAGTGGCGGACGCGACGCACGGAGTATCTGCAGACCGTTCAGCTCGTCGCGCAGGACACCACCACGACGTTCGATCCGCGCCACCGCGTGCGCCACGCCGTCCGGCGGCCCGCCGAATTGCTCGGTGGGATGGACCGACGGGCCGCCGACGCCGCGGTGGAGGAGATCGTCGACGAACTCGGCATCGACGCCGAACTCCTCGACCGCTACCCCGATCAGCTCTCCGGCGGTCAGCGCCAACGACTGTCGATCGCGCGGGCACTGGCGGTGCGCCCGGAGATCCTGGTGTGCGACGAGGCCGTCAGTGCACTCGACATCTCCGCGCAGGCGGTGGTGCTGAACCTCCTCAAAGGCTACGTGCGCACCCATTCCCTCGGTCTCGTGTTCATCTCCCACGGCCTGCCGGCGACCGGTTTCCTCACCGAGCAGCTGCTCGTGATGAACGCCGGGACGATCGTCGAATCCGGTTCGACCGCCACGGTTCTGAATCATCCGCAGCACCCGTACACCCAACAACTCGTCGAGTCCTACCGGCGGATCGACATGAGCGCCGCATGATCTCGCTCGTCGCCCCGCCCGGGCATCACCACACACCGCAGAAGTAAAGGAGTAGGCAATGTTTCATCTCGGATGGTTCCTCGGAGACGGATTCGGAATCCACGCGTGGAGTCCCGCCAACGGCGACGGCCCGTGGATCGGCTCCAACGCGACCGACTGGATGCGCCCCGACATCTACATCGACATGGCGCGCAGCCTCGAACGCGCCGGCTTCGACTACATCCTCATCGAGGACACGTCCATGGTCGAGGACTCCTACAAACAGTCCGCGGAGACCTCACTGCGCCGCGGGTTCATGGCACCGAAGAACGACCCGATGCCGCTGGTGCCGTTGATGACCCAGGCCACCCGGCACATCGGGATCATTCCCACCGTGTCGACCATCCAGTATCCGCCGTACCTCGCGGCCCGTGCCTTCACCACCCTCGATCACCTCACCGAGGGCCGCGTCGGCATGAACGTGGTGACCAGCGTGACCGACCGGGTCGCCCAGAACTTCGGATACGAGCGGCATCTCGAGCACGACGAACGCTACGACATGGCGATGGAGTGGATCGACGTCGTCAAGCAGTTGCAGGAGTCGTGGGAGCCCGACGCGGTCATCGCCGACCCGTACCGCGGCGTCTACGCCGATCACACCAAGGTCACGCCGATCGAGTTCGTGGGCAAGTACTTCAAGTGTCGTGGACCGCTGAACACCATTCCCGGCCCGCAGCGCACCACCCCGGTGTGCTCGGCCGGTAGCTCACCCGCCGGCCGCGCGTTGGCCGCAGCTTACGACGACACCCAGATCGCGATCGTCCGCGACGCCGAGGCCGCACGAAAGTACCGCGAGGACATGCGGTCTCGGGTGGCAGCCCTGGGGCGCAATCCCGACGACGTGAAGTTCTTGTTCATCGCCACACCCACCATCGCCGCCTCCGACGCCGAAGCGCAGGAACAGTATGCGGCGTATCAGGCGGCCCGGGCGTCGGACAAGGCGATCGAGTACAACCTGTGGAACATGTCCTACACGTCCGGTGGGCGAATCGATTTCGGCGGGATCGATCCCGACACCAAGATCCGCGACATCGATCTGTCGAAGCAGAACGGTGAGTACACCTCGATCAAGGAACTCTTCGAGGGGCACGAGGACGAGACGCTGCGCGAGGTGGTCGCCAAGAGCCACCAGGTCAAGGACATGGGGCTGATCGGCTCGCCCGCGACGGTCGCGGCGAAGATGGGCGAGATCATGGAAGAGGCCGGCGGCGACGGATTCCTGTTCTATCTGCCGACCACGCGTCACAACTTCGCGTTGGTCGCCGACGGTCTCGCGCCCGAGTTGCGGCGCCGCGGACTGATCCGTGAGGAATACACCGGCTCCACGCTCAAGGAGAATCTGCGCGCGTTCTGAGCCGGTAGGCGGTGGTCCAGCCGCTGTGAGGAGGGAGAGGGAATGGATGTCGGGCAGAACGCGGTCGTGGTCGTTGCCGACGACGAGGCCACCGGCGGCGGTCATCTCGTCGTCGACGCGGGTGAGGCGTCGGCGCAGACACTGATGGGTGTCGGTGCCGTGGGGACCGGCAGCGTCACCGTCGTGGTGACCGATGCACGGTGGCAGCAGATCATGTCCGCCGTGGCCGGTGTCCATTCCCTCGATATCGCCGGGGTCATGATCGATCTCGTGCAGTCGGGGGAAACCGATACCGTGCGCGGCCGGGCCGCGACGATCAGCGCCATCGCCGAAGGCGGGAGCGACGTCCGGTTCTCGACGCACGGCGACGTGAGGGTCCGTCACGGCGAGCGCCACGACGGTCCGTGGTCCGACCGCGCCGCCCTGATCGTCGGTCGCCGACGCTGGAAATCCGATGCGGTGGTTGTGAGCAGGCTCGGCAGTCGCATGTATCCGGGGGAGCCGGCCCGGGGGAGCGAACTCCGCGAGATCGCAGGCGATCTCGGCTGTGACGTGTGCGTCGTCGGCGACGATGCACAGATAGCTGCGGATGACGACGTGGTGGGATCTGCGGTGCACGTCCGGCTTCCGCTGCCGCACGGCGAGTTCCGCGGCATCGGCTTCACCCTGGGCGCCGACCGTGCCGAGCACCTCGCGCTGCTCGCCTGCGGTGCGCGCGCAGACAATGCCGGTCCGATGAGGGTGGTGGTGCACCGCGAATGCCCGATGGCCGACACCTTCGGCGCGCTCACCTGTGACTGTCGCGACCGGCTCGACGCCGCTTTGAACAGCACGATCGCCGGCGACACCGACGTCGTCCTGTACCTGCGCGACGCCGACTGGCGCTCGCTCACCCACACCGTTCGACCAATCTGGAACCCAGACCAAGTGTCTTCCATCCTGCGCCAGCTGGGTGTGTCCGGCGAGCATGGCACGGTCATCACCGAACCAATCAGCCCGCCCGCCTGCCGCTCCGCATAGGTCAACTCTTCCCCGATCGTCCCCCGATCGCGGTGTCGTCTTCCCCCCAATCACGGGGTCGCCTTCCCCCCTACCGCGGTGCTGCCCCTTCCCCCCGGTCGTCCCATCCGATGGTCGAGGTGCCCGAGCCCGCTAGGGCGAGGGCCTCGAGACCCGGTGAGACGAACGGCTTCGCAACGCCCGCGGAACTGACGAAACCAGCATCGGCGCAGGCGGTCTCGAGGCTCGCCGCACGCGGCTCGCACCTCGACCATCGGATGATGGCCCTTCCTCCCGATCGCGGGTCACCTTTCCCTCAATCACGGGGCCGCCTTCCCCCCGATCGCGGCCGCACCCTTCCCCCGATGGTCGAGGTGCGCGAGCCCGCTAGGGCGAGGGCCTCGAGACCCGGTGAGATGAGAGCGCCACTCACCCCAACACCTTCCCCAGTCCCGCACACAGCCAGTCGACATCGGCGGACGAGAACACCAGTGGTGGGCGGATTTTCAGTACGTTCGAGTCCGCGCCGCACACGGAGATCAGGATGCCTTCGCGCCGAAGGTCGTTCACGACACGTCGGGCGAATACGCGGTCCGGGCTGCGGGTGTGCTCGTCAGTGACGATCTCGACGCCGATGTACAGGCCGCTGCCGCGGACGTCACCCACCCTGCCGTCGTCGCGGGTGACGTCGAGGATGCCATCGAGGAGTTCGCCGCCGACGGTGGCTGCGTTCTCGATGAGCTTGTCCTCCTCGATGATGTCGAGCACAGCGGTGGCGGCCGCCGCCGCAACCGGGCTCCCACCAAAGGTGTTGAAGTAGGGGACCGCCGTCGCGAAGGGTGCGAGCACCGTTGACGATGCGGCCATCGCCGCCACCGGAATGCCGTTGCCCATGGGTTTGCCCATGGTGACGAGGTCGGGGACCACCGCGTGCCGGTCGAAGCCCCACATTCCTGCGCCGGTCCGTCCGAATCCGGGCTGCACCTCGTCGGCGATGAACACACCTCCGGCGGCACGGACCGCTGCCACGGCGGGTCCGAGTAGACGGGGGTCGACGAAGATCCCGTCGGAGGAGAACAGCGTGTCGACGATCAGCGCGCTCACCCCGAAGCCGGCGCGCTGTAGATCCGCTGCGGCCGCGGCGACGTTCGCGGCAAAGTACTGCGCCGCATCCACGGGTGAGAGCAGGTGGGTGTCGGGGATGGGCACGGTCCGGACATGCTCGCCGACGCCGATGGTCGAGCTCAGCGACGGAGAGATCTCGGTCACCGCAGCGGTGTTGCCGTGGTAGGCGTTGGCGGTGATGATCACCCCACGTGCCCCCGTGTACTGCGCCGCCACGCGCAGGGCGAGGTCGTTGGCTTCAGAACCGGTGCAACAGAACATGATCTGATCGATCTCGCCGGGCAACGTCTCCAGCAGCCTGATCGAATAGTCGACGATCCCCGAATGCAGGTACCGCGTGTGGGTGTTCAGGGTGCTGATCTGTCTGGCGACGGCGTCGGTGACCCGAGGGTGGGCGTGCCCCACGCAGGCAACGTTGTTGTAGGCGTCGAGATACTCGCGGCCGTCGGCATCGAACAGCCGGGTCCCCAGACCACGGACGAGATGCACCGGATCGTCGTAGAACAGTCGGTAGGCGGGTCCGAGGACTCGCTCGCGGTCGGTGATGAGCTCGGCGATCGTGGGATCGACGGGTTGGGTTCCGTCAAAGCTGTTGGAATCCATGATGTTCGAGTAGCCCACGATCGCCGTGCCTTTCGGGTGTTGGAGTGGATGGTGTTCAGCGTTCGTGGGCCTCTTGCAGGACGACCCGCCCGAGTTGGGAGTATCGGCGCGGAGAGCGGACCCGTAGGATCACCGCCAGCGCTATCCCGCCGATCCCCACGACGCCGACGACGTACGGGATCGCATGGAACACCCAGTCGGTCGACGCGGTACCGGCGGCGAATGACGCGTTCTTGGCGAGTAGATAGATCACGTACAGCATGCCGAGCCCGCCCAGCAGTGGGGCCACCAGCGTTCGGAACCAGTTCGCGGTTTCCGGATGCTGTTTCTGCACATGGAAATACGAGATGACCGCGAACGCGGCGAGTGCCTGGACGATCATGATGGCAGTCGTCCCGAGCAACGCCATCAAACCGTACAGCCCGGTGTAGGGGTCGCGGCCGGTGACAGCGAAGAACACCACGATCACGGTCGCGACTCCGGTCTGGATGAATCCGGCGATGTGCGGTGAGCCGTGCACCGAGTGCGCCGCGCCCAACGTCTTGCGCATGCCGGGGATGACGTCCTCACGGCCGATCGCGTAGATGTAGCGGGCCGCGCAGTTGTGAAAAGCCAAGCCGCACGCGAACGATCCGGTCATCAGCAGGATGTGGAACATGTCGACGGCCCACACTCCGAGGTGCTCACGCACCGGTAGGAAGAAGATCTCGCCGGCCGTGTTCGAATCCTGAGCCAGGGCAACGGCGTTGTCGGGTCCGGTGCCGACGATCGCCAACCACGACACCAGCACGTAGAACACGCCGATGCCGATCACCGAACTGAGCACCGCGATCGGAATGATCTTCTTCGGGTCCTTGGACTCCTCGCCGTACATCGCGCTCGACTCGAAGCCCACCCAGGACCAGAACGCGAAGAACAGTCCGACGCCGGCCGATCCGGCCACGGCGATCGGTGATCCACTGGCGCCGGTGACCGTACCGCTCAGGCTGTGAAAGCCGTTGAGCGGGTTGAGCGATCCCCACGACCAGCCTTGGGGTCCGCCGCCGGTGGCGAGGACCGACACCGCGAGAAGCGTCAGCATGGCGATCTCGGTGATCAGTAGGATGCCGAGCACCTTGGCGGCCAGGTTGATGTCGAAGTAGCTGAGGATGGCGTTCACGGCGAGCATCGCCAACGCCAGGATGATCCACGGGATGTGCACACCGAAGAACGTGTTGAGCAGGTCCTCCCCGAAGAACGAGAAGATGCCCACCAGCGACGCCTCGAACACCATGTACGCCAACGCCGTCAGGAATCCCGCCCCCAACCCGACAATCCGTCCGAGCCCGTGCGAGATGTAGCCGTAGAACGCGCCGGTGGCGGTGATGTGACGTGACATGGCCGCATAGCCGACCGCGAACAGGGTCAACACGATGGTGGCGACCATGTATCCGGCTGGGGCGTAGGCCCCGTTGCCGAATCCGACCGAGATCGGCACGTTGCCGACCATCGCGGTGATCGGTGCGGCGGTCGCGACCGCCATGAACAGCACGCCGACGAGCCCGACGGCGTTGGGTTTGAGTCGCTGGACGGTGCTCGCGTCGGCGGGTGCCGTGGAGGTGGGTGGGGAATCGACGGTGTCGCTCATCGGAGGATCTTTCGCAACTGGCCTGCCTGGTGGCAGGGCGAGGGCTGGGAGTCGAATTGGTCTGGTTAGCGACTGTGATGACCGGACCGATTGGAGGTGTCGTGTACGAGGTCGATCGACACGATCACGAATTATTGGCACAGGGTCCGGCGCTGGTCAAGTGCTGAGATCGCCGCGGCGACAGCATGTGTTACGCGCAGATTGCCGATGTCGGGTTGATGAAACGATCCGGTGAAGTGCTCGCTATTTGGTCTGTTCTCCGGTTGTCGAAGACCGCCTGCTCGCTCATGCTGAGCCGATGCAGGAGGCGACGGCTCAGATGCGCGAGCGGACCGTACTTGCCGACGACTACCGTGCGTTCGCGGTGGCGGCGGCACCGCGGTACGGGTTGGACAGGGCGGATGTGCGGCTGCTCAGCATCAGCGAGAACGGCACCTTTCTTCTTGAGCAGGACGGCCGGCGTCTGGTGATGCGCGTGCACCGACCGGGCTATCACTCGCGTGAGGCCATCGAGTCGGAGCTGGCGTGGATGGCCGCGCTCGCCGAGTCGACGACGATCTCCACACCGGGAGTCGTTGCTGCGCTGGATGGTTCGCTGTTGATGTCGATTCAGCTCGGGGCCGAGCGACGTTTCGTCAGTGCCTTCGAGTTCGTCGAGGGCGTCAACGGTGAGGACCCGACCGCCGACGTCGGTTTCCGGGATCTCGGGGTGATCACCGCCCAGTTGCACGAGCACGTCGAAACCTGGCGAATGCCGCCTGGATTCACCCGATTCCGGTGGGACCTCGACGCCACGCTCGGCCCGCAGGCGCGCTGGGGTGACTGGCGTGCCGCACCGGGTCTCACCCGCGGTCAGCAGGTTCGGATCGGTCACGCGGTCGACACGCTCTCGGCTCGGCTCGATGCCTACGGTATGGGCCGCGACCGTTTCGGGCTCGTGCACGCCGATCTCCGTCTCGCCAACCTCATGGTGCACGACGCAACGATCACCGTCATCGACTTCGACGACTCCGGATGGTGCTGGTATCTCGCCGATCTCGGCGCTGTGGTCTCCTTCGTGGAACACACTCCGCAGGCCGAGACGATGATCGGCGAGTGGGTGTGCGGCTACCGGTCGGTGCGGGCACTCGACGCCGAGCATCGTGCGATGATCCCGACCTTTGTGATGCTGCGCCGCGTCATGCTCACCGCCTGGATCGGCAGTCACCCGGAGGCTGACTCTGCGCTGGCCGCCGGTGCCGACTTCGTTTCGGGCACAGCCGAGATCGCCGACCGTTACTGCCGGGATCGTATGTGGTTGGCCGAGCCGTGCCAGCTGGTATGACGATCGTTTTCTCGAACAACTCTCGCCCGGGTGGCGAGCGAAAGGAGTAGCCGATGTTCGCGCTCGCGGGTAAGTCCGTGGTGGTCACCGGGGCCAGCAAGGGGATCGGGAAAGGGATCGCGTCGGTATTCGCCCGCGCCGACGCGAATGTCGCCGTCGTCGCCCGCAACGCCGAGCAGGTCGCTGCCTGCGCTGCCGAACTCGACCTGCTCGGCACCGGACGAGTGATCGGCGCCGTAACCGACGTGTGCGATCCGGAGTCCTGTACTGCCTTGGCGCGCACGGTGACCGACGCGTTCGGTGGCATCGACGTGGTGTGCGCCAACGCCGGGATCTTTCCGGAAGCGCCGTTGGCGACGATGACCCCGCAGCAACTCGACGAGGTTCTCGACGTCAACGTCAAGGGCACTGTCTACACGGTGCAGTCCTGTTTGGACGGTTTGCGCGCCTCGTCGGCCGGCCGGATCATCCTCACCTCGTCGATCACCGGTCCGCTCACCGGCTTTCCGGGATGGTCGCATTACGGTGCGTCCAAGGCCGCGCAACTCGGTTTCATGCGCACCGCCGCCGTTGAACTCGCCCCGCACGGCATCACCGTCAATGCCGTTCTGCCGGGCAACATCCTGACCGAAGGGCTCGTCGAGATGGGGGAGGACTACATCGCGTCCATGACCCGCAGTATTCCGGCGGGCACCCTCGGCCGTCCTGACGACATCGGTTATCTCGCTGCGTTTCTGGCGACCGACGAGGCCGCGTACATCACCGGTCAGGCGATCAGCGTCGACGGCGGACAGGTGCTGCCCGAAACCCCGGAAGCGGTGCTGCCACTCGACGCTGCGACGTCCTGATGGAGGAGACGAAGGGCGGCCCGGTCGCCGAGGACGTCCGACGGCGCATCCTTGCCATGCTCGGTCGCAGTGAGATCGGGCCGGGCTCGCGGCTCGGGTCCGAACGTGATCTGGCCGAGGCGTTCTCGGTATCGAGGTCGACGCTGCGAAGCGCGCTGCTCACGCTTGCCCAGGCGGGCATCGTCGAACGCCGTCCAGGCCGCAGTGGAGGAATCTTCGTGCGCGCCGGAGTGGTCGAACGCGCCGCGGGAGAGTTGAGCAGCCTCCCCGAGCGGCTACTCACCGGCGGACACACGAGCAGATCGCAGGTGCTGGCCACCGAACGGCGCCCGGCCACCGTGGTCGAGGCGCGGTCACTGGAGATCGGTGAGCGCGACGAGGTCCTCGTCGTGCGACGGTTACGCTTCGCCGACGGTGTTCCGCTGTCGGTCGACACCGCATGTCTCGTCGCCCAGCAGGTGCCCGACCTCCTCGACCAGCCCCTTGGCGGATCCCTGTACTCGCTACTCGAGGAACGCTATGGGTTCCGTCCGACCACCGCATGCGAGACCATCGAGGTGGTGATGGCCAATCCGCGTGAGGCGCAATGGCTGCAGATACCCCGGAATCGGCCGCTGCTTGCAGTCAGCCGGGTCACCCGCGATCAACGTGGGCGTCCGTTCGAGCACGGCAACGACCTGTTCCGCGCCGATCGCGTGCGGCTGGTCGCCGCCACCAACACCGTCCTCGGTCGCGAGAGCCTGGCCGCCGACGGCGTGGTGGAGCGGGTGGTCAGCGTCTAGTCCCCCGATCGCCGGCCAAGCCTTCCCCCCGGATGGTCGGCCCACCCGCCGGATGGTCGGCCCACCCGCCGGCCCGACCTTCCCCCCGATGGTCGAGGTGCGCGAGCCCGCTAGGGCGAGGGCCTCGAGACCCGGTGAGATAATAGGTATCGCAACCACCGCGGGACTGACGAAACCAGCATCGGCGCAGGCGGTCTCGAGGCTCGCCCTAGCGGGCTCGCACCTCGACCATCGATTAGCGGTGACCTTCGAACCCTGACCCCGCCGCCGCCGACTCCACCGGTGCCACCCGCGCTTCCGGCACACCCCACTGCACGAGACGGGGCCGCCAGCGTGGTGCGTTGGTGGCGATGGCGGTCGGTGGGACGAGTTCGCGCAGTACGTGGCGCAGGATCAGGTAGGAGACGACGGCGACGAGGATGGAGAAGACGTTGAGTATCACTCCTTCCTGCACTACATCGGTGAGGGTGAAGTCTTGGTCGGTGACGGTGTTTTTCGACCCGTGCTGGCCGAACGACCCGATCCCGTCGTGCACCGAATGCAGGAGGGCCGCGGTGAGCCATCCGAGGAAGCCGACCTTGGTGATCACCCGCCCGGATCGGTGCGCCGCGAGCCAGATCGCTGCGGCGGCAATACTCGCCCACAGCGGATGCCCGATCTCGGTCAGTGGACGCGTGACCGCTTGCAACAGATGCGAGTTGGTGCCGTTGCCGCCACCCATGTACTGGATCGCCTCGCCGATGCCGAACACCGACCCGCTGATCAGCACCATGAGCACCCCGCGGCGAGGGTCGCCGAATACCGAGCGCGCGAAGATCAACAGGATCAGCGGCACCGCGATCTTGCAGGTTTCCTCGATGGGTCCGGACAACCACAGGTCCACCGCGAAAGGGAGGTGCAGATGCGGCTCGAGGAGCCCCTCGATGGCCGTTGCGACGCCGAGGGCCACCGCCCCCGACACCACGCCGACGACGATCGTCAGAGGGAGTCGATTCAGCTCGGTGAACCGCAGGTGTGGGGCCACAAGCGTGACGATGCCCGTCATCACCAGCACGACGCCGATCGCCGCGGGCCACACCCACCAATGCCCGGAACCCGAATTTCCGATGATTCCGAAACCGACGGCCACCACCATTCCGGCGACGATCCACCAGAACCATTGATGCGTCAGAAAACGCCAGGGGCGCCGATGCCACGCAGGTGGTGAGGATACCGAAGAATCAGGTGCGGATTCGCCGGTCCATCCCATTCCGTCCCAGTGTGCAGTGGTTGATGCGGCACCGTAGGGATACCATCCCGGCGGCGGGACCAGCGAGTTCGTCATGACAGCCTGCTTTCGTCGCACGAGTGAAAGCAATTCTCGCACGCTCGTGCACGATCTGCGGAGGTATTCCCCGAACGAGGGAATAACCAGCACCGGCGGAATTCAGCTATTCGGCAATCGCGACAAGAATGTCTATCTCGTGCAGGTATTCACAATGCCTCGACGTTTCGGTCGACCAGCTCCCGCAGGTTGGTCATCACCCGCCACGTCATCACCGCGCTGATGACGCTGGTGACCTCGATCATGGCCCGGGTGGCAGGGCTGCTGGTGGCGTAACGCTCCCGCAGATGCAGCCGGGTCGCCGACGATCCGTTCGTTGTGACGGGACTCAAGCAGAACGCCCACGTGGTGTCGAAGTCCATGTCACCG
Organism: Gordonia polyisoprenivorans NBRC 16320 = JCM 10675; assembly: GCF_000241325.1. Lineage (GTDB taxonomy): Bacteria > Actinomycetota > Actinomycetes > Mycobacteriales > Mycobacteriaceae > Gordonia > Gordonia polyisoprenivorans. The sequence goes on along the minus strand of NZ_BAEI01000067.1, from coordinate 103,550 downwards.
GGGGCATCCGCGCCCTGGGAGGACACGACGAGCGCGCGTCCGGGCTCTACCTCGGCCACGCGCAGCGCGATGTCGGGGTGGAGTGTGAATCGGTCCCCGACGGCGACGTCCTGCCATTCCGGATGGATTCGGGTGGCGCCGGTGATCTGGCAGCCGACGAGGTTCTCCAGCCCTTCGAATGAGTAGAAGCCTGCCTTGTTCTGTCCGAGCTGGGCGATCCACGGCCACACCGACGACGGTGGCGCCGCGATGGTGCACGCGCGATCGTTCTGTACCTGCGCGCCCGGGAGCAGGTCGTCACCGGGCAATGCCGCCCGGGCTTCGTCCGCCGTCGCGCCGAGCCGGCGGTGCGCTCCGGTGACCACGACGGCGGCGAGACTTGCAGCGGCAGCCGCAATCGGCGCGAGCAGTGCGGCTGTGGCCGCTCGACGTATCGACATGATGTCTCTCCTGGGTGCGCCGTGCGTCAGATCAGCGCACAGGCTGCGCGAAGGTGATGGTCATCGAGGCCCAGTGCAGCCGGGTGATGGTCCTCATCCACTCATGATGCATCACGAGGCTAGTCGACGATCGCCTTTCCGTACCCGGCCGAAAGTCGGTGATCGCGTCCTCGCCGGCGAGCGCTCACAGCATCGCCGTCCACGGGTAACGGCAACGTCGTTCTCGCCGTTGGTGATTGCCGCATATGGCTTGATGCACCCGCTCTCGGGATCGACGAAGTCTGCGTACGCCGCGTGGCAGGAGACGGCCTATCTGTTCAGGTCACCGGCCAACGCCCGCCGACTGGTGGAGTCCTACACGCGTCCCTCCGTGGGGCAGACCGAGGTGCATGACCTCGACCGGACTGACGAGGACGGCTGAGTGCGTCTGGTCTGGGACCAATCGGCATGGGAAGACTATGTGCACTGGCAATCCGTTGACCGGCGACTACTGACGCGGATCAACACCCTGCTCGACGCGTGCCTGCGCGATGCATTCACCGGCATCGGAAAACCTGAACCGCTGACTCCAGGCCGGTGTGGAATCACCATTCCCACCCTCCAGCGAACTCCCAGCTATCTGACAGCGGGCCGTCCTACCCTGACCCCATGGCGTCACACCGGTGTCGGGGTCTGCTGTCCATTGCGGGGGTCGCAGTGCTGGGGTCGGTGATCGCCGCCTGCGGCTCGCCGGGAACGTCGGGATCGACGTCGTCGTCGGCGGCGTCGGCGGTCGCCCCCACCTATACCGTCAACGTCAACGACGCCGCGGGTGCCACCGGCGGCTACGTGTTCTTCAACGAGGGCACCTCGCCGGCGAGCGCGGTGGTCGGGCAGCGCTCGCACGACGAGCGGCGCGCGAGTTCACGGGTCGTGATCGCCGACAAGAAGGGTCGCGTGGTGTGGTCGCGGACCGCCCCGCCCGGCCAGTCGATGGCCGACCTGCAGGTGCAGCAGTTCCACGGCAAGCCGGTGCTCACCTGGTGGCAGGGCAACCTGGCGTCGGGGCAGAGCGGGGTGGACTACATCGCCGACGAGCACTACCAGATCATCGCGACCATCCCGGCCGGACCGGCCGGCGCCAACATCCACGAATTCCGACTCACCGACAACGGCGAGCATGCATGGATCACCATCTACCAGCCGATCACCGCCGACCTGACCGCGGTCGGCGGCGCCAAGGACGGCACCATGTACGACGCGGTGGTCCAGGAGATCGACGTCGCCACCAAGAAGGTGCTCTTCGATTGGCATGCCTCCCAGCATGTTCCGATCACCGACTCGTTCATCTCGCCCAAGGACACCGTCGACAACTCCGGCGGCATCTACGACCCGTACCACGTCAACGCGATCTCTCTGGCACCCGACGGTCACGTGGTCGTCTCGATGCGCCACACCTCGACCGTCTACAACCTCGACCCCGCCACCGGCGCCATCGTCTGGCAGATCGGCGGGAAACACTCGTCGTTCGCCCTCGGTAAGGGAGTGCAGTTTTCCTTCCAGCACGACGCCGAGATGCCCGACGCCACCACACTTCGGTTGTTCAACAACAACTCCGACGGTCAGACCACCAACGGTGCGTCGAGTATCGAGTGGATTCACCTCGACACCGCCACCCACACCACCACGCTCATCCGCAACCAGACCCACCCGGGCAACGTGCGAGCCACCGCGATGGGCAACGCGCAGATGCTGCCCAACGGCGACGTGTTCGGCAGCTGGGGGACCGGCAATCACATCGCCGAGTTCACCCCGACCGGGCAGATGGTCTACGACGTCACCCTGGCCCCGACGGGCAGCTACCGCGCCTACTACCAACCGTGGACCGGTGAGCCGATCGGCGTGCCCGAGGCTGTCATCGGCCACGACGGCATGACGATCCGCGCCGCCTGGAACGGCGCGACCCGCGTTGTCCAGTGGCGGGTGCTGCACGGCAGCACCGCCGCCAACCTGACACCGCTGGCGACCGCGGCGTGGAACGGCGCGTCGACGCCGATCACGCTGCCGCAGAAAGCTTCCGGCTACTACCAGGTCGAGGCACTCGACTCGGCCGGGAAGGTGATCGGGCGGTCGGTGCCGTTGTCGGCGGAGTGAGGTGATGCGAGGTGTCCTGCAGTGTTGGCGTCTGAATCCGTGTACTTGTGTCGCGTCTACGACCAAGAAGTCATCCGCAGGGCTGCGGCCGCGGTGCGAGACTTGAAACGGGTACGGGCCAAGTTTGGCGGTAGTCGCGGTAACCCGTAGTCTCCGAACCTCATTATCCCCACTTGATGCCACAGACCGGGCATTTACTGTACTTTTCGGGGTAGGCGACCTCAGATCCGCATCCACGGCAGATATACATAGCTCTTACCTTGGTAATAGCCGTCCGAAACATGATCGACCTCCTCATTTCCTGAGTTCCAGATAGTTGGCACGCGATCAGGCGAACCGACTGTATTTTAGTCCTCGTACCAGTGTTTCTTCAGTTTGATCTTGATAGTTCGGTGCCCATGGACGAAATTCACCTGTTCGTGCTACTCAAATTGTCAAGATGTCGCTTGAACGAGCGATTGACGTTGCAGCGCTTGCCCGTGACGGCTCAGGCCACGCAGGAACTGGTCATGCGGGCGCTTGGACCCACTCTGCGACAACCTCTGCCGGTCGAATCACATAACCCGACAGCTCAAAGCCATGGCGGATGCGTTCAACCACCTGAAGAGTGTCATCCTGGTTGATCCGCTCTGCGGTGCTCTTCACGACGCGGTGTCGAGCTTTGTCGACCTGCATGCCGGCGTTGCAGTCGATCGTCTCGACTCCGAAGTCTTCCAAGATGTCCAAGAGTTCATCGATCAGGCTGGCGGTCAACACCCACGGATCTGCTTGCTGCTTGCTGGTTTCCAGCTCCGCTCGGTCGATCAGCGAAGCGAGCTGGCGTGCAAGTGGGCGGAGCAGGCTCTGCGTAACACCCGATTCGGCGGCTACCGCGCGGTCGCGCAAAGCCATCAACGACTGCTCATAATTGCGCTCGACTGTTCCCATACTGGCAGTGAGGGTTTGCTCCACCCGGTCGAATCGCGCGTGGATCTCCGCGAGTGCTTCCTCGACGTTGGGAAGCCGCTCGTCCTGCTGCGACGTCGGTGGTGTCTCCGAGGCCGGTTGCCCTGATGTGCTCGGTACCGCGGCGGGCGTGAACTCTTGGCTCGCATCGGCATCGTGAGTGGGTGACGACGAATCGATCGACTCGGGCTGAAACGGCTCGGAATCAGGAAGCCCATGCCGTCCGTGTGTTCCCGACTCGACCCGTTCATCAGCAGGTTGGGAATCCATTCGATCCATATAGTCGGGGTAGCCGTTCGTTAAGGGGGGTGCGGCCGCCGGCTCCTCGTTGGGTAGGTGATCTCGTCGACTCATTGGACCACGATTTCTTTGCTCTGCTTCCGCAAGAACGTCACGTCCGCTGGCTTGAGGTTTGCCGCCCGCTCCACGACCATCTGCCCGATGAGCTTGCCGTTCGACGCGTCGTGCAACTCTGCCTCAACAGTCTGATCCTCGTTGATGACGAAAACGACGCGCAATGGCGCCTTAGCGGGAAGATCGTAGTCCAACTTGAGCAGCGATTCTCCGAGCACCTTCACGTACTGCAGTTCAGCACCGTTCTCGTCGCCTTCAGTGATCTGGAAGTTGATCTCTCTGGTTGATCCGACGGTGGAGAATGAGCTCGCCTCGATCCGGTTTGGGGCACGCGTCTGCGGCTGCACAACAAGACTGTTGAGCATCTTTGAGCCGTCATCAGCGAGGACCGCGACCCCGAGACCTTGTGCGACCACATCGGAGACGGTGGCCCGCACCGCAGGTGGTGCTCCCGTCTCAGCGGCATTGCGGATCTCCGCCACGATGGCCGCACCAAGAGCGACGGCCTCATCAGGGTGCACGCTCTTGTCTGCGGTGAGCCCAGTCCACTCCTGGACGGAACGTTCTATGATCTTCATCCGAGTGGAGCCACCGACCAGAAGAAGCTTATCGACGTCGGAGTAGGCCAGGCCAGACTGCTCCATCACGTCCTCGAGGATGTAGCGAGTACGAGTGACCAGATCGGCTACTGCGCGTTCGAACTCCTCACGCATGATCGTGATCGACTCAGTGCCGATTCGGATCTTGGCCTTGTCTGCGGTGGAAAGCCGGTGCTTGGCTCCCTCGGCTTGCTCGCGGATGAGGGCCTGCTGACTGTCGTCGCCGTGATCGATCGAGCCGCCGAGTTCGGCGTACCTGGACTCGGCGAGCTTGATGATTTCATTATCGAAGTCGAAACCGCCGAGGTTTCTGTCTCCGGCAGATGCCAAAACGGTGAAGTTGTTGTTCGAGATGTCCATGAGCGTGACGTCGAAGGTTCCGCCACCAAGGTCATACACGAGCACTTTGCCGCTGTAGCCGCCCTTGAGCCCGAAGCTCAGCGCTGCCGCCGTTGGCTCATTGATGACCTGGAGAACGTTGAGACCGGCGATCTCGCCCGCTTGACGGGTGGCCGTCCGTTCCGCATCGCCGAAGTAGGCCGGCACAGTGATCACCACGTCGTTGACGGTCTCACCGAGAAACTCTGAGGCATCGTCGACCAGGAATCGAAGGATGAAGGACGAGATCACCTCTGGGCCATACTGGTCGTCTGTACCATCAGGGATGAACTGGTAGTCGGGACTTCCCATGTGCCGCTTTACATAGCGCACAACATTATTGGGAAGAGACTTTTCCGCGTTCTTTGCCTGTTTGCCGATGGTGACCTCACCATCGTCGAACAAGACTGCCGACGGAGTGGTGTTGTCGCCTTCACGGTTGTGGATGATGGTAGGCAGGCCATCGTTTCCGAGAACCGCGATCGCTGAGTTGGTGGTGCCCAGGTCGATTCCGACAACTTTTCCCATCAGTGACCTGCCATCATGAGAGCGAGCGAGTTCTTCCGTTGAGCACTTTTCCATCTCGGTACGCGGGACTGCCAAATGATGAGACCGGCCGCAACGAGGGAACCGAGGATGAACAACACGCCGAAGCCGGAGAATCCCACGATGATCAGGCCGAGCAAGAACGCGCCGACGATACCGCCCAGCCACATCATGGGCGAATCAGAGACGGTGGTCGGTAGACACCAGACCACGTCGTTCTGCTTGTTCACATACGCAAGAATGTCGGCCGCTGCCTTCTGCACATCGGGGTCTCGAGACAGCTGCTGAGCCTCACTTGCCAAGGTACCGATTGGATGAATCTCTTCTTCCAGGGTGATTGCGTAGGAACCGTCGCGCTGAAGCCTGGGAATGGATTCCGCCTTCTCGAGTAAAGCCATTGCGAGGTAGTAGCGGACGGGTTCGGAGTTTTGATGGTTGGCAAAGACACGTCGATACATGTCGATAGCCTCGTCAAGGAGGTTATTCTGCTGCAGGACCGACCCCTGCGCGAGTGGATAGACGAAGCTGGTGGGGTCGAGCTGGGTGGCCACCTGGTACTCCTTGAGTGCCTTGACCCAGTCCTTGACCTGCTCGTAGACGTTGCCGAGATTGAAGTGGTATTCGGCGTTGTTGATTTCGATTTCGGTCGCTTGCCGCGCCTCGTAAAGAGCATCTTGAACTCGTCCGAGACCAAGATTGGCACGCGAACGCAGGCTCCACGATTCCGCATTGCCACCGAGAACTGTCGTAGCTTCCTTGGCTGCGTAAGCCGCCGAGTGATAGTCGTTGGCGGCCAACGCCGCTCGGGCAGTCGCCACCCAATCAACACCTCCTCCTGCGGTGGCTGGCTGCTGGACAGGTGCACCTGCGGGCACCACTCCCTGCTGTAGGGCACGGTCGTACGCCGCGCGCCGTTCGGGTCCGGAGAGCAGGGCCTCTCGTGCCTCACGCAGGCGTTGCATTTTGGTTTCGGCCTCATGGCGCACATCAATGTTGGGTGAGGACGCTCGTTTGGTCCACTGCCGCGTTGCTTGCCGCGACGCGCTTTCGATCTCAGCTTCACTCGCAGTGCGAGCAACGCCCAAGAGTTCGTAGTAATCGACTTCAACCATGTGGAACGTGCTCTCCAGTTCGTCCGGCATTGTGGTGGTGCGAAGTAGGTCGCCGCGTCGACGCTGCCGCGGCCACATCCGAATGTGGCCCCGACGCAACACATTCAGTGAGTGATCAGACGCTAACACCGACTGTCGTGAAGGCTTGTCGTACGTTCAGACCAACTTGATCGGTGGATGGTCCTTCAGGTTTCCTGCGTGTGGTGGGTCGAGACCGTGCTCGGTTTGCGGTCGATACGCAGCGCTGGCCTGATCGTTCGATTGTTCGGACGAATTTTCCGTACCGAGGCTGTGGTGGTCACGCGCGGCTGTCATTGAGACCGTAAAGTCCGCGGGAGGTGACTGTTTAGGTTCCAAGTCGCCGAGTACCTTGTCACCACCTCTGGAGATGCCGAGAGCAGCGTCGCATGCCGATTGACTACACACATCCCAAGCGAATTGATTATGTGCATCCGGGCCGCACCAAGCGAACAGAGGCGAGCGTGGATCTCCGTACGTCTACTGGCACCGGCGCTGACGAAGGGGACTCCCGTGAATCGGTCGTCCGACGACGCCAGCGGGGCCTACGACCCGACCGCCAGGAGGTAGCCCCGACGGCGGTCTCCGAGCCGCGACCTACCGATCCGGTTATCGGGCGTCTGCCGCTTGCTCCTCCACCCCCAGTAGATACAGGGTTCCTCGCACGGATGCAGTCCTACGATGACCATCTCCGTGGACGGCTCAACGAGATGCTCGCGTTGTCGGGTGCGGCGGTGGACGCCAGGTGGCGAGAGGTGAACGACGCCATCTTCGAGCTTCACGTGTGGGATCCGTCCGCACTCACTATCGAAGTGCTGCGTCTGAACATGATGCGGGAGAAGATTCAGGAGTGGGCGGCTCGTGGCGGCGAGGTGGACATAGCGCTGATCGGGTGGACGAAGGTGCTCGAGTTCGTTGAGCAAATCGAGTCTGTCGAGCGACCCTGTGATCGTGATTGGACCGTCGGACCCATCGAGTTGCAGTATCCCGCAGCCGTGCCCGTCGAGTTCGATCACGTGGCGTCAATGCGCAGAATCGAAGAGATGGTGACCGGTACGGGCGCGGAGGGGCGTGAGGTTGTCCTCAAACTGGCCGATGTGTTCAACGCCCACATCGAGGACTTCGCCCGTCGAAACAAGTGTGAACTCGAGGTAGTCGCCTCAGATGTGAGCAAAGCGATCACATCTCGACAGGGATGGCAGATCGAATGGGCCTTTTTGTGGCCGACCTACTTCGGTCAATTCGGGGTGTACGCCTACAACTCGTGGGTGCAGCAGCTTCCTGGGATCGAATGGCACCTGGCGAAACACATGATAGATACCTGGAAAAGCGGTCATGGGCATGGCTGACCATGTTGAACTCAGCGCGCTCGTGCGATCAGCCGAGCAGACTGCGAGTCGTATGAGAGGGCTCGATCGCCCACTACAGTTTCTCGGAGAGCGCACGCAGAGCCAAGAGGTTCAGCGGTTCGGCAAGTTCGGTCGAATGGAGACGGTCACTCAGCAGGTGCAAGTGCCGGTAACTCTGCCCGGTTGGCAACTCGGAGTCGAACGGATCATGTTGCGGTCCGGTTTGGCTCACTCCGCCGAGCAGATACTTCTCACTCCAGACGGCTTTCTGACCACCGTGCTTGTGGCGACGGACGACCCTGCGAATTTCCGGACTGTCTCTTCTCGCCCGCTGCATGCGGTGCGAGTTGCTCAGAGCATCGGGGCCACGCCTACCTGGGTGACGACCGGCAATAGTGGCGACAAAGCGGACGAAGAAGCCGCCAGGCATGATCCCGGTATCACCGCGGGTGCTGCGGTCCATCTCCTGATGGAGAGACTTTCGAGTCTCGGGTAGGTGAAGGATGAGCGGGCCGTCATCGTCTCAGGCCCGGTAGCGCTGTTCTGCACCCTAGTTCGGACCGTTGAGGGTCGGTGGTGGTGGTCTCGGACTAGACTCGACTCGTGCCGACAATCGATGAAGGTCACCGGATTCTTCGCGACCAATCGGTGCGCCTCAGCGAGGTCGCCGAGCGCGACACGATCGAGTCGGTCACGTTTGACAACTGTGTGCTTCGAGGCCCCGTGGTGATCGCGCTGATCGACGACGTGAGGATTGAGGAATCGGTGATCACCGGCACCGCAGATGGAGTCCTGTGGCCGATCGCGGCCTCCCGCGAGTTACTCATTGGCGCGATCGCGATGAATCGGTGCGTGATCACGCGATGCAGGTTGGAAGGAGTTGGCTTCGCGGTCCGTGAAGACACTCTTGCTCGAGTGCGCCGCGGACTGGGATTCGATGACTAACCCCTTGTCTTGTAAGGACTTTCGTAAGCGGTGTTGTCAGAAAGATGCAGGTTGTCTAACGTGAGCCGCGAAGTGCGGACACCCATTGGCGATCGCGGCCTGGGCCCTACCGTCGGCTGTGGATTCAGGGAACCAAAGTGCTTCAGTGTTTCCTCGCGTGCGTTGGCGCCAGGTTCGTTGGGGTCGGCATTGGGGTCGGGCATTTCCACATTGTGGCATGGTCACAGCCGCCAAGCGGTGCGTAAAGCCCAGGTGTCGGCATCCTCGTCCCAGTAGGGGATTGGCGTGAGGTAGCAGACGATCTCGCCGCGGCCATCATTTCCGATTGCCATCAGTCGGCGGCCGTACTCCGGATGGTCGTCCCACGCTGATGCACAAACGGCCGGCCACTGAATGGCGGCGCGTACGTCCGCAAGTGTCAGCCCACGATGCTTGCTGCGCAGCTTCCGCTCCACCGATGGAGTGGCGGTGACGAGCCCGAGGTGAATTCTCACGAGTAGCGACGTTACCGGAAAAACTGCTGGTCAAAAGGCTGCGGATACGGCAGTGGACGGGCTCAAAACCGCCCATAACACCGGATATGTGCCGCTGAAATTCTTGGCGACCTCGAACCGGGAGACGCCGGACAGTGGCCTAAAAAGCGTTATGGGCGCTTTCGTCGGCAGGAAATGTGAGGAGAATCACACCAGTGCGTGTCTTTTGTTGCAGCCCAAAGAAAGGCAGATCCCGATGCTCGGGTGGGGTCGTGCGTCCGCCGACCTCGTCGACGCACCGAGGTCTGGTCAGCTACCACTCGATATGTCCGAACTGTATTGGTGCGCAGAAGTAGTCGCTTTTATGGCTGTCATTCCGGCCGATGGTGTTATTCGGCAACGAATTCCAGATCGGGCCACTGCGCCAGAGTGGCCTCGATGAGTTGGCGGCGCACGTACCCGATGTCGTCGTCGAGTGTGACGCCGATGGTGTCAAGTCCGTCGGCGATGTCGCCGTAGGTCACCTCCGTCTCCGAATGCGGCGCTAGTAGTAGTAGCGCGCGGTGACGCGTCGTAGTGGATCCACTTGTCGATCACCTTCCCGGCGCGGTCCTTACGTCAGAGGAACGAGCCGAAGAACGCCGAGCCGAGGTCACTGAATACCTTCACGGTTGCTTTGCCCAACTCCTGAACAGCCTCGTCGGGGTGTTTCGCGATGTAGCTGTTGGTCTCGCCGGCGGAATCAGGATCAATGTAGGAGGCTTGCTCCCTCACATATCCCCAGGTGGTCACCGCTGCTCCCGCCAACCAAACGATTCCACTCGCTCGGGAGGCACTTTGAAGGATAGGCTTCGCCGCTGGGTTGCTCCCGAGCTGAGCCGCGATTTTGGCATATGTTGCAACAGCATTCGCGGAAATTGCGCTGCCGACTCCCTGGACAGCGAGACCGGCCACGGCGCCGAAGTTGCCTTTGTAGCCGGCGTCCGCGGCGGCCAGCCCCAGAAGGGCGTGACTCGCACGATGTAGGCCACTAAGAGCCGAGAGGTTGGACAGGATCTCGATTGCGTTGCTGAAACTCTCGCTTCGAAGAATCGAATCCCATTGTGCTATCAAGGAGGAGGTGGAGGAGTAGTCCTTGATGGGCGAATGAATGCCACGCGTCGGATCAATGACTCCGAACCCGTCGTGAATCGTTGTGGCCGTGCTCGCTGCCGAAGCTCCGGTGTAATACGAGAAAGTTGTTGACTGCCCCGGAGCCAAGTTACCGGCGTTGAAAACAATTCCGATTGCGCTATCGGATTCGTCCGTGGTCCCTCGCGCCTGGGTTGCGTTGGAGTAGACGTAAGGATCGTTGTTCGTGAATCCACCGAAGTAGACGACCGCGCGAGGATCGCTGGTGTACAGATAAACAACTGCCGGATGCCCGGTGGCAATGTTGTAGGGATCATTCGCGAGACTTGACGCGCTTACCAAGGAATATCCGTCAGTTTGGTATTGCGCGCCGATAGTGTTGTCAGTGGTATTCGAGCCGCCCTGGTACCTCGTGTTATCGGGATCGAACGACCGCATGTATTTGACGTCTGTTAGGGGTGTATCGGAGACGTTGGTGAGGGTAATTGTTGTCAGATAGCCCTGACTGTTCGGCGGGAAGGAGGTTACCTGAGTGACCTGGACCGTGTCATTGACCGTCCCTGTGAAAGTCGCTGAGAGCTGATCAGGTGTCGAGCTGTCGACCAGAGATACGTTGCTGAGCTTTCCGCCGGAGGATCCATCAAGTTGGGTGAATCCTGCGTTGTTAGTGTTGTTGTAGCCTATTGACCACCGTTCCTCCGGCGTATCCGGGGTGAAAAAGTCGATGATGTCGTCAGTGCCGCTGCCGAAACCGTCGAGATCTGTTGTGAATCCAAGCTTGCCGTCTTGGGGGTGGAACCCGACGGGTGCGGAGTTTGTGCCGAATGACCCGACTGGGCTGACACCGAGCTCGATGAACTTTCCTCCGAGGAAGACTCCGTCGCCGGTGGATTCATGCGTCGCGCGGGTCACTGGCGCGCTTGCTGCCAGGGCTGCGAGCGCTGGCGGAACGGTCGTTCTGCTCGTATCTGGAGTGGCACCTGAGAACGGGGTGGCCGAGGGAGTCGGATGAACTCGGCTGGCGCGTGGAAGCGCGATTGGAACGGGTTCCTGGCTAGTCCGTGTCGACCCAACTGCCGCTGAACTGGGAACTGTCACCGCTACAGTCGCAGGTGTGCGTGTCGACACTCGCGGGGTTTCGCTGGTTGTGGCGGGCGAGGTCACTCGGGAAACCGACGTGGAAGAGGTGACCGAGCTTACTGGTGGCTCGGGGGAGGGGTTTGGTGTCGGGTTTGCTCCTTCACCGGTCGGTTGCTGCTCGTTGTAGTCAGCCGAGCTGTCGTTCGACGCGGCGCCGGCGGGCGTCGAAGAAAGCGAGGCAGGATTCGATGTACTTGCACGCGCGACCCCTGAGCCAGAGGATGAGTCCGGTGAAGCGCTCGTCGAAGACGGCGCGTCCGCATGTGCGGCGCCCGCCCCTAGGAACGCGGCCGCGCCAATGCCGAATGTCAGCGCGCCGGCTCCGCATAATGTTCGAGCATTGAGATCGATCGCCGACGGTCGGCGATGACGTCCGCGAGCTCGACGTGACTGCGACTTGCGATGAGAACTGGAGTGCTGAGCCATTTTTGGACTCCGACGTTGAGGTGACGAGACAACGCGAAAATTATCATTGGCGGTCGGTAAATGATGCTGCAGGAAAGGGTTTTGCGTCCGTTCGGAGGACAGTTTCCACGTCGGTTGTCTCTGTACTCTCCCTTCTCTGCTGTCAACGTCCGTACGTTGGAGTTGGCCGAGCAAGGGCGGACCTTGGGATGAGGCGACACGCTCCGACCAAGCGGTTTGCGTCACGCAGATTGGCCGCCGCGGTGTTTGCGATGTGTCTCGCGTCGAGCGGAGCCGTGGTCGGTGCCGGAGCAGCGCACACGGTCGTCCCCGGTCGGCTGCGGCCAGGATGTGCGTGGCGCACCACTGAGGATCACTGGAACGGCGCGACCCGCGTCAGGTGCTGCACGGCAGCACCGCCGCCAACCTGACACCGCTGACGACCGCGGCGTGGAACGGCGCGTCGACGCCGATCACGCTGCCGCAGAAAGCTTCCGGCTACTACCAGGTCGAGGCACTCGACTCGGCCGGGAAGGTGATCGGGCGGTCGTTGCCGTTGTCGGCGGAGTGAGATCACCCGCTCGTCTGTCCACCTTTTGAGGGACCGATGTCGCATTGTCACCGCCCGTTGCGTCGGGGCCCGTACGGTGGAGTTGATGCGACAAGTGAGAGGCTCCGCATGAGGCGACACGCCACGACCAAGCGATCCACGTCGCGCCGAGTGGCCGCCGCGGTGCTTGCCGTGTGTCTCGCGTCGAGCGGAGCGGCCGTGGTCGGTGCCGGAGCTGCGCACGCGGTCGACCCCGATCGGCTGCGGCCCGGGTGCGTGTGGCGCACGGCTGAGGATCAGGCAAATCATGTGCAGACCTGTAGCTGGCACTCGGAGTCGCTGGGCCGTGAGGTCACCGTTCAGGTACGTCCGTCCGATCAGCAACCCGGCCAGACCGAACGAGGCGTGTACTTCCTCGACGGGCTCGGCTCCACCCCGGCCTACAGCTCGTGGTCGTTGCCGATCGCAGGTGCGGTCCAGAACTACAGTCCCGCAGACAATCTGGTGATGCCGACGGGCGGGTCGGGGGAGTGGATGACCAACTGGCGTACCGCGCCGACCGGTGCCGCGTCCGCGCCGCAGTGGGAGACCTTCCTCAGCTCGGAACTCCCTGCATACCTGTACTCAAATTTCGATGTCGGACAGCACAACAACGCGATCGTCGGGGTGTCGATGTCGGCGGCGCCGGCGATCATCACCGGACTCGACCACCCCGAGACGTTCTCGGTGATGCGCGCCTACTCCGGTTACTACGAGACCGACAACCCGCTCGGTTGGCTTGCGATCCCGCTCATCCAGATCAGCCGATCGGGCATCACCAATGGGCTGTGGGGAATGTGGGGTAACCCGTTGAGCCCCGACAACAACTGGGCGCACAACAGCGTGGCGCGCCGTCTCCTCACCCAGCCCGCCCCACCCCAGACGATCATCGTGTCGACCGGGAACGGCACTCTCTCACCGGCCGAGATCGACGCGCAGAACGCTGCGATGGCCACCATCTGGCGTGAGCATCCCGAACAACTCCCGGCATTCCTGCTCTCCTCGGCCGACGGTGTGCTCGTCGGCGGAGCGCTCGAATCCGCGGCGTTCGGCTCCACCCTGCTGTTGCAGGCAGCGACCACTGCTGTCGGGCTTCCGGTGCGCTACCGCTATTCGAGCGGCGGCCACAACTGGCTCGCATGGGGCGACGACGCACACGCCGACGCGCAGGAGGTCGACGCCGCGCTGGATGCGGCAGCCGCCGGTACCTCAACGACATCGACTCAATCCCCGTCAGTCACACCGACCTCGCCCACCCCGTCCAGTCCGGTGAGCCCGGCCAACGTCGAGCGCGAGCTCTCGTCGTTGCCGACGACGCTTCCCGCACCCGTGCGCGACGCGGTCGACACTGCGGCCACGGCCATCGGGTCGTTGGCTCCGCATCTGGCGCCGGCGTTCACTTCGGCGCATCGCTGAGCCGGTCGGGATCACCAGCGAAGACTGTTATCCGGCAACGAATTCCAGATCCGGCCACTGCGCCAGGATGGCGTCGATGACGCTGCGGCGCAGATACCCGATGTCGTCGTCGAGCGTGACGCCGATGGCGTCGAGGCCGTCGGCGATGTCGCCGTAAGTCACTTCCGCCGCCGAACGCGGCGCGAGAACGTAGTAGTAAGTGCGCTTGGGTGAGGCGCCGTAGTCGATCCACTTGTGGATCACCTGCCCGGGTTCGGATGCGATGCAGCGCCGTTTTGCCCGGCCGCGGACCTTCCACACCAGCACCACGTGGTTGCCCTCGGCGTAAACGTCCTGAGTCGTCTTGCGATCGCCGTCAGCGCAGAACACTCCGATGTAGGGCTTGCCGACGATGGCGTTCTCTTCGGTTGTCGCGTCATGCTTTTCGATCAGAAGGTCGCGCTCGAACTCCGCTTCGGCCGACATGTCGTCGACCGCCGACACCTGCGTGACGAACAGCTTCGACGGGCGAGGCCATCGGTGGACCTCGTGGGTCTGCTCCTCGGACACCTGCTCGTCGGGCAACTCCTCGTCGTCGGGCAGGGTGACGGTCGACAGATCGAAGATGTCGCACAGCTCGCGGACCCGGGCGATCGTCAGCGGCGTGGCCCGCTGTTTCCAGTCGGCGAGGCACGAGCGCGCTTCGTCGACCGTGTCGGGACTGTCGGTCAGCACTACTGCCTCCTGCAGCACGGCCTGCGAGCGGTCCGAGACGTTGGCCGACCCGACTGCCACGAAGGCGTCGGAGTCGTCGGTGGCCTCACAGAGCAGCATCTTGGCGTGCAGATGCGGCAGCGAATACACCCGCACGTCGGCCTTGAGCCACGCCAGCAGCGAATGGGGGTTGGTCGACTTCTGTTCCACGGCCCGGACCGTGGCGTCGACGATGATCGACGACCCGGATCGCAGCGGAAGGTGGGTGTGCGCGTCGGCGCCCACGTGGGCGATGGCCGCGGTCACCGAGTGCTGTCGAGCGGCGATGAGGGGAGTGAGTTGGGTCCACACCGAACCGGTGAGGAGTCGGGCCGTGCGGTTGGTGCCAAGTCCGAGGGTGTCCACGAGGACTCACAGTAGAGGGCCGTCGCCGTGCTCCACCAGAGCGCGGCACCCCTTCGATGGTCGAGTCGATCCCGGCGAGCCGACCCCCTCCGATGGTCGAGGTGTGAGGCGCCCCAGGCGCCGAACCTCGAGACCCCCGCAACCGATCGCTGGACCTACCCCACGACCAGGGTCAGGTACGCAAGGCGACCACATTCTGGGCGTTATGTGCGCCCCCTCCGCCCGGCACATCAATGCCCCAAACCACCCCCCGACCTGCGCCGATCCATTTTGTCAGACCCCGAATGTATGTTCGATTCATGTCCTCCGAGATCCCGCTCGACCGCGACGCTATCGCCGATGCCGTCGGCGTGCCGAGCCCGACGGATCTGTGGCTTGCGGGCGCGCATGACGAGCAGCCGAAGTCGTTCTTGGAGCAAATCCCCGATGATGAGGACCTCTCGAAGACCGATCTGGTCGAGGTCATCGCGCATAGCGCCGCGACGATCTCGGCGGCGCACTACCGGATGCTGCAGGGCATCTCGCTGCTTCATGAGGCGCACGAGGAGGAGTACGGATGCGAGGTCGCCGAGACGACCTCCGGTGAGTCGAGTCTTGCGGAAATCGCCGAGTCGGCGGCGAAGGCGGTCTGCGGAGTCGATCCGCGCGAGCAGTTCGGTCCGGACGGCTTGGACCGGACGGTCGCCGACGTCGGGGCCGTGCTGTCGATGTCTCCGGCCGCCGCCAAAGAGATGATCAAGCTGGCCGAGGCTGCCCGCTATCGGCTGCCGTCGACCGGCGCGATGCTCGGATTCGGTCGAATTGACCTGCAGCGTTTCAAGATTGTCGCTGCTGCGACCGAACTGTGTGATCCGGAGCTGCTTCCGGAGATCGACGTGAAGTTGTCCGACATGATCGGTTCCCGTGATCAGATGTCGACGCAACGGTTCACCAACATGGTCAAGCGGGTGGTCTCCAAGGTCGACCGGTCAGTGTCTCGGCGTCATCGGGAGCGGGCACAATCTGACCGGGGCGTCGCGATCGGGCCCGATCGATTCCGGCCGGGCCAGGCGCGGATGACCGCGCAGTTGCCCACCGCCGACGGCGCTCTGGTCGGCTCGCAACTCGACGCGATGGCCGAGGGCGTCCACAAGGATGACCCGCGCACCAAGAAGCAGCGGCGCGCTGACGCGTTGATCGCCCTGACACAGGGACGCGATCGCCTCGCCTGCGAATGCGAGGACTGCACCGCGGTCGCGGATGACAGCGACAGTGACGACGCACCCGACGAATCAGCAGTGCTCGATGCCGAAGCGCCGCAGAATGATCCGGACACCGATGAGGCGCAAGCTGCAGAACCGGAGCAGCTCGCAGAGCAAGAACAAACCCCAGAGGAAGCGCACACGGAGTGCACCTGCGAGTGCGCCGACCATCGCCACGAGCCGGCGGGCCCTCGAGGGACGATCTTCGTTGTGGCAAACGAGTCGACGCTGGCCGGCGAGGACGACGATGACGCGCTCATCGACGGATATGGTCCGATCGACGCCGACTCCGTCCGTCAACTCGCCGAGGCAGAGTTCACCCGCAAGGTCGGGATCTCACGGGAGTCGGCGCTCAAGGGCATCGACGGGCTGAAGTATCGACCGGGTAAGCGTCTGCAGGCCTTCATCCGGGTGGGTGAGCTGTGCTGTACGTGGCCGGGCTGCAACGAGCCGGTCTGGAAGACCGATCTCGACCACAGCGAGCCGTTCGACCATCAACACCCCGAGCGTGGTGGTCCGACCGAAGCGTGGAACATCAAGCCACTATGCCGTTTTCACCATCGGATGAAGACCTTCGGCCGGTGGCGAGACTTCCAGGACACCATGATGACCGCGATGTTCCAGTCACCGACCGGGCATTGGTTTGTCGGCAACGCCTTCCGCGGTGTCGACATGTTCCCCGGGCTGAAGGGTGCCCACAAACTGAGGTACCTCAAGAACAAACCACCCGATCATCCCGCCCGCAAAGCGATCGACGCGCGCCACGCCAAGGCACGCGCCGCGGATCAGCGTGCCCTAAAGCGTTGGGACGACGCGCATCCGCCACCGTTCTGACTCGTGCGGCGTGACGGCCGCGATGTTCGGAGCACAGAGCCCGTCGGAGACGTCGGGTTCTGTGTGGACGTCGTCACCTGTCGACGTCCGTCTGGATTGCCACCGCGTTCGGCGTCGGCAAGCCGTTCAAGCCCAGCCCTCAGGCCGACGCCACTTCCGCCGACCCGCTGACCTTCCGCCCCGCCTGCGCGCGAATCGCCTTGCGGGTGGTGGCCGGAACTGTGGTGCGCGCGTTGGCGATGGCGCCGTCGATGAGCGCGGCGAGGTAGGGGACGACGCTGTATCCCTCGGACAACGATTCCCATTGCCCGAAGACACGTGCCGCCGACGGGTGGGCGTCCATAACTGCGTCGGTGAACTCCGGTGCGGGCATGTGATCGCCGCGGCGCACTCGTGCCTCGCCGTTCCACTGCAGTTCCGAGGAGATGACGAACCACGTCGTGCGCCACAACCCGAAGGCTTCGTCGTCGTCGAATCCCAGGTCGTAGCAGGCGGATAGGAAGTTCTCGGCCTGGGACAGTGAGGGAATGCCGACGCTGGTGCCCTCGTGCAGCACGTCGGAGATCCACGGGATGTCACTCAGCTTGTCGTAGAGGTCCACCGACTGGCTCAGCAGTCGCTCACGCGGGGGACCCGAGTAGCGCGACCACACGACGCGCTGGACGACTTCACCGAGCACCATTGTGAGCAGGGCGCTCTTGTTGGGCACGTAGTAGTACACGGCCATGGGTCGCAGGTGTAGCTCGGCGGCGAGGTGGCGCATGTTGAGGGCGTCGACCCCGCCCTCGTTGAGAATGCGGATCGCCACGTCCACGATGTGCTGCCGTCGTTCGATGTTCGCGCCGTCCATCTTTGCCATTCTTAACGACGCTTCGGTCAATAGCGAGTAGGACCAAGGTCCCGATACTGTTCATTTGACTAAGGAAATACATATCAACCTGCAACTATCTCGGACGAATCCAGTCGGTATCGCACAGAGGCTCATGCGGAAGCGCGAAACAAATTCTCCGGAATGAATTCGACCACTTTCTCGATACTCGCAACCGCTGAATGATGATACTGGCGAGCACGATCCGAGAACTACGAGACGTCCAGCTCGTGGATCGGCGGCGTGACACCAGAGATCGGAACCGCAGAAGGGGTGCTGGTTACGTTCGCCCGACTCACTGCGCCATCGATCAATGCAGCAATGTGCGGTGCAATGGAGTACGTCTCGCGCAATTCGACCCACTGCTCCAAGAAATGTGCAGCCAAGGGGCGATCGGTCAATTCCTCGGTGGTGAAGTCTGGTGCCGTGCTCTCACCGGGTTGCGCGCTGTGGGTTTGTGCGCTGCTCATCAACTCCGAGGATACGAGGAACCAGATGGAGCGCCAGAGCCCGAATGACTCGACGGCGTCGAGGCCCAATTCGTGACAGGCCACCAAGAACTGTTCTGCTTGTTCGGGGCTCGGATGTGTCGGCTGGGCGCCGGCGGCCAGCAGGTCGGGAATCCACGTGATCGACGACAGTCGCGTGTACAGGTCCATCGACTGGCTCAGCAGTCGTGTCTGCGGCGGCCCGCAATAGGTGCCGCTCTCGAGACGGTCGAGGGTCTCGGTGAGCACCATCGTCAGGAGTGCACTCTTGTTGGGGACGTAGTAGTAGAGCGTCATCGGTCGGAGGTGGAGGTGGGCGGCGAGGCCGCGCATGTTCAGAGACTCGACGCCGCCGTCATCGAGGATGTCGATCGCTGCTTTGACGATCTGGTGGATCCGTGACTGATGAGTTAATGGCTCCACGATCCGATTCTGGACCAGCGCCATTCGATCTGCCAGTTATGGTCGATTCCCAATCGGTCGACGGTCGATCGCCTCGATCACCCGCTGCACCAGGCTGAAACTGCCGGGCCACATGTCGATGGTGCTGAGTTCGTCGACGTCGAACCACTTGAACGCCGACGCTTCGTCGGCGCTCCCGGGTCGCAGGGACACGCCCGTCGGCATCGTTGCCGCATAACAGGTGCTGACGGCGTGCTTGCGGGGATCGCTGCCGAATGGATGGATGGGCGCGGGCTGATCGTGCGCGAGCCCGAGCCTCGGTGGGAACCACTCGCTGACAACGGGATACCGCAACACATCGAAGTCGATAGCCGCTGCGGCGTCGGCCTCGGAGTCGTAGGTGAACGTGTCGTACGCGTGGCGGATAAGGCCGGCGCGTAATGTCTCACCGAATCGGACTCGTCCACCGACCTGACACCACACGTGGGTGGTGCGGTCGGGGTCGGGGAACGGGCGACTGATGAGCCCGACGCGCAGCACCTCGCCAGTGGCGGGATCGAGCTCCACCGGAAAGAAGTCGACGCAGCAGATCGGCATCGAGCGCTGGATGGCGTTCCATGTTTCGGGGGACAACCAGCCGTCGGTGGCTTCTGCGTCGGTCCTGTCGATCATGTGCCGACTGTATCTGCGTCCGAACTGAACTTGGCTGTGCGGGTTGTGCCGGAATTGCCGTCAACGCCTATCCTTACGCCCAGAAGTTCAGCGGCGCTGTCGAGTTACGACACCGGAAGCGGTAGCCGTTCGGGGTATCACCATCTACGGCGGGATAGAAAATGATCGAGAACACCGTGAACAGTGCAGGTCCACTCGACCGGGGTGCGACGACCTACATCGCCGGCCACCGCGGGCTGGTGGGATCGGCGCTGTGGCGTTTGTTCGAGGCGGAGGGGTTCTCCGATCTGGTGGGTCGCACGAGTAGTGAACTCGACCTGACCGATCGAAGTGCGGTCTTCGACTTCTTCGAGGAGGTTCGACCCCATACCGTCATCCTCGCCGCAGCCAAGGTCGGCGGCATCCTCGCCAACAGCACCTACCCCGTCGACTTCCTTTCCCAGAACCTGCAGGTTCAGACCAATGTGCTCGATGCGGCAGTGCAACAGCAGGTTCCGCATCTGTTGTTCTTGGGTTCATCGTGTATCTATACCAAGTTCTCCGATCAGTCCGTTCGTTGAGGGCTCGCTGTTGACGGGGCGCAGATCGTCGAGTAGGAACGTTGCCTCCCCGCGGCGCTGAGACAAGAATCACGATGTATCGAAATCCGTTAGCCATGTAAAGAGTTCTGTTCACGAGCTGGGTGCTGGGCTCAAATATTGTGAATCTCAAATTCATCTAACAGAAATGTCGACCAAGTGGACTACGCAGAAGATGAAGTGTTGTAGTCCGTTCGGGTGAATTTCTTTGCATGGGTCTTGGGACCATTGTTTCATCCGGATTTCATGCGGTAACAACGGTGTGTGCTGGGCTCCTCGTGGTAGGTATGCGCAGCTAGAGTTACCTAGCAGAATCGCTGTGCAACAACAGGATTAAGGTAATAGCTCGCATCGTCCCACTCGGAGTGCGAGATGCTCATCACACACACCTCGCAGGCGTGGTTAAGCCTCCAAATTGTGTAGAACCTGAGAGCAAGCTATCTTTTTCGTACATGTCCGAACCGGACATGACGCTGTTGCAAGAAATCGAGATCACTTTGCAGGGACGTCGGTGTCTGGGGATGGGCTACGTGCCTACGGTCGTCCCCGTTCAACACGACGGGAGGTGCGCACTGTGGGTACTGTGAGCGCGTTCGGTTGGACTCTTCGGGGGAAGTTGTGACCGCTAATCGCGATCTGAGGATCGGTCGTCGGCCGCTGGCGGCGGACGACGATAGTGACGTCCGCACGCCACAGTCGTGGGTGCTCGGCTACCTGCGTACTGTCGCCTGGGGTGACTTTGCCATCGTGGTTGCGTCGATTGTGGTAGCGCAGCTAGTGCGATTCGGCTCCGACGATCCCCTGGAAGCCAACGGCGAGTTGGGAATTCCCGCTGCATTCGTCTCAGTGGTGCTGGCAGTGGCATGGTTGGCAGCGCTTCGCGTGTTCCACACACTCGATCGCCGGGTCATCGGGTCGGGACCCGACGAGTACAGCCGGGTCGTCACCGCGTGCCTGTCGGTGTTCGGCGTGCTGGCCATGGTGGACCTCTTGTTCCGGCTCAACATCGCCCGCGGCTTCCTCCTGATTGCGTTGCCGTTGGGCACGGTCAGCCTTGTCTCGGCGCGCTGGTACTGGCGGAAGCGGCTCACACGTCAACGCCAACGGGCACGCCACTTGGAGAAGCTCCTCGTGGTCGGTTCGGTCGGTGCGTCCGCCCCCTTGGTCAAGAGGCTGTTGAACACACCCACTCTGGGCTACGACGTGATGGGTGTGTGTTTGCCGCCCAGCAGGAGGGGCACGCCCGAAGAACTGCGCATCGACGACCGCCACGTTCCGGTGTTCGGCGACTTCGACGACGTGACTTCGGCGGTCAAACACACCGGCGCGACCACCGTCGCGGTGACCTCCACCGAAGCGCTGGGACACCAAGCGATGCAAGACTTGTCGTGGGACCTCGAAGGCATGAATGTCGAGATGCTGGTCTCGCCCGGGGTCACCGACGTGGCTGGCCCGCGCATGATGGTCCGTCCAGTCGCCGGCCTGCCGTTGCTCCATATCGACAAGCCCCGGTACGAGGGTGCCAACCGGTTCCGAAAGGCTGCACTCGACAGAGCGGGGGCACTCACCGCGCTGGTGATGCTTGCTCCGATCATGTTCGCCGTCGCCATCGCCATCAAAGTCGATTCCTCCGGCCCGATCTTCTACCGGGCTGTCCGCATCGGGCTGAACAACAAACCGTTCGAGATGTGGAAGTTCCGCTCGATGGTGCAGGACGCCGACAAGCGCAAGCACGAGCTGGCGCACCTCGACGAGGGAGCGGGCGTGCTGTTCAAGATGCGCGACGATCCACGCGTGACGCGGGTGGGCCAGTTCATCCGGCGGTACAGCCTCGACGAGCTCCCGCAACTCTTCAATGTCGTGGCGGGAAGTATGAGCCTTGTCGGACCTCGTCCGCCATTGCCGGATGAGGTGGAGAAGTACGACGGGCGAGTCGCACGCCGGATGTTGGTGAAGCCGGGCATCACCGGCCTCTGGCAAGTCTCCGGTCGATCCGACCTCTCGTGGGAAGAATCTGTGCGGCTCGACCTTTCGTACGTCGAGAACTGGTCGATCATGCAAGACCTAGTCATCCTGTGGCGTACCGCCAAGGCCGTGCTGGCGAAAGAAGGAGCATACTGATGCGGATGGTTGTGTTGGGCCTCGGGTACCTGGGCGCCACCCATGCAGCGTGCATGGCCGAGCTTGGGCACGAGGTACTCGGAGTCGAGGTGGTACCGGAGAAGCGCGACAGCCTCGCTCGAGGTGAAGTCCCCTTTTACGAACCCGAGCTACCGGAGCTGCTGAAGAAGCACATCGACTCCGGCAGGTTGCGGGTCACCGGCTCGTACACTGAAGCAGCCGACTTCGCTGATGTCTTCTTCGTCGCAGTCGGCACGCCCCAGAAGAAGGGTGAATACAGCGCGGATCTGCGCTACGTAGACGCAGCGGTCGAGGAACTCGTCCCGCTGCTGACGCGAGACGCCCTGATTCTGGGCAAGTCGACGGTGCCGGTGGGAACAGCCCAACGGCTCGGTGAGCGTGCAGACGAGCTGGCCAAGGACCTTGAGGTCGAGATCGCCTGGAACCCCGAGTTCCTGAGAGAGGGATACGCGGTCAAGGACACCCTGAACCCTGATCGCGTTGTGCTCGGGCAGTTCAGCGGTGGGCAAGCCGAGACCGTATGTAGGGAGATATATGCACCGATCCTCGACGCCGGCATTCCTTTCATCGTTACCGATCCTCCGACTGCGGAGCTGGTGAAGACTTCCGCCAATGCGTTCTTGGCGACCAAGATCTCGTTCATCAACGCAATCGCAGAGGTGTGCGACGCGGCCAACGCTGATGTGACTGCCGTAGCCGATGCAATCGGATATGACGCGAGGATTGGTCGGAAGTTCCTCAATGCGGGTTTAGGCTTCGGGGGTGGCTGCCTTCCGAAGGATATTAGGGCATTCATGGCTAGAGCGGGCGAATTAGGAGCGGCCGAAGCGCTGAGCTTTCTCCGGGAAGTTGATTCAGTAAACATGAGACGCCGAACGAGAATGGTGGAACTAGCACGCGAAACCTGCAAAGGATCGTTGATCGGTGCACGTATTGCAGTCCTGGGGGCTGCCTTCAAACCTGAATCAGACGATGTGCGCGACTCCCCCGCGCTGAACGTGGCTGGACAGCTTCAGCTACAAGGAGCCGACATTACCGTCTACGATCCCAAAGCAATACGAAATTCGCGGCTCATATATCCAACGCTCGATTATGCGGAGAGTGTCGACGAAGCGTGTTACAAGGCTGACTTGACTATGGTCCTGACCGAATGGAAAGAATTCATGGACCTAGACCCAATCCACTTATCCGAAATTGTAACTAGGAAGAGCATTATCGACGGCCGCTATTGCCTCCAACCCGCAAACTGGCGAGCCGCTGGCTGGGAATACAGCGTCTGATTGCGAACCAGTACAGCGCCAAGCAGCAATATTCAGGAGAACCGCACGTGAGACCAAGGGCTAAGTTTTCAAGCGCAATAGACAGATCTCGTGCATATATGTGGAGATTTCGCCGGGGAGCCCAGATTGGCCACGCGGTAAGAATATCTCGAAAAGTGCGAATCCACAGACCGAATCCTGGTACACAGATCGAGATCAGTGACCGTGTCAGGCTGTACAAGCAGGTAGAAATATACATGGATGCCACGGGCGCGAAACTAATAATTGGAAAGAACACATTCTTGAATCGCCGCACCGAGATATGCTGTCGGGATCAGGTTGTTATTGGTGACAACTGTGCAATCTCGTGGGATGTGGTGATCACCGACACCGACTACCACAATATCGAGGGTGCTGCGCCATCGACTTCGCCGGTATCGATCGGCCACAAAGTTTGGGTCGGCGCGAGGGCGATGATCCTGAAAGGCGTAGAAATAGGAGACGGCGCAGTTATAGCAGCAGGCTCGGTCGTGACAAGAAGCATCCCGGCAGGCGCATTAGTGGCGGGGGCTCCAGCAAAGATTGTTAGGCAACAAGTATCCTGGAGCACCTAACGATGCCCGAGAAATCAAGAATACATGAATCTGGACCGAGCTATGGCTGACAGGGAAAACCCATTGGTCTATTTGGCAGCTTTGCTGTATGGGTATCCGTACTGGGCGCTAACCAGGTTGAGCCCACGCACTGCGGA
This sequence comes from Gordonia polyisoprenivorans NBRC 16320 = JCM 10675, assembly GCF_000241325.1. GTDB lineage: Bacteria > Actinomycetota > Actinomycetes > Mycobacteriales > Mycobacteriaceae > Gordonia > Gordonia polyisoprenivorans. Next base: position 79,244 of record NZ_BAEI01000067.1, on the reverse strand, counting down.
GATAGTAGACTATGAATCTAAGCGGTGGGCCCACTGCCTGGGATGGCATTCTTTAGCAGGCTCTCAACCGGTAGTCCGCCTAAGCGTTCTGGCCATCAAACTGCCTGAATACCGAAGCCTTTTAGAATTTAGGATTCGGCACTTTCCTTTTCCGGTGCGGATGCTCTGCAAGATGATATGGAGGGGGGAAGCAACCCTTGACATCTACTGTGGATCTATTGACAAAGGGCTATTCATTCAACACGGATTTGCTACAACAATCACCGCCGAGTCGGTAGGAAGGGATTGTTGGATTAACCAACAAGTGACAATCGGCCATAACAGACACGGCCTCCCAAGAATCGGTGACAACGTCTCGATCGGCGCCGGCGCAGTCGTGGTGGGCCCGATCAGCATCGGGGATAACGTTAAGATAGGTGTGAATGCGACGATCGTGAAAGATGTAGCACCAGGTCAGACAATGGTTGCGCCGCACGCAGTCAACCTGGAGCGCATGGCGGAACCTCAATGGCAGTCCCAGAGCGTTCAAGACCACGGCCATGTCGACCAATAACGCGAACGTCGGCGGCGATGCGTCGAGGCGCTTCATCGCGAACACAGGATGGCTGTCAATAGGCGCAGTAGTCGCTCGACTGGCGCCGATGGTACTTCTGTACCTCGTACTATTGAAGACCCCCACCTCCGCGTACGGGCAATTTGCTATGGCAACTGCAATAGCCGCTATCGCAATCCTCGTGGCAGAAGGCGGCGTGACTCTCACCCTTACCTCAATCTCCGAGATTTCCGAGTCAAACGAGCGCGCGTTGGCGCACTACGCGTTGGTTCGCGGAACGATCGTGTATGTACTTACCCTGGCGATTGCCGCATGCTTTTCGGTTCGATCTGACCTTAGGAGCGTTCCGCTATACACAGCTGCGCTCGGCGCCGCAATACCAGTAACCGGCCTAGCATCAGTGTGTATTGCGCGAATGCAAAGAAGGGGAAGATTCCTTCAGCTGACCGCCTACCAGGCAGTAGGTTCCCTTGCAAGTACGCTTATGGGACTCGCTACTTACCTCGCAACTAGCGGATCTGGTATCGGAGCACTGCTAGTCCAGAGCTCATTCGCAAACCTAATATACTACGGGATCCTGTTGTCCACGAAAGACCGAATAGTCCCGACAAGGCGTACACAGGCCTCCGGCGAAGTTCTGAAGGCGCTGAAGAGTTCCCTGCTTGGCAACTTGGTCGGGACAGTGGGCCGTCGAGCAGATGATCTATTCATAGGCTTGGTTCTGGGGCCAGCCCCTCTGGCTCAATACGCCGTCGGTTATCGCGTGCTAACCACAATCACGGAAACTATGCTTCATCCCGCAGACAGAGCTTCGACCGCGGCCGTGGCATTAGCGGCGAAGGGCTCTTCGCACGAAGCGGGCATTGAGCTCAAGAAGAACCAGCGGAAGGTGATGGCCATTGCGGCGCCCATATTCGCTGCAGCAGGGCTTCTTTCGTATATTCTCATACCCAAATTGATTGGTGCCACTTGGCAGCAGGCTGCGAGCTGCTCTTTGATTCTCTGCTTAGCTGGCGCAGTTCAGAGTACCTATTGGTTAACTTACACTGGCCTATTTAGAATAGTAGGGCACCGCTTTGCTCTGATGTATCAATCAATTCTGGTGCCAATACTCCTTACACCAACATTAGTTGGAACGTTGGCTGGTCCAATCGGCTGCTCATGGGGTTACTTACTGGGCGCATGTGGAGGTTGGGTTCTAGCGTCGATCTGCCGGCGGCGAATCAGGCCAAGTCACATATATTCAAATGCAAGCCAACTAGCGGAAAGGTAAGCGGAAACAGGTGAAATATGTATTTGTATCCAACGCCGAAGTAGTGTGGGGCGCCGAGTATAGTATGCTGGCACTTGCTAAAGAAATGGCAACACAAGGCCTGAACGTCGGGCTAGTGGTCCCGGCAAGAAACTATTCATTGATTGCCGCATGGACAGAGAACATCGGCTCAGATATAACCAAGGTAGAAATCGGAGACCGGCGCGGCCGCACAAGATTGGGACGCACACTCTCCTTCATTCCTGCATTGCTTCGGCAACCAAAAGATCGAGTTGACATTCTCTTCGATATCGACCTGCTTCTGGTAGCAGCCGTACTTAAACCCTACTATTGCCTGCGTCGATCGTCAGTAGTTCTCGACCTCCATACGAAGACAGACTCAGTTAAAGGTGCCAAACTCATTCGTCTGTTGAGCCGCAGCACCGACGGATGTATCGCGGTCAGCAATTTCGTAACAGACCAAGTGTCTCGTAGCATACGAACCGAAGTGATATATAGGCCGATTAATATTTCAATTAAGGACAATTATCTTCCGATACCAGAGATTCCAACTGTCGGACTGATAGGGCGAGTCGACCGTATCAAGAACCTCGAGTTCGCGCTAGAAGCGCTGGCTATGGTCGATACACCAATCAAAGTGACAATGCGCGGAGGACCGTCTACGGAAGATGATCAGTATCTGGTCGCGGTGCTGGGCAAGGCAAGACAGTTGCTAGGACAGAACTTCTGCTACGACGGGGTCCTCGAGCGTGACAAAGTCTTCGATGGCATTGATTTCATGCTCTTGGCGAATGGCCAAGAACCTAGCGGCAGAGTAGTGGGCGAAAGTCAGCTCGCAGGACTGACAGCAATTGTTCCCGACTCGGGCGGCGCAGCGGAGTTCGTTCGAAGCGGCGTAACAGGATACACATACCGACACATGGACCGATTAGACTGCGCTGAGGTAATTAGCAAAGCTATCCAAGGTGAGAGAAGCGGGAGCGGCGTGCGGGTGGCAGCGCGTCGGTTCGCAGCGGACTCCTACAACGCCTCTATCCAGGGAATGAAGTACGCCAACGCGATCACCCTATTGGTGAACAGAGGCTTTCATGCTTGACGGAAGCAACTGTGGACAGGAGCCTGCCAACGTTTGGCGTCATACCGCTTCAGTTGCGCTTGCGCGAGAAGCCATAAGAAGATATCGCTGTGGCGCACCTGTAGGTATCACGTGGCTGAACCACTGGTCGGTGCAACGTACGAATTGGGAAGCCGTCAGGAGCTTGCACTTTATAGGACTCGATGGCACTCTGCTCCAGCTGATTGCGTTCGCTCTTGGGCATAGGGTTCGGCGAACCTCAGCTGACCTGTTCATTCCAGAGCTGTTGCGGGAGTTTGGTCCGTCTAGGATGGCCATAGTCGGTGGCAAGCCGGGAGTTGCAGAACGCGCGAGTGGGCTCATCGATGCCGAGGTTGTGTTCTGTTGTGATGGTTATGGGCAACTGGCGGCGCTACGAAGTAATCCTGCAGTTTTGCACAAAGAGAGGCCTGACATAGTAATCGTCGCCTTGGGGGCCGAGCTCCAGGATTTGGTTCTGGTTGAGCTGATGAGGAACGCGCCCGAAGCGATATGGATAACCGCCGGAGGTTATCTTGATCAGCTATGTGTCAACGAGAACTACTTCCCGCGGTGGGTTCACCGATTTAGACTGGGTTGGGCGTTGCGAATCATGCGTGAACCAAGACGGCTGGTCGGGAGGTATACATTGGCGGTCGTCAGGCTTGCATTTGTACTACACAATATCGAGCGTAATATCTTCTCATTAGCAGTTGTGCCTGGTGAGTCGTCCTTTGCGGGAGAAGCCTGGAGTCGATGATGAGAGTATTGCAGGTTGTGACTCAACTGGAGCCGGCCGGTGCTCAGAAGCTCGCTGCGTGGATAGGCAGCGCTTTTGAATGTAACAATCTGGACGTCTCAACTATATTCATTTACGAGAAGTCTTCAGCGGATTTCTTTCCGGATCCAGAGATAGTATCTGAGGGCCGACCTGGCGGCCTAATAGGTGCTGTTGGCATGGCTATTAGACTGAGAAGAATAATTGCAAAGCACGCTCCAGATATTATTCTCGCTCATACGCATTACTCGATACTGCTATGTGGGCTGGTGTCCGTCGGTACGAGGTCGAAGGTGGTTGCCGTGCATCATTGGCCTATCAATCGATATCCTTTCGTGTGCAGATTATGGGTGAAGGCTCGGAGGACCTTCGCTACTAATTCGCATAGCGTGTTCGTAGCCGAGTCGATAGCGACCTCAGTGGGTCAGCGTGACCACGTGATCCCCAATCCAGTCGTTCGTGCTAACTCGAATGTAATATCAAGGACGATATCCGGTGATGCCGATATCTTAGTGGTAGCTCGTCATGCTGAGGAGAAGGCAGTGGATACAGTGTTGAGGTCAATGCTGTATCTCCCGGATCGGCGGCTGACACTTGCCGGTTGGGGTCCAGACACAGCCAAGCTAAAGTCATTAGCGTGTGATCTCCAAATCAATGATAGGGTAACGTTCCTTGGTCGAGTTTCTTCGAGTGAGGTATCTCTGTTACTAGACAGCTGTAGATGTATGGTTCTTGCTTCTCGTTGGGAAGCAATGCCGATGGTTATTCTAGAAGCAATCGCCTCAGAAAGCGATATTGTAGTCTCGGATATTCCGGCGCATATTCCGTTCATTATGGGCGATGCAGCACTTGGATTCACGTGTGATGACCCGCTCGACTTGGCTCGCGCGGTCCAGGAGATCGATTCGGCAGCTGTTCGCGACCGGCTGATGCGCGGGCGATCTGAAGTAGCCGAACGTCAGTCTCCCGAGAGGGTTTCTGCCTCATGGTTGCAAGTTTTGTTTGGAGTGGGGTGATGGAAAGCGTTATGTCGTCGGCAATCCGTCAGGCCGTTCGGCCAGGCACTGACCTTCGCTGGTCGAATTTAAATTGGTATGCTTTCTCTGCTGTAGTTGTTGTCGTTACCCTTGTCCTCTTCCTGAGATGGCCAATTGTTACGTCTATCTTAGTTCTATGCGCGGGAGCGCTCCTTGTTTCCTTATTCTCTCCGTTGGTGGCGATAACTGCTACGATATTTTGGTCGACTTTTGCTCTTCCGAGCTCCACTCCAATGTATTTGAATGTGGCCGGAGTTAGCATACACATCTATCAATTGCTCGCGCTATGGGCTATTGCCCTCTACTTGTTGCGTCTAACGGTAGGTTCGCGGCATCTGGCTGTAGCACATGGAAGGTTCGATGGTGCGTCTAGGTTCGCTTTGATTCTGCTATTGGGAACGGTAGCCTTTTGTATCGCAAAGGGTCTTCTTGCTGGCGCTGCCATCGGTGTCATCGCGGAAGACTCAAGAACGTTCATCAATTTAATTCTTGGCGCCGCAGTTTGCTGGGTTAGCGTAGCTACAAAGCACGGGGTCCGCGCCTGTTTCTTGACTATTCGGCTATCGCTCGTTGGTTCAGCGATAATGACGTTTGCTGCGGTACTCGGATGGATTAATCTGGCGGGCAGAAGCGAGACTGCGCGCCTTTACACAACTAGCGGCGGGGACTTGTCATTCGCTTCTGCAGATAGTCTGAGGTACTTGACTGCGGCGACAGCGCCCGCCCTGATTTATTGCTGCTGTGTTGTCGTGGGGCTTATCGTTGGGGTGCGGTTGGGGCTACTTTCGATCATGGCTTTCGTGTGTTCGGTGTTCATCTGCTTCATGAGTTATTCGCGATATCAATTGCTAGCAGTTGTCGCCGCGTCGGTCATTGGACTCGTGTGTCTCGTGGCGCGTGAGGGCATCGTTTCCGGAAGCAGAAGAATATTTATGATTCTCGCCGTGGCGATCGGCGTTATTTTGTTGTCTTGGGTAGCTTTACGGGTTACCTCAAGTGTTGGAACTGTTTCGCAGCGCATAAGTGACACAATTGGTGCGTATGGCTCGAGAGTGGTGGGGGGCCTGTCTTCGTCGAGTATTGATCTGGACTCGTCGGCTCAAGATCGTGTGATCGAAGACCGGTACTTGATTGAGCAGTTCGTTGATGCGCCTGTCCTCGGCCACGGATTTGGTTTTGCATATCGACCACGAATAGGGGCCTCGGGGCAATTCTCTGCTAGCGATCTGGGGCAGTACTATGCTCACAACTTCTATCTCTGGTCGGCGTGTAAAGGAGGCCTAGCGCTTCTCGGGTCATTCACGGTGGTCGCTTCTATCGGAGTTGCGCGCACGGTGCGGTTTGTCCGGCATGTGGCTCAGTCGTGCTGTTTGTTGGGGGTGTACGCGGGTTTGCTGGTCTGCTTAGTCTTCGCACCATTGCTGGCCTCGGCGCCGAGTGGTCTCATCGTTGGAGCAGTTCTAGCATCTGGCCTGTTTGCGCCGAGGATCTTCGCAACGGATGAGTTAGCTGTGTGGTCGGATGAGTTTGTTCCTGCGAAGCAGCAGGTTGCAAACAGGGGTGCATCGTGATGCGCGCTCTGTGGAACTTGTTTCGGGGCGCATCGTCAGCTCCCTCAGACAGTGGTGCTTTGCGGCTTGCAGTCTTTGCTCCTGCACCAGCTGGCGGGCACCCAGAGTACGTGGACAAACTTCTCGACGGTGTGGTCGACGCTGGCGCCGATTTCGAGATCTATTGGCCAATGCGTGCAGATTGCAGTGTGGTTCCGCGTAGCTCCAGGGTGAACGTAGTTCGTGGATCTCTGCCTATGATGGATCTCAGTCTGGCGGATGGCAGTCAAGTCGTTCTATTTCTCAAGAGATTAAATATATTTCAGCGTCATGATGCCGCCTTCGTAAGATGGTGCTATCGATACCGGCCATATATTGTATTGGTGGAGGAACATCAGCGATTTACCCTCTGGATGATGGTTTGTTTCCTTCGGTTTTTCGGATGCAAAGTGGTGATGCATTTGCACAACACACGTCGTCATTCTTTTGCCGATTCACTCGGTGATCGTGTTGATGAGGTACTGCTCGGCGTTGCCTTGAGAAGATGCGATGCGGTGGTGGTGCATGATCAACGCTCGGCGAATATCGTTTCGAGCCGTTACCGCGCTCCGCATTGTTCAATCGTGCCCCATGGCGTCGACTCAAGGAAATTTGCGGAGTTGCGTCCGCGTGATCTGCGTTCGGTCTTGTTTTTTGGTGAGTATCGCAAGAATAAGGGGCTGGCGGTGCTTGTGGATGCGATGTGCCGTCTCTCCGACGAATCCTTTGATTGTGAGTTGATTGTAGCTGGTCGGGTTCTCCAGGAGGACCGCGATGAAGTTGTCGACCTGCTGAGTCGCGTTTCGTCGGTTCGCTGGATTGATCGGTTTATAGAAGACTCGGAGCTCGATGATTTGTTCTCGGGTTGCGGTGCAGTCGTGTTGCCGTATGTAGACTTCGAAGCTCAGAGTGGAATCCTTCATCTCGCGATTGCGTATGGTTTGCCGGTCGTAGTCTCCGACGTGGGCGGCATGCGCGGAGTCGTCGAGGCGTCGGATATTGGCTTAGTAGTCGGTGCCGCCGACGCGTCGGCTTTGAGTGCTGCTATACGGCAGGTCTTGTCCCCGGAAGTGAATGCGCGTTGTCGGTCTGCGGCTCGTATGCTTGCAGGCCAGTTGAGTTGGGCCAATGCGGGGCGCTCAATCTCTTCTCTCTGCGTTTCTTGCTGTTCGAAAGAAGGTTAAGGTCATGCAAACGCAATCCGCTGCCGAATCGGCGTCAGTCGCGAAAGGTGCGTCTACACGCTTTTCGACCGCGCGTGCGCTCCTGGCGACAAACTGGTGGATCGTCTTAGGGTGCTGTCTCATATTCGCCGCTACGGCTGTCGTATGGGACTTGAATCAAGTGCCGTTGTATAGGGCGACTGCTTCTTCCTATGTTACTGCTGGTTCTGGGGATGACAGTCAGAGTGCCTATCAAGGTTCGTTGGCGTCGCAGCAGAGGGTGGCTTCGTACGCGAAGCTAGTTTCTTCGGATTCCGTAGTTTCTCTCGCGCTCAAGCAATCAGGGTTGGCTCTGGATCCTGCGACGGCGAAAGCGGCGCTCTCGAGTGAGGCGGTTCCGCAGACCGTGCTTCTGAACGTATCGGCGGAACTTGCTTCTCCTTCGGAAGCCGCAGAGTTGGCCAATTCCGCTAGTCGTGCGCTGAGTGACTATGTACGCAGAATCGAAGTCCCGAGCGGGGGTGGAGCGCCTTTGGCGAAGTTGAGCCTGGTAAATCCCGCTGTGGTGCCTGATGGTCCGGTTTACCCCCGAACGCCGCTAAATATAGTTCTGGGTGTGTTAGTTGGATTGGTCGTTGGGTTGGTTTTGTCTTTTGTACGGTCGAGATTGGATCATCGCGTTCGGTCATTGGAAGCTGTCAGGGATCGAATCGAGGGGCCACTTATTGGACTAGTGCCGCTCGATCCCGATTTGTCGAGTAGAGGCCCCATTGATCTTTCTAGAACGTCGACTCAGGGTGGGGAGGCATTCCGAAAAATTCGGACAAACCTAGCTTTCGTGGGTGTGGATTCAGGGATGCAGGTTATCTCTGTCACGAGCGCTGGTCAGGGAGATGGTAAGACCTCGACTGCAATTCATCTAGCCGCATCTCTCGCCGAAGTTGGGAAGAATGTTCTGCTGATGGAGTGTGATCTGCGTCGGCCTGTGGTGGGAGAACGTCTTGGTCTTGTCACTTCGATTGGCATCACGTCCTGCATTTCGGATGGCGTGAAAGTGAGTGATTGTATCCAGGGGTCGGGCTTGTCCGGGCTTGATGTTCTCCTTGCGGGTGCAGTGCCTCCTAATCCGGCTGAATTTCTGTCCTCCGACCTGTTGGGATCGCTGATAGGTAAGCTTCGCTCTGATTACGAATACGTGATAATTGATTCGGCTCCTATCGCTCCGGTCGCAGATGGCATTCTGGCGTCGCGTTGGGCGGATGGTGTTTTGTTTGTGGTAAGGGAGGGCGTGACGCGCGATTCCGTGTTGTCGGAGGCCATCTCGGAGGTCGAGGTTGCGAATATTTGCATTCGAGGTTGGATTATGAATGGGGCTTCTGGGACGAGAACGTCGTACGGCTATTACTGACATGTGTGAGCTATCCTGATAGCGTTAACCATGCTTTGATTTCTGGCTGCTACGAGACGAAAGTCGGAGGTCTAGCGTGTGCGCCGAAGCGACTGGTGCGATTGTAGTGCGCCGGGTTATTTTCGATCTTGGTCACTGGGTGCGCTGGTGAGTCTGATGTTTCTTGATTCTTCGGGGTGGTCAGCCGGCATCCACGTGCATCTGATTCTTGCGGGCCCGATATTCAGGGTGTCGGCCCCCACCAAGCTACGGAGATCCGAGTTCGTTATAACTTTAGTCCTCGTCCCACATGCGGTAGCACTTCTCGAGATGGTCGACAGACGGCTCGGCCTTTTCGTGCAATTCACTTCGGTTGGCGACGTGCCTACAGGTGGTGAGTTTCCGGGGATGGCTGCGCTTCAGAGTGGGGGCTCATGGCGCCGCCCCTGCGGGCGGATCGGGAGTCCTGTACTTCAGCTGGGACTCGCTCAGCCCTCCGGGCGTGTGGAGAGCTATCGCGGTGGTCTGGGACGACGCTTTGGTCTTGCTTGTGACTGCTTTGTCAACCCAGCCTGCTTCAGCACCCTCGTCCCTGATCTACGCCCTCCTGAGTCGATACATCTGCGGGTGCGCACCAGCTTGAGTTGCTTATCTATCCTTGCGACCGCGATAGCGCGGGCGATGGTGGCCTTGCGAGTCCGCTCCTGGGGTGGCGCATGACTACCGTCCCGACTGACGACCGGTACGACTTCCCGCTCAACGACGCACAGAAAACGTTGCTGCAGCGGCAATCCGCGGTACCGAGCGTTCCGCTGAACGTCGCGAACTACGTAGTTCTCGAAGGTCGACTTGATGCAGCTCGATTCCTGGATGCACTGCGCGACGAGGTCCGTGTCGGTCGTGCAGCGCAGATCACCCTGCGTACATATGCTTTCGGCACGAGCGGGGTGTACGACCCGACACTGCACGATTTCGTCGAGGACATCGACCTCCGGAACGAGGAAGATCCGTTCGGCAGTGCGCTGGATATGATGCGCGAGGACGTGTGCAAACCTGTCGATCCATTCGTCGACAGACTCGCTCGCGGGATTCTGTTCGAGCTCAGCAGCACCCGATTCGTGCTTTTCCAACGGACGCACCACATCGTCACGGACGGGCTCGGTGCAGTCAACTACATGATCCGCGGGCTTGCAAGAATCGGTGAGATCCTCGACGGCTCTCCCGATGTCAGCGTTCCAACCATTCCCGACCTGCGCGCCCCCGCTCGCGCCGACGCAGGCTACCGCGCCTCACGTCGGTTCAAGACCGACCGCGACTACTGGCGCGCCATGCTCGACGGTGTTGGCGGCGGTACACCGTCCCCGTCGGTGAGGGTTGGGCCTCCGTCCGCGATCAATCGGAGGGTGTCGGCGTCGATTCCTGCGGCGACGATGGCCACGTTGCGATGTGCTGCGGAGGAGCGCACCACCACACTCCCAGCGCTCATCGCGACCACACTGGCCGCTTACTTCGCTCGCACCACCGACAGTGATGACGTCGTTATCGATCTCGCGGTCGCTGCGAGAACTGTCGCTGCTCTACGGAATACCCCGCTGCCGACACTGAACTTCGTGCCCGTGCGGACCGGGGTGGGTTCGGCGACGGCCGTTGGCGATGCACTGCGCTCCACGCAAAGCGCGCTCATGGGCGCACTGCGGCATCAGCGCTACCGGCGCGACGACATCGTCGCCGACCACGGCAGCCCCATCACCGGACCCGTACTCAACATCATGATGTTCGAGCGGAAGATCCAGTTCGGAGAGGTCACCGCCACCTTCCACTCGCTGACCACCGGACCCGTCGACGACCTGTCGCTCAACATCTATCCCGACACCGACGGCGACCCGAGCGTGGACGGTTCGCTCGTCGTCGAACTCGAAGCGAACCCGAATCGGTACGACGACGCTGACGTCGTCGAGCATCATCGGCAGATCGTCGCGCTGGTGGGGGAGGTGGCGTCGGCGTTGGTCAACGGTGGGGAGGTGGCTGTCGACGATCTGCCGATGGTGGTGGAGGAGCCGGCTGCGGTGTCGACGCCGGGCCGGCCGCGGGTGTTGACGGAGATTCTCGATGAGACCATCGAGCGGTTCGGTGATCGGATTGCCGTCGACGGCGGAGCGTGTGGCGAAGACGCGTTGACGTTCGCTGAACTCGATGAGCGGGCAACGGAGTTCGCCGAAGAGTTGCGCGGGTATGGGGCGCGCCCGGGGGAGACCGTGGCGATCACGCTGCCGCGCGGGGTTGAACAGGTGGTTGCGTGGTGGGCGGTTGCGCGGAGTGGGGCGGCGATACTGCTTGTTGATCCTTCGCTCATGCGGGTGCGGGTGGAGACGATCCTGCGGGTGGCGGGGCCGGTGTGTGTGGTGTCGGAGGAGGGAGTGAAGTTTGGTGGTGGGCTGCGGGGGTCTCGAGGCTCGGCGCCTGGGGGCGCCTCGCACCTCGACCATCGATCAAAGAGCGCCGACCAGCGGGGCGATGGTGTCGGCGATTCGGCGGGTTCCAGCGGTGGGCTGCGGCGGTCTCGAGGCTCGGCGCCTGGGGGCGCCTCGCACCTCGACCACCGGATAGAGGGTGTCGGGGACAAGCCGGGGGTGGACGACGTGGCGTATGTGGTGTTCACGTCGGGGACGACGGGGGAGCCCAAAGGTATTGCGGTACCGCATCGGGGACTGGCGAACCTGATTCGGGATGCGGAGTCGCTGCTCGACGACGGGAACGGGCCGGGACGGCTGGCGGCGGTGGCGTCACCGGCCTTCGACATCGCGCACTTCGAGATGCTCGCCTGCGCGGGACTCGGCTACACCCTGGTGCCGATTCCGTCGATCGACGCCGGCCTCGGCGCAGCACTCGTCGAGAACGCCGTCACCCACCTGTACGCCACCCCGTCGCTCATCGCGCGCATCCCCACCCATCAACTGCCGTGGGTGGTCGGCACCATCGGTGAAACACTGCCGCCGGCTGTCGCGAATCAGGTCTCGCCACAACGCATCCTGCGCAACACCTACGGGCCGGCCGAGGCCACGCTGTACGCGACCGTCGCCACCTTGGACGCACCGATCCCCACCGACCGGCCCACCCCGATCGGCGCCGCCGTCGACGGGATGGCCGCCTACCTCCTCGACCACCGGCTCCGCCCACAACCGACCGGGATGATCGGCGAAATCTATCTCGCAGGAGCGCAACTCGCGCTCGGATACCTCGGCCGCACCGATCTCACCGCCGCCCGATTCGTTGCCTGCCCCTGGCAACCCGGCACCCGCATGTACCGCACTGGCGACCTCGCCCGCATCGACCCCACCACCGGTCTCCTCGAATTCCACGGCCGCAACGACGACCAGATCTCCGTCCACGGCGTCCGCATCGAACCCGCCGAAATCGAACGCACCGCCGCCGATGTCGACGGCGTCGACGCAGCCGTCGCCATCGCCGTCCACAACACACAGGGCACCACCATCGACGTCGCGATCACCACCGACACCGACGACCCCACCGCCCTCGCCGCCACCGTGCGCCAGCACCTCTTCGCAACACTGCCGTCGATGATGTGGCCACGCCGCGTGGTCGCCGTCGACGAACTCCCGCTCGGCACCACCGGCAAACTCGATCGACGAGCCGTCGCCAACCTCCTCGCGCAGATCCCGATCACACCGATCGCCTACGAGCCACCCACCGACGCTGACGAAACTCTGGTCGCCGCAACCGTATCCGCTGTGCTGGACGTCGACGAGCCGTCGATGCTCGCCTCCGTCATTGACCTCGGCGGAACGTCGCTGTCGGTGATGGAGATCGTCGGACGCCTCGCCACCGCCACCGGCCGCGTCCTCACCATCGCCGACATCACCGCGGCCACCACACTGCGCGACATCGCCGCCCGACTCGCCGCCGCACCGACACACACCGCCCCCGCACTCACCCCGCAGACCACCCGCGACCACTACCGACCCACCCGCCCCCAACAAGAACTCTGGCTCGCACACCGCCTGAACCCCGCCGACGCCGCCTACCACCTGCCCGTCCACCTCGAGTTCGCGCCGGCGATCACCACGTCCGTGCTGACCGCAGCGCTCACCGACGTCGCCACCCGGCACGAGGCGCTGCGCACCGTCTTCGACGCCGCCGACGACGGAACAGCCACCGCGCGAGTCCTTTCCGCCGCACACCTCGCCGACCATCTACCCGTAACCACCGCACCCCTCGACGAGCCCGGCATCCACGCCGCAGCCACCGCGCCGTTCGACCTCAGCGCCGGCCCCGCCTGGCGAGCCACCATCGACGACTCCGGCGACGCCATCTCGGTGGTCCTCGTCGCCCACCACATCGCCGTCGACGGCGCCTCCCTCCCCATCCTCGTCACCGACTTCCTCACCGCCGTCGACGCCCGCCGCGACGGCCACGCACCCAGCTGGCCCAGCCCGGCAGCCCCGTTCAGCGCGTCGATCACCCCCGACCCCACCGACACGACTGCAGCGCAGAACTTCTGGAGCACCCACCTCGACGGCGCACCCGACCGATCGGCACTGCCCGAACCCGCGCGGCCCGGGCCCGTGAGCTATAGCCACCGCCACCTCGACACCACCTCTCGTGAACGCCTCGCGCAGACCGCCGCAGCAGCCGGCGGCACCGTCACAGCCTTGATGCGGGTCACGCTGGCCGCCGTACTCGCCCGGGTTACCGGGCTCGACGACGTCGTGCTGTCCCTGCCGACCAGCGGCCGCGCCACCACCGCCGACCTCGGTCGCGTCGGCATGTTCGTGCGCACCCTGCCCCTACGACACACCGGCACCCTCGACCAGCGGCTCGGCGAAGCGCTGACGCGCACCGACGCCACACTCGCCGAGGCGGTACGTCACGCCGACGCCGCACCCGCCGGTCTGGCCGACGTACTCGTCACCACAGCCGTCACACTCCCGGACGTCTCCGACACCACCGGCACCCTGCTTCGCACCGTCCGCCCCCTCGATACCGGATTCGCCCAGACCGCACTTCAATTCGCCATCACCGACACCACCGACGGCATCGACATCCGGATGACCGTCGACGAGCACCGCGTCGACCCGGCCGGCGCAGCACTACTCCTCGACGCGTTCGTCGAGGCCGTCACCCAGCTCGCCGACGCGACCGCCGACACGGTGATCGGGCAGCAGCTACCGCCGGTCGCCGCTGCCGAACCGACTCCGCGACGCACCCCCACCCTCGACCCTATCCGCGCACTCATCCCGCACACCCGGAGCACCCCGCACGCCATCGCCGTGACCGACACACGCGGCGACCTCACCTACAGCCAACTCGCCGCCCGCGCTCGCACGCTCGCAATCACGTTGCTGCGCACCGGGGTCCGCGACGGCGATTGCGTCGCCCTGCAGATGGGCCGATCGTCGGACACCATCATCGCAATGGTCGCCGTCCTGATGGCCGGCGCCGCCTACGTCCCCATCGACCCCGACCACCCGCAGTCACGCATCGACGAACTCCTTGACGCCGCAACCCCCGTCGCGATCATCGGTGACGACCTGCACGTCGAAGCCCGCGGTCCCTCGACCAGTGCCGACCATCGCGCGCCCGGCGAGGCGTACGTCATCTTCACCTCCGGCTCCACCGGAACACCCAAGGGCGTCAGCGTCAGCCGCGACAACCTCGCCACCATGCTCGGCGCCACCCTCGACGCGGTCGGCGCCGGACCCACCGACGTGTGGAGCTGGGCGCACTCCTACGCCTTCGACTTCTCCGTGTGGGAGATCTTCGGGGCGTTGGCCTCCGGCGGACGCATCGCCGTGCTCGACCGCACCACCGTCCGCGACCCACGCCTACTCCTCGACGCCCTCGCCACCCACGGCGTCACCATCTTGTCGCAGACTCCCACCGCCTTCGCCCGGCTCACCGACCCCGAGATCGTCGGCGACGACGGCGATCTGCCGGCATTGCGGACCGTCGTCTTCGGCGGCGAAGCCCTCCACCCCACCGCGCTACATGATTGGGCGGCAACCCATTCCGGCACACGCCTGATCAACATGTACGGCATCACCGAGACCACCGTGCATCTCACCGCCGCCGACGTCGACACCACCGACGCCCGCAGCATCATCGGCACACCGCTTGACGGCGTGCACCTCTCGGTCCGCGACGCCCGTGGACGCCGCGTCCCCGCCGGCGGGCGCGGCGAACTGTACGTCTCCGGGCGGCAGGTCTCCCGCGGCTACCTCAACGCGGCCGCGGCGACCGCCACCCGCTTCGTCGCCGACCCCGAACAGACCGGCGCACGCATGTACCGCACCGGCGACCTCGTGCGCATCCTGCCCGACGGCCGCCTCGCCTACCTCGGCCGCACCGACGACCAGATCCAGCTGCGCGGCCACCGCATCGAACCCGCCGAGATCGCCGCCGTCCTGCGCCGACTACCCGGCGTCACCGATGCGCGCGTCCTCGTCGAACCCGGCAATCGTGCCGGCGACGAACGGCTCGTCGCCGCGGTCACCGGCCCTGACTCGTTGGACGAGGCCGTCCTCCGCACCGAGTGCGCCGCCCAGCTCCCCGCCTATGCGGTGCCGTCGCGCATCGGCGTCGTCGCCTCGTGGCCCGTCACCGACACCGGGAAACTCGACCGCGCATCGCTCCTCACGGCGATCACCGCCACAGCCGCACCCACACGACCGCTCACCGACGCCGAACAGCAGGTCGCCGCGGTGATCGAAGAGGTCATCGGCGTCGACGTAGTGGACGCCGACGCCAACTTCTTTGCCCTGGGCGGCAACTCGCTGTCGGCGGCGCGGCTGGCCGCCAAACTCAGCGGACCGCAGCGGTGGGTCACCGTCGGCGACGTGTTCGCCCATCCGACGGTGTCGGCGCTCACCACGCTGATGGCTCGGCCCGGTGAGGTGGCGGTGGGTGAGCCGCTGGCGCAACTCTCTGCGGCACAACGGGCGCTGTGGATCCTCAACCGCGTCGAACCATCCGCGGCCTATCATCTCGCCGTGCGAATCCGGTTGACCGGCAGCGCCGGTCGGGGAGTGCTCGCGACTGCGCTGCGTGACGTCGCCGATCGGCATGAGGCGTTGCGGACGATCTACCCCGAGGTCGACGGGGAGCCTGTGCCACGGGTGCTTTCGGCGGAAGAGATCACGCCGATCACCGACCTGGATGAGCGCCCGGCGGTGCGCACCCCGTTCGACCTGAGCATCGACTGTGGCTGGCGGGCCGTGATCTCCGCGGACGGCGCCGAGCTGGTCCTGGTGGCCCACCACATCGTCGTCGACGGATGGTCGGTGCCGGTGCTGGTCACCGACTTCCTGCACGCCCTCGACGCCCGACGCGACGGCGTGGCACCGCAGTGGCCCGAGCCGCAACCGCTTTTGGCCGCGCGACGTGTGCCGGCCGACGCCGACTACTGGACCACCCACCTCGCCGGTGCCCCCACCACACTCGCACTGCCCGAGCCGCCCGACCCGCACCCCACCGGGCTGACCGCCGGACCGGCGGTGGTGGAGCACTCGACGCTCGACGCGGCCACCGCCGCCGCCCTGGCACAGCGGGCCGCCGACGCCGGAACCACCGTGTACGCGCTGCTCTGGGTGGCGCTCGCCGCCACCCTCGCCGAGATCACCGGCACCGACGACACCGTCATCGGCATCCCCGTCGCCGGCCGCGACGACCCGGCCACCCATGGCCTGGTCGGGATGCTCGCACGCACGGTTCCGCTGCGCGCCAGCGGCATTCGTTCGTCGCGTGTCGATGACGCGCTGGCGCAGGCGCACACTACATTCGCCGCGGGTATGGCGCACGCCGACACCGCACCGGTCACCGTGCCACCTGTGCTCCTCGACCACGACGTCACACCGCCGATTCCGCCGGGTATCGCCGAGTACGAGGCATTGCCCACCGGGCAGGCGCGCACCGCGCTGGACGTCACCGTCCGCGACACCGGCACCGGCATGACCATCGCGCTGTCAGTCGCGGAGCACCACGTCGACCCCGCCGCCGGACCTGTTCTGCTGCAACGATTCGTCGCGGTGCTACGCGGGCTGGCGAGGGCCGCGGATGCTCGCGTCGAAGATCTGTTGCCTGCCGCCGAGCCCATCGAGTCGCCTGCCCACACCGCCGAACCCGCCGATGTGCTCGACCTGCTGCGGAGCGTGGCCGCGCGTCATCCGGAGGCGACCGCCGTTGCGCATGAACACGGTTCGCTGACGTATGCGCACCTGCTGGCGCGGGCGAGTGCGTATGCCGCGGATCTTGCGGACAGCGGCGTGGGGGCCGGTGATCAAGTGCCGTTGACGTTGCCGCCGTCGGTGGATGCGGTCGTCGCGATGGTCGGCGTGCTGATGGCCGACGCGGTGGTCGTGCCGATCGACCCGGCCGCGCCGCAGGAGCGGGTCGCGGCGATGCTCGCGCGATGCGAGAGGGCGACGGCCCCGGGCGATGCGTACGTCATGCACACCTCCGGCTCGACGGGAACACCCAAGGGCGTCATTGCCACCCGCGCCGGGCTGGCCGCCATGCTCGCCGCCTCCCGCGACCTGATCGACCCCCGACCGGGCGACGTGTGGGCGTGCACCCATGCCCCCACCTTCGACGTGTCGGTGTGGGAGATCTTCGGGGCGCTCACCTCGGGCGGCACCGTCGCGATCGTGCGCCGCGACGACGTCATCGACGTCGAGCGCTTCGTCGACGCCCTCGACCACCGCGGCGTCACCATCCTCGCCCACACGCCCACGTCGTTCGTCCGGCTCACCGACCCGACGATCGGCACACACCGGCTACGCACGCTGCGGTGCCTGGTGCTCGGCGGCGAAGCCTTCGACCCGACCGCACTGCAGCAGTGGGCACTCCTGCATCCCGACGTCCGGCTCGTCACCATGTACGGTCCCACCGAAACCACCG
Organism: Gordonia polyisoprenivorans NBRC 16320 = JCM 10675; assembly: GCF_000241325.1. Taxonomy (GTDB): domain Bacteria; phylum Actinomycetota; class Actinomycetes; order Mycobacteriales; family Mycobacteriaceae; genus Gordonia; species Gordonia polyisoprenivorans. The sequence continues at coordinate 61,458 of NZ_BAEI01000067.1, read as the reverse complement.
TCCAGGTGACCGGCGGCGACATCGACGTCGGCGACCACCGACCCCTCATCGGCCGACCACTCGCAGGCGTCGGCGCGGAAGTCCTCGACGTACAGGACCGGCCGGTGCCGATCGGCGGACGCGGCGAGTTGTACCTCACCGGAACACAACTCGCCCGCGGATACGTCGACCCCACCGAGACCGCGGCACGCTTCGTCGCCGCACCCGACGGCACACGCCGCTACCGCACCGGCGATCTGGTGCGTCGCCTGTCCGACGGCCGACTGGCCTACCTCGGCCGCACCGACGATCAAGTGCAGATTCGTGGATACCGCGTCGAACCCGCCGCCGTCGTGGCGGTACTCCGATCCGTGCCCGGCGTTAACGACGCACGGGTCGTCGTCGACTCGGGTGCGCAGCCCGGTGACGAGCGGCTCGTCGGATTCGTGATCGGCGACGCCGACGAGTCGACCCTTATGGATGCTTGTGCCGCAGCACTTCCCGCGCATCAGGTGCCCGCGCGGATCGGATTTGTCGACCGGTGGCCGCTGACCGCACACGGCAAGCTCGATCGGGAAGCGTTGCTGCGCGGCCTCACTGCGCCCGACGTGAGCGATCCGGGGGAGCTGACCGATCGCGAACAGCTGATTGCCGACGCGATGGCCGCCACCCTCGGCGATGCACCGCCCATCACCGCCGACACCAACTTCTTTGCCGTGGGCGGCAACTCGCTGTCGGCGGCACGCCTGGCCAGCCGGTTGACCCAATCCGGGCTCGCGATCTCGGTGACCGACGTCTTCGCCGCACCCACCGTCCGGGATCTGGCCGCGCTGGATGCCGTGATGACGGACGTTGTTCCCGATCTGGATGGTGTTCGCCCCCAACCCGATCGGCTTCCGCTGGCGCCCGAGCAGGAAGACCTGTGGCTGCGGTGGCGTGCTGAACCCGACCGCACCGGATACCTCATGACCATGGCGATCCCGGTCGCCGAGATCTGGGACGGCAGCATCGACGACCTGCGCGGCGCACTCACCTCCGTCGCCCTGACCTACGACGCGCTGCGCACCAGCTTCCCGATCGCCGACGACGGCACGCCCTACCAAGAGCGCTGGACCGACGCCGACGTCCGCGCCCATCTGGGTGCGCTCGCGGTCACCGAGGTCGCCGACGTCGGCGAGGCACTCGCCGCGCTGGCCGAACCCATCGACCTGACGACCAGCCTCCCGTGGCGCCTTTCCTTCGTCGAACACGACGCCACCACATGGATTCTCGTGGTCGTCCACCACATCGTCGCCGATGGCGAAACGCTGCCGATCCTGCGGTCGGCGCTGACCGCGCCCACCCTTCCGGCCGTCGACTACCGGCGCTACACCCAGTGGCGCCTCGACACCCTCGACGCCCGCCGAGCCGAACTCACCGCCTACTGGACATCGGTGTTCGCCGAACCCGTTGCCACGCTGCAACTCCCCGAAATCGACCTCGGTGCACCCGCCGGCGGCCGGCCCCGCCACAGCGCGGTGGTGCTCGCGACCGAGACCACCGCGCAACTCGACGCGCTCGCCGCCGATGCGCGCAGCACCCCATTCATCGTGCTGCACACCGTCCTCGCGATGATCCTCGCCCGACAGTCCGGCAGCGACGTCGTCACCATCGGCACCGCACTGTCCGGGCGGGTTGACCCGCGCCTGGCCGACGTCCCCGGACTCTTCGCCCGCGCCGTCCCGCTGCACTCCCGCATCGACCTCGACATCCCCTTCACCGACCTCCTCACCAGGGTCACCGCCACCGACGTCGGTGCGCTCGCCCATGCCGACCTGCCGCTGTCGGCGATCGGCCGCATCGCCGACCCCGACCGCGACCGCGCCGGACGCCCACTGTTCGACGTCGTCCTCGGCGCCGTCCCCGACGACGTGGCGTCGCGCTACTCCGGCGCCACCGCACCACTGTTCGGCATCGATGTGATGAGCCACCGCCGCGACGGACGAGCACACCTCGACCTCACCTGCGGGGAGCGGGTCACCGACGAACCTCGACTCGATGCCCTCGCCTCGCTCCTCGGAGCCACGCTCGAACAGGCTGTGGCACAACCCGAACGGACGGGGGCCGACCTCCTCGGTGGCCCGGCAGTTTGGCGGGTGGAGCCACCACCGCCGGAGACGCTGGCCGAGCTGCTCGACGCGCAGCTCGCCACACCGTCGGCGATCGCCGTCGACGACGCCGCGCACCGCATCCCCGGATGCGGTGCCGCGCTGCGTTACGGCGACGTCGACCGCCTCGCCGACGCGCTCGCGTGGCGGCTGCGCGAGCAGGGGATCGGACCTGGACAGGTGGTGGCGTGTCACCTGCCGCGGTCGGTGTTCGGGGTGGTGGCCACCGTGGCGATCGCCCGGACCGGCGCGGCCTTCGTAGCCGTCGACCCCGCCGACCCCGCAGCCCGACGCCGCGACATACTCGACCGTGCCCGTGCTGCCGTGGTTCTCACGCTCGTCGCCGACGAGGTGCCGGATGTGGGTGCGGTGCCGGTGATTGCTGTCGACAACCCCTACTTGTACTCGCGGGAACGGCGACGATTCACCCGCGCCGACCGGGTGCGCCCGCTGCACATCGACGACGCCGCCTACCTCACCTTCACCTCGGGGACCACGGGCCGGCCCAAGGGCGTCGTCGTCACCCATCGCGGACTCGCCGGCTGGGCCCGCGACACCGTCCGACGCCTCGAGCTGACGCCCCTAGACCGCGTGATGCACACGTACGCCGTCGGTTTCGACGCGCACCTGATGGGCATCGTGCCCGTCCTTGCCGCAGGAGCCTGCGTCGTGATCTGCCCGCCGGAGGTGATCGGCGGCGACGACCTCGCCGACCACATCGCCGACACCGAGACCACTGTGCTGCTGACGACGCCGTCGGTGCTGTCGACGATCAGCCCCGCGCAGGTGCCGGAGGTCCGGCACGTCGCGGTTGGTGGGGAAGCGCTGAGCGCCCGGCTGGCCGGAACGTGGATGGCGCACGGGCACATCGTCAGCAACGAGTACGGGCCGACCGAGACGACGGTCGCCGTCACCAGCGCGCGGTGCCGCCTCGATGGCCCGATCACCATCGGCGCCACCATGCCCGGAGTCGACGCCGTCATCCTCGACGACGCGTTGCGGCCGGTACCCGCCTACACGATCGGCGAACTGTATATCGGCGGAAGTGCCCTGGCACGAGGCTATCTCGACGACCCGGCTGGCACGGCGGCCGCGTTCGTGGCCGGCCCCGATGGGACGCGGATGTATCGCACCGGCGACCTCGTCCACCGGCGCGCCGACGGCGACCTCGTCATCCACGGTCGCCGCGACGATCAGCTGAAGGTGCGCGGCATCCGGATCGAACCGGCCGAGGTGGAGGCCGCGCTCGCCGGTCTTGCGGACGTGAGCGAAGCCGTCGTCGCCGCCCGTCGCACCCCGGCCGGTGAACGGGTGCTCGCCGCGTGGGTCATTCCGGCACCGGGTTCCCCCGTGGACGGTGCGAGCCTGCGGGAACAGGTGCGTACGGTGCTGCCGCGCAGCGTGGTTCCGGCGTCGATCACACTCGTCGATCGGCTGCCGCTCGGGCCGACCGGCAAGATCGACCGCAGCCGCCTGCCCGCCCCGGACCTCGCGGCTGATGTCGCGGAGATCGTCGCCCCACGCACCGATGTGGAGCGGACGGTGGCGGCCGTGTACCGCGAGGTCCTCGGCGTCGACGAGGTGCACGCGCACGCCGACTTCTTTGCCCTCGGCGGTACGTCGTTGTCGGCGACACAGGTCGCTTCCCGGCTTTCCGAACGTCTCGGCGCCGACGTCGCGGTCCGCACCCTGTTCGACACGCGGACCGTCGCCGCCCTCGCCGCGGCAATCCCGGTGGGCTCCGATGTACCGGTCGCTGTGCCACGCCACCTGCCCCGACCCGAACGGCTGCCGCTGGCATACCCGCAGCGGCGCATCTGGATTCAGCATCTGCGTGCTCCCTCGTCGACGGCGTACCACGTACCGCTGGTGGTGCGGCTGAGCGGAGCCGTCGACGTCGACAGGCTCGCCAAGGCGATGGTCGCGGTACTCGGGCGCCACGAGAGCCTACGGACCGTCATCGACGACGGGCCGTGGCAGCGACTCGCCGACGGCGCCGACGTCCGCATCGTCCGGGTGAACGGTGATGTGGGCGCGGCGATTCGGGACGAGATCACGCGGCCCTTCGACCTGGAATGCGAAATCGGTGTTCGCGCAGTCCTGTTCGAGAGCGCCAACCACGTCGATGTGGCCGTGACCGCACATCACATCGCGCTCGACGGCTGGTCGGTGCGACTGCTCCTCGGCGAGCTCGCCCAGGCCTTCACCGGCACCGAACTGGCGGCGCCCGCACTCACCTACGGTGACTACACCCAGTGGCATCTCGCGCTCCTCGGGCGCCCCGACGATCCGTCGAGCCGCTACGCCCGCGAGATCCGCCACTGGCAACAGGTGTTGGACGGGGCCGCCCCGTTCCGCACCCCCGGCGTCGGCGGCGACGTCGGACCGGGTGGCCGTATCACCCACCGCTTCGACACCGGCGTCACCACCGCGATCACCGCTGCGGCACAACGGGAATCGGCAACATTGTTCCAGGCAGCCCATGCCGCGCTGGCATCGGTCCTCGGCCGCTGGGCACGACGCGACGACGTGGTCATCGCGATGCCCGTGCACGGGCGGTCGGCACCGCAGTGGGAGTCGGTGGTCGGGATGTTCGTCAACACCGTCGCCCTGCGCACCCGGATCGACGCCACCACGTCGATGCGGTCGGCGGTGCGGCAGGCGCGCGACGTCGCGCTCGACGCCCTCGCCCACGCCGAGGTGCCCTACGAGGCGGTGGCCGCAGCCGTCCGCCCCGGTGCTCGCGACGGCATCGACCCGCTCACCTCGATCCTGCTCGTCGGCCAGGACGTGGTGCCCGCGCTCGACGGGGCAGGGGTGTTCAATGCGGGGGTGTTCAACGCGGGAGTCCTCGCCGACGGGGTGCGCGCGGAGCCCGTGCCACTCGACGGAGATGCGGTGGCCGCCAAACTCGACGCCGAGCTGGTGATCACCATCGTCGACGGGCACCTCGAGGCGACCGCGGTGTATTCACCGCGGGTGCCGGCCGAGGTGGCCGATGCGCTGCTCACCGACGTGTGCGCGGCACTCGCGGCGATGGCCGACGACCTCGACCGACCGTTCCCCGAGCTGACGGCGCTGCCGACCGGGGTGGTGGCCGAGGAGGTGACGCCGCGGCCCATTGCGGCTGTCGGCGAGCCGAACTCGCACGATGTGGAGGCGGTGCGCGCGGTGATGGCCGACATCCTCGGCGTCGACGACGTCGCGACCGACGAGGACTTCTTCACGCTCGGCGGCACGTCGTTGTCGGCGACGCAGGTGTCGTCGAGGTTGGGACGCGACCTGGGCGTGCGGGTGCCGACCGCGCTCGTCTTCGACCACCCGACGCCGCGTGCCCTGGCGAGCGCTGTCGCGGGTGTGGTGAGCGCCGTCGGCGCTGGGGAGGGCGCTGTCGGCGGAGAAATGAGTGCTGTCGCGGGTGTGGAGGGCGCTGTCGGCGGGGAGTGGGTGCCGCTGGCGCCGACGCAACGACGACTGTGGACCGCGGCGTCCATGGCCGAGGCCGCACCCCTCTATGCGGTACCCGTCGTGGTGCCGGTACCCGACGGCGTGACCGCTGAGAAGGCGGCCGACGCTCTGCTCGCCGTGATCGCCCGCCACCAGGCTTTGCGTCTGGCCTACGGCGACACGGGGAGTGGCCCGTGCCAGCGGGTCGTCGAGGGCTGGTCACCCGATGTCGAGATCCTCCCCGCTGACTCACTCGACGCCGATGTGCTGACCGGTCTGCTGCACCTCCCGCCCGCCAACTCCGCCGGCCAACCGCCGGTGCGGGCGCTCGTCGTCGGCGTGCTCACGGACACCGGCGAGCGTCCACTCGCGATGGGCATCCTCGTACACCACATCAGCATCGACGGCGAATCCGCGGCCATGATCGCCGCCGACCTCACCGCCGCAGTGATGGGCACCCCACTCGGTCCGTCGACGGGTGATTTTCTCGGTGCCGCAGCAGAACTCGACGCGCGAGAACGTACCGAACGTGCTGACCAGCTGGAGTTCTGGGAGCAAGCGCTCGACGGATACGCCGACGACCTCGGCCTCGTCGAACACCGACCCGTCGTGCGTGACCTCTCGACGGCAACCGTGCGTCGCACCCTGACCCGCCAGCTCACCGACAAGATCCGCAGCACCGCACGCGTCCACCACGCCTCCGAGTTCCACATCCTGCACGCGGCAACAGCATTCGCGCTGAGCGTGCAGGCCGGCGCCGACGACATCGCCATAGCCACCCCCGTCTCGCTGCGCGGCGACGACCGGTGGCGGTCGGTGGTCGGCATGCTCGTGTCGACCGTGGTGGTGCGCACCCGGATCGGGGCCGTCGGTACCGTCGAGGAACTCATCAACATGGTGCGCGACGACGACCTCGCGGCCACCGACCATGCCCTCGTCGCCTTCGACGACGTCGTCGACCATCTCGGTGTCACCCGCGTCGTCGGCCGACATCCCCTGGTGCAGATCATGTTCTCGGTGGTCGACGGAGCCATGGCGTCGGGCTCAGCGGCAGCCGCCGGCACCGTGCCCGGCATCGACGAGTTCAGCCCGAGAAGCGAATTCGATCTGCAGGTGATCATCGCACTCGACCCCGAGGGACACCGCATCGACGTGATCTATGCGCGACAACTGTTCTCGGAGGCTCAGATCAACACGATCGTCCGGAGAATCGGCACCGCACTGCAGATCGTCACCGGCGACGGAACACAGCGCCTCGACCCCACCCGTCTGCTGAGCCGGCGCGAGTCGGAGTTCATCCTCGAGCATGCGGGCGCCACCCCCGACAGCGTCGAACCGCCACTGCTGCACGACATTCTCGACGCGGCCGTGCGTCGGCATGCGAACGTGATGGCCGTCGGCGACGGTGTACGGCATCTCACCTTTGCCGAGCTCGACGCCTGGGTCTCGGTGACCGTCCGCAGCTTCGCCGACCGCGGTGTGCGCGTGGGAGATCGGGTCGGGCTGCTCATCGACCGATCCGTCGAATGGGTGGTGGCGTGGTGGGCGGTGAGCCGGCTCGGGGCGGTGATCGTGGCCGTCGACGTCGATCATCCGGCCGCCCGCATCGAGAAGACCCTCGCGCTTGCGCAGGCCCGACCGGTGACCCGTCACGATATTCCACCCCAACCTCACGGTCCTGTCACACCTGTTCCAGCACAACGGGTCTCACCCGATGCGCTCGCCTACATCATCACCACCTCCGGCACCACGGGCACCCCCAGCGCGGTCGCGGTCACCCATCGTGGACTGCACCGCTGCACCAGGGTGAGCGGCATCTCGGTGTTGGACCGGGTCGCGTTCACCACCGGCCCGGCGTTCGACGCGTCGATCATGGCGATCCTGTCGGCGGTCGGAGCGGGTGCGGCACTGGTGGTTGCGCCGTCGACGGTGCGCGCCGGCAACCAACTGACCGCGTGGCTACGGGACGTCAGCGCCACCGTGATACTCGGGACGCCGTCGGTGATGCAAACCGTCGACCCCGCGGCGTTGCCGTCGATGCGTCGCGTTTTCATCGGGGGAGAAGCGTTGCCGCGCACCCTTGCCGACCAGTGGTCGGCGCACACCGAGGTCGACAACGTGTACGGTCCCACCGAAGCGACCGTCTGGGTGACCGGCGCCCCCTATCGATCCGACGAGCCGAATCGGATCGGATACCCGCTGCCCGGCATCGGAACGATCATTCTGGACCGGCGGCTGCGGCCGGCGGCGCCCGGTGTGGTCGGCGAACTGTACGTCGCCGGAACCGGATTGGCGCGCGGATATCTGGGTGATCCAGGCAAGACCGCCGCACGGTTCGTTGCCGGCCCCGGAGGCGAACGGCTCTATCGCACCGGTGATCTCGTGCGCTGGGACCGGCGCGGCGGTGGCCTGATCTATGTGGGGCGCGTCGACCGACAGATCAAGATCCGCGGGCAACGCGTCGAACCCGCCGAGATCGACGCCGTGCTCTTGGGATCGGGGGCGGCACAGGCGGCAACCGTCGTCCGGCCGGGTCCGGCCGGCGCCGCCCTGATCTCGTACGTCGTCGGTGACGCGGCCGGCGTCGAGCAGATGCGCCGCGCGGTCGTCCGCACGCTCCCGCGGCACATGGTGCCCGCGCAGATCATCGCCGTCGCCGCGTTACCGCACACCAGCGCAGGCAAGATCGACGACGCTGCGCTCCCACCGCCGCAATGGACCCGATCCGGTCGCGCACCGGCCACCGCCCACGAACACGCGGTGTGCGCGGCGTTCGAGTCGGTCCTCGGGGTGCCGGTCGGCATGGACGACGATTTCTTCGACGCCGGCGGAAACTCGTTGGCGCTGATCGCGTTACGTGACGAGATCGAGCACCGTACCGGGTTGCGGATGTCGGTTGCCGAACTGTTCGCGCACGCCACACCCGCCGGCGTCGTCGCCAGCGGTGACCGGCTGCTGGAGCACCGGGTGGTGGAGTTGTCGGCGGAGAGCGCGGCGCGCAAGGCCATGGTGGGGGAGAGCGCGCCGCTGTGGGTGGTGCACACCGTGACGGGCATCGTCACCGATTACGCCCCGCTGGCCCACGCCCTGCCGGATCGCCGCGTGCTCGGCGTCCAACTACCCGAGCTCCTCGACACCGCGCACGCGATGCCGGAGTCGTTGGCCGCCATCGCGGCACGTCACGTGACCGCGATCCGCGAGCGCCAACCCAACGGTCCGTATCGACTGATCGGCTGGTCGTACGGTGGGGTGCTCGCCCACGAGATCGCCCGGCAGATCGTCGAGAGTGGCGGAGAGATCGCGCTACTGGTGCTTCTCGACCCACGGACCCCGGCCGAAGTCGCCGCCGCCGAACTCGAGGGCGTCGCCGACGACGATGCGGCCCGGCTCGACGAGCTGCTGCAGCCCCTCGCCGCCGCCGACCCCGACCTGGCGGCCACCGTCACCCACCGCATCGGGATCGTCGTCGATGGGTTGCGCCGACATCAGCCGTCGTCGGTGACCGCAGGTAGGGTCCTGTACCTGGCGTCGAACGACGGCGGCATGGATGTGGACGTGAAGAGGCAGGCGTGGGCGCCCTATCTCGACGGTGACGTCGAGGTGATCGAGACCGGTCGTGCGCACGCCGATCTTGGTGGGCCGGCGTCGATGCGGCAGATCGCGGAACTACTCGAGGAGCATTGGTGAGCGAAGGACAGAGCGGTCCGGGAGTGGGCGACCGGCCCCAGTCGATTCTGTTCGTGTGCACGGGCAACATCTGTCGGTCGCCGATCGCCGAGCGCATTCTGCGGACACTCGCCGGTACCGCCGGGGTGTCGGTGACGGTGACCAGCGCGGGTGTCGGCGCGCAGAACGGTGCGCCGATGCATCCTCTGTCGGTCGAGGTGCTCGACGAACACGGCTACGACGCAGCCGGATTCGAAGCCCACTACCTTCGCCCGCAGATCCTCGACGGTGCCGACCTGGTGCTCACGATGACCCGCGAACACCGCGCCGCGTGCCAGCGGACGACACCCGCGCGGTGGAAGCGGATGTTCACGCTCAACGAGTTCGTGGAGCTGGTCGGCGAACTCGACGGCGCCGGCCTGTCGACGGTGATCGAGTCGCGAGCACGGATCGACACCAACGCCGAGCGCCTCGACATCGTCGACCCGATGGGACAGCCGAAGGAGGCGTTCGAGCGGGTATTCGCCGAGATCGAACCGCGGGTGCTCGACGTGGCGTCGTGGCTGGCCGGCGGTGCGGCTGTGGAGTTGCCCGGTGGTCGCGTGCCGGAGCCGGTGCCCGTCGAGCCGGTGGCCGACGACGGTACGCCGCCGCCGGAGGACCCGGGGTCGGCGTCGTCGGGTGACGAGACGCCGCGCGCCCGGTGGTGGCGGAATCGGTGGCTGTGGATCATCATCGGTGTGCTCATCTCTGTGGTGGTGATCGGTGTTGCGTGGCTTGCCTATTCGGCGCTCGCGGCGAAGGGGGAGTTGGAGTCCGCGCGCGCCGACGCGCAACGCGCGCGCACCGCGATCCTCGACGGCGACCAGAAGACGGCCAAGCAGGCCGCGCAGTCGGCGGCCGACGAGGCGGGTAGTGCCGCAGACCGCACCGACGGGGTGGTGTGGTCGGCGGCCGCGGCCATCCCGTGGCTCGGCAAACCACTCGACTCGGTGACCCAGATCAGTTCAGCGGTGTCGGATTACGCCTCCCAGGTACTGGTGCCGTCGGCGGATCTGTCGTCGGTGCTCTCGCCGTCACAGCTGCGCCGCGGCGACACCATCTCCACCGCCCCGCTGCGGCAGGCGCAACCGCAGCTCGCGGCGATCGCGGAGAAGTCCGACGCGATCGCCGCCCGCGCAGCCGGGATCGATCCGACTTGGTCGGGCACGGTCGCCGACGCCCGCAATCAGCTCGTCGACCTGCTCGACCGTGCCAACACCACCGTGCAGGGCACCGATACTGCCGCGCAACTGGTTCCGTCGATGCTCGGCGCCGACGGGCCGCGGAACTACATCCTCGCCTTGCAGACGCCGTCGGAGTCTCGGGGGACCGGCGGGCTCGTCGGCGGGTTCGCGATCATCAACGCCACCGACGGCCGGGTGACCGCGCCGACGTTGGGCGCCAACTCGGACTTCCGTAATCCGACGCGTCCGCAGATCGATCTGGGGCAGGAGTACGACTGGCTGTTCGACTCGTTCAAGCCCTACACCGATTTCCGCAACTCCAATCTGAGCCCGAACTTTCCCGACGCCGCCCGGATCTGGATTGCCAACTGGAAGTCGCAGACCGGACAGCAACTCGACGGTGCCGTCGCGCTCGACCCGATCGCGATGAGCTACGTCCTGAAGGTGACCGGGCCGGTCACGCTGCCGAGCGGGGAGAAGATCACCGCCGACAACATCGTCCCGATCACGCTGTCGACGGCGTATCAGCGTTTCGCCGACAACAATGATGCGCGAAAAGCGTATCTGCAGAGCATCTCCCGGGCCGTCGTCGGCCAGATCTCCGGTTTCCGCGGCGACACCGGCGCACTCCTCGAAGCGCTGGGTCGTGGGGTGCATGAGCGTCGGATCATGGTGTACAGCGCCGATCCCGCCGAGCAGAAGATCCTGGAGTCCACCGACCTCGGACACCAGATCCCGGACACGTCCGCACCGTATCTCCAGGTCGCGCTGTCCAACGCAGCCGGTAACAAGCTCGACTACTACCTGCGCCGGGAGATCTCGTATCAGGCCGCCGGATGCAGCGGGGACTCGCGGAAGAGCACGGTGACCGTCACGCTCACCAACACTCTCGACAACCTTTCGCTGCCCGACTATGTCGTCGCACCCAACGGCACCAACCTTTCGGTGGCACGCGGAACGAACCTCGTCAACGTCGCGATGCTGACCACCAAAGGCGCGACCGTCACCTCCCTGACCGTCGACGGCGTCGGCCCGCTCTACACCAACGAAACCCTCAACGGCCGCCCCTACGTCTCGACCCTGGTGCGCGTGCCGCCCGGTCAGAAAGTCACCGTCACCATGAACCTCGAGGAGCCGACGTCGGCGCACGGCCCCGCCGACGTCCCCATCCAGCCCCTCGTCGACACCCCGCAGATGAAGGTGGCTGTCCCGGCCTGCCGGTGATCGCCCCTTCTGGGCGACTCCCATGATCGGTCGTCGAGGTGCGACGAGCCGCTAGGCGAGGAGCCTCGAGACGCGGTGACCCGGTGCTGGGTGTCGGCCCGGTACGAATATAACTTCCACGAAATCGGCCCGAAAACCGCGATTTTCGGGGTCGGTGGTCCGCTCCGGTGGAAGTTGTATTCGTAGGGGCGGGTTCCAGCGGGAAGGGGGCGCGCTCGGCGGGCATCAAGAGACCGGCGCTCCTCGACTTGATCATCAGGGGGCCGGCCCTTGCCCCGGTCGTCGAGGTGTGACGAGCCGCTAGGCGAGGAGCCTCGAGACGTGGTGACCCGGTGCTGGGTGTGAATTTCCAGCGTCATGTTGCGGTGGTCTCGAGACGCGTCGTGCTCGCTGCGCTCGCTCGGCGCTCCTCGACCAGCGGGAAAGGGGATCGTGCTCGGCGGTATCGAAGGGTGGCGCTTCTCGACCAGCGGGAAAGGGGATCGTGCTCGGCGGTATCGAAGGGTGGCGCTTCTCGACCAACGAAGAGGCGCTCGGCGGTATGGCGGTATCGAAGGGTGGCGCTCCTCGACCAACGAAGGGGAGGCGCTCGGCGGGGATCTAAGCATTCTTGATGCCATTCTTTGATGGCGTTCTCGCCATTCATGGCGGGTTTCTTCGGCATTCTTTGGGTCGCCTGGAATCGCGGAACGGTGGATTCACAAGAATCTGGAATCCAATCTCGCAAAGCTGGCATTCGGGATCAGGGAGAAATGGCACAGAAACCCATCCTTAGCTGGTGGTTTACATAGCGGAAATACGCGAAACCATACACAAGAAAGCACTGTGAAGAGCGTCACACCCGCTGGGATCAAGCAATCTGGACTCTGGTCCGTAACGCCACGGTCGTCCTGACTAACCAGCCCGCGCATGCTGGTCACGGCGTCGCCGGCGGCGGCCGGTCGGGTATTTGTTGAGCAAAGCGAAGAATCTCCGATAATCGCGTTCGCTGCGGCTGTCAAACGGTGGGGAAGTCACAAAAGAATTCCAATCCGGCGTTGTGGTCCGGGTAAACGGGGGTTAATGTTGACCCGTGCTAAAGATCAACGGGATCTTGTCAACTGTCCCGCATTGATTGATTCACGTGAACATGGCCGAAGAGTGGTTCGGGGCGGTCATGGGCCCGCGCAAACAGCGCGCGGGTTGGCTCGGCGAAGAGGCCGAGCCGCGAGGAGGCCGGCGGTGGCGATGACGCGACCGTCGGGCCGACATCGCCCCACCGAGATCTGATCGTGGGAGGTGTGGTGAGTCCGTCAGGGCAAGCATCGGCGCTGAACGTGTGGAGTTCAGACGCAACACAAGACAGCAATCCCGACATCGGGGCACGTCGTAGTCGCCCCCAATGGAGCAAGAAGTACCTGGCCCGGCTGGCCATCTCCGACGCGGTCATCGTGATCGCCGCGGTCACCGTCGCGCACCTTCTCCGGTTCGGCACCGGCAACCCGTTCGGCCAGCGCGGACAGGTCGAGATCCCGGCCACCAGCGTGGCCCTCATCCTGATCATCCTGTGGCTCATGGCTTTACGTGCCAACCACGCGCTGGATCGTCGCGTCGTCGGGTCCGGCCCGCAGGAGTACAGCCGCGTGGCCACGGCCTGCTTCGCCGTCTTCGGCGCACTGGCGATCGTCGACCAGATCTTCCGGCTGCAGATCGCCCGCGGCTTCCTGCTGCTGGCGCTGCCGCTGGGCACCATCGCCCTGCTCGTGTCGCGATATATCTGGCGCCGCAACCTGTCTCGTCAACGCCGCAACCGGCTGAACATGGAAAAGCTCCTGGTCGTCGGCAGCCGCGACACCGCGACATCGCTCGTGCGCCGGCTCACCCACACACCCCAGCTCGGGTACGACGTCGTGGGGGTGTGTCTCCCGCGCACCGTCGCTCCGCTGCCCCCACACATCGAGGTGGGGGAGCATGCGATCCCCGTTCACGGTGACCTCGACGACGTGCTGGCGGCAGTCGACTCCGCCGACGCATCGGTGGTGGCAGTCAGCTCGGCCGAGGTCCTCGGCCCCGACGCGATGCAGGAACTGTCCTGGGGTCTGGAGCGCGTCGACGTCGACATGCTCGTCGCCCCCGGCGTCGCCGACGTCGCAGGCCCCCGACTCACGGTGCGCCCCGTTGCCGGACTTCCGTTGCTGCACATCGACAAACCCCGCTACGAAGGCGCCAACCGATTCCGCAAGGCGCTCGTCGACAGGGTGGGCGCGGCGGTGTTGATCCTGGCCCTGGCGCCGGCGATGTGCCTGGTCGCGCTGGCGATCGTGCTCGACACCGGCGCCCCGATCTTCTACCGCGCTACCCGGATCGGGGTGAACAATGCGCCGTTCCAGATGTGGAAGTTCCGGTCGATGGTGGTCGACGCCGACCGCGTCAAGGCCGATCTCCGCGCACGCAGCGAGGGCAACGGCGTCCTGTTCAAGATGCGTGACGACCCGCGAATCACCCGGGTCGGCAAGATCATCCGCCGCTACAGCCTCGACGAACTGCCCCAACTGTTCAACGTCATCGGCGGCACGATGAGCCTGGTCGGCCCGCGCCCTCCGCTACCCGACGAGGTTGAGCAATACGACGGGCGGATCGCACGACGCATGCTGGTCAAACCCGGGATGACGGGGCTCTGGCAGGTGTCGGGCCGCTCGGATCTGTCCTGGGAGGACTCGATCCGCCTCGACCTCTCCTACGTCGAGAACTGGTCGATCATGCAAGACGTCCTGATCCTGTGGCGCACCGTCCGGGCGGTCTTCGACAAGACAGGAGCCTACTGAGCGCCCCTCAACCTGGACGCCCCAAAGACCCCGGACGGCGCCGTCGGGTGCTGAGTAACCCCGCCCCCCGCGAGTACCCGCCGACGCCGTCCGGTCCATTCCCCCCCAGAAGACATACACCACCGACATCCACGACCGACGCGAGAAACGAGAGCCCGATGTCGTACCCGACCCATACCCCCCGAATCCTGCACACCACCAACGTCTATGACGGCGGCATCAGCCGGGCGGTGGAGAAGATCGTCTCGCTGACCCCGCAATACGAGCATCATCTGCTGGCCGCGGGCGGATCGGTCGGCTCCGGTGCCGCCGAGTTCGCGTCGGTCACCGAACTCTCCCGAGACCCGTTGCGCGCCATCGGCGACCTGCGCACCCGGGCCCACCAACTGCAACCCGATCTGGTGCATGCGCACTCCAGCTGGGCCGGATTCTTCTGTCGCGCCGCGGCCCTGCCGGTGCACACGATCTACCAGCCACACTGCTTCGTGCTGCAGGACCCGCAACGCGCCGGCTGGAAACAGGGCGTGTTCCGGGCCGCCGAGCAACTGCTGAGCCTGCGTAAACACACCATGGTGGTGCTGACTCCCGAGGAGGAGTCGGTGGCGCGCAGCATGATCGGCGTCCGCCTCGGCCGCGCCCACGTCGTGCGCGTACCCAACGCCGCGCACCGCGAACCCGCCGACCCGCTGCGCACCGCGACACAACCCTGGCATGAGCGGGCCCGGGTCGCGATGATCGGCCGGATCTGCCCGCAGAAGGACCCGCGGTTCTTCGCCCAGCTCGCCAAGGCACTACAGCGCAAACATGAAGACGCCGAGCTCATCTGGATCGGCGACGGCGACCCCGACGCCAGGCGACTGCTCGAACACAACGGGGTGACGGTGACCGGCTGGGTGGGCGACGACGAACTCGACGCGCTGCTCCGCTCGATCGACGTCTACGTGCACAGCGCACTGTACGAAGGGTTCCCACTGTCGGTCCTCGACGCCGCGAGCTACCGCATCCCCACCGTGGTCCGCGACATCCCCTGCTTCGACGGCACCCCACTGGTCTGCGAATCGACGGTCACCGAGGTGGCCGAACAGATCCACCACATCGTCGCCGACGACGACTACCACGACGAGGTCGTCGACCGCACCGTGCGGGTGCTCTCGACGATGAACAAGACCAAGCAGCGTCAGGCCTTCGTCGACTGCTACGACGCCTGCCTCGCCGAGGGAGCCTAGCGGTGCGGGTGGGTATGCCGAGGCGCATCCTCGACCGCCACGTCGGCGGCAACACGACCTACGCGCGGTCGCTGGCCGGGCAACTGCGCGACCGCGGCCACACCGTCGGCGGATTCGGCGGACTCGGCCACCCGCTGGCCAACACCGTGCGCGAGACCGCAGCCGGAATCCGTTCCACCGAGCTGGATCTCGTACACTACGTCGCCGATACCGGTCCACTGGTGCGCACGCGTGTCCCGTCGGTGGTCACCGTCCACGGCGTGGCCAGCAGATGGATCGACACCGGCCGCACCCCGATGGCCGAACGGATCTGGCGCACCCGGGTCGCGCGTGCCATCGACTCCTGCGACCGCATCATCACCGTCTCGCAGGCCAGTGCCATCGACGTCGCGGAAGTCTTCGACGTCGACCCGAACCGTATCGACGTCATCTACCACGGCATCGAACACACCGGCATCGAACACACCGGCATCGAGCACACCGGAATCGAGCACACCGAAACAGAAGGCCCGGCGCCCGCCCAGACCGACGAGAACGACCCACCGGTCCGCACGACCATCCGCGACCTCGACGACTACATCCTGTATCTGGGAAACCTGGAGCCCCGCAAGAACGTCACCGCGCTCATCCGCGCCATGGCCGACGTCCCCGCCGGGGTGACGTTGGTGATCGCGGGCAAACCGGCGTGGGCCGCCGACGCGATCATGGCCGAGATCGCCAACTCGCCCCGGGTCGTCCACCTCGGATTCGTCAGCGACTCCGAGCGCGAACACCTGATGCGTCACTGCCGACTGTTCGTGTTCCCCAGCCGCTACGAGGGTTTCGGGCTACCGGTCCTCGAAGCGCTGGCACACGGCTGCCCGGTGCTGTGTTCGCGGCGCGGCGCACTCGCCGAGGTCGCCGGTCCCGCCTTCGAACTCGCCGAGATCGACGAGTCGGCCATCGCCGCGGGCATCACCGACGCACTGGCCGCCGTCGCCGACGATGACACCCGCACAAGGCTCGCCGACGCCGGACGTGACTGGGCCCGACAGTTCAACTGGCAGCGCAGCGCCGAGGCGCACCTGGCTGTCTACGAGGAGTTACTGACATGAAAGTCGCTCTGCTGCACTGCTACAGCTCCGACAACCTCGGCGACGGCATGCTCGTCGACCGGGCCGTGGACCTGATCACCGAAGCACTCGGCCCCGACACCGACATCGACCTCGTCGCGGCATACCCGGAATCCTTTCAGTACCTGGGTCTTCGGTGCGTGTCGAGCAAACCGGGATCACTGGGCGAGGCGCGCCGCTACCTGCAGGTACTGCGCAACCTCGACGCCTACGACCTCGTCGTCGGAGTCGGCGGCGGGTACCTGCGATTCGGGTCGGGCGTCGAATCCGCCAAGACCGCCATCGTGCACGGACCGCAACTGCTGGCCGCCGGCCGCACCCACACCCCGACGGTGTACCTCCCGCAGAGCATCGGACCCAGCCGCGGCGCCGCACGACGCCTGGTACGCACCATGATCGGATCGCTCGACGCCGTGTGCCTGCGCGACGACCGCAGCATCGAGGAGCTCGGCACCGCCCCCAACATCGAACGCATCCCCGACGTCGCGATCATCAGCGGCTCGGTCGCCGACCGCGGCACCGACGACGCCGCCGCCCCGGGCCGCACGACCATGCCGCGGGTGGTGCTCTCGGTCCGGTCGGTCCGCGGCACGCTCCCGCGTCCGGTCACCGAACTCGCCGGGATGCTCGGCAAATTCGACGGCTACGTGCAGAGCGCGGTCGCCGGGAACAACGACACCACCGTCATGGAATCACTCGGCCCGGCCGAGATCCTCACCCCACGTGAACTCCTCGACCCGCGCGCCGAACCACGCGTGGTGGTGGCGATGCGCCTGCACGCCGCGTTGATGGCCCTCGAAGCCGGCCACTACGTCATCCACCTCGCCTACGAACGCAAGGGTTTCGGAGCCTTCGCCGACCTCGGGCTCGACGTTTACGTCCACCACTTCCGCAGCTTCACCCCGGCCGTGGTCGAACAACAGGTCGCCCGACTCCTCGACGATCCCGCCGAACGCGCGACCTACGACCGACTGCTCGCCCAGCGCGCCGACGCCCACCGCGCCCGGTGGCGCGAACTGCGGGACCGGTTGCGCACCAGCGTCGGCCTCACCCCCGAACTCCACGCGCTGGCGGGGCATCCGGGATGACGGCGCCCGACCTCGCCGCACCGCAGGCCGGCCCACCCGGGCGGGCGGAGCGGTCGCGCAGCGCGCCGGCCGGGTTGGCGCCGGGCGAACACGGCTTCCGCCTGATGATCCCGTGGTGGTTCCACCCGCTGTGGATCGCCGCGATCTTCGTTGCGCTGCTGCCCATCTCGGCTGCGTTGATCCCGACGAGCGCATTCACCCTGTGGAAGACCCCGCGCTACATCGACGCCACCATCGGGATGACCGGCTTCCTCTCCGGCCTGAGCCTGCTGGTGGGTCTGGCGGTGTTCACGCTGCGGGTGCGGCCCGGGGTGACGATCGTGCGGGTCAGTGCCTCGGCCGTGGCGCGGCTGCGGGCGATCGCCGTCGGCGCATTCGTGTTGGCGCTCTTCGGATACGGCATCTGGATCGCCCTGTCGTTCCTGCGCGGGACCACCGTCACCGACTTCGTCAACGTGATCACCCTGCAGGAGGGTGCGATCAGCGCGCTGAAGAAGATGAACCCTCCGGTCGCCGGGATCACCACCTTCACCCAGCTCGGGCCGGTCGCCGCCGGGGTGATGATGATGCTGCGCCGCATGGGTGTGCGCGCCTACACCTGGCAGATGGTGGTCCTCGTAGCCCTGGCCGTCTACCGCTCGTTCTTCTACGGCGAACGCCTCGCGATCATCGAGGTCGGTCTGCCGCTGATCTTCCTGTACTTCGCGGTGCAACCGATGCGCGCGGGCACGGCGCCGGGCGCACAGATCGCGCGGGGCGGACCCATCGAACGCGTGATGCGAAAGACCGCACCGTTCTTCGCGATCCCGGCCATCTGGGGTCTGTTCGCGGTGTTCGAATACTCCCGCAGCTGGCTGTACTACCGCAACATCGTGACGACGAGCTTCACCGAGTACATCTCCACCCGACTGGCCGGCTACTACGTCACCACCGCCAACAACAGCGCCATGTACCACGCGGCCGTCGCCGGCAAACCACACGACCCGTACTACTCGTTCGCCGCGGTGTGGGACGGGCCGGGGATGTCGATGATCGCCGGACGACCCGAGATCGCCGGCCTCGACCCGCAACAGTGGTGGAAGATGATGCTGGAGAGCAGCGCCAACCCCGAGTTCAACAACCAGGGCACCTTCCTCATCACCGACGCCGACCTCGGCACACCGCTGTCGATGCTGTACTGGTTCCTCCTCGGCCTCGCCGTCGGCTACCTGTTCTACCGCGCCACCCAGGGCAGCCTCGTGTCGCTGCTGGCCTACTCGCTGACCATCATGGGTCTGCTCGAGGTGTCCCGGATCATCTACTGGTCCCAGGGCCGGTTCATCCCGATCCTGTTGGCGCTGTTGGTGATCGCCGTCCTGCTGCCCGGGCCGAAACGTCGGGAGATCCATGCCTCCGGGTAAGTCGCTGCGGCAGAAGCTGTCCCGGCCGGGCCCACGGGCCCGGGCGATGGTTTTCGGTGCCGGTGACCAGGCCGTGGTCAGTCTGGCCAGCTTCTTGTTCCTGGTGATCGCCGCCCGCTACCTCGACACCGCCGAACTCGGCTTGTTCGCCGGAGCCATGGTGTTCTACCAGGCGCTCACGGCCATGGCGCGTTCGGTCACCGGCGAACCGCTCGTCGTCCTCTGTGGTGACAAGAACGGTGGCGACAAGAGCGGTGGTGGCAACGGCAACGGGCACAACGGTAACGGGGGCAACGGTAACGGGGGCAACGGTAACAACGACATCGACGCCGGCGAGCTCCGCCGCGCAGTCGTGTGGGTCTCGTTGATCGTCCCGCTGATCCTGGCTGTGCTCGGCGGCATCGGATTCGCCGTCATCGACAACCGGCTGGTGCAGATCTGCTGCCTGTGTCTGGTGGTCTCGCCGATCATCCTCGGCTACGACACCCTGCGCTTCGTCTACATCTCCCGGCTCGACACCGCCTCACTGCTGCTGCTCGACGTCGTCGTCGCGATCGCCCAACTGTCGCTGCTCGCCGCGACCCTCGCCGGCGGCGGCAGTGCCGATCAAGCGATCCTGGTGATGTTCGCCGCACCCGTCGTGCCACTGGTGATCCACCTGATCCGCGGCGGGATACCGGTACACCCGTTGCGCCGGTGGGTGACGACGGCGCGCCCCTATCTGGGTAGCTTCTTCTACGAGTCGGTGTGGGGTGCGCTGCTGCAATGGGCGCTGGTGTTCGTCATCGCCGCGGTGTCCGGGGTCGCCGACGTCGCCGCCTTCCGCAGCGTCATCGTCATCTACGGACTCACCAACGTCGTCACGAATTACCTGCGCAGCGTGGTGTTGTCGCACATCGTCACCCGCGGCCGGCTCACCCGCGCCGACATCGGCACCGACACCGTGGGCATGACCGCGACCATCGCCGTCACCATCGGCACCTCGATGCTGATCCTGCTGATGCTGCCCGACTCGCTGGGCCGTGCGCTGCTCGGCGACACCTGGGCGCACGCCGCACCATTCATCCTCATCGGTGGCCTGGCCCGGTTCTCCGCGGCGATGGAAGCCGTCCCCGGAGTGCTGGTACGTGCCGCGCGCCAGACGTGGTCGGTGGTGCGGGTGCGCACCATGGTCGGGGCGCTCGCCCTGATCGTCTGCCCCCTCGGCGCCTGGCTGGGTTCAGTCACCGGTGCCTTCGTCGCGATGATCGTCATGTCGTGGGTACTGATCGCGTCACTGTTCGTGCTGCTGTTCTCCCGCGTGCCCGCCGGTGCGCCCGCATCGCCCCCATCCCCACAAACGTTGCGAGCCAACCGCGATGACGCGGTCGGTCGCTTCCAGAAGAGCGTCAACCAGAGAGGTAGCAACCATGCGAGTCGAGTCGGTGTCGGTGGACACGAATGACCCAGGACGGGTCGCTCCCGTGCTGGACGCGGTACGCCGTGGCTGGTGGATCGTCCTGGCCTGCGGGATCGTGGTCGCCCTGTGCGGCTTCGGGTACTCCATGCTGCAGAGCCCGGTCTATCGGGCCACCGCGGCGGTGTATGTGACATCCGGATCGGAGGCCTCGGCACAAACCGCCTATCAGGGATCGCTGGCCTCCCAACAGCGCGTGGCCTCCTACGCTGAACTGGCCTCCTCCGACGAGGTCATCGACCGGGCCATCAGCCAGGGCAACCTCGGGATGAGCCGCGACGAGGTGCGTGAGGCGTTGCAGACCTCCGCCAAACCCGACACCGTGATGCTCAACATCAGTGCCGACGCCGGCTCGTCGGAGAAGGCCGCGCAGATCGCCAACGCGGTCGCCGACAGCCTGTCGGGATATGTGGCGACCCTGGAGAGTCCGGCGGCCGGCGGTCAACCACTGGCCAAGGTCACCCCGGTCACCCACGCCGAGAGCAAAACGCAGGCAGTGTCACCCAAACCCGTCCGGGATACGTTGCTGGCGTTTCTCATCGGCATCGTGCTCGGTCTGATCGTGCTGTTCGTCAAGAACCGCTTCGACCGCACCGTCACCTCCACCGCCGATCTCGAGGACATCGGGTCAAGCCTGATCTTCGGGTCGCTGCCGTTCTCGGCGGACCTGCGCGACACCAGTCTGGTGCCGTTCAACAAGGGGGCCTCGGCACTGGCCGAGGCGTTCCGGATGGTGCGGACCAACCTCGCCTTCGCCAACGTCGACGACCCGGTCCGGGCCATCCTGATCACCAGTGGTGGTGCGGCCGAGGGCAAGACGACCACCGCGGTCAACCTGGCACGCTGCCTCGCCGAGGCGGGCAAGACGGTGATCCTCGTCGACGCCGACCTGCGTCGCCCGGCGGTGGCCACCGCACTCGAGATCAACCCGCACGTCGGCCTCACCGACTACCTGGGCGGCGAGGGCTCGATCATGGAGTTCGTCCAGCCCAGCGGCACCGAGCGGCTCAGCATTCTCGCCGCCGGGTCGGTGCCGCCCAATCCGGCCGAACTCGTCGGCTCGCGCCGCGCCGCCGACGGTATCGCCGAACTACGCGAACGGTTCGACTTCGTCATCATCGACTCACCGCCGGTACTGCCGGTCACCGACGCCGTCGTGATGTCGCAGTGGGTGGATTGCGTGGCGCTGGTGGTGCGTTCGGGTAAGACGCTGGCTCCCGATCTGCGTGCGGTGACCAGCCAGTTCGAGGTGGCCGGTGTCGCGTTGCTGGGCTTCGTGCTCAACGGTGTCCGACGCGGCACCAGCGCCTACTCGGGTGGCTACACCTACTACAGCAACGATCTGGGCAAGCCCAACTCCACCGCATCCGTCGAGGGCTCGACGCCCCGCGGCCGCCTGGGTGCACGGCGGTGAGATGAGGGCACCCGAGGCGAGAGTTCATCGGTCCCGGCTGCGATGGCGGCGGGTATGGCTCGGCGGTGCGCTCCTGCTGGCCGCACTGGTCGCGGTGGGCTGCTATCTGGGTGTCCGCGCCGAACAGGCGCGGTCGGCTCTGGGCGACGCGCAGGACCACGCGGTGACCGCGAAAGCGGCACTGCTGTCCGGCGATTCGCGCAGAGCGTCGGGGGAGGCGTCGGCCGTACGTGACTCGGCGGCCGACGCCTACGCCGCCACCAACGACCCCCTCTGGCGGGCCGCGGCAGCGGTACCGTGGCTGGGCCGGCCGTTGGCCGGCGTGCGTGAGATGACCGACATCGTCACCCGATTCAGCGACGAGGTCCTCATCCCCAGCGCCGCACTGGCCGGCACCATCGGACCGTCGACGCTGCGCACCGCCGACAACGGCGTCGACGTCGCGGCCCTGCGCAGCGCCGCCCCGCGCATCACCGCGATGGCCGACGACGCCACCCGCCTCGCGCAGCGCGCCCGCGGTATCGACGGCAGCTGGCTCGGGCCGGTCGCGCAGGCACGCACAGACCTCGCCGCGCAACTGGACTCGGCCGCACGCACCGCGCAGGGTACGTCGGTGGCTGCGCGACTGGCCCCGGCCATGCTCGGCGCGGACGGCCCCCGAAACTACTTCGTGGCCTTGCAAACACCGTCGGAGGCCCGCGGAACCGGCGGACTGGTCGGCGGATTCATCATCATCCGCGCCGAGAACGGGCACCTGCGCGCCGCCGAAACCGGCCGCAACATCGACATGTTCCGCCCGAGCAACCCGCAGATCGACCTCGGTGACGGCTTCGACACCTTGTACTCGACGGTCGAGCCCTACACCGACTTCCGCAACAGCAACCTGAGCCCCGACTTCACCGACGCCGCGAAGATCTGGATGGCCAACTGGCAGGCGCAGACCGGCACGGCCCTCGACGGGGCGGCGGCACTCGACCCGGTCGCCCTGAGCTACGTACTCCGCGTGACGGGGCCGGTGTGGTTGCCGTCGGGCGAACTGATCACCGCCGACAACGTCGTACCGCTCACCTTGTCGCAGGTTTATACTCGCTTCGCCGACGACAACACCGCGCGCAAGGCCTACCTGCAGACCATCTCCCGCACCGTTGTCGCCGACGTCCTCGGCGCCCACGCCGATGCCGGCCGGCTCCTCGAAGCACTCGGCCGCGGCGTGGCGGAACGTCGGATCATGCTCTACAGCAGCAGATCCGATGAGCAGGACATCATCGCGTCCACCGCGCTGGCACATCAGTTACCCGACGATTCGGCCCCGCTGATGGACGCGACCATCACCAACGCGGCAGGTAACAAACTCGACTACTACCTGCGCCGCGAACTGAGCTACACCGCAGGTGACTGCACCGCCGGCATGCGCGATGCGACCGCACGTGTGACGCTGACCAACACCGTCACCGATCTCTCGTTGCCGCAGTACGTGATCGGTTCGATGGGAGCGGTGGGCAGCGGCCTGCCACCGGGCACCAATGCGGCCGGCGTGCAGATCGCGCTGACCCGCGGCGCGCAGGTCCGCAAGGTCACCCTCGACGGACAATCGGTGCTCTACGGCACCAGCGAACTCCACGGTCATCCGGTGGTCCGCACCCGCGTACCACTGGCACCCGGTCAGCGCAGTGTCCTCGAGGTGACCCTGACCGAACCCACCTCGGCCCGCGGCGACGCACAGGTGCCCGTGCAGCCGCTCGTCGACACCCCGCCCGTGCACGTGTCGGTGCCGTCGTGCGGTGCGGCGACCGGGCAGAGGGCACAGGGATCGCCATGACCGAGAAGATCCAGGTGACCGAACTGACCGCGGCGCAACGCTTCTTCTGGTTGCGGCAGCAGGCGATGCCGTCGGTGCCGTTGAACATGGCGCAGGTGACCGACATCGAGGGTCCGCTCGACCGTGAATCCTTCCTCACCGAACTCGCCGAGCAGGGACGCCGAGCGCGAGTCATGCAGCTGCGGTTCGAGGAGGGCCCCCGCGGCCCGGTGTGCATCTACGATCCGTCGTTGCATGATCACGTCGAATACGTCGATGTCGGTGACCGACCGGATCCGAATGGGGCTGTGCAAGACATCATCGACGCCGATTTACACCGCGCGGTCGATGTGACCGCCGATCGATTGGCACGGGCCGTCCTGTTCCGGTTGTCAGATCACCGACATCAGCTCTACAACCGTGCGCATCACCTGACCACCGACGGGGTGGCCACTCGCGACAACCTGGTGTGCGCGTTACGTCGTTGTCTTTCCCGCGACCCGAGCGCACCGTCGGTGCCCGTCGCCGACCTCTCCGCCGCACCCGCCGCCGACCACGCCTACCAGAGCTCGTCGCGCCGCGCCCGTGACGCCGACTACTGGCGTGAGGTCCTCGCCGGCCGCGACCCCGCGACCTCACCGGCGCACCGTTCGGGCGGGCCGGCCTCCCGCAATCACACGGTGGCGGCACCGATCCCGATGGCGACGATGGACGCGATCCGCACGCTCATCACGGCCATGCCCACCAGCCTGCCGACACTGATCGCGACCGCCGCCGCGGGCTATCTGAGCCGTCGCACCGGCGACGCCGACGGTGCGCTGACCCTCGCGGTAGCCGCACGGACGACGGCCGCACTGCGCGCCACACCATTGCCGACCATCAACTTCGTGCCGCTACGCGCCGGCGTCGGCCGACGCGCCGAGATCCATGCCGCCGTGCGCACCACCGAGCGGGCGATGCTCGGCGCACTACGTCATCAGCGGTACCGGTTCGAGGACATCGTCACCGAACACGGCGATCACACCGGCGGACCGGTCCTCAACCTGATGCTCTTCGACCGTGAGATGCGATTCGGCGAGACGACCGTCCGATTCTCCTCGGTGACCACCGGACCGGCAGAAGACCTGGCCATCAACGTGTTCCCGTCCGGAACTCTCGCCGAATCCACCGACAGCGGCACCTTCATCGTGGAGATCGAGGCCAACCCGCGCCGCTACGACCCGGCCGAGGTGACGGCGTTCCACGACGGACTGCTCGCGATGCTCGGTGCACTCGCCGACGCACTGACCGCCCCAGGGTCTGCGCACGTCACCATCGACGACCTGCCTCTGCCCGCGCGCACCCCCGAGGTGCCCGGCACCGAAAGTCCCATGGACACCCTGCCGGACCTCATCGCCGCCACGGTCGCCCGCGCCGGAAACGACGTGGCCGTTGACGGCAGCCTCCTGGGCGAGCCCGTGGTGACCTTCGCCGATCTCGACGCGCGCACCGCCGACCTCGCGCGCCGGCTCTCGGCGCTCGGAGCCCGGCCCGGCACCCGGGTCGTGGTGCTGATGCGCCGCAGCGTCGATCAGGTCATCGCCTGGTGGGCGGTCGCGCGCAGCGGTGCGACGATCGTGCTGATCGACCCGACCCAGCCGACCGCGCGGATCGACCGGATGCTGGCGACAGCCGCTCCGGTCCTCATCCTCGCCACGAGCCCCGAACATGGTGCGCGGACGGGCATTCCGTCACGGCCCCTTGACGATCTCACCGATGTCGCACCCCATGCCGGCCGGCTACCGGCACCGCTTCCGTCCGACGCCGCCTACATCGTGTTCACCTCGGGAAGCACCGGCGAACCCAAGGGCGTCGTCGTCCCGCATACCGGGCCGGCCGCCATCGCGCCCGACATGTGGGCCCGATTCGGGGCGGGTGACGGGATCGATGTCGGGGCGCGCTGGCTCGCGGTGGCATCACCGATGTTCGACATGGCCCACTTCGAGATGCTGGCGTGTGCCGCGCTGGGCCACACCCTGATTCCGGCCGCCGGACTCGACGACGACCTCGGCCGCGCGCTGCTCGATCACCGCATCACCCACCTGATGGCCACCCCGACCGTCCTGAATCGGATTCCCGCGCACACACTGCCGCCGACCGTGTCGGCGATCGGCGAGGCACTGTCACCGGCGCTCGCGGCCCGCATCACGCGTCGACCACCGGGAGGGGGCGGCGCGCGGCGGGTGTTCAACACCTACGGTCCCGCCGAGGCGACGCTGTATGCGACGGCCGCGCCGATCACCGCCGACGTCCACCTCGACCGGCCGGTACCCATCGGCCGACCGGTCCCGGGGATGGCCGCGCTGGTCCTCGATCACCGGCTGCGACCGGTGGCCGACGGGATCATCGGCGAACTCTATCTGTGCGGACCACAACTCGCGCACGGATACCGGGATCGGCCCGGACTCACCGCGACGAGATTCCTCGCCTGCCCGTGGCGCGACGGCGCCCGGATGTACCGGACCGGTGATCTCGCGCGCCGCGACCCGACCACCGGTGATCTCGTCTTCGGCGGCCGAGCCGACGGGCAACTCTCGGTCCGCGGGGTCCGCGTCGAACCGGCCGAGATCGAGAACGCCGCCACGGAGGTCGACGGTGTCGGCGCCGCGGTCGTCGTCGCCGGCCACGCACCCGACGGCGACCTGGCGCTCGACGTCGCCTGCGTGGCGACCGGTGCCGCACCGGGCGGCGACGGACTCGAACGGGCGGTGCGGGCACATCTCATCGCGACCCTGCCATCGGTGATGTGGCCGCGGCGTGTCCTGATGCTCGATCAGTTGCCGACCGGCCCGACCGGCAAGATCGATCGCGACGCCGCGGCGCGCGCGGTGGCCGGGATCGCGCTGCACGAACCGGAATTCGTGGCCGCCACCTCCGACGTCGAATGCGCGCTCGGCGAGATCGTCGCCGACGTGCTTCGGGTGGAACGGGTCTCGATGGCCGCCTCGGTCATCGACCTGGGCGGCACCTCGCTGACGATGCTGGAGATCATGGCGCGCCTCGGCGCACGGGTGGGCCGTCCGCTGCGCATCGGCGAGCTGACCCCGGCCACCACCCTGGCCGAGATCGCCGCACGCGTCGACACCGGTGACCTCACGGCCGCCACCGCACCGGTCACCGCGCCGGTCGTGACGCCGGCACAACACCAGATCTGGGCCTTGAACCGCTCCGACCCGGCCGACCATGTGTACCACCTCGCCGTGCGGGTCGAGTTCGCACCGGGTACGGGAACCGAACCGGTGACCGCGGATCTCGTGACTGCGGATCTCGTGACATCGGCGCTGACCGACCTCGCCCTGCACCACGACGCGCTGCGCCGCGTCTTTCCCGCCCGGCCCGACGGCACCCCGACGGTACGCCTACTACCCACCCAGGCGATGGTCGACGCGCTGCCGATCGCCCGGGATACGTTGAGCCCGAGCATGGTTCGCGCAGTGGTGGCTGCGCCCTTCGATCTCACCGTCGACCCTCCGTGGCGTGCCGTTCTCGACGACAGCCGGGGTGCGGTGTCGATGGTGTTCGTGGTCCATCACATCGCGGTCGACGGCTGGTCGATCCCGATCCTGGTGCGGGACATGCTGATCGCGGTCACCGCACGCACCCGCCACCGACTGCCGGAGTTCCCCGGGCCCGGAGACTTCCGCGGTGGGCGACCCGTCGCCGATTCCGATGCGGGACACAGCTACTGGCGGGACGTGCTCGCCGGTGCCCCGACGCGACTCGCGCTGCCCGAGGCACGTACGGTCCGCGACGGGTATACCGAAGCGGTTCATCTGGACCGGGTCGTCGACGCGAGGCTCTCGGCGGCGGCCACCGCCCAAGCCGCCGGCGCCGGTGCCACCCTGCAGGCGCTGGTCCGGGTGGCCGTGGCCGCCGTCCTCGCCGGTGTCGTCGGCGACGACGACGTCGTCATCTCGGTGCCGACCTCCGGGCGCTGGAGTTCCTCCGACCTCGAGCGGGTCGGCATGTTCGTCCGGACGGTCCCGGTACGGTCTCGCGCAGTCGCGTCGCAGACCGTCGCGGAGGCGCTCGCGGGATCGGTGGCCGCGCTACAGGCCGGGATGCGCCACGCCGACACCGCACCCGCACAGCTCGCCGATGTGGTGCTGGCGCAGGCAAATACGATGGACGGTACCGAACTCGGTCGGGAACCCGTACTGCCGGGGCGCGCGGTGATCCGCTCGGCCACCCCGATCCGCACCGGGAGAGCCCGCACCGCACTGGAGTTCGTCGTCGACGACAGCGGAGACCAGCTGCGGTTGGCTCTGACGGTGGCACCCGATCGCGTCGACCCCGACGGCGCCGGGATTCTCCTCGACCACGTGGTCGACACACTGACCCGGCTGGCGCTCGCCGACCCGGCCACCCTCGTCGGGTCGTGCACCCCGACCGGACGTGGCGTCGCCGCGGAATGCCCGGTGGCCGGCGCCGACCCGATCCACGCACTACTCGCACACGTCGGCGCCACCCCGCACGCCATCGCCGTCACCGACGCCCGAACATCGATGACCTACGAGCAATTGTCCACGCGCGCATTCGAGATGGCGATGGATCTGCGTCGGGTCGGGGTGCGGGCGGGTGACCGGGTGGCATTGCTGCTCGGCCGTGGTGCCGAGACCGTGGTGGCGATGGTCGGGACCCTGATGGCCGACGCCGCCTACGTTCCGCTCGACCCGGAACATCCGCCCGCGCGCACCGCGGAACTCATCGCCGCGACTTCCCCGGCGGCGATCGTGGGCGACGGCCTGTTGATCGAACCCGGCCCGGGCCTCGGGACCGCGCCCCGCCGACCGGGGATCGCCTATATCATCCACACATCCGGATCGACCGGACGGCCCAAAGGTGTTGCGGTGCCGCGTACCGCGTTGTCCGCGATGCTCGGTGCCGCCCTCGACGTCGTCGACGCCACCCCCGCCGACGTGTGGAGTGCGACGCACTCGCACACCTTCGACTTCTCGGTGTGGGAGATCTTCGGCGCACTCTGTTCCGGTGGCCGCGTGGTGATCGTCGACCGCCCGGTGAGCCGGGACCCGGTGCTGCTGAGCGCAACCCTGAACGATTGTGGCGTCAGCATTCTCTCGCAGACCCCGACCGCGTTCGCGCGGCTCGCCGCACCGGATGGTGCCGGTTCGTCGAGTAGTGGTGGGTCGCGGTTGCCAGCCTTGCGGTGCGTCGTGTTCGGCGGCGAGGCGCTGCAAGCACCTGCGCTGCACGATTGGGCGCAGGCCAATCCTCGTGTGCGCCTGATCAACATGTACGGCATCACCGAGACCACGGTGCACCTCACCGCCGCCGACGTCGACACCACCGACGCCCGCAGCCTGATCGGCGCCCCGTTCGCCGGAGTCGGCTGGTCGGTGCGCGACCGGCATCTGCGTCCGGTGCCGGTGGGCGGACTCGGCGAACTGTACGTCAGCGGCGCGCAAGTCGCCGACGGCTACCTGCACGCGCCCGCCCTGACCGCGAGCCGCTTCGTCGCCGACCCCGACGGCTGCGGCACACGGATGTACCGAACAGGCGATGTGGTGCGGTTGATCGCGCCGGATCGGCTTGCCTACCTGGGCCGGTCGGACGATCAGATGCAGGTGCGTGGTCATCGCGTCGAGCCCGCCGAGATCGCCGCGGCTCTCGTCGAGGCGCCCGGCGTCCGCGAGGCACGCGTGGTGATCGCCGGCGGGACACAACCCGGCGATGAACAAATCCTCGCCTTCGTGATCGACGACGACACCACCGATAGCGACGTGTCGGCCCAGGAGCGCGAAGCCCTTCTTCAGCGCGCGTGCGCCACGCGGCTGCCCGGGTACCTGATGCCCACGCGCATCGGCGTCGTCGAGCGCTGGCCACTCACCGACAACGGCAAACTCGACCGGCACGCCCTGATCGCGGGACTGCCCGCGGTGACCGGCACCCCCGCCCCGCTGACCGCGGCACAACGTCGCGTCGCCGATCTCGTCGCCGAGATCGTTGGGCAACCCGGACCCCAGGCAGCCGGCCGCGCGACGCACGGGGACGGACCCGAGTTGTGGGGACCTGACGTCAACTTCTTCTCTGTCGGCGGAAACTCGTTGTCGGCGGCGCGACTTGCTGCACGGCTGTCGGGACCGGGTACCCAGGTCACTGTCGCCGACATCCTCGCCGCACCGACAATCCGCGGACTGACCGAACTGGTTGCCGCCGATGCTCGCACACCGTCGGTACGGCCTCGTGACGTCCTGTGGCCGGCGCAGCGCGCCCTGTGGGATGCCCATCGCGGACAGCCCGATTCGGCCGCATACCATCTGGCGTTGCGAGTCACGGTGCGTGCCGAGGTGCCCGTGGTGCGGGCAGCGCTGCTCGATCTCGCCGACCGGCATCCGATGCTGCGTGCGGTGTTTCCCGATCGCGGGGACGCAACTCCGGAGATCGTGGTTCTCCACGCCGACGCTCTCACCGGGAATCCACCGATCACCCAAAGCGATACGGTCCCCGACGCCGGTCAGGTCACCGAGATCGTCGATGCCCCCTTCGATCTGACCACCCGACCGGCATGGCGTGCGGTACTCGCCGACTCACCCGCGGGCACCGGCATCGTGCTCGTCGCCCACCACATCGCCGTCGACGGAGCATCGGTACCGATACTCCTCGACGACCTGCACACAGCGCTGACGGCACGCCTGTGCGGACGCAGCCCACGCTGGTCCGAGCAGCCCGACGAGCTGCAGGTCTCGGTACGCGACGACGACACCGCCTATTGGAGAACGGTTCTCGACGGCGCACCCGAACACCTCGCCCTCCCGGAACCACCCCGACGGCACCCGGCGACCGAGAAACCCGCAGTGGTCCACGAGCGCCGTATCGACGCCGACACCGCCGCTGCGGTCAACGACGTGGTGGCCGGAGCCGGCACCACGCTGTACTCGGCGCTGTGGGTGGCACTGGCCGCGACACTCGCCGCCGTCACCGACTTCGACGACGTCGTCGCGGCGATCCCGGTTGCCCTTCCTGGCGGACCCCGCGTCGGTATGCGCGCCACCACCGTTCCGGTGCGGTGGTCGGCGGTGACGGCGGACCACCGGCCCGTCGTCGCGCTGCCGATCGACGAGGCACTCGTGCACGCACACCGCACGATCGCCGATGCCGCCACTCACGCCGCGTCGGCGCCGGCGACCCTGCCCGACGTGCTGCTCGACCATGCCGCCGCGCTGCCTGACTCACCGGGACTGCTGATCACCGACATCACGCCGATCGATGTGGGAATCACCCGCACCGCACTCGAATTCACGGTGCGTACGGTCGACGACGGAGCGCTGTCGGTGCAGGTGACGGCGTCACCCGCCCGGGTCGACGCCGCAGCGGTGGAACCGATGCTCGAGTATTTCGTCGCCGCCCTGACGGCCCTGACCGACTCGTCGACACGGTGTGTGGCCGAGTGCCTGCCTGCCGGTGTTCTCGCCCAGCCCACTTCTGTTCACCCCAATGTTTCTGCGCAGTCGATCGATCCCGTCGACGCGGTGCGTGCCATGGCGACGCGCCAGCCCGACGCTGTGGCAATTGTCGCCTCCGGCGAGGTCGCGCTCGTCGACTCCGACGATGTGCTCACGTACCGCGACCTGTGGTGTCGTGCCGAGCAGGTGGCCGAGAAGTTGCATGCGGCCGGGACCCGCCCGGGGACCACGGTCGTGCTGGCATTGCGCCGGGGGAGTGAGGCGGTCGTGGCCGCGCTGGGTGTGCTCGCCGCGGGCGCGGTGTTCGCGCCCGTCGACCCGGACCTGCCACCGGCGCGACAACGGTTGCTGTACCGCCGAATCGGGCCCGGTGCGACGATTCGCGAAGGCCTCGAGATCAGCCCCGCCCACAGCGGGACCGGCCCCGCGATGCCCGGCGCCGCCTACGTCATCCACACGTCGGGATCGACCGGCGCACCCAAGGGCGTGGTCGTCGACCGGACCGCGATGGCCGCGATGCTCGGCGCCTCACTTTCCCGTCTCGGGTGCACCGGTGAGATGGTCGGGAGCTGGTCGCACGCATTGGCCTTCGACGCCTCCGTGTGGGAGATCTTCGGCCCGCTCGCCGCGGGCGGACGGGTCGTCGTCTTCTCCGACGACGACGTCCGCGACCCGGCACGCTTCGCCGCCGGCCTGACCCGTCACCGCGTGACCCACTGCGCACAAACCCCGAGTGCGTTTGCGCGACTGACCGATTCCTCGGCGCTCCAAGCGCTCGCCGGCACTGCCGACGTGTCACTGGCGTCGCTGCGAACAGTGATCCTCGCGGGTGAGGCCGTCGACCCGGCGCGGTTGCGCGGATGGGTGTCGGCGCACCCCGAGGTACGGCTGCTCACCATGTACGGGCCCACCGAGACCACCGTGCAGGTGCTCTGCGGGGAGATCGACCTCGACGACGACCGCCCGATCATCGGCACACCACTCGACGGCGCCCACGCCGAGGTCTGCGATCGGCACGGGCGGGCCGTACCGCTCGGTGGACGCGGCGAACTCCAGCTCTCCGGGCCGCAACTCGCGCTCGGCTATCTCGGTGACCCCTCGACGACCGCGACGCGATTCGTGGCCGGCCCCGACGGCATCCGCCGCTACCGCACGGGTGATCGGGTGCGGCTGTTGCCCGATCGGCGGATCGCCTTCCTCGGGCGCGTCGACGACCAACTGAAGATCCGCGGATTCCGCATCGAACCGGCCGAGATCGTTGCCGCGCTCACCGCGGCGCCCGACGTCCTCGACTGCCGGGTGCTGCAGGACGGAGTCGCGAGTGCAGCGCGTCTCGTGGCGGCCGTCCGCGTGGGCGCCGCAGCGCAGGCGGTACCCTCTGAGTCAGCCCTGATCTCGTGGTGTGCGGAACGACTGCCCGCCTATGCGGTGCCCAGCCGCATCCTCGTCGTCGACGAGTGGCCGCTGACCGCCAACGGCAAGATCGACCACACCGAACTCCTCCGAAAGATACACTCCTCCAACGGTATCGGCCGGCCATTGACACCGCGTGAGGAGATGGTGGCCGCCGCGATTCGTGAGTGCCTCGACAGCGGCGAAGACCAAGGGGCATCGGCACCGCTCGACCCCGACACCGACCTCGTCACCCTCGGCATCAACTCGTTGACCGCCGCGCGCCTGGCCGCCCGACTGTCTTTGCACGGCAGCAGAATCGGTGTCACCGAGGTGTTCGCCCATCCCACCATCGCCGGGCTGTCGCAGTTGTTGTCGACCTCGCCGATCGTCGACGACGACGCGGTCCCGGACCTGTGGGAGGTCGAGGACAGCGCCGACCCCGATCACCCAGGGCTGACACCGGAGCAACTCGATCTGTGGCTGCGCTGGCGCGCCGACCCCGACCAACCCGGCTACGTGCTCGCCGGCATCGTCCCGGTACCGGGCACCGACGCCCGCGAGATCCGGCGTCGGGTGGCCGAACTGGTCCGCCGACACGACTGCCTGCGCACCGGCTTCCCGGAACTCGACGGGGTGCCCTATCAACGACTGTGGACCGACGACGAGGTCGACGCCTACCTCGGTGCGCTCGATCCCCTCACCGACGTCGACGCCGACGAAGTCCTCGCCGAGATCGCCCGCCGCCCCATCGATCTCACCGTGTCCCTGCCGTGGCGGGCGCGGCTCGTCGACACGCCGGGTGGGTATCGGCTGGTGTGCGTGATCCACCACATCAGCGCCGACGGCGAGACCGCTCGCATGCTGCGCCGAGAACTCACAACCGGTCCACCGACCGACTCCGCGCGTCGTCTCGACTACCGGCAGTACAGCAGATGGCGACAAGCGATGGTGCGCAGCCACCGCGACCGTCTCACCGGCTACTGGTCGCGGGTGTTCGCCGAACCCATCGTGCCGCTCACCGTGACCGACATGGACCTCGCCGCGACGGGATCGGGAGCCACACATCACGGGCGAGTGGTGTTTCCGACGGAGTTGACCGCGCGGATCGATCGGTGCGCGGCCGCGGTCGGGAGTACCCCGTTCATCGTGGTGCACACCGCGATCGCCGTGGTCCTGACTCGCCAGGCCGCTGCTGCGGAACGCGTCATGACCGCCGGCGGTGCGTCGGAATGCACCGTGGGCACGGCGGTGTCGGGACGGGCCGATCCTCGATGGAGCACGGTCTGCGGGCTCTTCGCGCGGGCCGTCCCGCTGCGCACCCGCATCGAACCGGACGACACCTTCGCCACACTGTTGCGCCGCAACACTCTCGGCGTTCTCGGGGCGATCGACCATTCGGATCTGCCGTTGGCCGAGATCGCCGCGATCGCCGACCCGGAGCGTGAACGCGCGGGCCGATCCCTCGTCGACGTCGTGGTCGGTGAGATACCACCGGACTTGAGCGTGACCGGGCCGGATACGACCGGACTGGATACGACCGGGCTGGGCACGACCGGCAGAACCCAGGCCGCGCTGGACATCATGCTCGGCCGCGACGGCGATCGGACGTATCTCGTTGCCGCATGCCGGGACTCGGTCACCGATGCCGGCCGCCTCGAGGCGCTCCTGACCGCCATCACCGAGACCCTGGAAAGCGGCACCGCCGATCCCGCGCTGCCGGTACGCGCCCTGACACGCACACCGGTGCCGCAATCGAGCGTGGAGACGCCGGTCATCTCCGCCCGCACGCGTGCGCCCCAGACTCTTGCCGAGCTCCTCGATCGTCAGCCCGTGCCGGACGCCACGCGGCCGGCGATCATCGATGTGACACATCGCTTTCCCGGATACGGCGAGGTCCTGTGCCACGCGGACGTCGAGCGGCTGGTGCGGATTCTCGCGTGGGCGTTGCGGGATCGCGGCCTCGGGCCCGGAGACGTTGTCGCGAAGCATCTACCGCGATCGTGCTTCGATGTCGTCGCGACGATGGCGCTGGCGCGTGTCGGTGCGGCATTCGTCAACCTCGACCCCGCGGACCCACCCCGGCGCCGGGAGCGGCTGATCGAGCGCTCCGGGGCGCGCACGATCCTGACGCTGCGCGCCGATCGTCCGCCCCGACTGCCCGTCAGGATCGCGGTCGTGGCACTCGACGACCCCGACCTCTACCGCTCCCGCCGCGTCACCGAGTTCGAACCCCGACATCGCACCCGCACACTGCAACTCGACGACGTCGCCTACCTCGCGTTCACCTCCGGGACGACCGGGACACCCAAGGGTGTTGAGATCACCCATCGCGGGCTGGCCGCGTGGGCGCTGACCACCGCCGAACGACTCGGACTCGACGCCACCGACCGGGTGATGCACACCCACACCACGGCATTCGACGCCCACCTGATGGGTGTGGTGCCGGCGCGCGCGGCGGGCGCATGCATCGTCATCTGCCCACCCGAGGTGATGGCCGGAACCGAACTCGCCACCGAGATCACACGGTCGGCGGTGACGGTGCTGATGACCACGCCATCGGTGCTGAGCACCCTCGACCCGGCCCAGGTGGCGCGGCTGCGGCATGTGGTGGTGGGTGGAGAAGCGTTGCCGCGCACGCTCCTGAGTCGGTGGACGTCGTCGGTGTCGGTGACCAACGAGTACGGGCCCACCGAGACGACCGTCGCGATCAGCAGCGCCACGTACCGTCAGGACACCGCCGGTGCCGTGAGCATCGGCACCCCCGTCCCGGATATCGAAGCGCTGGTGTTGGATTCGTCGCTGCAGTCGGTTCCCGACTACACCGTTGGCGAGTTGTACGTCGCCGGAGCCGCATTGGCGCGCGGCTATCTCGCGGACACCTCCACCACCGCCTCGCGATTCGTCGCGCGCCCCTTCGGCGACGGTGATCGCATGTATCGCACCGGCGATCTGGTCCACCGGCGCGGCGACGGCTCGTTGGTGATCCACGGTCGCGCCGACGACCAACTCAAGATCCGTGGTGTGCGGATGGAGGCCGAGGAGATCAACGCCGCGCTCGCCGGATTGCCCGGGGTGGCGGCCGCCGCCAGTGCGGTGCGTACCAACCGGGCCGGTGAGCCACTGCTGGTCTCGTGGGTCATCCCGGCGCCCGGCGATCGGCCGCGTCCCGAGCGGTTGCGTGAACAAGCGCGGACCGTGTTGCCGCGCACCATGGTTCCGGCCGCGATCGCGGTGGTCGACCGCTTCCCGACCCGACCGAGTGGCAAGATCGATCATCCCCGGTTGCCGAATCCGGTTGCCGCGCAGGAGCCGGTGTCGGGAGCGGAGCGAGCGGGCCGAATTGTGCCCGCGAACACGCCGGTCACCACTTCCACCGAACAGCTCGTCGCCGAGGTCCTCGCGGAGGTTCTCGACTGCGCGGGCGCCGAGATCGGCTCGGACACCGATTTCTTCGCGCTCGGCGGAACGTCGCTGTCGGCGGCGCGGGTCCGGTCCCGACTCAGCGCGCGGACCTCTCGTGACCTCGACGCCGACGTCGTGTTCCGCGCGCGTACCGTCGGCGAGCTGGCCCGACGGATCGACTGCGCGGCAGACCTCACCGGCCCGATACCGCACCACGCGCCGCGTCCCGAGCATCTTCCACTGGCATATCCGCAGCGGCGCATGTGGATTCACCACCGCTTCGATCCCGAGGACACCACCTACCACATCCCGCTCGTCCTTCGGATTCGCGGATCCTACGATCCCGCGCGGGTCGTCCGTGCGTATCGCGCGGTCGTAGGTGCGCACGAGTCGCTGCGCACCGTCTTTCCCGATACCGGTCGCGGACCGGAACAACGTCTCACCACCGACGTTCCCGACCTCGTCGTGCAGTCGGTGAGCACTGCGGCGGTCCGCGACGCCATCGCGGCGGAAGTCGCACGTCCC
Organism: Gordonia polyisoprenivorans NBRC 16320 = JCM 10675; assembly: GCF_000241325.1. Lineage (GTDB taxonomy): Bacteria > Actinomycetota > Actinomycetes > Mycobacteriales > Mycobacteriaceae > Gordonia > Gordonia polyisoprenivorans. The sequence continues at coordinate 24,686 of NZ_BAEI01000067.1, read as the reverse complement.
TTCGACCTCGAACGCGAGACGGCCATCAGGGCACGGCTGTTCGTCAGCGGCGACGACCGTGACGAGGGGGAGACCGGCCTCGGCGGCGGCTACCTGGTGCTGACGCTGCACCACATCGCTGTCGACGGATGGTCGATGCGCATCCTCCTCGACGACCTGATGTCGGCCTACCGGACGGGACTACCCGCCGCGTCGGCACCCGACTATGCCGACTACACCCGGTGGCAGCGCGACATCCTCGGCGACCCGGACGATCCCACCAGTCGCTTCACCCGCGACATCGACTTCTGGACCACCGAACTCGGTGATGCGGGCGCACCCGTCGCGCTGCCCGGACCGCCCGGCGACAGCGGGGGCCGGGTGGTGCGGGACGTCGACGCGCACGTGATCACTGCTCTGCGGGAGCAGACGTCGGCGTTGGGCGCGAGCGTCTTTCACGCTGTCCACGGCGCACTGACCGCGACGTTGGGACGGCTGACCGGGGAGTGGGATGTCGTGGTCGGTGTCCCCGTGCACGGGCGCTCGGCGCCGCAGTGGGAGCGCGTTGTCGGTATGTTCGTCAACACCGTTGCGGTGCGCACCCGGCTGCAGCCGGGTGCGACTGTCGCCGACGCGGTGGCGTGTGCGCGGGAGGCGCATCTGCGGATCGCAGACCATCAGGAAGTGCCGTACGAGTCGGTGGTGCGTGCGGTGTGCCCGAATGCCCGGTCCACCCACGATCCGTTGACGTCGATCTTGTTGGTGGGGCAGGACGTGGTGCCGGAGCCCGACGCGAATATGCCCGGCGCCGGGAGCGAAGCGAGCGGGCCGAATATGCCCGGCGCCGGCGCCGGCTCCGGGAGCGAAGCGGTGCGTGCTGAGCCGGTGCAGGTGGTGCCCGAGCGTGAGGCTGCCGGCCATGATCTCGAGGTGATCGTCGGCGACCGTGACGGGGCGCTGGTACTGACGGTGGTGTATTCAGCCCGGGTGAGTGACCGGACGGCGAGCGCTGTGGCCGACGCACTCGTCGATGCGCTGGTTGGCTTCGCGGGCGCGGGTCGTGGGCTCGTCGGTGAGGAGACCGTGGCCGGGACGGACACCTCGGAGTCGGTGGCGGCGGCGTTCGCGGAGATCATGGCGGTCGATCGCGCGTCGGTGCGTGCGGATACCGACTTCTTCGATCTCGGTGGCACCTCACTGTCGGCGGCGCGGGTGGCCTCGCTGCTCACCCGGCAGCTCGGGTGGACGGTGTCGGCGAAGTGGCTGTTCGACCATCCGACCGTCGGTGAGCTCGCCGCCCGGCTCGACCGCCGGATCGCCGAGAAGGCGAACGACGGCGAGGTGGGTGTTGCGCCCGACACCGAACAGATCGCGACCGAGGGGGGCGACGTCCCGCTGACCGGGCCGCAACGACGGATGTGGATGGCGGCCGAGCTCGGCAAACCCGGTTATCACGTGCCGGTGCTCCTGCCGATCCCCGGTGGGGCCGGCGCCGGGAGTGGAGCGAGCGGGTCGAATTTTCCCGGCGCCGGGAGTGAAGCGAGCGGGCCGAATTTTCCCGGCGCCGGGAGTGAAGCGAGCGGGCCGAATTTTCCCGGCGCCGGGAGTGAAGCGAGCGGGCCGAATTTTCCCGGCGCCGGGAGCGAAGCGAGCGGGCCGAATTTTCCCAGCGTGCTGGACGTGCGAACTGCGGTGCGTACGTTGATCGGTCGGCATGCCGCGTTGCGCACCGTGTATCCGATGTCCGACGACGGGCCGCGCCAGCGGGTGCTCGACACCTGGGAGCCGACGATCGATCTGCTCGACGCCGGTGCGGTCGGCGAGATGCTCGCGACTCCGTTCGACTCGCTCGCCACCTCTCCACCGGTTCGGGTGGGCCTGATCGCCTCCGAGGAGCAGACGGTGTCTGCGGTGCTGGTGGTGGCGCATCACATCGCGCTCGACGGTGAGTCCGCGGTGGTCTTGCAGCGGGAACTGGCCGCGCTGCTCAGCGGGCCGAATCATCCTGGCGCCGGGAGCGCAGCGAGCGGGCCGAATCATCCCGGCGCCGGGAGCGCAGCGAGCGGGCCGAAGCATTTCGGCGGAACGCTTGCGGCGGCTCCGTCGGCCGCGCGGGTGAGCGGCCGGTTGCTGGCTGCCGAGTCCGCTGCGCGTGACCGCGAACTGGCGTATTGGCAACGTGTGCTGGCCGATCCGCCCGCGCCCCTCGTCCTCGATCACCTGCCGCACGCCGAGGGCAGGATCGTCCACACTCGTCGCGCGCTCCCGGCGGAGCTGTGGCCGCAGCTCGACGGGGCCGCACGGAGCCTGCGCGTCAGCCGATTCCACCTTGTCCACGCAGCCTTGGCGTGGGCGCTGGCCGTGCAGTCGGGCACCGATGACGTCGTCGTGGCGACCACCACGTCCCTGCGGCGAGACCCCGATCTGTCCGACGTGGTGGGGATGCTGGTCGCGACCGTCGTGCTGCGGACACGTCTCGACCCACGAATGACATGCGCAGAGTGGGTGAATCGGGTTCGAGACGACGATATCGCGGCGCTGGAGCACTCGTGGGTTCCGTTCGACGAGGTGATGCGGGAGATCGGGGTCACCGGCGGGTCGGTCGCTCCCTCGTTGGCGGAGGTGGCGTTGACGGTCGGTGCCGACGCGTCCGATCACACGCTCCTCGATCCGGCCACGATGGGTGACGTCGACGAGTCCCTCACGCCGATGGGGGATTTCGCGCTGCGCGTGATCGTCGAAGACGGAAAGTTACTTTGCGCGCATCGGGCGCAGTGGGCGGCTCCTGCGACCGTCGAGACCCTGATGGCACGCATGGAGACGGCGCTGCAGCTCCTCGTCGATGAGGCCGGAACACGCATGGCCTCGGTCGATCTGCTGTTGCCCGACGAGCAGACCCTGATCGAGGCGAGCGCGCACGGCGCGCCGTACACCGATCCCGCGACACTCGGTGACATGTTCGCCGAACCCGCTGCGCATCAGCCGGATCGCATCGCCATCGAGGACGGCACGACGCTGCTGAGCTATCGGCACCTCGACGACTGGGTGGCGGTGACCGCACACGCGTTGCGCGCGCGAGGTATCCGCAGTGGTGAGCGGGTGGCGATTCTCATCGAACGGTCCGTACGCCAGCAGGTCGCCTTCCGCGCCGTCACCCGGATCGGCGCGGTGCCCGTCCCCGTCGACGTGGCACATCCGCCGGCGCGGATCGACGCAGTTCTCGAGCGAACCGGCGCATACCCGTTGTACGACAACGATGTTCCGCCGCGCCCCTCCACGTCGGGAGCGTCGGTGACCGAGGTGCCGGTCGCGCGGGTGTCGCCGGCATCCGCGGCGTATGTGATCACCACGTCGGGTACCACCGGCACACCGAATGCGGTGGTCGTCGGGCACCGCGGGTTACGGCGGCTCGCGACCATCGCCCCGATCCGATCCGACGACCGGGTGGCGGCGATGGTCAGCGTCGGCTTCGACCCGTCGATCATGGAAATGGTGCTGCCGCTGGCGGCCGCCGCGCGGTTGGTGGTCGCACCCGCCGGGATCACCGCCGGGACGGAGTTGACCGAGTGGCTTGTCACGCAACGGATCACGGTGTTCATCGCAACGCCGTCGGTGCTCGCGACGCTCGACGTGCAGCAACTCACATCGGTACGACTGGTCTTCGTCGGAGGTGAGGCGCTGTCACCGTCGATCGCGCGTGCGTGGGCTGCGCGCTGCGAACTCGTCAACGTGTACGGCCCGACCGAGGCCACGGTCGCGGCAACCTTCGCACCCGTGCGCCCGGACGGGGCGGTACGGATCGGCAGACCCATCGACGGCACCACCGTCGCCGTCCTCGACCGTTGGTTGCGACCGGTACCGCCCGGCGTCGACGGCGAGCTGTATCTCGCGGGAGATGCACTGGCACAAGGCTATCTGGGTGATACTGCATTGACGTCGGTGCGCTTCGTGGCTTGCCCCGGCGGCGGCCGCATGTATCGCACCGGCGACCGGGTGCGTCTCGAGGGTGACGGTGCGCTGACATATGTGGGCCGGGCGGACCGGCAGATCAAGCTTCGGGGGCAGCGGGTGGAGCCGGCGGAGATCGAGGCCGTCCTGATGGGCGCGGGCGCCACCCAGGCCGCGGCCGTCGTGCGGCCGGGACCCGCGGGGCCGATGCTCGTCGCCTACGTGGTCGGCGTCGGCGGTGCCGAGGCAGAGCGAGCGTGCCGGCAGCGACTACCGCGACACATGGTGCCCGCCCAGGTGATCGTGGTCGACGAGATCGCACGCACCGTGACCGGGAAGATCGACACCTCCCGGCTGCCCGCGCCTGCCGGGCCGTCGTCGCACGAGCGTGATTCCGGAAGCTGCAGTGCCACCAACGATCTGGAGCGCCAGGTGATCTCGGCGTTCGATGCGGTGTTGGGCTGCGAACCCGGCGTCGACGACGACTTCTTCGCCCTCGGCGGGCATTCGCTTCTGCTGCTGCGGCTGCATGCCGAGATCGTCGATCACACCGGGCTGCGTCCGGATCTGGCCGATCTCGTGGCCCGTCCGACCCCGCGCGGGGTGGCCGCCGCAATGGCGCGCGTCGGTACCGACCAGGAGCGCGTCGTCGACTTCGACTGTGCCGACAACGATCCCGGACTGCCGCTCCTGTGGGCGGTGCACGGCGTGAGCGGCATGCCGACACCGTTCCGCCCGTTGGCTGCGACGTCGGGACATCGGGTCGTGGGACTGCAACTCCCCGAACTGCTTTCCGGTGATATGCCCGACAACATGGCCGAGATCGCGCGGCGTCACGTTGACGCGATCCGCCGTCGGCAGCTGTCGGGACCCTACCGGCTGATCGGGTGGTCGATCGGCGGGAACCTGGCCCATGAGATCGCCCGCCAACTCACCGACCTCGGTGAGCGGGTCGAGCTGCTGGTGTTGATGGACGCACGGACCCCCGACGAGCTGGCGCAGGCTCCGGCACACGAGGGCACAGCGGCCGATGTGGTTGTCGCCGAACGGTTGCGGGCTCTCATCGCTGCGGTGCGTGCGCATCGGACCGGTCGCGTCGAGGTCGACGAGGTGCTCTACGTGGCGTCGGCACAGACCGGCGACATCTCCGGGTGGGAGTCGTTGGTGAGTGCGACGCCGCGGGTGGCACGGCTCGACGTCTCCCACGCCGAATTGGGGGAGCCGGATGTGATGGCGCGGGTCGCGCAGTTGGTGGCCGACCGTGCCGTCGCGCGAGGGCACTGAGGCCCGACCCGTCCCTCGCGTCTTTGCCGACGCGACCAGGAGCATCGGTACAGCAAAGTCGGCGTTTGTGCTGCGTAGAGGGTGTGCTGTCCGTAATGTTCCCTGCGGCAACGAGACGGTGGTTGCCGTCGATCCGGGTCGGGGGAGATCTCGGAAGGCTCAGTCATGCGTGGTGGGGGATTCGGTGTGCGGCGGCGCGTGGTCACCGCACTGGTGGTGGTGACGTCGACGGCCGCGGCGCTGATCGGGGTGGCGGGACAGGCGCGTGCGGTCGACCCGGATACCCTTCGTCCGGGATGCGAGTGGCGGACCCCGGACGAGGAGGCCCAGCACATCCAGACGTGCACCCTCTACTCGGAGGCGTTGGGTCGCAACGTCGTCGTGCAGGTGCGGGCATCGGATCAGGCACCGGGCCAGACCGAGCAGGCCGTGTACTTCCTCGACGGCCTGGGCTCGAACGACGAGTACAACAACTGGGCGACGCCGACCTCGGGTGCGGTGGCCGCCTACAGCACCAGCTACAACCTGGTGATGCCCGCCGGTGGCAAGGGCGAGTGGGACACCAACTGGCAGTCGGCGCCGACCGGCAGTACCACTGCACCGCAATGGGATACCTTCCTCGGTGAGGAACTGCCCGCCTACCTGAACGAGAACTTCGACATCGGGACGTCGGACAACGCGATCGTCGGTGTCTCGATGTCCGGGGCGCCCGCGGTCATCGTCGCGCTGAACCACCCCGAGGTGTTCGCCGTGGCGCGCTCGTACTCGGGTTTCTACGAGACCAACAACCCGCTGGGGTGGGTACTCATCCCGATCATCCAGACCGCGCGCGCCGACATCGACAACGGTCTGTCAGCGATGTGGGGACTCCCGCTGAGCGAGGGCAACACCTGGGCCGACAACGACGTCCTGAGCCGGATCGCCGAGGCGAAGGCCAACGGGCAGACCATCATCATCTCCACCGGCAACGGCATCCCGTCGGTCGGTGAACTCCAGCTCGCCTGGCAAACGCTGCAACAACAACCACTTGTGTTGTGGCCGATCCTCATTCCCGGCGCCCTCGTCACCGAGCTACTCGGCGTCGGATTGGAGGTCGGTGCGCTCACGTCGACGGTGATCCTCAACGCCGCCGCCCAGCGGATGGACCTGCCGGTCCACTTCACCTACTCCAACGGCGGGCACAACTGGTTCTCCTGGGCATCGACCCAGCCGTCGGACGCCGCCCAGATCGAAGCGGATCTGGCGGCGGCTGCCCAGAAATCGGCAGCGCAGAAGTCCGCAGCGCAGAAGTCGGCCGCCCAGACATCGGCGGCCCAAGAGTCGGCGGCGCAGCGGGTGATCGCGCCGCAGGTGCAACAGCAGGCGGCGGCCGCCGAGGTGACCACGTCCCAGCCCACCCCGACTCCCGCTGCGGCCCCGGCTGTCGAGGTGTCCCCGTCGGAGCCCACCCCGACTCCCGCTGCGGCCCCGGCTGCCCAGCCCACCACCACAGAGCCCACGACCCCCACCGAGGCCCCGGCTGCGCACCCCACCACAGCTGCAGATGTAACAGAAGGTGCCGCCGAGGCGACACCTTCTGCTACATCTGCGCCGGCGGCGACGCCGGTTGTGGCGGCTACTGCCGGCTGAGGCCGAGTTCGTTGAGCACGTCGGCGGGCCACTGCGAGATCGTGGTGCCGTGATTGGTCAACAGTGCCAAGGCGATACGTTCCATGCCGAAGCCCACGCAGGCGCTGTGGGCGACCTCGCCGTCAGCGGTGTGAATCGCGAAATTCTCGCCGAAATGCTCGCGGTGGCAGTTGCACGAGACGACGGCGGTGCCGTCGTCGAGGTCGCCGTAGAGGCGTACCACGAGTTCGGTCTTCAGGTTCTCCTCGATCTGGTTGGTGGCCAGCAGGCGTCCCGCACGACCGAAGAACGGGTCGTTGGCCGGTACCGCCTCGGGCTTGAGACCGAGGCTGGTGAGCACGTCGAGGCCTCGCGGAATCCACGAATCACGATGTGCTGCAGCAGAATCGGGGTCGCCGACGTAGACGTACTCGTGCATGCGGAAGGCCTGCATGCGAGCCGGGTCGATGGCTGGCTCGTGCCGGAAGCAGTAGCCGTACACATCGAAGCGTGAACCGCCATCGGGGAGCTCGCCGGAGATGGTGTTGTAGAGCGGATGACAGGCCGCCGACACCAGCATGGTCCCGGCGGACGCCAGGTGCCCGTCCCACGGCCGGCCCTCGTCACGGTCGGCCAGCAGCGCCCGGTGCTCCTTGTTGTCGCCGAGGAAGGTCGAGATGGCACCGGTCAGCTGCGGGAACGACGCGATGTAATCGGTCTTCTCGAAGGATGTCCGGGGGAACACCGGGGGAAAGCGCAGGCGTTTCGCACCGTCGGTGCCGTACACCGACCGGCCGGTGCGCCGGACGACGCCGTCGATTCCGTCGATGATGTCTTCGAACGTTCCGCTGCGGCCGTACAGTCCGTCGACGCCGGTCGGGATGAGTAACCCCTCCGCGATCAGTCGATCGCGGAACTCGGCACGCGCGTTGTCGAGTTCATTCACCTGTGGTGCTCCATTTTCATTACGGGGACGTAGGCATTCTGCCCGTGTGCATCAATGCCCATCATGGTCGCTGAAGTCATGGCTGTGCGTGCGCTATTTGCGCAATGCCAGGACCAGCTGCGAGTTATTGGCGCGAATACGCTCGTTGGACACCATCAGTGCCGGCCCGTAGGCGTCGCGCAGCAGTCGGCCCATCGACGCCGGGTGGTCTTCCCGGTATCCGTTGATCCCGCAGATCGCCAGTGCGCCGGCCACCACCTCGACGACGCGCGTCGACGCCATGATCTTGAGATTGTTCATCGCCAGGGCGAAGCCGATCGTCGTCTCGTTCTCGTCGCTGTCCAAAAACGTCTGGTACCGCCGGATCTCGTTGGTCACCGAACTCTCAAACGACTGATGCTCGACGAGCAGATCCGCGAATTTCAGTGCCTGCGGCGGCGGGGTGCCGGCGCTCTTGCGGGCCGCGGCGCGCACCTGGTCGCGAGTCTTGGCGATCGCGGCGTCGGCAATACCCAGCCACACCGACGACCACAAGGTGTGCGAACCGGGCAACATGGTGTGCGCGGAAATGGTTGCATAATCAACCGGCACGATATTCGTGACAGATGTCTCGGTTTTCAAGATGAATCCCGGGCTGCACGTGCCGCGGAATCCCAAAGTGTCCCAAGAAGATGTGGGCTCGAGGGTGGTCTGGTCCTTCGGACAGACCACAAGAACCTGGTCGCTCGGCGGGCTGTCGGGGGAGCGACGGGCGGTGGTGCAGATGTAATCGGCGAATTCTCCGTAGGAGATCACCGGGGCGTTTTTCTCCAGGCGAGCACGGTCACCGTCGACCTCGACAGCGCACGTCGACGTCCGGACGTCACCACCGGTGGTGATCTCGGTGGTGGCCGATGCGAGGAGCGATTCGTCGGTGGCGACCTGCCTCGTCAGCTCGGCGATATCACCCTGGGCACCGTGAAACCGCAGCGTAAGGGCCTGAGTGTGGTGCATCGCGAAGATCATTGCCGCAGAACTGCAGGCGGCGCCGATCTGGCGTGCGACGGCGGCGAGCTCGGTGATCGAGGCCGACCGACCACCGAGTTCGGTCGGCAGCGAGCACGACAGAAGTCCTGCATCGCGCATGGCCTCGACGGCCTCGTGAGGGAATCGGGCGTTCCGGTCGACATCATCGGCGGCCGGGGCAGCGGCTTTGACCACGGCTGACGCGTCGAGCTGGGCAGATTGCGCGGGCATGGGTGTACTCCAGAGAAAAATGGTTATGGATGAGAAAACGGTCCCGCAATCCCCACGTCGCGGTCGTTGTCACAGCGCGAGTAGGACTGCGCAGCGATGGTTAGTGTATCTTCTACCTGCGACATCGGCAACGATTGCCAAGGTGACGAAGGCTTTTGGGGACTTTCGGCACTGGTCTTGCCGGAATACATTTCGGCTGTGGCGTGGAAAGTAACGTAATCGTCCGCCGAATCGACAGTTGAAGCGCAGCCACGCTCCCTAACCCAGAGGACCACAACAATGGAAGAAAAGATCCGCGAAATCCTCGCGGCACACGGCAAATTGGCCGTCGCCGCGGATTCTTTCGGAACCGCCGACGACTTGTTCACCCTGGGCTTCACCTCGCACGCCAGCGTGAACGTGATGCTCGCTCTCGAGGACGAGTTCGACGTCGAGTTTCCCGACGAGACGCTGAAGAAGGCCACGTTCACCTCGATCGACTCGATGGCAGCGGTCGTCCGCAAGTTGGTGGCCGAGGCGGCATGACCGCCGAGGCACCCACTCTGCTCGACGTCGTCGAGGATCGCGGTTCGCATCCCAGCCACTCCGGGGACCGGATCTGGCCGGAGACGAACTGCTACCTCGATCTGTGGATCGAGCTCCTGCACACGCTCGGGCACGACCCGGTACCGATGTACGCGTGTGCGCTCTCGGCCGATCACGACGGCGAGCAGTGGACCTTCGTCAAGCCCGACCCCGCCGACATCCGCGACCTCTACGGCCTGCAGGTCGCCGAGGAGACCCTGTGGCGGCCGGTCCTCGACACCGTCGAGAGCGGCCGTGCGCGGGGGCTTCTGCACACCGTCGAGGTCGATAGCTGGTGGTTGCCGGACACCGCGGGCACCGACTACCGCTCGGGCCACGTCAAGACGACGATCGTTCCGCTGCGGGTCGATCGAACCGCAGGGCAGATGACCTACGTGCACAACAGTGGCGTGCATCAGCTCGAGGGCGACGACTTCGTCGGCGTGTTCAATCTGGGCCCCACCTCGGAATGGGTGCTGTTGCCCTACGTCGAGCAGGTGCGCAGGATCGGCCCCGCCGACGCTGCAGTCGATGCGTTGACGATCGTTCGTGCCCACCTCGACCGTCGACCCGCCGCCAATCCGGTCAAGGCGCTCACCGAGACGGTCGCCGCCGCGGTGGACTGGCTGCCCGACGCCGGTGTCGAGGTGTTCCATGTCTGGGCGTTCGCGACGCTGCGGCAGTCCGGCGCCACCGCCGAGATCGCCGCAGACCTCGCCGACCGGTTGCCCGACTTCGGCGCCGAGGGCGGCGAGCGTGCGGCGCCGTTGCTGCGTGAGGTCGCCTCGAGCGCGAAGGCGGTGCAGTTCAAGATGGCTCGTGCCGCCCGCGGACGCAAGGTCGACGTCTCCGAGACGATGGCCACGATGGCCGACAACTGGCAGCAGGCACTGGACATCATCGACGCGAGCGTGCGCCGCTGATGGTCGAGGCACGGTGGCGGCTGGTTCGTGGTGTGCCGTCCGCCGAGCCCGATCCGGCGGTCCTCGACGACGCAACCCTGCCGTCGATGGAGATCGCCGCACCCGGTCCGGTGGGTCACCTGGTGGCCGGTTCCGAGCTCGAACCGGCCGACCCCGACACCGTCGACGACTCCGACTGGTGGCTGGTGGCAATGGTCACCGTCGAGCGCTCCGGCGTCGTCGACTTCGAAGGATTGACGCCGCCGGGCGCGGTGTTCGTCGACCGCGTCCACGTCGCCGACGTCGAGTCGATGTTCCTGCCCGTGCGGTGTCCGATGACGGCGGGCACCCACGAGATCGCGATCTGGTCCGGTTCGTTGCGCACGTGGCTGTCGCGCAGACGCCCTCGCGGACGTTGGCGTTCCACGCTGGTCTCGGCGCAGGGAATGCGTTGGGCGCGAACATCTTTGATTGGACGGGCTCCGGTCTACGGCGGGGTGCCGCCGGTCGTCGGCGCGTGGCGTCCGGTGGTCGTGCGACCTGGGCCGCAAGTGGAACTGTGCTCGGTCGGCGTCGACTCCGATACCGGCCGCGTCGACGTGTGTGCCCGGTGGACGGGTGCGGAAGCCCCCGACGTGGCGACGGTCGAGGTGCTCGACGAGGCGGGAGCCACCGTCGCGGTCGGTGATCTGTGCGCCCGTGTGGGGTCTCCGGCCGAGCTGGTCGGTCAGGTGGCGCTGGCCGAGCCCCGACGCTGGTATCCGCACGGCTACGGTGACCCGGCCACGTACCGGCTGCGGATCACCGCGGGCGGGGTGTCCGCCGAACGTCGCATCGGATTCCGTACCGTGCGGGCCGAGCGTGCCAGAGGTGCTTTCCGGTTGTCGGTCAACGAGATCGACGTCTTCTGCCGTGGTGCGGTGTGGGTGCCGCCGGACCCGCGGGCGATGACCGCCGACCGCGAAATGATCCGCGAGCAGCTGCTCGTGCTGCGCGACGCCGGCGCGAACGTGGTGCGGGTGATGGGTGGCTTCACCCCCGAACAAGCCGAGTTCTATGAGTTGTGTGCCGAACTCGGCATGCTCGTGTGGCAGGACGCGATGCTGACCACCTTCGATCCGCCGGAGGATCTCGACGACGTGGTGTGCGCGGAGGTCGATCACCTGCTGACCCGGCACGCGGGCAACCCCGCGCTCGCGGTGGTCAGTGGTGGTAGCGAAACCCTGCAGCAGCCCGAGATGATGGGCGTCGCCAGCGAATCCCTATCTCTGCCGCTTATCGAGACGAAGCTGCGCGGCGTCGTCGAGCGCGTCAGCGGAGTTCCGTACGTCGTGGCGAGCCCGTCGTCGTGGTCCGACGACACCGAGGCTCCGACGCCGCTGGCGATTCGCTCCGACAACGGGATCGCCCATTGGTTCGGTGTCGGTGGCTACATGAACGGGCTCGACGACGTCCGTACCGCGGGTGTGCGTTTCGCCGCCGAATCCCTGGCGTTCGCCATCCCGGCGTCCGACGAGGCCGTGGAGTCGGACTTCGGTTCGCTCGGCGCCGCCGGCCAGCACCCGGACTGGAAACGTGGGGTTCCACGGGACCGGACCGCCTCCTGGGACTTCGAGGATGTTCGCGACTTCTACGTCCGTGAAGTGTTCGGTGTGGATCCGCTGCAGGTCCGTCGCGTTGATCCCGGACGCTACCTGCAACTCGGCCGGCTCGCCGTCGCCGAGGCGATGGTGAACTGCTACCGGTTCTGGCGACGCCCGGACTCGGGATGCGCAGGGGCACTGGTGTTGAACGCCAAGGACTTACGCCCCGGGGCGGGGTGGGGGCTGCTCGATCACCGGGGAACCGCGAAACTGCCGCTCGCCGCGCTGGCCAGGGTCTGGGCGCCGGTGGCGCTCACGATCGACAACTGCGGTCAGCGCGGACTGCGCATCGACCTGCACAACGACACCGCAGACGAACTCGCCGGCATCGTGCGGTTGCGTGCCGTCGACGACGCGGGGCGGGTGGTGGTCGAGGGCGAGTCCGCGATCGTCGTCGAACCACGGTCGTCGGTGACGAGAGCCGACGCCGACCTCACCGGTGCCTTCACCGATTTGTCACACGCCTACCGGTTCGGGCCGCCAGTTGCCGCGGCGGTACTCGTCGAGTTCGTCGTCGGGGAGCAGGTGATGCGTCGCGATGCGCTGATCGTGGCGCCGCTCGCCGCGCCCATCCGGTCGGGGTTGAGAGCGCAGGCCCGCACCGACGACGCCGGCGGATGGCTGATCGACGTCCGAGCCGAGACCAGCCTGCGCTACGTCTGTCTGAACGTGCCCGGATGGGTGTTGTCGGACAACTGTTTTCACCTCGTCGCCGAGCACACCCACACGATCCGCGCCACGCCGGCGGACGGGACGGCACCGCAGGCGTCGGGGCCCCGGGGCGCAGTCTCGTCGATCGATGCGCGGGAGACCGTGGCCGTCGTGGCCCCTGCAGTCGTGGCGTCCACTGCTGTCGGCCCTTCTGCGGCGTCATGAGGATCTCCGTCGGGTGCGATCTGGTCGACGTCGCCGACGTCGCCGAGTCGGTCGCGCAGTTCGGCGACCGTTACCTGCGGCGCATCTACACCGAACGGGAGATCGCGGCGTGTGCCGGGCCGGCGTTCGCCGAACGTCTGGCGGCGCGGTTCGCGGCCAAGGAAGCGGTGATCAAGGCATTGACGATCGTCGACGCCCCAACGCCGCTGACCGAGATCGAGATCGTCGGCGCCGGTGGGGTGCCGAGGATCGAACTCACCGGCAGCGTGGGAAGGCTCGCCGAACAGCGTGGCTGGAACGGCGCATCGGTGTCGTTGTCGCACACCGCGACCCAGGCCATGGCGATGGTCGCGGGCTTCGTGAGTGATCCACCCTCCGACGCCGTCCCGACGTAGCAGAACGTCACGCCCTGGGCGAACCTTCTGCTACGTCTGCGGCGTCAACCGGGTGCGGAGTGTGCGTCGATCAACCTTACCCGGGCCGCGGGTGGGCAACTCTGCCACGACGATCACCTCGCGCGGTGCGGCGTAGCGATCGAGCCGCTCGGTGACCGCGTCCCGAAGGCGTTGTGCGTCCACCGCACCCGAATCGGACTCCACCACGACGGCCACCACCTTCTCGCCGAGACGCGCGTCGGGCAGCCCGATCACGGCGCATTCGGCGACCGCGGGGTCCTCGACGATGACTGCCTCGACGACCTGCGGGAGGATCGTGAGCCCGCCGGAGGAGATGGCTTCGTCGGCGCGGCCGATGATCCGTAGGACGCCGTCGTCGACACGTCCGAGGTCGTCGGTGCGGAAGGTGCCCGGCGTGGCGAAGGCCGGATGGTCGGGGAGCAGGCGATAGCCCTGCGCGACCATCGGTCCGGTGAGTTCGACGCGCCCGACGCCGTCGGCGCTCGCCCCGTCCAGGGTGATCTGCATGCCGTGCAACGGAATACCGTCGTAGACGCAACCGCCCGCGGTCTCACTCATCCCATAGGTGCGCACGATCGGGATGCCCGCGTCGATCGCTTTGTGCAGCAACGGCTGTGGAGTGGCTGCGCCGCCGACGAGCAGGGCGTCGACGTCGGCGAGCGCGGCCGTCGCGCGCGGCGAGTCGAGGACCTTGACGAGTTGGGTGGGCACCAGTGAGGTGTAGCGGCGCGGACCCTCGAAACGATCGAGGGTGTCGGCGAAGGCATCGGGATCGAAACCCGCCGACAGATCGAGGACGGCCGGGATGTGCCCGGCGGCCAACGCGCGCAACAACACCTGCAATCCGGCGATGTGGTGCGGCGGCAGCGCGAGAAGCCAATTGCCCTCGCCGCCGAGATGGTCGGCGGTCGCGCGGGCCGAGGCGGCGAGGGTGGCGGGCGTGTGCTGCGAGCCCTTGGGGGTGCCGGTGCTCCCGGAGGTCGCGATGATCAGCGAGACGTCGTCGACGACGTCGGACCCGATTCCGAAGGCGTCGTGCAGGATTCGCGACTCACGATCGGACTCCGGGACCGGCGCGAAGGCCGCCGAGCCGTCGAGGATGGCGCGCAGGTCGTCGAGATGGTCGAGGACCTGCGGTCCGGACGGCAGGGGGAGAGGACGCAGTACCAGAGGACGGAGGGGTTTCAGGGCTGGTCCTCGTCGGGGGTGGGCGGGTCTCGAGGCTCGTCGCTGGCGCTCCTCGCACCCCGACCATCGGGGAACGGCTCGTCGCTATCGCTCCTCGCACCTCGACCATCGGGAGAAGGTTCGTCGCTGGCGCTCCTCGCGCCTCGACCATCGGGGGGAGGGGAGGGCGGGTTCAGCGGGGAGTCGTCGAAGGGGAAGCCGTGCTCTTCGAGGTACTGCTGCACGCGCGCGAGGTCGGCCTCGTGTGGGAGTTCCTGGGTGACCGCGGAGATCTTGACCCCGGCGTCGATCTTCGAGATGGGTTCCGGTGGTGGGGCCGCCTCGTTGATGAGTTCACCCGACACATGCTCGACCTCGTCCTCGGACAGTTGTCGTCGGAGGATGGCCAGGAGCGGTACGTAGTCGTGGTCGGGCACGCCCTGTGGATATCCGGCGCGCAACCACGCGATGATCCTGGCGACCAGCGGTCGATCGGACATCACGCACCCCCTTCTCGTATGCGGGCCCAACCCTCCGCCGATTGTAGGACGCAAGCTGAGTGGGCCGATTGATGGATATGCAGCGAACAACCCGGCGCCTGGCAAGCAGGTCGTCCGGGTTGTTCGGCGCCCCATGGGCGCTGGATCGAACTCAGGCTGTTGCCGGTGAGGCGGCCAGGGGCCAGCCGACGGCGGCCAGCCGAGCCGCCACCTGGTTGATCTCCGCATCGGTCGGCTGAGCCTCGGTGACCTCGAGGATCGCCTGCTTGATGCGCTCCGGGGTCACCGGGGAATCCGAGGAGCCTTCCTTGGCCAGGACGAGTGCCACGTTGGTGACCTCTTCCTCGGTCAGGGTGCGCATCAGCAGGGCGAGCAGGGGCGGGAAATCGGTGGGCGGAATGCCTTCCGGATACCCCTTGCGAATCCAGTTGATGGCTGAGTCGAACAGTGAAGAGGACATGATCGCCTTTCTCGGTGTGGACGAGATGTCTGGAGGATCAGCTGTAGGCCCAGTCGGGGAAGATCTGCCAGTCGAAGTAGTAGGAGAGTGTCTGGCGGGTGACCCACAGCAGACCGACCACGATCGCGGCGACGACGATGGCGAAGAACAGATAGCCCAGGGCCTTCAGGGCCGGATTGGGCGCGCTGACCGTGCCGTCGGCGTTGGCGTCACCGGCGCCGGCCGAGTGCAGCCGCATGCCGATGGCGAAGAGCGCGGGCAGTCCGGCACCGAAGATCATGCCGATGACGAGAACCTTGAGGATGGCTTCGAGGATGTCCATGAGTGTGAGGTCCTTCCCAGCCGTCAGGCGAGGGTGGCGGGCTTGTCGGCGGAAGCGTCGTCGGCCGGGATGATCGAGTTGGTGGACTCGTCCCATTCGGCGTTGACGTTGTTGGAGTCGACCTTGTTCTGCTGTGCGCGCCAGTACATGTAGCTCGAGGCGGCCACCAGCAGAATGAAGATGACGATCGCGCCGGTGACGTCACCGAGCAGATGTCCCAGGCCGTAGCAGACGGCGCCGACGATGCCGGCGGCCGGCAGCGTGGTGACCCAGGCGACGACCATGCGGGCCGCGACCGACCAGCGGACCTGCGCGCCCTTCTTGCCGACACCGGAACCGAGGATCGAGCCGGTGGCGACCTGGGTGGTCGACAGTGCCATGCCGGCGGCGCTCGAGGTCAGGATGATCGCGGCCGACGAGGCCTCGGCGGCCATGCCCTGCGGGGAGGTGATCTCGACGAGTCCCTTGCCCAGCGTGCGGATGATGCGCCAGCCGCCCAGGTAGGTACCGAGGGCGATCGCCGCGGCGCAGCTGAACACGACCCAGATGGGCAGGCCGTGCTTGACCGAGGAGGCGTCGAGGTGGTTGGTGGAGATCAGAGCGAGGGCGATGACACCCATCGTCTTCTGTGCGTCACCGGTGCCGTGGGCCAGCGAGACCAGCGAGGCGGTGACGATCTGGCCGGAGCGGAACCCGCTTTCCTGGCGTGAGACAAGCACTTTCGCGGTGATCTTGAAGACCAGCCAGGTGCCGACCGCGGCCACCGCGCACGCGATGAACGGAGATGCCAGCGCCGGGATGATGATCTTGGAGAGCACGCCGTGCCAGTCGATGCCGCTGGTGCCCATGGCTGCGATACCGGAGCCGATGAGTCCGCCGAACAGGGCGTGGCTGGAGCTCGAGGGCAGGCCGAACAGCCAGGTGAAGAGGTTCCACAGGATGCCGCCGATGAGGCCGGCGAAGATGATCAACAGGGCTTCATTGGCGCTGATGCCGCCGACGAGTCCGCCCGACTTGCTCTGCAGGTGTAAGACGTTCTTGGTGATGGTGGCAGCGACCTCGACAGAGAGGAACGCACCCACCAGGTTCAGTATCGCCGACAACCCGACGGCGACCTTGGGCTTGAGTGCGCCGGTGGCGATGGAGGTCGCCATGGCGTTGCCGGTGTCGTGGAATCCGTTGGTGAAGTCGAAGCCCAGTGCTGTGATGATCAACAGCACGAGAATCAGCATCTCTCCGCTCATGGGCAATATCATGCGTCCGCGGGTGCCGATCTGCATAAATTTCGCTCAGGCAACCATTGTGCAGATCGGCATCATGACCTGCGTGTTTGCCCTCTTCGTCGGGTTGTTCATCTACTGTTCATCCAACTGCACCCACGGGTACACCGAAGCCGGCGCGAGCGAACGATCGCACGGGCCTCTGTGGACGGGTCGCGGTGTGGAAGAATTCGGCGTCATGACGTCGATGAAGCTGGGCATGCCGATCAACTACGCCGGTGATTTCCGCGAGACGATGGACAATCTCGCCGACTTCGAGAAGGCCGGCGTCGCCCGGGTCACCGTCCCCGAGGCGTACAGCTTCGACGCGGTCAGTCAGCTCGGTTACATCGCCGCCAAGACCGAGAAGATGGAACTGCAGACCGGCATCCTGCCGATGTTCTCGCGTACCCCGTCGAATCTCGCGATGACCGCCGCGGGAATGGATTACATCAGTGGCGGGCGGTTCATCCTGGGCATCGGGGCGTCGGGGCCGCAGGTGATCGAGGGCTTCCACGGCGTCAAATATGACTACCCCGTCGGCCGGGCCCGGGAGAACGCCGAGATCTGCCGGATGATCTGGCGCCGGGAAAAGACCGACTACCAGGGCCGTCACTACACCCTGCCGCTGACGAAAGAAGACGGCGGCACCGGATTGGGCAAGGCCCTCAAGATCATCAATCACCCTGTGCGTGATCGCATTCCGATGCTCCTTGCCGCGATCGGACCGAAGAACACCGAGCTGGCCGCCGAGCTCTTCGAGGAGTTCCAGCCGTTCCTGTTCCACCCCGAGTACGTCGAGGCGGCCTTCGGTGAGCCGCTCGCGGCCGGCAAGGCCAAGCGCGATCCGTCGCTGGGCGAGTTGGGGATCGTGGTGCAGGCGAGCGCACTGATCTCCGAGGACGCCGAGCAGATCGAGGTCGCGATGCAACATGTGCGCAACCACGCCGCTCTCTACATCGGCGGGATGGGTGCACGTGGCAAGAACTTCTACAACACCCTCGCGGTGCGCTACGGCTACGCCGACGAGGCCAAGCTGATCCAGGATCTCTACCTCGACGGCAAGAAGGCCGAGGCCGCGGCCGCGGTGCCCGACGACCTGGTGCGGGCGATGAGCCTGATCGGTCCGCGCTCGCTGGTGGCCGAACGCGTCGAGGCGTTCGCCAAGTCGGGTGTCACCGTGGTCCTGGCGGGGCCGCTGGCGCCCACGCACGCGCAGCGGGTGGCGACCATGGAAGGATTGTCGGAAATTCTCGGGTAGCAACCCGGGCGGTGGTCGAAAGGGATCTCGTGACGGCGACAGTGCGCGCTGATGTGGACATCGTCAGCTCGGCAACATATTTCGGAGATCCGCAGGCGCCGCTCTTCGGTGTGGTGTCCCGTCCGGCCGACGACCTCGTGCGCGGCGGCATCGTGGTGTGCGGCTCGCTGGGCAAGGAGCATGCTCAGACACCGCGTGGGATGAAGTATCTCGCCGAGCATCTCGCCGCCCGCGGCTTCCTGGTGCTTCGCTTCGACTATGCGAACACCGGAGAATCGGCCGGACCGCAACAGGATCCGCATGCGGTCGACCGATGGATGGCGAGCATCCGGACCGCGGTGGACACGGTCCGGGAATTCGGTGTCCCCGACGTCGGGGTGATCGGGCTCCGAGCCGGCGCACTGCTCATCACGCAGGACGCCGAGCTGGTCGCGGATCTCGACACGTTGGTGCTGTGGGATCCGGTGGCCAAGGGTAGACAGTTCGTCCGCGCCCAGAAGGCGCTGTACACGGTCATCAGTTCGGCCGACGCCGACGCATCGGTCGCCGACGTCGCCGAGGATCCCGACCGTGATCTGGTGAACCTGGCAGGCCAAACCCTGCATGCCGACGCGGCGGCGCAACTGTCGGCGATGCGACTGCGGACCGAGCCGGTGACGGCACGTCCGGCCGGGACGACTGTCGCCTTCCTCCGCGAGACCGATCAAACCGGCGCGGTGGCCACCGCGCTCACCGACGCAGGCACGCCCGTCGAATCCTGCGGCGACCCGACATATTTCCTCGAGCCGATGAATCCGTCCTATGTCTCGATCCCCGAGGAACTCGACCAGATCGTCGAGTGGTTCGACCAGCGATATGCCGACGCCGCGCCCCGTGCGGTCACCGTGGATACGCAACCGCAGGCGATCGTCGCGCACACCGTGGATGGCCGGCCGATCGAGACGCGGGTCTACACCGCCCCGAGCGGTGCGGTGGTGTGGGACACCGCGATCGCCGGCCATCACGACGCCGCCGACAAGGTGGTGATCAGCCACTCGATCGGGCATGACAGTCGTATCGGACCCGCCCGCCTGTGGGCCGAACTGTCCCTGGATGTCGCAAGCCGTGGCGGGCGGATGCTGCGCTTCGACCGTGTCGGGGTGGGTGAGTCGGGTCGCGCTCGCAAGGCGGACGTCTTCATCGACCTCTACACCGACGGCTATGTGGCCCGCGGAGTACAGATCATGGAGTCGCTGCGGCTTCCCGCCGGGGCGCAGGTCGTACACACCGGTATCTGCGTGGGGTCGTGGATGTCGGCGCATGCGGCGCTGAACACGCGAGAAGTGTTGGGCCAGAACGTGTCACCGACTGCAGTCCTGGTCAACCCGCTGATGTGGCGGCTTCGTCCGGGCATCACCTACAGTCCGCGCGCACTGGAGTTCAACACGTTTGGTAGTCGGGCCCGGCGGCGGCTGATCCAACTCGTCGGCGAGTACGCCACTCCCACGATTCGCCGACTGACGCCCCGACGATGGCACGACACGATCGGCCGGGCGCCGATTCTCCAGATGCCCGAGGCGTTGTGCGACTCGCTCTGGGCGCACGGCGCGCAGCTCGCACTGGTACTCGGCCCCGAGGACTATGCGTACTTCGATTCGCTCGGTGGTCCGCGGGCACTGGCCACCGGTCGAGCGCAGGTTCGGATCACCCGGTCGTCGGAGGGTGACCACTCCGCCTACAACGCGAGGCTGCGGGCGGCTGCCAAACAGGCGTGTCTGGACGCGCTCGATCTGACGTCCTGACGCTGTGCGTGTCAGCCGTCCAGGTGGGCGGCGACAACGGTGAAACCTGACTTGGCTCATTTTTCGTGATTTCGTCGATCGCGGGGCTGTGACCTGGGGTGATGGGTGTCGGGGTGGACACTAACGGCGGGGGTTTTAGGCTGCTGGGGTGGCGTTTGTGCGGACGGTGAAGACCAAGTCGGGGGCGACGGCGGTCCAGATCGTGCACTCCAACCGTCGTGGGTCCCGACAGATCGAGCACATCGGCTCAGCTCATACCGATGCGGAGTTGGCGGCGTTGAAGGCCGCAGCCGCTGATCGGTTGGCTGCCGGGCAGCAGCAACTCGACCTCGGGCTGGTCTCGGCGTCGGGAGCAGGACCGCTGCCGATCACCAGTTCCCGGATGGCGGTGTTGCTGGATGCGATCACCGCGGTGTACGACGAACTCGGATTCTCCTCGATCCCGAACTCTGACAGCGTATTCGGTGATCTGGTGGCCGCAAGGATCATCGAACCCACCAGCAAACTCGATTCCCTGCGGGTGCTCGCCGAAGCCGGTGTCACCCCGGCCTCATACGCGACGGTGAAACGACGTTTACCCATCTACGCCGATACGGCGTGGCGTCAGGAGCTGGCGAAAGCATGTGCCGCGCAATCGAATCTGGGACCTACCACGCTGTGTTTGTACGATGTCACCACCTTGTACTTCGAGACCGACAAGGCGGATGGGTTCCGCGAACCCGGATTCTCCAAGGAGCGGC
Organism: Gordonia polyisoprenivorans NBRC 16320 = JCM 10675; assembly: GCF_000241325.1. Taxonomy (GTDB): domain Bacteria; phylum Actinomycetota; class Actinomycetes; order Mycobacteriales; family Mycobacteriaceae; genus Gordonia; species Gordonia polyisoprenivorans. Next base: position 3,794 of record NZ_BAEI01000067.1, on the reverse strand, counting down.
GCCTCGAACCGCAGGTCACCGTCGGGTTGCTCACCGACGCCACGGGATTCCCATTGATGATGGAAGCCTTCGCCGGGAACAAAGCCGAGACGTTGACGATGATGCCCACCCTGACCGCGTTCATCGCCGCCCACCAGCTGACCGATGTGACGGTGGTGGCCGATGCCGGCATGATCTGCGCGGCGAACATGAAGGCCATCGAAGAAGCTGGGTTGTCGTTCATCCTGGGTGAGAAAATCCCCAGCGTCCCGTACCAGATTCAGAAGTGGCACAGGAACAATCCGAACTCCACCCCCGAAGACGGACTGACGCTGACCCAGCCACTGCCGGCGAACTCCAAGACCAGCTACCGCCGACATCGGGTGGTGTACTACCGCTACAGTGCCGATCGGGCGCGACGCAGCATCCGGGGTATCAACGAACAGATCGCCAAAGCCGAGAAGACAGTGGAAGGCAAGATCCCGGTCAAACGCAACCGGTTCGTCAAGCTCAAAGGCGGTGACCGAACTGTCAACCGGGAGCTGGAAATCAAGGCACGCACCCTAGCAGGATGGAAGGCCTATGCCACCAACATCGACTCCCCGACACCCGAATTCGTGATCGGCTCCTACCACCAACTGTGGCGGATCGAGAAGAGTTTTCGGATGTCGAAGTCCGATCTGTCCGCACGCCCGATCTTCCATCACCTCGAGGACTCCATCCGGGCCCATCTGGCTGTGGTATTCGCCGCGCTGGCCATCACCAGGATCATCGAAACGCGCACCGGCTGGTCGATCAAGAAGTTCGTCACCACCGCCCGCCGCTACCGCACCGTCACCATCCAAGCCGGCGAACAGACCCTCACCGCCGCCGATTCACTACCCGACGACCTCCGCGACGCAATCATCGCGATCCGAGGTGGACACTAAATTGAGCCAAGTCAGGCGAGGCTGCGGGCGGCTGCCAAACAGGCGTGTCTGGACGCGCTCGATCTGACGTCCTGACGCTGTGCGTGTCAGCCGTCCAGGTGGGCGGCGACAACGGTGAAATTGTCGGCCCCGGTGGTCTCGTCACCCGCGTGGAGGAGGCGTCCGTCGGTCGCGAAGATGGCCTCGGCGCGCAGACCGGCGGCCGTGAGTGACGCGGTGATGTCGTCGAGAGTGGTGAAGTGCACGATCAGCCCGTAGTCGTGGGCGGCGAGCGGGCCGATCGCCCATTGTCCGTTGTCGGTTCACGAGTGAACCCGGCCGCAGGACCCGACGAGCCACCGCGGTGGCGATGGCACGTGGTGATCGGTCGATGGGGCGGGTGGGGCGATGCAGTTGCCCGGGATGCTCTCCGAACGACGGGCCGTACCGGTTCAGGGTGGAGAAGACGATCCGCCCGTCGTGCTCGAGATGGTCGGCGAATTGCGCGAGTGCCACTATCCGGTCGTCGTGCGCAAGACTGTCGATGCCGTTGTTGCTGAACATGATCAAGCCGAAATCGCGGCCCGACAGCGCGGTCAGGTCCCGGGCGTCGAGGCATTCCGCCTCGATTCCCGGATGGTGCGTGCGGAACTCATCGAGCATCGCCGACGAATAGTCGACGGCGAGGTAGCGATCGCTCAACAGGCGCAGCATCCCGGTCGTGCGACCGGCGCCGACGCCGATGTCGAGAATGGGACGTCCGCGGCAGACCTCGGCGACCCACAGCAGTGCCGCGCGTTCACCGGCGTCGAGAAACCCGGTCGCGCTGACGAATTGGGCGCCGTAGTCGCCGACGATGCGCGCCGCGGAGAACGCCCCCCGATTGTGTTGCGCAATGTCCATGTGTCCTCGCAGAGCCGTGTTGTCGGCTCGCCGACCGACTGAATCCCCTGCGCGAGGATACGCCTCGGAATCGGGCTGTCGCCGTACAGAAGTCCTGCGAAGGTCGTTCAGTCTCACTGTTGATTTGCTGTGTGTCAACGTATTTGCGTGAGAAGGGTGGTTGCGAGAGGAGCGGTCACCCGTCGTTGCAGCCGAGCACCCACGCCTTTGCCAGCGCGATGTACTGGTACGGATACACCGTGAACCAGTCCACCGGACCCGAGGGATAGACGCGCGGCACACTGTGCATCACGACGTCTCCGGAGAAACACTGACCGAAGATGTAGCGCGCACGGACGAGGTGAAAACGCCAGCTCACCACGATCACGGTGTGCCACCCGTATTTCTTGGCCATGTCCTGGACGTACATGGCCTCGCCGCGGGTGGTCGAGGGGTTCGGGACGAAGCAGATGACCTTGATCTTCGCCGTGCTCGAGTCGCAGTAGTGCTGCATCATCGTTTTGTCGCGGTCGTAATTGGGCCAGCTGCTGTCGTACGGGTTGGACAGCAAGACGGTGTCGGCGTAGCCCTGCCGCGCGAGATCGATCCCGTACTGTTCGCGACCGTCGTGCTCTCCGCCGAGGACGACGATCGCGTCGGCGTGACGCAGCTGATCGCCGTGGTCTCGGTCGAAGAGTTGGTGGCCGACGATCAGATAACTCGCGAGCAGCACGAGGACGACGAGCACCGTGGGCACGACGACTCGTCGGCGTCTCAGGCGCGCCAGTCGCCTCCGCTTGGCGGGGGGTTGATCGGGAGTCGGTGTGTCCGGACTCACGTACGCAGCGAGGTGATGTTGTCGCGATACCACTGCACCGTATCCGCGATCCCGTCTGCCAACTCGATCTGCGGGGACCATCCACTCGCGCGCAGGGTGCTCACGTCGAGGAGTTTGCGCGGTGTCCCGTCGGGTTTCGACGTGTCCCACTCGGTCTCGCCCGTGTACCCGACGGCGTCGGCGACGAACCCGGCGATCTCGCGCAGGGTGTGATCGACGCCGGTTCCGACGTTGACCTGCTGGGGCCCGTCGAAGTGATCGAGCAGATGCAGACAGGCCGAGGCCATATCGTCCACATGGAGGAATTCTCGGCGCGGAGTGCCGCTGCCCCAGTTCGTCACGCTCGGCGTCCCGGCCAGTCGCGCGTCCTCGTAACGACGGATCAACGCGGGCAGCACGTGGGAACCGGTCGGGGAGAAGTTGTCACCGGGACCATAGAGATTGGTGGGCATCGCCGAGATCCACGGCAGTCCGTACTCGCGGCGGGCCGCCTGGATGTGCAGGATGCCGGCGATCTTGGCGATCGCATACGCATCATTGGTCGGCTCGAGCGCCCCGGTCAGCAGGGCGTCCTCACGAATGGGTTGCTCGGCGAACTTGGGGTAGATGCACGAGGAACCGAGGAACAGCAGCCGGGGCGTGCGTTGGGCCACCGCGGCGTCCAGCACACTGGTCTGGACCTGCAGGTTCTCCGAGAGGAACTCAACCGGGTAGGTGCTGTTGGCCAGGATGCCGCCGACTCGTGCCGCGGCGAGGATGACCGTCTGCGGCTGGTGCTGGTCGAAGAAATCGAACACCGCGGCGCGATCGGTGAGTTCCAGTTCGTCGTGCGTCGCGCCGATCAGGTCGGAGAATCCCGCCTTCTCGAACTGCCGCCAGATCGCCGACCCCACGAGACCCCGGTGTCCTGCGATGTAGGTCTTCGCGTTGCGGTCGAGGGGTCCGATACTCTGCTCGCCCATCGATTCAGCTTCCCCAGCTCGCGAGGACCGGCTTGTCGATCCATGGTTTGCCCTCGCATTCGAGCGCCGCGATGTCGGCGTCGACCATGATCCGGGCGAGGTCGGGGGTGTGGACGGTCGGGCGCCATCCGAGGACACGGTCGGCTTTGGACGCGTCACCGACCAGTGCGTCGACCTCGGTGGGACGCAGATAGCGTTCGTCGAATCGCACGTGCTGCTCCCAGT
>NZ_BAEI01000068.1 GCF_000241325.1 Gordonia polyisoprenivorans NBRC 16320 = JCM 10675 | reverse complement strand
CATGTGCAGGTGCCCCTTCCCGCCTTGTGGTGCCGCGCGTCACGGCTGCCGTTTCACTTCGATCCCCGGCCGCGTTGGCCGCCGGGCTGGAGTCCATTCAAGCAGCTCAGAGTTCATCGCGTGTGGGCTGCGGAACAATGGGTACCGCTCGTCGCCCGATCGGCGGGGTCGGGCCGCGAACGCCCGCCCGGGGTGCCCACGGTGGCGCTGCGCCGTCGACTAGCGTCGAGCACGTGTTCAGCTGCGCGGTATTCGTCCCGAGTGCGCCCCTGCTGGTACCCGAACTCGCCGGTCCCGACGCCGTCGACACGCGGCCGGTCCGTGAGGCGACGCGTTCGGCGGTGCGGGCGCTGGCGGCCTCGGCCACCCGATGGGTTGCCCTCGGCGCCGACGACGCGCCGGCCGTTCCGGCGAGCGGGCCCGCCGCAGCCGTGCTCACCGACCGGCCGCGATGCGGCACCGATGTGGCCGTCACCGGGACCTTTGCGCGCTTCGGTGTCGACCTACCGGTGACCCTGGATCCCGCCGTGGAGGAGGCTTGCGCGCAGGCCGACGCCGAGCCGGTGCGACCGCGATTGCCGCTGTCGATGCTGATCGCCGCCTGGCTGCGGGAACAGGCGGGCGCCGACCGCGTGACGCCGGTGGTGCTCGACCCGTCGGCGAGCCCCGCACAGTGCGCGGCGGTGGGGGACGAGATTGCGGCGGCGCTGTCGGCGGTGTCCGAATCGGTGGGTCTGCTCGTGGTGGGCGACGGCGCGACCGCGTTGTCCCCGAAAGCTCCGGGCGGTGGCGAACGCGCATCGGCGGTGCGGTTGCAGAAGCGGATCGACACCGCCCTCGAATGTGGGGATCTGGACACTCTGGCCGACCTCGACGCGCAGGAGTGCGATGCCGAGGGTGTCGGTGGACGAGTCGCCTGGCAGGTCGCAGCGGCGGTGGCCCGGGCGTCGGGCGCGCACACCGATGTGGACCCCGCCCGGTTGGACCCCGCCCGGTTGGACCCTGCCCGATTGGACACCGAATGCCTGTATGCCGCAGCACCGTTCGGCGTGGGGTACGTCGTCGCTCGCTGGACCCCGCTCCCAGCCGGACCCCGAACAGGAGCCGATCATGACCGGCGGTGACATCGGGGCGCCCGTTCCGGTTGCGGTGGTGGGTCCCACGGCGGTCGGCAAATCCGATCTCGCGCTCGATCTCGCCGAGGCCCTCGACGGGGAGATCGTGAACATCGACGCGATGCAGCAGTACCGCGGAATGGACATCGGCACCGCGAAACTCACCGTCGCACAGCGTCGTGGTATCACCCATCACCAGATCGACGTCCTCGACGTGACCGAGATCGCCACGGTCGCGCGATACCAGGCCGCGGCCACGCGCGACATCGAGGAGCTGCTCGCGGCCGGCCGGACCCCGGTGATCGTCGGCGGATCGATGCTCTACATCCAGGGACTGCTCGACGACTGGAAGTTTCCGGCGACCGACCCGCAGGTGCGTGCGCGCTATGAGGAGATGCTGGCGCAGATCGGCGTCGCCGCCCTACATCGCAGGCTCGCCGAGGTCGACCCCGCCGCGGCCGAATCGATCCTCGACACCGACGGCCGCCGGATCGTCCGGGCACTCGAGGTCGTCGAACTCACCGGAGAGCCGTTCGCCGCGTCGGCTCCCAAGATCGGTGAAGCGCGCTGGGGTACAAGGATTCTCGCTCTCGACAGAGAAACCGCTGACCTTGACGAGCGGATTGCCGCGCGCACCGCGGAGATGTTCGCCAACGGCCTGGTCGACGAGGTGGCCAGGCTGGCCGAGAACGGGCTGCGTGAGGGGCTCACCGCGCGCCGGGCGATCGGATACGCCCAGACCCTGGCCGCCCTCGACGGCGAGTACGACCTCGACCGGGCCGTCGAGCTGACCGTCATCGGCACCCGGCGCTATGTTCGCCGGCAACGTTCCTGGTTCCGACGTGATCATCGGATCGTGTGGCTCGACGCCGCGGCCACTGACCTCACCGATCGGGCACTGGCTACCCTGGACCGGTGACGACCAGCGCCTCGACCACCGCCGCCGAATCGAAGAGTGGCCTGCCGTTCGTGAAGGGCCACGGCACCCAGAACGACTTCGTCATCCTCACCGATCCCGCGGTCGAGATCGCGCTGGGTGCCGATCTCGTCGCCGCACTGTGCGATCGGCAACGTGGTATCGGCTCCGACGGACTGTTGCGGGTCGCGCGATCGGGTGCGCTGGTCGCGGCGGGGGTGCTCGAGGCCCTGCCGGACCGGGTGAACCCCGACGACTGGTTCATGGACTATCGCAACGCCGACGGCTCGATCGCCGAGATGTGCGGCAACGGGGTCCGTGTCTTTGCCCATCATCTGCGCGCGTCGGGACTCGTGGGCACCGACGAATTCACCGTGGGTTCGCGCGCCGGCGCGCGACCGGTCGTCGTGCACTCCTTCGACCGACTGCGCGCCGACGTCAGTGTGCAGATGGGCCCGGCGAGCGTCGGGGAGCCCTCGACGGTCCGCATCGGCGACGATCTGTACCCCGGGGTGGCCGTCGACGTCGGCAACCCGCACCTGGCCTGTGTGGTTCCCGAACTCGATGCCGACGACCTGGCCGCCGTCGACTTCTCCCGGGGTGTCGTGATCGACCCCGAGGTCTTCGCCCACGGAGCCAACGTCGAACTGCTGACCGTCCCGGAGGCCGTCGACGGACGGCTGTACGCCCGGATGCGGGTGTTCGAACGTGGGGTCGGCGAAACCCGAAGCTGTGGAACGGGTTTGGTCGCCGCAGCGGCGGCCGCACTACGTCATCGGGGTGAGCGGGTCGGGGAGTTGGTGATTGACGTGCCCGGCGGGCGGGTCGAGGTGCGCATCCTCGCCGACGATGCGTGGCTGCGCGGCCCGTCGGAACTGGTCGCCGACGGCGCGTTGCGCGCCGGGTGGGACGGATCCTGACACGACCGGCGAACGCTTCCGCCGACAGCCGGGGGCGCCGACAGCCGGTCGGAACGGTCCGGGCCGTGGAGTCGTCGCCGGGCGCCGCGAAATATTCGTGTGCGCTGCATCGTTGCCGCATGCGACCATGGAAGGCGTATGAGCAACACGACACACACCGCATATCCCATCCCGACCCCTGATCTCGCCGAGGACACCGGTATCCCCGAGGACACCGGAGTCACCGACGACCAGGGCATCACCGGGAGTCACCGGACCGACGAGCCGACCACCGGTGAACTCCAACTGTCCGAGCGTGCCTCGCTGCAGCGCGTGGCCGGTCTGTCGACCGAACTCACCGACATCACCGAGGTCGAGTACCGGCAGCTCCGACTCGAACGCGTCGTGCTGGTCGGCGTCTGGACCGAGGGCACCTCGGCGCAGGCGCGGGCGGCGATGACCGAGCTCGCCGCACTGGCCGAGACCGCCGGGTCGGCGGTTCTCGACGCCGTCATCCAACGACGCAATGCCCCCGACCCCGGCACCTACATCGGGTCGGGCAAGGCCGAGGAACTGCGCGAGATCGTGCTGGCCACCGGCGCCGACACCGTCATCTGCGACGGTGAGCTCACCCCCGGTCAGCTCACCGCGCTGGAGAAGGTCGTCAAGGTCAAGGTCATCGACCGGACCGCATTGATCCTCGACATCTTCGCCCAGCACGCCACCTCCCGCGAGGGCAAGGCACAGGTGTCGCTGGCCCAGATGGAGTACATGATGCCCCGCCTGCGTGGTTGGGGTGAGTCGATGTCCCGGCAGGCCGGTGGCCGTGCCGGCAGCAACGGTGGTGTCGGCCTGCGCGGACCCGGTGAGACCAAGATCGAGACCGATCGTCGCCGGATTCGTGAACGCATGGCCAAGTTGCGGCGCGAGATCCGGGACATGAAGAAGGCGCGCGTGACCAAGCGATCGGCTCGCAGCCGCAGCGCGGTGCCGTCGCTGACGGTCGCCGGCTACACCAATGCCGGGAAGTCGTCGCTGGTCAACGCGATGACGGGCTCGGGCATGCTGGTGCAGGACGCCCTGTTCGCGACCTTGGACCCGACGACCCGCCGGGCCACGCTCGACGACGGTCGCGAGGTGGTCTTCACCGACACCGTCGGCTTCGTCCGCCACCTGCCGACCCAACTCGTCGAAGCCTTCCGCTCCACCCTCGAGGAGGTCGTCGACGCCGACCTGCTGTTGCACGTCGTCGACGGCAGCGACGAATTCCCCGCCGAGCAGATCGCCGCGGTCCGCCGGGTGATCAACGAGGTCGTCGCCGAGGAGGGGGTGTCCGCGCCGCCGGAACTGTTGGTGATCAACAAGATCGACTCGATCGACCACACCCGGATGACAGAGTTGCGGGCGATGGCCCCCGACGCGGTGTTCGTCTCGGCGCGCACGGGTGAGGGGTTGCCGGCGCTGTTCGATCGGGTACGGGACTTCGTCGGCCGGACCGATGTCGAACTGACCCTCGCCGTGCCCTACACCCGGGGTGACCTGATCTCCCGCATCCACGAGGAGGGGGAGGTGCTCGCGAGCGACCACACCGCAGACGGCACCCGCATGACGGTACGGGTGCCGCAGGCCTTCGCCGGTCAGCTCGCCGACCTCGTGGTCACCCGGTCCTGACCGTCTCCGGTGCCGATCGAGTGCTGCCGATCGAGTGCTGCTGATCGCGGGTCGGTCTAGACCGCCTCGGGTGTGGGTGTCGGTTCGCGCAACCCGCTCGACAGGGCCAGCGCGAGGACCGGGATGCAGCCGAGCACGACGAACACGGCCTGCGTGCCCCACCGGTCGGCGACGATGCCCAACAACGGCATGAACAGACCGCCGGCACTGACCGCGAGTCCCAGGGTGACACCGGCCGCGGTGCCGGGGCGGTTGGGCAGATAGTCCTGGCCCAGCTTCACCAGCACGGCGAACGGGATGTTGGTCACCAGGCCGACCACGAAGACCAGGGGCAGGGCCGCGATCTGATGGCCGCACGCGAGCATGGCGAACAAGGCGGGGATCAGCGCGATGTTGCCGATCTGCACGGTGCGCACCATCCCGACGCGGTCACCGAGCCGGCCGCCGGCCAGCGTGCCGAACACCCCGCCCACCAATTGCAGCGTGAGGGCAAGTCCCGCAATCGAACTCGATGCACCGAGGTATCGGATCCAATACAGCGCGATAAAGGTGTTGACGCCGAAGGAGATCGTCGAGCGGACCACTTCGACGGCGGTCAAGGTGCCGAACATGCCCCAGCGGTCGACTCCGCCGCGGGCGATCCGCGCGGCGGGATGTACCACCGTTCGGCGTTGATGGCGCCAGAGGATGTATCCCATCACCACCGCCGGGCCGATGAACACCGCGGTCGCACCGACACCCCACGCATCGAGTGCCGGGGTGGCCAGGGCGGGCGCCAGGAAGAAGCCGACGCTGCCGCCGGCGGCGAACAGGCTCATCGCGCTCGCGCTGTCGCCCGCGGCGCTTCGGGCGTCGCGCCCGGCGGGTGGATGGAACATCGCCACACCGAAGCCGGAGATCAGCAACAGCATCCAGACCAGGGCATACGAGCCCGCGAGACCGGCGAGTCCGGCACCCAGCCCGGCCACGACCAGTCCGACCGGCGACATCCACCGCAGCCGATGGCGGTCGGCCAGTAGCCCGACGAGGACCTGTGGCAGTGCACTGCCGAGCGTCGCGGCAAGCGCGAGACCCGAGGCGCCGACGTAGGAGTAGTGCCGCTCCAGCACGAAGAACGGCACGGCGGCCGGTACCAGGCCCTGATAGAAGTCGTCGACCGCATGGGCGGTGGCCCAGATCCGCATGCGCTGCCATGACGACCCGGCGGGTCGGCGAGATCCCGGCGGAGTCGACTCGACGGCGGTGTCCTCGATGCTCATGGTTCCATCGTGGTTCGTCGCCGTGGTGCAGTCTTCCGATATTCTGTCGATTCATGTCGGAAAACAGCCAGCACGAGGATGTGGTGACCCAGTCGTCGTCACGTGCGGCAGGGGAGATCGTCGAACGCCATCGGCACACCGACGACCAGCTCATCTACGTCAGTCGCGGGGTGATCGCCGTTGCCACCGATGCCGGGGGATGGGTGGCGTCGTCGAATCGCGCGGTGTGGATTCCCGCCGAGACCTGGCACCAGCACCGATTCCACGGGTCCAGCCGGTTTCACACCGTGGGTTTCGCCGCCGTCGAACGAGTCCTCGACGCGGACGGTCCCGCGGTGATCTCGGTGACGCCGTTGGTGCGGGAGCTGGTGATCGCGGCCGCGGAGGACGCCCGCGGAGCCGACGAACTGTCCCGGATCCGCGCCGTGCTGCGCGATCAGCTGCGCCGCGTGCCCCAGGAGCCGGTCTCGTTGCCCGCACCCCGCGACGATCGCCTCGCACGTGCGTGCGATCTGGTGCTCGCCGACCTCTCGGTGCCCCGCCCGCTGGGTGACCTCGCGGCGGCCGCGGGTGCAGGCGAACGCACCCTTGCGCGACTGTTCCACGACGAGATGGGGATGACATATCCGCAGTGGCGCACCAACATCCGGGTGTATCAGGCGATGATCGCGCTCGCCGAGGGGCGCTCGATCACCGCGACCGCGCACGACTGCGGGTGGGCCACCCCGAGTGCCTTCATCTCGGCCTTCCGACAGGTGACCGGCCGGACCCCGCGCGCCTACCAGATCGAGACGGTCCCGGTGCGTTCCTGACCGGTCGGGGTTCTCCACCGCCGGAATCCCTCGGTCACAATCCCTGTGGGACAAGTGTTTCGGCCACAACGCCATCGGCCACCGACCCGCTGGGTCGGTGGCCGATGCTCGTCGGGGTCCGGTTACCCGGTCACTCGGCGTCGAGGTCGGTGGCGACCAACTTGGCGATCGCGTCGACGGTGGCCGGGTCCTCGGCGGTCACGACCACGTTGGTGCCCTTCTCGGCGCCGAGCGTCATGATCATCAGCGCCGATCCGGCGTCGACCGGCTCGCCGCCCTCGACGGCCAGGGTGATCAGGCCGCCGGCGTCGGCTGCGGCCTCGGCGATGATCGTCGCGGGGCGGGCGTGCAGTCCGACGGCGGAGCCGACGGCGACGGTGGTGCTGGGCATGATGGATTCTCCTTGACCTGTTCGGATGGGATGTACGCGGATGGGATCGAATCGGATGGGATCGGTGGTGAGGGACGGACCGTTCGCGGGCGGGATCTTCGATTGTGCCCGCGGCGGTCGGTCGAGGTGGGCGAACCGCGCCATCAGGCGGGGACGGCCTCCCGCGGGGTCGTCGCGACGGCGGTGCGGTCACGGTTGCGGCCCCACTGCTTGGCGGCGATGACGCACAGCGCGGAGAGAACGGTGCCCGCGGCGAGAGCGACGAGGAACCACCACCAGGCGTTCATGGCGAAGAAGACGAACACACCGCCGTGCGGGGCGCGCAGTTCGACACCGAGCGCCATGATCAGCGCGCCGGACAGAGCGCCACCGGCCATCATCGACGGGATCACCCGCAGCGGATCGGTCGCGGCGAACGGGATGGCACCCTCGGAGATGAACGAGGCGCCGAGAAGCCAAGCGGCCTTGCCGTTCTCACGCTCGGGTTCGGTGAACAGCTGCGGACGCAGGACCGTGGACGCCAGGGCCATCGCCAGCGGCGGGACCATGCCGGCACACATGACCGCGGCCATGATCTCCAGCTGTGCCGAGCCGCCGACCGCGAGGCCGGTGGTGGCGAACAGGTAGGCCGCCTTGTTCACCGGGCCGCCGAGGTCGAAACACATCATCAGGCCCAGCACGATGCCCAGGATGATCGCCGAGCCACCGGTCATGCTGCTGAGGCCGTTGTTCATCTCGGTGGTGAGCCACGCCAGCGGCCTGCCGAGGAACATGAACATCACCGCACCGATGACAAGGCTGCCGAAGAGCGGGATGATCACCACCGGCATCAGGCCACGCGCCCACTGCGGCAACGGAAGTCGCGAGATCGCCAGGCAGACGACGCCGGCCGCGAGGCCGCCGATCAGGCCGCCGATGAAGCTGGCGCCGACGGCCACCGACACCAGGCCGGCGACGAAGCCGGGCGCGATACCGGGCCGGTCGGCGATCGCGAACGAGATGTAGCCGGCCAACGCCGGGACCAGCATGCTCATCGCCAGGGAACCGATCGCGAAGCTCACCGCGCCCAGGTAGGTGCCGAGTCCTCCTGCCGGCAGATTCCAGAGAGTGTTGTGCAGCGCGATGTAGGCACCGTCGCTCATCGTCTTGTCGATGTTCTTGTTGGCGATCTGGTAGCCGGCCAGCAGGAATCCGAGAGCGATCAGCAGACCGCCCGCAGCGACGAACGGGATCATGTAGCTGACGCCGGTCATCAGGGCCTGCTGAACCTGCTTGCCCAGGCTGAGCCCACCCTTCTCCGTGGCAGCGGCGCCGGCACTGTCGCCGTCGCCGGCGCGCACCACCGCCGCGTGCGGATTCTTCGCTGCCGCAAGCGCTTCGGCGATCATCGCGTCGGGTTCGTTGATGGCGCGCTTGACACCGGACTCGATGACCGGCTTGCCGTGGAACCGGCTCTTGCCCTTGACGCCGACGTCGGTGGCGAAGATGACGGCGTCGGCGCCGGCGATGACGTCCGGGGTGAACGGGGTGGTTCCCGAGGACCCCTGGGGCTCGACGTGGAAGTCGACACCGGCGCGCTCGGCGGCGTACTTCAGCGCGTCGGCGGCCATGTAGGTGTGGGCGATCCCGGTGGGGCACGCGGTGATCGCGACGATCGACATCGGCTTGTCGCTCGTCGGTGCGGCCGGGGTCGATGAGTCGACCGGCGCGGTCTTCTGGGTGGTCACCGTGTCGGTGGCCACCTTCTGCGGTGCCGCCTTCTCGGTGCTCGCGGCCGCGGTGGTGCTCGAGCCGGCCGCGGGCGGATTGATCGCACCGTCGACGAGGTCGACGATCTCGTCGTCGGTGCGCGCTGCCCGCAGCGAGGCGACGAAGTCGGGACGGACCAGCGCACGAGCGAGCGAGCTGAGCAGCTTCATGTGCTCGGAGGCACCGCCCTCGGGGGCGGCGATGAGGAAGACGATGTCGGCCGGACCGTCGGGGGCGCCGAAGTCGACCTTCTTCGACAGCCGCGCCATCGCCAGGCTCGCCTGCGACACCGATGCGGCGCGGGCGTGCGGGATGGCGATCCCGCCGGGTAGACCGGTGGCGGACTTGGCCTCTCGGGCGAGCGCGGCGCGCGCGAGGTCGGCGGGATCGCTGGTGCGACCGGCTTCGCCGAGGTTCTCGGCGAGGTGATTGATCACCGCCGACGGGTCGTCGCCTGCGTCGACGTCGAGATTCACCGTGGCTGCGGTGATGATCTGCTCGGACATGGGTTTCCTTACTGGTGTGTCGCTGGTTGGGTGCTGATGGTGGATCTGGTTCTGGAGTTGTTCGGGGTCACGGGTTGTTTGTCATGGGGTTGGGGCGGCTCCGGCGAGATCGGTGATCACGACACGGTCGGGATCGAGGTGGTCGGGGCGGGGAGGCTGGGTGCCGGCGAGTGCGGCCGCCGCGGCACCATAGGCGACCGCGCTGCGCAACCGTCCGGGCTCGTCGGCGCCCCGGGTTTCGGCGATCAGGTAACCGGCCAGCGAGGAGTCGCCTGCGCCGACGGTGCTGCGCGGGACGATCGGCGGCGGCGTGGCGAACCAGCTGCCGGACTCGGTGGTCAGCAGTGCGCCGGCCGCACCGAGGGTGGCCAGCACGGCGCCGCCGATGCGGTGCGCCATGTCGGCCGACGCCGAGACGATGGGCGACAGATCGCCCTCGGCGGCGGCGTGACGCAGGATCTCCGGATCGGCACCGCTGACCTCGGCGAGTTCATACTCGTTCGGCTTGATCAGGTCGACGCGTCCGGTCACCGCTGCCGTCAGGGGAGCACCCGAGGTGTCGATGGCGACGCGGTGTCCGCGCGCGATGAGCTGGTCGGCGAGTACGCGATACCAGTCGTCGGCGACACCCGGTGGCAGCGATCCGCACAGGGCCACCCAGTCGGCACCGGCCGCGCGGGCCAAGACGAGGTCGGTCAACGCACGCACCTGACGGTCGTCGAGGAACTGGCCGGAGGCGTTGATCTTGGTCGTGGTGCCGTCGGGTTCGGCGATGGTGATGTTCGACCGCACCTCGCCGGGCACGGCGAGGGCCTCGTGGCGAAGTCCGACCTGGTCCAACGCGGTCAGCAGCGGATCGCCGTTGCGCGCCGGTAGGACCGCGAGGGTGGTCAGACCCGCCTCGGCGATGACGCGGGAAACATTGACGCCCTTGCCGCCCGGCTCGGCGCGGACACCGACGGTGCGTTGCACCTCCCCGCGCTGGAGGGGGCCGGCGATCTCCAGGGTGCGATCGAGACTCGGGTTGGCGGTGACGGTGAGGATCATGCGATCACGACCTCGATGCCGCGGGCGGAGAGCACCGCGGAAAAGGTGGGATCGATACCGGCGTCGGTGATGAGGACATCGACGTCGTCGAGGTCGGCGAAACCGGCGAAGTCCTCGCGATTCATCTTCGAGGAGTCGGCGAGCACGATCACGCGTTGCGCCGAGCGCACCAGCGCCGACTTCACCGCCGCCTCGTCGGGGTCCGGCGTGGACAGTCCAAGCCCCTCGCTGACCCCGTTGGTGCCGATGAAGGCGACCGTGGAGCGAAACTGCCGCAGTCGGGACACGGTGTCGGCGCCGACTGCGGCCTGCGTCAGACTGCGAACTCGTCCTCCCACCAGATGCAGTGTGGCGCTGGGATGTTCGGCAAGAAGCGTGGCCAGGGGCAGGCTGCTGGTGACCACGCTCAGGCGTCGGTCGGTGGGGATGTTGAGTGCGGCCTGGTAGGTGGTGGTGCCGGCGTCGAGCGCGAGCGAGCCGCCGTCGGGCGGCAGGAAACGCATCGCCGCACGGCCGATCGCCACCTTCTGATCGGCATGGCTGGCCTCGCGCTCGCCGATGCCCTGCTCGTCGACGATCTGGACCAGGCCGGGCCGAACCGCGCCACCGTGTACGCGCTGCAGATGGCCGGCGCGTTCCAGGCTCGCCAGATCGCGTCGCACCGTCTCGCTGGTGACCTCGAAGCGCTCGGCGAGCGCGCTCACCGAGGCGCGGCCCTTCGAGCGGACCAGCTCGGCGATCGCCTGCTGTCGTTCTTCCGCGTACACGTCTCTCCGATCTCTTTCCGACCACCGACCCTATGTGGGTTTCTGTGGGACCCGGTGTTGATATATCTGTGTTTACGCCTGTTTGTGTTGACAAGTCAAGGATTTCTTGTAACTTTGATCACAAGAGGTGGTGACGTACCGGTGTCTCACATCCATCGGAAGCCTGGTCGGATCACACAGAACGACCGCTTGACCAGTACGACCCGCATCACCGAAACGCCCGCACGCACCACCGAACGACCGCATCACCGAACGACCGCATCATTGAAGGACGAGGAAAGGCCGGAACCGTGGATCAACAGGTTCGCCCCCAGTACACGCAGACCGAAAGCAGTGCGTCGGATGCCGACACCACGCTGCACGGGACGCCCGTCGTCGGCGGCAAGGCCTACGGGCCGGTCGTCCGTCCGGGCGAGCGGGTGAGGGTCGAGCCCGCCGATCCGGGCTCACATGTGGTGGACGAGGCCGACCGTGAGGCCGAAAAGGCCCGCTTCGTCGATGCCGCGGCCGTGGTCGCCGCGCGACTGCGTGCGCGCGCCTCGCACGCCTCGGGTGCCGCCGCAGAGGTGTTGATCGCCACCGCGGGCCTCGCCGAGGACCGCGGGTGGATCGGCACGGTCACCAAGCTGATCGCCGACGGGACCCCGGCCCCGGCCGCGGCCGCCGCGGCCACCGAACAGTTCGCCGCGATGTTCGCCAAGCTCGGCGGGATCATGGCCGAGCGCATCACCGACCTCAACGACGTCCGTGATCGGGTGGTGGCCGAGGTACTCGGCGAGCCCGAGCCCGGGGTCCCCGTGCCCGACGAGCCGTCGGTGCTCCTCGCCGACGACCTCGCGCCGGCCGACACCGCTGGACTCGATCCGAAACTGATCACCGCGTTGGCCACCCGGCTCGGTGGGCCGACCAGCCACACCGCGATCATCGCCCGCCAACTGGGGATTCCGTGCGTGGTGGCGGTCGCCGGCCTCGACGACGTACCCGCGGGCACGCCCGTTCTCGTCGACGGAACCGCGGGAACCGTTGTCGTTCACCCCGATCCGGCGCGGGCCGGGGACGAGGTGGAGCAGAGTCGTCGGGAGGCGGAGGCGATCGCGGGATGGACCGGGCCCGGGCGCACCGCCGATGGTGTGGAGGTGGCCATCCTGGCGAACGTCGCCGACGGCGTCTCGGCGCGGGCGGCGACGGCGTACCCCGTCGAGGGGGTCGGTCTGTTCCGCACCGAACTCGCCTTCCTCGATCGGGCCGACGAACCGTCGGTGGACGAGCAGGCAGCGCTCTATCGCGAGGTCATCGAGGCCTTCGACGGCAAGAAGGTCGTGGTCCGGACGCTCGATGCCGGCTCGGACAAGCCGCTGAAGTTCGTCGATCACGGCACCGAGGCGAATCCCGCACTGGGCGTACGAGGCAACCGGATCGCCGCGACACATCCCGAGATCCGTACCGGTCAACTCGACGCGATCGCCCGCGCCGCGCAGGCGACCGGCACCACGCCCTGGGTGATGGCGCCGATGATCGCCTCGGCCGCCGAAGCCGCCGAATTCGCCGCCGAGGTCCGCGGTCGCGGGCTGGTGGCGGGGGTGATGATCGAGATCCCCTCGGCGGCGATCCTCGCTCCGGCGATCCTCGCCGAGGTCGACTTCGTCTCGATCGGCACCAACGATCTCACGCAGTACACGATGGCCGCCGACCGGATGTCGGCCGAGCTCGCCGGGCTCACCGACCCGTGGCAGCCTGCGGTGCTCTCGCTGATCGCCACCGTCGCCGAGGCGGGCACCCGCAGTGCGACACCGGTCGGGGTGTGCGGCGAGGCCGCCGCCGATCCGCTGCTCGCGTGTGTCCTGGTCGGGCTCGGCGTCACCTCGCTGTCGAGCGCCCCGGCCGCGGCGCCCGCGGTGGGAGCGAAGCTCGCCGAGGTCGACCGCGAGGCGTGCCGCTCCGCCGCGCAGGCTGCACTGGCGACCGCCTCACCGGCCGATGCGCGTGCCGCGGCCGCGGAAGCGTTGCGCAGCTGAGCCGTTCGGCTGAGCGGGCCGGCGGGTGTGACTCCGCTCAGATGCGGCGCATCACCGTCACGACCTTGCCCAGCACCGCGGCGTCGTCGCCGGGGATGGGCTCGAACAGGTCGTTGTGCGGCATCAGCCACACATGGCCGTCCTTGCGCTTGAAGGTCTTGACCGTCGCCTCGCCGTCGATCATCGCCGCGACGATGTCGCCGTTGTCGGCGACGTTCTGTTGACGAACGACCACCCAGTCGCCGTCGCAGATGGCCGCGTCGATCATCGATTCACCGACGACGCGCAGCAGGAACAGTGACCCGTCGCCAACGAGTTCACGCGGCAGCGGGAAGACATCCTCGACGGCCTCCTCGGCCAGGATCGGCCCGCCGGCCGCGATACGTCCCAGAACCGGCACGAACGTCGGCGTGGGGAGGTTCGACGCATTCGGGTTGTCGTCGGTGGGCGTGGGATCGCCGTCCTGGACGTTCACCGCGCGGGGTCGGTTGTGATCGCGTTTGAGCAGACCCTTGCGCTCGAGGGTTCGCAGCTGATGCGCGACCGATGAGGTCGACGCCAGGCCGACGGCGTCGCCGATCTCGCGGATGCTCGGCGGATACCCGCGTTCGCGCACGGACTTGCGGATCACATCGAGCACGCCCTTCTGGCGCGGGGTGAGCGCGGCCTCGACGGCCGCGGGATCGATCGGGCCGGTCGCGACGGCGTCGTCCGGATCGGTGACGGTCGCCGCGTCGGGGTCACCCGAGCGGCCCTTCTTCTCACTCATGGGGTTCGCATCCTTTCGGTCGGTGCGCACATCCTCGCGGGGTACGCCCTGGTTGACGGGCCCTGTGGAGAGCTGAACACCGGCCAGGGTAGCCGAGGCGACAGGCAACCTCAAACATGTGTTCGACGTGTCGCGAGAAATTGTCGGTGCCCCGTGGTAGAACTCGAACATCCGTTCTTCGAATGCATGATCGAGATAGGGAGACGCCATGCCGACCGTACTTCTGCCCACCGCGCCGGGCACCAACGACCTGCCCGTTCGGTCCCGCCGGACGGCTCACCGCGCCGCCGCCGTTCGCCGCGGGGCGTCGATGCCGGCCCGCGCAACCGTCGAACACCGGGTGCTCGAACACCGCGCGCCCGAACACCGCGCGCCCGAACACCGCGCGCCCGAACACCGGTCGTCCGACCGTCGCCTCCCGGAGCGGCGCACACTCGAGCGCGACCCGGCCCGCCGACGACCGGCATATGCGGGCCCGGCCCGGACCGGTGCGCGCCGCCTTCCGGCGGTTGCGGGCACCCGTTGCGCAACTCCGGTCGGCCCGCGGGTCACCGCGCACCGCACCGCTCGCCGTACCGGTGCGATGGTGGCCGTGCTGACCGGTGTCGCCCTGGCGCTGCTGGTGTGGCTGGTGGCCGTGGCCGGTAGCGACTACCAGCAGTCGACCACGCCGGCGCCCGCGGCCACCGAGGTCGTGCACGTACGTGCCGGGGAATCGCTGAACTCGGTTGCCGCACGGGTCGCGCCCGACCTGCCCCGGCAGGCCGTCATCGACGAGATCGCGCGGATGAACGAGATGTCCGGCAGCGGGCTCCAGGTCGGTCAGGCACTGCTGGTACCCGCCTACCGGTGACGACCGGGGTAGGCGATCACACGGCTGTTCCACCGCGGTGGGGCGGTATTGTCGGTGTATGCGCTGCCCGTTCTGCAGGAATGATGACACCAAGGTCATCGACTCCCGAGTTGCCGACGAGGGGCAGGCGATCCGTCGGCGCCGCTCCTGCAGCGCATGCGGTCGCCGGTTCTCGACGGTGGAGACCGCTGTCCTGGCCGTCGTCAAACGCAATGGCGTCACCGAGCCCTTCAGCCGCGAGAAAGTGATGCGTGGGGTCCGACGCGCGTGTCAGGGACGCCAGGTCGACGAGGACGATCTCGCGCAGCTCGCCCAACAGGTCGAGGAGACCGTTCGGGCCTCCGGAGTCGCCGAGATCCCCAGCAACGAGGTCGGATTGGCGATCCTCAAACCCTTGCGCGACCTCGATGAGGTCGCCTACCTGCGATTCGCGTCGGTGTACCGCTCGTTCGATTCCCTCGAGGACTTCCAACGCGAGATCGACGACCTGCAGGGCAATCTGACCCACGGCCGGACGACGCCCGCAGCCGGCGTCGTGTCAGCCGAGTCGGTCCAGGGTCCGTAGCGCCCGTTTCTCCGAGATCGGATAACGCGTGCCCAGTCGCTGCGCGAACAGACCGACCCGCAATTCCTCGACGAGCCAGTGCGCCTGTTCGTTGACCGCGTCTCGCCTGCCGTCGGGCACCTGCGCGAGCCGCTGGTTCCAGCGCTCCACCACCCGATCCAGTGCCTCCATGCCGGCGCGGTCCCGCGCGGCGGATGCCGGCAGATGCTCCAGGCGCTCACGGGCAGCGCGCAGATAGCGGGGCACCTCCGCCAGGTGCTCCCGTGGGGTGGCGGCGACGAAGCCGTCGAACACCAGATGGCCGAGCTGTTCGGCGACGTCGTCGGCGGCGAGTTGCCCCGAATGGGTGTCGATCACACCGCGCAGTGCCACCAACTCCCGCAGGACGTCGACCGCGAGGCGGAGATACTCCGGAGCGGCGTCGGTCACCGCTGGCCGCAGCCGTTGGGCGAGCGCGGCGAACGCCTGGGGCGAACGTACGACGCGCAGTTCGTCGGGCTCCACGAGATCACGGATCGCTCGGCGTGTGCAATCGCCGAACAACCGCGCCGGCTCCCGATAGGGGCTCTGGCTCAACGCGATCCGTCCGGCAGGGTCCAGTCCGGAGGCGGCTTTCGGACTCAATGCGGGGATCGTGTTCTCCAACAACACGATCACGCCGCCGGCCAGGGCGGTGCTCGCCTCGGTGGTGGTCGCCGCCCGGACAACCGAGACCCCGTCGGGATGGCCGGCGCGGTGGGTCACGTGCAGAGTCGGGTAGCGGGTGATGGTCTGCCCGGCGACGTCGGCGGTCTCGCTCGGCGCGAGTGTTCCGATGCCCTCGTCGGTCCACGTGGTGTACACCGGTGTGGCCGTCTGTGTGGTGGCGGCGGATGTCGGTTCCGACAGTTCGGCGAACGATGAAGTACGGGTGAGGATCTCGCCCTTGTCGTCGACGACCGCGAAGTGGATGCGCAGATGCGTCGGGAGTCGGTCGGGGTCGAAGTCGGCGGGCGAGACCGAGTGACGGGTGATGGTCGACAACTCCCGGGCCAGACCGCGGATCAGCGGCTCCGAGCGTGGGGTCAGCCGAGAGAGCGCCAGATCGGCGAAACGTTGGGCCGGTGCCATCGTCTTGCGCAGCGACTTCGGCAGGGTCTTGACGAGTTCGGTCGCCAACTCCGAGCGCATCCCCGGGACCAGCCAATCGAAGCCGGCGTTGCGTACATGGGGCAGAAGATCTTTCGGGATGACGACGGTGACGCCGTCGTCGGGCGCGCCGGGCTCGAAACGATACCGCAGCTCCAGACGGGTCTGGCCCTGCTGCCAGAACCCCGGATAGTCGGTGTCGGCGACGGCGACGTCAGCCGCCACATCGGCCGCGGTCAGGTCGAGCAGATGCGGTTGCGCCGACCGCGTCTTCTTCCACCAGGAGTCGAAATGTCGCGCCGAGGTCACCTCGGCAGGGATGCGCTGATCGTAGAACTCGAACAGTTGCTCCTCGGAGATCACCACATCGCGCCGTCGGGCGCGGTGCTCGACATCGGCGGCGTCGCTGAGCAGTTGCCGATTCCGGTGGAAGAACTCGTGGTCGGTCTTCCAGTCGCCCTCGACCAGGGCGTGCCGGAGGAACAACTCCCGGGAGACCTCGGGGTCGATGGGGCCATAGGTCACCCGGCGTCGTGCGACGAGGGTGACCCCGTAGAGGGTGATGCGTTCGTAGGCCATCGCCGCGCCCCGCCGCGACGACCAGTGCGGCTCGCTGTAGGTGCGTTTGACCAGGTCGCCGGCCAACCGTTCCACCCACAACGGGTCCACCCCGGCCACGGTGTGCGCGAACAACCGTGACGTCTCGATGATCTCGGCCGCCATCAGGAACGCGGGCGGCTTCTTGGCGACCGACGACCCGGGGAAGATCATCAGCGTGGTGTTGCGGGCTCCGGTGTATTCGCGGCCCTCGGCATTGCGTGCGGCGATGTTGCCGAGCAGCCCGGCGAGGATCGCGCGATGGATCGCATCGGCATCGATCTCGGTGCGTGGAGTCTCCCAGTCGAGGTCGGAGACGATGCCGCGCAACTGCCGATGCAGGTCCTGCCATTCCCGGATGCGCAGATAGTGCAGGAACTCGCGCTCGCACATCCGCCGGAATTGATTGCCCGACAGCTCTTTGCGCTTCTCCTGCAGATACGCCCACAGCGCCGGGTAGGCGAGGAAATCCGAGCCCGGGACCGCAAAGCGACGATGCGCGGCGTCGGCGGCCTCCCGATGTTCGGCCGGTCGCTCACGGACATCGGGCAGCGACAATGCCGCAGCAATGACGAGCACGTGCTCCAGACATCCCTCGTCGCGGGCGCCGACGAGCATGCGAGCGATCCGCGGATCGACCGGAATGCGCGCCATCGTCGCGCCGACCGGCGTCAGCCGGGGCGCCGTGCCGGAGTCCGACCGGGCAGTGCCGGAGTCCGACCGCGCTGTGCCACGCGTCTTCTGGCCGCCGGTGGTGATCGCGCCCAGTTCACCCAGGACTGCCATGCCGTCGCGGATCGCCCGGGCGTCGGGTGGCTGCACGAACGGGAAGTCGGCGATGTCGCCGAGGCGCAGCGCGGTCATCTGCAGGATCACCGACGCCAGGTTGGTGCGCAGGATCTCCGGATCGGTGAAGGCGGGCCGGGCGTCGAAGTCCGCCTCGGAGTACAGCCGGATACACACGCCGGGCGCGACGCGCCCGCAGCGCCCGGCACGCTGGCGGGCGCTGGCCTGCGAGATGGGTTCGATCGGCAGCCGGAGCACCTTCGTGCGCGTCGAATAGCGGGAGATGCGTGCGGTCCCCGAATCGATGACGTAGCGAATGCCCGGAACCGTCAGCGATGTCTCGGCCACGTTGGTGGCCAACACGATTCGACGGCCGTCCGACGGCGAGAACACCTTCTGTTGGTCGGCGATGGACAACCGCGCGAACAGCGGAACCACCTCCGCGCCCGCGGCGACACGACGCGACAGCACTGCCGCGGCCTCTCTGATGTCGCGTTCGGTGGGCAGGAACACCAGGATGTCCCCGCGACCATTCGCGCCCCACAACTCGCCGATTGCGGCGTCGATCCCCTCGAACAGATCGAGATCGGCGTGCTCGCCGCCACCGGCGTCGTCGCCGGAATCAGGGTCTTCCCGCAGTGACAGCGGGCGATACCGCACCTCGACCGGATACGTGCGCCCCGACACCTCGAGGATCGGCACCTCGGTATCGGCGGTGGCGAAATGCCGTGCGAATCGGTCGGGTTCGATGGTCGCCGAGGTGATGATGACCTTGAGGTCGGGCCGGCGGGGCAGCAGGCGGCGCAGATAACCGAGGATGAAATCGATGTTGAGACTGCGTTCGTGGGCCTCGTCGACGATGATCGTGTCGTAGTGCCGCAGCATCGGGTCCGAGGAGATCTCCCGCAGCAGGATGCCGTCGGTCATCACCTTCACCAGCGTGTCGGCACCCGAACGATCGGAGAACCGCACGGAGTAACCGATGGCGTCGCCGATGTGGGTGCCCGTCTCGTCGGCGATCCGGCGCGCCACCGAACTGGCCGCGATCCGACGGGGTTGGGTGTGACCGATCGCCCCCCGCACACCGCGGCCGAGCTCGAGGCAGATCTTCGGCAACTGGGTGGTCTTGCCCGACCCGGTCTCCCCGGCGACGACGACCACCTGATGCTCGGCGATCGCCGCGGCGATCTCCGCACGCGCCGCCGACACCGGGAGCTCCGCCGGATACTCGATGACCGGGATCGCAGCACGTCGAGCAGCGATCCGTTTCTCCGCGCCTTCGATCGCGCGGAGCAGGCCGTCCAGACGTTCGGGCGAGGAAGCTGTACCGCGTTCGTCCGGTCCGCGCTTGTCCGGTCCGCGCTTGTCGAGTCTGAGTTTGTCGAGTCCGAGTTTGTCGAGTCTGCGGCCCAACGAGTGCTCGTCGACGATGCTCAGCCGAGCGATGCGCTCGCGCAGTTCGTGAGGATCGACGTCCTCCGGATGAGCGGTGGAGCGGGCGGGGGAGGAGGACATGATGCGTTCCAGGATATGGGGTCGGGCGGGGGTGGGCTGGATCGCACCGGCTCCTGCCCGCCCCCGCGACGCACGTGCACGGCGGCGACCGGCATCATGGTGACCATGGCTGGTTCGCTGTGGCATGGCTTCGCCGACATGGGTTCGGTGAGTACCAACGGTCCGTTCGTCGTCACCCGCGGTGAGGGGGCGCGCATCTGGGATGCGCAGGGCAACTCCTACCTCGACGCCACGGCGGGACTGTGGTTCACCAACGTCGGTCACGGTCGCACCGAGATCGCCGACGCCGTGCGCACACAATTGGCGACGTTGGCCCATTACTCCGGATTCGGTGACCTCACCGCCGATGTCACCGACACCCTCGCCGACCGGCTCGCCGCGCTGGCACCGGTACCCGGCAGCAAGATCTTCTTCACCTCCGGCGGTAGCGATTCCGTCGACACCGCGGCCAAGCTGGCGCGACGGTACTGGACCGAGGTCGGCAAGCCGGAGAAGACCTTGCTCGTCGGCCGCACCAAGGCCTACCACGGCATGCATGTCGCGGGTACCTCGCTGGCCGGTATCCCGGCAAACCACGACGGCTACGGACAACTCATGCCCGACGCGGAGTCGGTCGACTGGGACGACGCCAAGAGTCTGCTCGGGCTCATCGAACGGGTCGGCGCCGATCGGGTGGCCGCCTTCTTCTGCGAACCGATCATCGGCGCCGGCGGGGTGTACCTGCCGCCCGAGGGGTATCTCGCCGAGGTGCGCCAGATCTGCCGTGACCACGACGTGCTGTTCGTCGCCGACGAGGTGGTCACCGGTTTCGGTCGCATCGGTGGCGACAGCTGGTTCGCGTCGTCCCGGTTCGATCTGCAACCGGATCTGATGACCACCGCCAAGGGACTGACGTCGGGGTACGTGCCGATGGGCGCGGTGTTCATCGCACCACGGATCGCCGAGCCGTTCTACGCCGGCGGCGTCTGGTGGCGACACGGCTACACCTATGGCGGTCACGCCGGTGCCGCCGCGGCGGCGATGGCCAATCTCGACATCATCGAACGCGAGGGCCTGCTCGCCGAGGCGACGCGTCTGGAGACCGATCTGGCGACGGCGCTACGCCCGCTCGCCGATCTCGACGCCGTGAGCGAGGTCCGCACCGGGTTGGGCGCGGTCAGCGCCGTCCAGCTCGCCGATCCCGCACGTGCCCAGGACGCGGTGGCGGCCATGCGCAGGCACGGGGTGAGCGGACGTGCCGCCGGGCAGGGCGCCCTGCAGATCTCCCCGGCCTTCGTGATGAGCACCGCAGAGGTCGGCGACCTCGCGAGCCGCATCGGCGACGCACTGAGCTGAGGCGGAGCCCGCACGTCGGAGCGCGCACGCCGTTGACGACTCGGGCCCGGTGCCTGCGCTCACGCAGACACCGGGCCCGACATCTTCTGTCACAGAGGGGCTGTCACACGCCGATCAGACGCCGCTCAGCACCTCGGTGGTGGCGATCGCCTGGCCGACGCCGGCCACGATCGAGGCGACCTTGAGTGCCTCGAAGATCGCCTCGCGGTCGACGCCCGCCTCACGCAGGGTGGCCTCGTGCGCGCCCACGCAGTGCTCGCAGCCGTTGATCGAGCTGACCGCGAACGACCACAACTCGAAGTTGGCCTTGTCGACGCCGGGGTTGCCGATGATGTTCATCCGCAGACCGGGACGCAGGTCGTCGTACTTGCCGCCGAGGAATCCGCGGCCGCGATAGAAGACGTTGTTCATCCCCATGATCGACGCGGCGCCCAGGGCGGCGTTGTAGGCCTCCGCGGACAGCGTGTCGGCGGCTTCCTCGCCGATCTCGGCCAGCACCTTGGCATTTCGCGTCGCCGCAGCGGTCGCGAGCAGGGTGCCCCACAGCTGCTCCTCGTTCAGCGCGGTGGTGCGGCTGATCGAACCGAGGTTGAGCTTGAGGTCCTTGGCGTACTCGGGGAGGGCTTCCTTGAGATTGTCGATGCTCATGAGTGCTCCTCTCAGACGCTGGCGGTCAGCAGTTCGCCCGCGTTGATGGTGGGATCGCCCTTGCGCCAGTTGCAGGCGCACAGTTCGTCGGACTGCAGCGCGTCGAGGACGCGGAGCACCTCGTCGACGTTGCGGCCCACCGAACCCGCGGTGACCGAGACGAACTGGATCTCGTTGTTCGGGTCGACGATGAAGGTGGCGCGGTCGGCGACGCCGTCGGCGTTGAGAACACCTGCCGCGGTGGCCAGTTCGCGCTTGAGGTCGCTCAGCATCGGGAAGGGGAGGGTCTTGAGGTCCTCGTGCTGGGCGCGCCACTGGAAGTGGACGAACTCGTTGTCCACCGAGGCGCCGAGCACCTGGGCGTCGCGGTCGGCGAACTCGTCGTTGAGCTTGCCGAAGGCGGCGATCTCGGTCGGGCACACGAAGGTGAAGTCCTTGGGCCAGAAGAAGATGATCCGCCACTTGCCGGGATGATCATCGCTGGAGATCTGGGTGAAGTAGTCGTCGGGCTGCTGGGCGTCGACCTTCGACAGGTCGCCGCCGATCACAGCGGTGAGGTTGTAGGCGGGGAACTGATCGCCGATCGTGAGCAGAGCCATGGTGTGCAATCTCTCCTTCTAGTCGCGCGGGCGCCGGCGATCCGGACGGATCGGCACGGCAGTACCGATAATGCTTCGCACCGACCATTGTGCTCGGGAATCGGTGAAAGTGAAACGTGATGATTAGCACTACACTGATAGGTATGCCCGATAAAACTTATCAGCCGTCGCTGGCCGGCCTGCGTGCCTTCGTCACGCTGGCACGCAAACATCATTTCGGTTCTGCGGCAACCGAATTGGGGATCAGTCAGCCGTCGCTGTCACAGGCGCTGGCCGCCCTGGAGGCGGGTCTCGGACGCAAACTCATCGAGCGCACCACACGGCGTGTCTTCTTGACTCCGGAGGGGCAGACCCTGCTCCCCAAGGCGATCGCGGTGACCGACGCCGCCGACGACTTCTTGTCCGCGGCGGCCGGTGCCGACGATCCGCTCTCCGGCGCGGTGCGCCTCGGGGTGATCCCCACGGTTGCGCCGTACATCCTGCCGCGGATGCTGCGCGGGTTGCCGGCCCGGTTACCCGGCCTCGAACTGCGGGTGGTCGAGGATCAGACCGCCCGTCTGCTCACCGCGCTGCGCGAGGGCTCGCTGGACGTGGCTGTCCTGGCCCTGCCGGCAGAGGCCGGCGGTATTGCCGAAATCCCGATGTACGACGAGGATTTCGTGCTCGCCCTGCCCGTCGGCCATCCGCTCGCCGGCCGCAAACGCGTCGATCCGAGCACCCTCGCCGATCTTCCGCTGCTCCTGCTCGACGAGGGGCATTGTCTGCGCGATCAGGCACTCGAGGTCTGTCGACTGGCCGGGGTCTCACCCGACCTCGGGCACACCCGCGCGGCATCGCTGGCCACCGCGGTGCAATGTGTCGAAGGTGGGCTGGGGGTCACGCTGATCCCCGAGACCGCGGTCGACTCCGAAACGGCGGCAGGCGAATTGGCGATCGCGCGATTCACCGCGCCGCGTCCGGGACGGCGGATCGGGTTGGTCTATCGGGCGTCGTCGGGCCGCGACGAACCGTATCGGCGGCTGGCCGCCGTGATTGCCGGACTGGTCGAGGAGATCGCGCCGGTACGGGTCGCCACGCCGGCGATCCCGGTCTGACCGCGCCGGCGATCAGGCCCGGTTCGTCGCCACGGCGTGGGCGAGTTCTTCCCATTCGTCGAGCAGGCTGGAGTCCACGTCGCGGATCATCGCGCCGACGCGGTCGGTGATGTCCTCGATCTCCTCGGTCGCCACGGCGAGCGGAAGTCCTTGTCGCAGAGCTCGATAACAGTCCGAGAGGTACCGCAGCACGATGCCCTCGCTGCGGGCGAGGCCATAAGCGGAGATCAGCTCGGTGAAGGTCATCGCCTGCTCGAGCATCTCGCGCAGGACCGACTTCGGTTTCGGGGGGAACGACGACACCCACGGATGGCCCCGGCGGTAGACGTCGAAGGCATAGGAGATCTCCTCGGCGAGGGGCCGGGGCCAGCTGATCTCCTCCAGCCGCGACATCCGCTCCTCGTATTCGATGCCGTCGGCCTTCATCTCCGCGATCGCGGCGTCGCGGGCGACCTTGCGCTGCGCGAGCAACAACGGCCGCGGATCCTCGAGCGTCGACTCGAGGATCGACACCACGTCGAGGGCGTACGTCGACGAGTCCGGGTCGAGGAGTTCGAACGCGGCGAGCGCGAACGCCGACAACGGATTGGTCAGCGCGAAGTTCTCCGGCATGTCCACCGACAGCGCCACGTGTCTGCCCTCGGCGTCCGGCCGGTCGAGCTGGACGACGATGCCGGCGTTGCGCAGATCGCGGTAGAGGGCGATGGTGTGCCGGATATGACGCAGTTGTCGATCGCGGGGCTCGTGGTTGTCCTCGAGGAGGTGCCGGGTGGCCGCGAAACAGTCGCCGGGCCGGCCGAGGACCTCCATGAGCATCGCGGTGGTCATCTGCAAGTGCGAACGCAGCGGCTCGTCGGGGGCCTCGGCGAGTTGCAGGAAGGTTTTCTCGCCCCAGGAGACGAATCCCTCCGGGGGCTTCTTGCGGACGATCTTGCGGAGCTTCTTCGGGTCGTCACCGGCCTTGCTGACCGCTCGCGCGTTCTCCACGTCGTGTTCGGGTGCCTGGGCGACGACGTAACCGATCGTGTCGAATCCGGCGCGACCGGCACGTCCGGCGATCTGGTGGAATTCCCTGGCCCGCAATCGCCGCACCCGGGTGCCGTCGTATTTGCTGAGTCCGGCGAACAACACGGTCCGGATCGGGACATTGATCCCGACCCCGAGCGTGTCGGTGCCCGCGACGACCTTGAGCAGACCACGCTGGGCCAGACGTTCGACGAGGCGCCGGTATCTGGGCAGCATGCCCGCGTGATGTACCCCGATCCCGGCCCGCAGCAGCTTCGACAAGGTGGAGCCGAATCCGGTGGAGAACCGGAAATCGCCGATGGCGTCCGCGATCTCGGCGCGCTCGGCTTTGTCACAGATCCGCGCCGACAACAGTGCCTGCGCGCGCTCGACCGCCGCGGCCTGGGTGAAGTGCACGACGTAGATCGGCGACCGTCCGCGATCGATGAGGTCCTCGATGGTCTCGTGGATCGGCGTCATCGCATACGCGTACTCCAGCGGTACCGGGCGTTGTGTCCCGGTGATGGCGACGGTGTCCCGGCCCGTGCGGCGGCGCAGATCGTCGACGAAGAAGGTGACATCGCCCAGCGTCGCCGACATCAGCAGGAACTGCGTGTGGGGGAGCTCGATCAGCGGTACCTGCCAAGCCCACCCCCGGTCGCGTTCGCCGTAGAAGTGGAACTCGTCGGCGACGAGCACCCCGATGTCGCTGTCGGGGCCGTCGCGCAGCGCGAGGTTGGCGACGATCTCGGCGGTCGCGCAGATGATGGGGGCGTCGGCGTTGACCGCGGCGTCGCCGGTCAGCAACCCGACGTGCTCGGCGCCGAACTGCTCACACAGGTCGAAGAACTTCTCGCTCACCAGCGCCTTGATCGGGGCGGTGTAGAAGGCACGCCGGCCACGACAGCGAGCGAAATGGATTGCCCCGGAGGCCACCAACGACTTGCCCGACCCGGTCGGCGTGGCGAGGATGACGTTGTTCCCCGACACCAGCTCGAGGAGCGCGTCCTCCTGATGCGGGTAGAACGCGATGCCACGGCCCGCCCACCACTCGGTGAACTCCTCGAACGCGGCGTCCTCGTCGGCGGTCGGGGTCAGCGGCGGGGCAGGGGTCAGCGGGGTGGGAGAGCGCACATCCGGGTCGGCGACCCGGGCGGCGTCGCCCGGGTCGGGTCGGCTCAGATCGGAAATGGCCGACCACCGGTGCCGTCGTCGGGATCATCGCCACTTCCCGGCTGATCACCACTGCCGGGATTGCCGTCACCCTGATGCAGGTCTGCGAGGAAGCGTTCGAGTTCGGCACCGAGTTCGTCGCCGCTCGGCAGGGATTCCTCGGTGGCCAGCAGCGACGCCCGCTCGGTCTGTGCCTGCTGGAATGCGTCGTATTGCTGCTCGAGCGCCGTCACCACCGTCTCGATCTCGGCGTTGCCCGAGACCTCTGTGTCGACTTGTTCGCGGACCCGCTCGGCCGCGGTGTCGAGGGCGGCGACGGGCAGGTCGAGGCCGGTGATCGCCGTCACTGCCGTCAGCAGTCGGGATGCGGCAGCGGGGTAGTCGGTCTGCGACAGATAATGCGGCACGTGCACCGATAGCCCCGAGGCGCGACGTCCACCCTGTCCCAGCCGCAGTTCGAGCAGCATCGAGGCGCTGGCCGGCAGTTTCATCGCGGTACCCCATCGTGGCAGGTCGCCGAGGATGTCGGGATCGCTGCCGTGGGCGGTGATCGATGCCGGTCGGGTGTGTGGAACGGCCATCGGGATGGCATTGAGCCCGACGACGTCGGTGACTCCGAAACGGTCGGCCAAGCGCCGCACGGCCTCGGTGAACTTCTCCCACCGCAGGTCCGGCTCCGAGCCGGACAGCAGCAAGAACGGTCGATCGTTCGCGTCGCGGACAGCATGCAGGGTCAGCGTCGGCATCGCCACACCGGTGAAGGTCTCTCCGCTGAAGTCGACCATCGGACGGCGGGAGCGGTAGTCCATCAGCTCATCGGTGTCGAAGGTCGCGACCAGATCGGACTCCAGACTGTTGCGCAGATGAGCTGCGGCCAGCGCCACCGCATGGCCCGCGTCGGCGAAGCCGTCGAGAGCGTGGATCAGCACCGGACCCGTGTCGTGGCGTCCCATGGCGGGCGCGGGAAAGGCCAGCTCGTACAGCGAGCCGTCACCGCGCGAGGCATCGTCGCGCGAGCCGTCGTCGGCGGTCCGCTCGTCCATGTCAATCCTCCTCGATGTGGCCCGTCGCCCCAGGTGAGCGTGGGCGTGAACCACCATTGTCTCGCATCTGCGCCGCTGCAGACCAATTCCGCAGCTCGGCGCCGTATCGCAGACGGTTCTCGCACCGTCTCCGCCACTACAACCATTGTCGCCGGGCGGCGATTCCCGCCGTGTGTGCGCTGTGCTCCGGTCGACGAGTGGCACAGTGATTCCCATGATGACGATTCCCATGACGACCCATCGCGGGAACCCATGACACTTCATCGCCGAGCGTGCCGTTCGTCACGGCGCCGGCATGTCGCTGTGGTCGGTGTTCTGCCCCGACTTACGGGTATGTCAGTCTGTGCGGCCCTGCTCTTCGCCGGTTGTACGACGGATGGTCAGGCGGTGGGCAACTCGGCCGCGGACCTCTCCGATCGTGCGGTGCTCCCTGCCGACTTCCCGGTTCCGGGTGCGACTCGGGTCCCCGAGACGGCGGTGCCGTTCGCCCTGGCCGGAGTGAGCGGTAACGATCCGGCGGTGGCCTATCCGGTCGATTGCGCACCCCCGCCTCCATCGGCCGCCGGTGCCGTCGTCACCTCGGTGATCGTGGCCTCGGGATCGACGTCGTACACCTCCGCGATCGCCCGCGTGCACGACGGGCTCGCCGCACTACTCGCCCAAGCCGGTCGGTGCCCGGAGACCCGTACCGGTGGGCAGCGGGCCGGCAGCATCATGGCGACCCGGATTCAGCCGGCTCCGCCGGCACCGACCGGGGTCGACACCGCCGCCTTGCAGCGCACCGTGTTCACCGGTGACCTCTCCCATTCCGCCGCCACGAGCAGTCTGACGCTGCTCGGACAACGCGATGACGTCCGCGTGTACGCGCAGTACCGATGGGCCGGTGACGGCGCCATCGACCCGTCGGCCGCCCGGAGTCTCGACGCGCTGTTCACCAAAGCGGTGGCTGCTGCCTTCTGACCTCGGTGCGTGCCGACGGTTGTGGACGAGCGGCGATCGGGGGATCACCGGTCCGTAGCGGTCTCGACCGACGGGGACCGGACGGCGCCGACGACCACGATCAGCGCATGACGCCACAGATACCGCCCTCACCCATCGATGCGACCACCTTGCTCAGTGCGGTCCCCGCGCTCCTCGGATTCATCCCGAGCCGCTCGCTGATCGTCGTCGTTCTCCAGTCCCCGAACAGTGTGCGGGTTGCCATGCGCTACGACCTGTCGCTGACGTCGGACGGGCGCGCCACCGACGAACTGCTCGTCGTCGCCGAGAGTTTCGGACACATCGTCCGCCGACACGGCGGGGGACCGGTGCTCGCGGTGATCGCCGACGACCGATATTCGCCCCACGATGACCGCTACCGTCAGGTGTTCTCCCTGGCCGACGACTGCCTCGCCGATTCCGGTGGTCTCGCACAGGGTTTCGTCGTCACCGCCTTCGAGCGGCATGCGCCCTGGCAACTGATCTGGAGACGCTGCGCCGGTCCGACAGCAGCCGGGGTGGGCGGCCGACCGGCCAGTGGAACCATGGCCGATCCCTACACCTCGCCGACCGCCGTCGCCGAGGCGGTGTCGACAGGTCGACGGATATTGGGCGATCGATCGGAGATGGCCGCGATGCTCACCCCGCTGCCGCACTGTGACTCCACGCACTGTGACTCCCCATCCGGTGACTTTCCGAGCGGCGCCGAGTTCGATGGGGGACAGCGGGTCTCGACGCGAACCGAATTACGGTTGGCGCCGGTGCAGGACGATCTGTCGAACCGTCCGGCAGCAATGGGCAGGAAATCCCGAGATGGGCGAAACGCCGAGTTGTTGCGCGCCGTTCTTCATGCGATGCAGGCGCCGGGCGTGCCCGACTGCGCGACCATGACGGTGCTGCACCGCGCGATCACCACAGTCCCGGTGCGTGACGCCGCACTCGCCTGCGCGGTCACCGACCTGAGATCAGATGCGGAAAACCTGTGGCGCACCCTCACGCGCCGATTGCGAGGTACCGGACGTGCCAGTGCCGCAACACTTCTCGCACACCTGCATTACATCGGCGGGGAAGGGGCGTTCGCGGGTGTCGCGCTCGACTGCGCGTTGGCCGCCGACCCCGGGTGGAAACTGGCGACCCTGCTCGACCAGGCGTTGCGCGGCGGCGCGACACCCTCACTGCTCTGGGAGATGATCGACGAGTCCTATGGCATCGCCACCGATCTCGGGGTGGTGATCCCCCGAGCAACACTGCGTGCCGTCGGCTGACCGGCCGTGTCGCCGAACCGTGGCCCAGCCAGTGTCGCCCGCGCAGCGTGGTGGTGCGCGTCGCCGGCCGGTCAGAACCGGTCGGCTAGACCTTCTCGACGAAGATCGAGTGCGCCATCTCCGCGGAGAGGACCAGACCCTCGTGACCCGGGGTGTCGACCTCGACGCGCTGCGGGGTACAGGTCACCGTCACCCGGGCGTTGGGGACGACCCCGGCCTCACGGAGATCGGAGATCAACTCGCGATCGGACTGGGCGTGCTCGGCGACGCGGCGAACGATCACCGCGACCGGGTCGCCCTGCGGGAGATCGGAGAGCCGGGTCGCGGTGTCGATGGGGGTCGCGGCCTCGGCGCCGAGCGCCTCGAGGCCGGGAATCGGGTTTCCGTAGGGCGAGGTGGTGGGGTTGTCGAGCACCGCCAGCAGACGTCGTTCGACGTTCTCGCTCATCACGTGCTCCCAGCGGCAGGCCTCGTCGTGCACCTGGTCCCAGGGCATCCCGATGACATCGACGAGCAGTCGTTCGGCCAGCCGGTGCTTACGCATGACGGCGATCGCGAGACCGCGGCCCTTGTCGGTGAGTTCGAGGTGGCGGTCCCCCGCGACCCGCAACAGCCCGTCGCGTTCCATGCGCGCCACCGTCTGTGACACCGTCGGTCCGCTCTGATCGAGACGCTCGGCGATACGAGCACGCAGTGGGACGATCCCCTCTTCTTCGAGGTCGTAGATCGTCCGCAGGTACATCTCGGTGGTGTCAACCAGATCGTTCACTGTCCGCAGTCCCTTCGTCGTCACCAAGGGTACCTTGACCAGCACCGGCATCGGCGAAGTCGTCGAGCGCCCCGGAACACCCGCGTGGCGTCGTCGGCTCCTCGGTGAGTGTCGTCGGTGTGAGCGTCGTCGCCCCCGTGCCGATCCGCACCGGGCGGGCGTCGGACCCACTAGCCTGAAATCCGTGCCGAGTCAGTGGAGTCCTCGATGAGTGCAGCGGTGATCTGGAGTGAGGACTTCCTGTCCTACCGGTGGGCGCACTCCCACCCGATGAACCCCGTGCGTCTGGCGTTGACGATGTCGTTGGCGCGCAGTCTCGGGGTACTCGACGACGTCGACCTCGCCGACCCGTTGCAGATCGACGACGACGCGCTGATCCCGGTGCACTCCCGCGACTACATCGATGCCGTGCGGGCCGTCGGATCGGGCACCGCGTCGTTGTCCGGGCCGTTGCTGGCGCGGCTGTTCGGACTCGGTGACGCCGACAATCCCGTCTTCGACGGGATGCACGAAGCCGCTCGGCTGCTCGTCGGTGGGACGCTCGCCGCCGCGCAGGCCGTCGCATCGGGATCGGTGCGCCGGGCGGTCAACATCGGCGGCGGCATGCACCATGCCATGCGATCGCGGGCCGCGGGGTTCTGTATCTACAACGACTGTTCGGTCGCCATCCGGTGGTTGCTCGACCACGGCTACGACCGCATCGCCTACATCGACATCGACGCCCACCACGGTGACGGGGTGCAGGCCGAGTTCGTCGCCGACCCGCGTGTCATGACCATCTCGCTGCACCAGCATCCGGCCACCCTGTGGCCCGGCACCGGTTGGCCGACCGAGATCGGTGAGGAGGATGCACACGGCACCGCGGTGAATCTGCCGTTCATGCCGAACACCCCGGACCGGTTGTGGCTGAGAGGGTTTCATGCGGTGGTGCCATCGATGATCGCCGAGTTCGCACCACAGATCCTGATCAGCCAGTGCGGTGCGGACAGTCACCGCGCCGACCCGCTGACCGATCTGGCACTGACCGTCGACGGACAACGCGCGGCGATGATCGCCATGCGTGACCTCGCCGAAAAGTACTGTGAGGGACGGTGGATCGCGGTCGGTGGCGGGGGCTACGGCGTGGTCAACGTCGTACCGCGCAGTTGGACGCACCTGCTCGGCGTGGTCCTCGACCGCGACATCCCCGTCGAGACCACCATCGGTGAGCAATGGTGTGAGACCGCGACCGAGGTCGCGGGCACGATCTACTCGGAGTATTCGGCGGCACCGGTGGGCACGATGAGCGACGACGGCGACGTCGGCTATGTCGCCTGGGACGGCGACACCGGTCAGGAAGCACCGCCCGGTATCGACGAGTCGGCGCTGCGACAGACCGATCGCGCCATCATGGCCACCCGCAAGGCGGTCTTCCCGCTGCACGGACTCGACCCGGAGGATCCGCGTGACTGAGCAACCCACCTCGGACGACGCAGGGCAGTCGGACGTCGACGCCGACACCACCGCGGGAGCGCGCACGGTGGAGGGGCCGGTCCCGCGCGGGCCCTGGGATTACCCGCGGCACTGGATCGCCGACGTCCTGGCCTCCGACGGTGGCGTGGTGCATCTCCGGCCGATCGTCCCCGACGACGCCGATCGCGTTGTCCGGTTTCATGCCGGGCTGAGCGAACGCACCCGCTACATGCGGTACTTCGGCCCCACCCCGACGCTGCCGCCGCGCGAGGTGGTTCGGATGACCACGGTCGATCACCAGCAGCGGGTGGCGCTGGTCGCCGTGCTCGGTGGTGAGTTCATCGCGATCGGCATCTACGAGGGCCTCGCCGCCGACGGCAAACCCGAATCGGCCGAGGTCGCCTTCGTCGTCGCCGACGCACATCAGGGACGCGGACTGGGGCCGATCCTTCTCGAACACCTCGCCGGCGCCGCCGCGGAGAACGGCTTCACCCGATTCGAGGCGGAGGTGCTCAGCGAGAACCCGAACATGGTCGCGGTGTTCCGGGATGCCGGATACCAGATCTCGCGCGCCTTCGACGGCGCGACGGTTCACGTCGAGTTCACCATCGACCCGACCGAGGCGTTGCTGTCGGTGCGCAACGCCCGCGAACGTGCGTCCGAGGCGCGTAGCGTCGCCAATCTGCTGCGACCCATGTCGGTGGCGGTGATCGGTGCATCCACCGATCCGAAGAAGGTCGGCAACGCCCTGTTGGCCAACATCATCGCCGGCGGATTCGCCGGACCGGTGTTCCCGGTCAACGGGCCCGGACACCACGGTGACGACACCGACGAGCAGGCGCACGCCGATGGCGCGGCCGGCCACCACGTGGTGGGACATCCGGTGGCGCATGGCAATCCGCGTCTGCGTGACCGGCAGCGGCCACCGTCGGTGCGGGGTATCCGTGCTTACGAGACGGTGCGCGACATCCCGGATCCCGTGGACCTCGCGGTCGTGGCCGTACCCGCAGCAGTCGTCGACGACGTCCTCGACGACTGCCTCGTCAAGGGCGTGCGCACCCTGGTCATCGTGTCGTCGGGGTTCGGTGAGGCCGGTGAGGCGGGCCTGGCCAGTGAGCGGCGCCTGCTCGAGCAGGTGCGCGAACACGGCATGCGTCTGGTCGGGCCCAACGCCCTCGGCGTCGCCAACAACGACCCACAGGTCGCACTCAACGCGACATTGGCACCGCGTATCCCCGCCGCCGGGCGGGTCGGCTTCTTCTGCCAGTCCGGTGCGCTGGGCATCGCCATCCTCGACACCGCCGCGCGGCGCCAGATCGGTCTGTCGACCTTCGTCTCGGCAGGTAACCGCGCCGACGTCTCCGGCAACGACCTGCTGCAGTACTGGGACACCGACACCGCGACCGATGTGGTGCTGCTCTATCTGGAGAGCTTCGGTAACCCGCGGAAGTTCTCGCGCATCGCGCGTCGCGTCTCGCGGACCAAACCCATCGTGGCGGTCAAGTCCGGCAAGGGGGCGCTGACCGCGGTGCGTGCCGCCCGATCGGCCGCGGCCACCCTCGACGACCGCATCGCGCAGATGGTGCTCGAGCAGGCCGGCGTGATCCAGGTCGACACCATCCCGGAATTGTTCGACTGCGCAACGATATTCGCCTATCAGCCGCTGCCGCGCGGGCCGCGCACCCGGATCATCGGCAACTCGTCGGTACTCGGCAGCCTCGCCGCCGACACCGCCCGCAACGGTGGTCTGGACGTGATCGGCACCGTCGACATCGGGGCCGGCGCGTCGGAGGAGGAGTTCGAGTCGGCAGTGGCCGCGGCGATGGCCGACGACCAGGTCGACGCGATCATCGTGGTGTTCGTGCCGCCGGTGGCGGTCGACGCCGACTGGCACGCCCGCGCGCTGATGGCCGCGGCCAACACCCCGGACGCCGATGCGGCCAAGCCCATCGTGACGACGTTCCTGGCGGTCGAGGGCATCCCGCCCGGACTCATGCGTCCCGGCCCGAACGGCCTGCCGGAGCGGGGATCGATACCGTCCTACGGCAGCCCCGAACGCGCGGCGTCCGCGCTGGCCAACGCGTGGCAGTACGCGCGCTGGCGCGCCCGGCCCGAGCCGACCGTCATCCGGCCTGCCGACGTCGATCCCGAAGCCGCCCGCATGTTCGTCCGGGAGGAGATGGCGGGCCTCGAGGCCACCGACGGGGAGCGCACCACACCGGACGAGAACACCCCCGATACCGAACCGACCGGTCGGCTGCTGAACGAGGTTGCCGCGGCCCGGCTGCTGACCTGGTACGGCATCGATGTCGTGGCGTTCCGCGAGGTACGTACGATGCACGAGGCCAGTGCCGCCGCCCGCGAGCTGGGTTTTCCGGTGGCGGTCAAGGCCACCTCGCCGGGCTGGCGGGGCCGTCTCGACCGCGAGGGTGCGCGGCTGGATCTCCCCGATCCCACCGCGGTGGTGACGGCGTTCGCCGAGCTGACCGAACTGACCGGCGACGGCGTCCTACACGTGCAGAAGATGGCGCCCAAGGGGGTGGGGACCGTCATCACCATGCGTGATGACCCGTCATTCGGGCCGCTGATCTCATTCGGCTTGTCCGGCAGCACCTTTGAACTTCTCGGCGATCGTGCGTACCGCGCGGTGCCACTGTCGGATCGGGACGCCGCCGATCTCATCGATGCGCCTCGCTCGGCGCCGCTGCTCGACGGATTCCGCGGTGAGCGCCCCGCCGACAAGGCCGCTCTCGTCGACATCCTGCAACGCATCTCGACCCTCGTCGAGGACATCCCGGAGATCCGGGAAGTCACCTGTGATCCGATCCTGGTCTCGCCCGACGGCGCTGCGATTCTCAATGCCCGGATACGCATCGGTCCGGTGCCCTCGAGGAGGGACACCGGACCGAGGAGGCTCAGCTAGGCCGGCTCAGCCAGACCGGAATGTGTTGACCGGGGCGGCCGCGAGTCAGCTGGCGTAGGCGCGCAGGCGTTCGGCGCGATCGCCCTGACGCAGCTTGCCCATCACCTCGCGCTCGATCTGCCGAACACGCTCACGGGAGAGTCCGAACATCCGGCCGATCTGGTCGAGCGTGCGCGGTTGACCGTCGTCGAGGCCGTAGCGCATGCGGATGACCTGCTGTTCACGCTCGTCGAGGGTGGCGAGAACGGCGCGCACGTCCGAGTGCAGCAGACCCGCGATGACTGCGTTCTCGGCCGAGGTTGCCTCGGCATCCTCGATGAAGTCGCCCAGCGGGGCCTCTTCGTCGCTGCCGACCGGCATGTCCAGACTCACCGGATCGCGGCTGTGGTCGAGGAGATCGGCGATCTTCTCGGCGGGAATGCCCGACTCGTTGGCCAGCTCGTCGTCGGTCGCCTCGCGGCCGAGCTGCTGATGCAACTCGCGCTTGATGCGGGCGATCTTGTTGACCTGCTCCACGAGATGGACGGGCAGCCGGATGGTGCGGCTCTGATCGGCCATACCGCGGGTGATGGCCTGACGAATCCACCAGGTGGCATACGTCGAGAACTTGAATCCCTTGGCGTAGTCGAACTTCTCCATGGCGCGGATCAGGCCGAGGTTGCCCTCCTGGATGAGGTCGAGCAACGGCATACCGCGACCGGTGTAGCGCTTGGCCAGCGAGACCACCAGACGCAGGTTGGCCTCGAGGAGATGCGCACGCGCTGCCTCGCCCTCACGGACCACGGTGTTGAGGTCGCGCTTCTTGGCGGCACTCAAACGCTTACGGGTGGCCAGGACGTGCTTGGCGTAGAGGCCCGCCTCGATCTGCTTGGCGAGCTCGACCTCCTGTTCGGCGTTGAGCAGCGCGGTGCGGCCGATGCCGTTGAGATAGACCCGGACGAGGTCGGCGGCGGGCGATTGGGCGTCGAGATCCTGCTCTGTCATGGCAGGACGAGTGGAGGTGGTGGGCTCGGCGGAGAAATCGGTGGTAGGGGTGGTGGAGCGAGCAACGGTGGAGCGTGACATTCCGGCCTCCTGACTTGAGTGCATTCAGATGGTCCAACGCCGCACCGACGCCGATAGTTCCCGACGCCGGAGTTCCTTACCTTTCGGTCACCATGCTGACCTGCTGATATACGCACCTCACCGTCGGTGGTTCTGAGAAGTTGCTGAGATCGGTGAATCCGCGGAACACGGTCAGGCCCCTGGCGGTGTCTCCGAGGACGTCGAATCGATCGTTCGGGCAGTGGTTCCGAGCGGAGCCGGGCCGACGACGGTGTGATCGGACCCGTACAGGTAGTGCGGAACCTCGCCGCGCTTGCGCGGAGGCCGATCGTTGGCGATCAGCACCGCCACCCACGGCAGCGGGATCGATGCGGCGATGATGGCCAGCGCCCACCAGCCCGAACCGGTCGACGAGTACACGATGCCCGCGATGATCAGGGCCGGGACACGGAACGCCATCAGTGTCAGGTATTTGCGGACACGGGCGCGATGCTGCTCGTCGTACGGTGTCGGGGCGCCGGTGATGAGGAATGCATCTGCCTTCGATCGATCCGTCCCGGACCGCTCGCCGTTGTCGTCCCGCTCACCCATGACTCCACTGTCCCACTTTCCCCGAACGGTCGCACTGTCGGTTATGTCCGATTATTCGATTCCGTTGCGTTCTCGAGTGCCTTGGGTTCGGCAGGGGTGACCCGGTCCAGCCCGGGTGGCGCACAATGGTGGGCATGCCCACCGAAACCATTGAGCGGCCCGACATCGACGAACGCATCGACACCGATGTGCGGACCGACACCACCACCGACGAACGTCCCGACGCCGACGCCACCGATCGCGGTGACGACGACCGGCCCAAGTTCTTCCATTACGTCAAGAAGGACAAGATCGCCGAGAGCGCGGTCATGGGTACTCATGTCGTGGCCCTCTGCGGGGAGACCTTTCCGGTGACCCGATCGGCCAAGCCGGGCTCGCCGGTGTGCCCGAAGTGCAAGAAGATCTATAAGCGGATGCGTAAGGAATGAGTGCCTGATCGCCGGCGATCGGGAATCGTGGTCGTCACGAATCGTCGGGTGAATGCCCACTCGGCCGGTTTCGTCGGCTGATCGGACCGGTCGACAGGCGCTCGGGCAGCGTCTTGAGCTGTCCGGTGACCTCTGCGGTCTGGTGGTGGACCCAGTCCCGGACCTGCGCGGTCACCGCGGGCCGCGCAGGCCACAGGGACTGCACCGCGGCGTTGAACTCGGCGCCGACCACGATCGCGAACCCGAGGAAGAACGTGAAGAGCAGGAACGCGATCGGGGTGGCCAGCGCGCCATAGGTGTAGCCCGCCCGCGTGATCGCGGCCAGATAGAGCCGCAGGAAGTAGCTGGCCACCCAGAAGACGATTCCCGCGACGATCGCGCCTCCCACCAGGCGATGCCAGGGCAGTGGGTTGGGCAGCGCCAGATGATAGAGCGTGGTCAGCACCAGCATGAGCAGCAACGCCACGAACGGGAAGTACCCGAAATCGATCGCGTTGGTGACGATCGGGTCCCAGGATTCCGGCACGATCTCTCGGAGATAGTTGGGGCCGAGCGCGACCAGGGGGAGCAGCGGGACCGCGACGGTGAGAAACCCGAGGTAGAGCAGCAGCGCGAAGATCCTCTGCCACACCGGATTTCGGACCTCGTGTTGGTCGTGGGCACGCACGATCGAGGCGACGAAGCACGACACCGCCGATGACCCCGCCCACAACGACAGGATGAAGCCGACCGAGATGACACCGACACGTCCGCGGCCCAGGACGTTGTCGACGGTCGGCTTGATCAGGTCGTTGACCACATTGGGTGAGAAGGTGCGGTTCGCGAACGCCAGGATGCGATCGGAGATCACGTCGACGGTGTCGGGACCGAACCAGCCCGAGAGATAGCCGACGCTGCCGAGCAGTCCGAGGAGCAGGGGAGGCAGCGACAGCGCCTGCCAGAACGCGGCCTGCGCGGCCCAGCCCACGATCCCGTCATCCCAGGACTTCACGATCGTCCGCCAGATCAGGATCGGGACGTTGCGTACCACCGGACGCCGCGGGGTCTCGGGCGGTTCGACCGTCGGGTCGTCGCGCCCGAGTTCCTTGTCCGTCCGCGGGTCGGCGCCAGGTGGGGGTGAGCCGGGGTGGGCCGTCTCGGGCTGCCCCGGGTCGGCGAGCGCCCGGTGGTTGGGGTCGGGTGCGTCGAGTTCGACCGACGACGGTGCCGGGCGGCGCGCCGAGTGCAGCGGTGCGGTCGGGATCTCACCGCGGTCGGGGTGCGGTGCGCGAGGGGGTCGGGGGAGCAGAGCACCCGGCGGCGGATCGGCACCCGGGCGTCCGGCCGCCTCGGGGACCGGGCCACGACGTGCGCCCGACGACGTGACGTCGTCGGGAGTCATCGGAGCGGGGTTGCGTCGTCGGGTGCTGATGGTTACAGCATCCACGATCGGCGAAGGTGATGTGCGCCACCATGGCCGCGACGTGCCCAATGCGCGTGTCGCACGCGGAGTCCTCGGCGTTTCCTGCACACCTCGACTGCACGGCCCCCGCGCCTCGGCACCGTGGTGCCCGACGCCTCGACGGCACGTTGTGTCCCACACCGTGTCGCCCACGCGGGTGTCGGAACCGCTCGGT
This sequence comes from Gordonia polyisoprenivorans NBRC 16320 = JCM 10675, assembly GCF_000241325.1. Classification (GTDB taxonomy): domain Bacteria; phylum Actinomycetota; class Actinomycetes; order Mycobacteriales; family Mycobacteriaceae; genus Gordonia; species Gordonia polyisoprenivorans. Next base: position 36,291 of record NZ_BAEI01000068.1, on the reverse strand, counting down.
AGCATTGGCCCGTCCGTGAGGTGTGCCGGCCGATCGCCCGGCATACTGTGTCGCCCGGGTTCGACCGGGAACACCGACGGATTCCCCGTCCACCGACCCCCGGAGTCAGCTGCCAGTGACCGCTGCCGAAGACCTTGCCGCCGCCACCATTTCGGGCCCCCCGCTCCGCGCCTGGCAGCGGCGTGCGCTGACCCGATACCTCGCGCGGGGGCCGAAGGACTTCCTGGCGGTCGCGACCCCCGGTGCGGGTAAGACCACCTTCGGTCTGCGCGTGGCGCGGGAACTCCTCGACGACCGGACGGTGGAGCAGATCACCGTGGTGACGCCGACCGAGCACCTCAAGCATCAGTGGGCCCAGGCCGCCGCTCGCGTGGGCATCTTGCTGGACTCCCGGTTCCGCAACGCGACCGGTCAGACCAGCTCCGACTATCACGGCGTCGCGCTGACCTATGCGCAGGTCGCCGCGCACCCGTCCCGGCACCGGGTGCGCACCGAGAACCGGCGCACACTGGTGATCCTCGACGAGATCCACCACGGCGGCGACGCGAAGTCGTGGGGTGAGGCGATCCGTGAGGCCTTCGACGACGCCGAGCGCCGACTCGCCCTGACCGGTACGCCGTTCCGATCCGACGACTCGCCGATCCCGTTCGTCACCTACGAACCCGAAGAGGGTGGGGTGCTGCGCTCCCGCGCCGACCACACCTACGGATACTCCGACGCCCTCGCCGACGGCGTCGTGCGACCGGTGGTGTTCCTGGCCTATTCGGGTCAGGCGAGTTGGCGCACGAGCGCGGGCGAGGAGTTCACCGCACGGTTGGGTGAGCCGCTGTCGGCCGAGCACACCGCACGCGCGTGGCGGACCGCCCTGGACCCGCACGGGGACTGGATTCCGTCGGTGCTGCAGGCCGCCCACACCCGGCTGGGACAGATCCGGGCCGGCGGTATGCCCGATGCGGGTGGCCTTGTCATCGCCACCGATCAGACCGTCGCCCGTGACTACGCCGAACTGTTGCAGGCGATCACCGGAAGGATGCCGTCGGTCGTGCTCTCCGACGATCCGAAGGCATCGTCGCGGATCGCGGAATTCGCCGAGTCCGACGACGAGTGGATGGTGGCGGTCCGCATGGTCTCCGAAGGTGTCGACGTTCCGCGGCTGGCCGTCGGCGTCTATGCGACGAGTTCGTCGACGCCGTTGTTCTTCGCGCAGGCCATCGGCCGATTCGTCCGGTCGCGCCGACCGGGTGAGACGGCGAGCGTGTTCCTGCCGTCGGTGCCGGTGTTGCTGAACCTCGCCAGCCAGATGGAGGCCGAGCGCGATCACGTGCTCGGCAAGCCGCATCGGGACAGCGACGGCCTCGACGACGCCCTGCTGACCGACGCCAACAAGCAGAAGGACGAGCCGGGCGAGGAGGAGAAGGGTTTCCAATCCCTACACGCCGACGCCGAACTCGATCAGGTGATCTTCGACGGCTCCTCATTCGGCACGGCGACGTTCTCCGGCAGCGACGAGGAGTCGGACTACCTGGGTCTACCCGGCCTGCTCGACGCCGATCAGGTGCGCGCACTCCTGCGTCAGCGGCAGGCCGACCAGGTCCAGACGCGTTCGGCCGCCCCGGTCACCACCCCGGCCGCCGACGCGGTCAAGCCCGTCGGCGAGAATCTGCACGCCTTGCGCAAGGAACTGAACACGCTCGTCGCTATGCACCACCATCGCACCGGGAAACCGCACGGGGTCGTGCACAGCGAACTGCGGAGCAAACTCGGTGGCCCACCGACCGCGATGGCCTCGGCGGATCAACTGCGCGAGCGGATCGCCGCCCTGCGTGAATGGCGCTGAGCGCCCACTGACGACGAGAGGGCCCGGCGGGAAACGTTTCCCGCCGGGCCCTCTCGTGGTGTTGGGTCGGTCAGACGAGCTCGCCGGCCGACTGGTCCACGGTGGCCTGCATTTCCACGAGGCGAGCCTCGTGCTCGTTGAAGTGGTGCCGGCAGAAGAGGAGTTCGCCGCCGTTGGGGAGTACGGCGCGCACCTTGGCCGCGGCGCCACAGCGATCGCAGCGATCCGATGCGGTCAGTGGCAGGGAGATCGGGGGTGTGGTCGCGATGTCTGGCATGGTTTCCTCCGTCCCGGTCCGGCACCTCTCGTGCCATTCCTTCGTGAGCCGGCACATCCGGGCGATGCGCCAACCTCACTGTGTCAGACGTTTTCGGCTTTCGTATTGTTCCGCAGCCCCGGCGAGTTGTGTCGTCACTCACCCGTTACACGGGTGGCGGCACCCGCAACATGGGATCCACAGACTGTTACCGGCAGTGCGACGCGGCTCACATCGCGGCGCAGGTGCGGACCCGGGTGAACCCCGGTATCAGCGTGCCGGCGTCGCCACCGCGCCCGTCGTCGTGTCGCGTTCCTGTTCCTCGCGCAGGGAGCTGATGGCGTCGGAGGACTCCACCTCGCGGTCGCGCAGGTACTCGCGCAGCGAGTAGGCGAATGCCGCGGCCCACGCGAGCACCACCACGGTGTAGATCGCCGTCTGGACCGGACGAGCGATGTCGACCAGGTCTGCCCGCAGCAGGCTGCGCACGTTGGTGAGCACGATCAGCCCGCCGACGGACGCGCCGAGCAGACGCGGCGGGACGTGGCGGACCAGCCAGGCCGCCAGCGGAGCGGCGAGCACACCGCCGACGAGGATCGCACCGACCCACGCGAAGTTGATGCCCTGCGATCCCAGACTGAACAGGAATCCGAGGCTCGCGGCAACGGCGATGATGAACTCGCTGGTGTCGATCGAGCCGATCACCTTCCGTGGCTCGAGACGCCCGCTGGCCAGGATGGCCGGTGTGCCAACCGGTCCCCATCCGCCGCCGCCGGTGGCGTCGACGAATCCGGCGATCAGGCCGAGTGGGGACAGGAACCGTTTGCGCAGCGGCTTCCCGAGGTGCTGCCGGGGAATGCCACTGAAGGTGAATCGCACGAGGATGTAGAGACCCAGGGCCAACAGAATCGCGGCCATCACGGGCGCTGCGGCCTCGGTCGACAGATTCGACAGGATCGTCGCACCCAGGAATGCGCCGATTGCACCTGGAATTGCGATGCGGCGCACCACCTTCCAGTCGACATTGCCGAATCGCCAATGCGAGACGCCCGAGACCAGGGTGGTGCCGATCTCGGCGAGATGGACGGTCGCCGACGCGGCGGCGGGATTGGTGCCGATGGCCAGTAGCAGTGTCGTCGTGGTGACGCCGTAGGCCATGCCGAGACTGCCGTCGACCAGTTGGGCGGCAAAGCCGACGAGGCCGATGAGAACGATGGTGCGCATCAGAAGAGTCTTTCGATGAAGGTGTCGGGGCTGAATCAGAGTCGGAGGTGAATCAGAGTCGGGGCTGAACCGGATCTGTGTGGATCAACCAGACGTCGGATCAGCGAGACGCCGGATCAGAGAGACCGCGGATCAGAGCGGCATCGGATCAGGCGGCGGCGAGCCCGACCGGACACAGCATCGACGCGACCCGCACCAGGTCGACGACACGGCGACGCACCAGGGGAGTTCCGGGTACATCGCGCGAAAGCGGCATGTCCGACATCGTAGGGGTGCTGCCGTCACCCCCTCGCATCCGCGAGTGCGTCCCGATCAGCGGGCCCGAAACCCTTGACAGAGCTGAGGAATCGGCGCGCAGACGCCGACTGCCCCGGCCGTCGGGCCGGGGCAGCAGGTGGATCGTGAGGGTGTCGGTCAGTCCAGGTAGTCGCGCAGGACCTGGGAGCGGCTGGGGTGGCGCAGTTTCGACATCGTCTTCGACTCGATCTGGCGGATGCGTTCGCGCGTGACGCCGTACACCTGGCCGATCTCGTCGAGAGTGCGCGGCTGGCCGTCGGTGAGGCCGAAACGCAGACGGACCACGCCGGCCTCGCGCTCCGAGAGCGTCTCCAGGACCGATTGCAGCTGGTCCTGCAGCAGGGTGAAGCTCACCGCATCGACCGCGACGACGGCCTCGGAGTCCTCGATGAAGTCGCCGAGTTGCGAGTCACCTTCATCGCCGATGGTCTGGTCCAGCGAGATCGGCTCACGCGCGTACTGCTGGATCTCCAGAACCTTCTCCGGCGTGATGTCCATTTCCTTGGCCAGTTCCTCCGGCGTGGGCTCACGGCCCAGGTCCTGGAGCAACTCGCGCTGGATGCGACCGAGTTTGTTGATGACCTCGACCATGTGCACCGGGATGCGGATGGTGCGGGCCTGATCAGCCATGGCGCGGGTGATCGCCTGCCGGATCCACCAGGTGGCGTAGGTCGAGAACTTGTAACCCTTGGTGTAGTCGAACTTCTCGACGGCACGGATGAGGCCCAGGTTGCCTTCCTGGATCAGGTCGAGGAAGGCCATACCGCGACCGGTGTAGCGCTTGGCCAGCGACACAACCAGACGCAGGTTCGCCTCGAGAAGATGATTCTTCGCGCGGTTGCCGTCGCGTGAGATCCAGTTGAGATCGCGCTTCTGTGCGGTGCTGATCTTCTCGCCGGACTCCATGATCCGGCGCAGTCGCTCGGTCGCGAACAGTCCGGCCTCGATGCGCTTGGCGAGTTCGACCTCCTCCTCGGCGTTGAGCAGGGCGACCTTGCCGATCTGCTTGAGGTAGGCGCGCACCGAGTCGGCCGACGCGGTGAGTTCGGCGTCCTTGCGGGCCTGGCGCAGGGCTTCGGATTCCTCTTCGTCCCAGACGAAGTCGCCGGCGGTCTTGGCGTCGTCGGAGGACTTGGCGGCCGCGGCGGTGGCTGGTTTGGCCGCCGCAGGAGCTGCGGGGGTGCCTTCGGACTCCTCGTCGTCCTCGTCGTCGGCGGAGTCCTCGGCGTCTTCCTCGTCGTCGTCGGCGGTCAGATCGTCGGCGTCGATCTCGACGTCGTCGAGTACGGCGTCGGGGCCATCGAGTTCTTCGATCGAGGTGGGCTCGGTATCGGTGTCGTCGGGGGAGTCCGCGTCACCGGCGGCCTTCGGGGCGACCTTCTTCGCGGCGGTCTTGCGGGCAGGAGCCTTCTTGGCGGTCTTGCGAGCGGTGGCCTTCTTGGCCGCCTTCTTGGCGGTCTTCTTCGCGGGTGCCTTGTCAGCCGTGGGAGCGGTCGACGTCGTCGGGTCGGAGACCGTGGTCGGGTCGGAGACCTCTGCGTCGTTCTGGCGGGTCTGGGTGGCTGCCACGTACAACCTTTCGGATGCGAATCTTGACTGTCCTCGCGGCAGCGTCGGCCGTCGCGGATGAGGGCTTGGTGCGGCGCACATGGCACCGGTGCGATCCATTGTAACGACACCACCCCCACCGATGTGACAAAGGCCAGGTCAACGGCAGTGTTGGAAGGTCACGATTTACACGCGGAGGCCCTGATCGACGGCCATGGCCGCCCCGACGATGCCCGCGGTGTTGAGCAGGGCCGCGGCCTCGACGGGGGTGGAGTTGGTCAGCAGCGGAATCCATTTCGCCGACTTGCGACTGATCCCGCCACCGACGATGAACAGTCGCGGCCAGAACAGCGCCTCATAGGTTTTGAGGACCTCGGAGACCTTCTCGGTCCACTTCTCATACGACCATCCCTTGTCTTCCTTGACCTTCGACGACGCCTGGTGCTCGGCTTCCTTCTTGCCCACCTGGAGGTGGCCGAGTTCGGTGTTGGGCACCAGTTTTCCGTCGTTGAGGATCGCCGAGCCGATACCGGTTCCGAAGGTCAGCAGCATCACGACGCCATTGACGCCCTTGCCCGCCCCGTAGGCGTCCTCGGCCATACCGGCGGCATCGGCGTCATTGAGGACCGAGACCTTCCGGCCGTCGAGATTCTTGCTGAACAGTTCGTAGACGTCGGTGCCGATCCAGCCCTTGTCGATGTTGGCCGCGGTGCGCATGATCCCGCCGGTGATGACCCCCGGCAGGGTGATGCCGACCGGTCCCTGCCAGTCGAAGTGCGCGACGACCTCGGCGACCCCGCCGGCGACCGCGTCGGGGGTGGCCGGCTGCGGGGTGAGCACCTTGAACCGTTCACCTATCAGGGCACCCGTGTCGAGATCGACGATGCCGCCCTTGATACCGGAGCCGCCGACGTCCACGCCGAAGGCGAGATTGGTTGCCGTCGAAGTCTTTTCGTCCGGGGCCCGATCTCCTTCGCGTGCGGAGGCGGTGGGGGAGCCGGGCGTGCCGGACTCGGTCATGGCGGGTCCTCTCGATACGGATCGATGGTGATCGGGTATGACGCGTCTCCAGGCTATCCAGGCGGGCATCGTGGTGCAGCGAGGATGGCCAATCCGTCCCGGGAGGTGTCGGTCAGTGCGGTGAGCCCCGTCTCACCGGATGCCCGAACGCCCGCTCGCGGCGCCGGATGTGCTCACATGGACAGGTGGAGCAACGAGGCAGTGATCCCGTCGGCCGGAACGTCGCACCCGAGGATGTGCCGTCGGCGAATGTGACAGTCGAGAGTCCTGCCGTGCTGGCCGAGCTCGCCGTCGACATCGCGGAGGCCGCGGCCGACCATGTTCGCCGCCGACGTCCGGAACTCTTCGGCGGTCCGGGTCCGCAGGCCGCCGAAGACGGCGTCGAGGCGGTGACCACCAAGTCGACGCCGACCGACCCGGTCACCTTGGCGGACACCGAAACCGAGCAACTGATTCGGGATCGCCTCCGCACGGCCCGACCGGCCGACGAAATCCTGGGCGAGGAGTCCGGCGGCGCCGTCGATGTGCCGACCGGGGTGCGCTGGGTCGTCGATCCCATCGACGGGACCGTCAACTTCATGTACGGTATCCCGGCCTATGCGGTGTCGGTGGCCGCGCAGGTCGACGGTCGTTCGGTGGCGGGCGCGGTGGTCGACGTCGCGCGGGCGGTCACCTATCACGCGGCCGAGGGCGGCGGCGCGTTCCTGCGCGCCGGCGGTGAGACGGTGCCGTTGCGCTGCAACGACATCGAGCGGGTCGAGCTCGCCCTCGTCGCCACCGGATTCGGATACGACGCGGAGCGCCGGCGGGAGCAGGGGGCGATCGTGGCGCAATTGCTGCCCCGGGTACGCGACCTCCGTCGCATCGGCGCGGCGGCACTCGATCTGTGCATGGTCGCCAGCGGGGCGGTCGATGCCCACATCGAGCACGGGCTCAGCCCCTGGGATTGGGCGGCGGGCGGATTGATCGCCGCCGAGGCCGGAGCGGTCGTCCATCTGCCACCGGCCGATTCGCGGTCCTGCGACGGCCACGCGACGATCGCGGTGGCTCCCGGGATCGCCGACGCCTTCGTCGCGCTGCTCGAGGATCTCGGTGCGCGTCGGGCACTTCCGGCTCGCGACTGACGCTCCCCACCGACCGCGGGCGTCGTTCAGCAGGGTTGGGCGTGCACCGCTTTCACCAGCCCCGGATCAACTCCGGCCTGCGGGTTCTTGGGGTCGGCCGAACGCAGCGCCTCGAGTGCGGCCTGCGCGTCCTGTGACTGCTCGCGCGGCTTGTAGTACTCACCGAGTGCGACGTCGACGTCGGTACCCCGGCGGCCGTCGTTGATCAGCTGGGCGCACGGGATCGCCAGCCACACCGACGCGGCGGCGGCCTGTCCGGCGGGGCCGAACCGGATCTGGGCGACGCAGTCCAGGTCGTGATTCGGGTAGATCGGGTCGTCACCGAATGCGGTGTCGCTGGCCGGGGTGAACCCCTGGGCGGTGAGGTCGTTGGACACCGATTGGGCCTCGCCGCGTTGGGTGGACGCGTTGAGGACACGCACCTGGAAGGTCGACAGCGCAGCCGGTGCGACCGACAGCATCTGATCCCGGTTCACGACGGTCCGGGAGGGGGTTGCGCTCGCGCCCGCGGGTGCGGAGGGCTGTGCGGCGGTGGCGGTCGCCGAGGCCGAAGCGCTCGCCGGTGTCGGCTCGTTGCAGGCGGTGGGGGTGGTGTCGGAATCCGAACCGGCCAGGGCGACCGACCACGTGATGATGCCGAGAACCACCAGGACGGCCAGGAGGATGAGGATCGCGCGCGCGTTCCGACGCTTGTAGGGCCGACCGTTGTGGTCGGTGGGATAGCCGGTCGTAATCTGCGAGACCACCGTGAACTGCGCTCCTTCACCAGGGAAGGGTCGGGCGCGCCGGCGATGAATGCCGGGCCCGACCGCCGATTCTGGCCCAACTGTAGAGGGTGGCCACCGCGACGGAGCGCAGGCGGCGCCGAGTAGGGCGATGGCGCTGGTCGGCGCCTCACGCGCCGGTTTCATCCGGCGTGCACGCACTGTTGACTCTGTGATGGCCGTGCACTAGGCTTCGGGCGCCCGCACTCCCGAGTCCGCTGGAGTTCTGGCAACCAACTGTGATCAACATCACAACTGTCTGGTCGATGATCGGTAACGAATCACACCGGTCATGACGTTGTAGTGACGCCGGCAAGACAATCCCGGCGACTTAGCGCCCCAGCGGTCCAGGTCACGAGCCGACGACCCCAGGTCGCGCTCCTTCAACCAGGTAAGGCACACAATGGCTACTGATTACGACGCCCCACGGCGCACGGAGTCCGAGGACCTGAACGAGGACTCGCTCGAGGAGCTGAAGGCACGGCGCAGTGAGGCGCAGTCGGCTGCTGTCGACGTCGACGAAAGCGATACCGACGAGTCGTTCGAACTGCCCGGCGCCGACCTCTCCGGAGAAGAACTCTCGGTTCGGGTCATCCCGAAGCAGGCCGACGAATTCACTTGCACCAGTTGTTTCCTCGTCTACCACCGCAGTCGTCTGGCCCGTGAGAACGGCGCCAGCATGATCTGCGTGGACTGCGCCTGATCGACCCCACCTGACGGATCCGCCCGCCGGGCGGATCGTGGTGGGGCCCAGGGTGACACCCCATCACCGGTTGCTGGTGGGGATGTTCACCCGTTGCCGGCGGTTGCGTCGGCAACACCCAACGCGCTCAACAGTTCTGCGGGCCTGCGCGTCGACACCAACCAGTACGGTGTCGGATCGTCCGGGTCGTCCAGGACGAGCAACACCATCGTCTTCACCCATGCGTGATGGATGAGGAACGCCGCGGGGTCGAGCTGCCGGCCCAGGGCGGCACTCTTCGCCGATGCCGGCACCGATGCCCCACGTGCGATGACCGACCGTGGCAGCCGCGCCTTCCCGGCGTGCAGCTCACCGTCGGCGGTCACCCGAATTCGGGTGTGTCCCATCGACACCAGAACCAACGCACACACGATCGCCGCGCCGAGGTAACCGAGCAGACCCCACGGCGAATCATGCGCCGACAGCTGGATCTCATGACCCACCACGCCGGTCACCACCACGGCGGCCAGCCACCACCACCACGGCACCGACAGTCGCTCGGCGTACCGATCACCGTCGCCTGCGTCACCGTTGCCACCGTCACCGGCACGATCCGTCCCCGACTCAGGGTTCGAGGAGACCACGGAGTCGGACTCGTCGGTAGGCCTCGTCTGGGATTCGTCCGTGCGGGGTTCGTGGGTGCCGGGTTCGGCGGCACTGCGGGGTTCCGGGTCACTCACACCCCTCAGCGTAGTCTTCCCCCGTGGCCTCAGAATTCCCCCCTGTGACCGGGTCCGACCCGTCCGATTCGTCCTCGTCCGATTCGATCCCACCGGTCCGGATTCAACGACTCGACCCCGACATCGCACTGCCCGTGCGCGCCCATCCCGGTGATGCCGGGGTCGATCTGTGCTCCACCATCGATCTCGAACTCGGGGCCGGGCGTCAACAACTCGTGGGCACCGGGATCGCGATCGCACTGCCGTACGGCACCGTCGGCCTGGTCCACCCCAGATCCGGACTCGCCGCGCGCGCCGGTCTGTCGATCGTCAACGCTCCCGGCACGATCGACGCCGGGTACCGCGGTGAGATCAAGGTGTGTCTGATCAACCTCGATCCGACCGAGACCATCCACATCTCGCGCGGTGACCGCATCGCGCAGCTGGTGATCCAACGAGTCGAACTGCCCGAGTTCGTCGAGGTCACCGAACTGGACGAAACGAGCCGTGGCTCGGGCGGATACGGGTCCAGCGGCGGTCACGCGATCCTGTGAGGCGTGCGCCCGGTCCTGGACTACCCTGCAGTGGCGAGGGTGACGCGGTACCAACCGTGAAAACGGCGATGGGAGACACGAACTGATGGCTGACGAGGAGCGGGGGTCGGGGACTCGGGCGACGGGGAGTTGCGGGTCGGCCAGGCCCGCGGGCCCTACGACATGGAACTGCTCGACACCCCGGCCGAGGAACTCGCCAATTCGCACCTGGATCTCGGGTCGGTGCTGGTCCCGGTCGTCGAGGGCGGACAGGTCACCGTCGAGATGTCGCCCGACCATCAACCCGAAGCCGTGTATCTGGTGACCCCGCACGGCCGGATCAGCGTGACCGCCTTCGCCGCGCCGCGCTCTCCGGGACTGTGGCGTGAGGTCGTGCGTGAACTCGCGGCCTCCCTGCGGGACGAAGGCGCGACCACCAGCGTCGAGGACGGGCATTGGGGGCGAGAGGTACTCGCCGAGGTGCCCGGTGGCGCACACCGGTTCATCGGGGTCGACGGTCCACGGTGGATGGTGCGGTGTGTTGCCAGCGGCCCGCCCGAATCCGCGGGCCCACTCGCACAACTCGCGCGTGCCGTCCTCGCCGAGTCGGTGGTGCGACGCGGCAAGGATCCGGTGCCACCCCGCGAAATGCTGCCGATCGTCCTGCCTCCCGTCCTCGCCGAGCAGGTCGCCGCCGCCCAGCAGCAGATGTTCGCCGACGACCCGGCCGCCGGTGCACCGACCGGTTCCGTCGACAACACCCCCGACAACCTTGCCGCCGACAATCTCGCCGTGTCGAACGCTCCGGGCGAAACCCCCGCCCCCGCACAGGTCCCCGAGCAGCCGACACCCGAGACCGAGCGCATCGCCGGCGGTGCGCTCGATCAGATCGAGCAGGCCACCGTCATCCGCGAGGTGCCTCCCGCCGACGACAGTGGGACACCGGAGGGCGCACCCGACGCCGATGACGCGCCCCCGCCGTCGGCGGGTTCGGCGATGCAACGCTTCCGCCGTCGCCGCGGCAAGCGCTGACCACCCACTTACCCCGTACCGAGCGGGCTCACCGCTCGGTTGTTGCGGCACTCTCGTCGACCAGGGACTGCCATCCGGTGGCGCACGCGCGCCCCAACACCGCCGGATCGGTACCCCACTGCGTCAGGTGAACCCGTTGCAGTTGCGCGCGAGGTGCTGCGCGACACCACGACTGCGCGACGGCCCACGGATGGAGCGGGTCGTCGTCGGCGGCCACCACCGCCAGCGGCACGGACAGAGTGGCGATCCGGTCGAGGTCCGGGGCGCGATATGCCGCCGCCCGTTCGAGCTGGGTGACGAGTCCGGGATACAGGGCCCGCCACGACCGGGCGAGCTCATTCGCCAACCATGTCGGGCTCGTCGACGACATCGCATCGATCGTCGCGTCCAGGCCGTCGGTACGCAGGGCTGCCGCGGTCATCGCCGCGCCGGTCGCGGCAAGTGCGGTACTCGGCTCGCCACTCCACGCCGGCATCGCCGCCCACACCCCGACGCAACGATGCCGGCCCGGCCCGAGCGCCCACTCCAGCGCCAGGGCGGCACCGATGGAGAACCCGCCCACCAACACCCGGGCGTGGTCGGCAGTGAACTGCCGCAGCGCGTCACGGTGTCCGCCGATGAGATCGTCGGTCGGGTCGAGGGCGATCAGGTCGACGCCGATCTCGCGGGCCGCGGGACCGAACGCGCGGCGAACGAAGTCGGCGTCCGAACCCGTCCCCGGCATCACGATGAGGACGTCCGCCGGGTGACATTCGGCCCGCTCGCCGGCGCTCCCGGAGCCGGCACATTCGGCCCGCTCGCTACCGCTCCCGGCGCCGGTCAACCTGCGGGTGTGGATTCGGTTGTCATTCGCGGGCATGCACAGATCATGCCGCGCGTTGTACGCGATGAGGACATGGGTCTACGCTGAGCCGAAAGTACCCGCGTCGGAAGACGAGAAGGCCGAGAACCACAGCCCAGCAGGCTCGTGCCCTCCGAGCGGAAACGAAGTCTCTCTGGAGGTTGTGATGCCGACGGCCGGTTATCTCAAGCGGCTGACGAAACGGTTGACCGAAGATCTCGGCAATGCGGATGCGGAGCAGATCGCCGCCGAGTCCGAGGCAACCGGAGCGCAGCGCGCCGTCGAATGTTGTCGAGGCGACGAGGTCACCATGCACGGCGAGTTGCGTGCGGTGGAGACGTGTTCGCGTGCCGCCAAGAGCGGGGTCAAGGCCGAGTTCTTCGACGGGACCGACACGGTCATCCTGAAATGGTTGGGACGTAACCGCATTCCCGGCATCGAGCCCGGGCGCAAACTCACCGTCCGCGGCCGCCTCGCCGAGCACGACGGGTTCAAGGTGGTCTACAACCCGTACTACGAGCTGTACGGCTCGGAGGAGTGATCCCGCCGATCCCGCGCTGATCGGCCGGTCACTGCGGGACCCGCATCGCCTCGTGCAGCGCGGGCTCGGTCTCCGCGGGAGCGATGAACACCAGTTCGTCGCCACCTTCGATCGGATCGTCACGCTCGGGCACGATCACCCGACCACCCCGCAGTATCGCCACCAGGGCGGCATCGCGCGGCAGGCTCAGCTTGTGGACCGGCCGGCCGGCCAGCGGTGTGTTGGCGGGCAGCGTCAGCTCCACGAGATTCGCCTGGCCCTGCCGAAATGTCATGAGCCGTACCAGATCTCCGACCGACACGGCCTCTTCGACGAGGGAGGCGAGCAGTCGTGGCGTCGAGACGGCGACGTCGACACCCCATTCCTCGCCGAACAGCCATTCGTTGCGGGGATCATTTACCCGCGCGACCACCCGATTGACCGCGAACTCGGTCTTCGCGAGCAAACTGACGACGAGATTGGCCTTGTCGTCACCGGTGGCGGCAATCATGACGTCGAAGGACTGCAGCTCCGCCGACTCCAGATTCGACAATTCGCACGCGTCGGCGAGCAGCCACTGCGCACCGGGCACCGCGTCGGTGTCGATGTGCTCGGCATTGCGCTCGAACAGGGTGACCTGGTGGGCGTTGACGAGGAGCTCGCGGGCGATGGAGCGTCCGACCGCGCCGGCCCCGGCGATGGCGACTTTCATTGACGTACTCCTCAGTCGGCGTCGATCGGTGACGCGGCAATCGTACGGGTCTCGGCGAGGCGCTCGAGCAGCACCGCGGCGAACACCACGTCGTCCTGCTGCAAGACTGTCTTCGCTTCCGGCAGAACGGGATTGCCGACACGATTGATGAACGAGATCCGTGCTCCGGTCAGTTCCTGGAACTTCACCACGGTCGTCCCGATCCACGACTCGTCGATCTCGAGCTGGGCGATCGCGAGCGTGCCCGACGGGTCGCGCCACTCGGTCGTGGTGGAGACCTCGCCGAGTGCGGAGACGAACCGCTCGGTCGTCCACGGCACGGTGGCCACGGTCGGAATGCCCAACCGCTCGTAGACCGCGGCACGTTTGGCGTCATAGATACGCGCGACCACCCGCTCCACGTCGAAGGTCTCGCGGGCCACCCGCGCGGAGATGATGTTGGAGTTGTCGCCGGAGGACACCGCGGCGAAGGCATCGGCCTGCTCGATCCCGGCCTTGATCAACACATCACGATCGAATCCGACCCCGACGATGCGCTGACCGGTGAACCCGTCGCCGAGCCGGGTGAACGCCGAGGGGTTGCGGTCGATGACCGCTACCTCGTGACCGCGCTTGACCATCGCCCGAGCCAACGACGAGCCCACCCGGCCGCAGCCCATGATGACTACCCGCAAGAAAATCGATCCTTCCTTCCCGGCGCATGCCACCGGGAGGCGACGCGTCGCCGGGGAGCCGGCCGTGCACCGGTGTCGGTCCACGCAGAGATGAACCTACCCGTAGGTGCCGTGCCGTGATGCGGGTCCTGGTGGCCTTCATCTGACCGAGGTCTTAGTGTTGCGTGGTGCCCACCGTGTCAAAGGTGCCCGTTGCGACAAAACGCCTGCTTCTGGGTCGACCGTTTCGCAGCGACAGTCTCGGCCACACGCTGTTACCCAAACGCATCGCGCTACCCGTGTTCGCCTCCGACGCCATGTCATCGGTCGCCTACGCGCCCCAGGAGATCTTCCTGGTGCTCTCCGTTGCCGGGCTCTCGGCGCTGGCCTACACACCCTGGGTGGCGATCGCGGTCGCGATCGTGATGGCGGTGGTCGTCGCCAGCTACCGGCAGAACGTGCACGCCTATCCCTCCGGCGGCGGCGACTACGAGGTCGCCACGGTCAACCTCGGCCCCACGGCGGGACTGACCGTCGGCAGTGCGCTGCTGGTCGACTACGTCCTGACCGTCGCGGTGTCGATCTCGTCAGCGGCGGAGAACATCGGGTCGGCCATCCCGTTCGTGTCCGAACATCGCGTGTGGTTCTGCGTGGCCGCGATCATCATCCTGGCCGCGGTGAACCTGCGCGGGCTCAAGGAATCGGGCACCGTACTGGCCATTCCGACCTACGCGTTCATCGTCGGCGTGCTCGGCATGCTCATCTGGGGGTTCACCGAGATCTTCATCCTCGGACGCGAGGTACGTTCGGAGACCGCGGGATTCGAGATCCGAGCCGAGCACAGCCACCTGATGGGCATCGCCTTCGTCTTCCTGATCGCGCGGGCCTTCTCCTCGGGATGCGCGGCGCTGACCGGGGTCGAGGCCATCAGCAACGGCGTGCCGGCGTTCCGGAAACCCAAGTCCCGCAACGCGGCGACCACCCTGCTGTTGCTCGGGTCGATCGCGATCGTCCTGCTGCTGGGCATCGTCTTCCTCGCCGAGCGGATCGGCGCCAAATACGTGATGAACCCGGCGGAGGACCTCATCGGCGCACCCCCCGGCTACCAGCAGAAGGCGATGATCGCCCAACTCGCGCACGCGGTGTTCGATACCTTCCCGGCAGGTTTCTACTTCGTCGCGACCGTCACCGCGCTGATCCTGATGCTGGCGGCCAACACCGCCTTCAACGGATTCCCGGTGCTCGGTTCGGTGCTCGCCCAGGATCGCTACCTGCCCCGGCAGTTGCACACCCGCGGCGACCGGCTGGCGTTCAGCAACGGCATCCTGTTCCTCGCGGTCGCCGCGATCGCATTCGTGGTCGCCTTCGGCGGTGAGGTGACCTCCCTGATCCAGCTCTACATCGTGGGCGTGTTCGTGTCGTTCACGCTGAGCCAGACCGGCATGGTGCGCCACTGGACCCGGTTGTTGCGCACCGAGACCGACCCGAAGGCGCGCCGCCGGATGATGCAGTCGCGGGTGATCAACACCGTCGGCCTGGTGATGACGGCGACCGTGCTGGTGGTCGTGCTCATCACCAAGTTCACCGCCGGTGCCTGGATCGCGATCCTGGCCATGGTCATCCTGTTCGTGCTGATGAAGGCGATCCACCATCACTATGCGACCGTGCAGCGCGAACTCGAGCGCACCCCCTCCGACGACGAGGCGGTACTACCGAGCCGCACCCACTCGATCGTGCTGGTCTCGACGCTGCACCTCGCGACCAAACGTGCGTTGCTGTTCGCCCGGGCCACCCGCCCCGACGTGCTCGAGGCGGTCACCGTCAACGTCGACGACCGCGACACCCGCCGACTGGTCTCCGAATGGGAGGACAGCGATCTGCGGGTGCCGCTCAAGGTGATCGCGTCACCCTACCGCGAGATCACCCGCCCGATCATCGACTACGTGCGTCGCGTGCGTCGGGAATCGCCGCGCGACGTGATCACCGTGTTCATCCCCGAATACGTGGTGGGCCATTGGTGGGAACAGATCCTGCACAACCAGTCGGCGTTGCGGTTGAAGACACGTCTGCTCTTCGAACCCGGGGTGATGGTGACCTCGGTGCCCTGGCAGCTCACGTCGTCCGATCGCCGCAAGGCCGACCTCGACTACCACGCACCCGGTGACACCCGCCGGGCACTCGGTGGCGGCCCCGAGTGACGGGCGACCCCTCCGACGCGCTGACGCTGCGGGTACGCCGACCCGCCAACGGTGGGTCCGCCATCGCCCACGCCGACGACGGCCGGGTTGTGTTCGTGCGCGGCGCGATCCCGGGCGAACTGGTCACCGCGACCATCGTCGAGGACAAGTCGGGATTCCTCGTCGCCGAGGTGGCCGAGGTACTCGAGCCGTCGACACATCGACGCGTCTCACCCTGCTCTGCCGCCGCACAGGGTGCCGGCTGCTGCGATCTCGCGCATGTCTCCGTCGAGCACGCCCGCACCCTGAAGACCGAGATCCTCACCGACGTCCTGCGGCGGATCGGCGGGTTCACCGACGACGCCCTGTCCACACTCGACGGCGGGCCGCCGACGGTCGCCGCGCTCGACGACGCCGAGACCGGCTGGCGAATCCGGACACGCATGGCCGTCGATGCCCACGGGCGTGCCGGACTGCACCGGCGCGGCGAGGCCGGCCTCGTCGTCGGCCGGCCCTGCGCGCAACCCGATCCGCGCCTGACCGACCTCACGGCGCTCGACGGTCGGTTCACCCCGCACGCCGACCTCGCGCTGGTGCTCGACGACGACGGCGCGCGGCACCTCACCGAGATCGCGCCCGCCGACGACACGGCCACACGTGGTCGCGGTGGTCGTCGGGCCGGCGGTGGTCGTCGCGCCGCACAGCAACGTCGGCGGCGCCACGAACGACCGCGGACGACACGAGTGATCGAGGGACACACCGCGGCGCGCCACCGGGTCGGCGAGCGAACCTGGGACATCCCGGTGACCGGATTCTGGCAGGGGCACCGGGCCGCCGCCGGAGTGTATGCGCGGACCGTCGCCGATCTCGTTGCGCGCCACACCGACTCGGTCGGGACATGCTGGGATCTGTACGGCGGCGCCGGGATCTTCGCTGCCACGCTGACCGACACCCTGCATGCGCAGGCGGTGCACATCGTGGATTCCGACGTCGGGGCACTGGCCGCCGCCGAAGCGACCTTCGCCGATGACGACGGCGTCGAGGTGCACCGCGGCGAGGTCGCCGCAACCATCGGTGGACTCCCCGACGCCGGGGTCGTCGTGCTCGATCCACCCCGGACGGGGGCCGGTGCACGGGTGATCGGACAACTCGCCGCGGCCGGCCCGGACGTGGTGGTGCACGTCGGTTGCGACGTCGCGAGGTTCGCCCGCGACCTCGGATTCTTCGCCGAGAACGGGTATCAGACCCGCGAGATCCGCGGATTCGACGCATTTCCGCTCACCCATCACATCGAGGCGATCGCCGTGCTCGTGCGGTCGAACTCACGCCCGCTGCCGCGCTCGGCGGACCGGGGTGCGCCACCGGCGACCGTAGACTGACACACATGCTCCCGCGCGCACCTGTCGGTGTGCCGGGTAGCCCGCCGGGTACGCACCACGTCGCCCGGGAGCGAGACGATCAGTGATGGAGGATCAGATGGGCCTGCTGGAGCGCATCAACTCACCAGCCGACCTGCGGACGCTGTCGGCCGCAGAGGTCGCCGCGCTGGCGGGCGAGATCCGCGAGTTCCTGATCCAGAAGGTGTCGGCGGTCGGCGGCCACCTCGGGCCCAACCTCGGTGTCGTCGAGCTGACCCTGGCCATTCATCGTGTGTTCGATTCACCCATCGACCCGGTGATCTTCGACACAGGCCACCAGTGCTACGTCCACAAGATCGTCACCGGGCGACGCGAGGGCTTCGATTCGCTCCGGCAGCGAGGCGGGTTGACCGGCTATCAGGAGCGGTCCGAGAGCCCGCACGACTGGGTGGAGTCCTCGCACGCCTCGGCGGCACTGTCCTACGCCGACGGGCTCGCGAAATCGTTCGCGCTGACCGGCCAGGACGACCGGACGGTCGTCGCGGTGGTCGGCGACGGGGCGTTGACCGGCGGGATGTGCTGGGAGGCGATCAACAACATCGCCGCCGCCGATCGTCGCGTGGTGATCGTCGTCAACGACAACGGCCGGTCCTACGCGCCGACGATCGGCGGGCTGGCCCGGCATCTGTCCGGGCTGCGGCTGCAGCCCGGTTACGAGCGGGTCCTCGACGAGGGCCGGCGTGTGGTCAAACGGTTGCCGGTGGTCGGCGACCCGGCCTACGCCGTTCTGCACGGGGTCAAGAGCGGTCTGAAAGACCTTCTCGCGCCACAGGAGATGTTCACCGACCTCGGCCTCAAGTACGTCGGCCCGGTCGACGGCCACGACGTCGAGGCGCTCGAATCGGCGTTCACGCAGGCCCGTTCGTTCGGTGGGCCGGTCATCGTGCACACCGTCACGCGCAAGGGCATGGGCTATGCGCACGCCGAGAACCACGAGGCCGACCAGATGCACTCCACCGGCGTCATCGATCCGGTGACCGGCCGGGCGAAGTCCGTGGCACCGCAGGATTGGACGTCGGTGTTCTCCACGGCACTCGTCGAGGCGGGGGCGGCCCGCGAGGACGTCGTGGCGATCACGGCCGCGATGCCCGGTCCGACGGGTCTGACACCCTTCGGTGAGAAGTATCCCGACCGGATGTTCGATGTCGGGATCGCCGAGCAGCATGCCATGACCTCGGCGGCCGGGCTGGCGCTCGGCGGTCTGCATCCGGTGCTCGCCATCTACTCCACGTTCCTCAACCGTGCATTCGATCAGTTGCTGATGGACGTTGCGCTGCTCGAGCTGCCGGTCACGCTGGTCCTCGACCGATCGGGGATCACCGGTCCCGATGGGCCGAGCCATCACGGGATGTGGGATCTCTCGCTGCTCGCGATGGTCCCCGGGATGCGGGTTGCGGCTCCCCGCGACGCCGTGCGGCTCCGCGAAGAACTCGACGAGGCGCTCGCCGTCGACGACGGGCCCACTGCACTGCGATTCTCCAAAGGTGCTGTGCCCGAAGATATCCGCGCCGTGGTGCGCCTTGACGACGGAGTCGATGTGTTGCGTCGGGGCACCCCGTCGGCCGAACCGATCGGTGGTGACGTACTCATCGTCGCGGTCGGGGCGTTCTGCTCGCTGGCCCTCGACACCGCCGAACGGCTGCGTAGTCAGGGCATCGAGGCCACCGTCGTCGATCCCCGGTGGGTGCTCCCGATTCCGGCGTCGATCACCGAGATCGCCGGCCGGCACCGGTTGGTGGTCACCCTCGAGGACAGCGGTGTGCACGGCGGTGTGGGGTCGGCGGTGGCGACCGCGCTCGGTATCGCCGAGGTCACCGTTCCGGTGCAGAACCGCGGTATCCCACAGCAATTCATCGCACACGCCTCACGCGGGGAGATCCTCGCCGAGCTGGGATTGACCGCGCAGGATCTGGCGCGCTCGATCACCGCGACCGTCTCCGGGATGCACGTGACACCGGGGCTCGACCGTCACGAGTTCGCCGACACCGGACTCGACGCGTCGCGTGCGGATCGTTCGCTGCGTGAGGTCGACGGCCCCGACCCCGAGTAGACCGCGCCGGAGCAGTTCGGCCGGCAGTAGTTCGACCAGCGGTGGTTCGGGACCGCCGCGCTATGGCGACAAGCGCTGTCGCAGTGGCTCTTTCGGTGCGAGATCGGTTCCGCAGGTCAGCTCTGGTCCGGCGTCGGCGAGGTGCTCGACGTGGCCTCGTTCAGCGCTGCGGTGATCGGGACGACCGTCAGCGAACGCTGCCAGTCGCGGGCGTCGCCGGCCGCCAGGCGGGCGTCGACCGCCGCCTCGGTGATCGGGGGATCGATTCCCTCCCAACACAACTGGCGCACCAGGTCGGGTGTCAGCAGATTCTCCGGGGGTAGTGTGTGCTCCTCGGCGATCTGTTTGACCAGCGGCCGGACCGCGCTCGCGCGTGCCGCGGCCTCCGGGTTGCGTTGATCCCAGCGGCTGATCGGCGGGGGACCGGTCGCCGGAGTCTTGCGTGGCGGGAGTTCGGCCTCGGGCAGGTCGCGTGCGCGCAGTAGGGCCGAGAGCCAGATCCCGGCCTGCCGTCGTTGCCGCGGCCCGCCGAAGACCGGAAGGCGGGTCAGCTCGTCGGTGGTCGACGGTGCGGCAGCGGCGGCGGTGATGATCGCCGAGTCCGGCAGCACCCGACCGGGCGCGACGTCGCGTCGCTGCGCGATCTCCTCACGTGCCGACCACAATTCGCGGACCGCTGCCAGCCCCCGGGCGGTCTTGACGGTGTGGATGTTGGCGGTCCGCCGCCAGCGATCGGTGCGCGGCGGCGACGGTGGACGGCGCAGCACATACGCGAATTCCTCGGCCGCCCAATCGCTTTTCCCCGCGTCGCGCAGGGCGGCGTCCATCGCGTCGCGTAACTCGATGAGTACCTCGACGTCGAGTGCGGCGTAGTTGAGCCACTCCGCGGGCAGTGGGCGCTTCGACCAGTCGGCGGCCCCGTGGCCCTTCTGCAGCCCGAATCCGAGGAACTGTTCGACCATCGCGGCCAGATTGACCTTGGTCAGCCCGAGCAGCCGGCCGGCGAGTTCGGTGTCGAAAAGCGTGGTGGCGTGGAATCCCAGCTCGCGTAGGCACGGTAGATCCTGGTCGGCGGCATGCAGTATCCACTCGGGTTCGGCCAATGCGTCGATCACCGGCCGAAGTGCCTCGGGTTCCTCGATCGGGTCGAGTAAGAAGCTGCCCGCGCCGGTTCGGCGGATCTGGATCAGGTAGGCGCGTTGCGAGTAGCGGTAGCCCGATGCCCGCTCGGTGTCGAGCGCGACCGGACCGCTGCCCGCCGCCAATCGTTGTGCCGCATCGGCGAAGTCGGCGGCCGACGACAGGACCGGCGGCACCCCATCACGCGGTGCCAACAACGGGGTGACGGGCGGGGAGTCCGACGCGGACTCCTCCGCGGCTCCGATCGGGTCCGCGTCGCTCACGCCGACCCGAGTTCGGTGACCCCGACCGGCGGCAGGCCCGCCGCCGAGGACAACACCTCGCAGAACCCCTCGAGGTGACCGCCGAGGCCGTCGGAGGTCGGCGCGGTCCACGAGGCGCGTAACTCGAGTTGATGAGCCCGCGGGGGGCCGGCGATGTCGCCGTAGCGCACCGACGTCGTCGAGGTGACGGTGCCGCCGAGGGCGGTCACCTCCACCCGGCCGCCGGAGCTGGCGTGCACACTGCCGTCGGATGCGGTCTGGCCGACCGGTACGCCGAGCGCGTCGGACAACCAACTCCACGCGACCTCCGGGAGCAACGGGTCCATCGCGAGTGCGGCCTCGACCTCGGCCTGGATGTAGGCGACGAGCCGCATCGTCCCGTTCCAGGCGTCCTGGCCGTCGGGGTCGTAGAGCAGGATCAGCCGTCCGAAGGCGCTGCCCTGGCCGTCGGCGTCGATGTCGAGGTCGTCGGGTGAGTCCGGAGGGCGCACCTCGGCGCCGACGGCGTAGCTGTAGGGGGCGAGGCGCTGCGGGGGACGGATCGGCCCGACCTCGATCTCGCGCCGGATGCGCGCGGAATGCAGCGACTCGACCGCGGTGCGGAAGTCAGCAGGCTCCATCGGAGCTCCGGAGGAGGTCACGCCCCCGACGGTATGACGGAGACCACGTCGGGCGTCGGAGGCGCGCCGTGGTGATGGTCACCACCGGGCGCCCCGCGAGCACGCCCGACCGCGCGATTGCCGACGCGCCACCGCATGGCAGAGTGATCGGTGATGTCGCACGCACCTGGTACCCGCCGCAGTCACTCCCGTATGCCGCTCGTCGCCGCCGCACGGGGGGAGTCGCCCGCCCGCCGGCCGGTCTGGTTCATGCGGCAGGCCGGGCGATCGCTGCCCGAATACCGGGCGATCCGCGCCGAGATCGGAATGCTCGAGTCGTGCTTCGACCCCGATCTCGTCTGCGAGATCACCCTGCAGCCGGTCCGCCGCCATGACGTCGACGCGGCGATCCTGTTCTCCGACATCGTGGTGCCGCTGAAGGCGGCGGGGGTCGATCTCGACATCGTCGCCGGCACCGGCCCGGTCATCGCAGCGCCGATCCGCAGCACCGCCGACGTCGAGGCCTTGCCGCGTCTGGACCCGGCCGCGGTGGGTGCGGTCGCGCGCGCGGTCACGAAGATCCTCGATCAGCTCGACGAGGCCACCGCGCTGATCGGTTTCGCCGGTGCCCCGTTCACCCTGGCCTCCTACCTCATCGAGGGTGGTCCGAGTCGCAATTACGTCCACACCAAGGCGCTCATGCGCTCCGATCCCGACACCTGGCATGCGCTGATGGCCCGGCTCGCCGACATCACGATCACCTTCCTGCAGGTGCAACTCGACGCCGGGGTCGATGCCGTCCAGGTCTTCGACTCGTGGGCCGGTGCGCTCTCGGAGGCCGACTACCGCACCTTCGTCGCCCCGCACGTCGATCGCGTCTTCGCCGAGCTCGCCGAATATGGCGTTCCCCGAATCCATTTCGGTGTCGGCACCGGTGAGTTGCTCGCGGCGATGGCCGAGCCCGCCGATGTCATCGGCGTCGACTGGCGGGTCCCGCTGGAGGAGGCGGTACACCGCGTCGGGCCGGGTAAGGCCGTGCAGGGCAACCTCGATCCCACCGTGCTGTTCGCCGGCCCCGCCGTCGTCGAACAGGAAATCCGACGCGTCCTCGACGACGGCCGCCGGGCCGTGGCCGCGGGTGCGATCGGCCACATCGTGAACCTCGGTCACGGCGTGCTCCCCGACACGGATCCCGACGTGCTCACCCGCGCCGTCGAGCTGATCCACACCCTCTGATGCCGGCGCGGGTCGCGATCGTCGGCGGGGGAGTCTCCGGCCTGGTCGCAGCCTACCGGTTGCGTCGCGCACTCGGCGACGACGCCACGATCGACCTCTACGAACAGCGCGAGCGGCTCGGCGGCGTGCTGCACACCGTCGACGTCGCCGGGCAGGCCACCGACGTCGGAGCCGAAGCGTTCATCGTGCGCCGGCCGGAGGCTGTTGCGCTGGTCGACGAGCTCGGTCTGGCCGATCGGGTCGTCTCGCCGACGCCCCGCCGCCCGGCGATCTGGGCCGGCGGCCGGCTGCATCCGATGCCCGCCCCCGCCCTGATGGGTATCCCGGCCACGGCAGAGGTGATGGCGGGCCTGGCCGATCCCGCCGACCTCGCCCGCATCGCCGCCGAACCCGACCGCGCCCTGGCGTGGCGGCCCGGCGACGACGTGGCGGTCGGTGATCTGGTGGCCGACCGGTTCGGCGCATCGGTCGTCGCGCGCAGCGTCGATCCCATGCTCGGTGGCGTGTACTCGTCGCTGGCCGCCGACATCGGTGTGCGCGAAGCGATCCCGGCGCTGACCGCGCGACTCGACGCGGGCGCGCCGAACCTGTCGGCGGCCGTCGGTGGGCTACTCAATCCGGTCGGTACCGGTGGCCCGGTGTTCGGGACACTCGTCGGTGGCTATCGGGTGCTCGTCGACGCGCTCACCGCTGCCGCGCGGCCGGCCTTGTGCACCGATCGACAGGTCGTCGCCGTCCACGCCGACGGCGATCGGTGGCGGGTGGGCACCGAGTCCGGAACCGACGCCGACTACGACGGCGTCGTTCTCGCTGTGCCCGCATGGACGGCGGCCCGCCTGCTCGCCGGGATCGGCGATGAGTTCGTCGCGACCCTCGCGGCGGTCGAGCCGGCGTCGTCGGTGGTGGTCTCGATCGCGTTGGCGCCGGGCACGGCACTGCCCGACCACTCCGGCGTGCTGGTGGCGACCGGAGAAGACCTGCGGCCCAAGGCATTCACGCTGTCCTCCCAGAAGTGGGCGCACGTCGGCGGTGACGGTGCGGCGGTGTCGGTGCGCGCCTCGTTCGGCCGTTATGGCGACCCGGTGGCCGACCCCGCCGACGATCCCCGTATCGACGAGTCCCTGCAGTCGTGGGCGCTGACCGATCTGGATCGGATCTGTGTCGCCGCCGGGGTGAGCGCCCCCTCGGAGCACGTGCTCGAGGTCCGCATCCAGCGATGGGACGGCGGGCTGCCCCGTTACGCACCCGGACACCTGGACCGGATGGCCGGGGTGCTCGACGCACTGCCGCCGCGACTGGCGCTGGCCGGCTCCTCGTATGCCGGGGTCGGCGTGCCGGCGTGTATCGCAACGGCCGGTCGGGCCGCCGAGGTGATCCTCGCCGCTCTCGGCTGAAGGCCCGGATGGGCCTTCCGACCTGGGTGTCGGCGGTCCCGCCTGCGGTGGCACCATGGGGTGCATGAGCCGCTTGGACTATGCCGCACTGAATTCGACGATCCGCTATCTGATGTTCTCGGTGTTCGCCGTGCGCCCGGGTGAGCTCGGCGACGACCGCGACTCGGTCAAGTCCGAGGTGACGGACTTCTTCAAGTCCCTCGACGACTCCGACGTCGTCGTGCGCGGTGTGTACGAGGTGTCGGGGATGCGCGCCGACGCCGACTACATGATCTGGTGGCATGCGGAGAAGCTCGAGGATCTGCAGGCCGCCTACAACCGATTCCGACGCGAGACGCCGCTGGGCCGGGCGAGTGATCCGGTGTGGAGCAACGTCGCGTTGCACCGTCCGGCCGAGTTCAACAAGAGTCACGTCCCGGCCTTCCTGGCCGGTGAGGAACCGGGCAACTACATCTGCGTCTACCCGTTCGTCCGGTCCTACGAGTGGTATCTGCTGCCCGACGAGGAACGCCGCAAGATGCTCGCCGACCACGGCATGGCCGCCCGCGGCTACAAGGACGTCCGCGCCAACACCGTCGCGTCGTTCGCGCTCGGTGACTACGAATGGCTGCTCGCCTTCGAGGCACCGGAGTTGCACCGCATCGTCGACTTGATGCGCGACCTGCGCGCCACCGAGGCCCGCATGCACGTGCGTGAGGAGACGCCGTTCTTCACCGGGCCCCGCGTCGAGCCGGGTGCCCTCGTCGACGCGCTGCCCTGAGCGCGTACGCACCCGACGAGGTAGTCCGAGCTCATGTACGTTCCACCCGGTTTCGCGCTCTCCGACGAGCAGATCGCCGAGATTCTCGACGGCCCCGGACTGGCCCAGCTCGTGTCGGTGGGGGCCTCAGGTCTCGTCGTGACGCCGCTGCCGCTGATCTACGACCGGCCCAACGCCCGGCTGCTCGGGCACATGGCCAAGGCCAACCCGCACTGGCGCGAGGCCACCACACAGACGGAGTCCGTGGCGATCTTCCCGATCTCCGACGGTTACATCTCACCGTCGCTGTACGCCACCAAGGCCGAGTCCGGCCGGGTGGTGCCGACCTGGAACTACGAGACCGTGCATGTGCACGGGCGACTCCGTTTCCACACCGAGCACGACTGGCTGCACCGACAGGTGTCGGCTTTGACCGAGCTGCATGAGCGTTCGCGGGACCAACCGTGGGCGGTCACCGATGCCCCCGCCGAGTTCATCGACAGGCAGCTGTCGGCCATCGTCGGCGTCGAACTGTCGATCACTCGGTGGGCGGGCAAGGCGAAGATGTCGCAGAATCAGCCCGAACGCAATCGGCGCAGCGTCGTCGAGCACCTGTCACGCTCGCCGATCGCGGCCGATCAGGCCATGGCACGCGGGATTGCGCGCCGGTCCGCCGACCGGCGGGACGGTTAGGCCCCGTCATCCTCCGGTTCGAGGGTCAGGCTGATGGAGTTGATGCAATATCGCAGGTCGGTAGGGGTGTCATAGCCCTCTCCGGCGAACACATGCCCGAGGTGGCTGCCGCAATTGGCGCAGAGCACCTCGGTGCGGCGCATGCCCAGCGAGTCGTCGGAACGCTCGATGATCGCGTCGCCGGCCAGCGGTGAGAAGAACGACGGCCAGCCGCAGTGCGACTCGAATTTCTGCTCGCTGCGGAACAATTCGTGTCCGCAGGCCCGGCAGCGGTAGACCCCGATGCTCGTGGTGTCGGTGTATTCGCCGGTGAACGGCGCCTCGGTACCTGCTTGGCGCAGCACCCGGTACTCGGCGGGGGTGAGGCGTTCGCGCCACTGGTCATCGGTGAGATCGGCCAGTTCGGCCGGGTCCTGCACGTCTTTGCGGGCGGGGGTGTCGGTCATGATTCCACCGTACGAGGTGCGGCCATCGCCCGCCAGGACGGTCTATCGGGCAGCGGACGGGGCCGGCGCACCGACCGGTTCGCCCTGATCGTCGGCAGGCGGCTCCGGCGCGGAGAAGTCCCGCCAGCTACCGGCCACGCCGTCGCGGCGCATGTCCAGATATCGGAACAGCAGCGAGCAGAACACCGCGATCATCAGCAACGACCACCCCCAGGTGACCTTGTTGTATTCGAGCTGTCTGCCGAGGGCATCCCAACGCACCGAATAGAACGCGTCGAAGGTGAAGCAGCCGTACACACCGAGCCAGGCCGGCCAGTTGCGCATCGGTGAGCCCGGGATGAACACGGTCATCAGCAGCGGGAACAACAGCATCGAGTAGTAGCCCTGCCCGAGTGAGCTCACCAGGAACGTGGTGCACAGCAACACCCCGGAAGAGGTTGCGAGCCAGAGCAATTCGTTGGTGCGACGGTAGTAGCGGTAGAGGAACCACAGTGCGAACACGGCCATCGCCGTGAATGCGATGCGCAGGAGCAGCACGAGCCAGTCGGCGACACCGAAATACGCGCCGTTTCCGCCGATCGAGCTGTTGTAGTAGTCGCGGGTCTCGCCGAGGTACGGCACCGTGCGCGTGAGGAACGACGTCGGATCCGCCGACACCGGCCATGCGACCAGATTCAGCACCAACGGAATCCCGATGGCGGTCACCAGGATTCGCCATCGACCCACCAGCAGCGGCAGCAACAGCAGGGGAGCGAGCACCGGTTTGACCGCCAGCGTCAGCCCGATGGGTACGCCGGCCCACCAGTCCTGTCGGCGCAACATCAGCATCAGGAAACCGAGGAGGCCCAGCAGGACGAAGGCGTTGAAGTTGGTGAAGATCAGTGTGTGCGCGACGGTTTCGGTGCTGAAGAAGAAGAACAGCACGGTGGGCATCACCCAGGTTCGGGCGCCGAAGCCGAACAGCCGGGTGATGAGGTAGGCGCACACGATCAGCACGACGACGCTGACCGCGATGAACAGCCACCGTGAGCGTTCCGGGTCGATGACCGCCAGCGGGGACATCAGCAGGGTGCCCGACGGCGGATACAGGTAGTGCGGATCGACCGTGTTGAGGTTCTCGCCGTAGACCGCCCGGCGGTTCAGGAATGCCAGGGCGGCGTTGTAGACGGGTTTGAAGTCGTCGGTGCGGTCACCGTTGACCCCGAGGATCACCGACCGCTGGAAGATCATCATCAAGGTGATCGGCCACAGCACCATCGGGATGATGCGCTGAGCCGGCATCTGTGGGTAGAGATACCTGTCGAGAATGGCCACCCGCGAACCGTACTACGTGCATGGTGCCGGTCTCGACCGGCCGGTGGTGGTGCCGGTTCCGGCACGTGCGTGCCGACGACTGCGTCAGCTCGGGCAGCCCCGTTCCGACGGGCCGCCCAGCGGTGCGGAGGCGACGTAGTCGGCAACGGTATCGGCGACGCAGCTGCTACGGGCGAGTGCGGAATAGCCCAGACCGTTCCAACTGACCGTGACCGGTGAGGTGGATGCGCGGGTGAACAGTGCGCCGAGGGCGTCGGCGCCGGTCCCGCCGTTGATCGGGTCGCCGGGATTGTCGAGGATCAGCGGTGCGACCGGGAAACTGCTCGGCGGGGTCACCGCCTCGCCCGCGGACCAGCCGTTGCAGCGCATGAGCGAGAGCGCGGCATCGGTGCCGGTGAGCGGATTGTCCTTGGACCAGGTGCTGATCAGGCCGCCGATCTCGTTCTGGCTGACCGGTCCGGTCACGTCGTTGCAGTCGCCGACGATCTGGCCGTCGGTCAGGCGTAGCGACTGTGCCTGATCGGCGAGGTCGGACAGTGCGCCGGTGTCGCCACGATCGGCGGCGGCGATCGCCGAGGCGACGCCACCGATGCCGTCGGGTGAATCCGCGGCCAGTGCGAGACCGGTGGTGATCCCGGCGAGCGCCTGGGTGTCCGACAGAGCCCCGAGGTCGCCGGTGCGCCCTTTGCTCAGGACGTCGGCGATCGTGGCGGCGCCGCCCGAGCCCAGGGCGCACGCGCTGCCCAGGGCGGCGCAGCGCTGGGTGAAGGTGGTGAGCGCGGCCTGGACGCCGGTCGCGGCGGCGGCGGCGGTGTCGCGGGCGTTGGCGCCGAACGGGGTGGGAGTGTCGAGGATGATGCGCCCCGACCGGCCGCCGTAGAGCGCGGTGTAGCCGATGACGACGTCGGAGCCCTCGCCGACCCCGATCAGACCGAGCTGGGGAACGCCCCATCGCTTCCGGAGGGTCTCCAGGTCGGAGGCGGCCGCGCCGACACCGAACGCCAGCTGGTCGGGGGCGAGGGTCTCGGTGCACGCATCGGCGGCGTCGGAGGCCGCCGACGCCAGGTCGCCGATGCGGCGATCCTCAGATGCTCCGCGGGTCAGGCCGTTGTCGGCGTACGCGGCGCGATCGGCGCGGGTCAGACAGTCCAACGGTGTGCTCTGCGGGATTCCGCGCCGGTCCACGGCCACCACCGGGTGTTTGTCGAGCAGGCTGCGGCCCGCGCCGGAGGCCAGCAGCAACAGCGCGCGGGACGACGGCATGTCGGTCCCGGAGGTGAGGACCAGGGGTGCGGCGTCCGCGGGCGTCGTGGGCGAGGTGATGCGGGTCAGGGCGAGCGAGAGCGTCGTCTGCGACCGGTCCGGGTCGACCGGGGAGGCCAGCGTGGCGCATTGCACCCTCAGCCCGTTCGGTGCGGGGGCCCCGTAATCGCCGGAGACCTTGGCCGAACAGTCCTGCCACGGCAGGTCGTTGGCCGGGGCGCGCAGCTCCGGTGCCTTCGCCGGGGCACTCGACGACGCGGGCGCGGTCTGACCACCGTTGCCGCCACCGCCTGGCACGAGGGCCGGACCGGGATCGGGGCCGATGGCGCACGCGGAGATGCCGATCGTCACCGCGGCCACGAGAGCCGCGACGGAGACGCCGGACCGTCGCCACGACCGGCCGGCGCGTCCCGATCTCGCTCGTGCCGGTGCGGTGTGCGACCGTCCCCGGAACACCGAGCCACGTCTTGCCAAGGCCATGACGGCGAGCGTAGCCAATCGGTCAGCTCGCCCGGGTCCACCGGGTGTAGACGTACCCGTCGTCGTCGGAGAGGAGATGGCCCGGACGCATCTGCGCGAGCTCGGGCAGGGCGGGGCCGGTGACGATTCGCGCGGTGTCGCCGGCGACGATCGTCGGACTCGTCGTCAGGCACAGTTCGTCGAGCAGGTCCTCGGCGACGACCGCCCCGAGGAGGGTGGGTCCGCCCTCACAGAGCACGCGGGGCCGTCCGAGGATCGCAAGGTGATCGAGCACCCGACCGATGCGGACGGCCTCGCTGCCACAGTCGACCACCGTCGCCCCGCGATCGGTCAGTGTGCGACGACGCTGCGCCGGCGCGTCGGAGCAGGTGAGCACCACGGTCGCGGGATCGGCCAACGGCGGATAGTCAGGGTCGATCGACAGTGAATTGCTGATCAGAGCCAGCATCGGGGCGGGCGATTGGCCCTGGTCGGCGCGCATCGCGCCGAACGCCTCGTCGGGTGTGGGTTGCCGATAACCCTCGGCCAGGGCGGTGCGGGCGCCGACCACCACGACGTCGGCGAGCCCGCGCAGGAGGCGGAAGATCGCGCGGTCACCGGGGCCGCCCAGCCCGCCCGAACGGCCCTGCACCGAGGAGGCGCCGTCGACGGAGGCAACCATGTTGGCGCGCACGAACGGACGATCGAGCGAGTCGGGGTAGGGGTAGAAGCGCGCGAGTTCGCGCAGATTCTGGGTCTCGTCGGGCGCTCCGGATGTGACCTGGGTCGCTTTATGCTGGTAGAGCATCATTCCTCATGGTCGGCAGTGACTAGGCTGCCCACCATGGTGGCACGTCTATCCGACCGGAATCCGGTGGTCTCTCCCGAGCAGCTGATCGAGGAGATGGTTCCGCCGTCCACCTTCGACTCGGTGAGCTTCGACTCCTACATCCCCGACCCGAACGAACCGTCGCAGGCCGAGGCGGTCGCCAAGGCCCGTGACTTCGTCGAGCGGGCGAAGAAGTCGCGCAGCGGCAAGAAGGGGTTGTTCTCCCGCAAGCAGACCTCGCAGGGGGTGGGCCTCTACCTCGACGGCGGGTTCGGCGTCGGCAAGACCCACCTGCTGGCGTCGATCTATCACGCCATGCCCGCGCCGAAATCGTTCGCCACGTTCGTCGAACTCACCCACCTCGTCGGAGCCCTGGGCTTCATGAACGCCGTTGAGCGCCTCTCGGAGCAGAACGTGTTGTGCATCGACGAATTCGAGCTCGACGATCCCGGCGACACGATGATCGTCTCGCGTCTGCTCACCGAACTCACCGCCAAGGGCGTCTCGATCGCCGCGACGTCGAACACGTTGCCCGGCCAGCTCGGCGAGGGCCGATTCGCCGCGCAGGACTTCCTGCGGGAGATCAAGAAGCTGTCCGCGATCTTCGAGACCATCCGTGTCGACGGCCCCGACTACCGACACCGTGACCTGCCGCCCGCACCGGAGCCGCGCTCAACCGAGGATCTCACCGCGCTGGCCGAGTCCACCGAGGGGGCGACCCTCGACGATTTCGACGAGCTGTGCGCGCACCTGGCCAAGCTGCATCCGTCGAAGTACAAGGAACTCGTCGACGGCGTCTCACTGGTGTGCATCAGTGGGGTGCATCCGGCCAAGGATCAGTCGGTGGCGCTGCGGATCGTGGTGCTCGCCGACCGCCTCTACGACGCGAACATCCCGGTGACGGTGTCCGGCGCCAAGCTCGACGAGATCTTCACCGATGAAATGCTGGCCGGTGGCTACCGCAAGAAGTACCTGCGTGCGACGTCGCGTCTGTTGGCGCTGTCGCGATTCGCCGAGTCGGCGGTGTGAAAGAAGGGTCTGACACGGGCCGTGGGGGCAACGGCATCGGAACATTTCTCCGGATTTGTTCCAGTGTGTCGTTGACCACACCCCGTCGACGTGGCTAGCATGGCAAGGGCCTGAGTCCACCGACGGGGAAGAGGTCGAAGGCGTTGCAGAACAAGGATTTCGAGCACGCCGAGGCCGCAATGGCCACGTCCGGTGACTCGTCGTCGGGTGCGGCGTCCGGCGACGACTTCTACGACCTGCCCACCATGACCGAGCTCCTCGAGTCGGTGCGGGAGTTCCTGCACGGACAGGTGATGGCCGAGACCTCGGGCAGTACCCGATTCCACGCTCGTGTCGCCGGCAACGTGGTGGCCATCGTCGAACGTCAACTCGCGGCCGGTGCCGAGCCGGCGCAACGCTTCCACGCCGACCTCGCCACGCTCGGGTGCGCCGACGCCACCGAACTCGTCGCAGGGCTACGCGAAGGACGATTCGTCCCGGAGGACCCGCGGATTCCCGCCGTACTGCGCGCTGCAGTGGAAGCCAAACTGCGCGTGGACAATCCCTCTCTGATCGGAGATGCATGACCTTCGAAGTGCCGGAACACGTACGGCCGCTGCGCGATGCGGTGTACGAGTTCATGGTCGAACTCGTCGAGCCGCGTGAGCCCGAACTCGACGCAGGCGGTCCCGACGCGGACGCGATCATGGCCGAGCTCCGCGCCGAGGCCAAGCGCCGAAACCTCTGGGCGCTGGGACATCCCACCGAGATCGGCGGTGGTGGTCTGCCATTCCTCGACTACGTCTACGTCAACGAGGTCCAGGGCCGCAGTGAGTACGGACAACTGGCGCTGGGGACCTGGACATTGCAGGACTCGATCATGCTCAACCGCCATGCATCCGCCCGATGGCGTGATGCCTACCTCGAACCGCTTGTGCGGGGCGAGATCTCGCCGAGCTTCGGGATGACCGAACCCGACGTCGCCGGATCGGACCCGACCGGACTGCGCACCACAGCGGTCCTCGACGGCGACGAGTGGGTCATCAACGGCCGCAAGTGGTTCACCACCGGCGCCGCCCAGGCCGCCTACACCACCGTGATGTGTCGTACCGAGCCCGACGCCCCCGGCCATCGGGCGTTCTCCATGATCATCGTCCCGACCGATCACCCGCGTTACCGGATCGTGCGTGACACACCGGTTCTCGGGTTCTCCGGGCATCACTTCGAAGTCGACTACGACGACGTGCGGGTGCCTGCGGAGAATCTGCTCGGCGAGCGTGGCAATGGTTTCGTCATCGCGCAGGAAAGGCTCGGGCCCGGCCGCATTTTCCATGCGATGCGCTGGCTCGGACAGGCACAACGGGCCTTCGACCTCATGTGCCGCAGGCTGATCGGACGCACTGCCTTCGGCGAACCGCTTGCCGACAAACAACTGATGCAGAAGCACGTGTTCGACTCCTACACCGAGATCCAGGCAAGCCGTTTGCTGACCCTCAAGGCGGCCGAGCAGATCGATCGCGGGGAGCAGGCCCGCGTGGACATCGGGGCGGTCAAGGTCTTCGGTGCGCACATGTTGCACAACGTGATCGACCGTGCCGTGCAGGTGTACGGGGCCGCGGGCGTCACCGACGACACCCCGCTGGGCAAGATGTATCGCAACGCCCGCTTCGCGCGGATCTACGACGGCGCCGACGAGGTGCACATCTCGACGGTGGGGCGGCGCATCCTCACCGAGTACCGCAACGGCGGGAACTGGGAGTTCGGGCTGCGCTGAGGAGGCCTGCCCTTTCGCCTCATCCGATGAGCGACAACAATTCCCACTCGTTCTCCGACACCCGGCGGCCGATGGCGGCCAGTTCCACCGAGCGGCTGGTGCCCGTGCGGTGCCGCTGGGTCTGGTGCAGGCAGATGATGCCCCAGCGCAGCGTGCCGTAGACCTGCCACCAGAACAATGCTTCCCGGTCGACGGGCGCTCCGCCGGCGGCCTCGTAGGCGCCGATGAACTCGTCGAGTCCGCCGAGCCCGCCGACCATCCCCGCGCCGCCGAATCGCCAGGCCTTCACGCACATCCAGCCGAGATCCTCGAGCGGGTCACCGATGTGGGCGAGCTCCCAATCCAGAACCGCGGCAAGCCCGTTGCCGTCGACGATCACGTTGCCGATGCGGAAGTCGCCGTGGGTGACGGTGCGTCCGGCGGTCGGGGGTCGGTGGCGTTCGAGCCAGGACAGCGCGAACTCGAAGGTCGGGAAGACCCGGTCGGCGGCGTCGAGTTCGGGACGCCAAGCGGCCAGCGGATCGTCCTCGGGTAGCCCGGGAACCACGTCGACGTCGATCGAGTGCACCGCCGCCAACGCCGCACCGAGCTGGCCGGTGAGTGCAGCGCGTGCGTCGGCGAATTCGGGGTCGCGCAGGATCTTTCGCGGAATGGTCGCGCCGTCGATGTGATTCATCACGACGAAATCGCCGCCGATGTCGGGGTGGTCGAGGCCCTCGGCGATCACCGTGGGCGACGGCACCCCGACGGCACCCGCGGCGCGCATGAGTGCGGCCTCGCGCAGCAGCGACGATGCGTCGCGTCCGCCGGGTGGATCGAGCCGCAGGACCAGCCGTCGTGGTTCGCCGTCGATCGTCGCGACGAACGACCACGTCTGCCGGGAGGCCCCGGCCGGAATGCGCACGAGATCACCGATCTCGATCGCTCCCGCGCCGGTGCACTCCCGGAGAACGTCGGCCAGGCCTGCGGCGACCCGAGCATCGGCGTGTCCCGGGTCGGGGTCGGGAGTCGTTGCGGCAGAGGAAGACATTGGTTGAGTGTAGAGTCCGGTGCGACCCGACGGCGGTTATCGGGGGATCAGTGCGTCTGACCGGTCCGGCTCACACGTCCAGTGGACGGCTCAGCACGGGTCGGCTCAACACGTAATCGTGTTCGACGCTGCCATTGAGGTCGAAGGTCTTCACCCCGGCACGGGTGAACCCCATCTTGGCGTAGAACCGTTGTGCCCGAGCGTTTTCCTGATTCACGCCTAGCCAGATCGACGCCGCGCCGCGGGCCCGGGCACGTTCGATCGCCGTCTCCATCAACAACCTCGACGGCGACTGCGTGCGTCCACGCGCATGATGATCGGGCAGCACGTAGATCTTGGAGACCTCCGAGGACGGTCGATCGGTGATGACGGCGGCGACGTCGGCATCAGTGGGTTCGCGATGATGCACAAGGGCGTAGCCGACCGGAATATCGTCGTCGGTTCGCGCGAGCAGTACGTCGGACTCGGGAGCATCGATGTACTCGGCGAAGTCGGCGGGGGCGAGGTTGTCGCGGATGAATGCGTCGATGTTCGCCGGGGCCGAGTGCGGGGGACAGGCCAGCGGAAAGGTCGCGGCAGCGACGGCTGCCACCTCGTCGGCGAATCGTGGATCGGTGACCACCTGCACGGTCACCGTCATGGGCTCAGGTTGGGCAGACACCGGCCGACTTCTCCTCTCGGGCGCCAGGATGTACCGAACGCTACCGGGTCCGGGCAGCGCGCAACCCCTTGCGCGGCTTCTGCGTGCAAGGGGTCGACTGCAAGCGCTACTTCTTTCCGCAGGTGCAGTTCTCACCGCACTTGCAGTCCGGGCCACAGGTGCAATCGGGGTTGTCACAGGCGGGGGCACTCATATTGCTCATCATGCATACAACCCTAGACCGCGGTACGAGCCGCGACTAGGGACTTCGGTCGGGCGGGACGGCCACCACGAGGTGCACCTCAGGGAACCGGTGTCCGGGTCCAGGGCGGGAGACGGTGCGCCACAACTCGACGAACCCGGCGTCGACGAGTGTGGCGGCCAGTGTGTCGGGGTGCCAGCGCCACGCTGGTGCCACCGCGTGGTCGAACTCGTGTGCACCGCGTTCATCGGAGCTCTGCGTGGCGACGAGGATCAGCGCGCCCGGGGCGAGCCGACGCCGCCAGGAGGTGAGGACCTCACCGACGTCGTCGGGTGAGAGATGGATCAGGCTGAAACGCGCAACCAATGCGTCGACCTCCGACAGGTCGACGTCGGCGAGGAGCGCATCACCGTGCCGGAAGTCGATGTGCGGGTGGGTGTCCCGCGCGATCCGCAGCATCGCCGAACTGGGGTCAACGGCGCTGACCAGACAACCTGAGGCCGCGAGATGCGCTGCCACGTGGCCGATTCCGCATCCGACGTCGACGACCCGCGGATACTCGGCGCTTGTGCGCGCGGTGTCGATGAAGGCGTCGACGACCTGCTTTTCCAGTGCAGTGGTGAAGGCCGTCGGGAACGTCGTTGCATACAGCGATGCCAACGCGTCATAGCCGGGTTGTTCGGTCACCGCGTGGTTCAGTTCTTGACGAGCCCGCCGTCGACGACCAGGTTCTGCCCGGTCACCGCACGCGACCATGGTGAGAGGAAGAAGAGCACCGCGTCGGCGAACTCGCGAGGTGTGGTCACCGACCGCAGCGGAGTGGAAGCGGCGATCGCGTCGAAGACCTCCGCGGGTGTGGCGGCGCTGGCGTCGGTGGTGCGCAGCAGGCCGCCGGAGACCATGTTGACCGAGATACCGTCGGGGCCGAGATCGTGCGAGAGCGTGCGCGTCAGGGCCAGCAGCGCAGCCTTGGCGGCGGTGTAGTCGTGGTAGGGGACCACCGGGTTCTGCACCAGATTGGTTCCGATGGTCACGATGCGACCCGCCCCGCAGGCACGCAAACCCGGTAGAGCGGCTTGTTGCACTGTGGTGAGCGCGCCGCCCACGATGCCGCGGAACTGTGCATCGAGCTCGGCCCAGGTGAGGTCGTCGGCGTGGGATCGCGCGTCGCCGTTGAACGAGTAGTCGGGCAGCGCGTTGGTGACCACCGCCGTGATCGGACGATCGAAATAGTGTGTGGCGGAATCGATCATGGAGTCGACGGCAGCTCTGTCGGTGACGTCGGCGGCGATCGCCACCGCCCGGTCACCGATCTCGTCGGCCAGCGCCCGCGCGGCGTCGGCGCTGTTGCGGTAGTTGATGACGACCCGTGCGCCCTGCCCGGCGACCGCGCGGACGATCTCGGCACCGAGGCCGCGACCGCCGCCGGTCACCACGACCACGTGATCGGAGATCGGAAGTGCGCCAGACATGATCATCCCTTCGCCAGTGCGAACTGGGGCAGGTTCGACGGGTCTGATCTCAGCCGACCGACTGCCGGCACCCCGTGTCCGAATGACATCAGATCGTATGCGCGCTCATGAGGCAAGGGCCGGGGCCGTCGACGGCTCGCGTCGGGAGGAAAGAAACGACCCGCTGTGTGCAGCGGGTCGTCACATCGGGCTTGTGGTGGTGCGCGATACAAGGATTGAACTTGTGACCTCTTCCGTGTCAGGGAAGCGCTCTCCCACTGAGCTAATCGCGCGGGATATGAAATTGGTGGTGGAGGTGGCGACGGGAATCGAACCCGTGTGCACGGCTTTGCAGGCCGTTGCCTCACCACTCGGCCACGCCACCCTATGCGAGTTGCCCCGCG
>NZ_BAEI01000069.1 GCF_000241325.1 Gordonia polyisoprenivorans NBRC 16320 = JCM 10675 | reverse complement strand
CCTCGGTGAGCTCGGGGGCGCGGTCGCGCAGCAGTTCGGCGGCCTCCTCGGACTTCTCGCCGAGGACCGATGCACCCTCATGGGTGCGTTCGACGATCGAATCCCACGCTGAGGAGCCGGCCTTCGCGCCGACCGGCAGGGCCGCGGTGACCGCGGCGGTCGCGGCACTGGCCTTGCGCTTTCCGCGCCACGCGAGCGAGGGCTTGCCCTCGGTGTCCGCTGCGGCGATCAGCAGTCCACCGGCGAGGCTGACGTTCTTGAGGAACTGTGTGCGCTGGAGGTTGCGCTTGGCCGGATCGGTCTCCTGCCAG
This sequence comes from Gordonia polyisoprenivorans NBRC 16320 = JCM 10675, assembly GCF_000241325.1. Classification (GTDB taxonomy): domain Bacteria; phylum Actinomycetota; class Actinomycetes; order Mycobacteriales; family Mycobacteriaceae; genus Gordonia; species Gordonia polyisoprenivorans. The sequence goes on along the minus strand of NZ_BAEI01000069.1, from coordinate 27,504 downwards.
AAGGGATGGCCGGCAAAGGTGGTCGGTACCAGCGACCCGGCCAGACCGAGTGCGGCGATTCGCGGGAACTTGCCCGTCGCGAGCAACAATCCGCCACCGACCTGCACGGCGCCGTTGATCCGCACCAGCAACTCGGGGTCGTGGGGGACAGCGGCGGAAACGTTCTCGGGCAGGGCATTCAAGGAACTCTCGATGAAATCACCAGCCATCTCGGCGCGGCCGGTCGGCTTGCGCAACGCGTCGACACCCGACGCGATGAACACGGTGGCGAGCATGGGACGGGCGATACGGCGAAGAATCATCAGTGACACTGCCCTTCGTTCGGTCTGCGTGCGGAGCCGGACGCCCGACGGTGGCCGACCCGTGTTCTCGAATCAGCTCGGTCGATATGGCGCCTCATCGAGGCTACCCGTCGTGGGCAGCGCGCCGGGGATTGCGCAAGGAACAGTTACCAGCCCCGCTCGCGCCACTCGGGCAGCGCAGGTCGCTCGGCGCCCAACGTGGTGTCCTTCCCGTGCCCGGGATAGACGACGGTGGAATCGGGGAAACGATCGAAGACCTTGGTCGAGACGTCGTCGATGAGGGTGTCGAAATCACCCGGTTGCCAGGTCTTCCCGACTCCACCGGGGAACAGCGAATCGCCGGTGAAGAGGTGCACGACGCCGTCGGCGGGGTCGGTGAGGGCGAGCGCGATGGAGCCCGGGGTGTGGCCGACGAGATGGATCGCCGTGAACGTGAGGTCGCCGACGGTGAGCTGGTCGCCATCGTCGACCAGCGTGTCCGGACGGACCGGCAATTCGTCGGCATCGATGCGGCCGGCAGCGGTCGGTGCACCGGTGGCGGTGGCGACCTGCTCGAGAGCCTGCCAGTGGTCGAAATGTTGGTGGGTGGTGAAGATCAGGGTGGGGGAGCCGCCGAGTTCGCGCAGGACGGCGAGGATGTCGTCGCCGTCGTTGGCGGCATCGATGATCAACTGCTCACCGGAGGATTTCGAGGTGATGATGTAGGTGTTGTTGTCCATCGGGCCGACGGACATCTTGGTGATGGTCGCGTGGGACAGCGTGCGGCGTTGGGGGCCACTCTCGGACAGGTCGCCGGTGTAGTCGTCGGAGATCGCCAGATCGTTCGAGGTCATAACACCCAACCCTAGACATTCGCGCGCCCCGCGTATCGTGGATCCGTGGCGTGCCGGGAAGCCTGTCCGGTGCGTACGACCCACTCTCCCCGGAATTTGTCGGTGGCTCCCGCTACGGTCATGCGCGCGGGGCGCCATGCGCCCGGACATTCGAGTTCTTGAGATAGGAATGCAGTGGTTGATCGCCTGATCGTCCGCGGAGCCCGTGAGCACAACCTGCGCGGAATCGACGTGGACCTGCCGCGTGACAGTCTGATCGTCTTCACCGGTCTGTCCGGGTCGGGGAAGTCCTCGCTGGCCTTCGACACGATCTTCGCCGAGGGCCAGCGCCGCTACGTCGAGTCGCTCTCGGCATATGCGCGTCAGTTCCTGGGCCAGATGGACAAACCCGACGTCGACTTCATCGAAGGCTTGTCCCCGGCGGTCTCGATCGACCAGAAGTCGACCAACCGCAATCCGCGGTCGACGGTCGGCACGATCACCGAGGTATACGACTACCTGCGACTGCTCTACGCGCGCGCCGGCAAGGCGCACTGCCCGGTGTGCGGCGCGGAGATCGCCAAACAGACACCCCAGCAGATCGTCGACCAGGTTCTCGAGATGGGGGAGGGCACCCGCTTCCAGGTCTTGGCGCCGGTCGTCCGTACCCGCAAGGGCGAGTTCGTGGATCTGTTCGCCGAACTCCAGACGCAGGGCTTCTCCCGTGCGCGGATCGACGGCAAGGTCCATCCATTGGCGGAGCCGCCGAAACTCAAGAAGCAGGAGAAGCACGACATCGAGGTCGTCGTGGACCGCCTGGTGGTCAAGAGCAGTGCCAAGCAGCGATTGACCGACTCGGTGGAGACGGCGCTGCGCCTGGCCGACGGCATCGTGGTGCTCGACTTCGTCGACCTCGACGCCGACGATCCGCACCGCGAGCGACGCTTCTCCGAGCGGATGGCCTGCCCGAATGGGCACCCCATCGCGATCGACGATCTCGAGCCCCGATCGTTCTCGTTCAACTCCCCGTACGGAGCATGTCCCGAATGCGACGGTCTCGGCGTCCGCAAGGAGATCGACGAGGATCTCGTCGTGCCCGACCCCGATCTCGCCTTGTCGGACGGCGCGATCGCGCCGTGGTCGTCGGGACACAATGCGGACTACTTCCTGCGACTGATGGGCGGCCTGGCCGACCAGATGGGTTTCGACGTCGACACCCCGTGGAAGAAGTTGCCCGCCAAGGCACGCAACGCGCTGCTCAACGGCAGTGACCATCAGGTTCACGTCAAGTTCCGCAACCGATACGGCCGCACCCGCTCGTACTACACCGAGTTCGAGGGCGTGATGGCCTTCCTCAGCAGGCGGATGGATCAGACCGAGTCCGAGCAGATGAAGGAGCGTTACGAGGGGTACATGCGCGACGTGCCGTGCCCCGCGTGTGGTGGGGCCCGCCTGCGACCGGAGATCCTGTCGGTGACCCTCGACCATCCGACCGACGGGCCCCGATCGATCGCGCAGGTCTGCGAACTCTCGATCTCCGAATGTGCGACGTACCTCGACGGTCTGTCCCTCGATGCCCGGCAGAAGGCGATCGCCGGCCGCGTTCTCAAAGAAGTACAGGCTCGCATCCGGTTCCTGCTCGACGTGGGCCTGGAGTACCTGTCGCTCGAACGCGCGGCCGGGTCGTTGTCCGGTGGCGAAGCACAACGCATCCGCCTTGCCACCCAGATCGGTGCAGGGCTGGCCGGGGTGCTCTACGTCCTCGACGAGCCGTCGATCGGGCTGCACCAGCGCGACAACCGACGACTCATCGACACGCTGACCCGCTTGCGCGATCTCGGCAACACGCTGATCGTCGTCGAACACGACGAGGACACCATCCGCGCGGCCGATTGGATCGTCGACATCGGCCCCCGGGCCGGTGAACACGGTGGTGAGGTCGTGCACTCGGGCAGCTACAAGGAACTGCTCAAGAATCGGAAGTCGTTGACGGGCAACTATCTTGCGGGTCGAGACACCCTTCCGGTGCCGGCGATCCGACGGCCGATCACCAAGAACCGGCACATCACGGTTGTCGGGGCGCGCGAACACAATCTGCGGGGCATCGATGTGACGTTCCCGCTCGGTGTGCTCACCGCCGTGACGGGAGTGTCCGGGTCGGGGAAATCGACCCTGGTCAACGACATACTCGCCACGGTCCTCGCCAACAAGCTCAACGGCGCTCGACAGGTCCCGGGCCGGCACACGCGGGTCAACGGGTTGGGAAACCTCGACAAGCTCGTTCAGGTGGACCAGTCGCCGATCGGACGCACCCCGCGTTCCAACCCGGCGACCTACACCGGCGTCTTCGACAAGATCCGAACCCTGTTCGCAGCCACCACCGAGGCCAAGGTGCGCGGCTATCAGCCGGGTCGGTTCTCGTTCAACGTCAAGGGCGGCCGGTGCGAGGCGTGCACCGGTGAGGGCACGATCAAGATCGAGATGAACTTCCTGCCCGATGTCTACGTGCCGTGCGAGGTGTGCCACGGGGCGCGGTACAACCGCGAAACTCTCGAGGTCCACTACAAGGGCAAGACCATCTCGGAGGTTCTCGACATGCCGATCGAGGAGGCCGCCGAGTTCTTCGAACCGGTGACCTCGATTCACCGCTACCTCAAGACACTGGTCGAGGTCGGGCTCGGTTACGTCCGGCTCGGGCAGCCGGCGCCGACATTGTCCGGCGGTGAGGCGCAACGCGTGAAGCTCTCCGCCGAACTCCAGAAACGGTCGTCGGGACGCACCGTCTACATCCTCGACGAGCCGACCACCGGCCTGCACTTCGAGGACATCAAGAAACTGCTCGCGGTGATCAACGGACTGGTCGACAAGGGCAACACCGTGATCGTCATCGAGCACAATCTCGACGTGATCAAGACCGCCGACTGGGTGATCGACATGGGGCCCGAGGGTGGAACCGGGGGCGGCCTGGTCGTCGCGGAGGGCACTCCGGAGGAGATCGCCGACACCCCGGAGAGCCACACCGGCAAGTTCCTCGCCGAGATCCTCGACGACGAGCGGGTCGCCTCGGCCGGCTGACGGCGCCCTTCAGTTCGCCGACAGCGCTCACCTATCCGCCGACGGTGCTCGTGGCGGTCAGTCGTCGTAGTTGTCGAAGGCTTTCATCGAACTCCAGTCCGGCCAGGTCAACTCCCACAGGCGGTGGATGCGTCGACCTCGGAACGTCGCGACGAACATCACTTCGATGTCGGTGGCAGCCTCGTCGGGACGTTTCGTCGTGATCCAGAGACGCCCGGCGAGGCGATCGGAATCCTCGACCCATGCCTCGTCGTCGTAACGCACCGAGTAGGTGATGCGCGTCGAATAGACGCGCGCATGGCCGGCGTGGAAGGCGTCGTAGTCCTGCGTCTGGCCATTGGTGACGAGGATGAAATCTCGGTCGTAGTACTTATCCACCATCGAGATGTTCTTGGCCTCCACCATTCGCGTGAACATCTCTCGCATCACCGCTTGGAGTGGAGGTGCCATCGCGTCACCCACCCATCGACTTCCGGATCTCCTCGAGTCGTTTCTTCGCGGCCTCATCGCGCTTGCGCATCATCTCGTCCACCTGCTGACCTTCGGGGGTCCCTTCGGCCAGCTCTTGTGACCCGATCGCCGTCGCGATCCGATTCTCGATCTTGTCGCGCACGAAATCGAATGTGGGAACACCGGATTCGGTGTAGTCGGGGTCCGGGATCGACGGCGTGCCGGCGAACTGTCCGGGCGTCGTGGGTGGTACGACCACCTCGGCGTCGATGATCTCGTCCTCGGGTCCACCGGGCCCGGTGGGGGAGGATGCCGACTCGCCAGATTGCGTCATGACCTCCACCCTATGCGCGCCCGGGGACGGCTGTATGCGCTTGCCGAGCGGTGACGAACGAACCGGGACCGGAGACGGTGTGCGGACAGGTACCGAGCGCCTCACACTGAGAAGATGGCGGTCGACGGCTCGGTTCTGCGCGTAGCGGTGGCGCAGCCGGGTGACGGTTCGTCACTGAGGGATAGCGCGCGTCGCCACGCCGGTCTGATCCGGCGTGCCGGCGCCGACCTGATCGTTTTTCCCGAACTGTCTCTCACCGGGTATCACCTCGACGCACGCGATGTCGCCGTCGACGCGACCGAACTCGGGGTGATCGCCGACGCCTGCCACGACAGCGGGTGCACGGCGCTGATCGGCGCGCCGATCAGCGAGAACGGGCAACGTTACATTGCTGTCCTCCGCATCGATTCGACGACGACATCGGTGGTTTATCGGAAGTGCTTCCCGGGAGCGGACGAGCGTCCGCACTTCGCGGCCGGGCCGGGGCCCTGTGCCATCACGGTGCAGGGATGGTCGATCGGGCTCGGTATCTGCCGCGACACCGGGGTGGCAGCGCACGTGGCCGACACGGCTGCGCTCGACATCGATCTGTACGCTTGTGGCGTCGTCCACCACCGGTGGGAGTTGGACGAACAACGGCGCCGCGCGGCTCGGATCGCCGAGGCGTGTCGGTCGCCGGTGGCGATGGCGAGTGCTGCCGGCAGAACGGGCGGCGGCTACGACCTGCCGGCCGCACATTCGGCGATTGTCACTTCCGCAGGGGAGATCGCGGCCGATGCCGGCACCGCCGTGGATGCGGTGGTGGCGTGCGACCTTCAGTTGCGCCGGGCACTTGGCCCGGCGGTCATGCGTGAGCCATACCCGCCACGGCCAACGCAGCGCCCAGGAGTCCGACAACGAGATACCCCATGATCGTCAGCCCGCGCCGGAGTCGAGAACCCGCTCTGGATCCGAGTAGCGCACCCACGGTCACCAGTCCGGACTGCCAACTCAGCGAGGCCGCGATGACCCCGACGACAAATGCGATCCGCGCCACGGGAGGCAGCGGGCCGGTGGAGACCGCCACTGCAGAGAAGTAGACGAAGGTCGCCGGGTTGATCGCGGTCAAGCCGAAGAACACCAGGAATCGGCGGCCGGTTCGGGTCCGCCGACGCGGCAACGCCGTCGTCGCTGTCGGGGATCGACGTCGGATGCCCATCACCGCGATGACGATGAGAACCACTCCGCCGAGCACCTCAGGGAGCGCACCGAGTCGGCGGACCTCCGGTGCCACGATGGTTCCGGCGACGACCGACGCGAGCGCGTAGAGACCGTCCACCGAGGCGACCCCGACAGCCGCAGGCAGTCCGCGGCGAATGCCCGCGCTGACACCTTCGTGGATCAACAGAATCCCGATCGCCCCGAGTGGCATCGCCACGCCGAGCCCGGCCAGAAGACCCATACCCATCGCACTCACCGCCTCCCACATGCCGTCGACCCTGAGGCGCCGGCCCGACACAGAGGAGAGATTGAGCAGCGGAGCGCACAATTTTCTGTATGGACGACATCGACAGACAAATTCTCGGCATTCTGGCCACCGACGGCCGAGCATCGTTCAGTCACATCGGTCGAGTCGTCGGTCTGAGTACCAACGCGGCAGCCTCCCGCGTCAGGCGACTCGAAAGTGACGGCGTGATCCTCGGGTATCGAGCGGTGCTCGCCGATGCCGCCGAGGTCGACGTCCCGGTCACCTCGATCGAGGCCTTCGTCGACATCCGGTTACGCGAGGGCGTCGACTCGGAGCGATTTCTGGATTGGGCCGGAGGCGATCCGGCGGTGCTCGACGCCGTTCACGTGACCGGCTTGTTCGACTACCTGCTGCGCATCCGGGTGTCGGGAACCGCGGACCTCGATCGCTTTCTTCGCAGGGTCAAATCAGAGGGCGGGGCCGGTGGCTCACAGACCCGAATCGCTTTGCGCCCCAGGGACTGACGAGTGCGGTGTGAGTCGGCGCAACCGGTTGTGGGTCGGTGGTGCACGATGAGCGGAACGCGACGCGGTCTCAGCGCCGGCGGTCGCGCACCGGCCCGGTGTACTTCTCGCCCGGTCCTTCGCCGGGCCCGTCCGGGTATGCGCTCGCCTCGCGGAATGCGAGCTGCAGCTGCTTGAGTCCGTCGCGGATGGGTGCGGCGTGGATGCCGAGGTCTGCGCGTGAAGCGTCGACCAGTCCGGCGAGTGCGTGGATGAGCCGCCGGGCCTCGTCGAGGTCCACATCGGACTCCGAAGCACCCTCGGCGAGTCCCAGCTTCTCCGCCGACGCGCTCATGAGCATCACGATGGCCTTGGTGATGACCTCGATCGCCGGAATATCAGCCAGGTCGCGGACGTTGTCACCGTCGGCAATGGAAGGGTTCGACTCGGTCGGCCCGGAGCCCGTCGTCCCGCCGGCAGGCCCGTCACCTGCGGCGTCGTCGGAGGGCGAATAGGTGTTTCCGGTCATGACTGTTAGACTTCCATAGCACGACCGCCCCGGTTCGCCGGGGTTGCAAGTGGAGTCAGGCTCCCACCGCTACGACGCGCCATTGGCGCAGTTGTACGGTCCGGTCCCAAAGGCCCAGGTCAGCCGCATGGCTGCGTGGGTCGGATACGCCGAGCGTATTCGAGTGGACCGGTCGGCGTTGGAGCCCTGCCGATGATCTCTCGAGATCATCGCGGGGCTTTCTTGCTGAGGCCTTCTCTTCCTGCGCCCGACTCATCGCGGCGGCCGACCTGTTCGGAATTATCAAGGAGGCCCCATCAGCACTGAGACCCGCATCAACGAGCGCATCCGCGTACCGGAGGTCCGACTCGTCGGACCGAATTCGGAGCAGGTGGGCATCGTGCGTGTTGAAGATGCGCTCCGCCTGGCCTACGAGGCCGATCTGGATCTGGTCGAGGTCGCACCCGACGCCCGCCCGCCGGTGTGCAAGATCATGGACTACGGCAAGTTCAAATACGAAGCCGCCCAGAAGCAGCGCGAGGCGCGTCGTAACCAGCAGATGACCGTCATCAAGGAGCAAAAGCTCCGCCCGAAGATCGACGACCACGATTACGAGACCAAGAAGGGTCACGTCATCCGGTTCTTGAAGGACGGGTCCAAGGTGAAGGTCACCATCATGTTCCGTGGACGCGAGCAATCGCGACCCGAGCTCGGATTCCGGCTCCTGCAGCGTCTCGGCAACGACGTTGCCGACTACGGCTTCATCGAGACCTCGGCCAAGCAGGACGGACGGAACATGACGATGGTCCTCGCCCCGCACAAGGGAGCGAAGACCCGCGTCAAGGCGCAACAGCAGTCGCAACGCCCGCCGCGGCAGGCCGGCGACGACAGCGCCGACGCCACGAGCTAGTCGACACCGGCGTCGACTGCCCCGGGCGTCGACGCACGGACAGACCATCGCGAACCCAGCGCGCCCGCCGGAGCGGGCGCCGCTGGAGTTCGCCCTAACGAAGGAAGACACATGCCGAAGAGCAAGACCCACAAGGGCACCGCGAAGCGCTTCAAGGTGACCGGCAGCGGCAAGATCGTGCGCCAGAAGGCCAACCGTCGCCACCTGCTGGAGCACAAGCCCTCCCGTCGGACCCGTCGTCTCGACGGCACGACCGTTGTGAGCGAGAACGACGCACCGCGCATCAAGCGCCTGCTCAACCGCTGACGCCCTGACCACCACCGAGAAGAGGATTGACTAAATGGCACGCGTGAAAAGGGCTGTCAACGCCCAGAAGAAGCGTCGGACGACCCTGGAGGCCTCCAAGGGATACCGCGGTCAGCGTTCGCGCCTGTACCGCAAGGCCAAGGAGCAGCAGCTCCACTCGCTGACCTACGCCTACCGGGACCGTCGCGCCCGCAAGGGTGAGTTCCGCAAGCTGTGGATCGCGCGCATCAACGCCGCGGCCCGCGCCAACGACATCACCTACAACCGCTTCATCCAGGGCCTCAAGGCCGCGGGTGTCGAGGTCGACCGCAAGGTGCTCGCCGACATCGCCGTCACCGACCCGGAGGCCTTCACCGGTCTCGTCGAGGTCGCGCGTAAGGCGCTGCCCGCCGACGTCAACGCGCCGGCCGCCTGATCACCACGTAGTTGCGTTGGTGCAGACCGACAACACACGACCCGTGACGGACGTTCTCTCGGAACGCTCGTCGCGGGTCGTGTCGTTGGCGAAGCTGCACAGGTCTGCCACACGCCGCACCGAGAAGCGGTTTCTCGTCGAGGGCGCCAACGCCGTCGACGCTGCGCTGGCGACCGGCCGCGCCCGTTCGGTGCTGGTCCGGGACGACGCCGAGGATCGTTTCGGCGAGCTTCTCGATCGGGCGAGAGCACATTCCGTGCCCGTGCACCGGCTGTCCGACCGGGCCGCGGCGAAATTGGCCGAGACCACCACGGCGCCGGGGGTGTTCGCCGAATGTGATCTCCTCACCGTCGATCTCGACGAGGTGCTCGCCGGATCGCCCCGGTTGCTCGCCGTTGCGGTCGAGCCGCGTGAGCCCGGCAACGTCGGCACGCTGATCCGATGCGCCGACGCGATGGGCGCCGATGCGGTCGTCCTGCTCGGTGACGCCGTCGACCCGCACAACGGCAAGGCGGTCCGCGCGAGCGCGGGAAGTGTTTTCCACATCCCGGTGGTGCGCGAATCGGACACGACCGCCGCGCTGCGGGCATTGCGCGCCGACGGCATCCTCACCCTGGCCACCGCGGCCGACGGTGAACTGAGCCTCGACGACGCCGACGACGTGTTCACCGGGCCGGTGGCGTGGCTGTTCGGCAACGAGGCCCACGGATTGCCCGGCACCCTGCTCGCCGATGCCGACCACCGCGTGGCCATTCCGATCCACGGTCACGCCGAAAGCCTCAATCTTGCTGCGGCCAGCGCGATCTGCCTCTATTCGGCGGCTCGCATCCAGCATCGTCGGTCGGCGTCGTCGGACTGAGACCACACTTCGGTCCGCCGACCGAGTCCGACCGCACTCGCAGTATGCGCGCGCAGGCGTCGGACACCCCGGTCGGCGCGGCGACCTGCGCCGGTGCGTCCACATCGGGTCGACTAGTCTGGGATGTCGATGTCCGCCGTCGCGCATTGCGTGATCCGCCAGACGTGACAATCCGGACGTGACGACACCGAGGAGATCACCACCCGTGGCCAGCTCAGCCGACCGCCCCGCCGACCAGGGTTCCGAGGACCTGCGGTTCCCGGAACCATCGGAACTCGACGCCGCCGCCTCCGCCGCGGTGTCGGCGTTCGAGGCGGCGGGCGATCTCGATGCCCTCGCGCTCGCGAAGACCGCGCACCTCGGTGACCGCTCACCGATCGCACTGGCCCGGCGCGCGCTCGGCAGTCTGCCGAAGGACCAGCGGTCGTCGGCGGGCAAGGCCGTCAACGAGGTTCGCGGTCGGGTGTCGGCGGCCTTGGACGCGCGGACCGCTCAACTCGAGGCGGAGCGGGATGCTGCCGTCCTGGTCGCCGAATCGGTCGACGTGACCCTGCCCAGCCGTCGACGCCCCCTCGGTGCCCGTCACCCGATCACGGTCATCTCCGAGCAGGTCGCCGATGTCTTCGTCGCGATGGGCTGGGAGATCGCCGAAGGTCCGGAGGTCGAGACCGAGCACCACAATTTCGACGCCTTGAACTTCCTGCCCGATCACCCCGCTCGCTCGATGCAGGACACGTTCTACATCGCGCCCGAGGGGTCGCGACAGGTGCTGCGCACCCACACCTCCCCGGTTCAGGTGCGGTCGATGCTCACGCGCGACGTCCCGATTTACGTCGCATGTCCGGGGCGCACCTTCCGGACCGACGAGCTCGACGCCACCCACACGCCGGTGTTCCACCAGATCGAGGGTCTCGCCGTCGACAAGGGCCTGACGCTGGCCAATCTGCGCGGCACCCTCGAGGTCTTCGCGCGGGCACTGTTCGGTCCGGAGACCACGACGCGGATGCGAGCAAGCTACTTCCCGTTCACCGAGCCGTCCGCCGAGGTCGACGTGTGGTTCCCCGCCAAGAAGGGCGGCCCGGGCTGGGTGGAGTGGGGAGGTTGCGGCATGGTGAACCCGAATGTGTTGCGCGCCAGCGGAATCGATCCCGACGTCTATTCCGGATTCGCCTTCGGGATGGGTCTGGAACGCACCCTGCAGTTCCGCAATGACATCTCCGACATGCGCGACATGGTCGAGGGTGACGTCCGCTTCTCCCTGCCGTTCGGCCCTGCGATCTGATCGCGCCACCCGACACCGCAAACGATCGAAAGTAGCTGATTGACGTGCGTGCCCCACAGTCCTGGTACACCGAGGTGTTGCGAGCCGGCGACCCGACCTGGTCGGCGACCGCCGAGGAGATCGACGCCGGATTCGTGCGCGTCGGCTTCGAGATCGAGGACATCGACGTCTTCCCGACGATCACCGGCCCCCTGGTCATCGGCCGGGTGGAGACGATCGAGGAACTAACCGAATTCAAGAAGCCCATCCGCTTCTGCAGCGTCGCGGTCGGCGAGGCGGAACCCCGTGGAATCGTGTGCGGTGCACGCAACTTCGCCGAGGGCGACCTCATCGTGGCGGCATTGCCCGGTACCGTGTTGCCGGGCCCGTTCGAGATCGCCTCGCGCAAGACCTACGGGCGTATCTCCGACGGAATGATCTGCTCGGTCTCGGAATTGGGGATCGGCACCGACCACAGCGGCATCCTCGTGCTCGCACCGGGCACCGCCGAGCCGGGTGCCGATGCGCGTGAGGTCCTCGGACTCGACGACACCGCCATCGACGTCAACGTCACCCCTGATCGTGGCTACGCCTTCTCCGTCCGCGGGCTCGGACGTGAACTCGCAAGCAGTTTCTCGGTACCCTTCATCGATCCGGGCCTGCCCGGCGAGGCCATCGTCGCCGGCGGTGATCCGTGGCCGGTGGCCATCGAACCGGGATCCGCCGCCACCCGTTACACCGCGCGCCTGATCGCCGGGGTCGACGCGACCGCCATCTCGCCGTGGTGGATGCAGAAGCGTCTGATGGTGGCCGGGGTGCGGCCGATCTCGGCGATCGTCGATGTCACCAATTACGTGATGCTCGAACTCGGTCAGCCGTTGCACGCCTTCGACGCCGACAAGCTCACCGGAACCGTCACCGTGCGCAACGCCGCGGCGGGAGAGAAGCTCACCACCCTCGACGGCGTGGTGCGCACACTCGATCCCGAGGATGTCGTCATCGCCGACGACAGCGGTCCGATCGCCCTCGCCGGGTTGATGGGCGGCGCCGACACCGAGGTCGGGTCGGAGACCACCCGGGTTCTGCTGGAGTCGGCCACCTTCGATCCGGTTCGGGTGTTCCGGACCGGCAAGCGCCACAAGCTGACCTCGGAGGCCACCAAACGGTTCGAGCGCACCGTCGACCCCGAGATCACCGCGGTCGCCTCGGATCGCGGTTCGGCGCTCATCGTGGAACTCGCCGGCGGTGAGGTCGCCTCCCCGCTGTCGGACCTTCGCGTGCATGTCGATGCGCCGCAGCCGATCTCGATCGCTGCCGACGAACCCGACCGCACCGCCGGGGTGACCTATGCGCCGGGCACCACCGCGGCGCGATTGACCGAGGTCGGCTGCACCGTCACCGGCACCGACCCGCTCGAGGTGATCCCCCCGTCGTGGCGCCCCGACCTACGTCAGCGCGCCGATCTCGTCGAGGAGGTGCTGCGGCTCGAGGGTCTCGAGGACATCCCGGCAGTCCCGCCCACCGCGCCCGCGGGGACTGGTCTGACTCCCGCGCAGCGTCGGCGACGCGGCATCGGGCGGACACTCGCCCTCGACGGCTTCGTCGAGGTGCTGCCGTACCCGTTCATGCCGGCCGGCATCTTCGACCAGTGGGATCTCCCGGCCGACGACGAGCGACGACGCACGGTGAAGGTGCTGAATCCGTTGGAGTCCGATCGGCCGGAACTCAACACGACCCTGTTGCCCGGCCTGCTGGAAATGGCTGCGCGCAACATCTCTCGTGGTCAGCGCGACCTGTCGCTGTTCACCATCGGGCAGGTCGTCATCGCCGGTGACAACGTCGTTCCGGTCGGGGCCCTCGACGTGACCCGGCGCCCGACCGACGAGCAGATCGCCGCACTCGACGCCTCCCTGCCGCACCAACCGTTGCACGTGGCCACGGTCCTGACGGGGCTGCGCGACCCGGCGGGTCCGTGGGGCCAGGGGCGCGCGGCGGATCATCTCGACGCCTTCGAGGCGGCCCGCACGATCGGCCGCGCCGCCGGTGTGACGGTGGAATTGTCGGCCGACGATCATCGTCCCTGGCATCCCGGCCGCTGCGCTCGAGTGACGGTGAACGGGACGACCGTCGGATACGCCGGGGAACTACATCCCGCGGTCCTCGAACGCGCCGGGCTCCCCAAACGGCTGTGTGCGGTGGAGATCGACATCGATGCGCTGCCGTTGTCGGTGAACCTGCCGGCGCCGAGTATCAGTGTGTTCCCAGCCGTCCTGCAGGACGTCGCGGTGGTGGTCGGCGGCTCGGTGCCCGCAGCCGAGGTCGAGAAGGCGTTGCGCGACGGGGCCGGTGATCTCCTCGAGGCGATCGAGCTGTTCGACGTCTTCACCGGCGCCCAGGTCGGCGACGGACACAAGTCGCTGACTTTTGCGCTGCGCTTCCGTGCGGCGGACCGTACGCTCACCGAGGACGAGGCCAGCAGTGCCAAGCTCGCCGCGGTCGAGACGGCGAGCGAACGTCTCGGAGCACGTTTGCGCTGATCGAGGGAGAGCCCTGTCTCCACGCGGTCGAGGCGAGGCCACCGGGGTCGGTGTGAATTGATTTGCACCGCCATGCATAATGATTGCATGACGATCAAGGTGGCGGTCGCCGGTGCGAGCGGCTATGCGGGCGGTGAGATCCTACGACTACTGTGCGGTCACCCCCGACTGCGTTCGGGTGAGCTGGAGATCGGCGCGTTGACCGCGGGTGGCAACGCCGGCAGCACGCTCGGCACCCTTCATCCCCATCTGCTCCCGCTGGGCGATCGTGTGCTGGAGGAGTCGACACCGGAGGTCCTCGCGGGCCACGACGTGGTCTTCCTCGGCCTGCCGCACGGGACGTCGGCAGCGATCGCGGATGCCCTTCCGCCCACGACGTTGATCATCGACTGCGGTGCCGACTTCCGGTTGCGTGACAGTGCCGACTGGACTGCGTACTACGGGGGACAACACGCGGGCACCTGGCCGTACGGCATGCCCGAGCTGCCGGGCAACCGCGAAATCCTCTCCGGCGCCAGCCGTATCGCGGTTCCGGGCTGCTACCCGACGGTCTCGATCCTGTCATTGCTGCCGGCGGTCGCCGCGGGGTTGGTCGAACCGGCGGTCACCGTGGTCGCCGTCAGCGGGACCTCCGGTGCGGGGCGCACGCCCAAGGTCGACCTGCTGGCCGCCGAGGTGATCGGGTCGGCACGGGCCTACGGCGTCGGCGGTGTGCACCGGCACACCCCGGAGATCGCGCAGGCACTCTCGGCTGCCGCCGACATGCCGGTGACCGTGTCCTTCACCCCTGTTCTGGTCCCGATGTCACGGGGCATTCTGGCCACCTGCACCGCCCGTACCTCGGCGACTTCTGACGATGTGCGCGCAGTCTATGAAAAGGCTTATGCGGATGAGCCTTTCGTGCACCTTCTGCCGCCCGGGTCCCTGCCGACGACCGGTTCGGTGATCGGATCCAATGCGGTGCAGTTGGCGGTGACCGTCGACGAGCGCGCAGGCACTCTCGTCGCGGTCGGCGCTATCGACAACCTCACCAAGGGCACCGGCGGTGCTGCGGTGCAGTCGATGAATCTGGCGCTGGGCTGGGACGAGACCGAGGGTTTGAGCACCGTGGGGGTGGCACCGTGACCACATCGGATGATCGGATCGACACCGACGATCGCATTGCCGGCGGAGCGCCGCTGGACGCACCGCGATTGGTGCGGGAACAAGGCGTGACGGCCCCGCTCGGGTTTCGGGCTGCCGGGATCGCGGCCGGTATCAAGGCATCCGGCAAAGAGGATCTTGCACTGGTCTTCAACGAGGGCCCCGACTACGCCGCAGCCGGTGTGTTCACCCGCAACCAGGTCAAGGCCGCGCCCGTCCTGTGGTCGCAGCAGGTACTCACCACGGGCCGACTACGCGCGGTGATCCTCAACTCCGGCGGCGCGAATGCGTGCACCGGACCCGGCGGATTCCAGGACACCCACACCACCGCGGAGGCCGTCGCGGAGGCACTGAGCAATTGGGGCACCGAGACCGGTGCCGTCGAGGTCGCCGTCTGCTCCACCGGCTTGATCGGCGATCGTCTGCCGATGGACAAGGTGCTCGCCGGCGTCACCGAGATCGTCCACGAGATGGGGGGCGGTCTGTCCGGGGGAACCGACGCCGCCTACGCCATCATGACCACCGACACCGTGCCCAAACAGGTTGCGCTGCACCACCCGCAGGGATGGAACGTCGGCGGGATGGGCAAGGGTGCGGGAATGCTCGCCCCGTCACTGGCCACCATGCTGTGCGTGCTGACCACCGACGCTCGGGCGTCCGCCGAGCAACTCGACACCGCCCTGCGGCGGGCAACGGCGCTGACCTTCGATCGACTCGACGTCGACGGTGCCACCTCGACCAACGACACCGTGTTGTTGCTCGGTTCCGGCGCCAGCCAGATCCCGGTCGATCAAGCAGATCTCGACGCCGCCGTGCTGGCGGTGTGCGACGATCTGGCCGCCCAGCTGATGGCCGACGCCGAGGGCGTCACCAAACGCGTCACCATCACCGTCGCCGGTGCGCGGACCGAGGACGACGCGATCACCATCGCACGGACCGTGGCCCGCGACTCGCTGGTGAAGACCGCACTGTTCGGCTCCGATCCGAACTGGGGTCGCGTGCTCGCCGCGGTGGGGATCGCGCCGGTCACCATCGACCCCGACCGGATCTCGGTGTCGTTCAACGGCAATGCCGTCTGCGTCGACGGTGCCGGCGCACCCGGTGCGCGTGAGGTGGACCTGTCGGGCGCCGACATCGCCGTGCGCATCGAGCTGGGACTCGGCGAGGCGTCCGGTTCCATCCGCACCACCGACCTGTCGCATGCCTACGTCGAAGAGAACTCGGCGTACTCGTCATGAGCCTCGACGGGGTGGATCCCGGGGCCGTGAATGCCGGGGGCGCCGATCGCACGGACGCCGGCCTCGACAAGGCACAGGTGCTTGCCGAGGCGCTACCGGCGATGCAGTCCCTTGCCGGTGCGACCGTGGTGGTCAAATACGGCGGCAACGCGATGGTCGACGACGAACTCAAGCGCGCATTCGCCGCGGACATGGTCTTCCTGCGTGCCTGCGGAATGCATCCGGTCGTCGTGCACGGCGGCGGTCCGCAGATCTCGGCGATGCTGCAGCGGCTGGGGTTGTCGGGGGAGTTCCGCGGCGGGTTCCGCGTCACCACCCCCGAGGTGATGGACGTCGCCCGCATGGTGCTGTTCGGTCAGGTCGGACGAGAACTGGTGGGACTCATCAACACCCACGGTCCGTACGCGGTCGGCCTGACCGGTGAGGATGCGCACCTGTTCACCGCGACGCGCCGGACCGTGATGGTCGACGGCGTGGCCACCGATATCGGACTGGTCGGTGACATCACGTCGGTGAACACCTCTGCGGTTCTCGATCTCGTTGCGGCCGGACGTATCCCGGTGGTCTCGACGATTGCCCCGGATCGTGACGGCGTCGTGCACAACATCAACGCCGACACCGCCGCCGGGGCGCTCGCCGAAGCGCTCGGTGCGTCGCGGTTGGTGATGCTGACCGACGTCGAGGGGTTGTACACGGACTGGCCCGATCGGGGGTCGTTGGTGTCGCGGATCGACGTCGAGCAGGTCGCGAAGCTGTTGCCGCGCCTCGATTCCGGCATGGTGCCCAAGATGGAGGCGTGCCTGCGGGCGGTGACCGGCGGAGTCGGCGCGGCGCACGTGATCGACGGCCGTGTGCCGCATGCGGTGCTCGCCGAGCTGCTGACGTCGAGTTCGGCGGGTACCACCGTCGTGCCGTACCGAACCGGCGCCGGTTCGGTCACCGAACCGGCATCCCGAGCTCACCCCGACACCTCTGATCCGAAGGCCACGACCTCATGACCGCACCCTGGCAGCAGCGGTGGACGACCGCGCTGATGAACAACTACGGCACCCCCGCGCTCACCCTTGAGCGTGGCGCGGGTGCGCACGTGTGGGATGCCGACGGTAACCGCTACCTCGACCTCCTCGGCGGAATCGCCGTGAACGCGCTCGGACATGCCCATCCTGCGATCATCGACGCCGTCGCGAACCAGCTCGGAACACTCGGCCATGTGTCGAACCTCTACATCAACGAGCGCGTCGTCGAACTGGCCGAACGGCTGCTCGACAAGTTCGGGCAGCCCGGCCGGGTGTTCTTCTGCAATTCCGGGACCGAGGCGAACGAGGCGGCGTTCAAACTCGCCCGGCGTACCGGTCGACCGCAGATCATCGCTGCCGACAAGGCATTTCACGGTCGAACGATGGGCGCGCTGGCCATGACCGGACAGCCCGCCAAGCGCGAGCCCTTCGAGCCGATGCCGCCCGGTGTCGACTTCGTGCCCTATGGCGATGTGGCGGCGCTCGAGTCGGCGGTGTCGGAACGAACGGCTGCGGTCATCCTCGAACCGATCCTGGGCGAGTCCGGTGTGGTGGTGCCGCCGGCGGACTATCTCGCGCACGCCCGGCGGATCACGTCCGAGCACGGCGCGTTGCTGATCCTCGACGAGGTACAGACGGGAATCGCGCGTACCGGGACCTTTTTCGCCCACCAGGCGGTGGGCGTCGTCCCGGACGTGATGACCTTGGCCAAGGGGCTCGGGGGCGGTCTACCGATCGGCGCGTGCCTCGCCACCGGTGATGCCGCCGACCTGTTCACGCCCGGTCAGCACGGCACCACCTTCGGAGGGAACCCGGTCAGTGCCGCGGCAGCGCTTGCGGTGCTGCGGGTGATCGACGACGAGGGGTTGCTCGACCATGTCGCCGCGGTGGGTAAGGCGATCGCCACCGGGGTCGAGGATCTCGGGCATCCGCTGATCGACCACGTCCGCGGGTCCGGTCTGCTGCTCGGGATCGCGCTCACCGAGCCGATCGCCGCGCGCGTCGAGAACGCCGCGCGTGGCGGCGGTTTTCTCATCAATGCACCGGCGCCCGACGTTGTGCGCCTCGCGCCGCCGCTGATCCTCACCGAGGAGCAGGGTCGCGAATTCGTCTCGGCCCTAACGGGTTTCCTCGATGCCGCTGCTCACGATGCCGCTGTTCACGATGCCGCAGCTCACGATGCGAAGGAGAAGGCATGACCCGCCACTTCCTCCGGGACGACGACCTGACGCCCGAGGAGCAAGCCGAGGTCCTCGTACTCGCCGCGGAGGTCAAGCGCAACCCGTTCGCGCACCGTCCGTTGGAGGGCCCGCGCGGGGTCGGTGTGATCTTCGACAAGAACTCGACGCGCACCAGGTTCTCGTTCGAGATGGGCATCGCCCAACTCGGCGGCCACGCCGTCGTCGTCGATGGGCGTACCACCCAACTCGGCCGTGATGAATCGCTCGCCGACACCGGACGGGTGCTGTCGCGCTTCGTCGACGCGATCGTCTGGCGGACCTTCGGTCAGGACCGTCTCGACGAGATGGCCTCGACCGCAACGATTCCCGTGATCAATGCGTTGTCCGACAGCTTCCATCCGTGCCAGGTCCTCGCCGACCTGCAAACGATCATCGAACACAAGGGAGCCGCCGCGGGACTGCGGATGACCTACCTCGGCGATGGTGCGAACAACATGGCGCATTCGCTCGCGCTCGGCGGTGTGACCGCCGGGATGCATGTGACGATCAGTGCGCCGGAGGGCTTTTCGCCGGACCCCGCGGTGATCGCCGACACCGACAAACGTGCGCAGCTGACCGGCGGGTCGGTCCAGGTGATCGAGGATCCGGTGAGCGCGGCCGCCGGCGCCGACGTGCTGGTCACCGACACCTGGGTCTCGATGGGGCAGGAGGGCGACGGAAAAGACCGCAAGGCCCCGTTCCGGCCGTACCAGATCAACGCCGACCTGCTGGCCCGGGCAGCGTCGGATGCCATTGTGCTGCACTGCCTACCCGCTCATCGGGGCGACGAGATCACCGACGAGGTGATCGACGGTCCGGCGAGTGTGGTGTTCGACGAGGCCGAGAACCGGCTTCACGCACAGAAGGCATTGCTGATCTGGTTGCTGGGGCACCGATGACGGCGTCGAGCAGACCCGAACAGCCCGAGACGCGGCTGGCCTCCACCAGGGCCGGTCGCCACGCCCTGATCGTCGACATCCTCGCCAAGAACCAGGTGCGCAGTCAGTCGGAGTTGCAGCATCTGCTCTCCGCTCGCGGCATCGACGCCACCCAGGCCACCATCTCCCGCGATCTCGACGAACTCGGTGCGGTGAAACTGCGTGCCGCCGACGGCGGGGTCGGCGTGTATGTGGTGCCCGAGGACGGGTCGCCGGTGCGCGGGGTCTTCGGCGGGACCGATCGGCTCTCCCGGTTGCTGTCGGAATTGCTGGTCTCCACCGACGCCAGTGGCAATCTCGCGGTGTTGCGGACACCGCCGGGAGCGGCTCACTACCTCGCGAGCGCGATCGATCGGGCGAGTCTGCCCGATGTGGTCGGCACCATCGCCGGCGACGACACCATCTTCGTCTGCGCCCGTGACCCGATCGACGGCGCCGAACTGGCCCGACGAATCGAGGGTCTCGTGTGACAACCGGACGTCGCAGGAGACCCGACAACCAGCCCTGATCACCGCGAGTCCGCTTCCGCGGACCCCGATCACCCTCAGCCAACCGCGCATCCGAGAATGGATGTGCACATTCGAAACAGGAGCTCACTGAAGACATGGCCGAACGCGTCGTACTTGCATACTCGGGCGGACTGGACACCTCGGTCGCCATCAGCTGGATCGGCCGGGAGACCGGCAAGGAGGTCGTCGCCGTCGCGCTCGACCTCGGCCAGGGTGGCGAGGACATGGAGGTCGTGCGCCAGCGGGCACTCGACTGCGGTGCCGTCGAGGCGGTCCTCGTCGACGCGCGCAACGAGTTCGCCGACGACTACTGTTCGCCGGCGATCACCTCCAACGCGCTCTATATGGACCGCTATCCGCTGGTCTCGGCGCTGTCGCGACCGCTGATCGCCAAGCACCTGGTGACCGCGGCGCGCGACCACGGCGGCACCGTGGTGGCCCACGGCTGCACCGGCAAGGGCAACGACCAGGTGCGTTTCGAGGTCGGATTCGCCTCGCTCGCACCGGATCTGGAGGTCATCGCCCCGGTGCGCGACTACGCCTGGACCCGGGAGAAGGCGATCGCCTTCGCCGAGGAGAACGCGATCCCGATCAACGTCACCAAGAAGTCCCCGTTCTCGATCGACCAGAACGTATGGGGCCGAGCGGTGGAGACCGGCTTCCTCGAGGACCTCTGGAATGCGCCCACCAAGGACGTCTACTCCTACACCGAGGACCCGACGATCAACTGGTCCTCGCCCGACGAGGTCATCATCACCTTCGACAAGGGTCGCCCGATCGCCATCGACGGCAGGCCGGTGAGCGTGCTCGACGCCATCGAGGAGCTCAACCGGCGGGCCGGGGCCCAGGGCGTCGGACGGCTCGACGTCGTCGAGGACCGGCTCGTGGGCATCAAGAGCCGTGAGATCTACGAGGCCCCGGGCGCGATGGTGCTCATCACCGCGCACGAAGAGCTCGAACACGTCACCCTGGAGCGTGAGCTCGGACGGTTCAAGCGTCGCACCGACCAGAAGTGGGCCGAACTCGTCTACGACGGTCTGTGGTTCTCGCCGCTCAAGCGTTCGCTGGACACCTTCGTCGAGTCGACGCAGGAGCACGTCTCCGGTGACATCCGGCTGACATTGCACGGCGGACACATCGCGGTCAACGGTCGACGCAGCGCCGAATCGCTGTACGACTTCAACCTCGCGACCTACGACGAGGGGGACAGCTTCGATCAGTCCGCAGCCCGCGGATTCGTCGAGTTGCACGGTCTGTCGTCGAAGATCGCGGCGCGCCGGGATCTGATCGGTGAGTGAGAGAGCCGGGGGCACCAACGAGGGTTCGCTCTGGGGTGGCCGATTCGCCGACGGCCCGGCCGCGGCAATGGCGGCGCTGAGCAAGTCCACGCAGTTCGACTGGGTGTTGGCGCCCTTCGACATTCGCGCATCCAAGGCGCATGCGCGGGTCCTCAACACGGCCGGACTGCTCGGCGACGACGACCTCACCGCGATGCTCGACGGTCTGGATCGCCTGGCCGCCGACGTCGCCGACGGCACCTTCGGCCCGGCGCCGTCGGACGAGGACGTCCACGGTGCCCTCGAGCGGGGACTGATCGACCGGGTGGGTGCCGAGTTGGGCGGGCGGTTGCGTGCCGGCCGGTCGCGAAACGATCAGGTGGCCACCCTGTTCCGGATGTGGGTGCGTGAGGCCATGAGCCGGGTTGCACTGGGGGTGCTCGATGTGGTCGACGCGCTCACCACCCAGGCTGCCGCGCATCCTGATGCGGTGATGCCCGGCAAAACCCACCTGCAGGCCGCGCAACCGGTCCTGCTGGCGCATCATCTGCTGGCCCACGCCCAGCCGCTGATCCGTGACATCGATCGCCTCGGTGATGCCGACCGGCGGACCGCGGTGTCGCCGTACGGTTCCGGCGCCCTCGCCGGTTCGTCGCTCGGACTCGATCCCGGCGCGATCGCCACCGAACTGGGCTTCGACGCGCCGGCCGAGAATTCGATCGACGCGACGTCGGCGAGGGATTTCGCCGCCGAGGCCGCCTTCGTCTTCGCGATGATCGCTGTCGACCTCTCGCGCCTGTCCGAAGAGGTGATCATCTGGAGC
This sequence comes from Gordonia polyisoprenivorans NBRC 16320 = JCM 10675, assembly GCF_000241325.1. Taxonomy (GTDB): domain Bacteria; phylum Actinomycetota; class Actinomycetes; order Mycobacteriales; family Mycobacteriaceae; genus Gordonia; species Gordonia polyisoprenivorans. The sequence continues at coordinate 5,621 of NZ_BAEI01000069.1, read as the reverse complement.
ACACCGGAATTCGGCTATGTGACGTTGTCGGATGCGTGGTCGACCGGTAGTTCGATCATGCCGCAGAAGAAAAACCCCGATGTCGCCGAACTCGCACGCGGCAAGGCCGGGCGGCTCATCGGTGACCTGACCGGACTGATGGCCACTCTCAAGGCCCAGCCGTTGGCTTACAACCGAGATCTCCAGGAGGACAAGGAGCCGCTGTTCGACGCGGTCGCCCAGCTGGAGTTGTTGCTTCCGGCGATCGCCGGGCTCGTGGGTACCCTGCAGTTCCACGAGGAACGGATGGCCGAACTCGCGCCCGCCGGATTCACCCTCGCCACCGATATTGCCGAATGGCTTGTGCGTCAAGGAGTTCCGTTCCGGGTTGCGCACGAGCTCGCCGGCGCCTGTGTCCGGGAGGCCGAGGAGCGGGGGGTCGGGCTCGACGAACTCGACGACGCCGCCTTCGCCGCGATCGATCCGGCACTGACGCCGCAGGTCCGTGAGGTGCTCACCGTCCGCGGGTCGATCGAGTCGCGTGACGCCCACGGCGGTACCGCACCGCGGCAGGTGCGGCGTCAGCTCGACGTGCTGGCCGAGGAGACTGCCCGACTGCGCACCTTCTGGATCGACAGGGTGTCGGTCCGATAGCTCGCTGCCGCCGTTGTCGCCGCGCCGGTGGCCGGACTGGCCGATAGCGGTCCGTCCGCGGAACCGGGTGGGTAGAGTGAGGGCCCACTGAGGAGGGGTGTCGATTGGGCGGAATTCCGGATGTGGGCGCGGTGGTCGGCCGCGTGGTCGCAACCGCACAGAACGGACTCGAGGTACTGCGTCTCGGCGGTCTGGAGACGGGCACGCAGCCTGCGCCCTTCGCGGTCGTGGAGACCGAGAAGATGTTCAAGCTGCGGCGGTACTTTCCCGGCGACGACGCCGACGGCCCGAACGTGGTGCTCATCCCGCCGATGATGGTGTCGGCGAACGTCTACGACGTCACCGAGCACAACGGGGCGGTGTCGATCCTGCATCGGCACGGGATCGTGCCGTGGGTGATCGATTTCGGGTCGCCCGACACCGTCGAGGGCGGGATGGAACGCGACCTTGCCGACCACGTCGTCGCGGTGAGTCGGGCGATCGACCTGATCATCGATGCCACCGGCAAGGACGTTCACCTCGCCGGCTACTCCCAGGGTGGGATGTTCGCGTACCAGACCGCCGCGTACCGACGTAGCAAGGGTCTCGCGAGCCTGATCACCTTCGGCAGCCCCGTCGACGTGCTCGCCGGCTTGCCGCTCGGACTACCGGCCGGGCTGGTGGTTCCCGGTGCCGAGATCCTCGCCGATCGCGTGGTCAGTCATCTGTGGGTACCCGGATGGTTGGCGCGCTTGGGATTCCAGATGCTCGACCCGGTCAAGACCGCACGCAGCCGACTGGACTTCCTGCGGCAGCTCCACGACCGCGACGCCCTGCTGCCGCGTGAAGATCAACGGCGCTTCCTCGAATCCGACGGCTGGGTCGCGTGGTCCGGCCCGGCGATCGCGGAGTTGTTGCGACAGTTCGTCGTTCACAACCGCATGGTGTCCGGTGGATTCGTCATCAACGGTGAACTGGTCACTCTCGCCGAGATCACCTGTCCCATCCTCGCGTTCGTCGGCGAGGCCGACGACATCGGCCAGCCGGCCGCGGTGCGGGGGATCGTCCGCGCCGCCCCCGACGCGGAGGTCTACGAATCGCGGGTACCGGTCGGACATTTCGGACTCGTTGTGGGCAGTACCTCCGGCGCCCAGACGTGGCCGATCACCGCGGAGTGGATCGGGTGGCAGTCCGGTTTGCGCCCCAAGCCCGAGGGACTGGAGACGATGACGGTTCCCGAGCCCGGTAGTGGGTCGGGGGTGAGCGTGGCGTCCCGCATCACTCACGGTCTCGGTGCGGTGGCCGACGCCGGCGCCGGGGTCTCCCGCGACCTGATGGGCATCGCCTCATCGCTGCAGCGGTCGTCGATCGCCGTCGCCCAGGAGTCGGTGCGCACCGTGCCCCGACTCCTGCGACTCGGCCAGATCCAGGCCGGAACCCAGATCTCGCTGGGAAAGCTGATGTCGGAGAACGCCAAACGCGGCGCGCAGAAGGAACTGTTCCTGTTCGAGAACCGTGTACTCACCCACGCGCAGGTGAACGCGCGCATCGACAACGTCGTCGCCGGTCTGGTGTCGTGCGGGATCCGTCCGGGCCAGCACATCGGCGTGCTGATGGATACCCGCCCCAGCGCCTTGGTCGTGGTGGCGGCGCTGTCGCGACTGGGCGCGGTGGCGGTGATGCTCTCGCCCGAGGGCGACATCGACGAGATGTTGCGTCTGTCCGACTGCGGCGTGGTGATCACCGACCCGAAGAACCTGGAGACCGCTGCGGCGCACAGTGATCGGGTGCTGATCCTGGGTGGGGGCAGTGGTGACACCCGGGTGATCGACCGTGCCGACGGTCACCGCATCGTCGACATGGAACAGATCGACCCAGCCGAAGTCGAGATGCCGGTGTGGTACCGGGCCGATCCCGGGTTGGCGGGCGACCTGGCGTTCATCCTCTTCACGAGGTCACAGGGCAAACTCGCGACCTGGCCCATCACCAACCATCGGTTCGCGATGTCGGCGTTCGGGGCCGCGTCGGCGGCCGGCCTGACCGATCGCGACACGGTGTACTGCCTTCCGCCGCTGCACCATGCGTCGGGGCTGCTCACCACACTCGGTGCCACCGTCGTCGGGCGTTCCCGAATTGCGCTGTCCAACGGGGTCGATGCAGAGACCTTTGCCGTGGAGGTTCGCCGCTACGGCATCACGGTCGTCTCCTACACGTGGACGATGATGCGCGAGATCGTCCGGTCGGAGAATTTCCACATCGCCGAGCACAATCCCATCCGGTTGTTCATCGGGTCGGGCATGCCCGTCGGGTTGTGGGAGGACGTGCAGGCGGCCTTCCCGCGGGCGCGCGTACTCGAGTTCTTCGCGACCGCCGACGGCTCGGCCATTCTGGCCAACGTGGCCGGCGATCAGGCAGGGTCGATGGGACGTGAACTGCCGGAGACGAATCCGGTTCAGGTGGCCGCCTTCGACATCGAGAATTCACGTCTCGAGGTGGCGCCCAATGGATTCGTGCGGCGCGCCGACGCGGGGGAGGTCGGGTTGCTGTTGGCACGCACCCGCTATCGATTCGACATTTCCTCGACCGTCCTGCGAGATGTGTTCAGCCGCAACGATCGCTGGGAAGTGTCCGGTCACCTGTTCCGACGCGATTCCGACGGCGACCTGTGGTTCATGGGTTCTGCGGACTCGGCGGTGCGCTCGACCGACGGCATCCTGTACCTCCCGCCGATCGAGAATGCGCTGTCCCGGGTCCCCGGTGTCGACCAGGTCGTCGCCTACAGCGTGGGTGATCCCGGTGCGCAGCTGGCGATCGCGGCCTTGACATTGAGACCCTCGATGAGGGAGGAGTCGCTGACCGTGACCAAGTTGCGGGTCGCTCTCGGCGAGTTGCCGGCTCCGCAGCGGCCACATCTGATCCGGGTGGTCGACGAGATCCCGGTATCGGACTCATATCGACCGATGGCGACGGCGTTCGCCCGGGAGGGAGTGCCACAGCCGGGCGCGAAGGTCTGGTACCGCGACGTCGAGGGGCGTTACCGCAGGTACACCAGGTCGTCGGCGGCCAAGGTCGCATGGAACGGCGCCGCACCCACGGAGGAGGCGGGCGAGGCCACCGGCACGATACGGTGAGGTCGACATGCAGCAACCGGCCTGCATCGTCGTGTGATCGCCGAAATGGTCGTGTGACCGTCGAACGAAGGGAATCAGCGGAATGTCGTCGCGTGCCGAGGCCATTGATCCGATCGTTCGGGAACGACTCGTGTGTCCGCAAGACCATGGCCCGCTGCTCAACGCAGGCGACGAGTTGTACAACCCGCGCCTTCACGTTGCCTACCGTATCGATGCCGACGGAATTCCCGTCATGCTCGCCGATGAGGCGAGAGCCGTCGACGATGCCGAGCATGCCAAATTGACCAGCGGTTCCTGATCGGCAGCCATCCCGCGCCTGCCCCTCGACCAGATTCCGAGTCCGGGGTGGGAAGATCGTCGGGTGAGTGCGCAGACGTCGGAGAACGCAGTGACCACCAGCGATATCCTCGAAGAGCTCGAATGGCGCGGTCTGATCGCGCAATCGACCGACCTCGATGAACTTCGTGCCACGCTGGACGCCGGTCCCATCACCCTCTACGCCGGGTTCGATCCGACCGCGGCAAGTCTGCATGCCGGCCACCTCGTACCGCTGCTGACGTTGCGGCGCTTCCAGCTCGCCGGCCACCGACCTCTCGTGCTCGCCGGTGGCGCCACCGGACTCATCGGAGACCCACGCGAGGTGGGGGAGCGTTCCATGAACGCCACCGATGTCGTCGAAGGGTGGGCGGACCGGATCGGTGGGCAATTGCGGCGGTTCGTCACCATCGACGACGCACCCAACAGCGCGGTTCTGGTGAACAACCTCGACTGGACCGGACCCATGTCGGTCGTCGACTTCCTCCGGGACCTGGGCAAGCACTTCTCGGTGAACGTGATGTTGGCGCGCGAGACCGTCAAACGACGCCTGGAGACCGACGGCATCAGTTACGCCGAGTTCAGTTACATCCTGCTGCAGTCCAACGACTACCTCCAGCTGCATCGACGACATGGCTGCTCACTCCAGATCGGCGGGTCCGATCAGTGGGGCAACATCATCGGCGGTGTGGATCTGGTGCGACGGGTCGACGGCGACGCTGTTCACGCATTGACCGTGCCGCTGGTGACCTCCTCCGACGGGAAGAAATTCGGCAAGTCCACCGGCGGCGGTAGCCTCTGGCTCGATCCGGAGTTGACCAGCCCGTATGCGTGGTACCAGTATTTCGTCAACACCGCCGATGCCGACGTCGTGCGCTACCTGCGGTGGTTCACCTTCCTCGATCGTGAGGAAATCGCCGAACTCGAGCGCGCCACCGAGGAGACCCCACACCTCAGGCTCGCGCAGAAGCGACTGGCAGCAGAGATGACGACGCTGATCCACGGCGCCGAGCACACCGCCGCCGTCCAGTTGGCCAGTCAGGCCCTGTTCGGTCGTGGGGATCTCGACGATCTCGACGAACAGACGCTGGCCGCCGCGCTGGGCGAAACCACGGTGGCCGACTACACCGGGACGCGGCCGACCATCATCGAGCTGTTGGTGGACACCAAGTTGTGTGACAGCAACAAGGCTGCGCGGCGCGCGGTCGCCGAGGGCGGGGCGTACGTGAACAATGCGAAGATCTCCGACGAGGAGTGGCGACCGGCCGACTCGGATCTGTTGCACGGCCGGTGGCTGGTCGTCCGGCGCGGCAAGAAGTCGTTCGCAGGCGCACGCATCGCCCGCTGACCTGGGGATTTGACGCGATGTTCCAACGCATGTAACTTTCTTGTTGCACCGCAGAGAGCAACTCCCCCGGGGCCGACAGGAATCGGGGGTTGCACGATGTCTTCACCTTCTCGGAGTTGAGGCCAGCAATCCGCGGTACGCCGGAACGCGGTGAAGCCAGACAGGATTTGGCCGAAGCGCGAGGATCTGGCACACTGGACGAGTTGCCCGCGATC
>NZ_BAEI01000070.1 GCF_000241325.1 Gordonia polyisoprenivorans NBRC 16320 = JCM 10675 | reverse complement strand
CACGAGGCCACCGGCGGCGACACCGACACCACCGAACCCACCACGGGACCGGCAGCCCGGCCCCCGATCCCCAAACCCGGTCCGCGCCCGGGCCCCCGCCCCGGCCCGCGGCCCCGCCCCCAACCGGGGCCGGCAGCGTCCGCCCCGATCCCGGTCGTCACCCCGAACCCGTTGCCACACACCGATCCCCACCGGTTCGGACGGATCGACGCCGACGGCGTCGTGTGGCTGAAGACCTCGTCAGGCGAGCGGCAGATCGGATCGTGGCAGGCCGGGTCCGTCGAGGACGGGCTCGAGCACTTCGGTCGCCGGTTCGACGACCTGGCCACCGAGGTCGAGATCCTCGAGGAACGCCTCGCTGCGCGTTCCGGCGATCCGCGCAAGGCACAGGCCGCGGCCAAGCATCTGCTGGAGACCCTCCCCGACGCCGCGGTGATCGGTGACGTCGATGCGCTCGCCGCGCGGTTGTCGGCGATCGTCGGCACCGCCGACGAGGTCGCCGACTCACTCAAGGCCGAGCGGGAGGCCACCCGCGCCGCCGCGATCGCCCGCAAGGAAGAACTGGCCGCCGAGGCCGAGACCATCGGCGCGGAGTCCACCCAGTGGAAGACGTCGGGAGACCGGCTGCGCGCGATCCTCGACGAATGGAAGTCGATCAAGGGGATCGACCGCAAAACCGACGATGTGCTGTGGAAGCGGTACGCGAAGGCTCGCGACGCGTTCAACCGACGCCGGGGCGCTCATTTCGCCGAGCTCGACCGGGTGCGTGCCGGCGCCAAGGCACGCAAGGAGGAGCTGATCGCGCAGGCCGAGGAATTGTCGTCGTCGACCGACTGGGGTCCCACCTCGGCCCGCTTCCGGGAGTTGCTGGGCGAATGGAAAGCCGCGGGCCGCGCCCCGCGCGACGCCGACGAAGCCCTGTGGCAGCGGTTCAAGGCGGCGCAGGACGTGTTCTTCGCCGCACGCAATGCGATCGCCTCCGAACGCGACGCCGAGTTCACCGCCAACGGTCAGGCAAAACTCGAGTTGCTCGCCACCGCCGAGGCCGCCATCGATCCCGCGGCCGACCTCGAGGCGGCCCGCCGCGAGTTCCGGGCCTTCCGGGACAAGTGGGACGAGATCGGCAAGGTTCCTCGGGAGCAGATGCACAGCCTCGAGAGCCGGGCACGAGCTCTGGAGAAGCGGATTCGCGACGCCGAGGACGCACAATGGCAGCGCACCGACCCGGAGGCGCAGGCACGTGCCGCCCAATTCGCCGACCGCGCAGCGCAATTGGAAGAGCAGGCCCGCAAGGCCGAGGAGCGCGGCAAGGCACGGGACGCAGCCAAGCTGCGCGAGCAGGCGGCGCAGTGGCACGAGTGGGCACAGGCCGCCCAGACGGCGATCGACGAGCGCTGACCCGCTCGCGGTCCCGGCCGGTCAGGCCCCCGGAGTCCCTGCCGGTCAGGCCCCGGAGTCCCCGCCGGTCGGTGGCCGGAAGTCGGTCCGCCCGCGGATGCGACGGGTCGCCTCCTCGCGTTTGGCGGCCTCCACCCGCCGCTGCTCGGCGATGGCGAGGTGATAGGTGCTGCGTGCCCACACGACCCGCGCCCAGTGGAAAGTGAGCACGAAGACCGCGATCCAGCCGAGGATCAGCCCGATTCCGACGCCGGACGGCGGCTCGATCCCGCCCACGCCCGGGGTGTTGCGGGTCCACCAGGCCAGCAACCCGGCCACGCATGCGACCGCCGATCCGCACAATGCGACCCACGCGATGATCCAGCGCCGGGTGAGCAGTGCGAGCATCGATGCGCCGATCCCGAAGATCAACAGCAGGTAGACGAAGACCCGGGAGGTCACCGCCACCCGTTCGGTCACCGCATTCGCCGACATCGTCAGGACGTCGATCCCGCTGGCCGACCCGGTGTGCGGCAACACCAGCGACACCATTGCCAGTAGCACCGCGACCGCCACCACGATGGCGCGCGCACCCGGATCGATCTCACCGGCCACCTTGCGTTCGGCCTTGCGCAGGTCGTTCTCGTAGGCTGCCAGATCGGCGAGACTCTCCGACGATCCCGCCGGACGCCGGACGTCGCGACCGAGAAGTTCCGACAGCGCCTTGTCACCCCGCAGGTTCTCTCGTCGCTCACGCGTGGCCGCCGCATCGGTGTCGGCCGCACTCGCGGCGTCGTCGCCGTCGCGGTGGTCGGGATCTTTCGGGTTCTGGCCCTCGATACTCACGTCGTCGTCCCTCACTGTCCTGCCGTCGCCATCACGCGCCCGGGACCCGCGGAACCGGGTGCGGTGGTGCCGGCCCCGCAGGCCCCGGCACCACAGCCGCTGTCGTCCGCGACCACCGGCGCGGGACCGATGCCGGGGATGCCGAGGCCGACACCGACCGGCGGGGTCGTCGGGGTCCGGCTCTGTTCGTGCGCGTCACCGGCTCGGGTGCGCCGATGCCCGGCCACCCCTGCGTCGGCGATGAGGTGGTGCGGCGCCGCCTCGGTGACCTCGGTGGTCACGATGTCACCGGGACGGATCGCCGCGGCGAGATCCCCGGGACGGAAATGGACCAGCCGGCCGTCTCGCGCGCGACCGGTCATGCGGTGCGAGTGTGCGCTCTTGCGACCCTCGTCGGCGACCACGAGCAACTCGACCTGCCGGCCGATGATCGCCCGGTTCTCCGACAGACAGATCCGCTCCTGGAGTTCGATCAGTCGCCGGTACCGCTCGGAGACCACCGCAGGCGGCACCTGGTCGTCCATCGTGGCCGCGGGTGTTCCCGGTCGCGGCGAGTACTGGAAGGTGAACGCGCTGGCGAAGCGGGCCTGTTCGACCACCTCGAGGGTCTGGGCGAAGTCCTCCTCGGTCTCGCCGGGGAAGCCGACGATGATGTCGGTGGTGATGGCGGCGTGCGGCATCGCCGCGCGCACCTTGTCGAGGATGCCCAAGAAGCGGGTCCGCCGATAGCTGCGTCGCATCGACTTCAGGATCCGGTCCGACCCGGACTGCAGCGGCATGTGCAGCTGCGGGCACACATTCGGCGTCTGAGCCATCGCCTCGATGACGTCGTCGGTGAACTCCGCCGGATGGGGCGAGGTGAACCGCACACGTTCGAGCCCGTCGATGTCACCACAGGCACGCAGCAGTTCGGCGAACGCACCGCGGTTACGCGGGGTGCCCGGGTCGGCGAAGGACATGCCGTAGGCGTTGACGTTCTGCCCGAGCAGGGTCACCTCGAGCACACCTGCATCGACGAGAGCGGTCACCTCGGCGAGCACATCGCCGGGCCGGCGATCGACCTCCTTGCCGCGCAACGACGGAACAATGCAGAACGTGCAGGTATTGTTACAGCCCACCGACACCGAAACCCAACCGGCATAAGCGGATTCGCGTTTGGCCGGCAGCGTGGAGGGAAATGCTTCGAGGGAGTCACGGATCTCGACCTGGGCGGTCTCGTTGTGTCGTGCGCGTTCGAGCAGCACCGGCAACGACCCGATGTTGTGGGTGCCGAAGACGACGTCGACCCAGGGCGCCCGACCCAAGACCGCGTCCTTGTCCTTCTGCGCCAGACAACCGCCCACGGCGATCTGCATACCCGGCCGAGCGGCCTTCACCGGTGCCAGATGCGACAGATTGCCGTAGAGCTTGTTGTCGGCGTTCTCACGGATCGCGCACGTGTTGAAAACCACGAGGTCGGCGTCGTCGTCGGAGTCGGCAGGTATATAGCCCGCCTCCTCGAGCAGACCCGAGATCCGCTCGGAGTCGTGGACGTTCATCTGGCAGCCGTACGTGCGAACCTGATAGCGACGCACGGCGTCGCCGCCCACACCGGCATTCGGCGAGGTCGCTGCGGATTCGGAGAGGTCGATACTCACTCGGTCCAGAGTACGGGGCGGGGGCAAATCGGCTGTCGGGTCATCGCCCGGGGGCATGCAGGGGGCCTGGACGGAAAAGTGCACGTGACTTCCTGTTTCCTCCCGAATCGGACACGCAGGTGTCGCATTTGCCGCGCCGTTCGGACTTGTCCCCATTAGGGTTGCTACGTATGACCGAATCTCCGAACGCGGCGCCGGGTGCGGCGACCGCCGCCGATTCACCGCCGATGATCGCGATGACGAATGTGCAGAAGCACTTCGGTGAGCTCCATGTCCTCAAGGACATCAACCTCGACGTCCCGCGCGGGCAGGTCGTGGTCGTGCTGGGCCCCTCGGGATCGGGCAAGTCCACCCTGTGCCGCACGATCAATCGCCTCGAACCGATCGACAGCGGCGAGATCCGCATCGAGGGCGAATTACTACCCGCCGAGGGCAAAGACCTCGCCAGGCTGCGCGCCGATGTCGGCATGGTCTTCCAGTCGTTCAACCTGTTCGCACACAAGACGATCCTGCAGAACGTCACCCTCGCGCCGACGAAGGTCCGCAAACAGAACAAGGCCGAGGCCGAGAAACACGCGCTGCAACTCCTCGAGCGCGTGGGTATCGCCAGCCAGAAGGACAAGTATCCGGCGCAGTTGTCCGGCGGACAGCAACAACGCGTGGCGATCGCCCGGTCCCTGGCCATGAACCCCAAGATCATGCTGTTCGACGAGCCCACCTCGGCACTCGACCCGGAGATGGTCAACGAGGTCCTCGACGTGATGGTCTCGCTGGCCAAGGAGGGCATGACGATGCTCGTGGTCACCCACGAGATGGGCTTCGCCCGCAAGGCCGCAGACCGCGTCATCTTCATGGCCGACGGCGCCGTCGTCGAGGACTCCGACCCCGAGTCCTTCTTCGACAACCCGCAGTCCGACCGCGCCAAGGACTTCCTGTCGAAGATCCTGGGTCACTGAGATGACCAACCCCACCAACACTCCGGGATCCTCGACAAGACATATGCGACAACGTTTTCCACAGACCTCCGGTCATCGGCGACGTGGCCGCACCGCCGCTCTGGGTGTCGCAGTACTCGTTGCCGCGGTGCTCGCCGCCTGCCTGAGCGCCTGTGGCAGTTCCGAACCCCGCAACCTACTCGACTCCATCCGCAACGGAAAAGTGGTGCTGGGCACCAAATACGACCAGCCCGGCCTGGGTATCCGCAACCCCGACAAGAGCGTCACCGGGTTCGACCCGTCGGTGTCGACCTACGTGGTCAATCACATCGCCGACCAGCTCCGGGTGGCCCATCCCGAGATCACCTGGCGTGAGACGCCGTCGGCCCAGCGCGAAACGCTCATCAACAACGGTGAGGTCGACATGATCGCGGCCACCTACTCGATCAACGCCTCCCGTGCCAAGCAGGTCAGCTTCGCCGGCCCCTACCTGATCAACTATCAAGCTCTGCTCGTCCGCAAGGACGACAACTCGATCACCTCACTCACCGATCTGAACAAGGGCAAGAGACTCTGCTCGGTCACCGGATCGACGTCGGCGCAGAACGTCAAGGCGCAGCTGCCCGGAGTGCAACTGCAGGAGTACGACTCGTACTCGTCGTGTGTGGAGGCCGTGCGTCGCGGCAAGGTCGACGCGCTGACCACCGACGAGGTCATCCTCGCCGGTTACGCCGACTTCTTCCCCGACGAGTTCAAGCTCGTCGGGATGACCTACCCCAAGGACGCATGCGTTACCAGCAGCGGCAAGAAGGTCCTCAAGAAACAGGGTGCGCCGTTCTCCACCGAGAACTACGGCATCGGCATGGCCAAGAACTACCCCGAGGCGATCACGGCCGTGGACGAGGCACTCGACGCCATGCTGCAGCCGGGACCGGGCGGGGGCGAATCCGCATGGGAAGCAGCGCTGCGCAAGGCGATCGGCAACCAGTATGTCGACGAGATGATGGCCCGCGCCGCAGCTCCCGGATCGAGCTACAAGTTCCTGCCCGACCCCGGACCGCAGGCCGTCGACAAGATCGTCAACTCCACGTCCACCCCGTGCCCGCCGGGACTGAGCTGAGGAAGGCAGGTGAACAACCATGAATGAACTCTGGTCGGATATGGGGCCGCAACTGTGGCCCGCGTTCAAGGTGACCCTGGAACTCACCTTCTGGTCGGCGCTCGGCGCGCTCATCTGGGGCATCATCCTGGCCGGGATGCGGGTCTCCCCCGTCCCGGTGATGCGCTGGTTCGGCGCCACCTACGTCAACGTCGTGCGCAACACCCCGCTGACGCTGATCATCATCTTCTGCTCGGTGGGCCTCTATCAGAACCTCGGTCTGGCGTTGGCTCCCGACAACAACACCTTCATCGAGAACAACAACTTCCGCCTGGCGGTGCTGGCCTTCATCCTCTATACGGCCACCTTCGTCTGCGAGACACTGCGATCGGGCTTCAACACCGTTCCCATCGGACAGGCCGAGGCCGCCCGCTCCCTTGGCCTGGGTTTCACGCAGGTCTTCGGGATCATCGTGCTGCCACAGGCATTGCGTGCGGTGATCGGGCCGCTGGGCAGCGTGTTGATCGCTCTGACCAAGAACACCACGATCGCCTCGGTGATCGGGGTCGCCGAGGCCTCGCTGCTGATGAAGGAGCAGATCGAGGACCACGCCAATGAGATCATCGCGATCTTCGTGATCATCGCCATCGGCTTCATGATCATCACCCTGATCGAGGGCGCCGTCTTCGGCTACCTCGCCAAACGACTGGCGGTGAAACGATGAGCGGCGCAACGGTTCTCTACGACGCACCCGGACCCAAGGCGCGGATTCGCAATGCGATCATCGCCGCGATCTTCCTCGCGGTGATCGTCGCCGTCGTCGTGTACGTGCTCGTCGTCCTCAGCGACAACGATCAGCTCACCGGCGAGAAATGGAATCCCTTCGTCACCGGGACCACCTGGACGACCTACATCCTGCCGGGTCTGTGGGGCACGCTGAAAGCGGCGTTCCTGTCGATCATCTTCGCCATGGTCCTGGGCTCGGTGCTCGGTATCGGTCGACTGTCCGATCACCTGTGGGTGCGGACGCTTGCGGGCTTGTTCGTCGAGATCTTCCGCGCCATCCCGGTGCTGATCCTGATGATCTTCGCCTACTACCTGTTCGCCGATTACGCGGTGTTCCCGTCGTCGCAGTTGGCGTTCGCGGCGGTCGTCACGGGTCTGACGCTCTACAACGGGTCGGTGATCGCCGAGATCCTGCGTTCGGGCATCAACTCCTTACCGAAAGGACAGACCGAGGCGTCGATGGCGTTGGGACTGCGCAAGTCCCAGATGATGCGCATCGTGCTGCTTCCGCAGGCGATCACCGCGATGCTGCCCGCACTGATCTCGCAGATGGTCATCGCACTGAAGGACTCGGCACTGGGCTACGCCATCGGTTACGTCGAGGTGGTCCGGTCGGGCATCCAGTCGGCGTCGTACTACGGCAACTACCTGCCCGCACTCGTCGTGGTGGCGGTGGTGATGATCGTCATCAACTTCGGTCTGTCGTCGCTGGCGACCTTCATCGAGAAGACATTGCGCCGGGGACGCCGCAGAACCGACGTCCCCCACGGCGAGGACGTGGACCTCGGCGCGATGGAGAACATGCCGAACTTCGGTCCGCGATAACCCAACCCGGTTCAGCGCAGATCAGTTGACGCTGCCGATCAGGTGCCATTGCCGATCAGTATGACGTTTCGCCCGGATTCCGGGTGAAACGTCATACTGATCGAGCTGTTCTACCGACTCGGCACATCGCGTTCATTCCGCCGAGTTCATTCCGCCGCGGCGTCGAGGTGCTCGCCGACGACGTCGATCGCCAGGGACTGCGGATATCCGCGGCGGACCAGCATGCCCACGAGCCGACGAAAGTGCTTGTCCCGCTCGGCGCGATCGGCCACCTGCTCGAGCACCCGCGGAGTCAGCTTCTTGGCGACCAGGCGGCCGGCCACGGCGCGCTCGTCCTCGGGATCGATGTCGGACAACGCATTCTCGATCGTCGCCGCATCCACGCCCTTGGCCTTGAGCTCGTGACGTAGGGCCACGCGTCCGCGTCCCGAGTGGGTGTGGCGTGACCGCACCCACTCGGAGGCGAAGTCCTCATCGTCGAGCAGACCCGCCGAATCCAGGCGCCGCATCACATCGGCGACCGTGTCTGCGTCGAAGCCACGCCGAACCAGTCGCTCCTGCATCTCGCCGCGTGACCGCGCCCGGACACCCAGCAGACGCAGCGCCACATCCCACGCCGTGGGGCCGGTTGCGCCGCTGGAGCCGGTTGCGCCGCTGGAGCCGGTTGCGCCGCTGGAGCCGGTTGCGCCGCTGGGTTCGTCGGCGCCGGTCAGAATTCCACCGGTGCCGGAGCGACGTCATCGGCGTCGACCACCGCGCCGATGCCCAGCTTCTCCTTGATCTTCTTCTCGATCTCGTCGCGGATGTCGTCGTTCTCGAGCAGGAACTTCCGGGCGTTCTCCTTGCCCTGACCGAGCTGATCGCCCTCGTAGGTGAACCACGAGCCGGACTTGCGGATGAAGCCCTCGGCCACACCCATGTCGATCAGCGATCCCTCCTTGGAGATGCCCTGTCCATAGAGGATGTCGAACTCGGCCTGCTTGAACGGCGGTGCCACCTTGTTCTTGACGACCTTGACGCGGGTGCGGTTACCGACGGCGTCGGTGCCGTCCTTCAGGGTCTCGATGCGACGGACGTCCAGACGCACCGACGAGTAGAACTTCAGTGCCTTACCGCCCGTCGTGGTCTCCGGTGAACCGAACATCACGCCGATCTTCTCGCGCAGCTGGTTGATGAAGATCGCGGTGGTGTTGGAATTGCTCAACGCCGAGGTCATCTTGCGCAATGCCTGGCTCATCAGGCGGGCCTGCAGACCGACGTGCGAATCGCCCATCTCGCCCTCGATCTCGGCCTTGGGGACCAGTGCGGCAACCGAGTCGATGACCAGGATGTCGAGGGCACCGGAGCGGATCAGCATGTCGGCGATCTCCAACGCCTGCTCACCGGTGTCCGGCTGCGACACCAGCAGGGCGTCGACGTCCACGCCGAGCTTGGCCGCGTAATCCGGATCCAGTGCGTGCTCGGCGTCGATGAACGCCGCGATGCCACCCTGGGCCTGCGCGTTGGCGACCGCATGCAGGGCGACCGTGGTCTTACCCGACGATTCCGGGCCGTAGATCTCGACGACACGGCCGCGCGGCAGTCCGCCGATACCCAGCGCGACGTCGAGGGCGATCGAGCCGGTCGGGATCACCTCGATCGGCTGCCGGGTCTCCTCGCCGAGTCGCATGACCGAGCCCTTGCCGAAGTTCTTGTCGATCTGCGCGAGTGCGAGATCAAGGGCCTTCTCACGGTCCTGGGGCGCTGCTGCCATGGCTGTCTCCTCGTGTCTGTGCGCCGGGGACTCCGGCGGTCATCGGGTGGGTCGTCGGTATCGGTGTGATTTGTGAAGGACGTTAGCGACGGGGTCCGACAAAACCGTTCACGTCCTCACGAGAGCTTTGGACGCACGCGGTGCCGAGTTGGTTCCACACCCCTACAGAATTGCGTGAACATGTGTTCGATGGCAAGTCCGACACGCGGGTGCCGGGCGACTTCTACCAGCGCGACTTTCACCAGCGCGACTTCTACCAGCGGTGGCGTGGCACGTCGAAGTCCCGGCAGATCGCCACCCACACATCGCGCGGATCCACGCCGGCCTCGATCGCCTGCGCGCCCGTCCGCCCACCGAGCTCGGTGAGCACATGATCGGACAGGATCGAATCCGCCGACATCGTGCCGAATTCCTCGGTGATCAACTCGGTGAACTCGGTCAATCGCATCGCGGCACTTCCCCTCCGTCCGTCCGGTACCCATCGCCGCGTCCGAGCGCGCTCCCGGCGACCGACCGACGATACACATCACACGCCACGCGAACCGGGTCCACCACATCCGACATCGACGCGGCGGCGGCCGCCGCGGCACGCGCATACCTCGGATCGCCGAGCACCGTGGCGACCGCATCGGCGATCGCGTGCCCCTCGACCGGCCGCACCACCAGCCCACTGCCCTGCCGGGCCACACGGTTGGCCAACTCCCACTGATCACCGCCGCCCGGCACCGTGACCACCGGGACCCCTGCCGACAACGACTTCGCCAGCATCCCGTGCCCCCCACCGCACACCACCACGTCGGCTCGGGCGACGAGCTGATCCTGCCGTCCCAGGCCGGCGGTCACCGACAGCCCGGGCGCCCCGAACGCAGCGGCACCTGGCGGGTCGAGCGCCGAGATCACCACGCGCACTGGACTTCTCGACGCCAGCTCAGACAATCCCGCAAGCGTTTCGGCGAGCATGTCGGCCGCACCGATCACCGCGGTCGACGGCGCCACCACCACCAACGGGCCCGTGCCCGACGGTGGTTCGACGATCACGTCGGTGGGTTCCCACAGCAGTGGTCCGACGATGTGGGCCTGCGGCGGCCAATCCGGTCGGGGCACCTCGAGGGCGGGGAGGGTCGCGATCAATCGTGCTGTGCCGGACCGTGTCCCGGCCAAACCGATCCCCCGCCGTGCGGCCGCGCGCTGACGCTCACCGGCCCGGACGGAGACGTTGCTCGCCGTGCGCAGCGCGATGTCGCGGAGCCGTCCACCCACCCCGTCACCGGGGCTCAGCCCGGCGCCGATCGGTGGCAGTCCCCGCGACGGCAGGTAGAGCGGATGTGGCGACATTTCGATCGCGGGGAGCCCGCACAACTCCGCGGCCCACAGGCCGCCGACGGTGATGACGTCGGAGATCACCAGATCGGTACCCCGCGCGGCCAACACCGGAGCGAGCGCGACGGCCATCCGCGCGGCACGCGCGGCGAGCTTGGCACCGGCGTCGGAGTCGTCGTCGGTGGCAAGTGCACGCAGACCCGGCAACTCCGCGACGTCGAGTCGTCGCGAACGCGCCACCTCGTGCCAGACGACACCTGTCCACACCGTGGATGAGATACCTTGCGCGGCAAGCTTTTCTGCCAGAGCAAAGGCAGGAAAAGCATGTCCGGCGTCCGGACCGGCGACAATGGCGACCTTCCGGGGAGCCGCCGGGGACGACGTCGGCGGCAACGGTGACGTCAGTTGCCCGTCTGCGGCGGTTCGGTGGTCGGCTTCGTCAGGCCCGGTGCCGGCTGAGCCGCCGGGGACGCCGCTCCCCCGGTCGGCAGCGAACCGCCGGACATGCTGGCACGGATCTGCTCGAGACGCGCATGCCCGGCCATCTGCACGCCGGCCTGCTCGACCTCGGCCATCCGGCCCTGCACCGAATTCTTCGCCAGTTCGGCGGAACCGAGCGCGTTGGCATAGCGGCGCTCGATCTTCTCGCGCACCTGGTCGAGGCTCGGGGTGTTGCCCGGCACCGAGAGCTCACTCATCTGATTGAGGGAGGCGCTGACCTGCTCCTGCATCTTGGCCTGCTCGAGCTGGCTGAGCAGCTTGGAGCGTTCGGCGAGCTTCTGCTGCAGGATCATTGCGTTGCGCTCGACGGCCTGCTTGGCCTGTTGCGCGGCTTGCAGGGACTGATCGTGCAGCGATTTGAGGTCTTCGACGCCCTGTTCGGCGGTGACGAGCTGAGCGGCGAAGGCCTCGGCGGCGTTGGTGTACTCCTGCGCCTTCTGGGCATCGCCTGCGGCGTTGGCCTGATCTGCCAGGGTCAGCGCCTGCCGGGTGTTGGCCTGCAGCCGCTCGACCTCTTCGAGTTGGCGGTTGAGCTTCATCTCGAGCTGACGCTGGTTGCCGATCACCGACGCCGCCTGCTGTGAGAGAGCCTGGTGTTGCCGTTGCGCATCCTCGATCGCCTGTTGGATCTGGATCTTCGGGTCGGCATTCTCGTCGATCTTCGCGTTGCCGAGGGCCATCAGATAGCGCCACATCTTCACGAACGGGTTCGCCATGCTTGTCGTCAGCTCCATTCAGAACGGTTTCGCGTCGGTCTGCACACCAATCTAGCGTCTCGGTCGGTGGGGCGAGGCAGTCCGGCATTCAGTTGGGGGATTACCCAGGGGATACCCGGATGTCGCGGGCCACGCGCACCTCACGTCGCTCGGCCACCCGGACATCCGGCGCCGACGCCATCTCACAACCTGCGCCGAAGAGCCAGATCGCGCACGCTCCCGGGGTGGACGAGTAGGCGTTTGTCGACGATGCGACGTCAGGCCGCGGCCAGCGCGGTCGCGTGGGCGCGCACCTCGGGTGCGGCGATGACCACCTTGGACGCGATGGCCGCCTCCCGGTCGGCACCCTCGGCCGCCGGCGCCGCGGCATGGTCGGGACGCATGGCCGTGCCGACGTCGAGGAGCAGATCGGCGATCTCCACCTCGAGCGCATCGCAGATGGCGGCCAGTAGTTCGCTGGATGCCTCTTTTTGGCCCCGCTCGACCTCGGACAGGTAACCCAGACTCACCCGCGCATCGGTGGACACCTCACGCAGCGTCCGGCCCTGCTGGGTGCGAACGCGACGCAGGCTGTCGCCGAGCGCCTCTCGCAAAAGCATTGCCATCGGGCTTCCTCCCTGTCTGTCTCGCACATCCGAACATCGCCACCGGCCCGATGAACCGCCCGTGATAGGGCTCCACATCGTGTTGGTCAACCAACATCGTGCTGTTCAACGCCCGACGGGGGTGTGTCGTTCCCGAAGCTCACGCGCGGGCAAACCATTGGGTGCGCGTGTGGACGACAGTAGTCGAATTCCGTGGCCGTCGCCGCGTCTGTCCGGCGGCGAGCCGGGGCATGTCCGCCCGGCCGCTGGCGCCGATGACGGACCTGCGGCGGGTCAGTGACGCTCCGTACCCGATTCGGTGATCGGGGCGCCACGTTGCGATGCGGTCCGGCGGGCCCGATGACGGGCGGAACGACGCATGCGCAGCGCCTGCCATACGTAGTCGAATCCGGTGACCACCGTGATCACGACGGCCACCCACATGATGATGACCGCCACCAGATGCAACGGCCCGCTCAACGGGAAGAGCAACAACCCGATACCGATGGCCTGCAACAACGTCTTGAGCTTGCCGCCCCGGCTGGCCGGGATGACCCCGTGCCGCAGCACCCAGAACCGCAATGCGGTGACCCCGAGTTCGCGGACCAGGATGATCGCGGTGATCCACCACGACAGATCACCGAGGAGTGACAATCCGATCAGCGCCGAACCGATCAATGCCTTGTCGGCGATGGGGTCGGCGAGTTTGCCGAAGTCGGTGACCAGATTTCGTCCACGGGCCAGGCGGCCGTCGATGTGGTCGGTGATCGCGGCGACGCCGAAGATCACCGCGGCACCGACCCGCCACCAGGTGTCATGTCCGCCGTCGATGAACAGCACGACCAGGAAGACCGGCACCAGGACGATCCGGAAGACGGTCAGTGCATTGGCGATGTTGACGACGGGCACCGGGTCGACGGGATCGGTGATGTGATCGGGTCCCCGCCCGACGTCGGCGAGACCGCGTTCGTTGACCGCCCGGCGCATCCGATCGGTCATGAGACCGCGTCCCGGGCGCCGACTCCTGTACTCGGCGTCGGACGCGTGTCGTTCATTCGCACGATCACCAGGGTATCGACCGATGCGCGCTCGGCGACCGGCGGATCCGTGCGCGGGCGGGCCACGCTCACCGGTGCCTCGTCGCGCCACCGGTCGGAGAGCGTGCCTCCCGGTGACGCGCCCGGCGGTCCTGGGGGCAAGATGAACCCATGAACTCCCCTGGCGAGGTCGTCGTCCGTCGTGCCCGGACCTCCGACGTCCCCCGCATCAAGGAACTCATCGACCAGTACGCCGGGCGAATCCTGTTGGAGAAGAACCTCGTCACACTCTACGAGGCCGTGCAGGAGTTCTGGGTGGCCGAACTCGACGGGCTCGTCGTGGGTTGTGGTGCACTGCACGTGCTCTGGGCCGATCTCGGTGAGGTTCGTACGGTCGCCGTCGATCAGCAGTGCTCCGGGCGCGGTATCGGCCACCGGCTCGTCGCGCGATTGCTCGATGTGGCGCGAGAGTTGCAGCTCGCACGCGTCTTCGTGCTGACCTTCGAGACCGAGTTCTTCGGTCGGCACGGATTCCGTGAGATCGAGGGCACACCGGTCACCCGAGAGGTGTTCGAGGAGATGTGCCGCTCCTATGACACGGGTGTCGCGGAGTTCCTCGACCTGAGCTACGTCAAGCCGAATACGCTGGGCAACACCAGGATGCTGGTACACCTCGACGCGCCGGCCGCCGAGCAATCGACATGATGAGCCGAAACCCCAACGTGTCGAACCACATTCACCAGAGCGAGGAGATTCTTTCGTGACCATCTATGCGGTGCATTACGGCTACGAGCCGGCCAAGGCGGCCATCCGCGACGCCCACCGTGCCGTCCATCGTCAATGGCTGTCGGAGGAGCACCAGGCCGGCAACGTGCTCCTCAGCGGTCCATACCCCGACGGCACCGGAGCATTGATCATGATCCGGGTCGACGGCGACATCGATGCTGCCGAGGCATTCATGGCCAACGACCCTTTCAACGCACACCAGGCCGTCGACTCGGTACGCATCGTCGAGTTCACCCAGGTGTACGGACCGTTCGACGACTGACCTCGCGCGACCGACCGCACCACGAGCGGTTCGCAGCACCGCCGGCGAGTTGCTCACCGAGAGTTGTCCACAGATCTGATCGGGCGGGTCGCACACCGGCTCGCACTGTGGAGAATCGACGCCCATGTGGAGATGTGCGCCCAGACGCCGGGAATGGCCTGCCGCGGCGAGGATCGCCGTCGCCGTGACCGCGATCGGTGTGTCGCTCACGGGTTGCACCCTGACGCTCACCGGGTCGCCGGTCGCCGTCGTCGACCCACCATGGGCACTGGATCTGCGGGACCCTGCCGAGACCGCGCGCCTCAAGGACTTCGCCGCGCTGGACCCGTGCGGATTCCTCGATGTCGAGGCAACCACCCGTATCGTTGGCGATCGCCCCTACGATGTCGGCCTCGACAGCAGTTTGGAGGATTGCGAACTGCGGTTCGACGAGTCCACCTCGAGGATCACGCATCTGTCGGTCTCCCCGACGCCCACCCGCATGTACGGCGGGGATTCCTTCACACGGTTGCCGATCGAGGGGGTCGACGCCCGGATTCACGGCGGCTTCGGCCTCGGTGGCGACGGCCTGCATTGCTCGATCGCGGTGACCCACAGCCCGAAACTCGGTGTCTTCTTCTCCGCGTACCGGTCCGCCGGGACCGATCCGCGAGATGTCTGCGACGCGCTGACCGACATCGTGCGCGCGGCGGTACCCCGGGCTCGTGACCTCCGGCTGCGCACGGCATCGCCGTTTCCGGTCACCTCACGTCTCTCGGGCATCGACATGTGCGGTGCCGCACGGTTTCTGCGTCCACGCCATCCGCGTGCGCAGATCCCGGAGGGGCGGTGGTGGTCGACGTGCCGGATCGACCTCGAACCGTCGGCAGACTTCGATCACGGGATCTTCGTCGACGCCGTCTCAACACATCGTCCGGGTCCACCCGATCCGGTGATCCGATTCGGCCGCAGCGAGATCCGCGACATCATGGTGCGTGGCTTCCGCGCACAGCTTCGCGACGACGGCGCCACCGGATGCAAGGGGTGGACCTTCGTCGACCTGGAGCATCCGGTCGCGCGACGCGAGGTCTCCTATCGCACCGACATCCTCGACCCCGGCAAGCCACCCGAGCGGGTCGAGACCATTGAGTACATGGTCGAGGCGTACGAGACCTACAGTCCGACCTGCAGCCTCACGACCGAGATCTTGGATGCCGCCGTGGCACACCATCTCTCGCAATGAGGTGGAAAGCGGTGCGGACCGATGGCGGTCCGCGCCGCACCGTCCCCATCACGCCGGCGGAACCGCCTTTTGTCGTCGCGAACTCACCAGACTCGCGATCGTCGTGATCACCAAGGTGCCGACGATGATGCCCAGCGAGAGCGGGGTGGAGATCTCCGGGACCGACAGGTGTTCGCCACCGTTGATGAACGGCAGGGTGTTCTCGTGCAATGCGTGCAGCACCAACTTGACGCCGATGAAGGCCAGGATGAACGACAGGCCGAAGGACAGGTACACCAGGCGGTCCAGCAAGCCGCCGAGCAGGAAGTACAGCTGACGCAGACCCATCAGGGCGAACGCGTTGGCGGTGAACACCAGGTAGGGCTGCTGGGTCAGTCCGTAGATCGCCGGGATGGAGTCGAGGGCGAAGAGGATGTCGGTGAAGCCGATGACGATGAGCACCAACAGCATCGGGGTGGCCATCCGCTTGCCCGAGATTCGGGTGAACAGGCGGTCGCCATCGTAGGTGTCCGAGGTGCGCAGGACACGCTTGACGAACCGTTCCAGACGCGATTCGCGTTGCTCCTCGTGCTCAACCGGATCGTCGCTCTCCCGCAGCAACTTGATGGCGGTGAAGATCAGGAACGCACCGAACAGGTAGAACACCCAGCTGTAGGCGTTGATCGCGGCGGCACCGACGGCGATGAACAGACCGCGCAGCACCAGCGCCATGACGATGCCGAGCAGCAGCACCTTCTGCTGGTATTCCTTCGGCACGGCGAACTTCGACATGATGATGACGAAGACGAACAGGTTGTCGACCGACAGTGCCTTCTCCGTGACGTACCCGGCGAAATACTCACCGCCGTAGGTCGATCCCCATTTCCACCACACGAATCCGCCGAAGATGACGGCGATCGTGATGTAGATGGCCGACCACATGCCCGACTCCTTGAGGGAGGGAGCATGCGGAACCCGGACGTGGGCGAAGAAATCGAAGACGAACAGACCCAGGATCACCAGACACGTGATGATCCACATGGTGGTCGAGACTTGCATGAGCGATCTACCTCCAGCGCGCAGCACAAAGATGGTTGCGATGCCAGAGGTCTCTCCCGCCGATGGACGACCGGGGATCCGGGCCACGGTCCGAAGGTGATCGGCACCTTCGGAATCCGCGACCGTATTGACGGACCCGCCGCGAGATGGGGATACTCCCCTCTTCGATCTGCGACCACCCTACACGATGTCCGTTTCGACCGGTTCGGCTGGCGCGGAACCGAAAGTGTGAATCACAGCGGCGACCGATCCGACGGCACCCTACGATGGCGGTCATGGCGCGACACCGGTCCCGCGCGGCCACCGTGGATGACCTTCACACCGCGGCCCGGTCGATGCCGCACGTCACCGAGGCGAACGACGATCCCGATCGTCCGATCTATCAGGTCGGCGGCAAGAGTTTCGTGTTCTTCCGTACGCCGCGCCCGGACGCGGTGGACGAGTCGGGCCACCGATACGACGACGTCGTCGTGCTATGGGTGCCCTCGGAGGCCGACAAGCAGGCGCTGGTGCAGGACCCGAGGTCGCCGTTCTTCACGACGGCGCACTTCGACGGTCACCCGTCGGTGCTGCTGCGGACGTCACGGATCGGTGAGATCTCGGTCGACGAGCTGACCGAGATCGTCACCGATGCCTGGCTGTCACGGGCCTCGGCGCGACGCGCACGCGACTGGCTCGCCGCGCACGGCGACTCCTGAGACCGCAGGCCCGGTTCTACTCGGGCGCGGTGTCGCCGTCCTGATCCCCACCGCCGTTGATCGACGCGATGACGCCGGCCAGATCCTCCGGTTTCACCAGCACCTCACGGGCCTTGGATCCCTCGCTCGGTCCGACGACCCCTCGGGTCTCCATCAGATCCATGAGTCGGCCGGCCTTGGCGAAGCCGACACGCAGTTTTCGCTGCAGCATCGAAGTCGAACCGAACTGGCTGCTGACGACCAATTCGATCGCCTGGAGCAAGTCGTCGAGATCGTTGCCGATGTCGGAGTCGATGTCCTTCTTGTCGCCGGCCTTGGCAGCGGTGACGCCCTCGGTGTACTCGGGCTCGGCCTGCTCCTTGGCATAGTCGACGACGGCGCTGATCTCCTCGTCGGTGATGAACGCTCCCTGCATGCGGATCGGTTTGTTGGCCCCCATCGGCAGGAACAGTCCGTCGCCCATGCCGATGAGCTTCTCCGCGCCCGGTTGGTCGAGGATGACGCGCGAATCGGTCAGCGACGACGTCGCGAAGGCCAGCCGGGAGGGCACGTTGGTCTTGATCAGGCCCGTCACCACGTCCACCGACGGACGCTGGGTGGCCAGCACCAGATGAATACCCGCGGCGCGGGCCTTCTGGGTGATACGCACGATCGCGTCCTCGACATCACGTGGGGCGGTCATCATCAGGTCGGCGAGCTCGTCGACGATCGCCACGATGTAGGGATACGGCTTGTACACGCGCTCGGAACCGAGTGGCGTGGTGATCTCACCGGAACGCACCTTCGCGTTGAAGTCGTCGATGTGACGCACCCGGGACGCCTTCATGTCCTGGTAGCGCTGCTCCATCTCCTCCACCAGCCACGCCAATGCGGCCGCAGCCTTCTTCGGTTGGGTGATGATCGGGGTGATCAGGTGCGGAATACCCTCGTACGGCGTCAACTCGACCATCTTCGGGTCGATGAGGATCATCCGCACCTGTTCGGGGGTGGCCCGGGTGAGCAGAGACACCAGCATGGAGTTGACGAAGCTCGACTTACCCGACCCGGTCGAGCCGGCGACCAACAGGTGCGGCATCTTCGCGAGATTCGCACTGACGAAGTCACCCTCGATGTCCTTGCCGAGGCCGATCACCAGCGGATGGCCGTCTTTGCGGGTGGACGGCGCGGTGAGGACGTCGGCAAGACGCACCATCTCGCGGTCGGAGTTGGGTACCTCGATACCGACCGCCGATTTGCCCGGGATCGGCGCGAGGAGTCGCACGTTGTCGGTGGCCACCGCATAGGCGATGTTGCGTTGCAGGGCGGTGATCTTCTCGACCTTGACCCCCGGACCGAGTTCGACCTCGTAGCGGGTGACCGTCGGCCCACGCGTGTAACCGGTGACCGCGGCGTCGATCTTGAACTGCTCGAGAACACCGGTGACGCGGTCGATCATGTCCTCGTTCGAGCTGCTCCCCTGCTTCGGCGGGTCGCCCTCGATCAGCAGCGTGGTCGGCGGCAGCCGATAGTCGCCGTCGGCGGGCTCGACGGTGAACGGCTCGTCCGCGTCGTCGTCGACGGGGGTCGGCGCCGGGGCAGGCGGAGTCGCCGCGGGCGGCGTGGCACGTGTGGGCTTGGCGGTATCCGAGGTTGCCCGGGCGGTGGACCGGTTGCGCGCGCGCCGCGGCGCCGATGGCTCACCGAGCGGTTCGGTGACCTCGTCGACGAACGGATCGGTGGTGGCGTCGTCGCCAAAACTCTCCGTCGTCGCCGACGCCAGTACGTCGCCGGCACTGACCGGTGCCGGACGACGAGATCGACGTGCGCGCCGCGGGCTCTCGGCGTTCGGATCCGGTGGGTAGTTGTCGTAGGGATCGGGCGAGTAACCCGGGTCGCCCACGGGACGACCGCGTCGTGCGGACGCCCCTCCGAACCGATCGTCGGACCCGAAGTCGTCACGATCGTAGGGGTCGTAGGAGTCGGGGTGGTAGGAGTCGGGGTCGTCGGCCAGATCGACGTCGGCGTCCCATGGCAGTTCGTCGTCGGTGTCCCAGTCGTCGACACCTGCGGTCAGGCCGAGGTAGGTGCGCACTGCGTCGAGCACGTCACGCACCGTCCGACCACTGATGACGAGAACACCAAAGGCCATGCACAACAACAGAATCGGCACCGACACCCACGCGGTGGCGCCGGCGGTGAGCGGCGTGCCGACGGCAAACCCGAGGAACCCGCCGGCACTCGATCGACCGTCGAGATCGGTCGGCGACCCCGCCACCAGATGGATGAGTCCCAGCAACGGCAACACGATGAGCAGCGCGGCACCGATGTAGCGGCCCCGACGCACCGGGTTCGGCGGTCGTCGCATCAGGATGATCGCCGCAGCGACCAGTGCAACCGGGATCAGGACCGCCAACGACCCGACGATCGCACGTATCAGCGCATTGATGAAGGCACCGGCAGGACCGGCGGCGCCGAACCACACTCCCGCCGCGATGAGCACGGCGAGCGCCAGCAACCCGAGGGCCACACCATCGCGCCGGTGTGTGTGGCCGCCGACGTCGCCGGTGGCCGACGCGCGGTCGCGCTGTGCACGCCGGTCGCCTGCGCGTCGTCCGCCACGGGGGCCGGCGCCGAGATCGGGATCGTCGTACTCTGCGGCTGCCTCGACGTCGTCGTCGTAGAAGTCATCGTTGTGGAGGTCGTCGTTGTGGAGGTCGTCGTCGTGGAAGTCATCGAGATCGGTATCCCGGTTCGACGGTCCCCGGCGCCCCGAGCCCGCACGGGCGACACCACCGACTCCGCGTGCCAGGAGTCCCCAACCGGCTCCGATGCCCTTGCCGACACCCTTGCCCACAGCACCCACGGCGCCCGCACCCGAGCTTCGCCGCGAGATATCGGCCGACGCGGCCGCACTCGACCGCGACGTCCCACGAGAGGTGCCCGACGTGCGTGTCTTGCCCGCGGTGGCGCTGCGCGCACCCGACCGGGTCGAACGCGTGCCGGCCGAACTCGCCTTCCCAGACTTCGAGGTCGCCTTGGCGCTCGCGCCGTTCTTCGACCGGGAAGCCGACGCCGACGTACGTGACCGCGCCGATGTCCCCGACCGTGCGGACGAGGACCCCCCCGACGCACGGGATGCGGACGTGCGCGTGCCAGTGCTCGCTCTCGAAGCCATGCCGACAGACTAGTCGGCAATGATCACCTCAGTCACACGGGCAACACCGGCAACACCGGCGCGTGTCGAATTCGTGACCCGCGACGTGGCGGTTTCGGCGCCGTCCGGTACCGGAAGCCGCCGCACTCCAGCCACTCAGAGGGAGAACAGCACAGTGCGGCGATCAGAAGCCGTGGGCCGCCGCCTTCACCGCATCGATCCGTCCGGGATCGCCGTCGAACGTCACCGCCACCGGTGTCCGCCCCGTGGCGAACAGCAGCAACTCCCCGGGCGTACCCGTGACCGTCACCGGCTCTCCGCTACCGCCCGAGGCGAGGTCAGCGCCGTCGGTGCTGCGCAGCGTGACCCGAGCGGGCATCGAGCGCAGCGTCATCTTGCTCATCGACCGCAACGGCATGCGCAGAGCGTCCTGGAGTCCGGGGTCGAGGACGCGCGGAACCCACTCACTGTCGGGGTCGGCGGCACCGCGCAGCACGTCCTCGTGGTGGATGAACATCTCGGCCAGATTCGCCCACCGGTCCAGTGGGCGCATGGGTGAGAAGATCGGTGGACCGGAGGCGAGGTCGGCAAGCAGTTTGTCCCAGTCGGTGTCGGCGGCCACCGACGCCTGCACCTTCTCGGTGTATCCGGCGAGGGGTTTGATCAGAATTCCCGGTGCGGCGTCGAGCCTGCGTTCCCGGACCACGAGATGCGCGGCGAGATCGCGCGTGGTCCATCCGGCGCAGAGTGTCGGCGCGTCCGGCCCCACCTCACGCATCGAGTCGACAAGGGCACGGCGTTCATCCTGTGCGAAGCTCACTCCCCAACGCTACTGTCTGCGGCCGATGACCGTCGGTCACCGCGCCCCGATATCGCGGCAGAGCCGGTGTCAGCGTGCCGGGATCAGCAGTGTGTGGCGCAGCGCGTCGACATCGGCGTCGCTCAGGCCCAGCCCGTGATGCACGTAGTTGTCGAAGCTTCCGTAGGTCGTGCGCACCGCACCGAAGGCGGTGTCGAGCAGTCCGAGGTTCACGCCGTTGAGCGGGTCCGTGGCGGACGCGTGCCGGAACCGGTTGCTGGCGAGGTAGTCGGCGTCGACGACCGAGCGGTCCACCCCGAGGATGGTCAACAGCACTGCGGCGAGCCAACCGGTCCGGTCCTTGCCGGCGGTGCAGTGGAACAGGACGGCGCCACCGTCGGCGACCGTGCGCTGGATGGACAGCAGTGAATCGCGAAACGCCTGCCGCGCCACGGGGTTCACCACGAACTGGCGATACGCGGAACCGATGTCGATGAGGTCGGTGGTCGGTGCTGTCCGCAGGACGTCGAACGACTCGACCACGGTGCCGGGCACGGGCTTGTCGGGCTGCAGCCGGGTCTCGAACGCGGTGCGCAGATCGATGATCGTGCGGACTCCGCGCCGCCGGAGCTCGGTGATCCCGCGGTCGTCGATCGTGGAGAGGTTCGCGCTGCGGATGACCTTGTCGGTGATGCCCGCGCCGTCGGCGGTGCGGTAGTCGTGCAACGTTCGGGCGTTGGTGACCCCGCCGAGGTCGACTGCCTGCGGTTGCGGGGTCGCTGTTGTCGACACCGCGGGCGGGGCGGCGCCGACGGGGGCCGCGATGGTCGCCGCCGGGGCGAAGATCCCGAACGCCGTACAAGCCACCGCCACGGCACGCACGTGCCACCGATACCGCTCGCCGATCACCGTCACCACGCCACTCCTGCCCGTCCGGCCGCCGCCCGTCCGGCGGCGATCACGCGGGGAGGCTACCACCGGCGCGTGAACGGTGAGGAGAGCGCCGGATGAACCGGCGGCGACGCCCGGATGGTGACACACCGGACATGTTGGACTTTCCGGAGGCGTTGACGCACAAGGAGTCTCGTCAGGACGCCGCGTTCGGGTCAGTCGCGGTCAGTCGCCCACGGCGAGCACCGTCGGCACGATCATCGGTCGGCGCCGATAGGTGTCGGCCACCCACCGGCCCACCGTCCGGCGGATGCCCTGCGCGATGCGGTGGGTGTCGGAGACGCCCTCGGCGGCCAGCGTGTCGAGCACCTGATCGACGAGGTCGGCAGCGGATTTGAGGGCGTCCGGATCGTCGGAGAAACCGCGACCGGAGACCTCGGGGGTGCTCACCGCACGCCCGGTGGTGGAGTCGACGGCGACGGTGATCGCGATGAACCCGCCCTCGCCGAGGACGAGTCGTTCCGACAGCGTCGATTCACCGACGTCACCGACGGACAGACCGTCGACGTAGACGTGGCCGACCGGGACGCGGCCGACGATCTGCGCCTGCCCGTCCACGAGGTCGACGACGACGCCGTCCTCGGCGAGCATGATCCGATCCGGGTTCACCCCGGTGGCCTCGGCGAGCGCGGCGTTCGCGCGGAGGTGACGCCACTCGCCGTGCACCGGCATCGCGTTGCTCGGCCGGACCGCGTTGTAGAGATAGAGCAGTTCGCCGGCCGACGCATGGCCGGAGACGTGCACTTTGGCGCTCTGCTGGGTGATGACCGTGGCGCCGAGCTTCGCGAGGCCGTTGACGACCGCGAAGACCGAGTTCTCGTTGCCGGGGATGAGCGACGACGCGAGGACAACCAGGTCGGCGGAGCGGATGTTGATCTGCCGGTGCTCTCCGCGGGCCATCCGCGACAGCGCCGAGAGCGGCTCACCCTGCGATCCGGTGGAGATCAGCACCACCCGGTGGTCGGGCAGGGTTGCCGCGGTGTCCATGTCGACCTCGACACCGTCGGGCACGTGCAGATAACCGAGGTCCTGGGCGATCTGCATGTTGCGCACCATCGAGCGGCCGACGAAGGTGACCCGGCGGTTGTGGGTGTGCGCGACGTCGATGATCTGCTGGATGCGGTGCACGTGGCTGGCGAAGGAGGCGACGATGACCCGGCCACGCGCCTTGCCGATCACCTGGTCGAGCACTCCCCCGATCTGCCGTTCGGGGGTGACGAATCCCGGCACCTCGGCGTTGGTGGAGTCGACGAGGAACAGATCGACGCCTTCATCGCCGAGTCTGCTGAATCCGGCGAGGTCGGTGAGTCGGCCGTCGAGCGGCAGCTGGTCGAGCTTGATGTCGCCGGTGTGCAGGGCCAGTCCGGCCGGGGTCCGGATCGCGACGGCGATCGCATCCGGGATGGAGTGGTTCACCGCGAAGTACTCGCACTCGAAGGGGCCGTGCGTGGTCCGCTCGCCCTCGCGGACCTCGATGAGCTTGGGACGCAACCGATGTTCGCGGCACTTGGCCGCGACGAGTGCCAGCGTGAACTTGGATCCGACGACGGGGATGTCGCCACGCAGACGCAGCAGGAACGGGACCGCACCGATGTGATCCTCGTGCCCGTGGGTCAGGACGACCGCCTCGACGTCGTCCATCCGGTCCTCGATGTAGCGGAAGTCCGGGAGGATGAGGTCGACGCCGGGCTGCGCGTCCTCGGGGAACAACACCCCGCAGTCGACGATCAGCAGTTTGCCGTTGTACTCGAACACCGTCATGTTGCGGCCGATCTCACCGATGCCACCGAGGGCGACCACGCGCAGCGCGCCCTTCGGCAGACGGCGCGGCGTACCGAGTCGATCGACGGGTGCCGGCGGCGTGGGGGTGCCGCGATCCCGGCCACCACCACCGCCTCGTGCACCTCGCGCGTTGTCGCGGCGCTCGTGCCGACCGGACCGACGGGGTTCACCTCCACCCCGGTTCTCCGCCGGAGCCGATGCGGCGTGGCGGGCCGAATCCTGCTGCGCAGCCGCACTTTCGGACCCTCCGCCAGACGCTGAGGCCGTCGGGGGATCCACGGCGGGCGAGGCGGGGGCAGACGAGGCGGGGGCCGGTGAGCCGGCGCTATCGGTGGCGGGTGCGGGCTCGGGCGGTCCGGCCTGACGTCGGGCGCTACGGCGGCGCTGGGGGCCGGTCATCGGTCCAGCAATCCGGCCGTGCGCAGATCGGCGATGAGCGATTCGATCTGCGGACCGTCGGCGGGTACCTGCGGGAGGCGTGGGTCCCCGACGTCGAGTCCGAGGATGCGCAACGACGCCTTGACCATGGTCACCCCTCCCAGCCGTCCCATCGCGTTGACGAGCGGGAGCATGGTGATGTTGATCGATCTGGCGGTCTGCAGATCACCCTTCTCCACGGCGATCTGCATGTCGCGCAAGCGATCTGCGACGAGATGGCCGATCACGCTGACGAAGCCGGTCGCGCCGATCGACAGCCACGGCAGGTTGAGCGCGTCCTCACCCGAGAGGTACTCGAGGTCGGTGGAGGCGATCAGTCCCGCGGCCGAATGCAGATCACCCTTGGCATCCTTGACGCCCTTGATCCGGGGGTGTTCGGCGAGTGCGAGCATCGTTTCGTTGGCGACCGGCACCACCGAGCGGGGCGGGATGTCGTAGATCAGGACGGGCAGGCTGGTCGCGTCCGCGACGGCGCGGAAATGCGCGAGCAGACCCGCTTGGGGCGGCTTCGAGTAGTACGGCGTGACGACGAGCAGACCATGCGCGCCGGCTTTCTCCGAGGCCTGCGCGAAGCGGATGCTCTCTGCGGTGTCGTAGCTACCCGCGCCCTGGGTGATGCGGGCGCGGTCGCCCACCGCGTCCAGAACGGTGCGCAGCAGCTCGATCTTCTCGTCGGGTGTGGTGGTCGGCGACTCACCGGTGGTGCCACTGACCACGAGTCCGTCACAACCCTTGCCGACCAGGTGGTCGGCCAGCTCGGCGGCCTTGTCCAGATCGAGCGAACCGTCGGGACGGAAAGGGGTGACCATCGCCACGACGTTGGTCCCGAACGGGTGCGCCTGTGGCTGCGACTCGGTTGCGCTCATGGTGGTCAAGATTACCGGGGCGCCGTGGCCCGCGGCCAATGGGCACTACGTGTCGCAGAAAGGCACGCCACCAGCACTTTGTGGGCCGCCGGTGCTGTACGGGAGGACCTCAGCCCTCGAGCACGAACGGTGAGGTCGCGACCTCGGTGCCGTCGGCGAGCGTGCCGATCTCGAAGTCACCGAAGACCGTCGGCGCGACCTGCATCAACTGGCGCAGGCATTCGACGGCGAGCTGGCGGATCTCGACGTCGGCGTGCTCGGTGGCGCGCATCCCGACGAAGTGGCGCCACGCACGATAGTTGCCGGTGACGACGATCTTGGTTTCGGTGGCGTTGGGCAATACCGACCGCGCGGCCTGCCGGGCCTGTTTCCGACGCAGGATCGCATTGGGCACGTCGGCGAACTTGGCCTCGAGTGCGGCGAGGAGTTCGGTGTAGGCGGCGCGGCTGGCGTCGGTGGCCTCGATGAACAAGCGCTCCAGTTCCGCATCGCCGCTGATGGCCGGGGGTGCCACCACGTTCGAGTCGTGCTCGGGGACGAACCGCTGGGACAGTTGGGAGTACGAGAAGTGCCGGTGGCGGATGAGTTCGTGGGTGCACGACCGGGAGATGCCGGTGATGTAGAAGGTCACCGTGGCGTGCTCGAGCAGCGAGAGGTGCCCGACCTCGAGGATGTGGCGCAGGTAGCCGGCGTTGGTGGCGGTCCGCGGATTCGGTTTGTCCCAGCTCTGGTAGCAGGCTCGACCGGCGAACTCGACCAGGGCCTCGCCGCCGTCGGCGTCGGTGGTCCAGGGCACATCCGACGGCGCGGTGAACTCGGTGGCAGCCACCATCTGCACCCGCAACGGAACCATCTCGGACACGTCGCCTCCTCGTCACTCGCCTCACGCCATCGCCGCGTCCCCCGGGCGGGAGGAGAACGCAGTCATCGATTGTCCCACCGGCATCCGTGGCGATTCCGCCCACCCCGTGCCGGACCGTCGTGTTGTGCACACGACGGCGATCGCGATGAGCAGCAGGTGAATTCTCGGCGTCGCGTCGGTGTCACCGCTGTGGCGACCAGCACCGATGTGAGCGCCACGCGAGGTCGGCCATGGCGATATGTCGGAAATGCCGCACAATGATGCCCCGTGAACCAGCCGCGCATGAACCCGACCGCTGTGAACCAGACTGCTGTGAGCCCGCTCGGGCGGCGACGGCTTCTGCAGACCGGTGCCGCGCTGTGCGCGGCGAGCCCGGTCGCGGGCCTGTGGGCGACCAACGCCCTCGCGGCACCGGCGTCGGTTCCCGTGACCTCCGCGGTCTTCGCCCACGGTGTCGCCTCGGGTGATCCGCTGCCCGACCGGGTCATCCTCTGGACCCGGATCACCGCGACCGTCGACGCGGTTCCGGGCTCGGGACGTGGCGCGGGGGGCACCGTGCGGTGGGAGATCGCCCACGACGAGCACTTCGGGACGATCGTCGCGTCGGGCGCGGTGGACGCCGTCACCGAGCACGACTTCACCGTCAAGGTCGATGCGGCCGGCCTCACGCCGGCCACCGAGTACCACTACCGGTTTCGCGTGACCTCCGGGCCGGCCACCGGGGCGGTGTCGCCGGTGGGCCGCACCCGCACCGCGCCGTCACCCGACGCCGACGTGTCGCGGTTGCGCTTCGGGGTGGTGTCGTGCGCGAATTGGGAGGCGGGGTACTTCGGCGCGTACCGGCATCTTCGCTCCCACCGAGACCTGCACGCCATCGTCGCGCTCGGCGACTATCTCTACGAGTACGGCACCGGCGAGTACACCGGTAAAGCCGGTGCGGTGCGCACACATTCACCTCGACACGAGATCGTCACGCTCGCCGACTACCGAGTCCGTCACGCGCAGTACAAGACCGATCCGGATCTCGCGGAGCTCCATCGTGTTCTGCCGTGGATCTGCACCTGGGACGATCACGAATCCGCCAACGACGCGTGGGCCGGTGGCGCCGAGAACCACTCGCCCGACGAGGGTGCGTGGGCGACACGCAAGGCCGCCGCCGAACGCGCCTACCACGAGTGGATGCCGGTGCGCTCGGCCGCCGACGACTCGGGCACACACCTCTATCGACGGTTACGCTTCGGTCGGCTGCTCGAACTGTCGATGCTCGACCTGCGCACCTACCGCGACCTACAGGCCTCGATGTCGTCGAATCGCATCAACGACCCGCCCCGGTCGATCACCGGGGCCGCCCAGATGCGTTGGCTCACCGACGGTCTCGCGTCCTCGTCGACGCGATGGAAGATCGTCGGCAATCCCGTGATGATCTCACCGGTGTTGCTGCCCCCGCTCGACACACGCACCACCGCCGCCCTCACCGAGTTCCTCGGGCTGCCCGCCGAGGGGTTGCCCTACAACCCCGATCAGTGGGACGGCTACACCGCCGATCGCCGGCGCCTGCTCGACGCGATCCGGTCGAACAAGGTCGCCAACGTGGTGTTCATCACCGGCGACATCCACTCGTCGTGGGCGTGCGACATCCCGGTCGATGCCGCCGACTATCCGGGAAGCGGTTCGGTGGCAACCGAACTCGTCGTCACCTCGGTCACCTCCAGCAACATCGACGACATCCTCGGCGTGCCCGAGCACACCGCGGGTGCGGCGGTCTCGCCGGCACTGATGGCGGCCAACCGGCACGTCCGCTGGAACGACTTCGATGCTCACGGATACGCCGTACTGACCGTCACACCGGCTGCGGCACAGATGGACTGGTGGTTCGTCACCGACAAGGCCGATCCGCGGACCGGTCGGTACCACGGCCGCTCCTACCGGGTGATGGCCGGATCGCCACGCGTGCAACCGGCCGCGGCGCCCCTGGACTGAGTCCCCTCGATTCGTGACCCGATCGGGGTCGGTGGCTCAGTTGTCGAGCAGCGCAACCAGTTTGGCGTGGGTGTCCTCCCAGCCCTCGACCGCGACGGAGGTGATGCCGATGTCCTGGACGGGGCGGTCGTTGCCACCCTCGTCGAGCCGATCCCCGAAGAACAGGATGTCGTCGAGGCCCAGGTCGAGGATCTCCATGAGTTTGCGTGCGCCGTAGGCCTTGTCGATGCCCTTGCGGGTCACGTCCACCGATGTCGACCCGCCGCTGCGGACCTCCAGATCCGGAAGTCGTTCGGCGGCATAGGCCCGCAGCGATTCCTTCTTCGCGCCGTCGGGGTCCCAGGCTTTCTTGGCGTCCACCGGCGCCGACTGTCCCAGCGCCGAGTAGGTGATCTGGCTGCCGCGGTCCTCCAGGATCGGGCCCCAGGTCTCGGTCTCCCAGAGCCCGAGTTCCTTCGCGCCGGTCTCCAGGGCGTCGAGGGTGCGCTGTTTCTCGTCGTCGGTGAGGTCCTCGGCGTACACGGTCTCCCACTGTCCGGCGGAGTACCGGACGTACTGGGTGCCGCAGGTGGGCATCAGGTGCAGGTTGGCGACTTCCTCGACGCCACCGATCCGGTCGAGGACCTGGGCGCGGAACTGCTCGTAGCGCCCCCCGGAGATGATGCACACCAGTGACCGCTGCAGCAGCCGCCGCAACACCTCGACCATCGCGTCGTCGAGCGGACTCTTCGACGGCGCGAGCGTGTCGTCGAGGTCGAACATCACCAGCGCATAGTCGTGATCGCCGAAGGTCACCGTCATCGTCGTGTCTCACCTCTGTTGTGTGGATGTATTCGCGTGGTCGGTGCACAAGCATGTCATCGCTGACCGGCTGCCGCCATTCCGCCTCACGCGGCGGCCTCGACGATGTCGGCCGTGCGTGCGGTGGCGTCGGAGTGCTCGGTCAGTCGTGCCGCGAACCGGGCCGCGCGATCGACGGTCTCGGGGCGCAGGATGGCGCGGAGAGCATCGGTCAGCGAATCGGCGTCGAGGTCGGCGAACGGGAGGTGCCCGCCCACCCCGAGCCGGGTCACCTGCCCACCCCACATCGGCTGGTCGAACGACACCGAACAGATCAGTGTCGGAATGCCCGCGCGCAGACTCTCGAAGGTCGTGCCGATCCCACCGTGATGCACCGCTGCCGCACATCGGGGAAAGATCAGATCGTGTGCAAGCGCGCCGGTGACCATCACGTCGCTGTCGGCGACGCCGCGAGAGCCCGGATCGAGATCACTCCACCCCGCGCTGACGAGGATGCGCACGCCGAGCCGTGCTGCGACCGTCCGCATCATGGCGACGGTGGCCGATGCGTCACGGATCGGCATGCTGCCGAAGCCGCAGTACACCGGCCGGCTCCCGGCCCCGATCCACTTGGTCACCTCGGCATGGTCACCGTCGAGGTCGCCGACCGCGGCACGTGTGTCGGGTTCCAGCGGCAGGAACCCGACGAGCGGTCGTCGGTGCCCCCATTCCTCGGCCAGGCCGGGCACCAGTGCGCGATCGTAGATCTGGATCTCCGGAATCCCTCGGCGAGCACACATCTGGGCGGGAATCGCCAGACTCCGACGTAGCCCCAATTCCGCGCGCAACGCAGTCAGGTATCGCAGGAAGACGAGCCGACGGACGTTGTCGGCGAGCAGCCATGTCGCGCGATTCACCGCCGCGGGCGGTGTCATCGTCGGTGGCAGCGCGCCCGGGAACGGATAGCTGCGGCTCGGCCGCCCCGGGAATCCGTGCATCGTCACCATCGGGATGCCGAAGGCCTCGGTCACCGACGCCGCACGATCCTCGGTCAGCAGCGTCGCGACCACCACGTCGGCACCGCGACAGACCTCGATCACCTCCGTGTTCATCCGAGACGCATAGTCGGCCATCTGCGCACCGACCAGTCGCATCAATGCCAGGCTGCTGCCCGCGGCCAACGCCCGTTGACCCTCATCGGAGGAATACAGTTGTGCCACATCGGGTCCGCAACTCACCGCGTCGAGACCGGCACGACGGGTGAAGTCGAGGAGATTCGGTGGCGCACCGACGAGGACGTCATGCCCGCGCCGGCGCAGTTCCACGCCCAGCGCGACGGCCGGCTGGACGTCTCCGCGTGTTCCCGTCAACGGGATCGCGATCCTCATGTGACTCCTTTCGATTGCGGTGTGGATTACCCTGCAGACAATGCGACCCGACAGTGCGACGCCCGAGCCCGGCGAGCCGACGGCGCCCGAGCCCGGCGAGCCCACGGCGCCTGAGCCCGGCGGTATGCCCCACGACCGGCTGCACATCGCCATGTTCACCGACTTCCCGCCGGGATCGCTCGGTGGCATCTCGACCGCGGTGGACGACCAGCGTCGGGCACTCGAACGCCTCGGCCATCGGGTGACCGTGTTCGCTCCTGCGCCGACCGATCCGGAGGCCGCCGTGCCCACCTGGCTCGTGGCCGTCCCCGCACCGCGGGCGCTGTCGGTCAACGGATTTCCGTTCGTCGTACCCACCCGCGGAGTCCTCGCGGCGGTCGAGAATGAACTGATCCGACGCGCCCCGATCGACGTCGTGCACGTGCACACCACCTATGGCGTTGCGATCCTCGGCGCCAAAATCGCCCGGCGGCACCACATTCCGCTTGTCCAGACGATGCACAGTCGCGACGACGTGTTCGTCGAACGCACCTCTCCCGCGCCCTGGGCGTCCGCGGTGGGAATGCGAATCCTGCACCGTTGCTTCGTCTCCCCCCGCCTGTTGACCCACGGCGGAGGGGTCGCGCGGGTTGCCGAGTCCCGCACCGCACGGCAGGTGTGGCACATGATGCTTGCGCAGGCGCGTACCGCCGACGTGGTGATCGCACCGACCGAGCACTTTGCCGACCGATTGCGCCGCCATGGTCTCTCGGGTGACATCCGGGTCGTCTCCGGCGGTGTCGACGACGATCTCCTGGCCACACTGCCGCAACGGTCGACTCACAGCCACGACGATCCGCTCAGATTGCTGTGGTGCGGCCGGATCTCCGCGGAGAAGCGTCCGATGGTGGCCGTCGAGGCGGTCGCGTCGACCCCGGGATGCACCCTCGACATCCTGGGCAGCGGCGATCAGGAGCACCACATCCGTACCCTCGTCGACGAATTCGGGCTGCGACAACGTATTCGGTTGCTCGGTTCGACCGACCGGGCCGGAGTACTGGCCGCGATGGCCGACGCCGACGCGCTGTTGTTCACCTCGGCCGGTTTCGACACCCAGGGACTGGTCCTGCTCGAGGCCGCCGCTGCCGGTCTCCCGGTGATCTACTGCGATCCCGACCTCGACGAGACGGTGCCCACCGGCGGCGGGCTGCGCGCCGCCGATCCGTCGGCCGATTCCGTCGCCGCGGTCATCGCAGCGGTGATCGCCGACCCGGCACGACTCGCTGCTCGAGATGCGTTGTCCGACAAGGCAGTCCCCCAGTCCCGAATGACCCGGCAGACCATCGGGATCTACCGGGAACTCGTCGGTACCGAGCGACTGCGCCGAGGAAGTATGCCTGTGCGGCCCGAGGACGTCCCGAGCGCGCCCGGGCGCGTACCCGGGCTCGGCCACAGCGTCGTCGCCCTGCGACAGGGACTGCATTTCATCGTCGGCCTGGGCCGTATCGGCCCGGTGGTGCGCGTGGACCTCGGGACCCGGCCCGCCTATCTGGTCACGACTCCGGAACTGATCCGGCAGATCGGTTTTCGGACCGCAGGCGAGTTCCACCGCGCCGATCTGCAGGAGGCGATGCACGAGGCGATCCGGGAGGCCTCCAATGTCCTCAGTGGCCGACGCCACGAGATGCGCAGACGTCAGATGGCACCGGCGTTGCGGGCGCGTCGGCTGGCGCGGTATGCGGTCACCACGGCCGCCATCGCCGACGACTGGTCGCGCGGTCTGCCCCATGAGCGTCCGGTGGACCTGCGGACCGAGGCGCACGGTCTGATCCTGCAGACCGTCACCTCGACGCTGTTTCGTGCCGACTTCGGCGCCGACGCGCTCGATCGGGTTCGCGAAACCGTGCCCTGGTTGCTCGGCGAGGTGATCATCCGCGGCGCACTGCCCGCCCCCGTCCGCCGGATGCGGATGCGCGCGAACCGGCGTTTCGCGCGGGATTCGGCGATGCTGCGCGAGGCCATCGGCGCCGTCGTTCGCCGCTACCGAAGCCAAGGCGTCGATCACGGCGACGTCCTGTCGGTCCTCGTCGGACACACCGACGAGGACACCGGAATCGGCCTGTCCGACGACGAGATCATCGACGAACTGCTGCTGATGGTGGCCGCCGGCGTCGGTTCGACGGCATCGATCCTGGCCTGGGTGTGGTACGAGGTCGCCCGCAACCCGCACGTGAGTTCCCTTGTTGCACAAGAGGTCGAACGCGTCGTCGGCGAGGGACCGGTACACCCCGACCACCTCGAACAGCTCACCTACCTGCGTCGGGTCGTGGCCGAGACACTGCGGATGTGGGGGCCGTGGATCAGCAGTCAGACCGCCGACGGGCCGGTGACCCTCGGCGACGACGAGACCGGTCGACTCACCCTGCCGGACGGTTCGACGGTGATCTACAGCCCGTACCTCGTCCTGCACGACCCACGGTTCTACACCGATCCGGAGACCTTCGACCCGGACCGATGGCAGCCGGACCGAGCCGAGTATCTCGACCGGAAAGCCGATCTCGCTTTCGGTGTGGGAGAACGCCATTGCCCGGGAAACACGTTCGCGATCTCGACGATCCTGTTGTGCTCGGCAGCCCTGTACTCGCGCTGGACCGTCCGGCCGGCCGGACGCCGCCGGGTCAGGCCATCGACCACCGATTTCGTCGCCGCCCCCTCGCAGGTCCGGGTGCGCCTC
Source organism: Gordonia polyisoprenivorans NBRC 16320 = JCM 10675 (assembly GCF_000241325.1). Taxonomy (GTDB): domain Bacteria; phylum Actinomycetota; class Actinomycetes; order Mycobacteriales; family Mycobacteriaceae; genus Gordonia; species Gordonia polyisoprenivorans. The sequence continues at coordinate 208,675 of NZ_BAEI01000070.1, read as the reverse complement.
GAGCCGAGGCGATGAGCGAGCGCTGGTCATCGGTGAGTCACCTCATCCCGTCGGGGTGGCCAGCGCCGCGCCGATGACCGCGAGGTAGACGGTCAGGACGTACACCGCGGCGGGTACGGGCGGATACCCGTCGTGGCGCGAACGCAGCCACACCACCGCGGCCCCGACCGGGACGACGGCGAGAACCACTGCCGCCCAACCGAAGAGGGCGCCGACGCCATCGAATCGCCACGGCGTCCAGATGGCCAGGACCGCGACCGTCGTCAGGGCGACGAAGCCCATCGAGACACCGACCGCGCCGGCGGCACCGAGCGGATTCGAGTAGTACATCTCACCTGGTCGCGGTCGGCGAGATATTTTCCGCGCGAACTCGAACTGCAGGAACGACCCGGCCATCAGCACCGCGACCCACGCCGTCGACCATGCTGCGTCCACCTGTCCGGTGTCGACCGCCGAGGCGATCACATACGCCGCCAACACCAGTTGCACCGGGTAGGTGACGGCGAGATTGCCGAGCACCGACCGCCGCAGCGCAGGCCACACCGTCTCGGCGGCCCACAGACCGAGGCCGTAGGCGAGCACCGCTGCGATCGCGATCGCCGAGCCCACACCCGCCGTCCCGGACAGCACCACCACGACCACCCCGAGCACGAGCATCGCAACGCGCAGGTCGGTGGCGGTGACCGCACCGGTCACCAGCGGCCGGTCCGGGTGGTACACACGGTCGTAGTCGAGGTCCTTCTGTTCGTCGACCATCCGCAGGAACAGCAGAACGAGCACCACGACCACCACGCGCACGACCGTTGCCGCTCCGGGCTCCCAACGCACACCGCTGAGCCGGGCCGCAGTCCCTTCGGCCGCGAGCACCCACAGGACCCCGAAGAGCAGATATTGCGGCTTGAACATCACCGCGGTGAATCGGGCGATGCGCGCAACCGAGACCGACGACGCCCGAAGGGTTTCGGTCACCATCACGTCCCGATCACCACACCCAGCCGGACCTCGGCGCACGCGGTGCCGCCCTGCTCGATCGTCACCAGCACCGAGATTGCCGCTCCGGGGTCGGCCGGGTCGTGCCCATGATCTGTACATGCATGGTCTGTACGTGCGATGCACCTCGCCGGCCGATCGAGTTCGACGAACCGGCCGAACGAACTCCGGACCGCCGCGATCCGCACGTCCGTACCGACATGAGCAAACGCGATCTGTCGCGCCGCTTCCAGCAGCAGGGTGCCCGGCACGTGGTCGAGTTCGTGATCGAACAAGCCCGGGTGGGCGGTGTCGACGACGAGTTCGCCCCGCGTCTCGTGGCCATCCCGCGCGCGCACCCCGACCACGACGTTGCGCGGGTCAGAGCGACCGACGACGTGTGGATGTGCCGGCTCGGCCACGTGGACGCGCCCGCGTTCCGCACCGCCGCGCGCCTGCGCGCGCAGGGCCGACCACTGCGCACGGGTCGTCCAGGAGAACGACCCGTCCACGGTCATCAGTGGCGCACCGTCGGCCGAGATCGCCAGCACCATGTCGAGTCCGATCAGCCGGTCGGCGACGACATGGCGGGCACCGATGCCGACGGCGATGTCGACGTCTGCGGGCCGGGATCCCGGCCGCCACGCCCCGTCGGCGAGGGGTGCGTCGGCGACGCCGTTGAAGGTACGGACCAGGAAGGCGCTGTCGAGCGGCACGTCGAAGAACTGGTGGGTCACCGCGATCGCGGCCTGCCGCGCGGTTTCCATCACCAACAACGGGTCGTGCCGACCCGCCTGCGGCCCACGGTGATCCCCGAAGTAGGCGTGCATCCGCGGAAGCTGCGCACCGACGCGGAATTCGTCGCCGCCGAGATCCGGTTGCGCGCGCCACAACGACGTGACGAACACCTCCGAGATGGAACACCGATGAACGAGTTCGCGCGGAATCGTCTGGCTGTGGCAGGTGTGAGCCACATCGAGGCGGTCCGGGGTCGGTGTCATATGGGTGGTCATCTGCACTCCCGTCGGGTCGGGTCGGATGTCATGGGCAGAACGTGGGAGCCGAGCACGATCACCGACCACGGGTCCAGGTCGATCCCGTTCGCCCAGGCGCTGCGCAGCATGTCGGCACAGACCCGGTCATCGGTGAGGTCGGGCCCCGGGGACGCGGGGCGTGCAGCAGCAGCACTCATCTGGGCAGCGACCCGCTCGGCAGCCACTGCGCGAACGAATTCACGCTCCGGTGTCTGCGAATACAGTTCCCCAGCCAACGCCGCCACCCGCTCGGCGACGCCGACACCACCGTCGATCACATCCTGCAGGCAGGCCTCGCGACCGGATTCGTCGAGCATGATCGCCCATTCCCGCAACACCTCGACGGGCGTGTCGGGTGTATGCACGAGATTCAGCAGGTAGCTGCGGTGACCGAGCGCATGCCGCAGCTCACCCGGGGCACCCGCGGTCGGATCGGTGGGTCCCTTCTCCCGCGTCAGCCGCTCGGTCGCCGACTCCCCGCCGGCAGCGCCCGCAGAAACGCCGACAGCGCCCTCGACGTCCTCGACAGCGCCCGCAGAAACGCCGACAGCGCCGTCCGCGGCACCGACAGCGCTGTGGTCGTCGGTGACGAGAAGGACCATGGAGTCGCACATCTCGACCAGGAGGTCGGCCAGTCGGCGACGCTCGACCGACGCCCGCGCCCACGAGGTCTGCCACAACGCCCTCGCGAGGTGGCGTCCCGACTCGACCCGTGCGGCGTGCAGGATTCGCCACCGATGCGCGGCCAGCCACTCGAGCGTCGGCGCGACGCCACGGGCCACCACGGCGTCGGGTTTGAGGAGCAGCAGTGAGCATCGGGTGGCGAACCAGTCTGCCTCCACACCCATCCGATCGAGATGCTCTATCGCCTCGAGCACGTAGGTGTCGCCGAGGTGGGTCGACAGGTCGGCGCCGTCGACGCCGATCCGGGTGAGCAGATCGGCGGTCATGGGGGTCGTCGCGTGGTGCGCGCGTTCGGTCTTCACGGTCATCGAGCACCACCGAGGCCGGCGAGGACGGTCTCCACGTCTGGCAGTGGCGCACCGAGGTAGCCGATGTCGAGGCAATGGTCGAGAAGCAATCGCAAGTAGTCGGGTCCACATTCCGGTGCCGGCCGCCCCAGGACAGTCTCGGCGATGCCGGTCGAAAAGGTCTGCCGCCGTTGGAAGTAGCTGGTGTAGAGCGAGCCGACCCGGCGGAAGTACTCGCGTTCGATCACCTCGAGTGCATCGGGATCGAAGGTGGCATCCGGGACGAAGGTGGCCACATGGAAGGAGGGATACTCGGCCAGGACGTCGGAGAGCTCCCGCAGGGTCACCGGCCGAGAGCTCAACGCGTGCAGTACCTTTCCGTCGAGATCGGCGGCGTGGCACGTGGCGGCGGTGACGATGTCGGCGACGTGATCGACCGGCGCGAGCGACAGTGTGGCGTCGTAGCGTCCCGGCAGCGTGCGCAGTTTGCCCTCGACCATGAGTTTGACGACGGTGTAGAGGTTCTTGTGGTCCCGGATGGCACCGTCGGTACTCACGCCGGTCACGATCCCGGGCCGGACCGTCACCGCGCGCAACCCATCGGCGCGGGCCCGTTCGACGAGCTTCTCGGCATCGAATTTGCTCTTCTCGTAGCGGGTTCCGAACACCTGACCGACGTCGAGCTCGTCCTCGGCGATCGTGCCGCCCCGCATGCCGCAGACATAGGCGGTCGACACGTGCACCAACGGGACGTCCCAGGCGCGGGCAAGGTCGACGGCGTGCGCGGTGCCACCCACATTGAGTTGCGCGTAGTCCTCGTCGGCGGCATCGAAGGCGGTGGTCGCCGCGCAGTGCACGATCGTCGATACCCGACCGGCCAGCGAATCGGCCCGGGCGGTCACCGCGGGACCGAATCCACCGAGTCGCACGTCACCGGTGATCGTGTCGGAAATGGTCACGGGTGCACCGTCGTTGGCGATCAGTGAGTCGTTGCGATGGGTCACGCCGATCACCGGCCGGCCCGACGCCTCGAGTCTGCGGCACACCTCGGTACCGACCAGGCCCGCAGCGCCGGTCACCAGGATGTGATCACGCCGGCGCCGATCATGTGACGGGGTCATCGGCCTTCTCCTCTACCGTCGGTGCTGATCCGGCGACTGTCGTCGGTGCTGATCCGGCGACTGTCGTCGGTGCTGATCCGGCGACTGTCGTCGGTGCTGATCCGGCGACTATCGTCGGGGCCGATCTGGCGGCGGATGAGGGCCTCGACGTCTCCGACCCGGCGCACGCCGGCGAGTTCGGCGGGCGGTAGGGGCGGCAGGCCGAACGCTCTCTCCAGGGCGATGGTGAGCTCGATGAGCCGGACGGATTCGTATCCGAGGTCCTCGCGAAGGCGATCGGTTACCGCCGGCACATCCGCGGGCGGATTCGGCGCCATCGCGACCACGATCCGTCGGACCTGGTGGTCCGGCCCCACGGCGCGCTGCTCGTCGACGCTCATCGGGCACCACCCCCGATCGGCGTGGACGGTGCCGGCGGGGCGTCGGCGACCGGATGTGGTTGTCCGCCTCCGCTGTTCATCAGATCGGCGGCCTCGGCCAGCGGCAACCGAACCTCCAGGTGAGTGCCCAGGCGAACCCAGTCGTAGGCGATCTCGAGGGTGCGGCGCCATTGGTCGCGGGAGTCGAAGGAGGCCGGGAAGTCACTGCCGACGAGCGCCCGGACCGCGCCGAGGAGTCCGTCGAGTACCTCGAGTTCGGCGAGTCCGTCGCCGCCCGAGGACAAGATGTCGTCGAATCGGAAATGGGCGGCCCGCTCGATGACGGTGAGTGTCGAGGGTTCGATCATCGGGCTCGGCAGGATCCTGCGGAGCGTGGCTGCCGGAGTGACATCGGAAGGTAGAGGATGAACTCCCCACGCCGAGAGCACCATTCGGGCGATCATTGCGATCAGGCGTGGCGCTGCAACATCGGCCACACCGCCCTGCCCGCTCTTGAGGGCGCCGACGAGGTCCTCCCGCGCGTTCTCGGCGACGATGTTGGCCCAGGTGAGTTGTAGGCCGGCCGAGGCGAATCGCTCTGCGGGCAACGGCGAGAGCACGGCAACGCCCTCCCTCGGCGGGGCGACCGCCCCACCCAGTCCGACGATCGGACCGCTCGTGGCCGGCGGTGGTGTGTACGGTTCGGAGACCTCGCACATCGCCATCGCCGGCCGGATGGGCCCGGCGCCTGCCCAGTCCACTCCGACGACACCGAGTCGAAGGAACTCGACGAGGTACTCCGCGACCGGGCGGTGCTCCGCCTGCCCGGCACGGTCACCGCGGTCGCAGATCTCGAGCACCGGACGACGGAACACCATCTGCCGCCACGCTTGGGCCGCGGGGTCGGAGAGCACGAAGACGTCCCGCACACCACGCACCACGTGCACACGCGAACCGATGGTCCACGTCGTCACCCCGGGAACACGTGCGAGCCGAAGCTGCCGCGCATCCGTCCACTCGTTCGCGTCGATTCCGATCTCCGCGAGCAGGTCGGTGGCCGCCACCCACCAGGAGCCGGTCGAGTCGGCGTCAGGCGTGGGCGGTGTGGTCGCAGCGGTCCACCGTTCGGTCATCCGCTCGTCGTCGATCCGATCGAGTTGTCGGGGAAGCCATTTGGTCTCCACGTAGGTTTCGCCACGCTCGGCGCACCATGCCTTGGCCGCCTGAACGAGTGCATCACGCATCCACCCGAGCGCTTCGTCGTCGGCACCGAGGGTCCGCAGAGTGGTGACGTGCCGCAGCACCGCGACCGTGCGGTGGCGCCACCATCGCGCCATCACCTCACCGAAACGGCGGTGGTCGATGATCGCCCGCAGCTCGTCGAGGTCGACGAGGGCGCTCGTACGAATCGTGGTCGAGCGCAGGAATCGTTGACACCGGTTGAGGAGATCCTCGTCGAGCTCGGAGACGGTGCCGGTGGCCAGATGATCGGCGACCGTCTCCAAGTGGTGGCGCAGCTGGGCGAGCGAACGGGTGCGCACCTCGAGGCGGCGGCCGTCACCGAACAGGACCGTCGGCAGCGTCGGCAATTCTTCGTCGCCGCCCGCCACGACGAGGAAATCGACGTCGGAGCCTTCGTTGCCGAATCCCTCGGCGAGTGACCCCTCGAACACGATCGCACAGTTGTCGGGGACGACGACCGAGTCGAGTGCGGTATCGAGGAGTTGGGCCACGCGCTGCGCGGGCAGCGTCGGAACGGCCCGGTCGTCGGCGGTCTCCCGGGCCGATGCGACGGTGCTCGCAGCAGCGGCACTCGCGGTCCCGTCGACCTCATGCACCACGGCGTCGGTCATCTCCCCGGCGGTGAACATCTGCCACATGTGGCGCCGGCGCGGCTTTCCGCTCGAGGTGCGCCGGATCAGGCCGCGCCCGCCGGTGATGACGGTGACCGTCTGAGCGGGCCCGAGTTGCCCGCGAATGACGGTGCGGGCGTGGGAGATCCATTCTCCCGGCGCGGTCTCGGCGAACAGTGCGACGCCTTGCGACCCGGCATCGGTGATCGCCACCGCCGCCAGTTTGCCCTTGGTGATCCCGCATTCGACCGACACCGTCGATTCGACATCCTCCATGAACACCGAGCGGCCCCGCACCTTCAGGCTCGATCCCATCCGACCGAGGACATAGAGCTCTGCGTTGTGCAGGAATCCGGCATCGCCGGTGTGGAGCACACCGTCGGTGATGTGGGTCGAACCGGCCGGTGACCCGGCGAGATAGCCGCGGGCGACGGAGCCACCGCGGACCGTCACCTCACCGAGCACCCCGTCGGGCACCGGCCGACCGTCGTCGTCGACGACGGCGACCTCGGAGTCAGGGGTCGAACACCCCAGGCCGGCAATCCATCCCGATCCCGGATACTCGGCGTCGACGTCGAACACCGCACATCTGCCCATGTCGACCGGCTCCCCGAACCGAAGTGGCGAGGCCGGTCGGAGCAGGGTGATCGGCCGGTCGCGCCTCGAGGAACTGACCATCAACGTCGATTCGGCGAGTCCGTAGGCCAGGGTGATCGCGGCCGGGTCGAAGCCCTGTGGGGCGACAAGGCGGCAAAAGGATTGCAGATCCGACAGTTCCACCGGCTCCGAACCGACCGCGAGGGTGCGCCATCCCGACAGGTCGAGACCGTCGATGTCGTCGGGGCGAACACGGTGGGCCAGATAGCCCAAGGAGAACGAGGGAGACGGCGTGTGGCGGGCGATCTCCATCGCGCGCAGCCAGCGCACCGGATCACGCACGAACTGGTCGGGTCGCATCAGGTACAGATCTTCCTGATTGGTGACCGTGGTGAGGAAACCGCCGACCAATCCCATGTCGTGGTAGAGCGGAAGCCACGACGCCATCGGCTCATCGGCACCCCAGCGCAGCAGGTCGGTGATCATCGCGGTGTTGGTCGCGAGGTTCGGCCAGGAGATCTCGACCCCGCGCGGCGTGCCGGTGGATCCGGAGGTGAACTGCAGCAGAGCGCATTCGATCGTCGGCGCGAGATCGTCGAGCGGCGTCGCATCCGAGCCGGCGGCGCCCACCTCCATGACCGGGGCATCGAGTCCCGCCGCGGACACCGCGTCGGTCACCAGTGGCGTCAGACCCGGGGCGGTCACGACGAGCGCGGGAGCGGCCTGGGCGAGGATCGACGCGGCGTGCGCGGTGTACTCGTCGAGGTCGGCAAAGGTCGGCGGGGTGATCGGTGTGAAGACCGCGCCGCACGCCCACACCGCGTAGAACGCCGCCGCGCACGTGACATCGGTGGGCAGGATCACGCACACTCCGTCACCGGGCCGTACCGCGTGCTCGCGCATGGCACCGGCGATGCGCAACGCTCGCGCGGCGATGTCGGTGTAGGAGTGGAAGATCCACCCACCGTCCTCATCGGCGAGGTGAATGCCCTTGTCCGGTGCGGGGTCGCGCAGCCATCCTCGGATGATCTCGGGTGCGTCACGGCCGGTTCGATCACGCATGGTCGGGGGTCCTCTCGAGTCGCGCCCCGTCCGGGGTTGCGGTAGTCAACGATGGCGAGTCGTCGGGTGCGGTATCGGTCGGTTGCGGCGCGTCCGACACGACCGTCACGGTTCCCGCGGTGCCGTCGACGCGCACCCGCATCCCGGTGCGCAGCAACGCCGTCGCGTCACGGAGTTGCACCACTGTCGGGATGCCGAGTTCGCGGGCGACGATGGCCACGTGGGTCAGCGGGCTGCCGCGTTCGATGACCAGTGCCGAGGCCGACGGCAGTGCGGCCACCCACCCGGGGTCGGTGCGATAGGCCACGAGGATCCCGCCGTCGACGCCGTTCGGTTCGGTCACCACATGGGCGGTCGCCTCGGCCGATCCCGCACACGACGGTGTGCCCGCGAGTACCGATCCCGCAGGCGCGGCGGCGGTCTCGGCCACGGGTGTCCAGCCCTGCGCGGCGAGTGCCTCGTCGTCGAACCGCTGTCCGCGGGTCTCGAAGCGTTCCGGCGCGATCAGGGTCGAGTCCGCGTGGCGGGCCGCTCTGCGTGCGCACACCATGGCCGTTACATCGTCGGGTGGGCCCGATTCGTAACATTCGCGGAGTTCGGTCACGGTCAGCTCGAAGACGTCGGTGAAGTCCTCGAGCACCCCGCGCTCGGCGAGGTCGCGGCCCATCACGCGGATCAACCGTTTGACCATGCCGAAAGCCCTTGTGCGAGCGAATCGCAGACGCTCACGATGCGCGGCGCACCGAGACAGCTTGCCGCGCAGCGCGTCATATGTCCGGCGACGTAGTCCGTGCAGGTGGGCGTCGAGATACTGCTGGGCGGACTCCGGCGGCGGACCGAGGGAACGCATGGCCGGATCCGAACGCGTGCCCGGGTCGGGAGGTGCGGCCGATTCCGCGTTGCGCGCCAGTGCGCTGCGCAGCATGACGAACACCGACGACGGATCCTCACGCAGGTCGGGGACTTCGAGCTTCAGTTCGTCGAGACTTCGGTATCCGTAGCGCTGCAGGTAGTCCTCCACCGCTGCGGCGACCGCATCGTGGCCGCCTTCGTGCAGGGCACGGCGGATCGAGGCGGGGTCGGCGGTGGTGACGAGTTCTCGGACGTCGGGGTCCGCGGACACCAGATCGGCGAGTGCGGCCATCGCCCGGGCCGGTTCGGCGGACTCGACGTCGGCGCCCGGTCCGACGACGGCGTAGAGGAACCATTCCGGCGCCCTGGGCAGAAAGATCTTGGTCACCAGATACATCGCGCCGGTCAGGGTGAGCAGGATGGCGTCGAGAACCATCAGCGGGCCCCATCGGCGAACCAGATCGCCCTCCACCTCACGGTAGGTGCGATAGGCCTGCGCACCGGTCATGGTGTCCACATCGAGGTTCTCGAAGTGGTCGTAGACGCGGTAGAACTCGGTGAGGAAGTCCTCGACGAGGTCGTCGATGTCGCGCATCCGACGGAGGTACACCGCCGTGGTGACCGCTCGCACGGCGAGCCGCCGGATCGGGTTGGCCAGGGAGTAGGGCTTGAGCGTTCGTGCCAGGTCCTTGTCGAGTGGTTGGGCGACGCCGAGCGCGGCCTCGAGGACCTTGCGGTTGAGGGCATGCCCCGGCGCCATGCCGACCATCCGGTACCAGTGGAGCAGGTTGTAATACACACGTCCGTGAAAACAGCCCAGCATCACCGGCGTCCAGGTGTCGATCTGGGCGAGGGCCGCCCGCGGCAGATGCATCGACTCGGCGTAGCCGCGGTAGACACGACCGTAGATGTCGGCGGCGGTGGTGTAGGTCAGGGGCGAGGTGATCCCGTTGAAGCTCTCGATGATGTTGGAGTTGTCCCAGATTCGCAGATCGTCGTCGGCCACACACTCGCCCGCACCGCGGATCAGCCGGTCCGACACCGGTCTCGACGGAGGCCCGGGGGTCTTTGCGGTGGTGATCGGGCGGGCCTGCAGCAACCACAGACCCGCACCGTCGAAGGCCCATTCGATGTCCTGGGGTCCACCGAGGGCCCTCTCGACCCGCTCGGCGGTCGCGACGAGTTCTCGTATCTGGCCGTCGGTCAGAACCGCGCGCCGCCGCTCGGCATCGTCGACGACGACGCTCGCGACGCCACCACCGGGCAGCGTGACGACCCGGAAGTCCTTGTCCCCGATGGTCGTATCGCGCACCGACCCGTCGGAACCGACAATGACGGTGTCGGCGTCGACGGCGCCGGAGACGAGTCCCTCCCCGAGTCCGTACACCGCGCTGACGACCATCTCGTCGCGGGCACCGGTCGTGGGGTTGGCGGTGAACACGACTCCACTGGTCAACGGATCGAGCTGTCGCTGCAGCACCACGGCGATCGCATCCGCTTCGCGGACCCCGTGTGCCCACCTGTAAGTGAGCACCCGCGGCGCGTACGCCGACGCCCAACATTGACGCACCCGGAGCGAGATATCCTGTGTTCCAGTGATATTGAGATATGTTTCGAACTGGCCGGCGTAGGAGAGGTCCGCGCCGTCCTCGGCCGCCACCGACGACCGCACCGCCACCGGTCCGCGGCCGAGTCGCGACCATGCCGCGTCGATCGTGTCGTCGATGCCGTCGGGCGTCGACGACGACAGGACGCGCTCGCGCAATTCTGCCGCGTACCGCTGGGCGGTGCGCTCATCCTCGGCCGAGTTCACCAGATGCCTCAGATCGGTGAGACCTGTTTCCTGCACATACTTTTCGAATAGATCAGCGCCGAGCACCACCCATTCCGGTACAGCCACGCCGACCTCGGCCAGCAATGCCAGCCCACGCGCTTTCCCGCCGGGGTCTCCGGCGACCATCTGCGTATCGCCCGGTCGACGCAATGCCGGTCGATGCATTGGCGGCCGATCCCCTGCTGTCTGATCCGCTGCCGTCCGATCCAATGGCTCCACACCAGCTCCTCTGTCGGGTTGGGCCTGTCGTCACCCTGTGCCTGAACGGACGGCATCGCAACCCTGCGACGATCCGCACCAACTCATCAACGCTCGCGAATGAGTGCCACGAGCGACGCTTTTTCGCCGTCCTCGCCGATGAGCGCGACTTGTGGTGGTTATCGGGAACCCTGTCGAGGCGTTACTTTGCGCAGTTCTGGCTTGTCAGTCGAAGAGATGACGTAGCGTGTCGGCAAGGTCCCCGCGGGAACCGATCTCGACCGACTCCATCCCGAGCCAGTCGGCCAACACCTGCAGGTCGCGTCGCAATGCCGACGCGATCTCCGAAAGACGTTGCCCAGCCTCGGAAAATACTCCCGGAACCATCAGCACCCCGCGCTGCCGATCGGCCTTGAGATCGACGCGCGCCACGATCTCGTCGCCGAGCAGGTACGGGTGGACGTAATACCCGTGCACGCGTTTGTGTTCGGGAACGTAGATCTCGATTCGATAGTGAAAACCAAAGATTCGTTCGGTGCGAGGCCGGAAGAACACCAGCGGATCGAACGGGGACAGAATGGCTCCCCGTTCACGATTGGCTGTGCGAACCCGGGCGGGAACCGTTGCAGCGGTGTGGAGGTACGCACCATCGCGCCACCCGTCCACCGAAACCGGTTGCAGGACACCGGAGTCGATCAGGTCGGCGATAGCGGGCCGCACGTCTGCGGTCTTGAGCCGGTAGTAGTCGGCGAGGTCGGCGACGGTGGCCACCCCCAAGGCCGATGCTGCACGCCTCACGAGTTCGCGGTGCGCGTCGTCCCGCTCGACACGACGGTCCACTCGATCGGCGCCGACGACCCGCTCGGCAAGGTCGTAGTGACGTCCGAAGACGTCGTCGCGGGTCGCGGCGAACTCACCGGAGGCGAACATCGCCTCGCAGAGGTGTTTGACCTCACCGCGGTTCCACCAGCCGCCCGCGGCCTGTGGTGCGCGCTCGATTCCGAGGACTTCTTCGATGCGCCGCGGGGTCACCGGCCCGGCCTCGGCGATCACGGCGCGCACGTCGTCGGCGAGTTCACGGTTGCGACGCATGGTGTCTCGCGTGTGACGGTAGCGTCCGTCGCGGTACTCGGCCATCCGGAACCCGAACAGCGGCCAATCGTCGACGGGGATGAGCGCGGCCTCGTGCGCCCAGTATTCGGTCAACAAACGGCGCCCACGCCCGGGCCGCCAGGCGGCCCGATCGAGCAGTGCCTGATCGTAGGGGCCGAGCCGACTGAAAAGCGGCAGATAATGCGCCCGCACTGCGATGTTGACCGAATCCATCTGAAACAGCTTGGTGCGCGCCACGACTCGTTCGACAAGCCGCATGGTGACGGCACCAGTCGGCGGCCGATCGGAAAATCCCTGTGCCGTCAGCGCGATGCGGCGGGCCTGAGCCGTGGTGAGGGCGGCGGCCACGTCAGGACGTGTGCCGCACGTAGTCGACGAACCGATAGAACGTCCCGGTGCTCGACTGCGCCCAGTCGGTCTCGGTCGTCGCGTGCCACCTCTCGTCGATCACCGGGGCGAACGCATCGGCACCGGTGACCAGCACGTCGATCTCGGTCACGCGCAGGTGCGTCGCGTAGTCCATTGCGGCCGTGTAGATCTCTCCACCGCCCATCACCACCGCGTCGGAGCCGGCGAGCTGCAGCGCTTCGGTCACCGTGTGGACCACCTCGGCGCCTTCGGGGCGATAGGTCTGCGAGCGGGTGATCACGATGTTGCGCCGACCGGGCAGTGGCCGGAAACGCTCGGGCAGTGACTCCCAGGTCTTGCGTCCCATCACGACCGCGTGCGAGCCGGTGACCTCGCGAAACCGTGCCATGTCCTCGGGCACACGCCACGGGATGGTGTTGTCGCGGCCGATCGCGCCGACCCGATCCTGCGCCCAGATGAGTGTGATGCCGCCCATGAACCCAGGATAATGGCCACCTCCGACATTGCCGTTCGCGGCACCTCAGGCCACGACAGGTCAGACCGCCACCGGCGCCTTGATGCCGGGGTGCGACCGGTAGCCGACGACGGCGACATCGTCGAAGTCGTAGTCGAAGATCGAATCCGCTTTGCGCAACGCGAGTGTCGGGTATGGGTAGGGCTCCCGCGACAGCTGGCGGGTCACCTGCTCGACGTGGTTGTCATAGATGTGGCAGTCGCCGCCGGTCCAGACGAATTCGCCGACGTCGAGGTCGGCCTGCTGGGCCATCATGTGGGTCAGCAGGGCGTAGGACGCGATGTTGAACGGCACGCCGAGGAACAGGTCGGCGCTGCGCTGATACAGCTGGCACGAGAGCTTGCCGTCGGCGACGTAGAACTGGAAGAACGCGTGGCAGGGCGGTAGCGCCATCTGCGGGATCTCCCCGACGTTCCAGGCCGAGACGATGTTACGGCGCGAGTCCGGGTTGGTCCGCAGCATGTCCAGCGCGGCCGAGATCTGGTCGATGTGCTCCCCCGACGGTGTCGGCCAGCTGCGCCACTGGACTCCGTAGACAGGGCCGAGATCACCGTTGGCGTCGGCCCATTCATCCCAGATGCTGACCCCGCGGTCCTGCAGCCATCGCACGTTGGAGTCTCCGCGCAAGAACCAGAGCAACTCGTAGACGATCGACTTGAGATGCACCTTCTTGGTGGTGATCAGCGGGAATCCCGCGGCGAGGTCGTAGCGCAACTGATGGCCGAACAGGCTGCGCGTCCCGGTTCCGGTGCGGTCGGCCTTCGGGGTGCCGGTGTCGAGCACCAACCGCAACAGGTCCTCGTACGGGGTGGGGATCGTGCCGGTCGGCGCGCTGCCGTGGATCGCCGTGCTCACGGGAGCCAGTGTAGGTGAACCCGGCATGGGTGAACCTGTCCCGGCGCGCCGATCAGCTCGGCCGAACCCGCAGGATCTTGTCGTCCGTGCCGTTGTTGGTGAGCAGCAGCAACGACCCGTCGGCGGCGATCGTCGTCCCGCGCAGCCTGCCGTACTCACCGTCGAGTGCGTCGGCTGTTCGCACGACCCGCCGTCCATCGTCGGAGAGCTGCACGAGGATCAGTCGCTTGCCCTTGAGCGCGGAGATCACCAGGGCACCGTTCCACTGTCCCCAACCGGAATCGGGGAGAAAGGTGATGGCGGGCGGCGCGACCGTCGGCGCACCCGACTTCCACACCGGACCGATCGCACCCGGTACGCGGGGATCGGTCATCACCGCGTCCTCGTCGTTGAGGGGAATTCGCTTGTCGGGGCGGAAACCGTAGTTGCCGCCGGCGGTGAGGAGATTGAGCTCGTCGTCGACATGCGTGCCCTGCTCGATGGAGTACACGCGCCCCGCCGGACCCAGGGCGATGTTCTGAACGTTGCGATGGCCGAGGGTGAAGATCGGGCTGGCGGCGTCGGGATTGCCGGCTGCCGGGCTGCCGTCGGCGTTGATGTGCAAGACCTTGCCGCCCAACGAGGATCGATCCTGGGAGACGGTCGGCAGTCCGGTGTCGCCGGTGCCGATCCAGAGTGTGCCGTCGGGGGCTGCGGTGACACCGCACCCGGCTTCGCGCCCGGCCATCGTGAGCGGGATGCCGGACAGCACGGTGCGTTCCCGCGTCAGCGCCGACCAGTCGGGCGCCACGCCCAGGCGACGACGCTGTTCACCTGACCGGTGTTGGGCCAGGGCAGTGGCGACCGGATGAGTGACGGCGGAGCGGTGATCCGCCCGGTCGGTGCGGTCACCTCCGACTGGCAGGTGTAGAGGCGTCGGTTGGTGGCGAAGCCCGGATCCAGCGCCATTCCCATCAGTCCGGCCTCGCCGGTGACGAACAGGGTCGACAGGTCTGCCCGCACCGTGTGTGCGCGGCCGTCGGGCGCGACGGCCACGAACCTTCCCGACCGTTCGTTGGTGAGGATGGTTCCGTCCGGCGCCGCCACCACCTCCCACGGAATCCGCAGACCACCGGTGACCGTCTCGACAGCCAGGTCCGGCGCGGGCTCGGGCCGTGCCTCACCCGCCACCACACCGGAACCCACGACGACCGCCCCGAGGCACACCATCGACGTGAACACTCGACCTAGCCACGAACTGCGCAAAGTTCTCGACATGGACATGAGCTTAGGCATACCTATGAATAGCGGCGCAACGAGGGGCTCTCAGCTCTCCATGATCCCGGCGGCCACTGTGGCCCCGAGTTCCCAGCACGCCTCGAGCACCGCCTTGTCGGGCTTGTTCGACGCGATGACGTACTCGGCGGCCTTCGTCCAGCCCAGTCCGGCGGTGATCCGGTCGACGGCGGCTTGCGCCCCCTCGGTGCCCTCGTTGCCGTGCAGGTACAGCCCGAACGGTCGGCCCCGCGTCGAATCGAGGATCTGGTAGTACGAACCGTCGAAGGCGTGCTTGAGAGCACCCGAGATCGAGCCGAGGTTCGCCGGGCTCCCCAATACGTAACCGTCCGCGTCGAGAAAGTCGCTGGCCGACACCGACAGCGCGGCGCGGCGCACGACCTCGACACCGGTGATCTCGGGGTCGGTGGCGCCCGACACGACCGCCTCGAACATCGCCTGACAGTGCGGCGACGGGGTGTGGTGCACGATCAGCAGTGTTGCCATCACGCCCGCCCACGGTACTGCGCGACAGCACGTTTCATCATTTCCCGGGCGCGACTCCGGTCCCCGGCGTAGTCATAGGCGCGGGCGATGCGGTAGGTGTTGCGCCAGTCATTCGGGTCGGCCTCCCACTCCTGACGAACCTGCGCGAACAGCGCGTCGGCCGCATCGCGTTCGATGCGGCCGGACGGTCGGCGCGGCATGTCGGAGACGTCGAGCTCCCGCCCCTCCTCGGCGATCGCGCGCGCCAATCGCTGATGCTCGATACCGGCCCGTAAGGTGGCCACGATCATCCAGATCCCCAGGAACGGCAGGATCAGCACGCCGATCCCGATGCCGATGCCGGCCGCGGTCCCGCTGGTGATCAGGTCGACGCCACGCTGCCCGAGCAGCACGAAGTACACGCACATCGCGATGACCAGGAAGGCGATCATCCACACGATCGGACGGGCGTCGCGCTCGCGGACCTTCTTCGACCGGGCGGACGACTGGTCCGCATCCGATCCGGTCGGATCGGGACGGGACGGATCGGGGTCGGGAGCCATGAGCGGCGCCCCTACAGGTCCATGAGGTCGTCGAGACCGACGGTCAGACCCGGCCGCTCGCCGATGCTGCGGACGCCGAGCAGCACACCCGGGACGAACGACGTGCGATCCAGCGAGTCGTGGCGAATGGTCAGGGTCTCGCCCTCGGTGCCGAGCAGGACCTCCTGATGGGCGACGAGGCCGGCGAGGCGCACCGAGTGCACGCGCACACCGTCGACCTCGGCACCGCGCGCGCCGTCGAGTTCGGCGGTCGTGGCGTCGGGACTGGGGCCGACGCCGGCGGCCGCACGGGCCTCGGCGATCAACGACGCGGTGCGATAGGCGGTGCCCGAGGGCGCGTCGGCCTTGGCCGCGTGATGCAGTTCGATCACCTCGACGGAGTCGTAGAAGCGGGCCGCCTGTTGGGCGAAGCGCATGCACAGGACCGCACCGATCGCGAAGTTCGGCGCGATGAGCACCCCCACACCGGGTGCCTCGGCGAGCCATTCGCGTACCTGTGCGAGGCGCTCGTCGGTGAAGCCGGTCGTTCCGACCACGGCGTGAATCCCGTTGCCGATGAGGAACTTCAGGTTGTCCATCACCACATCGGGGTGGGTGAAGTCGACAACGACCTGAGTGTCGGTGTCGGTGAAGAACTCCGGGGCGTCGCCCTTGTCGACGCCGGCGGTATAGGTGAGGTCGTCGGCCGCCTCGATGCCCGACACGATCGCCCTGCCGACCTTGCCGTTGGAGCCGAAGACCCCAACCCTGATGCCCTGCGCCATGTCAGCCTTTCCTCGACGGGTTGCCGCGTACGACCCGATTGGTCCCGCACCAAGTCTATGGGGACGCGTCGACGTGCCCGCCCGCAGGCGCCACGGCCGGTGGACGTGGACATCGAATCAGGGTGCGCAGACCAGGTCAGTAGATCGGCGCGTCGCCGCGTCGGTGGTCGAACACCAGCGACGTCGTCGTGCCCGCGACCTCTCGGCGGGCGTTGAGCATCTCCACGAAGCGACGCAGTTCCTCGGTGTCGGCGGTCGCGACGTGCAGCAGGTAGTCGTCGGAGCCGGCGAGGAAGAACACGTCGATCACCTCGTCGTGGCCGGTGATCTCACCGACGAACTTCCGGATCTGACCGCGGGCATCCGATTGCAGGCTGACCGCGACCATCGCACGCAGCGGACGACCCACCGCCGCGGGATCGACATCGGCGAAGAACCCGCGGATGACGCCGAGATCCCGCAGTCGACGGACCCGACCGTGGCAGGTCGATGCGGCGATCCCGACGCGCGCGGCGAGGTCGCTGTTGGTCACCCGGGCATCGGTCTGCAGGTGCCGCAGCAATTGACGATCGACCTCGTCGAGCTGTGGCCGAACATCCTTCGGCGAGCCGGGCATCAGATACCTCCTGGTCGATGGATCTTCGCCATACCGACGAGTTCGAGAATCATATTCATGTCTCTTGTGTCGATTTCGAAGTTACTTCACTCTTAAGGCTAGTTCATCGAGGAACATTCAGCCATGAGCATTCCTGGTCGACGTCCATCACCGTCGGCGCCACAGACCACCACCCGTCAAGGAGAACCCGTCATGCGTATCGGTATCCCCACCGAGATCAAGAACAACGAGTACCGCGTCGCCGCCACCCCGGCCGGAGTCGCCGAGCTGACCCATCGCGGCCACGAGGTGGTCGTCGAGGCCGGTGCCGGACTCGGTTCGGCGATCGCCGACAACGACTTCAAGGAGGCCGGGGCGCAGATCCTCTCGACCGCCGACCAGGTCTGGGATCAGGCCGAGATGATCCTCAAGGTCAAGGAGCCCATCGCCGCCGAATACCCGCGAATGCGTGCCGGGCAGACCCTGTTCACCTACCTGCACCTCGCCGCCAGCCGTCCGTGCACCGATGCGCTGCTCGCGTCGAAGACCACCTCGATCGCCTACGAGACCGTTCGCGCCGCCGACGGCTCGCTCCCGTTGCTGGCCCCGATGAGTGAGGTCGCGGGCCGGCTCGCCCCGCAGGTCGGCGCGTACCACCTGATGCGGTCCGAAGGTGGCCGCGGAGTTCTCATGGGCGGCGTTCCCGGAACCGAACCGGCCGACGTCGTCGTCATCGGCGGTGGGGTCAGCGGCGTCAACGCGGCGACCATCGCCATGGGCATGGGCGCCCAGGTCACCGTCTTCGATCTCGACATCACCAAGCTGCGCGCGATCGACGCACGCTTCGGTGGTCGGGTGCACACTCGTTACTCGACGTCTCTGGCCCTGGCCGAGGCGATCAAGCAGGCCGATCTGGTCATCGGCGCGGTTCTCGTCCCGGGCGCCAAGGCGCCGGTCCTGGTACCCAACAGCCTTGTCGCACAGATGAAGCCGGGCTCGGTGCTGGTCGACATCGCGATCGATCAGGGCGGCTGCTTCGAGGATTCACGCCCCACCACCCACGACGATCCGACCTTCACCGTGCACGACAGCGTCTTCTACTGCGTGGCCAACATGCCCGGCACGGTTGCGCGCACCTCGACCCAGGCCCTCACCGGCGCCACCCTGCCCTACGTGCTGCGCCTGGCCGACAAGGGATGGGAGGCGGCCTGCCGCGACGACGCCTCGCTGGCCGCCGGACTGTCGACCCACGACGGACACCTCTTCACCCCGGAAGTCGGTGCCGCCCTGGACATCCCGGTCACCGCGAATCCGTTCGCCGCGCACTGAGGAGATCACCACCCGGTCTCGGCACACCGACGCCTGCGCTCCCTCGATGGGGCGCAGGCGTCGGCGTGAGACCAGGTGCGACCGAACGCTACTCGCGCCGCCATCTCGGTGCGGTGACATCGTCGACGCCGACACCCCCCCAGCGCGCCATTCCTTGAGCGCCTCATCGAGACGACGCCGACTCTGCCTGCGCACCACACGATTGCGACGACGTGCGTGGTCGCCGGCGTGGCACAGAGAACACGAGCAGACGTGGACACCGCAGTAGCGCCACACCCACTGGCACGCGGTGCGGGCCGACACGGGATCGACGGGCGGACGAGCAGGCAGGTCACACTCCGCGCTCGAATGGTCATGCTCGGCAAAGGCGGCGAGTTCGCCGCGATGCAGGCGGACGGCGAGCGGCGCGTGAGCATCGGTACGGGACAAGGCTGAGCCTCCAGGGGATCAACGCCCCTGCCCGCTACCCCCGGATGAGGACGAACAGGGGCAGCGGTTGCTCCTCCGCGGCCGCTGCACGGTGTCTCTCGTCACCCACCTCCACGACGATAGCCGAATCCAGGGAACCGGCTGCGTCACAACGCCTCCAATGGCCTCCCTGCCCCTGGTGATGGCGAGCACGGCACAATGCGGTGGACGATCAGACGCTGATGGCCACGGTGGAGGGACCTTGGTCGGGGGTGTAGCGACGTTCGGTGATGTCGCCGTGGCCGGCGGAGTCGATCCGAACCACTGTGCCGGCCCGGGTGCCGTACTCCCCCATGTCGACGAATATGGCCGACAGGGCGCGCTCGTTGTCGAGCGGAACACCCGTGTGCGGGAGCGCAGCGTCCTCGGCGACGGTGGTGTCGTGCAGGGCGTCGAGCAGTGCTTCGGGGTCGGACGACGACGGGACCGATGACGTCAGCGCGTCGCGCAGCATGGCCGTCCCCGCCGTCACCTTCGGCCACGGTTCGTCGAGTGCGCCGTTGGACAATCCGTGGATTCCCGGCTCCACCCGCACGGCACGGGGTTCGAGATGGTTGGTGGCCCACCACATCTCGGCTCCGTCGTCGACGAGTAGGTTCACCGGGGCATACCGGTCGGCGGTCTCCACGAGGGCTGCCGCAGCGTCGGCGGCACTGCCCGTGCCGGTCACGAAGTCGACGGGTAGTCCACCGCGAGATCGCTTGTCCGGCTGCGGTTGTGCGATCCCGTCCCGCACGTTGGTCACCGCGGCCAACCGGTACTTGTCGGGAGCGAGGCCGAGCCAGGTACCACCCGCCTCGAGGTCACGTCCACCGATCACCGGCAGATCGTCCCACCGGTGTACCGCGGCGCTGCGCCGACGATGGAACTCGTCACGGTTGGCGGCGAGGACGAGGCGATAATTCGGGTCGACCTCGAGGGCGAACAGGATCAAGCACACGCCCGCCAGGCTACTGACACACTCGTAGAGCCTGTGAGTGGCATCCACGACATACCAGCACCGACGACACCGGCCCGCCCCCGCCGAAGCGGGAACGGGCCGGGGAACCGAGTCGACGATCAGGCGTCGGCGGAGGCCTTCTCCTCGGCCGGTGCGGCCTTGGCGTCGTCGTCGACGGGGATGAGGCTGATCTTGCCGCGCTCGTCGATGTCGGCGATCTCCACCTGCAACTTGGAGCCGACGTTCACCACGTCCTCGACCTTGTTGATGCGCTTGCCCTTACCGAGCTTGGAGATGTGCACGAGGCCGTCGCGGCCGGGCAGCAGCGACACGAAGGCACCGAACGCGGTGGTCTTGACCACGGTGCCGAGGAACCGCTCGCCCACCTTGGGCAGCTGCGGATTGGCGATCGCGTTGACGCGGTCGATCGCAGCCTGTGCCGACTCGCCGTCGGACGCACCGATGAACACGGTGCCGTCGTCCTCGATGGAGATGTTGGCGCCGGTCTCCTCGGTGATGGTGTTGATCGTCTTGCCCTTGGGGCCGATCAGTTCACCGATCTTGTCCATCGGGATCTTGATGGTGGTGATCCGCGGCGCGTACGGGCTCATCTCATCGGGCTCGTCGATCGCCTCGGCCATCACGTCGAGGATGGTCAACCGGGCGTCCTTGGCCTGGGTCAACGCACCGGCGAGAACCTGGCTGGGGATGCCGTCGAGCTTGGTGTCGAGCTGCAGCGCGGTCACGAAGTCCTTGGTGCCCGCGACCTTGAAGTCCATGTCGCCGAAGGCATCCTCGGCGCCGAGGATGTCGGTCAGTGCAACGTAACGGGTTTCGCCGTCGATGGTGTCGGACACCAGACCCATGGCGATGCCGGCGACCGGGGCGCGCAGCGGCACACCGGCATTGAGCAACGACATGGTGGAGGCACACACCGAGCCCATCGAGGTCGAGCCGTTGGAGCTCAATGCCTCGGAGACCTGGCGGATCGCGTACGGGAATTCCTCGACGCTCGGGATCACCGGCACCAGCGCACGTTCGGCGAGCGCACCGTGGCCGATCTCGCGACGCTTCGGCGACCCGACGCGACCGGTCTCACCGGTCGAGTACGGCGGGAAGTTGTAGTGGTGCATGTAGCGCTTGGAGGTCTCGGGGGTCAGCGAGTCGATCTGCTGGGCCATCTTGACCATGTCGAGGGTGGTGACGCCCAGGATCTGGGTCTCGCCGCGCTCGAACAGGGCGCTGCCGTGGGCCCGCGGGATCACCGCGACCTCGGCCGAGAGCGAGCGGATGTCGGTGATGCCGCGTCCGTCGATACGGAAGTGATCGGTCAGGATGCGCTGGCGCACAAGCTTTTTGGTCACCGAACGGAACGCCGCGCCGATTTCTTTCTCCCGGCCCTCGAACTGCTCGGCGAGCTGGGTGAGGATCTGTTCCTTGAGCTCGTCGGTCTTGTCGTCGCGCTCCTGCTTGCCGGCGATCGAGAGGACCGCAGCGAGCTTCTCGCTCGCGGCGGCCGACACGGCGTCGAAGACGTCGGACTCGTACGGCGGGAACAGCGGGAACTGGCCGGTCTCCTTGGCGGCGGCCGCCGCGAGGGACTTCTGCGCCTCACAGAGGCGAGCGATGAACGGCTTGGCGGCCTCGAGGCCCTCGGCGACGATCGCCTCGGTCGGCGCCTGAGCGCCACCGGCGATGATCTCGATGACGTTCTCGGTGGCCTCGGCCTCGACCATCATGATCGCGACGTCGGCGGAATCACCCTCGCCGGAAACGATGCGACCGGCGACGACCATGTCGAACACCGCGCCCTCGAGCTGCTCGGCGGTCGGGAACGCGACCCACTGGCCTGCCTTGTTCTCCTCGGTCGGGACGAGGGCGACGCGCACGCCGCCGACGGGACCGGAGAAGGGCAGCCCGGCGAGCTGGGTGGAGGCCGACGCGGCGTTGATCGCGACGACGTCGTAGAGGTCCTTGGGATCGAGCGAGAGCACGGTCACCACGACCTGGATCTCGTTACGCAGACCGTCGACGAAAGACGGGCGCAGCGGACGGTCGATCAGCCGGCAGGTCAGGATCGCATCGGTGGACGGACGGCCCTCGCGGCGGAAGAACGAGCCGGGGATACGCCCGGCGGCGTACATCCGCTCCTCGACGTCGACGGTGAGCGGGAAGAAGTCGAAGTGTTCCTTGGGGTGTTTGGACGCCGCGGTGGTCGACAGGAGCATGGTCTCGTCGTCGAGGTAGGCGGTCACCGAGCCGGCGGCCTGCAGGGCGAGGCGTCCGGTCTCGAAGCGGATGGTGCGGGTACCGAAGCTGCCGTTGTCGATGACGGCGGTGGCCTCGGTGATGGTTTCGTCGTAGTCGGCGAAATCCTCGGTGGTGGTCACATCGGACATGTGGGGTGTTGATCCCTTCGTTGCGGCCGCATCCGGCGGCCGTGGGTGGCCGCGATTTCCGGCGGCCTTCTCTATGCGGATAGGGGCTGCCCGCGGCGCGACGACACGGCGATCATGCTCGGCTGCTCGTGTCGGTGTCCGCGTGGGCGGCAAGCCCGGAACACGCGTGGGTGAGATCGTCGGCGGGAGGTGATCGGCGCGCTCGTATGCGCACCCGTTGTTGCTCAGACGGCCTTCGATCGAAGCGGCCGGAACCTCGTGTTCCGGCGGCCACTACCGAGGACCGATCTGACTCTTCATCACTTCCGTGGACTCGCACGTCACGGCGGCGTTCCGAGGCCACCTTATCATTGACACGACAAAGTCCATTGACACGACGACCATTGACACGACAAGAACCGGCCACCCCCCAACGAGGGTGACCGGTTCTCGTGATGTCTGATGACCTCGACGCGACGGGGAGGTCAGCGACGCAGGCCGAGGCGCTCGATGAGCGAGCGGTAGCGCTCGATGTCGACCTTGGCGACGTACTTCAGGAGACGACGACGGCGGCCGACCAGCAACAGCAGCCCACGGCGGCTGTGGTGATCGTGCTTGTGCTCCTTGAGGTGCTCGGTGAGGTCGGTGATGCGCTTGGTCAGCAGCGCGACCTGCGCCTCGGGCGAGCCGGTATCGGTCTCGTGCAGACCGTACTGGCCGAGGATTTCTTTCTTCTCGGCAGCAGTCAGTGCCATGGAGATACTCCTGTTTCTCAGTACCGCGACAATGTCATTTCCCGACCGAGCCCACCGGGGCCGGTGCGGGGCGGCGCGCCACCGCGGACTGCAGCAACGCCGATCCGCCAATTTACCAGCGGGCAACCCCGGCACCCAAATCGCCGCGCACGTCGCTCACTGATCGGACGCGGCGAGAATGGCGCGCGTCTTCTCCACGTCGTCGGCCATCGCCTCGAGCAGTCCGTCGATGCTGTCGAACTGCTCCATCGGGCGGATGTGGCTGACGAAGTCGACGGCGACGTGCTGACCGTACAGGTCGGCGCTGGTGTCGAGGACGAAGGCCTCGACCGTGCGGGTCCGCCCGGAGAAGGTGGGGTTGGTGCCCACCGACACCGCGGCCTCGTACCGCTCGCCGGGGATCACCTGGCCGACCACCGGACCGGCCCCGAGCACGGTGAACCACGCGGCATACACCCCGTCGGCCGGGATCGCCGCATGCATCGGCGGTGCGACATTGGCTGTGGGATAACCCAATTCACGCCCCCGCCCGTCGCCGCGGACGACCACTCCCTCCACCCGGTGCGGGCGGCCGAGCGCCTCCGTCGCCCGCTCGACGTCCCCGGCGGCCACACACGACCGGATGTAGGTCGAGGAGTAGGTGACGGCATGTTCGCCGAACAGTGACACCGCCTGCACCTCGAACCCGAACTTGGCGCCGAGCTCGGTGAGTTTGGCGACGTCGCCGGCGGCCTTCTTGCCGAACGTGAAGTTGGCTCCGACGACGACGTCGGCGGCGTGCAGGCGTTCCACGAGCACGTCGTGGGCGAAGTCCTTCGGGGTCCGCGCGGCGAGTTCGGGGGTGAACGGCATCACACAGAACACGTCGATACCCAGTTGCTCGGCGAGTTCGGCCCGCCGCGTCAGGGTGGTCAGTTGCGGCGGATGGGTGCCCGCACGCACGACCTCGGCGGGATGCGGGTCGAACGTCATCAGCACCGCGGGTACGCCACGTTCGCGGGCGGCCTTCGTCGCGGCGCCGATCAACTCCGCGTGGCCGCGGTGAACGCCGTCGAAGACACCGATCGTGACCACACACCGACCCCAATCCGCGGGGACGTCCTCCAGACCTCTCCAACGCAACACGCCGACAACACTACGGCCACCGGCCGCGCCGTACCAGCACCGCCCGGGCTGTGTGAACCTCCGGTGACCGCCGTCCACGAACACCGTGAACCTCGGGTGTCGCCACCGGACTTCGCACCCGCCACCCGTGCCGGCGACCGCGCTTCTTCGCGTCGGGAGGGATCGACACATAAGCTGAGCACCATGCCCAACAGAGGACTGTCCCCCGCCGCCGGGGACAGCGAATCGCCGCCTGCGGTGACCACGCTGTCGACCGTGACCCAGGACTATCTGAAGGTCATCTGGACCTCGCAGGAGTGGGCAGATGTGAAGGTCACCACCAAACTGCTCGCCGACAAGATGGGGGTGTCGGCCTCCACCGCCTCGGAATCGATCCGCAAGCTCGCCGATCAGGGTCTTGTCTCCCACGAGCGTTACGGCGCGGTCACTCTCACCGATGAGGGCCGCACCGCGGCGATCCTGATGGTGCGCCGACACCGGCTGCTCGAGACGTTCCTGGTGCGTGAACTCGGTTACGGCTGGGACGAGGTGCACGACGAGGCCGAAGTCCTCGAACACGCCGTGTCCGACCGTCTGATGGCACGCCTGGACGCCAAACTCGGTTACCCGAGCCGGGATCCGCACGGCGACCCCATCCCCTCGGTCGACGGTGCGGTACCCACCCCGGACGCCGATTCACTCGCCGACCTCGACGTCGGCGACTCCGGAACCGTCGCGCGGATCTCCGACACCGATCCGGAGATGTTGCGCTACTTCGATCAGATGGGTGTCGCACTCGACTGCACGGTGACCGTCGTCGAGAAGCGGCCGTTCGCCGGCACCATTGCGATCAGCGTCAACGACGGCACGCCGATCGATCTCGGCGACATCGCCGCACGCGCGATTTTCCTGGTGACCGCGAGCTGAGTTGCGGCGCAGCTGAACTCGCCCACGGTGCCGGTATCAGCGCAGCGTCGCCGGTCGTACCACCATCACCGAGCTGGCGCGCCTGCCCTTCTCCTCGATCAGTGCGATGGCCTGCCCGCGCGGATCGACGCCGACGTGAATTCCTTTGAGGCCCAACGGAACGAGCCACCGTCCCTGACTGATCGACTCGGCTTCGTCGTCGTCGATGTCGCGACGTGGGAACGACAACAGTGCCGCCTGGTCGATCGTCAGTGACAACTCGGGGGTCTCGGCGAGGACGTCGAGGGTTCGGGCGTGCTCCAGGGTGAACGGCCCCACCGCGGTGCGCCGCAGGGCGGTCAGGTGGCCGCCGGAGCCGAGAGCATCGCCGAGATCGCGTGCCAGGGAACGGATGTAGGTGCCGGCCGAACAGTCGACCTCGACGTCGAGATCGAGGAAGCCGGCTTCGCCGCCGTCGTCCTCGGGCCGCCGGATCGCCCTGATCTCGAATCGTGAGACCCTCACCGGACGCGCGGCGAGATCGAACTCGGCACCTGTGCGGGCCAACGCATGCGCGCGTCGCCCGTCGACCTTGATCGCACTGACCTTGGCCGGGACCTGCGAGATGTCGCCGGTGAGATCGGCGACCGCACGGGTGATCTCGTCATCGCAGATCGCCGACACCGCCCCGCGACTGATGATCCGACCCTCGCGGTCATCGGTGTCGGTGGCCGCCCCGAGACGGATCGTCGCCGTGTACGACTTGGTGGTCAGCGACAACAGTCCCAGGAGTTTGGTGGCCCGTTCCACGCCGATGACGAGAACGCCGGTCGCCATCGGGTCCAGAGTGCCTGCGTGTCCGACGCGGCGCGTATTGAAGATCTTGCGGCACCGCGAGACCACGTCGTGGCTGGTGATGCCGGCCGCCTTGTCGACGATGACGAGGCCGGCGTTCTCGATGGAGGCGTCGGCCATCAGAGCACCGCGATCACGGTGACGATGAGGCCGCGATCGACCATCCACCGGCCGTGGAACTCCGAGAGCGGACTGCCACCGTCGACGGTCCGGCCGTCGATCAGGATGCGAGAGATGAAGGTGCCCATGGGGACCTCGGCACCTCGGTCCTGCTCGACGGTGATGTGCGCGTCCTCGAAACCCAGCCACCGCTGGGTCAGCGGGAACCACGCCTTGTAGGTTGCCTCCTTGGCGCAGAACAACAATCGGTCCCAGTGCAGCGTGTCGGGACGGTCGGCGAGTACCTGACGTTCGGCGGGGAGGCTGGTGTGGTCGAGGACGCCGTCGGGCAAGGCGTCGTGCGGTTCGGCGTCGATGCCGAGTGAGCGCACCGCCATCGCGTAGGCGACCGTCGCCGCCCGGTACCCGTCGCAGTGGGTGAGGCTACCGACCACCTGCTCGGGCCACAGCGGCATTCCGCGTTCGCCCCGCATGATCGCGACCGGCTCGATACCGAGCTGTCCCAACGCCTGACGAGCGCAGTGGCGTGCGGTGGTGAATTCGCGTCGGCGCTTCTCCACGGCCCGCGAGATCAGTGACTCCTCCCCCGGCAGCGGGGTGAGATCCGGTGGGTCACCGAAGGATTCCGCCGAGGCCACCCCACTGGGCAACAACTTCTCGATCACGGTTGGTCCCTCCGGGTGTCGTTCGTCGACCGTTCGGCACGACGGGCGGCCTGTTCGGCGCGACGCTGTTCGAGCCGCCGGGCGAACTCCTCGGCGCGACGCTCGTAGTCGGGCGGCAGCTCGAATCGCGCGCCGTGCGGCGGCAGATCCTCCTCGCGCAGACCGGGATCCGGTGCGATCTGGCGCAGCAACGGTTCGGGCAGCCCGCGGCGTTTCCATTCGCGCGGGTAGCCGACCGACACCTCCTCGAACCGCACGAGGTCGTAGAAGGTGGTCCGCGGGATGTGCAGATGCCCGTACACGCAACAGGCAGCGTTGAACCGGGTGTGCCAGTCAGCGGTCTCGGTGGTGCCACACCACAGCGCGAACTCCGGATACATCAGGGTGTCGGTCGGTTCCCGCCGCAACGGCCAGTGATTGATCAGGATCGTCCGCTCGGTCGGGTCGAGCGCCTCCAGCCGTGCCCGGGTGGCCGCCACGCGGGCACGCCCCCACGCGTCGCGGGTCGGGAAAGGCTCCGGGGACAGCAAGAATTCGTCCGTGGCGACCACATTGCGTTCCCGTGCCAGTGCCAATGCCGCCAAGGCGGTCGAGGTGCCCTCGGGCCGAAAGGTGTAGTCGTAGAGCAGGAACATCGGGACCACCCGTACCGGCGCAGAGCCGTCACCGGGATCGAACAACGGATAGATGTCCTCGGGCGTCACGATCCCCATGTCCCGGCACGCTTGCACGAGATAGTCGTAGCGAGCCACCCCGAACACCTGCAGCGGATCCTTGGCCGTCGTGTAGAGCTCGTGGTTGCCCGGAACCCACACGACGGTGTGGAAACGAGCGCGCAGCCGGCGCAGGGTCTCGACGATGTCATCGGTGCGTTCGGAGACATCACCGGCCACGATCAACCAGTCGTCCGACGTCTTCGGCCGGATCTGGTCGAGGATGTGCTCGTTGCCCCGATGTGCGACGTGCAGATCGCTGATCGCCCAGAGAGTAGCCACGAGGATCCATCGTGCCATGCGGTCTGATGTCCGGCGGCGCCCGGCACGCGCGGATGCGGCGACGACATGCCATGATGCCGACCATGAGTTATCCCTACCCTCCCGCGGCCCCCGCAGCGCCGGCGCCGGCCGTCGGTTCGCGGATGCCCGGCGGGCGCGGCCCGTGGTGGGTGCGAGTGCTGATCAGTGCGGCGATCACCGTCCTCCTGTGGGGTCTGTCGCTGGTGATCCTCATCGTCACCCACCGCAATTTCACCGGTTCTTGGGCGAACTTCATCGCGTGGACGGTGATCTACCTGCTCTTCGTCGTCATACTCGTGCCCTGGGGACGGACCCTCGTACGCGGCATACTCGGCGCCGTGTTCGCCTTCGTCCTGCTGGCCATCAGTCACGCACTGACCGCACCGCCCTACGGCATCTGGATCAACACGCACGATTGGTACAGCGTGATATGGAACATCGTCGCCGCAACGTTCTTGATCGGCACCATCGGCGGGTGGAGCATCGCCCGCCGATCCACGCCGTATGCGTGGATCGGTGTGATCCCGGTGGCCGGGGTCGTGTGCATCGGGACATGGGTGCTCGCCAATCACATGGCGAATATCAGGTGGCTCAACGTCCACATCGATTCCCTGACGTGGTGGTGGTTTGCCAACGTGTCGATCCAGGCAGCGTTCGTCATCGCGGGAGTCCTCGTTGTGTGGGCATGCGACGCCATAGGTCTCGCCCTTCGACGTGATCGGCCTACCCCGACCTCCGCCGGCCCGACCGCCGCGTGGGGAACCCAGGGCGGCCCAGCACCGTGGCCACCCTCGTCACCGGCCACATCCGGGCCGCCATCGTGGCCTGCCGGGCAGCAGCCTGTATGGCCCTCTCAGCCACCGCCGGCCTGGCCCACCCCGCCACCGCAGGCGTGGCCAGGTCAGCCGCCCAGTCAGCCTCCGGCGGGCACCTGATCGACCCGGCTGCCGGCCGGCGTCGTCGCGCCCACGCGATGCCAGCGTCCCGAGGCGATACGCAGGCACACCGCGATCAGCCGGGCGATCATGAACACCACCAGTCCACTCCACACGCCGGCGAGTCCCCACTCGAAGATCAGCGACATCCAGATCAGCGGGAGGAAGCCGACGAGTGCGGCGACGAGGGTCGCCGTGCGCAAGAAGGCGGCGTCGCCGCTGCCGAGCAGTACACCGTCGAGGGCGAACACCACGCCGGCGATCGGCAGCATCGCCACGAAGAACCACCAGGGCACCCCGATCGCGTCGAGCACCGCCGAGTCGGAGGTGAACACCTTGGGTAGCGTCGTCGCGCCCGCCGCGAACACCGCGGCCATCACCGCGGCGGCGATCACCGAGACCAAGGTCACCCGCCGGGCGACCGAGCGCGCAATGGTCACCGATCCCGCGCCCAGTGCTGCCCCGACTAGGGCCTGGGCGGCAATGGCCACCGAATCGAGGAACAGCGACATGAATTCCCAGAGCTGAAGCACCAATTGGTGTGCGGCCACCTGCGCGACACCGAATCGGGCGGCCACCGCCGCCGCGGAGATGAAACAGATCTGGAACGACAGACTGCGCACGATGAGGTCGCGGGCCATCACCAGCTGCGCTGCGATCATCGGGCGATTCGGTGCGAAGGCCGCGAACACACTGCCCGACTCCTCGGCAGCCGAAGACCGCACGCTCACCAGTTGCTCACGCACCACGCGCGCGGCGAACAGCAGCCCGGTGATCGATTGTCCGATCACGTTGGCGACCGCGCTGCCGACGATGCCCAGTCGCGGGAAGAACCACAGTCCGTGGACGAGACCGACGACGAGCACTGCCGAGATCGCCAGCCCGACAACCACATAGATGATGGGTCGACGTGTCTCCTGAACCCCGCGCATCCAGCCGTTGCCGGCCATCGACAACAGGATGAGGGGCACACCGAACACCGCGACCCGCACCCACTGCGTCGCATCGGTGGCCACGACCGCCGACGACGCCGAGGCGTCGCCCACCAGCGCCGACATCACGTACGGCGCGACCGGCCAGGCGACGGCGATGATCACCAGTCCCACGGCCAGCGCTATCCAACTCGCCTGTACGCCCTCGGCGATCGCGCCCGGCCGATCACCGGCACCGTACCTGCGCGCCGAGCGGGCGGTGGTGCCATAGGACAAGAACGTCAGTTGGGTGCTGATGATCGACAGCACCAGAGTCGCCACGGCCAGCGCGGCCAGCTCGTCGCCGCCCAACCGACCGACCACTGCGAGATCCAACAGCAGATACAGCGGGGGCGCGATCAGTACCGCGAGAGCCGAGACGGTCAGGATGCCGACCCGACGCACACCGGCATCGAGCCCGCCGGCATCCGGTTCCGACCCCTCGGGGTTTGCGGGCTCGGGGGCGTTGCGTTCGGTCACAGGGATTGCCTGAGGCGACCGATCACCTCGTCGGCCGTACCCGAGTCGCTGTAGCCCGAGGCGTGGCGATGTCCGCCGCCGCCATGGGTACGGGCGATGGGAACCAGGTCGACGGTGCTCTTGGAACGCAACGACACCGTCCACTCACCGGCGTCGATCTCCTTGAACACCGCGGCGACCTCGGCTTCGGCAGTGGTCCGGACGATGTCGATGACGCTCTCCGATTCTTCCCAGCTCATCCCGGCCAACGCCCGATGGTTCACCACGGCGTACACCAATCCCTCACCGCCACAGGCAGTTCGGTCGAGCGTCGCGGTGGCGAGGATCTCCGAGACCATGCCCAGCCAGCCGAACGGATGCGTGTCGAGCAGCCGGCGACTCCAGGTCCGGGAGTCCACGCCGGCGTCGGCGAGCCGGGCAGCCACCCGGAACGACTCCGGCCGTGCCCAGCGGAACGAGCCGGTGTCGGTGATCAAACCCGCATAGAGACAGGTCGCGATGTCCTCGTCGAGGTCGACGCCGAGGTCGTCGAGCACACGCAGGACGAGCACCGCGGTGCAGTCGGCGTGCGGGTCGACGAAGTCGAGGTCGCCGAAACCGGGGTTCGACGCGTGGTGATCGATGACAACCGTGGTCTCGGCGTCGGCGAAGAGCGACTCGAGCTCACCGAGCCGCGTGCGGCTCGCGGCGTCAACCGACACCACCAGCCGACTGCCTCGCAGGGCTGCCGAGTCGACGAGCAACTTGTGCCCGGGCAGATCGGCGAAAGCCACCGGGAGTGACTCCGGACCGGGATGAGCGACCTCCACGTCCACCCCGAGCCGATCGAGCGCCAACCCGAGCGCCAACCCGCTGCCGATGGTGTCGGCGTCGGGTCGGACGTGACACAGGATGGTCACCGGGCCCTCGTCGTCGGCGACCCGTCGGATGGTCTGCGCGATCGCCGCACTCGACGCTGCGGTCACGCCTGATCGCCGTCCTCATCATCACGGTCGGGATCACCATCGTCGTCGTGACCGGGCGCACGGTACGGGTCGGCCTCACCGGCCGGTCTGGCCTCGGCGGCACGCCGCGCAACGAGTTCATCACTCGCCCGCGCTCGCGCCACCAACTCCTCCATGTGCCGGGCGGCGTCGGGGACGGTGTCGAGGACGAAGGTGAGCGTCGGGGTGAAACGCACCCCGGTGCCCGCACCGACCTTGGACCGCAGGACTCCGGTGGCCTTCGCCAGACCGGCCGCGGCGGCCTCGTAGTCCGGCTCGGTGTCCAGGGTCTCGCCCATCACCGTGTAGAAGAGCGTCGCGTCGTGCAGGTCGCCGGTGACGCGCGCGTCGGTGATCGTCACATGGGCCAGCCGTGGGTCCTTGATGTCGTGGGCGATCGCCGAGGCGACGATCGACGAGATCCGCTTGGCCAGCCGTTGTGCTCGTGCCGGATCGGCCATGATTGTCCTTCCCGAAGGGATCGAAAGGCGCTCCCCTCCCGCGCGGTGCCTGCGCGGCACACTCGCGGAAGGGGAGCACTCGAGAGTGATACGCGTCAGTCGCGCGGCTTCTCCTGCAACTCATAGGACTCGATGACGTCATCGACCTTGATGTCGCTGTACGTCAGTGTGAGACCACATTCGTAGCCTTCGCGAACCTCGGTGGCATCGTCCTTCTCCCGCTTGAGCGAGGCGATGGTGAGGTTCTCCGCGACGACCACGTTGTCACGCAGCAGACGTGCCTTGGCGTTGCGACGCACGATGCCCGACTGCACCAGACAGCCGGCGATGTTGCCGACCTTCGACGACTTGAAGATCGCGCGGATCTCGGCGCGGCCGAGCTCCACCTCTTCGTAGATCGGCTTGAGCATGCCCTTGAGCGCGCTCTCGATCTCGTCGATCGCCTGGTAGATCACCGAGTAGTACCGGATGTCGACACCCTCGCGGTTGGCCAGCTCGGTCGCCTTGCCCTCCGCTCGGACGTTGAATCCGATGATGATCGCGTCCGAGGCGGCCGCCAGGTTCACGTTGGTCTCGGTGACGCCACCGACACCGCGGTCGATGACCCGCAACGAGACCTCGTCGCCCATGTCGATACCGAGCAGCGCCTCTTCGAGGGCCTCGACGGTACCGGAGTTGTCACCCTTGAGGATCAGGTTCAGCTGGCTGGTTTCCTTCAGCGCCGAATCGAGATCCTCGAGGCTGATCCGCTTGCGGCTGCGTGCGGCCAGCGCGTTGCGCTTGCGCGCATTGCGGCGGTCGGCGATCTGACGCGCGATGCGGTCTTCCTCGACGACGAGCAGGTTGTCACCGGCACCGGGCACCGAGGTGAAGCCGATGACCTGCACCGGCCGCGACGGCAGCGCCGCCTCGATGTCGTCGCCGTGCTCGTCGACCATGCGACGCACACGACCGTAGGCGTCACCGGCAACGATGGAATCGCCGACGTGCAGCGTGCCGCGCTGGATGAGCACGGTCGCCACCGGTCCACGTCCGCGGTCGAGGTGGGCCTCGATGGCCACACCCTGTGCGTCCATGTCGGGGTTGGCCCGCAGGTCGAGTGACGCGTCCGCGGTCAACAGCACCGCTTCGAGCAGTTCGTCGATGTTGGTGCCCTGCTTGGCAGAGATGTCGACGAACATCGCCTCGCCGCCGTACTCCTCGGGGATCAGACCGTACTCGGTGAGCTGACCCCGGATCTTCTGCGGGTCGGCGCCTTCCTTGTCGATCTTGTTGACCGCCACCACGATCGGCACATCGGCCGCCTGCGCGTGGTTGATGGCCTCCACCGTCTGCGGCATGACGCCGTCGTCGGCCGCGACCACCAGGATCGCGATGTCGGTGGCCTTCGCACCGCGGGCACGCATGGCGGTGAACGCCTCGTGACCGGGGGTGTCGATGAAGGTGATCAACCGGTCGTCACCGTTGAGGTGCGTGTTGACCTGGTAGGCACCGATGTGCTGGGTGATGCCACCGGCCTCGCCCTCGCGGACGCTGGCGTTACGGATCGTGTCGAGCAGTCGGGTCTTACCGTGATCGACGTGACCCATGACGGTCACCACCGGCGGACGCTGCTCGAGATCTTCCTCGTCGCCCTCGTCCTCGCCGTAGCTGAGGTCGAAGCTCTCGAGGAGTTCGCGATCCTCGTCCTCGGGGCTGACCACCTGGACGGTGTAGTTCATCTCCGAGCCGAGCAGCTCAAGCGTCTCGTCGTTGACCGACTCGGTCGCGGTGACCATCTCACCGAGATTGAACAGCGCCTGGACCAGCGAGGCCGGGTTGGCGTCGATCTTGTCGGCGAAGTCCGACAACGATGCGCCGCGGGCGAGCCGGATGGTCTCACCGTTGCCGCGCGGCAGCCGGACGCCACCGACGGCCGGCGCCTGCATCGAGTCGTATTCCTGACGCTTCTGCCGCTTCGACTTGCGGCCCTTGCGTGGGGCACCACCGGGACGACCGAACGCACCCGCGGCACCGCCGCGGCCACGACCGCCGCCACCGGGACGACCGCGGAAACCGCCACCACCGGCGGGAGCACCACCGGGAGCGCCGCCACCGCCGCCGCGGTATCCACCGCCGCCGCCACCCCGGTTTCCACCGGGACCGCCACTACGACCACCCGGACGGGCGTCGGGACGGGCG
Source organism: Gordonia polyisoprenivorans NBRC 16320 = JCM 10675 (assembly GCF_000241325.1). Taxonomy (GTDB): domain Bacteria; phylum Actinomycetota; class Actinomycetes; order Mycobacteriales; family Mycobacteriaceae; genus Gordonia; species Gordonia polyisoprenivorans. Next base: position 174,765 of record NZ_BAEI01000070.1, on the reverse strand, counting down.
GCGCGACTGGGCATCGCACCCGGATTCGGGCGTGGGGGCATGTTACCCGGGCTCGGACGGGGTCCGCCCTGGCCGGGAGCCGGACGCGGACCACCCTGACCGGGTCGGCCACCCTGGGCACCGGGGCGACCGCCACCGGGGCGGGGTCCGCCCTGGCCCGGGCCGGGACGACCGGCCGGGGGTCGGGGTGCCGGCGCGGGCGCCGATGAGTACGGGTTGTTGCCGACGCGCGGTGCACGCGGGCCCGGTTTCGGGCCACCGGGACGCGGTCCCGGTGTCGGTCCGCCCGGCTTCTGGGCCGGTGCGGGCTGCTGTGCGGGCGCGGAGCGCTCGGCGGCCGCAGGCGCCGGAGCTGCCGGCTTCGGGGCAGCGGGCGTCGCCGGTGCCTGTGCGGCGGCGGGCGTCGGAGCTGCCGGGGCCGGGGCGGCCGGTGCCGGGGATGATGCGGCCGGCTGCGGGGCCGGGCGAGTCTGCTCGGTACGGCTCGGGGGCTTCTGCTCCGCTGCCGGTGCCGGCTTGGGACCGCCGGGCTTGGGGCCCGGACGCGGACCTGCGCCGGGCTTGGGGGCGGAACCGTTGGTGCCGGGCTTGGGCGCCGACGAACCGCCGTCTTTGTTCGGGAATGATTCGCGGAGTCGACGGGCCACCGGGGCCTCGACGGTCGACGACGCGGATTTGACGAACTCGCCCTGTTCCTTGAGTCGCTCGAGCACCTGTTTGCTCGTCACGCCCAGTTCCTTGGCCAGTTCGTGCACGCGGGCCTTGCCTGCCACTGCTCTCCTCACTTGGAGGCCGAGCGGGCTGCCCGCTACGGCCTCGGATTACGTCCGATACGTGCTCATCGTGGTGACTTCACGGTGTGCTCATGTCTTCTGCTACCTGTTCCGGCCCGGTATCGGGCCTGCTGTCGTCCGTGGTCGGTGATGGTGCAGCTGCACCGATCACTTCTGCATCGAACACTTCTACGAGGTCGTCGGGGTTCACGACGAGACGCGACGCCCTCAGCGCCGGGGCGAACGCTCGCCGCCGCACCGCGGCGGACACACAGTCCTCCCGCGGATGCAACCACGCACCCCGTCCCGGCATGGTCTTCGCGAGATCGACGACGATCGTGGGTCCGTCGGCACCCTCTCGGGCGACGACGCGGACCAGTGCGGTGATGTCGGTACGAGACCGACATCCGATGCACATCCGAATCGGACGACCCCGACGGCCATCGTCGGGTGACGAGGTCGACGGCTTTCGCTGAACCATCGCTCAGTCTAGCGCTAGTGGCCGCGACTAGGACAATCGGCTGCTGCCGGGCGTGCCCGGGCCTGCAGCACGGGCGTCGTCTGCATCGGACCGGATGTCGATCCGCCATCCGGTCAGCCGTGCGGCGAGTCGGGCATTCTGTCCTTCTTTGCCGATGGCCAGCGACAACTGGTAATCCGGCACCACGACCCGGGCCGCCTTGGCGGCGAGGTCGACGACCTCGACGGACACAACCTTCGCCGGTGACAACGCATTCCCGACGAACACCGCCGGGTCGGTGTCGAAGTCGATGATGTCGATCTTCTCCCCCGCGAGCTCACTCATCACGTTGCGGACCCGCTGACCCATCGGCCCGATGCACGCCCCCTTGGCATTGAGGCCGCTGACACCGGTGTGCACGGCGATCTTCGATCGGTGTCCGGCCTCCCGGGCCACCGCCACGATCTCCACCGATCCGTCCTCGATCTCCGGGACCTCCAGGGAGAACAGCTTGCGCACGAGATTGGGATGGGTGCGCGACAGGGTGATCTGCGGTCCGCGCTGTCCACGGCTGACGCCGACCACGTAGCACTTGATGCGGTCGCCGTGGGTGTAGGTCTCGCCGGGGACCTGCTCGGCCGACGGGATGATGCCCTCGGTGGCATTGGCCTCGTTGCCGATCTGCACCACGACCATGCCGCGGGCGTTCGCGCGGGCATCCTGCTGCACGACGCCACCGACGATCTCACCCTCGTGGGCGACGAGATCGCCGAAGCTCTTCTCGTTCTCCGCGTCACGCAGCCGTTGCAGGATCACCTGCCGGGCGGTGGTCGCCGCGATTCGCCCGAACCCCTCCGGGGTGTCGTCGTATTCGTGGACGACCTCACCGTGCTCGTCGAGTTCTTGCGCCATCACCCGGACCGCGCCGGTCTTGCGGTTCACGTCGATCCGCGCGTGCGGGGCGAACCCGTCGGTGTGGCGGTAGGCGGTCAACAGTGCCGTCTCGATCGCGGTGATCACCGTGTCGATCGGGATGCCCTTGTCGGACTCGATCATCCGCAGGGCGTTGATGTCGATGTTCATTGCTCGTGGACTCCTATTCACTTGTCGGCGTATTCACTTGTCGCATGGTCGTTCTCGATGCCCGGGCCTGCACGGGTCGGCGCATCTCACCGTCGTGCGCATCTCTCACAATTCTGCGGTACCGGGGTCGCGACGGCGCGCGATCTCCGCGTCGTCGAGTCCGCACCGGGTCAGTTCGGCGACGCTCGGACGGGAGAAGTCGACCTCGACGACGGCACGGTCGACGGCGTCGAGCCGGACGGACTCCACGGCGATCCGTCCGCGGTGATTGACGACGATCTCGACAGTCTCGTCGTCGACGGCGCCGATGCGGCCGACGATCGACGCGCCGTCGACGCCTCTGATCGCGACCTTGCGGCCACGCGCGCGCCGCCAGTGCCGCGGCAGGGTGAGCGGCCGGCCGACGCCGGGCGAGGTGACCTCGAGTGTGTACGGGGCGTCGGAGAGATCGTCATGGGTGTCGAGCGCGTCGGAGATGTCACGGGTCAACTCACCGAGCAGGTCGAGGTCGGTGCCGGCGTCGGAGTCCACGATCACCCGGATCTCGTCGGTGCCCGCGGAGGTCGAGACGATCACGTCCTCGAGGTCGAGTCCGCGATCGGTGACGAACTCACCGACGAGTTCGCGGACCCTCGTCCGGTCGATGGTCACCGTGGTCTCCCTCGTCTTCAGTTGTCCGGTTCACCCGTGGCACGCAGCCCGTGTGGCTGCGTCGGCGCCCGTCCATCGTAGAGGACGCCTCCGGGCCCGACGAAGTGCGCGCGGACGGGCGTGCCGTGATCGCCGTCCCACCGCACCCGACTGGCATCATGTGTCGGGTGAGTCTCCCGCACCCCGGTGAACCGGCCGGCCGGTCCGCCGGCGTATCCCGTCGAACTCTGCTGCGGGGCAGCGCCGTCGCCGGCATCGGGATGGTCACGGTCACCGCGGCCGCGGGGTGCGATCGCGGACCGGATCCCGCCGAGACCACCGCACAGGCACTGCTGCCTCTCGCACGCTCGGCGCTGGCCGACGCGGCCGCGGCGCGGGCCCTCGCCCCGCAGGTGACCGACTATTCGGCGGCCCTCGGCGTGATCGCCGAGCAGCGGGCCCAACACGCCCAGGCGTTACGCGAGGAGATCACCCGACTCGATCAGACCCTCACGGGCCAGATCGAACCGTCGGGTACCGCCACGTCGAGTGCCGCACCGCCCGGGACGCCCACCCAGGCGGCGAACTCGCTGGAAGGGCTGCGCTCGTCACTGAACTCCTCGGCGAAGGCGGCACGCGCCGCGGCCATCGCGCTGTCGGGGTATTCGGCCGGCCTCGCCGGGGCCGTCGGCGCCTCGACGACAACTCTCGTGGAGGTCCAACTGGCATGAGTCCCACCACCGACTCCCTGACCGACGCCGCAGACGCCGAGAACGCGGCGATCTTCACCTACGGCGTCCTCACCGCGTTCGTCTCGGCGACCCGCCGCTCGACGGTCGAGGACAATCTCACCGCACACCGCGCCGCCCGCGACGCCGTCAACGACGCCATCACCAAAGCCGGTGGTACGCCACCGGAACCGGCTGCGGGCTACACCCTGCCGCTGACCGTGAACGATCCGGTGAGTGCCGCCAAGGCGGCGCTGGCCGCCGAGGTCGACTGCACCGTCGCCTATCGCTCGGTGCTCGAGAAGGCCGATTCCGGTTCTGCCCGCACCCTCGGTGTCGACCAGCTCACCGGGTCGGCGTTACGCGCCGCCGATTGGCGAATCGCCTTGGGCGACAAGCCCACCACCGTGGCCTTCCCCGGGCAGCGCTGACCCGCGTCCGACGCGGACTCACCCACCGCACGCACGCGGGCGGGCCGGCGCTCTCAGCCGCGGACGGTGGCGGTGATGGCGTCGGCCGCGTCGGCCACGGCCACCTCGACGGACTCCCCGGAGAAGCGGTCACGTACCTCGACGACCCCGTTGGTGTACCCGCGTCCGACGACGACGACCGTCGGCATCCCCAACAATTCGGCGTCCTTGAACTTGACCCCCGGTGAGGCCTTGCGATCGTCGAGCAACACTTCGAGGCCCGCGGCGTCGAGTTCGGCGGCCAGTGCCTGTGCACCGTCGATCGCCGCCTGATCCTTGTTCGCGATGACCAGGTGCACGTCGAACGGTGTGACCGCCCGCGGCCACCGCAAGCCCTTGTCGTCATGCCATTGCTCGGCGAGCACCGCGACGAGCCGTGACACACCGACACCGTAGGACCCCATCGTCAGGCGCACGGGCTTGCCGTTCTCGCCGAGGACGTCGACCTCGAAGGCATTGGTGTACTTCTGGCCGAGCTGGAAGATGTGGCCGATCTCGATACCCTTGGCACTCACCAGCTCGCCCTTGCCGTCCGGCGACGGATCACCGTCACGCACCTCGGCGGCCTCGATGGTTCCGTCCGGCGTGAAATCTCGACCGGCCACCAAGCCCACCACGTGATGGTTCGGTTCGTCGGCTCCGGTGATCCACGACGATCCGTCGCCGATGCGCGGATCGACGAGGAAGCGAACCCCGTTGGCCGCCAATCCCTTCGGCCCGATGTACCCCTTGGTGAGGAACGGGTTGGCGGCGAAGTCGGCATCGGTGAGCAACTCGACCTCGGCGGGCTCCAGCGAGGCCTCGAGGCGCTTGAAGTCGACCTCCCGATCCCCGGGAACCCCCACACCGAGAAGCTCCCAGTCGCCCCCGGGTTCGCGGACCTTGACCATCACGTTCTTGAGGGTGTCCGCGGCGGTGAAGGCGCCCTCGAGGTTGGCGTTGGCCCACGCCACCAGGGTGTCGATGGTCGGGGTGTCGGGCGTGCGGTACACCTTTGCCGGTGGCAGCCCGTCGAACGGGATGGGTTGCGCCGCAGGCGTGATGACTGCCTCGACATTGGCGGCGTAGCCCGATTCCAGGCATCGGACGAAGGTGTCCTCACCGACCTCGCTCTCGGCGAGGAACTCCTCGGACGCGCTGCCGCCCATCGCGCCGGAGGTGGCGGCGACGATCACATAGCGCACCCCGAGACGCGCGAAGATCTTCTGATAGGCCTCACGGTGGGCGTGATAGCTGGTCTTGAGCCCGTCGTCGTCGAGGTCGAACGAGTAGGAGTCCTTCATCACGAACTCGCGGCCGCGGAGAATCCCCGCACGCGGCCGCTCCTCGTCGCGGTATTTGGTCTGGATCTGATAGAGGATGACCGGCAGATCCTTGTAGGAGGAGTACTCCCCCTTGACCAGCTGGGTGAAGAGTTCCTCGTGGGTCGGCCCGAGCAGCATGTCGGCGCCCTTGCGGTCCTTGAGGCGGAACAGCGCGTCGCCGTACTCGGTCCAGCGGCCGGTCTCCTCGTAGGGGTCACGCGGCAGCAGCGCGGGTAGCAGGATCTCCTGGGCACCGATGTTGTTCATCTCGTCGCGCACCACCTGCTCGACGGCCTTGAGCACCCGGAGTCCCAGCGGCAGCCAGCTGTAGACGCCGGGTGCTGCGCGCCGCACGTAGCCGGCGCGGACCAGCAGCTTGTGGCTGGGGACCTCGGCGTCGGCCGGGTCGTCGCGCAGCGTCCGCAGGAACAGATTCGACATGCGAGTGATCACGGGGGAAAAGTCTAGTCGGGCCCGCGACCCGGTTTCCCCGGCCCGTCCGGCACGGTCGATACAGTGTTGCGGTGCTTGTCCTCCTGCCGCCCTCCGAGACGAAATCCGATGGTGGCGACGGTCCACCGCTGAACCTCGACGCCCTGTGGTTCACCGAGCTCACCCCCATCCGCAAGCGCCTCGCGGACATTCTCGTCGAGCTGTCCGCCGACCTCGACGCGAGCCGCGACGCCCTCGGCCTGGGTAAGACCCAGCTCTCCGAGGTCGACCGCAACGCCGATCTGTGGCACTCGCCGACGCGCCCGGCCATCGAGCGCTACACCGGCGTCCTCTACGACGCACTCGATCACCGTGGGCTGACGCGCGCGGGCAAGGCCAAGGCCGCCGACCGGCTCGCGATCGGTTCGGCACTGTTCGGCGTCGTGCGCTCGACCGATCCGATCCCGGCCTACCGACTCTCCGGGGGCTCGAAGCTCCCCGGACTCCCGACGTTGGCGTCGGTGTGGAAGCCGGAGCTCTCCCGCGCCCTCGACACCGTCGACGACCTCGTCGTCGACCTACGATCGGGGATTTATCAGCAACTCGGCCCGGTGTCCGGGGCGATCACCGCGACGGTGATGACCGAGGCCGCCGATGGCAGCCGAAAAGTGGTGAGCCACTTCAACAAACACTACAAAGGCCTGATCGCCCGCGAGTTGGTGCGCACGCGTCGCACGGTGCGTGACGTCAATGCGCTCGCCGCGGTTCTCGCCGACGCGGGGCAGCGTGTGGAGATCGCGCGAGCCGACGAGATCGTGGTGATCACGGACCAGGGCCCACATTTGCGTTAACGTTTGCCGTGTTAACTATAGTGGCGGTCATGTCCGAGCCGATGTTCGTGTGCAATATCGATCCGCGCACCCGCGACATGCGCGACGAACCGTTCGCGCACGAGAACCTCGACGCCTTCGTGCAGCGGTGGCCGGGTATCGACGTCGCCGTGTCCCCCGATACCGTCACCTTCGACCCGACCCCGGGTCCGGAATGCGCAGAGACCGTCCTCGACGTGTTGACCACCGTGGGTGGGACCGCTCTCGGCGCACATCTGCCCACGGCGATCAGTTGCGATCGCGCGTGGCTGGGTGCCGATCATCCGCCCATGACCACCCTCGTCCTGGTCCGCGATGCCGACGAGATCCGCGACGCGTTGACGATGGACGCGGTGCATCCGGGCATCTACGACGGCCCGCGCTCGAGCCTGCGGATGGTGCGTCGATGGTCCGACGAGCACGTCGCGACCGCGCTGGGCGGCAATGTCTTCCTCAGGATCGACGGGGAGCACGTTCACGTCTCGGGCCGATGGTTCGAGACGACGCCACAGATCTTCACCGGAGGCGCGCTGCACGACGTCGATGGTGTGCGCACGAGGACCGCACGCCAGGGTGCGTCGCCGACCGAGTTGCGGGCCGGCCTGACCTATGCCGCCGACGGGTGGGTGATGCACCCCGAACTGTCGCGATTGCGCCTGGTCGGTCACGGGGTCGAACTGATCGTCACCGGACCGCAAAAGATCTCGGTGCGCCCGGCGCACTGACGAACACCGCTACGACTGCCTCGAACTCACGTCGTTGACGTCGAGGGTGGCGTTGGCGGCTTCCTGCGCCGCCTGCCCCTCGGCGACCTCCTCGGGGGTGAACCGCATGAACAGCACGACGACGGCCGCAATGACCGCTATCCCCGCGCAGCACGCGAATCCCAGCCCGTAGCCGTCGGCCTGAGCGGCGAGTTGGGTGGCGTTCATCGTTTCCACCGGTGCGGTGGTGCCGCCCTGCGAGAGCGCGCGCGAGGTGACCATCGCACCGACCACCACGAGCCCGACGGCACCGCCGAGATTCTGGGCGACCTGCGCGAGTGCGGTGAGCGGGCCGATCTCGGTCGGCTCGACCCCGGCGATCACCGATAGGGTCAGCGGGATGACGGCGAGGCCGACACCGAAGCCGATCACCACGACCGGAATCGCGATGCTCGGGAAGTAGCCGGGCATCTCGGTGGCGATCGACGACGCGTACAGGCAACCGGCGAGGATGATGGCGCCACCGACGAGCACCAGCCAGCGCGGCTGGACCATCAGGGCGAGTTTGGAGGCGATCGCCGCGGCCACCCCGAGGCCCACCGCGAACGGCACCACTGCCAGACCGCTCTGGATGGGCGTGTACTTGAGGATTCCCTGCAGGTACAGCGAGATGAACACCGCCATGCACATCATGATCATGCTGGCCAGCAGGATCGCACCGAGCGCCGCGACCCGACTGCGGTTGTCGAACAGTCGCAGCGGCAGAATCGGATTCGCCGCGCGGCGCTCCCAGACGATGAAGGCGACCAACGCCAGCCCACCCAGGATGAACGACCCGACCACGATGGGCCTGTCCCACCCGTTCGGGCCGTCGCTGACCGCGAGCACCAGCAAGGTGCAGCCCAGCGTGGCCATCACCGCACCGGGAACGTCGAGGGGCATCCGCTCCCCCTGCGACTCACGCAGGGCGAACAGCGCGCCCACCACCACCGCGAGTCCGATCGGCACATTGATCAGGAACACCAGGCGCCAGGAGATCTGGGTCAGTACACCGCCCAGGATGAGTCCGGCGACCGACCCCACGCCGGTCATCGCGGCGTAGATGGCAAAGGCCTGGCTCCGCGGCTTCCCGGGTGCGAAGGTCGTGGCGACCAACGCCATGGCGGTCGGTGCGGCGATGGCCGCCGAGGCCCCCTGCAGCGCGCGGCCGATGACCAGACTCTCCTCGTTCCAGGCCAACCCGCACAGCAGGGAGGTCGCGGTGAACGCGGCCACGCCCAGGATGAACATCCGTTTGCGGCCGAAGGCGTCGCCGAGGCGGCCACCGAGCAGCATCAGCCCGCCGAAGGCCAGCACGTAGCTGGTGATGACCCAGTTCGCCGACGACTCGCTCAGGGAGAGGCTGTCGCGGATGCGCGGCAGGGCAAGCGCGGCGACGGTGCCGTCGAGCACCATCAACAGCTGCATCCCCGACAGCACCAGGATCGCCAGACCGAACACCGGCCGGTACTGATCCGACGGCGCCGTGGTGGCATCGCTCGACGCCGAGAATGTCGACATACCGGTCGACGCTACCGCTGACGGGCTCGACTATGCCAATCCCCGTTGACGTATCGGTGTCTGCCGGGTGGTACAGGGACGTACCCGGTCGGCGGTATGTCAGGCGAACCCGAGCACATCATCGGCGTCGGTGAAGCCCGCGACGTCGCCGATGACGACGATCGCCGGCGGGCGTAGACCCTCACTCTGCGCGGTCTGCGCGGCGTGCGCGAGATCGGTGCGGAGCACGCGTTGGGTGGGCAGCGAACCGTTCTCGATCATCGCAACCGGGGTGTCGGCGGGACGTCCACCGGACAGCAGCGCCTGCGCGAATTTCTCCACCCGCTCCACCGCCATCATCAGCACGAGCGTGCCGCGCAGTCGTGCCAGCGCCGACCAATCGGTCAGCGAGTCGGGGTGATCGGGTGCCACATGCCCCGACACGATGACCACCTCGTGCGTCACACCGCGATGGGTGACCGGGATACCCGCGGCCGACGGCACCGAGATGGGACTCGCGATGCCCGGGACCACCGTCACCGGGACACCTGCGGCCACACACGCCTGCAATTCCTCGAAGCCGCGACCGTAGACGTAGGGATCGCCACCTTTGAACCGGACGACGAACTTGCCCTCCTTGGCCTTGGCGATGAGGACGTCGTTGATGGCTTCCTGCTTCATCGCCCGTCCGTACGGGACCTTCGCGGCGTCGATGATCTCGACCTGCGGCCCCAGTGCCGCAAGCAGTTCCGGCGGTGCGAGTCGATCGGCGACCACGACGTCGGCGGCCATCAACAACCGCAGTCCGCGGACCGTGATGAGGTCGGGGTCGCCGGGCCCGCCACCGACCAGTGCCACACCGGGCGGGTGCGGTGGCTCCTCGACCCGGAGATCACCGTCGGCCAGCGCCGTACTGATCGCCGCTCGCAGTGCCGCCGACAACTTGTGGTCGCCGCCGGCGAGAACCCCGAACTGGATGTCCCGGTGCCGCCCGGAAGCCGGGGTCACCGCGGTGCCGAACCGGGCGTCGTCGGCGCGCACGCAGAACGTGTGCCGACGCTCCGCCTCGGCGACCACTGCGGCGTTCACGTCGGGGTCATCGGTGCAGGCCATCGCATACCAGGCGCCGTCGAGGTCACCGTCGGCATAGGCGCGATGGTGCAGGGTGATGCCACCGAAGGATTCGACGGCGGGTGTCGGCTCGAGAGCCACCACGTGCACCTGCGCGCCCGCCGCCACCAGATTCGGTAGGCGTCGCTGGGCGACCGATCCCCCGCCGACCACGACGACCTTGCGGCCCATCAGGTCCAGGCCCGACAGATAGTGCGGATGGCCCGATCCGGGGTGCGCGGCGGCTGACATGAGAAGAACCGTACCGACTGCGCGGCGATCGGCAGCGCTCAGACCGCTCCGTGCGCGAGAAGTACTCGCCCGGCGCCGTCGGACTCGCCGATCACCCGGTGGGATCGGTCACAGGGGAAGTTCGCCGGTTCGACGAATGTGTGCCCACACATCGGCGGCCGGCACACCGAGTCGGTGCGCCGACGCCTCGAGCAGCGCTCCGAGCAACACCGAACTGCAGTACTCCCCCGCCGCCGGATCGGCGGCATGGGCCCGGATCTCGTTCCACCACGTCGGATTGTGGCTCGCGGCGGCCTCGGCCATCGCGATGGCCGCCTCGAAGCCGTCGGGTACGTCGGGCGCCGACGGCGCCGAGTCGCACGAGCCGCAACACTGTCCGCAGCCATCGCCGGTGTCGGCCAACAGGTTCCGCGGGTTGTCGATCACCGTCATGCGCCGGCCCTGGCCTTGCGCTCCTCGCGTTCGAGCGCTCGTTCGCGGGCGCGCTCGAACTTCTCGACCTTGACGTTCATCTCCTGGAGATAGTCGGCGAGCTTGTCGCGATACATCTGGCCGAGTGGGCCGAAGTCGTCGCGCTCAAAGATGCGCCACTTGCGCAGCACCGGCATCACCACCTCCGAAAGGTGTTGCGGGAGATCGTAGATACCGCCCTTGGCGATCAGGACGGCGTTGCGTCGGAAGTTCGGCATGGTGGCGCCGGGCATCTGGAAGTTCGACACGATGCCGTAGATCGCACACATCGCCTGATCGGGGACGAGGTCGAGCGCGCCGGCGACGATGTTGCGGTAGAAGAGCATGTGCAGGTTCTCGTCGGCGGCCACGCGCGCCAGCATGCGATCGGCGATCGGGTCACCGCAGGCCTTGCCGGTGTTGCGATGGCTCACCCGGGTCGCGAGTTCCTGGAAGCTGACGTAGCTGACCGCGAAGAGCATGTCGAAGCTGTGGTCGCGCTGACCGTCGTCCTCGGGCAGCGGATTGAATCCGTGCGTCATGTGCTGCATGCGGGTCTCTTCGAGTTCCACGGGATCCACGCCGCGCGTGACGACGAGATAGTCACGCATCACCGTTGAATGCCGCATCTCCTCGGCGGTCCAACGCCCCACCCAGAAACCCCACGCATCGTCGAGGGTGAAGTTCTCGGCGATCACCCGGTGATAGGACGGCAGGTTGTCCTCGGTGAGCAGGTTGGTGATCATCGCGGCCTTGGCCACCTCGGACAGCTTGGACTGTTCGGGGTCCCAGTCGAGGCCGCCGAGGGCGGCGAAGTTGCGACCGTCGTCCCACGGCACGTAGTCGTGCGGATGCCAGTCCTTGGTCATCTTCATATGACGCTCGACCTCTGCCTCACAGACCGGCAGCAGTTCGCGCAGCAGGTCCGACCCGGTCATCCCGGTGTCGCTCGCGGATCCGATCAGGGTTGTCACTTCGCAGCTCCTAAGTTGGCGATTTGCGTACCCGTGGGTTCCACTCTTGCGAAACCTCACCAGTCCCACGTGAGCCGAAGGTCCCGGATGAGTGGGGACCGACGTCGCGTTCTGCGGCGTCGGGTGCGGTAATTTCGAGTCATGGCCACAGACCCGCGCCCATCCCAGGCCACCCCCGCCGCACCGCCGGCCGCGCCACCGACACCGACACCGACGCCGACACCCCAGACCCCGACCGCCGCGGAGCCATCCGAGGCCGGTCCCGAACACCCCGTGCGGGTGTTCCTCGTCGACGACCACGAGCTCGTCCGGCGCGGACTGCGCGATCTCCTCGGCACCGCCGAGGACATCGAGGTGGTCGGTGAGGCGGCGACGGTCGCCGAGGCGCGGGTCGGCATCCTCGCCGCCCGACCCGACGTCGCCGTCCTCGACGTCCGGCTGCCCGACGGCAACGGGGTGGAGCTCTGTCGTGATGTGCGCGCAGTCGATCCGTCGGTGCGCTGTCTGATGCTGACGAGCTACGCCGACGACGACGCGTTGCTCGCGGCAGTGCTCGCCGGCGCATCGGGTTTCGTTCTCAAACAGATCCTCGGCCGCAACCTGGTGGCCGCGGTTCGCACCGTCGGTCGCGGCGGGTCGCTGCTCGACGACCGCAGCACCGCCGCCCTGCTGGCCAAGCTCCGGGACGGCAAGTCGCAGGCCGACCCGCTCGCGGAGTTGACCCATCAGGAACGCGAGGTCTTCAATCTGATCGGCGACGGCCTGACCAACCGGCAGATCGCGCAGAAGATGTTCCTCGCGGAGAAGACGATCAAGAACTACGTCTCGCGCATCCTGGCCAAGCTCGACATGCAGCGCCGCACCCAGGTCGCGGTGATGGCCACCAAGATCCGCGACGGCAAGGCCTGAGGCGGCCCGCAGCCGCCTCAGGCCGGGGTCAGCGGCACCGACCAGGTCAGTGTCGTGCCACCGTGGCCGTGGGAGGTTCCGCCCCGGGTGTCGATGTCGAAGGTCCCGTCACATTCCTCGGCGCGACGGGTGAGATTGGCCAGTCCGCGATAGGTGACCGACTTGTCGATGCCCACACCGTCGTCGCTGATCTCCACGCGCAGGACGTCGTCGGCGCTGACCGACACCGAGATGTGTTCGGCGCCGGAGTGCCGCAACGCATTCGACAATCCCTCACGTAGCACCGCGTCGATGTGCGGACCAAGCGTGTCGGGCACGACGGTGTCGACCGGTCCGACGAATTGCACACTCGGGGCGATCGGCGCATGGGCCGACAACTCGGAGACGATGTCGAGTACGCGCCGGCGCAGCGTCGAGGTGTCGTGGTGACCGGAGACGGTCTGCAGGTCGAAGATCGACGTGCGGATCTGCGCGATGGTCCGGTCGAGGTCGGTCATCACCTGCTCGAGGCGGTTGCTGACCGAGTCGTCGACGGAGCAGGCCCCGTTCTCCCGGGCTGCCTGCAGGGTCTGCACGGACATGCCGATGGCGAAGAGCCGCTGGATGACGTGATCGTGGAGGTCGCGTGCGATCCGGTGGCGGTCTTCGAGAACCTCGAGGTCGCGTGCCATCTGCTGCTGTTCGGCGTACACGACGGCCAGGGAGACGATCTCGGCGACACCGGCGAGACCCGAGATCTCCTCTTCCTCCCAGAACGGCTTGCGTTCGGAGGTGATGACCACCCACCCGAAGGTCCCCGAGGCCCGGTGCAACGGCTGCAGCGTCACCCATCGAGCACCCCGGGCGGCCAGGTCCGGGCCCACCTCGTCGGCGGGTAGCACCGTCATCTCCGACGAGGACGGCACCTTCAGCACGCTCGGATCGAGTCCGGTGCGGGTGGCGCCCTCCACCGCCAGTTCGCCTTCCTCGTCGGTGATCAGGTACACGTCGACGGCACCGACGAGTTCACGCACATCCGAGCACATCCGGGACAGGGTGTCCGACAACGCGATTCCGGCGAGCGGCTCGGATCCGCGTCGCACCAGGATCTGCATCCACCGGTGTCGGGTGCGGGCGCGCTCGAACAGTTGCGCGTTGTCGACGGCGATCCCGGCTGCCACCGCGAGGACCGCGACGAGTGTCTCGTCGAGTTCGGAGAACCCTGCGCCGCCTCGTTTCTCGGTCAGATAGATCCGACCGTAGATGGACCCGCGGATGATCACCGGGGCGCCGAGGAAGGTGGTCATCGGCGGATGGTGCGGCGGGAATCCCACCGACGCAGGGTGTTTGGCGAGGTCGGGGACTCGCAGCACGTGCGGATCGTCCATCAGCACCCCGAGCACGCCGCGGCCGACCGGCAACGCCCCCATCAGCGCCCGTTGTTGCGGCGTGATCCCGGTCCAGACGAACTCGCTGAGGCCGCCGTCGGGGCCCCGGACACCGAGGGCACCGTATTGGGCGTCGACCACGCCCACGGCGACCTCGACGATCCGTTGCAGCGCATGGTCGAGTTCGAGCCCCTGCCCGACGAGGAGCACCGCCTCGAGCAGATCCCGCAGGATGTCGGGGTTGTCGACGCCGTGCGACGCGAGTGCGTCGAGGGCCTTGGTCACCTCATGGGCCGGCATGGCTGCTCTCCTCTCGTCGTCGGGTCGCGATGTGCGGCTCACGGGGCCGGATTCCCGCAGGTGTGTTCGGCGAGACCCGCTGTGTTGCGCGACGTTCGGCGGCCCGAACGAACCGGAGGATCGCGCGCGGCACCGCCACCGGATGCACGTGTAGATACGACGCGTGGACCGAACCCGCCCCGATGCCGTCGGTGGCCGGCCGCGCCGTGCCGTCACGCCACGCCCAGGCAGGTTGTGCCGCAACGAGTTCGACAGTCGATCGATGGAACTCGTGGCCGGTCACCCGACTGCCCGCCGGGTACAACACCGAGTCGGCGACGGCGACAGCGTCACGGTAGCCGAGGGTCAGGCGCGGACCGAACCGCCCGACACCGTCGATCACCCCGGCCATCGGATGTCCATCGAGTTCGCGACACAGATAGAGCAGTCCGGCGCATTCGGCGTGGATCGGCGCACCGGACCGGGCGAGCTCATTGATGTCCTCGCGCAGAGGTGCGTTCGACGACAACTCTGCGGCGTGTTCCTCGGGGAATCCACCGCCGAGGACGACGCCGGCGGTTCCGTCGGGGAGCCGGTCGATCAGTGGGTCGATGTCGATGGTCTCGGCGCCTGCGGCCCGCAGCATCTCCGCGTGTTCGGCGTAGCCGAAGGTGAATGCCGCACCGGCGGCGACCGCGATGATCGGCTTGGCCGCGGGCGGATCGGTGGGGCCGCGGACCTCGGCGAGCGTGTCGTCGGGTGACCACGCCGGCGCCGACTGTGCGGTGCGGGTACGTGCGGCGGCGACGATCGCGGGAACGTCCAGACCCGCCGACACGGTCGCGGTCATCGCCGCCACCGCGGCGACCGCGTCGGCGCTGCGTTCGGCGGCCGGGATGAGGCCGAGATGCCGTGAGGGCACCGTGAGGCTCGGATCACGGTGCAGCACACCGAAGACCGGAAGTCCCACGCGACGACACGCCTGGCGGAGCACCGCCTCGTGCCGGGGAGAGCCGACCCGATTGAGGATGACCCCGGCAATCCGGGCTGTCGGCGAGAAGCCGAGGAAGCCGTGTAACAGTGCGGCCAGCGACTGGCTGTGTCCGGCGGCGTCGACCACCAGGATGATCGGGGCGCCGATCAGTGCGGCGACATGCGCGGTGGAGCCGATGCCGTTCGGGTCGGCGCCATCGGGATCACCCCCGACACGGTCACCACCGTCGGGGTCGTGGGTTCCGTCGGCACCGATGCCGGTGATGCGGCCGTCGAACAGGCCCATCACCCCCTCGACGACGGCGATGTCGGCACCCCGGGTACCCCAGGAGAACAGCGGTGCGATGAGGTCGGCGCCGACGAGGTTTGGGTCGAGGTTGCGTCCGGTTCGGCCGGCGGCCACGGCATGGTAGCCGGGGTCGATGTAGTCGGGGCCGACCTTGAACGGCGCGACGCGGTGCCCGGCGGCCCGCAGCGCCCCGATCAGGCCGGTGGTCACCGTGGTCTTGCCGCTACCCGAGGCGGGCGCGGCGATCACCACGGTGGGGATCGAGGATGGACCGGTCACCATTCGATGCCCTTCTGCCCCTTGCGTCCGGCATCCATGGGGTGGGCGATCTTGTGCATCTCGGTGACCAGGTCGGCGGAGTCGATGAGCGCTTGTGGCGCGCGGCGGCCGGTGATCACGACGTGCTGGCGGCCGGGCCGCTCCCTCAGCGCCGTCACGACGTCGTCGGTGTCGATCCACCCCCAGTGCAACGGGTAGGTGAACTCGTCGAGGACGTAGAAGTCGTGTTCGGCGGCGGCGAGTCGGCGTGCGATCTCCGCCCACCCCGCGCGGGCGGCCTCGGCGTGATCGTCGGCGGCGTCGGTGTTGGCGCGCAGCCACGACCACCCCTGGCCCATCTTATGCCACTCGACGGGCCCGCCCTGCCCGGTGGACTCATGGATGTCGCCGAGCGCGGTCAGCGCCGACTCCTCGCCGACCCTCCATTTGGCACTCTTGACGAACTGGAACACCGCCACCCGCATGCCGGCATTCCATGCGCGCATCGCCATCCCGAATGCCGCCGTCGACTTGCCCTTGCCATCGCCGGTGTGCACGGCCAGGACCGGCATGTTCCGTCGCTGCCGGGTGGTGAGCCCGTCGTCGGGTATCGCGGTGGGGACGCCTTGCGGCACGTGCTTTCTCCTTGTTCGCCGATCGAATCCGGTTGTCCGTCCAGGGTGTCACGTCCGGCGCGGCGATGTGGCCGTGCGGTCAGGCGGCGGGCGGTCAGGCGGCGGGCGTCAGGCGGCGGGCGGACCGATCCGCGCCGCCGATGCCGTGTTCGGGCGCACCGATCGGCCGAGGGCCGCCACACCCAGCTCGTCCATCGGGATCAGATCGGCGCGCAGGTGGGCGGCGAGATCGGCGGCCAGGCCCAGTCGCACCATTCCCTGCTCGCAGTCGACGACGACACCGTCGATCCCCCGCCGTCCGATCGACGCGGCCGCGGCACGCGCGCGTGCCGCGGCGTCCGGCCCGGCGGTGGCACGCCCGTCGGTCAGGACCACGAGCAGCGGACGGCGCTGGGGTTCGATGTGACGGCCTCGGGCGATCAGGTCCTCGGCGGCCAGCAAACCCTCGGCCAGCGGGGTGCGTCCTCCGGTCCGGACCGACGACAAACGGCGCACGGCGATGTCGACCGACTTGGTCGGTGGGACGACCAGTTCGGCGCGGGCACCGCGGGCGACGATCACCGCCACCCGATCCCGTCGGGTGTAGGAGTCGCGCAGCAGATCCACACACAACTCGCTGACCACGCCGAGCCTGCGGCGAGCGGTCATCGACCCACTGAGGTCGACGACGAAGACGACGAGGTTGCTCTCCTGCCCGATCCGATGGGCACCGCGCAGGTCCTCTCGACGCACTCGCACACGTCCGTCCTCCTCGGCCCCCCGCCCGGCGGCACTCAGGACCGTGCCGAACAGGTGGACCGGCGTCTCGGCACCGAATTCCGTTGCGGCGACGGTGTATCCGCGGCGGCTACGGGCCGCCGAGCGCCGGCCCGGCTCGCCGTCGCCGATCCCGTCGACGGTGAGTCTGCGCATGCGCGGCGTGGTCGTCGAGTCGGTCGGCGCTCCGAAGACACCGCCCGGCCGCGGCCCCGGGGCGGGCGGACCCGAGGCGTCGGATTCAGGCTCGCCGGGGGCGGAACCGTCGGGCCCCGAATCACCGGCCGCCGAAGCGTCGGGCCCCGAATCACCGGGTGCCGAATCGTCACTCGGCGCAGATGATTCGCCGGGGTCGGGTGTCGACCCGTCCGGTCCATCGGCATTCGGCCCGGCCCCGTCCAACCCACCCCCATCCGGGGGTTCCGGGGGCTCGTCGGGGCCTGCCGCTTCGTCACCGGCCGCGAGTGCGTCGGCGAGCTCCTGATCGCCCAGGCCCGACTCGTCGAACGGGTTACGCCGACGCCGGTGCGGGAGTGCGAGTTCGACCGCCACACGGACATCCTCGGCGTCGACCTCGGATGCGCCGCGCAACGCGGCGTGGGCCGTTGCCGTGCGCGCAACCACGATGTCGCCGCGTAGTCCGTCGACCTGCAGGTGCGCACAGATGCCGGCGATCCGCCGCAGCTGTGCGGTCGGCAGCTCCACGTCGTCGACCAGGCGTCGGGCGTGGGAGATCTGTTGTGCCAGTTCGCCTTCGGCATCGGAATAGGCGGCCGCGAATGCAGTGGGGTCGGCGTCGAACGCCATCCGCCGACGAACGATCTCGACCCGCTCGTCCACATCACGACCCGCGCTCACGTCGACCGCAAGTCCGAACCGGTCCAGCAACTGCGGACGGAGTTCGCCCTCCTCGGGGTTCATCGTGCCCACGAGGACGAAGTCGGCGGACTGGGTGTGCGAGACGCCGTCGCGCTCGATCGTGACCCGACCACTCGCAGCCGCGTCGAGCAACACGTCGACGAGATGATCGGCAAGCAGGTTGACCTCGTCGATGTAGAGCACACCGCCGTCGGCACGTGCGAGCAGCCCTGGCGTGAACTCGGCCTGGCCGTCGCGCAGCACCCGCGTCAGATCCAGCGACCCGATCACCCTGTCCTCGGTGGCCCCGATCGGCAACTCGACGACCCGAACCGCCGAATCGGCCCGTCCCTCGCCGATCAGGGGTCCGAGTCCGCGCACGATGGTGGATTTCGCGGTGCCCTTCTCCCCGCGGATCAGCACACCCCCGATGCCCGGCGAGACGGCACTGAGGATGAGTGCCAGTTTGAGCCGCTCCTGCCCCACCACCGCGGTGAAGGGGTAGCGGATCACCGGACCGGACGACGGATCGGCGGCGACGAGGGACTCCGGGCTCACCATCTCCGCACTCACCGATTGCTCCCGGTGACCCGGATCATCGACACGTGCGGGATGCCGTCCTCGAGGTACTCGTCGCTGTCGGCGCGGAAGCCGAACGCCGCGTACATCTGCGCCAGATAGGTCTGGGCCTCGATGCGGCACACGTGATCGCCGACCTCCTCGAGGGCCACCGACAACAGGCGTGCGGCCAGTCCTTCCCCCCGATGGGATCGCTCGGTGCACACCCGGCCGATCCGGAACTCGGGCCGACCGTCGGCGTCGGACCCGTCCTGCATCAGCCGCAGCGTCGCGGCCACCGTGTCGGCGCTCGCCTCATCATCGGGGACACACCAGAAGTGGCGTGTCGACGGCTCGAGGTCACGGCCGTCGAGTTCCGGATACGGGCATGCCTGCTCGACCACGAACACGTCGACCCGCAATCTCAGGATGCGGTAGAGCGTGGCGGCGTCGAGGTCGGCGGCCGATCGGGACTGCAGGCGGTAGGTACGCGGGCTCGATGACGTCATGATGTCGCCAACTATCTCAGACCGCCGTGGGGTCGGTCACCCCGCAGTGGTGGCCACCGGGTCGTCGCCGGTGATCAGCGGTGCGTTGCCGGACAGTTGCAGGCTCGCGCTGGTCCAGTCCCACACCTGCCGGAACAGGTCACGGTTGTCGGAGAGCTTCTGGCCGAACGACGGGATCATCTCGGTGAGCTTCGGTGTCCACGACCGGTACTCGGTCGGGAAGCACTGCTCGAGGACGTTGAGCATCGCGGGCACCGCGGTCGACGCACCGGGCGACGCACCGAGCAGACCCGCGATCGTGCCGTCACCGGCGGCGACAACGGCCGTGCCGAACTCCAGCGAGCCTCCCGCACCCGTCTTGCGGATCACCTGGACGCGCTGACCGGCGGTGATCAGCTCCCAGTCCGATCCGAGCGCGCGCGGGACGAACTCCTGCAGCGTCTTGACCCGATCGGCCGGGCTCGCAGCCAGTTCGCTGATCAGGTACTTGAGCAGCCCGAACTCCTTGGGCGCGATGGACATCATCGGGATCAGGTTGCCCGGCTTGACCGACGCGGGCAGATCGGTGATCTTGCCGCTCTTGAGGAACTTGGGCGACCATCCCGCGTACGGGCCGAACAACAGCCCCTTCTTGTGGTTGATGACGCGGGTGTCGAGGTGCGGCACCGACATCGGGGGTGCACCGACCGCCGCCTGGCCGTACACCTTGGCCTGGTGCTGGTCGATGAGATCCGGGTTGGTGCACCGGAAGAACTCACCCGAGACCGGGAAGCCGCCGAATCCCTTGGCCTCGGCGATCCCCGACTTCTGCAGCAGGTGCAGCGCCCCGCCGCCGGCCCCGACGAACACGAACTTCGCATGCACCGACCACTTCTCGCCGGTGCGGCGGTTCTTGAGCTTGACGATCCAGCTGCCGTCGGACTGCTTGTCGAGGTTGGTCACCGCGTGCCCGAAGTGGATGTCCCCGCCCTGACTCACGAAGTTCAGCAACTGCTGGGTCAGCGCGCCGAAGTCGACGTCGGTGCCGTCGGTGAACCAGTTGAGTGCGACCGGATCGGAGAAATCGCGCCCGATGGACATCAGCGGCAGCCGTTTGGTGAATTCGCTGGGGTCGTCGATGAACTCCATTCCCTCGAACAGCACCTGGCTCGAGAGCCGCTCGTGACGCTTGCGCAGGTAGTCCACACCGGCCTGGCCATGGGCGAAGCTCACATGCGGGATGGGATTGATGAACTCGTCGGGCGAGGTGAGGATGCCATTGTCGACGGCGTGCGACCAGAACTGGCGGGAGACCTGGAACTGCTCGTTGATGTTGAGCGCCTTGTCGATGTTGACATCGCCGTCGGCGGTCTTGGGGGTGTAGTTCAACTCGCACAGCGCCGAGTGGCCGGTGCCCGCGTTGTTCCACGGGTCGCTGCTCTCCGCGGCAGCGGCGTCGAGCCGCTCGAACAGACTGATCGACCAACTGGGTTCGAGCTGGCGCAACAGTGCGCCGAGCGTCGCACTCATGATGCCCGCGCCCACCAACGCCACATCCGTCTTGATCACCGTTTGAGACACCTGGACCCCAATTCACGCAGCCGGGACGACCCTCGCCCTCTCTCGTGACAGCCATTGTCCCCCATCGGTGACGCCCCGCCACAAGCACTCCGCGCAACTGTGGGCTGGGCGACATCGACGAGCACCTCCCACCAGCGGCCTAGAGTGGATTCGTGACGTCTTCCCGCGCCCGCACCGACAGCGCCGATCAGCTCACCGCACCGCAGTCCACTCCCCAGAAGTCGGCCCCACCCAGGTCCACCCCGCCGAAGTCCACCACCACCGAAGCCCCCGAGTGGCAGCCCGACCGGTTCCTCGACCGGTACGAGGTGGCGACCATCGCGCTGAGGCCCGATCCCGACGACGAGGATCCGATCACCGCGACGCTCGTGCGACGCCCTGCTGCCGAGCGCCACGCCGAGCACGGCGCGGTGCTCTACATCCACGGGTTCACCGACTACTTCTTCCACGAGCCGCTCGCCGACCACTTCGCCAACCTCGGTTATGCGTTCCATGCGATCGATCTGCGCAAGTGCGGCCGGTCGCTCGAGTCGCACCACACACCGCACTACGCCACCGATCTGCGGGTCTACGACGAGGAACTCAATGCGGCGATCGACCTCATCGTCGCCGAGCTCGGCGCCGACACACCGATCATCGTCGGCGCGCATTCCACCGGCGGACTGATCGCCGCGATGTGGCTGGATCGATTGCGGCGCAACGACTCAGCGCGCCACCGTCGCATCGCCGGACTGATGTTGAACAGCCCGTGGCTGGATCTGCAGGGCGAGGCACTACTGCGCACATATCCGGTGAGCATGCTGATCAAGGCCGTCGCCGCCGTCCGGCCGAAAACCGTGATTCCGCAAGAACTCTCGGCCGCGTACGGCGAGAGCCTGCACGACAGTGCCAACGGTGAGTGGAGTTACGACCTCGAGCGCAAGCCCATGGGCGGCTTCCCGGTCACCTTCGGTTTCCTCAACGCGGTACGCACCGCGCAGCGCCGGCTGCACCACGGCATCGACGTCGGCGTACCGGCGCTCGTCCTACGTTCGGACAAAACGCATTTCAGTCGTAGCTACTCGACGGCGATCGATGCCGCCGACGCCGTCCTCGACGTCACCCAGATCGCCGCATGGAGCGGATCACTGGGCAACCGGGTGACGACCATCCCCATCACCGACGCCCGACACGACGTCTTCCTGTCGGTCGCCCACTCGCGCGAGCAGGCCTACCGGGAGGTCGACACCTGGCTCGCGAGGACACTCAACGTTGCCACGACCACGAAAGGACGGTGACCGGCGCGTGCCCGACACCACCACCGACTCCATCACCACCGCGCATGTCGATCTCGCGATCATCGGGTCGGGCAGCGGGAACTCGTTGCCCGACGAGCGATTCGCCGACCGGAGCATCGCCATTTTCGAGGAGGGCGTCTACGGGGGCACTTGCCTGAACGTCGGATGCATCCCGACCAAGATGTTCGTCTACTCCTCCGAGGTCGCCGAGATCGCCGCGCATGGCGGCAAGTACGGCGTCGACTCGCGCGTCGCCGGGGTCGACTGGCCCGCGATCGTCTCGCGGGTGTTCGGGCGGATCGATCCGATCTCCCAGGGCGGCAAGCGTTATCGCGTGGAGGACTGCGACAACATCACGGTCCACGACGCGCACGTCGAGTTCGACGGCCGCGACGACGCCGGCCGCTACCGTCTGGTGACCGACGACGCGGTGGTACTCGCCGACGAGGTGGTCATCGCCGCCGGGTCGCGAGCGACGATTCCCGACGTCATCGCCGCCTCCGGGGTGCGCTACTTCACCAACAACGACGTCATGCGCCTCGAAGAGTTGCCTCGGCGCATGATCATCCTGGGCAGCGGCTATATCGCCGCCGAGTTCGCCCATGTCTTCGGGGCATTGGGCACCGACGTGACGATCGTTGCGCGTGGACCACGGCTGCTGCGCAAACTCGACGCTTCGGTCTCCGAGCGATTCACCGAAATCGCCGGGGACCGTTGGGATGTGCACCTCGACACCGCCATCACCGGCGCGGAGAACCTACCCGACGGCGGCGTGCGGGTGCACACCGCCGACGGCCCGTCCCTGGACGCCGACGTGTTGCTGGTGGCCGTGGGCCGCGAGCCCAACGGAGATCGGTTGGGACTTGCGACGATCGGACTCGAGTTGTCCGACGACGGCCGCGTCGTCGTCGACGAGCACGGCCGCACCGACGCGGCGAAGGTCTGGGCGTTGGGCGACGTGAGCTCGCCCTATCAACTCAAGCACGTCGCCAACCACGAAGAACGCGTCGTGCAGGCCAATCTCCTGAAGGGTTGGCAGGCAAGTGATCTGGTGTCCTTCGATCACCGCTACGTGCCCGCCGCGGTATTCACCCACCCGCAGATCGCCGCGGTCGGACTCACCGAGGCACAGGCCCGCGAGGCCGGCTGGGACGTGACCGTCAAGGTCCAGGCCTACGGCGACGTGGCCTACGGCTGGGCGATGGAGGACACCACCGGGTTCTGCAAACTGATCGCCGAACGGGGTACCGGAAAACTGTTGGGCGCCCACATCATCGGCCCGCAGGCCCCCACGGTGATCCAGCCGGTGATCCAGGCGATGTCCTTCGGGCTGGGTGCAGCCGAGATGGCGCGCGGCCAGTACTGGATTCATCCGGCGATGCCCGAGGTCCTGGAGAACGCACTGCTCGGCCTCGACCTCGACTGGTGAAGCGGCGCTCGTGACCAACCGGCGCTCGTGACCAACCGGCGGCCGGGCACCGACCGGTGCCCGGACCTCAGAACACCGCCGAGCGCAGGCTGATCTCGCTGGCGAGTTCGGCCGGCGCCTTCTGCGGAATCCAGTGGTCGATGCCCGGCAGGACGCAGAATCTGAAGTCGGAGTAGGCATATCGTCCGCTGCGCTCGGCCTGCTCACGACCCAGAACCGGATCGCCGTCGCTCCAGACCATGGTCGTCGGGATCTCGACCGGCCCGCACGACATGGTCTTGGCGATGTCGCCGGTGAAGTTCGCGCGGTACCAATTGAGTCCGGCGGTCAGCGCTCCCGGTTCCTTGAGCGGTTCGAGTTCCTCGGCGGTCACCCCGGCGCGACGCAGCAGCACGCCGCCACGGGCCAGGAGTTTCTCCTCGGCACCGTCGGCGATGAAATCCTTGATGTAGGAGGATCTCTCACGCTGGTCACTGCTTGCCAGGGAGTCCCGGGTGGCCGAGGGATGACCGGTGGAGACCGCGACGAAACCGGTGAAGCGGTCGGGATAGCGCGATGCCAGATGCCAGGCGACCAGCCCGCCCCAGTCGTGGCCGACGAGCAGTGCGTAGTGCACGTTCATCGCGTCGAGGATTCCGATGGCGTCGGCGACGAGGTGATCGATGCGGTAGGCGGCGACCTCGCTCGGACGCGCCCCGGGGCTGTAGCCGCGCTGATTCGGCACGATCGTCCGCAAACCCGCCTCGTGCAGGCGGGGCACGACAGCGTCGTAACACTGTCCGTTCACCGGGAATCCGTGCAGCAGCAGCACCCACGGCCCCCGGTCGGGTCCTCCCACGGTGACGTCGAAGGTCAACTCGCCGACGTCCACCGTGCGCTGTTCAGTCTCCACCGGCTCAGCCTAGGTGATCGCCCACGTCGCGCGTGGCTCAACGCGTCCTCTGTTGGAGGGAGTGTCTGATCGTCGGCAGTCCCGGGTCGGCGCCGCACCGCACGATCTCGACGAGCTCGTCGAGGTCCAGATGAGCCGACACCAGATCGGCGATCCGGTCGACCTGGGCCCTGCGTATCGCATCGACGCTGATATCGGCGGCGGGTGTGAAATCGGGTACCCCCGACCTCGCCGCCACCTCGCGGAGGAAATCCCGGCGGAACCCGTCGGAGGCCAGCAGTCCGTGCCAGTGAGTGCCGTACGTCGCGCCGCGTCGCGCTCCCTCCGGACCGTCGACGTCGTCGACGAGCCACCCTGTCTCTGCCGAGCGCACCACCCGCCCGTGATGAATCTCATAGCCCTCGATTCGGTGCCCGGCCACCGATCCGGACACCCGCCGCACCACCTTCTCGGTACCGAAGGTGACGTCGATGTCGAAGATCTGCAGACCGTCGACCGCCGAAGGATCCGAGGTGGATTCGATCCCATCGACGATGCGATGCGCGAGCATCTGGAATCCACCGCAGATGGCGAGCGTCGGGCGGTCGGCGGCGGCCCGGGCGATCAGCGCGGCATCGATGCCCCGCGAGCGCAGCCAGGCCAGGTCGGCGAGCGTCGCCCGGGTTCCCGGGAGGACGGCCAAATCGGCGTCGGCGACCGATGCCGCGTCGTCGACCCAGGTCACCTCGACGCCCGGTTCACAGGCCAGCGCCTCGACGTCGGTGGAATTGGAGATGCGCGGCAAGCGGATCGCCGCGACCCGCAGGCGCGACCCGAGAGCGCCCTCGACGGCGCTCACCGGGGCTGTCCCGGGCGGACCGACCCGTCGGCCGACCGGGCTCGCCAGCGAGTCCTCGGCGTCGATCCACAGGTCCGGATCGAAGGGCAGCACACCCAGCGTCGGGCGTCCGGTGATCTGTTTCACCTGCTCGACGCCGGGCGCGAGGATCGCCGGATCCCCACGGAACTTGTTGATCACATACCCGGCGATCCGCGACTGGTCGTCGGCGCCGAGGATCGCGGTCGTGCCGAACAGGTGCGCCAGCGATCCGCCGCGGTCGATGTCGGTGACCAGCAACACCGGGAGGTCGGCGGCCTGCGCCAAGCCCATGTTCGCGATGTCGGTGTCGCGCAGGTTGATCTC
The DNA here is from genome assembly GCF_000241325.1 of Gordonia polyisoprenivorans NBRC 16320 = JCM 10675. Lineage (GTDB taxonomy): Bacteria > Actinomycetota > Actinomycetes > Mycobacteriales > Mycobacteriaceae > Gordonia > Gordonia polyisoprenivorans. The sequence continues at coordinate 149,235 of NZ_BAEI01000070.1, read as the reverse complement.
GGCGACCGACCCCGCCCCCTCGCAGATGACGACGTCGAATTCTTCGCGGAGGGACCGCAATTCGTCGGTCACCACTTCGAGTAGCCGGGTACGCCGGGTGAAGTAGTCGGCGGCGCCGACGTCACCGGCGGGCCGGCCACGCACGATGACGTGCGACCGGCGATCCCCCCCGGGTTTGAGCAGGACCGGGTTGAACCGCGTCGACGGCTCCAACCCGCAGGCGTAGGCCTGCAGTGCCTGCGCCCGACCGATCTCGCCCCCGTCGAGGGTGACCACCGAGTTGTTCGACATGTTCTGGGCCTTGAACGGCGCGACCCGCACACCCTGGCGTGCCAGCGCCCGACACAGACCCGCCACGAGCAGGCTCTTACCCGCATCCGAGCTGGTGCCGCCGATCAGCACGGCCCCTGCCAGCCCACTCATCCCCGGCACCCCGGTCATCGCGGTCCTTCCGGCGCCGCCGCCCGGGCGTTGGCCGCCTCGACCTCGGGGACGTGTTCTTCGGCCCACGCACGCACCGCGGCCAACGGGACCAGCAGCGAGCGGCCGAGCTCGGTCAGCGAGTACTCCACGCGCGGCGGCTGACCGCCGTGATCGGTGCGTGCGACGAGTCCGTCGAACTCCAGCGCACGCAGGGTTTCGGTGAGCACCTTGGGAGTGATCCCCGCGATATGCGCCTTGAGCGCACTGAATCGCATCGGACCGTCGGCGAGTGCGGTGACCACGAAGACCGTCCAGCGCGCGCCGATCCGGTGCAAGACCACCCGGCTCGGGCAGGTCGGGGCCATCACGTTGTAGGCCTTGGACACCCACGCCCCCTTCTCCTCGGGACACCGCCGGGGATCGCGCTGGTCGTCGGCGGTTTCGTTGAAGATACCGGTATCAAATCCATACCGTGAATCCCGTCCAGCCTACCCACGTCCAAGGAGTATGTGATGAACCAATCCCTGTCCGGTACCACTGTTCTCGTCATCGGCGGTGCCAAGCACCTCGGACTCGCGATCGCCCGGCGAGCCGACGCCGCAGGGGCCTCGGTGGTCATCGGGGCCCGCGATCTCACCGCGGCGCAGTCGGCGGCCACCGACCTCGACAACGGCCGGGCAGTGGCGATCGATGTCACCGACGAGGCGTCCATCGCTGCTGCCGCGGCAGAACTGGGCGCCGTCGATCACATCGTGTCGACCGCCGCCGCTCATCACAACGTGGCGGTCCGCGATCTCGACCACGACGCGACGGTGACCGCCTTCGAGGCCAAGGTGATCGGCCCGCTGCTGGTGGCCAAACACTTCGGGCCGAGAATGCCCGCGACCGGCTCGATCACGCTGTTCTCCGGTGTCGCGGCGTGGAAGCCGGCACCGGAATACACGGTGATGGGGATCACCAACGGCGCTGTCGCATTCGCCGTCAGTCATCTCGCTGCCGAACTCGCACCGGTGCGGGTCAACGCGATCTCGCCGGGCATCGTCGACTCCGGCACCTGGGACGGCATGCCCGAGGCCGATCGTGACGCGTTCTTCTCCGGTGTCGCCGAAGGCATCCCGGCGCGGCGGGTGGGAACCGTGGACGACATCGTCGACGCCGCACAATGGCTGCTCACCGCGGGTTTCGTCTCGGGCGAGACCATCCACGTCGAGGGCGGTGCCCGCAGCGTGTGACGCGTCCCCGTGCCTCGGGCGGAGAGCGGGTGGATCAGTTGTCGGGGATGGTGAGGATCTCCGCGCCATCCTCGGTGACGACGAGGGTGTGCTCGAACTGGGCGGTCCACTTCTTGTCGACGGTGACCACCGTCCAGCCGTCGTCCCACATCTCCCACGGCAGCCCGCCGAGGTTGATCATCGGCTCGATCGTGAACACCATGCCGGGTTCGAGGATGGTGTCGACGTTCGGCTGGTCGTAGTGCAGCACGACGAGCCCGTTGTGGAAGGTCTCGCCGATGCCGTGACCGGTGAAATCGCGAACGACGGTGTAGCCGAAGCGATTCGCGTACGCCTCGATGACGCGACCGATGACGTTGAGTTCGCGTCCGGGTTTGACCGCCTTGATGGCGCGTTCGGTGGCGATGCGGGTGCGTTCGACGAGGTCGCGTGCCTCCTGTGAGACGTCTCCGGCGAGGAAGGTGGCGTTGGTGTCGCCGTGCGCGCCGTCGATGTAGGCGGTGACGTCGATGTTGACGATGTCGCCGTCGGCGATGACGGTGGAGTCGGGGATGCCGTGGCAGATCACCTCGTTCAACGAGGTGCAGCACGACTTGGGAAAGTCCTTGTAGCCCAAGGTCGATGGATAGGCGCCGTGATCGATCATGTACTCGTGGGCGATGCGGTCGAGTTCGTCGGTGGTGACGCCCGGCGCGACGGCCTTACCGGCCTCGGCGAGCGCGTTGGCCGCGATCTTGCTCGCCACGCGCACCTTCTCGATGACCTCTGGGGTCTGCACCCAGGGTTCGTGCCCCTCGTTGACCTTCGGCTTCCACACGTACTCCGGACGTTCGATGGAGTCGGGAACGGTCCGGATCGGCGAGAGCTTGCCGGGACGCAGTGGGGCACGCACAGTCATGGCTTCCACCATAGGACGCCGACCCCGAGCACCCCCTGACCACGGGGTCCGCCGGCACCCGCGCGCCCGCGACTAAGGTGAGCCTGGGCAATGGCGCGGGCTCGAGTGACGAGCGGCGCGACCACCGGAGAACGGAGACATCGGTGCGGCAGCAGCATCTCATTCCCCACCGGCACCAGGACCGGACGAACACGACAGTGATCCTGGTGCTCGCGGTGTTCGCGGTCGTCGGACTGCTTGTCGGGGCGTGCAGTACCGCGCCGATGGACCAGTCCTCGTCCTCCCAAACCGCCGACTCGCATCTGCGCAGTGGCCCGCAGACCGCGACGCTGCCGGGCTCGGATGTGACGCCGGTGACCACCTCTCCCACGACCACCCTGCCGGTGACCGTCGATTCCGACGGCGGCGGCAAGGTGACGGTCACCGACACCAGTCGCATCATCGCCGTCGACCGCAATGGCACACTCGGCAACATCGTGTTCGCCCTCGGCCTGGGCAGCCGCGTGGTGGGGCGTGATCAGTCGACGACCTTCCCGTCGGCGGCCAAGCTCCCGGTGGTCACCGGCAATGGTCACCAGCTCAACTCCGAATCGGTGCTGGCGCTGAACCCGACCGTCGTCCTCGTCGACGCCGCCACCACACCACCGCAGGCGGTCGACGCGATCCGTGCGTCGCAGATCCCGGTGGTGACGTTCAGCTCGACCCGCACCATCGCCACCACCGCCGATCTCATCCGGTCGGTGGCGGCCGCCCTCGGCGTGAAGCCGGCCGGCGAACAGCTCGTCAAGCGCACGGAATCGGAGATCACCGCGGCCAAGGCCACGCTCCCGCACCCAACCGGCGACCCGAAGATCGCCTTCCTCTACATCCGCGGACCGCACCTGGTGCTGTTGGCCGGACCGAACTCCGGTGCCGACGATCTCGTCGCCGCTCTCGGCGGCACCGATGCGGGTACCGCCGCAGGCCTCACCGCCGAGTTCACCGCCGTGACCGCCGAGGCGCTGCTGCGCGCGAATCCCGACGTGATCCTGGTGATGACGCAGGGCGCCGATTCCGTCGGCGGTCTCGACGGGGTGCTCGCGCTGCCCGGTGTCTCCGACACGAACGCCGGACGTGCCCGACGAGTGGTGCAGATGGACGAAACCGAGGTTCTGTCGTTCGGACCGGACGTCGGCAAGGTCATCGGCGCGCTCGGTCACGCGATCTACACATGAGGGCCCCGACCACCCGACGCTCGCCCCCCGGTACGTCCGGGCGGGTCTCGGCCCCGCTCGTGCTCGTCGTCCTGGTGGTCGCGACGATCGCCGTAGCGATCACCTCGGCGGCCATCGGCCAGATCCCGGTGCCGCCCGCCCAGGTACTCGGCAGTCTCGCACACCATTTCGGCCTCGACATCGGCACGATGCCCACCCATCCGCAGGGTGAGCACGCGCTGTGGGTGGTGCGGTTCCCGCGAATCGTATTGGGGCTGATCGTCGGCGCCGCCCTCGGCGCCGGCGGCTGCCTGCTGCAGGGGGTGCTCGCGAACCCGCTCGCCGAGCCCGGTGTCATCGGCGTCTCCTCGGGTGCCGCCGTGGGTGCGTGCCTGATGATCGTCATCGGCGGGGTCGGCATCAACGGGTGGGCGCTGGCCGGTGCGGCGTTCGTCGCGGCGCTGATCACCACCGCCGCGGTCTACGTGCTCTCGCTGCGGGATGGCTCCTCGTCGGCGATCATGCTGGTGCTCACCGGCATCGCGATCAACGCCTTCGCCCTCGGGATCATCTCGTATCTGACGTTCATCGCGACCACGGCGGCCCGCGAACAGATCGTGTTCTGGCAGTTGGGCTCGCTCGCGGGCGCGAACTGGAACGCCGTGTGGGTGACGCTGCCGCTGGTGGTCGCCGGTGTCGCCGCGGCCATGCTGCTGGTGCACAAGCTCGACCTGCTGGCCCTCGGTGAGATCCAGGCGGCCTCACTGGGCGTCAACGTCGAGACCGTCCGCCGGCAGGTGGTCGTGCTGGTCGCGATCCTCACCGCGGCGGCCGTCGCCTTCACCGGCATCGTGATGTTCGTCGGGCTCGTCGTGCCGCACGTGATGCGTCTCATCGTCGGCCCGCGGCACGCGATCCTGTTGCCGGCCAGCGTCATCGGTGGTGCGCTCGTCCTGGCCGCGGCCGACCTCGCCTCACGAACCGTTCTCGGCGGTGCCGATCTCCCCCTCGGGGTGTTCACCTCGCTGGTCGGCGGACCGGCGTTCTTCATCCTGCTGCGTCGCAGTCGCCACGCCGGAGCGGGGTGGTGACGGTGCCGCAGCCACGTGAGGGATCGCAACGCCATTCGGGCATCCGGGCCGAGAACATCGTGGTGACGCTCGGCGGTCGCGACGTCGTCGACCACGTGTCCCTGGAGGTGACTGCCGGTGAGTTGGTGGCTCTCGTCGGTCCCAACGGTTGCGGCAAATCGACTCTGCTGTCGGCGTTGTCCGGGGTGCGGACCCCACAGCACGGCACGGCGATCATCGACGGACACGATGTCGCACACACTTCCCACCGTGATCTGGCGCGACGCCGGTCGATGGTCACCCAACACAATCGTGTCGACACCCCGTTCACCGTCGGCGAGGTCGTGGAGATGGGACGGTACCCGTGGTTACGAACCCCGCACGCTGCCCGCTCACCGGAGCTCATCGCCGACGCGATCACCCGCTGTGACCTCGATTCACTTGTCCACCAACCCTTTCCGCAGCTCTCCGGCGGCCAACAGGCCCGGGTGTCACTGGCGCGGGCGTTGGCGCAGAACACGCCGGTGATGATGCTCGACGAGCCGACCGCCGCCCTCGACATCCGCCACCAGGAGCAGGTCCTGCAGATCCTGTGCGAGCACCGCGATTCCGGGGCCGCGATCCTGCTGGTGGTACACGATCTCACCCTGGCCGCGGCCTACGCCGACCGTGTCGCGTTGATGAAGGACGGCCGACTCCTCGCATTCGGCCCGACCCGAGAGGTGATGACGAGCGAATTGCTCTCGGAGACCTACGATCACCCGGTCGACATCTTCGAGCGGGACGGCAGGCTCATCGTGATGCCGTTGCGGCGGTAGCAGCCGACAGGCCCGATCGTCGGGCACTCCGGATCGCCGGCCACCAACGACCGAGGATCACACCCCGAAGCCGGGCGGCAGGAAAGAGAAGAAGTCACGGGTGACACCGACCGCGTTGTTCGAATCCCCGCCTCGCACAACGAGCGTCGCGAAGGCCAGATCTCCGCGATAACCGGCGAACCAGGCGTGCGAGCCGCCGTCGAACTCGGCCTCACCGGTCTTGCCGTAGACCTCGCCCTGCCCGGCGATGGCGGTGCCGGTACCGGTGAGCACCACCTCGCGCATCATCGGCCGCAGCTGTCCGACGACGTCGGGGTTCAGCGTCGCCGACGGGCCGCCGACCGTCGTCGGGCGATCCAGGATGAGTTGCGGCACGGGCATCTTCCCGTTGTTGGCCACGGTCGCGGCGACGAGCGCCATGCTGAACGGACTGACCAGGTCCTTGCCCTGCCCGAAGCCATCCTCTGTGCGGGCGACCAGATCGTTCTCGATCGGCACCGATCCGGTCGAGGTCGCCAGACCGGGGATGTCGAAGGTGCGGCCGATCCCCATGGCCGCCGCGGCGTGCGCCAGATCCGAGGGCCCCATCTCACTGGCCAGTTTCGCGAAGGTGGTGTTGCAGGACTGCGCGAACGCGCGCTGCAGGGTGACCGAACCGAGCGCGAACTGATCGTAGTTGGGGATGGTGCGTGGACCGATGGTGATCTCGCCCGGGCACCCGACGATCGAATCCGGATGCACCATCGACGCATTGAACGCCGCCGACGACGTCACCATCTTGAACGTCGACCCCGGCGGGTAGAGGCCGGTGGTTGCGATCGGGCCCTGGGTGTCGGCGGCCGGGTTCTGCGCGACCGCGAGGATCCGCCCGGTGGAGGGTTGGATGACCACCATCGCGATCTGAAAGGTGTTGGTGGCGTTCACCGCTCGCTGCGCGGCGTTCTGCACCTGCCGCGACAGGCTCAGCGGCACCGCCGCCGCCGGCTCGGGCGCATGGTCGGCGAGGACGTCGGCGTCGAGACCATTGGGGTTCACGGTGACCACGCGCCAGCCGGCCCGGCCGACGACCTCGTCGTCGACCACGCCGCGCACACCATTGAGCAGTACCGGCGCGAAGGTCGGATCGGTGGGGACGAGTTCGGACTGCTCGTTGTACACCACACCCGGGATCGCGAGTTGATCGCGCAGCCGGTTGAAGTCGGCCTCGGAGAGCCGGGTGATCGGATACTGCTGTCCCGACGACGTCGACTCCTCGGCGATCCGTTGTGGATCGAGATTCGGCGCGAACGGCGCGAGGACACTCACCAATTGGGTGACGGCATCACCGACCGAGGTCCCGGCGGCGGTGGCCGCCTTGGCATCGAAGTTGATGCCGATCACGGTGCCGTTGTCCATCACCTCCGACCCGTCGGCCTCGTTGACCGTTGCCCGCGGCGCCTCGGTGATGCGCAACGAGAGACGTTGATCGCCACCGAGATTGGGGTGGATGTCGGTGGTCGTCCAGCGCACCTGCCATCCGCTGGCATCGGAGCGGATCGCCTTGACGGTGCCCGGGTAGCCCCACTGCCGGCCGCGCCCGAGCTGCCAGGAATAGTTCACGTCGATGTCGGCGGTGTCCTGGTCGATCGAGGCCTTGCCGGTGGTGCCCGACATCGATTCGGCCGACAACCCGGTCCACGCCGACTGCAGTGCGGTCTGCGCCGCCTGCGGATTGTCGGTCAGCGCCGCCGCTTTCGCGGCGTCACCGTGCGCGTAGGCATCGAGAAACGCCTGGACGGCCTGTCGGGGACCGTCGTCGTCGGACGAGCATGCGCTCACCGCGCACAGCGCGAGCACGGCACTGATCAGCACAGCCACCACACCGGCGGCGCGACGCGTCGGAAAGTCCATCGAGTGCCGATACTAGGACCCGCACGACATCGAATACGGTTGCCACGCGGCATGATCGCCGTGGTGTTCCACCACGGTGGCGGCAAGCGGCGCTACCCGCCGACGCCGGCCGGTTGTCGGATGGCGAGACCCGGGGGTACGACGTCAGTCGATGAGAATCGTCGCGAAGGTCCCGACCTGGGTGAAACCGATTCGGCGGTAGGCGGCCTGGGCCGGCAGATTGAAGCTGTTGACGTACAGGCTGGGAATGCGTCCGAGTGCGGTGATCGCGGTGGCCACGGCCGCCGTTCCGGCGCCGCCGTAGCCGCGCCCCCGCATGCGTGGGTCGACCCACACTCCCTGGATCTGCCCGACCGCCCGCGACATCGACCCGATCTCGGCCTTGAACACGACCTCGCCGTGCTCGAATCGGGCGAACACCCGACGTGCGGCGATCAGCGACGCCAGCCTGCGCCGATACGACCGGCCGCCGTCCCCGGCACATGGATCGACACCGACCTCACCGATGAACATGTCGACGGCCGCGGGCAGGTACGCCTCGAGATCGTCGTGGGTGACCAATCGCACGTGCGGGTCGGGTTCGACGTGGGGCGCGCCGTGCAGCGCCATCAGCGGTTGTACCGGTCGGACCTCGCGCGCCGGGCCCCAGGTGGCCCCGATACGGTCCCACAGGGTCAGGGCCAGGTCGGCGTCACCGACGATGGAGGAGCACACCCGGGCGCCCGCCGCCGCGCGGTCGGCGAAGTACTCCATGTCGGCGGCCGTGCCACGCAACGGGATCAGGTTGGCGCCCGAGAAACACAAGGAGGTCTCGGGCCGGCCCGCGGTCCACATCTCCCCGCCCAGCATCCGCGGCTCGATTCCGTGGGACTCGAACCGTGCGGCGACCATGCACATCGGGACCGGGTCCGAGTTGAGGACACGACCCACCGCGGGTGCATCCCGCGCCCCGAGCGGCTTGTCGCCCAGCAGCTTCAGCACCGCGCTGCTCCTTCGTCCCATGTGATCCTGCGGTGTGAGCGTAGCCCGATATCAGTTCACCACGCGTGAGGAACTCAGGACACGGTCACGACAGGCGGCCCCGCGGGCGCGCCTTCTCCAGTTTCTCCCGATTCGCCCGCAATTCGCAGCGCTTCCTCGATCAAGGTCTCGACGATCTCGGCCTCCGGCACGGTCTTGATGACCTCACCCTTGACGAAGATCTGTCCCTTGCCGTTGCCCGAGGCGACACCGAGATCGGCCTCACGCGCCTCGCCGGGACCGTTGACGACACATCCCATCACCGCCACCCGCAGCGGTACCTCCATGCCCTCGAGCCCGGCGGTCACCGCGTCGGCGAGCTTGTACACGTCGACCTGGGCGCGTCCGCACGACGGACACGAGACGATCTCGAGCTTGCGGGGCCGCAGGTTCAGTGACTGCAGGATCTGGTCGCCGACCTTGACCTCCTCGGCCGGCGGCGCCGAGAGCGACACGCGGATCGTGTCACCGATGCCCTGGGAGAGCAGCGCACCGAACGCGACCGACGACTTGATGGTGCCCTGGAACGCCGGCCCGGCCTCGGTCACCCCGAGATGCAACGGGTAGTCGCACTGGGCGGCGAGCTGCCGGTAGGCCTCGACCATGACCACCGGATCGTTGTGCTTCACCGAGATCTTGATGTCGCCGAAGCCGTGTTCCTCGAACAGGCCCGCCTCCCACAACGCCGACTCGACCAGCGCCTCCGGGGTGGCCTTGCCGTACTTGCTCATGATCCGCTTGTCGAGCGATCCCGCGTTGACGCCGATCCGGATCGGGATGCCGGCGTCACCGGCGGCCTTCGCGACCTCCTTGACCCGGCCGTCGAACTCCTTGATGTTGCCCGGATTGACCCGGACCGCCGCACAGCCGGCGTCGATCGCGGCGAAGATGTACTTCGGTTGGAAGTGGATGTCGGCGATCACCGGGATCTTCGACTTCTTCGCGATGATCGGCAGCGCCTCGGCGTCCTCGTTGCGCGGGCACGCCACGCGCACGATGTCGCAGCCCGACGCGGTCAACTGCGCGATCTGCTGCAGGGTCGCATTGATGTCGTGGGTCTTGGTGGTGGTCATCGACTGCACCGAGATGGGGTGATCGCTGCCGACGCCGACCGATCCGACCTGGATCTGGCGGGTCTTGCGTCGCGGTGCGAGCACCGGTGGCGGTGCGGCGGGCATGCCGAGCCCGATCGAGATCGGGTCGGTGACCGTCGAGCCGGCCGGAGTCGGGTCAGATGCGGACATCTCGTTCTCCTGAGGAGTTCGGTGTGCGCGAGCGGGAACTCGCGAGGGCTGGGCGCGGGCCGGTCGAGCCGGGGCTGGTGGCGGCCATCAATTCGGGATCGTGATCGGGTTCACGATGTCGGCGGTGAGGGTCAGCACCATGAACGCGGCCATGACCACCACCACGGCGTAGGTCAGGGGAAGCAACTTGTAGTAGTCGATCGGTCCGCCGGGAGCCCGGCCGAACCATCGACGCACCGTGTCACGTCCCTTCTCGTACCAGACGATGGCCATGTGTCCACCATCCAAGGGTAGTAGCGGTACGAGATTGAACAGGCCCAGGAAGAAGTTGATGCTGATCAGCAGCAGAAGGAAGGTGTCCCACAGTCCGCGTTCGGCCGCCTGCCCGCCCAGGACGGTGGCGCCGTACACGCTCACCGGGGTGTCCGCCGAGCGCACACCACCGGTCACCGCGATCCACAGATTGTGGACCTTGGTCGGCATCGACAGCAGCGCATCCCAGGTCTGATGCGCGAGTTCGGCGGTGAAGACCGCCGCACCGGGCAGGATCGTCACCGGGTTGTAGTGCTTCCACAGCGGCGGCTGCTGGAACTGGATTCCGACCTTGTTGACCGTCTGCGAGGTCACCTTGCCCGACTTGTCGGTGACGGTGGTGGTCACCGGCTGCGGGGTCATCGTCAGGGTCACCCGGCTGCCGTCGCGCTCGACGAGCAACTGCACCGGACCGTTGCTCTTCTGGATGAGCGGGGTGATCGCACTCGCGGTGGTTCCGGCGACCCCGTCGACCGCGATGATCTTGTCGCCGGGGCGGATTCCGGCCGCACCGGCCGGCCCCGAACCGGTGCAGCGCGGCTCCGCCACGTTGCCGTCGGCGTCGACGGTGACCGTCGAGGTGAGACAACTCACCTTGTCCACCGTGGTGCCGACCGCGGGCGGCGACAGGTCGGGCAGTCCCCAGATCAGACCGGCCACGATGATCAGCACGAAGCCGAGGATGAAGTTCTGAGCCGGGCCTGCGAACAGCACCACCAGACGCTTCCATGCCTTCTGCCGGTACATCGCCCGACCCAGCTCATCGGCGGTCAGCTCCTCATGCGGGGTCATGCCGGCGATGTCGCAGAAGCCACCGAACGGCAACGCCTTCACGCCGTACTCGGTCTCACCCCGTCGCGTCGACCACAGCGTCGGACCGAAGCCGACGAAGTAGCGCCGAACCTTCATCCCCGTCGCCTGTGCCGCCCACATGTGCCCGCACTCGTGCCAGGCGATCGAGGCCAACAACGACAAGGCGAACAGCACGACGCCGATCGCGAATACCACTTCTCTCGACTCTCCGTTTCCTCACGCCTACCGCTACTTCACCCCACGGCACTTAACCCCACGGCGCGTCCTCACCGCTGCATCGTGGCCACCAACTCTGCGGCGCGGGCCCGTGCCCACCCATCAGCGCTGAAGATCTCCTCCACAGTACCCGGGGTTTTACGCCACTGATCTGCATCGTCGAGCACACGACCGATGATCTCCACGATCCGCGGAAAGGCGATGCGGCCGTCGAAGAATCCCTCCGCGGCAGCCTCGTTCGCGGCGTTGTACACCGCGGTCAGGCTGCCGCCTGCGGTCCCCGCCCGGCGGGCCAGGTCGATCGCCGGGAACACCACGTTGTCGACCGGCTCGAACGTCCACGACGACGCCGTCGAGAAATCACATGCCGTCGACGATCCGGGCACCCGATGCGGCCAGCCCAACGCCAGTGCGATCGGCAGCTTCATCGACGGCGGTGACGCCTTGGCGATCGTCGCACCGTCGACGAAGGTGACCATCGAGTGCACGATCGACTGCGGGTGCACCGTGACATCGATGCGGTCGTAGGGCACGTCGAAGAGCAGATGCGCCTCGATCACCTCGAGCGCCTTGTTCACCAGGGTCGCCGAATTCAGCGTGATCATCGGGCCCATCGACCACGTCGGATGACGTCCCGCCTGTTCGGGCGTCACATTCTCGAGCTGATCGGCGGTGAACCCCCGGAACGGACCGCCCGACGCCGTCAGCACGAGCCGGTCGACCTCGTCGGCGCTACCGCCACGCAAACACTGCGCGATCGCCGAATGCTCCGAATCGACCGGCACGATCTGCCCCGGTGCCGCAGCCGCCAGCACCAGCGCTCCCCCGGCCACCAACGACTCCTTGTTCGCCAAGGCCAGTCGCGCACCCGACCGCAACGCCGCCAGACTCGGCCGCAAACCGATCGAACCGACGACGGCATTCAGCACCACGTCGGCCTCGACCGACTCGATCAGCCGACACATCGCGTCCGGACCGCCCAGGACCCCATCGCCCAACTCGGCCACGAGTTTCTCGGCCACCGCCGCATCCGCGACGGCCACCCGGTGCGCAGGCACACCGAACTCGCGGGCCTGCCGGCCCAACAAGTCCGGGTTGCCGCCCCCGGCACCGACGCCGACCACCGAGAACAACTCCGGATGCTCGGAGATCACCTCGAGGGCCTGCACCCCGATCGAACCGGTCGAACCGAGAATCAGCACACGTGTCGTCACGACGACCATTGTCGCCCACCGCGCACCACGGCAAACCGCCACCGCTCGCTACGCTCCCGGCGCCTGTTCAAATTCGGCCCGCTCGCTACGCTCCCGGCGCCGGTTCAAATTCGGCCCGCTCGCTACGCTCCCGGCGCCGGGTTCACTTCGGCCCGCTCGCTACGCTCCCGGCGCCGGTCCCACTCGGCCCGCTCGCTACGCTCCCGGCGCCGGGTTCACTTCGGCCCGCTCGCTACGCTCCCGGCGCCGGTCCCACTCGGCCCGCTCGCTACGCTCCCGGCGCCGGGTTCACAGCGCGCCAGTGCTCGGCGATGTCGATCCGCCGTGCGACCCACACGTCATCGTGGGCCGCGACGTGATCGAGAAAGCGCTCGAGCGCCGCCACCCGCGCCGGCCGGCCCACCAGACGACAGTGCAATCCCACCGAGAGCATCTTCGGCGAACCCTGTTCACCCTCGCGGTAGAGCACGTCGAACGCATCTCGCAGATGCGCAAAAAACTGTTCACCGGAAGGGAATCCACCCGGCGACGCGAAGCGCATGTCATTGGTGTCGAGCGTGTAGGGCACCACGAGGTGATCGACCTCGGTGCGAATTCCGTCGGTGGTCCGGCCGACCTTGACCCAATAGGGCAGATCATCGGCGTAACTGTCCGAGTCGTAGACGAAACCGCCCTGCTCCACGACGAGCGACCGCGTGTTCGGCGAATCGCGGCCGGTGTACCAACCCAGCGGACGGGACCCGGTGATCTCGGTAAGCAGCTCCACGGCAGCGCGCATGTGTTCGCGTTCGACGTGCTCGTCGACCATCTGATAGCTCAGCCACCGGTACCCGTGGCAGGCGATCTCGTCACCGCGTTCGAGGAAGGCCGCCACCACCTCCGGGTTACGCGCCATCGCCTGCGCCACCGCGAAGATCGTCAACGGCCAACCGCGACGCTCGAAGGCCCGCAGCACTCGCCACACCCCGGCACGGGAGCCGTACTCGTAGAGCGATTCCATGCTCATGTGGCGGTTCGGGAATGACTGCGCGCCGATCATCTCCGACAGGAATGTCTCGCTCCCGCGGTCGTTTTCGAGGACGTTGTTCTCGCTGCCCTCCTCGTAGTTCAGCACGAACTGCACCGCGATCTTCGCGTTCGAGGGCCACTGCGGATCCGGCGGTGTGGCACCGTAACCCACCATGTCGCGGGGGTAGTCCTCGGAGCGATAGTCGGCAAGGGATCGGGTCGGCGGATGCATGGGCGCATTCTTGCACCGATCTCCGACGTCGTCCCGTCGGGCGATACCCCGCCTTTCGACGCCACGCGAGACGCGGCATGGGGAGTGAGACACGGCGCCACCGTGCCCGCTATGCTCTTCTGGAAGTACTACTACCGATCGTCAGAGACCACTTCTGACGTGCGCAGCGAGGAGTCAACGTGGCAGGCACCGACGTGGAGCACGCGGCAAGCACCGACGTGGAGCACAGCGACGAGATCGACACCGGGTGGGTGCGCGAGCCCGCCGACGCGCCATCGGCGCGTTTCGGCTGGCACGGCGTGGCGACCCGCACGTTCTACATTGCGGGCTGGGTGGTGGTCGTGTTGCTGTTCGCGATGTTCTACGGAAACCACGTCGGGCACGTCGAGGACATCTGGCTGGCCGCGTTCGGCGTCATCGTCGCCGCCTTCCTGCTGCGCGGCATGCTCACGAAGAAAAAGTGGAGTTGACCGCACGATCTGTGAAACCCACACGCACCCCGGCGATTACTTTTCGCCGGGGTGCGCTGTTGTGTGGGCGCTGTCGTGTGGGGTCCGGTGGTCGGCGGCTCAGCCGTCGGTCTCCTCGGCGGCGAGTTGCCCGCACGCCGCGGCGATCTCCTGGCCACGGGTGTCGCGGACCGTGCACGACACACCCTGGGCCCGGACACGCCGGACGAACTCCCGCTCAACGTCTTTCGGGCTCGCATCCCACTCGGAACCCGGCGTGGGATTGAGCGGGATGAGATTCACATGGACCAGGGACCCGAGTGCCCGATGCAGCTTCTGGCCGAGCATGTCCGCGCGCCACGGCTGGTCGTTGACGTCGCGGATCAGTGCGTACTCGATGGAGACACGCCGCCCGGTGGAACCGGCGTAGTACCGCGCCGCGTCGAGCACCTCGGCAACCGACCAGCGGTTGTTCACCGGGACCAGCGTGTCGCGCAATTCGTCGTCGGGGGTGTGCAGGGAGACCGCGAGCGTGACCGAGAGATTTTCGTCGGCCAGTCTCCGGATCGACGGCGCCAGACCGACGGTGGAGACCGTCACCGAACGCGCCGAGATCCCCAGACCCTCGGGCGCCGGCGAGGTGATCTGCCGGACTGCCGAGACCACCCGCTTGTAGTTGGCGAGTGGCTCGCCCATTCCCATGAACACGACGTTCGACAGGCGCCCGGCATCGCCGAATTCGCCGTCACGCAATGCCCGCGCGGCCGCGCGCACCTGGTCGACGATCTCCCCGGTCGACAGGTTGCGGTCGAGGCCACCCTGCCCGGTCGCACAGAACGGGCACGCCATCCCGCACCCGGCCTGGCTGGAGATGCACAGCGTATTGCGGTCGGTGTAGCGCATCAGGACGCTCTCCAGCAGCGTCCCGTCGTGCAGACGCCACAGCGTCTTGCGGGTGCTGCCGTCGTCGCAGGAGATGTGGCGCACCGGGGTGAGCAACTGCGGGAACAACGCGGCACCGACCTTGTCACGTGCCCCGGCCGGAAGATCGGTCATCTCCTCGACGTCGGCGGTGAGCCGCCCGTAGTACTGGCGTGCGAGCTGGTCGGCGCGGAACCTCGGAAGCCCGAGATCGCCGACCGCGGCGACCCTGGCCGCCTGATCGAGGTCGGCGAAGTGTGTCGGCGGACGTCCGCGTTTGGGCGCGTCGAACACGAGCGGCAAAGACGTCATGTTCCCATTGTCGCATGTCATGATGGGTGCATGAGCACACCGGATTCGTCCTCCGAGCGCCCGGCCACCGACTCGTCGACCCGCGCCCGCAATCCGGCGCCGCTCGATGACTCCCACGTCGCCGCCCAAACCGCGATCGACGACGTCAAACACACACGCACCCGCGCCACCTTCATCGGCTGGGTCGTCGGCGCGATCATCACCATCCTGCTGTTGATCTTCATCCTCGCGAATCTGGGTTCCCAGCAGATCAACTTCTTGTTCGCGAAGGTCAACCTGCCGGTCGGCGTCAGTCTGCTGATCGCCGCGATCGCCGGCGCCCTGATCACCGCGATGATCGGCGGTGCCCGCACCTTCCAGCTGAACCGCGCCCTGAAGAAGGCCCGAAAGGCCAACTGACGGGGTTGTGGCGGGCGCGCCGTCGAGGCGGCGGTAGCCCATTCACAGCAGCGCGGTCAGCACCGCCCAGACGATGAACGCCGACGGCAACAGCGAGTCGAGTCGGTCCATGATGCCGCCGTGACCGGGCAGCAGGGTCCCCATGTCCTTGATATCGAGGTCCCGCTTGACCTGTGATTCGACGAGATCACCCAGCGTCGCGCACACCACGAGGACCGGTCCGAGGATCACGCCGACCCACCACTGGGTGTCGAGCAGGAACATCGTGGTGCACACCGCACCCGCGGTACCCACCACCAGCGAGCCCGCCAGACCTTCCCATGATTTCTTGGGGCTGATGGCCGGCGCCATCGGGTGTTTGCCGAACAGCACACCGGCCGCGTAGCCGCCGACGTCGGAACACACGACGACGATCATCAGGGTCGCCACGCGCGCGGCCCCGTGATCCTGATGCACCATCAGCACACCGAACGAAGCCAGCAGCGGAAGCCAGGCGAGCACGAACACCGACGCGGACAGGTTGCGCAGATAGTTCTCGGGCGCACGAGTGATGCCCTGCGCCAACAGCTTCCACACCATGATGACGAGTACCGTGGCCACGAACGCCACCAGGACCCCGGTTGTCCCCCACGGCCAGCTACACCAGATGATCGCCTGACCGCCGACGAGCAGCGGCCAGAACGCCACATCGTGGCCGCCGCTGCGCAGTCGTTTGGTGACCTCCCAGGTGGCGATCGCGAACGCCACCGACACGACGATGTACCAGACCCACGGCGCGAACAGCAGAATCAGGATGATGCTGACGCCGAGGGTCAACCCGACCCCGATCGCGGCCGGGAGGTCACGGCCGGCGCGCGACTTCCGCGGCGCGGCAGCGTCGGGCTCGCCGGGGGGTGCGGTATCAGGTGTGGCGGGGCCGGACGTGGCGGAGTCGGGCGACTCGGGGTCGCCGGGTGTGCCGCCGGTCCCCGACGATTCGTGTGACATCGTTGTCGTTTCCGCCTGTCGTCTCGACTCGTCCGTCTTGCCTCATCTCGGTCGTCGTCCTCGGTGATACTCACACCGCGGGCGTCACTCACACCTCGAGAAGCTCGGATTCCTTGTGTTTGACGAGTTCGTCGACCTGTGCCACGTAACCGGCGGTGGTCTTGTCGAGATCCTTCTCGGCGCGGACCACGTCGTCCTCACCGGCCTCGCCGTCCTTCTGGATGCGTTTGAGTTCTTCGACCGCCTTACGGCGGACGTTGCGGATGGAGACCTTCGCGTCCTCTCCCTTGCCCTTGGCCTGCTTGACGAGGTCCTTGCGACGCTCCTCGGTCAGCTGCGGCACGGCCACGCGGATCAGGGTCCCGTCGTTGGTCGGGTTCACTCCGAGATCGGAGTTGCGGATGGCGGTCTCGATGTCGCGCAGGGTCGACGCCTCGTAGGGCTTGATCACCACCAGCCGGGGTTCCGGGGTGTTGATACTGGCGACCTGGGTGATCGGTGTCATGGCGCCGTAGTACTCGATGACCACCTTGTTGAACATCGCCGGGTTGGCCCGACCGGTACGGATCGAACCCATGTCCTCACGCGCGACGTTCACCGCCTTCTCCATCTTTTCCTCGGCGTCGAGCAGCGTGTCGTCGATCATTGTGTGTTCCTGTTTCGTCGTGGCGGGTCGGGCTGGATTCGGCTCGCCGGTTCGTCGGGATCGGTGGTGAGTCGCCTCGCCGCCGGTCAGGTCCTCACCAGCGTGCCGATGCGTTCTCCGGCGATGGCACGCGCGATGTTCCCGCGTTCCAGCAGATTGAACACCAACATCGGCATCTTGTTGTCCATGCAGAGGCTGAAGGCGGTCGCGTCGGCCACCTTCAGTTCCCGGTCGAGGACCTCGCGGTGGGTGATCTCGCGGAACAGCGTGGCATCGGGATCGATGCGGGGATCGGCACTGTAGACGCCGTCGACGGCTTTGGCCATCAACACGACCTCGGCCTTGATCTCCAGCGCACGCTGCGCGGCGGTGGTGTCGGTGGAGAAGTAGGGCATACCCATGCCGGCGCCGAAGATGACCACCCGGCCCTTCTCGAGATGCCGCTGCGCACGCAACGGGAGGTACGGCTCGGCCACCTGCCCCATCGTGATGGCGGTCTGCACCCGCGTCGTGATTCCCCGCTTTTCCAGGAAGTCCTGCAACGCAAGACAATTCATGACAGTTCCGAGCATGCCCATGTAGTCCGAGCGCGCCCGGTCGAGGCCGCGTTGTTGGAGTTCGGCGCCGCGGAAGAAGTTGCCGCCACCGATGACCACGGCCACCTGTGCACCGGACTCGACGACCTCGGCGATCTGGTCGGCGACCGTGGCTACGACGTCGGGATCGAGACCGACCTCTCCCCCGCCGAACATTTCGCCACCGAGCTTGAGGAGCACGCGGCCGAAGCCGGTGCGTTCGGACTGTCGGGTGTCGGGGGTTTCGCTCATCAACATCCTCACTCGTCGGTTCGACTCACCATCTTATGGTCCCGTCCGTCCGAATCGGAGCGCGGCGCCACCGACGGGCAACGAGAAGGTGCGCCCGAGCGCCTCGATCGGCCGAGCAGAACCCCCGTCACACCGCCGCCGAACAGGCACGATGACGGTCCGGGCGGACACCTCAGCAGCGCTCGGTGACGTCGATCCCGCACAGCGGCGGCCGATCCTGCATCACCGGATAGTTGCGGACCGGATCGAAACCACCCTGCCCGTCGGGAACGAACTGCGTCAACGGAGCCGCTGAATCGTCGATCCCGACACGCCGGAGAAATGTCGCGACGATCTGTCGTGACATGACGCCGACCTCATGCAGTCCATGCTCATGGGGAGATCGTGGCTCATGGGGAGGTCGTGACGCGAGCTCCACCTGACCGATGGCGTCGATCCCGTCGCGATGGAGTGTGTCGAGCAGAATCCCGATGTCGACGCCGTCGCCGGGTGCGAACGGAATCGACGTCAGCAAGTCCCGGCCGGCGGCGAACCCACCGGCGAGGGGCTCGATCACCCCGGACAACTCGGGTCGCAGCGCTGCGATCAGCTGACGGACCATCAACTCGGTGACCCGACCGCCGCCGACCAGGTCGGCGTCATCGGCGACATGACTGTGGCGGTAGCCCTTGACCAGTCGCAACTCGTCGACGGTCAGCAGGGGTTCGATGAGTCGCGCCACGTCGGCGGGCTCCGGTCGCGCGCCGTCAAGGACCACGACGAAGTCACCGGTGGACGCGGCCACCGAGCGCCACAGCACCTCGCCCCGGCCCGGCAGAGTCGCGAGCCCCGGCAGCGCCGACGTCGTGGGGACCACGCGGACGCCGCGTGCCTCGCACGCCTGTGCGTCGCCGGCGCCGTCGGTGGTCACCACCACCTCATCGACCAGGGACCGGCAGGCCGACGCGAATGCGCCGAGCACCACGTCCACCGCCGCCGCCCCATCGGCGACCACGGGCACCACCACGGAGATGGATCGGCCGGCCTTGGCTGCGACGAGTTCGTCAAGGCGGCGATCCCCGAGAGGTTGGGTCCCGTCGGGCCGAGCGAGATGCCAGGTGTTCGATTCCCACCAGGTCGCGGCGTTCTGACCGGTCGCGATCGTCACCTCGCGAGCGCCTGCGCGAATTGCGGCCATGCGCGGTGCAATTCGTCCTGCCAGTAGGGCCAGGCGTGCGTGCCGCCCTGATAGAAGTGGAACGTCGCCGCGACACCCAGCTGCGTCATCCGCCGCTGCAGGTTGTGGGTGCAGGCATCGGTGGCCGTCTCGATGACCGCGCCGACGGCCAATTGCTCGGACAGCTTGGTCGCATCGCCGTCGATACCCGGCCCGTTGAGCGTGTCGTAGCGGCCGGGTGTACCCGATCCGTTGGAGATGTAGATCGACTTGCCGCGGAATCGGTCGGCGTGGACGTAGGGGTCGTTGGCCCGCCATTCGGGGTCGGTGGGAGGGCCCCACATGTTGACGGTGTCGCCGTGGCCCCTGCCCTCGACGACCATGCGCACCGCGGCCTGCCCCGCAGGATCGCTCGTCTGCGCGCACCCACTGAACGAGCCCAGCGCCCGATACAGGTTCGGGGCGCGCAGAGCCAGCTGGAACACCGACGTCCCGGCCATCGAGATCCCTGCGATGGCGTTGCGTCCGTCGCCGCCGAGGTCGCGGTCGATGACGGTGGGCAGTTCGGATGTCAGGAAGGTGGCCCATTTCTGGCGGCCGAGGACCGGATCGTCGCGACGCCAATCGGTGAAGTAGCTCGCCGCACCTCCCATCGGCACCACCACGTTGACGTCGTCGTCGGCGAAGAAGCTGCGGATGTCGGTTTGATCGAACCAACTGCTGCCGCCGTCGCCTCCGGCGGCACCATTGAGCAGGTACAGCGTCGGCGCGTGTGCACTGCGCGCGGGGATCATCCGGACGTCGATGGTGCGTCGCATGGCCGGCGAGTACACACCCACCGCAATCTCTCGGGGCGCGATGTCGCGGCGGTAGACGATGCTCGCGCCGCCCGGATCCGCACGTGCGGTTCCGACGGTCGACACGATGACAGCTGCGAGAACCAAGAACAGCACGACCACAGTCGATTTCACCCGAGGCCGATCGAGTGCGCGGGTGCGGGGCAAGGGCGACGGCATGGTGATTCCTCCGGTGACGGGGTCCCGCTGAACCGGAGAACACGGAACCAGAGAACGCGGGCGTCGAAGACTGGTGCCGACCTGGTGAGTCGACGCTCGGAAGTCTGCCCGATGGTGTGAACACTTGTCCACAGCTTGCCCGAAAACCAACTGAGTCATCTGACCAACTGCGATCAAATGCACTGTTCTACAGTCGGTTTGGTCGGATTACTCAACTGTCACTGGTTGCCAACGTCGTGGGACGGCTGTACTGTCACCCCACAACGTGTGTGTCCTGCAGCACTTTTCGACAAGCCGCCCGATACGGGCTATTGCGTGCGCCGCACGAAATCTACTTCTCGAGAATCGAGGTTGTCGTGGTCAGTTTCGGCCTCATCGACGAATGGGAGCCCCGCATCGGTCGGCTGACGAGCTGGACGATGTCGCAGACCGCGGTGACCGCCGCCGCCGGCGCCCCCATCCATCCGGTCCCGCCGTCGCATCAGCAGGAGGCCTACCTTCGTGCCGCACAACGTAATCAGTCCGCAGGCTTCCGCTTCTCCCGATTGTGCCTACAGGCCTTCGACTTCCACTCACCACTCGATGCCGATGCACTGACCCGTACCATCGACGCCTTCTTGCGTCGTCATGACACCTTTCGTTGTTGGTTCTCCGAGGAGCCCGACGGCTCCATCGCACGCCACGTCGTCGACCCGGCGATCATCTCGATGACCCCCACGACACACGGGGACATGGACTCGGCCTCAGCGATTCGTGAACACATCCAGAACGAGACACCGGGGCCGTTCTCGTGGGACTGCTTCACCTTCGGAGCCATCGAATGGGAAGGTGGCTTCACCCTGTACGGTGCCATCGATCACCTTGATACCGATGGCATCTCGCAGGCACTCACGTGCACCGAACTGATCACCCTGTACATGAACGAGGCGTTCGGACTCGACACCGGACTACCCGAGGTGGGCAGCTACATCGAGTACTGCGACCATGAGCGCACCGTCTCGGCCGCCCTGACGCGGCAGGCACCACAGGTATGTCGTTGGGTGGAACTCCTCCAGGCCAATGGCGGTGTGCTGCCCGGATTCCCGTTACCGCTCGGTGGCGAGAGCGAGGATCACACGCGCAGCGCACTCCTGACGATGTCGGTCTTTTCCGAGGACGACGCGCAGCGTTTCGAGGACGTCTGTCGCGCACATGATTCCAACATGACCGCGGGGCTGATGGCGGTGGCCGCCCTGGCGAGCTACGAATTCAGCGGGTGCACAGAGTATCTCGGTATGACACCGAAGAGCACCCGTGCGCCGGGTCCGGCACTGAATTCGGTCGGCTGGTTCACCAGCCTGATCCCGGTGCCGATCACCGTCGGTGCCGACGCGACGTTCACCTCGATCGTCGGCCCGGCAGCCGAGAGTTATGCCGCGGGTAAGGAACTCACCGATGTGTCGTTGCATCGGGTACTCGAGTTGGTCGAGCCCGACGACGGGATCGACGTGGCACCCGGATGGTCGGTACCGATGGTGTCCTACGTCGACGTGCGCAAACTCCCCGGCGTGGACGTTTTCGACGCCATCAACGGTTGTCTGTACGGCAATCGGGGCAGCAGCGAGGAGGTGTTCATGTGGATCAACCGATTCCGCGACCAGACGTCGATGACCTTGCTGTTCCCCGACACCGACGAGGCGCATGCGGCGCTCCCGCGATACACCGACGCGCTGCGCACGATCATGGCCACCATCGCCCGCTCCGGTGACTACCGTCCGACGGTGCTCGCGCTCACCTGATCCGACCGATGACCGGTACCGAGCACGCGAATCACCCAGCTTCACAGAACAGTTCCGCGTGTGACGCGCCCGCCCCGGTGCCGCCGCGCAGCTCGTGGTTGGCCCTCGCCGGTGCCCTGCTCGGGGTGTTCATGCAGATGCTCGACACCACGATCGTCAACATCGCCCTGCCGGATCTGACCGTCGAGCTCGGCGCCTCGACGGCCCAGCAGTTGTTCGTCCTGAGCGTGTACACGCTCGCGTTCGCGTGCACGTTGTTGACCGCGGCGACGCTGGGCGGTCGGTACGGGCGGCGACGGTTGTTCGTGTCGGCACTGATCGCCTTCACCGTGACATCGGTACTGTGCGGCGTCGCCCGTACCCCGACCGAGCTCATCGTGTTCCGCGGCGTACAGGGGGTCAGCGCGGCGCTGATGTCGGCACAGACCCTGGCGTTGATCACCGCATTGTTCGCCAAGCCGCTGCATCCGCGGATCTTCGGCATCTATGGCGCGGTCGCGGGGGTGGCCGCGATGCTGGGCCCGGTCATCGGCGGCGTGCTGATCAGTGCCGACATCGCCGGGTGGGGCTGGCGCACGATCTTCTTCGTCAACGTACCGATCGGCATCGTCGGATGTCTGCTGGCTGCCGGACGCCTCCCCCAGATGCGCGACGGTGTGCGCGGCCGACCCGACGTCGTCGGGGTTGTCCTGTCGAGTACTGGACTGTTCGGTCTGCTCTACCCGCTCGCCGTCGGACGCGAGCAGGGGTGGCCACCGCAGCTGTGGGCAATGCTGGCCGGCTCGGCAGTCCTGTTGATCGCCTTCGCCTTTCACGAGCGGCGACTGACCCGTACGGGTGGCCGCCCGCTGCTGCGCACCGATCTGTTCGCGGCGCGCCGATTCACCGTCGGCCTCCTGCTGTCGTTGCTGTTCTTCAGCGTGTTCGCGGGATTCTTCTTCACCGTGTCGGTGTCGACCCAATTCGGTTTGGGGTACTCGCCGCTGCGCACCGGGATGCTGGCTCTGCCGTTCGCGATCGGCGCAATCGTGGGCTCGGTGTCCTCGGGTGCGCTCGCCGAACATCTGGGCGCACCAACGGTGTTGAGCTGTGGTGCGATGGTGGTGGCCATCGGCTTCGGCTGGCTCGCGGTGATGCTCGCGCCGGACAGCGCAACCCTGTCCGTACCGGCGGTGATCGCCCCGCTGCTGATCGGGGGCGCGGGCACCGGCTTGTTCGTCGCTCCGCTGCAGACCACCATCCTGGCCGACACCGCACCCGAGACGGTCGGCTCGGCATCGGGATGCGTACCGACCGTCCAGCAGATCGGCGCGTCCATCGGCCTGGCGGTGGTCACGATCTTCTTCTTCGGCCAGGTCGCGAGCCAGTCGGCAACGGCCGTCCCGGCCGCCGGCTCGAACCTCGCCGCCTCACTCGAGACGACCTCGATCGACCCGGTGTTCCGCGGCCTCGTCGTCGACCGCTTCACGCGGTGCGCCTCCGCCCAGCTGACCTCGCCGCATCCCGATCGCCCCGCTCCCGGGTGCGCGACGCACGGCGACCGGCCCGGGCTCGCCGGCCGGCTCGCCGCCCAGACCGGCCCGCAGATCCATGCCGCGAGCCGCGAGGTGGCCGCACGGACCTTCGTCGGCGCGTTCCGCTCCACGCTGTGGGTGTTGGCCGCCGCTGCCGTCGTCGTGGCCGGGTTGTGCCTCGGACTGCACCGGAGCCGGACCACACGATGACCACGGTCCCGCGGTGACCGAAAACCACAGGCCGTTATGAACCACCGGCACTACTGAGCGGCGCGACACGCGAGAGGGCCCCGACCCACCGTGGTGGATCGGGGCCCTCTCGGATGGCCTCGTGACGGGTCGGTCAGGCCTGGCCGACCTCGAAGCGGGTGAAGCCCTTGACGGTCGCGCCGGCCTCGTCGAGAACGTCCTTGACGGTCTTCTTCGAGTCCTTGACGAACGGCTGGTTCACCAGGACCGCGTCCTTGAGGAAGCCCTTGAGCCGACCCTCGACGATCTTCGGCAGAGCCTGTTCGGGCTTGCCCTCGGCCTTGGCGGTCTCCTCGGCGATACGACGCTCGTCGGCCTTGACGTCCTCGGGGACCTCGTCCTCGCTGGCGTAACGGGCCTTGAGCGCGGCAACCTGCTGCGCGGCGTTGCGCGCGGCCTCGGCTGCGGCGTCGCCCTCACCGGTGTACGACACCAGCACGCCGACGGCCGGCGGCAGATCCGACGCACGCTTGTGCAGGTAGATCGCGACGGGACCGTCGTAGAACACGACGCGACGCAGTTCGAGCTTCTCGCCGATCTTGGCCGAGAGTGCCTGCACGGCGTCGGCGACGGTTCCGTCACCGAGCTTGGCTGCCTTGAGCTCCTCGACGTCACTGGTCTTGGCGGCCAGCGCGGCATCGAGCACCTGGTCGGCGAGTTGCTGGAACTCGGCGTTCTTGGCGACGAAGTCGGTCTCGGAGTTGAGCTCGATCATCGCGCCGTCCTTGGCGGCGACGAGACCCTCGGCGGTGGACCGCTCGGCGCGCTTGCCGACGTCCTTGGCGCCCTTGATGCGCAGTTCCTCGACGGCCTTGTCGAAGTCGCCGTCGTTGTTCTCGAGCGCCTTCTTGCAGTCCAGCATTCCAGAGCCGGTGAGCTCGCGGAGACGCTTCACATCGGCTGCGGTGTAGTTCGCCATCGTTGGCGAGCCTCCTTAGAGAGAGTGATCGGTTACTCGGCGCGTCCCGTGGGTACGCCGGGGGTCAGGACGCCGGGGTGGCGTCGCCCTCGGCGGGCGCGGTGGCCTGGGTGAGCAGTTCCTGCTCCCACTCGGCGAGGGGTTCGCCGCTGCCGGCCTCCGGCTTGGAGTCGTCCGACGCCGCACCGGCGCGGGCCTGCACGCCCTCGGCAACCGCCGAGGCGATGACGCGGGTGAGCAGCGCGGCGCTGCGGATGGCGTCGTCGTTGCCCGGGATCGGGTAGTCGACGACGTCGGGGTCGCAGTTGGTGTCGAGGATCGCGATGACCGGGATGTTGAGCTTGCGTGCCTCACCGACAGCAATGTGCTCCTTGTTGGTGTCCACCACCCAAATGGCGGATGGCACCTTGGCCATATCGCGGATACCACCGAGGGTCCGCTCGAGCTTGTTCTTCTCGCGGGTCAGCATCAGGATTTCTTTCTTGGTGCGACCCTCGAAGCCACCGGTCTGCTCCATGGTCTCGAGTTCCTTGAGACGCTGCAGACGCTTGTGGACGGTCTGGAAGTTGGTGAGCATGCCACCGAGCCAGCGCTGGTTCACGTACGGCAT
Source organism: Gordonia polyisoprenivorans NBRC 16320 = JCM 10675 (assembly GCF_000241325.1). Lineage (GTDB taxonomy): Bacteria > Actinomycetota > Actinomycetes > Mycobacteriales > Mycobacteriaceae > Gordonia > Gordonia polyisoprenivorans. The sequence continues at coordinate 123,869 of NZ_BAEI01000070.1, read as the reverse complement.
GCCGACGCGGGTCGCCTCTCCGGCGATCGACTCCTGCGCCTGCTTCTTGGTGCCGACGAACAGGATGGTGCCACCGTGGGCGACGGTCTCCTTGACGAATTCGTAGGCCTTGTCGATGTAGGTCAGCGTCTGCTGCAGGTCGATGATGTAGATGCCGTTGCGGTCGGTGAAGATGAATCGCTTCATCTTCGGGTTCCAACGGCGGGTCTGATGCCCGAAGTGTGCGCCGCTGTCCAGCAGCTGCTTCATGGTCACGACAGCCATGAGGTCTCATTCCTTTGTGTCGGTTGATGTTCGGTACCGGGTGGTCCGAACCCTGGCGCCCGTGTCCGCGCGGAACCCGGAGGTACCGGGACCGCCCACGCGGAGGGTTGTCGACCTCCTCCACGACGGGAGGCGATCTGGTGACGAGCGCGCGAAGTCACCCCGCCGTCGGCGAGGTGCCCGATCAGTCTACGCGTATGCCCTGCACAGCTCCAAAATCTGCCCTGCACAGCTCGGTGGATCGCGGCCGACGACCTGCGGCCGCGGAATTCGTTCGACACAAAGGGAGCCGATCGTCGGTGCGCTGCGTCTGATCTGTCATGACCATTCCCCTGCGCCTTCGGCGCGCCCTTGTCATCGGCGTGGCAGAACTCGTCGTCGTGGTGTCGTTGCTGCTGGCGGTACCCGCATTCGTCGGCGCGCAGCCGTCCTCCGCGGCGAATGTCAGCGCGCCACCGGGTTCGCGATACTCGGTGCCGCTGTCGCCCCGGCCGACGGTGGTCCGCGGGTTCGACGAACCGACCCGGCGCTGGCAGCCGGGGCACCGTGGAATCGACCTCGCCACCACCTCCGGCACCGCGGTCCTGGCCGCGGGTGACGGGATCGTCCGCTTCGCCGGGATCGTGGCGGGCAAACCGACGGTGTCGATCGAGCACGACGACGGGGTGATCACCACTTACGAGCCGGTGCGCGCCGGCGTGGGTCGGGGTGTCCGGGTGCGTCGTGGACAGGCGATCGGGACGATCGAGGCGGGCCACCCCGGATGCACGGCGGCGGCGTGCCTGCATTGGGGAGCACGGCGTGGGAGCGGCCGCGCGGCGGACTATCTCAACCCGCTGGCCCTCCTCGGCGCGGTGCGGGTGCGACTGAAACCGGTCGACGGTCCGGTGTCACCGTGAGTGATTCACGCGCGGGGGTGGGCCTGCTGATGAGCTGCGCGCAGGCGTTCGACGCTGACATGGGTGTAGAGCTGGGTGGTGGCGAGCGAGGAGTGGCCCAGCAGCTCCTGCACCACCCGCAGGTCGGCGCCACCCTCGAGCAGATGCGTTGCGGCGCTGTGGCGCAGTCCGTGCGGTCCCATGCGCGGTCCGTCGATCGCGGCCACAGCCGTGGCCACCACCGTCCGGGCCGTGCGCTGGTTCAGGCGTCCACCCCTCGCCCCGAGCAACAGCGCAGCGCCGGAGCCGTCGGTGGCCAGGCGGGGGCGACCGTGGGACAGCCAGGCCTGTAGGGCGTGGTCGGCGGGTGCCCCGAACGGAACGGTCCGCTGCTTGTCGCCCTTGCCGATCACCCGCAGGACCCGGCGACCGGTGTCGACGTCGTCGAGATCGAGTCCGCACAGCTCGCCGACGCGGATCCCACTGCCGTACAACAACTCCAGGATGACCCGGTCGCGGAGGGCGATCGGGCCGACGTCGTCCTCGGCGGTGGAATCGCCCGTGTGTGCCGGCGACACGGCGGACACCGCGGCAGCGGCTTGCTCGGCGGTCAGCACTGCAGGCAGGGTGCGATGCGCCCGGGGCGCCTGCAGCCGCGTCGACGGATCACTCGCGAGTAGACCTTCGCGAACGGCCCACGCGCAGAAGGTCTTCGCCGAGGACACCTGGCGGGCAACGGTGGTGCGGGCGGCGCCGCGGCGCGTGTGTTCGGCCAGCCACGCGCGCAGCAGGCCGAGATCGATCGCCGAGATCGCCGCGCCACGTGCTCCGGCGAAACTGATGAGTCCGCGAACGTCACCGGAGTAGGCGCGGATCGTGTGCTCGCTGTGTCCCTTCTCGAATCGCAGATACTCGGCGAAGTCGGCCAGCACCGTGGATCCGCGTCCGACGTCGGCGCCCACGCCGTCGACGGAGCCCGGCCGGTCGGCCCGGTCGGCCCGGTCTGCATCGGTCATGCGGTGAGCACATCGCTCGACCGCCGATCCGGCAACCACACACGCCGTGTCGTTGCCGGATCGGTACAGCCCGGACCCGATCGTGACGGGTCGAGGTGGCCTCAACGAACGAGGTTGCGCACCCGTTGTCCGAGCCCTGGCTTCTCGGCGCCTTCCTCGGTCTCGCGGAGTTCGGCCTTCCACTGCCGGAATCCCTCCTCGGTACGGCCGCGGCGCCAGTACCCGGAGATCGATGCGTTGGCCGCACCCACCCCGCGCTCCTTGCGGACGTAGGCGCGCAGGTTGTGCATGACGGCCTGCGCCTCACCGTGGATGAACACCTGCGGCTCTCCCTCGAGCCAGGCTGCCTCCCGGACCGCAGCGACGAGCGGTGCGTTGTCGCCGGCCTTGTCCTCGCCGACCTCGCCTGCCCCGCCACCGCGATGCAGCCAGGTGATCTCGGCGCCGGCGGGTGCGCTCAACTCGAGTTCGTCGTCGGGGCCGGCAACCTCGATGAAGACCTTGGCCACGGCATCGGGGGGCAGTGCCTCGAGGGCCGCGGCGACGGCGGGCAGACCTGCCTCGTCGCAGGCGAGCAGGTGCCACGGTGCGGCCGGATCGGGGTGATATCCGCTACCCGGGCCGAGGAAGTGCACGGTGGTACCAGGTTCGACACTCGCCGCCCAGGGCCCGGCGAGCCCCTCGTCGCCATGCACGACGAAGTCGATGAGCAGTTCTCGACGCTCGGCGTCGACCTTACGCACCGTATAGGTGCGCAGCGTCGGTTGTTGTTCGGGCGGAAGCGATCTCGATGCCCGTGGGTCGAAGTCGTCGGGGAACTCCACCCCCTCGGGCATGAAGATCAGCTTGACGTACATGTCCGTTTCGGCACGTCCGTCCCTGCCGACGGCGGGCACGAAGTCGTCGAATCCGTCGCCCCCGAGAAACAGTCGCACCATGTGCGGGGTGATCTGTTCACGCCGCAGGACCGTCATCGTGTTCACTCGCTTGGCCATGGGACCTCCTTCACCCGAACCACAGTACGCCGGGTTAGGTCAACCTAACCTGCGGGTCCGGGTGAAGGCGTCAGGCCAGGCGCCATCCGCTGCCCTCCATGGCCACCAGACCACCGAGTTCCAACACGGCAAGTGCCGCCCGGACCTCGCCGATCTCGACGCCGGCCGAGAACACCACCTCCTCGACCGTGACTGCGCCGCGACCCGGCAGCGCATCGTGGACGCGCTGTTGAATCGGCGTGAGTCCATCGGTGCTGCGGGGCGTTCCCCGGTCGGCGACTCCCCCGCCGTCGGGGGCCGCCATCGTCCGCACGGCGGCGCCATCGGCCACGAGTGCGGCGCGTCCGTCGGCAATCAGCTCGTGACAGCCGACCGACGTCGCCGAGGTGACCGGCCCCGGCACCGCACCGAGCGGTCGCCCGAGTTTCACCGCCCACGCGGCGGTGCTCACCGCACCGGAGCGGGCGCCCGCCTCGACCACCACCACGGCGTTCGACAGGGCGGCGACGAGACGGTTGCGGGTGAGGAATCGGTGGCGCGCCGCGGTGGTGTGCGGCGGGTACTCGGAGACGATGACACCGCGCTCGGCGATCTCGGCGAGCAGACGGGAGTGCGCAGCGGGATAGTCGCGGTCGATACCGCATGCCAGGACCGCCATCGTCGCTCCGCCACTGGCGAGCGCCGTGCGATGGGCGACCCCGTCGATCCCGAACGCGGCACCGGAGACGATGCCCCACCCGTGGTCGACGAGTTCCTCCGCGAGCAGGCCGGTGACGTGCTCGCCGTACGACGAGGCGGCACGCGATCCCACGAGGGCGATCGAGGCCGCCGCCAGATCGTCCAGCCGGGCCGGGCCGCGCGCCCACAGCGCCAGCGGCATCCCACCGCGCTCACCGGTGTCGGCGTTCGCCAGTGCCAGCAGCGAAAACCCCGGCCATTCGTCGTCGTCGGGGGTCACCAGCCGCGCACCACATTTCTCGGCGACCGCCAGGTCCGACTCCGAGCGGTCGTCGCCGGCACGCGCCTGCGTCGCCTTGAGCACGGCCTCGTGCCCGCGCGGCACCTGCCCGCGCGCGATGGCCGCCGCGGCCTCGAGGACGCCGATCTCGGAGACCAGTGCTGTCAACGGCACACACGGCGGTTCGGCGACGCGGGCCAGATAGGCCCACGCGCGTCGTTCGGATTCGGTCGTCGTCATCGATAGCTCCCCCGATCGCGGTAGAGAAGTGCTTGGGCCACTTCGGTTTCGGTGGGCACCGTGCCCCCGGCCAGGTCGGTCAGCGTCCAGGCCAGCCGCAGCGCGCGATCTGCGCCGCGCGCGGTGAGGCGCCCCTCGCGCAGGCTCAGGTCCACCGGCCGAACGACCTTGGGCGGCAGCCGGAAACGCCTGCGCAACGCCGGGCCGGGTACCTCGGCATTGGTGCGCCAACCGAATTCGCGCCATCGCTCGGCAGCAGCGCTGCGCGCCGCGGTGACCCGCGCGCGGATGTCGGCGCTCGACTCGCCGGTCTCGGTGGCCAGCGCGACGTTGCCGGGCGGATCCATCCGCACCCGGATGTCGACGCGATCCATCAGCGGTCCCGACAGTTTGCCGAGATAGCGCCGCCGGACCACCGCACTACAAATGCACTGCACATCCCGGGTCGGTGCGCACGGACACGGATTGGCGGCCAGGATCAATTGGAAACGCGCGGGATAGACGGCCACCCCGTCGCGCCGCGGCACCTTGACCACCCCCTCCTCGACCGGTTGGCGCAGGGAGTCGAGGACTTTCGGGCCCATCTCGGCGCACTCGTCGAGGAACAGCACTCCGCGGTGGGCCAACGACACCGCCCCCGGCCGTGCCATCCCGGTACCGCCACCGAGCAGCGCGGTGGTCGTCGTCGTGTGATGCGGATCGATGAACGGAGGCGCACTGACCAACGGCGACCCCGGTGAGAGCACCCCCGCGATCGAATGGATCGCCGTCACCTCCAGCGACTCCTCGTCGTCCAGTGGCGGCAGAATTCCCGGCAACCGCCGCGCCAGCATCGTCTTCCCGATCCCGGGCGGCCCCGTCATCAACACGTGATGGCTTCCGGCAGCAGCGATCTCGAGCGCATGCCGCGCCTGCGCCTGGCCCACCACGTCGACCATGTCGGCAACCGCGGCCGCCGGCGGCGGCACCGCATTCTCATCGACCGTGTCGAGCACGAACGACCCCGCCAGCCACCGCACCACCTCCCCCAACGTGCGCGCCCCACCGACCTCGATCCCCGACACCAACGACGCCTCGGCCACCGTCGCCAACGGCACCACCGCCCGCGCAAATCCCGCATTCCGCGCCTCGATCACCGCAGGCAACACCCCGGCCACCGGCCTAATACCACCGTCGAGCGCCAACTCCCCCAACATCACCGTCGAGGACAACTTCACCGGCGAAACCTGGTCACGCGCAGCCAGAATCGCCACCGCGATCGCCAGATCATGCGCCGAACCACGCTTGGGCATCGTCGCCGGCGACAGATTGACCGTCACCTTCAGATCAGGAAACGTGAACCCCGAGTTGCTGATCGCCGCCCGAATCCGATCCCGGCCCTCCCGCAACGACGCATCGACGTTTCCGCCGATCGCAAACGACGGAAGCCCCTGGCCCACATTGGCCTGCACCTCGACCGGCTTGGCCTCGAACGCATTCAAACCCACCGAATGCGTGCGCCCCAACGACATACGCGCCGGCACCAGATCCTCACTCGGTGATACCGACATGATGGCGCACCTCCGCCCGCTCCATCGCCGACGGATTCGACCGATCCAACTGCACCGAGATGACATCAAACCGAATGCCCGGCCACCAGATCTTCTGCTGCGCCAACCACATCCGCGTCAACTTGCGCATCCGCGCCAACTTGTCGGCCGTCACCGCCGCCACCGGGTCGGCGAAGACCCGCGACGCCCGCGTCTTGACCTCCACCACCACCAACCGACGTCCGTCAAAGGCGATCAAATCCAACTCGCCGTAACGATTACGCCAATTGCGTTCCAGGATCGACCAACCCAGCTCGGTCACGAACTCGGCCGCCCGATCCTCACCGAGCCGGGCCACCTCCGCCCGCCCCAGACGACCACCCCGGGCTCTCACAGGTTCCGCTGTCATGACGACAACGATCGCCCCTCACACCCACACCACCGACCCCCACGACCCACAACACCCCCACCATCGTGCACACGGTGAAAACTGTGGAGAAATCAGGTACGAAAAAACCCACCACGAAGCGACGTCAGGAGAAGCGTCGACTCCCAGACTGTGGTCACAGCCGGGCTCAGGGCTCGTCGGGCAGCCGCAACTCGGGCTTCTCGAGCTCCTCGATGTTGACGTCCTTGAAGGTGAGCACACGCACCTGTTTGACGAACCGGGCCGGGCGGTACATGTCCCATACCCAGGCATCGCTCATGCGGAGTTCGAAGTAGACCTCGCCCTCGGCGTTGCGGGGCACCAACTCGACGGCGTTCGCGAGATAGAAACGGCGCTCGGTCTCGACCACGTAGGTGAACTGGCCGACGATGTCCTTGTACTCGCGATACAGGGACAACTCCATCTCGGTTTCATACTTCTCGAGATCCTCAGCGCTCATCCTGTAAGCCTATCGCGGGAACCGTGGTCGCCGGCGTCGGGCGCGGCCGCGCCGACACCGGGCTCCGCGGTGGCGAGCAGCCGCCGCGACGCGACGTTGCGGTAGGACATCCGGTGTTGCGCAGAAGGTCCGAGTCGGTCCAGACAGGACATGTGCAACGCGGTGCTGTAGCCCTTGTGGACGGCGAACGAGTAGCCGGGCACCTCGCCGTCCATCGCGACCATGATGCGGTCACGCGTCACCTTCGCCAGGATGCTGGCCGCAGCGATACATGCGGCCGCACCGTCGCCGCCGATGACCGGCAGCGACGGTACCGTCAAACCGGGCACCGGGAAGCCGTCGGAGAGTACATATCCCGGCACGACGTCGAGCCCGGCGACCGCGCGGCGCATGCCCTCGATGTTCGCGACGTGAATGCCGATGCGGTCGATCTCCTCGGCCTCGATGACCACCACCGACCACGATTCGGCGTAGCGGGTGACCGCACGATAGAGCTTCTCGCGCGCCGCCTCGGTCAGCTTCTTGGAGTCGTCGAGCTCGGCCAGTGAGGCGAGTTGGGTGGGCCGCAACACGCATGCGGCGACGACCAGCGGACCGGCACATGCGCCGCGCCCGGCCTCGTCGACACCGGCGACCGGCCCGAGCCCGCTGCGGTGCAGGGTGAACTCGTAGGTCCGCAGAGCCGCGGCACGGCGAACCGGGAATCGTGGTGGCCACCGGCTCATCACGCCACCTCGCCGGCCGACGCCGGAGCGGGTGACACCGCGCAGGCGAGTACATCGATGGTCATGGCGTGCCGCTCACTGCTGCGGGTCGACCGAGCCCACACCGCCCATCCGGGAGAACGGGTAGATGATGAATTGCGTTTTGCCGCGGATGTCGTCGACCGGAACGGTGCCGTCGCTGCTCGCGGTGATGTGGTAGCGCGAGTCCGAGGATCGGGTGCGGTTGTCGCCCATGACGAACACGCTGTTCTTGGGCACGGTGATCGGACCGAAATCCTTGCCCAGGCAGCTGTTGAGCTTGCCGTCGTCACCGATCGCACTTGGCGTGGCGGTGCCGTTGGCGAGGTTCTGCTGCTGCAGCGCCATGTTGACGTAGGGCTCCTTGAGCGCCTTGCCGTTGACCTTCACACCGACGCCCTCGCTGTTGCGGCATTCGACTGTCTGCCCCCCGACAGCAATGATGCGTTTGACGTAGTCGTTCTCGTCGGGAGGAGCGAATCCGAACCAGGACAACGCATCCTGCAGATGGTGTACCACCGGGTTCGAGGATCGCGGTGACACCCAGCCGTCCTCACCCCACGAATCGGGAACCTTGAACACGACGACGTCGCCGGGTTTGGGGTCCCCGAACGTGTAGGAGAGTTTGTCCACGAAGATCCGGTCGTTGGAGCACCCGGTGCACCCGATGAGGGTGGGCTCCATCGACTCGGAGGGAATGACGTACTGACGACCGATGAAGGTCTGCAGAATCCAGCTGATCAGCAGGACACAGGCGACGATGATGATCGTCTCCCGCAGCAGCGAACCCTTCTTCTTCTCGGGCTTGTCGCTCTTGGTCCGCCACGGCCGCGATGCTCGCGGACCGTCGTCGGCGGGATCGGTGCTGCCGGAGGGATCGGTGCCGCCGGCGGCGTAGGCGCGGTCGTCCCCGGCGCCGTCGCCGTCGCGATAGGTGTCAGCCACGTCGTCAGGGTAGACGCGTCAGCGCTTTTCCTTGATCTTGGCCGCCTTGCCGCGCAGATCGCGCAGGTAGTACAGCTTCGCGCGACGCACGTCGCCGCGGGTGAGGACGTCGATCTTGGCGATGTTCGGGCTGTGCACCGGGAAGGTACGCTCCACGCCGACGCCGAAGGAGACCTTGCGGACGGTGAAGGTCTCGCGGATGCCGCCGCCCTGGCGGCGGATGACGACACCCTTGAAGACCTGGACGCGTTCCTTGCTGCCCTCGATGACCTTGACGTGGACGTCAAGGGTGTCACCGGGACCGAATTCGGGGATGTCGTCGCGCAACGACTGCTTGTCGATGGTGTCCAGGATGTTCATGTGTCGTGGTCCTTATTCTGGCGTGGCGTGAACAGAGGAACCTGGCGGCCCGCCCTGATCCCCGGGGATCACCCGAGGTCAGGAGTGTGGTTCGACCGGTTCGTGCTCCGAGTCATGGTGTGTACCGGGATGGACGTCCGCAGGGGACGCCGGCATCAGGCAACCCGACTATTGTGCCAGACGACCCCCGGCCCGACGAAATCGCCGGTCACGGTCCGGCGACACCGCGCGACGACCGTGCCGCGGCGGCGACCAGCGCTGCGCCGGACGCCGCGATCGCCGCTCGCGCCTGCGCCGACGGCGGTGACGCGGAGGCGACCGCCAACGGTGTGACGCCGGAGCTCTGCATATGGTGCAGCAGCGCGATCTCCGGGGCACGGCCGTCACCGACGAGTTCCTCACCGGACCGTATCGACATGCCCCGGCGCAGGTAGGGCACCGGGTCGCTGGTCGCGATCACCACCGTCCGACCGGTCTGCGGGTGCTCCCCCACTCCGACGGCGACCTGCACCCACGATCCGACGGCACCGGGCAGTGACATGTGCAGGGCGGCTGCCCGACGGGCAAGCGCGTCGTACTCGGCGCGGGTCAGTTCAGGCGGCTCGTCGGACTCCGCGTCGGGACCGGTTCGGGGGCCGGCCGGAACACGCCGCGCCGCCGCACCCACACCTGCGCCGGCCGCGGCCGCGCCGAGACCGGCGAAGCCACCCATCGGCATCATCCCACTCGTGGCGCCCGCGGAGCTTCCGGTCCGATCATCGGTGTGCTCACCGCCACCCGCAGCTAACGGGTCGGCCTGCACAAGCGCGCTGGACTGTTCGGTGTACTCGTCGCCGGCGGCCGTCAGTGCCATCCGGCCCGCACTCGCGGCCCGCACGGCAGACGTGTCGTCGCCGAGTGCCGCGGCAAGCGCACCGAGCATCTGGTCACGGTCGGTGATCGCCGTGACCAACTCGACTCGCAGACGCGCCGCGGCGGTCAGATCGGCGAACGCCTCGACGGTGTCCGCGGCGGCGGCCACCGCTCGTGCAGTCGCGGGCAACGCGGCGTCCTCGCCGCCGACGAGGTGCTCGCGTCCGGCGAGGATCGCCCGGGTGAAACGGCCGTCCCCACCCTCGACGTCGCGATATGCGGAGGCGAGGTCGGCCGCGATGTGTTCGAGTCGCTCGCGCAGGGCGGCCAGTGCGGTCGCGACCTGACGGAGGGTCGCGTCGTCGGTGGTGGGCCAGCATCCCGGGACGAGGCTCTCGGCCAGCGCACGGGTGTCGCCGCTCCACGGCTGCCCGCTCATCGTGCCGTCATCGCAGCCGCCCACGATGGTCGAAACCGCCTGCCGCACGACCATCGGTGTCGACGAGATCGCGGGTCCCGGCGTCGATCGACGCCGCGTGGGTGGTGACGTCGCGGACGGCGCTCGCCATCGCACCGGCGAGAGAGCTCACGACGCCGGCGAATCCGGTGCGGAACCGCAGCGCTCCGGGATCGTCTCCGAGTGCCGAATCGAGCTGTGCCAGAACCACTTCGAGATCGGCTCCGAGGTCGTCGAGGTGGCGGGCCGCGGTGGTGAGCGCGGCATGCAGTGTGCCGGTGGCGTCGGTGTCGACGTCGACCCTTTGCGGATCGGCGGTCATCGGGCGGACGGCTCGATGTCGGTGAGCGCCGGCGTGACCGTGCTCGCGGCGGTGAGCAGTTGCGCACGTTGGGTGCGCAACATGCCGTCGGCATCGGCGACGAGTCCGACGATCAGTTGCGCGAGTTGCTCTCCCCGATAGCGCCGCATGGCCGACGCGGTGATGTCGAGGCCGACCAGCACGCCACGCGCATCGACGGTCACCGACACCGCGCGATCCGGGCTGGTCGCCGTGGCGGTGAGACCGGCGACGGCGTCGGCCACCCGCCGCACCTCGCCATGCTGCCGCTCGACCTCGTCGAGCATGTCCGCCCAGCGCGCACCGATCACTCGACTGTTGCCGGAGTCCCCCACCGTCGCCTCCCCACTCACACGGATCGGTCGATCATATCCCCCGAATCCGACATCGGTTGGGTGGGAATCCACAGGGATTGGACCGGTCAGTGATCGGGGTGATCGACGCCCGGTAACAGGTCGGGGCGACGCTCACGGGTGCGTTGCATCGACTGCTCGTGACGCCACGCGGCGATCTTGGCGTGATCGCCGGAGAGCAGGATCGGCGGCACCGGGAGATCCCGCCAGATCTCGGGCCGCGTGTAGCTGGGGCCCTCGAGCAGTCCGTCGGAGAACGAATCCTCCTGGTGGGAGCGGGGATTGCCGAGGACACCGGGTATCAGCCGGACGGTGGCCTCGATCATCGCCATCGCGGCGACCTCGCCACCGATCAGCACGAAATCGCCGAGTGAGACCTCCTCGACGCGCACCCGTCGTGCGGCATCGTCGAAGACCCGCTGGTCGATGCCCTCGTAACGTCCGCATGCGAACACCAGATGTGGGTGCTCGCTCCAGCGATGCGCCGTGGCCTGATCGAACGGCACACCGGCTGGGGTGGGGACGACGAGCAGCGCGTCGTCGGGGCACACCTCGTCCAGACACGGACCCCACACCTCGGGTTTCATCACCATGCCGGGGCCCCCGCCATAGGGCGAGTCGTCGACACCGCGGTGGACGTCGTGGGTCCACGCACGCAGGTCGTGCACCCCGAGCTCGACGACTCCACGCTCGATTGCCTTGCCCAACAACGCAACCCGAAGCGGCTCGAGGTACTCGGGAAAGATGCTGACGACGTCGATGCGCACGTGGGGCGATTCCCCGGTCACTGCGCCGAACCGTTGGCGTCGTCGTCACCACCGGCGTCGGCGGCCGCGTCGTCGATGAGGCCGGGCGGCGGATCGATCTCGATGCCGTCGAGGGTCACCGTCGGCACGATCTCCCGGACGAACGGTACGAGAACCTCCCGATCGGCGTCGGTGCGCACGACCAGGATGTCGTTGGCAGGCAGGTGCAGGACGGAATCGACGACGCCCACGGCCACACCGTCGATCGTCGAGACCGCAACGCCCTCGAGTTCGTGGTCGTAGAAGGCGTCGGGGTCGTCACCCGAATCGACCTCCGAGCTGTCGATGAGGAACAGCGTGCCGCGCAGGGCGTCGGCGGCCGACCGATCGGTCACCTCGCCCAGCGACAGCAACAGCCGCCCGGAATGTTCCCGGGCGGCTGTCACCGTGAAAGTGCGCTCGCCCGCGCCTCGCGGCAGTCGGCCGAGCAGGGTCGTCCCACGCGCGAACCGCTCCTGCGGTTCATCGGTACGGACGTCGACGACGAGTTCGCCGCGAATACCGTGCGACTTGGCCACACGGCCCACCACGAGCTCCATCGGACTCCGGGAGATCAGCGATCGGTGTCGACGATGTCGACACGCATCCCACGACCACCGATACCCGAGACGAGAGTGCGCAGCGCGGTCGCGGTGCGGCCGTTGCGGCCGATGACCTTGCCGAGATCCTCGGGGTTCACGTGAACCTCGACCAGACGGCCACGTCGGCCGGTGATCAGCTCGACGCGGACGTCATCGGGGTTGGTGACGATGCCGCGGACCAGATGCTCCACCGCATCGGCGACGACAGCGCTCACGCCTGAGCCTTGTCCTCGGCGCCGGATGCGTCGTCAGCGGTTTCGGCCGGTGCGTCGTCCTTCTTGGCGGCCTTCTTCTTCGGGGTGGTCGCCTCGGCGACGGGCTCGCTGTCGGCGGCGGCGAGCGCAGCGTTGAACAGGTCGAGCTTGGAGGTCTTGGACTCGGCGACCTTCAGAGTGCCCTCGGCGCCCGGGAGGCCCTTGAACTTCTGCCAGTCACCGGTGACCTTGAGGATGGCGGTCACGGGCTCGGTCGGTTGCGCGCCGACGCCGAGCCAGTACTGGGCGCGCTCGGAGTCGACCTCGATGAGGCTCGGCTCTTCCTTCGGGTGGTACTTGCCGATCGTCTCGATCGCGCGGCCGTTACGGCGGGTGCGCGCGTCGGCGACGACGATGCGGTACTGGGGGTTGCGGATCTTGCCGAGCCGCGTGAGTTTGATCTTGACAGCCATGTCTTCATCTTTCGTGTGGTCACTGCGCAATTCAGCGACCCCACCGGTTGTGGGGCCCGGTTTTGCGATCTGTCTCGGTGTGACCGTCGGGCGGTGCGTGACCGGGTCCGACGAACCAGCAGATCATTGTGCCAGACCGGGTGAGCGAGGGAGAAATCGAGAGAGCCATACCCGGCCGGGCGACCCCTGCCGGGAGTGCGGACATGCGGTTATCCACCCCGCGAAAGATAACCGCATGTCCGGCCTCATGTCGGTCCGTCTCGCGCGTTCACGTCGATCGGACTCGCCCCGTGGCCGGGCCGCCCAGACGGCCCGGATGCAGTTGCGGACTGATCACGCCTGCAATGCATCTGTGACCCTACCGAACAGTAATAAAACGCACCAATGGTCGACGGGTGATTTGGATCACAAATGTCCCCTGCGCAGAGACCCGTGTGTCAGATGTGATCAGACGTGGATACCGGAGCAGACGACCGCTCGCGGATGCCGGAGCACACCGAGATCGGAGACCGGATTCTCGTCGAAGACCAAGAAGTCGGCGCGATCACCGTCGGCGAGGAGATCGGCCCCCAGCCACCGACGCGGTTCGGCACTCGCCGCCGCGATCGCGCCGCGCGCACCGAGACCGATGCCGGCGAGACGTTCGACCTCGTCGACGATCCGCCCGTGCTCGACGAAACCACCGGCATCCGTGCCGGCGAAGATTCTCACACCCGCCTCGCGCGCGGCGGCGAAGGTGTCCGCGGCGCGCGCGTGCAGGGCGCGCATGTTGGCCGCATATGTCGGGAACCGGTCGGCTCCGTCGGCGATACCCGGGAAATTGTCAACCTGAATCATGGTGGGCACCAGGGCAATAGAGCGCTCGACCATGGCATCGATGTGGTCGGCGGTCGCCCCGGTTCCGTGTTCGATGCAGTCGACTCCCGCAGCGATGAGGTCACCGAGCGCATCGGTACCGAAGACATGCGCGGTGATGCGTGCCCCGGCATCGTGGGCAGCACGAACCGCGGCGTCGAGTTGTGCACGGTCCCACAGCGGCGCGAGATCACCGACCTCACGGTCGATCCAGTCGCCGACGATCTTGACCCAGCCGTCCCCCGCGGCCGCCTGCCGCGTCACCTCGCCGGCGAGATCGTCCGGATCGTCGAGATCGACGCCGTAGTCACGCAGGTACCGTTTGGGCCGCGCAATGTGCTTGCCCGAGCGAATGAATCGCGGCGCCAATGGGTCGTCGTCGAGCGGATGGGTGTCCAGGGGCGAGCCGACCTCACGGATCAACAGGGTGCCCGCGGCCACGTCCTGACGCGCGAACGCACGTGCCTGATCGATCGTCACCCCGAGCCCGGGGGCGATGCCGACATGATTGTGGGCATCGACGAGTCCCGGCAGGATCCACACGTCGTCGGCTGCGGTCTGCGCATCGGGAATGGGTTCGGTCCGGATGCGCCCGCCGCGCACCCAGAACTCGATCGGCTCGTCGGTGAGCGGGTCACGACCCCGGTAATGCCGCGGCTCGCCGTGGTCGATCGGTGAATACCGGATCGAGTCCCGTTCTGCTGCAACGTCTCCGGGCATCGACCCGTTACTTCTTCTTCGGCTGCTGGAACTGGGAGATGTCGATGCCCTCGAGTCCGGGTGGGAGCTGGTCGAGTCCGGCGGGCATGTTCGACAGATCCGGGAAACCACCCGGCATCCCGGGGAATCCGCCGCGCACCTTCGGTGGCGTGGGTCCGCGGCCCTTGCTCTTGCCCTTCTTCCCCTTGCCCTTCTTGCGATTGGTCTTGCGGCCCGGGCCCATCATCCGTCCGGACATCTGCGCCATCATCTTGCGGGCCTCGAAGAAGCGGTCGACGAGCTGATTGACCTCGCTGACGGTGACACCCGAGCCGTTGGCGATACGCAGACGCCGAGAGGCGTTGATGATCTTGGGGTTGTCCCGCTCGGCCGGCGTCATGCCGCGGATGATCGCCTGCACGCGGTCGAGCTGCTTGTCGTCGACCTGCGACAACGCGTCCTTCATCTGCCCGGCTCCGGGCAGCATGCCGAGGATGTTGCCGATCGGGCCCATCTTGCGGATCATCTGCATCTGCTCGAGGAAGTCCTCGAGGGTCAGTTCACCCTGGGTGATCTTGGCGGCGGCCTCTTCGGCCTGCTGGGCGTCCCAGTGTTCCTCGGCCTGTTCGATGAGCGAGAGCACATCGCCCATGCCGAGGATGCGGCTGGCCATCCGGTCGGGATGGAAGACGTCGAAGTCCTCGAGCTTCTCACCCGAGGAGGCGAACATGATCGGCTGCCCGGTCACCTCACGCACCGACAGGGCTGCACCACCGCGGGCATCACCGTCGAGTTTGGTCAGCACCACACCGGTGAAGCCGACGCCCTCGGCGAACGCCTCGGCGGTGGTGACCGCGTCCTGACCGATCATCGCGTCCACGACGAACAGCACCTCGTCGGGACGGGTCGCGTCGCGGATGTCGGAGGCCTGCTTCATCAGCTCGGCGTCGATTCCGAGACGACCCGCGGTGTCGATGATGACGACGTCGTGGTGCTTGGCGCGGGCCTCGGCGACACCACCGGTCGCCACCGACACCGGGTCTCCGGCGGTCACGCCGAGCGGGTTGATCCCGACGGGGGCTGCCTCACCGCTGATGCTGGTACCCGGGTGCGGCGCGAACACCGGGACGCCTGCGCGTTCACCGACGATCTTGAGCTGTGAGACCGCGCCGGGACGCTGGAGATCGCAGGCGACCAGCAGCGGGGTGTGGCCCTGCTTCTTGAGCCAGGCGCCGAGCTTGCCCGCGAGCGTCGTCTTACCGGCACCCTGCAGGCCGGCGAGCATGATCACCGTCGGCGGGGTCTTGGCGAACCGGACGCGCCGCGTCTCGCCGCCGAGGATGCCGACGAGTTCCTCGTTGACGATCTTGACGACCTGCTGAGCCGGGTTCAGCGCCGCGGAGACCTCGGCACCCTTGGCGCGTTCCTTGATGCGCGCGATGAACGCACGCACCACCGGCAGCGACACGTCGGCTTCGAGCAGCGCGAGGCGGATCTCACGGCAGGTGCGGTCGATGTCGGCGTCGGAGAGGCGGCCCTTGCCGCGCAAATCCTTCAGCGCACCGGTCAACCGATCGGAGAGGGAGTCGAACATTCCACCATCTTTCCATGACCGGCTCGTGCTGCGCCCGACGCGGGTGCGCGTCGGGCGCAGCACGGCGACACGGCAGGCGCCGCCGACCGCTCGATCCCGCGAGGCGTCAGCTGATGGGTACTCCCGATCGGCCGCTGCCGCCGAAACTCGCCGGCCCCGGATCGTCGTCGGTTTCGGTGCGTGGCCGCGGTGGCGGACAGACCGCGAGCACCGCGTCGGCCAGCTCCGTCCGACGCTCGGGGGTGTCCTCCCCCAGCACGAGACAGAATGTGTCGACGACCGTGTTGCCCAGGGTGGCGACCTTGGCCCAACGCACCACGACGCCGGCGTGCTCGATCACGTCGCTGACCCGGCTCAACAGACCGAGCCGGTCGTCGGTGCGCAACTCCATGAGCACCCCTCCGTCGAGATCGGAGGACGTCCACAACACACGCGACGGGGCTACCGCGAACAATGCGGGCACCGCGTTGGCGGCCACCGTGGCGGGATCGTCGGGTGCGCCCTGCGCGACGGCCACCGCCCCGGGGGTCGCGACGATCGTGCCGATCGTCGGGGTCGGCGACTCGCGTTCGCGTTTGTCGAGCCGCTCGAGCACGCTGAACTTGCCGTCGACGGTCGCCATGAGCTGCTGTCGCAGCAACCCGGCCTCGGGCGGTGTCCCGAACACGGGCACCACCACGAAGCTGTTGATCGCGCGATTCTCGTGGCTCTGGACCGTCGCCGACAGCGAGCGCAATCCGTTGAGCGCCAACACACCGGCCATCTTCGACAGCATGCCCGGATGGTCCGGGGCGACCATCAGTACGGAGTAGGTGTGCAAGCCGTCCGTCGGTGTGATGCGGACCGCGAAGTCGTCGCTGCGCGCGAGCGCGATCATCTCGTCGGTCAGCGGTTCGGGGGTCGGCAGTTCCTCACCGTCGAGCAGGCGGGTCGCGCGCCGCACCAGATCGTTGATGAGTGAGGCCTTCCAGTCACCCCACACGCCCGGGCCCGTCGCCAGCGAATCCGCCTCCGCGAGTGCCGCGAGCAGTTCGAGCAGTAATCGGTTGTGTCCGAGCTTGTCGACGACCTCCTCGGCGGTGGCCGGGTCGTCGAGGTCACGGCGGGTGGCCACCGTGGGCAACAACAGGTGGTGTCGGACCATCTGCGACAGGATCGTCACGTCCTGCGGCCACAACCCGATTCGGTTGCCGACCTGGATGGCGAGTTCTGCACCGACGATGGAATGGTCTGCGCCGCGACCCTTTCCGAGATCGTGGATCAGAGCGCCGAGCAACAACAGATCCGGTCGGGTGACCCGGGTCGTCATCGCGCCGGCGTTGACGGCGGTCTCGACCAGATGCCGGTCGACGGTCCACGTGTGCACCGCATCGCGAGGAGGCAGGTCGCGCACCGCACCCCACTCGGGCAGGAGCCGACCCCACAGGCCGGTCCGATCGAGAGCCTCGATCGGGGCGACCATGTGGGGCCCCGAACCGAGCAGCACCAGCAGATCACCGAGCGCCTCGCTCGGCCACGGCTCGCGCAGCTCCGGGGCGTAGTCGGCCAACCGCGACAGGGTCGACGCGCTGATCGGCAGGCCGGTCCGCGCCGACGACGCCGCCACCCGCAGAATCAGTCCCGGGTCCTTGCTGGGAATGGCGTTGCGCGCCAACACGATTTCACCGTTGTGCTCGACGACGCCCTCGTCGAGCGGTCGCCGGATCGGTGAGCGGCGCAGTTTGGCCAACCCGCGTCGTGGCAGCGCATTACCCGCGGTCCGCAAACCGACATCGGTGGAGTACCCGATGGTGCGCGCGGCGTCGCTGATGACCCGTGCGAGGTCGAAACGATCCCCGAGGCGCAGTGCCGCGCCGATCTCGTCGGCATCCTGGGCGCGCACCTGTTCGCGTGGGCGCCCGGCGATCCGATGCAATTCGGTACGGATGTCCAGGAGTCGGTGATAGGCGACCTGCGGTCCGGCACCGGGAGAATCGGGCCGCAAATTGGCCATGCCGTCGGTCAGTTGGGCGATCGACAACGCACCGAGCAACTGCACGTCTCGGAGTCCGCCGCGACCGTTCTTGAGGTCCGGTTCGGCGCGGTGTGCGATGTCGCCGCTGCGTCGCCACCGATCCCGGGCATGTTCGACCACCGCCGGGAACCGGGTGCGGATCTCCGAACGCCATTGCTGGCGCACCCCACCGATCAGCAGCGACGACAGGTCCTCGTCGCCGGCGATGTGCCGGGCCTCGAGCAGACCGAGTGCGGCGGTGACGTCCTCGGAGGCCACCTGCAGCGCCTGCGGAACCGTGCGCACGCTGTGATCGAGCGCGATGTTGGCGTCCCACAACGGATACCAGAGGCCGTCGGCGACCTCGGAGACCCGCTCGGGTGACTGGTCCTCGTAGAGCAGGATCAGGTCGAGATCCGAGTGCGGCAGCAGTTCACCGCGTCCGAGCCCGCCGACGGCGACAATCGCCAGTCCACTACCGGGTTTGATCCCGAGTTCGGCACCCTTGCTGGTCAACCAGAACTCGTGCAGGTCGACGAGTACCTGGCGCAGGCCGGGGGCGTCGAGTCGATTGGGTCCGGACGCCTCGGTCAGCTGGCGTCGGGTTGCCGCGAGATCCGTTGCGGCAACCGGTGTCTGGGAAGGACGCGGCCCCGCGCCCGAATCATCATCGGACGCGGGGCCGTGACCAGTGCTCACGAAGGGCATCGGGCCCTCTCGCTACAGTGCGTCGGCGCCGCGCTCGCCGGTTCGGACGCGCACGACCGACTCCACCGGCGAGACCCAGACCTTCCCATCGCCGATCTTGCCGGTGCGGGCGGCCTCGACGATGACATCGACGACCTTGTCCACGGCGGCATCGTCCACGACGACCTCGACCCGCACCTTCGGGACGAAATCAACCGAGTACTCGGCGCCGCGGTAGACCTCCGTGTGGCCCTTCTGACGGCCGTAGCCCTGGACCTCACTGACGGTCATGCCCAGGATTCCGGCCTGCTCGAGACCTGCCTTGACGTCCTCGAGCGTGAACGGCTTCACGATTGCGGTGATCAGTTTCACTGTGGATCATGCCTCCTTGCCGGCACCAATGACGCCTGCCTGAGCGAGGGCCGAGCCCCCGCCGATCGGCGTGAAATCATATGCGGATTCTGCGTGCTGCGATTCGTCGAGACCCTGAGCCTCATCGGCCTCGTCCGCACGAAGACCGATGGTGAACTTGATCACGGCTGCAATTATTGCAGTGACGATGGCCGAATAGACCAATACGGAGCCTGCGCCGAGCACCTGACGCCACAGCTGATCCCAACCACCACCGTAGAAGAGGCCGTCGACGGCGGCCGGGGCCTTCTTGGTGGCCAGGAAGCCGATCAGCACGGTACCGAGGATACCGCCGACCATGTGAACGCCGACGACATCGAGCGCGTCGTCATATCCGAGCTTGTACTTCAGACCCACGGCCAGCGCACAGATGATGCCGGCGAGCACGCCGATGATCAGTGCACCCCAGATGTCGACCGACGAACAGGACGGCGTGATCGCCACGAGTCCTGCGACAATGCCCGACGCGGCACCCAGGCTGGTCGCGTGACCGTCGCGAATTCGCTCGGTGAGCAGCCAGCCGAGCATCGCCGCCGCGGTCGCGACAGTGGTGGTGATGAAGGTCGAACCGGCGACGCCGTTGGCCGAGGTCGCCGAACCGGCGTTGAAGCCGTACCAACCGAACCACAGCAATCCGGCGCCGAGCATCGTGAACGGCAGGTTGTGCGGCCGCATCGGGGACTTCGGCCAGCCCTTGCGCTTGCCGAGGAACAACACCAGAACCAGACCGGCGACACCGGAGTTGATGTGGACGGCCGTACCACCTGCGAAGTCGATCGCCTTGAGGTTGTTGGCGATCCAGCCGCCCTTCTCGGCGGTGACGCCGTTGAAGGCGAAGACCCAGTGGGCCACCGGGAAGTAGACGATCGTCGACCAGAGCACGGTGAAGGCGGTCCACGCACCGAACTTCATGCGATCGGCCACCGCACCGGAGACCAGGGCGACGGTGATGATGGCGAACATCAACTGGAACGCCACGAAGACCATCGCCGGGATCGTGCCGAAGATCGGAATGTCGACCGCAGGCGCCGCCGCGGTCTGCGTTGCGGGGTCGGCGGCCACCGCTGCGGCACCGTTGACACCCGCGAGCAGGTTCTTCAGTCCGAAGTATTCGCCCGGATCACCGAGCAGGCCGCCATTACTCGTTCCGAGGATGTCGTTGCCGAACGCCATCGAGAACCCGTAGATCGACCAGAGCACCGTGACGATGCCGGCCGACATCGCACTCATCATCATGATGTTCAGGACGTTCTTCGCGCGGACCATGCCGCCGTAGAAGAACGCCAGACCGGGCAGCGTCATACACAAGACGAGCGCCGAACTGGCCAGCATCCAGGCTGTGTCGCCCGAATCCGGCACACCCATAGTGGGGAAAGCCACTAGTATCCTCCTCATCCCACCGCTTACAGGCCGCGGTTTTGACCTGGAGAGAAGATTGCTTGGTGTTTGTTTCGGCGAGAGCTATTCGTCGTTTCCGCCATGTGAACCAGAGGGCACTTTATATTTCACCGGGGTTAAATCCCTGGTCGGTATGCAGCGGTGCGCATGATTGTGCAGTGCAAAACCACACGTTCACACATCGGCGAGAGCCGATGAGGACGCACCGGCTCTGGTGCACTCGGCTGTCACGGCTGCGTTGTGGGAGCCGAGAGTTGTCGGTACCAGGAGTTGTCAAAGCCTCGAATCCGTCGGTGCCGAGGGGCTCCGCAGAGGTTCCGGTGGCGAGGTGCCGGTGCGCAAGGGTGTCCGTCACCGGCCCCGCTCACAGAAGCGCGTCGACGAATGCCTCGGGCTCGAAGGGCGCGAGATCGTCGGCGCCTTCGCCGAGACCCACGAGCTTGACCGGGACACCGAGTTCCTCCTGGACGTGGAACACGATGCCGCCCTTGGCGGTACCGTCCAGCTTGGTCAGGACAACTCCGGTGATGTCGACAACCTCGGCGAACACCCGGGCCTGGGTGAGACCGTTCTGCCCCACCGTGGCGTCGAGAACGAGCAATACCTCGTCGACGGGTGCCTTCTTCTCCACGACGCGCTTGACCTTGCCCAGCTCGTCCATGAGTCCGGTCTTGGTGTGCAGCCGGCCCGCGGTGTCGATCATGACCACGTCGACACCGGAGTCGATGCCCTTCGCGACGGCGTCGAAGGCCACCGACGCCGGATCTGCCTGTTCCTTGCCGCGCACGATGTCGGCGCCCACCCGCTCGCCCCAGGTCTGGAGCTGATCGGCGGCGGCCGCGCGGAAGGTGTCGGCGGCGCCGAGTAGCACCCGCCGCCCGTCGGCGACGAGCACTCTCGCGAGTTTGCCGGTGGTGGTGGTCTTTCCGGTGCCGTTGACGCCGACGACCAAGATCACGGCCGGCTTGTCGGCGTGCGGTAGGGCGCGCACGGATCGGTCCATCTCCGGGTGGAGCTGGTCGACGAGGACGCGCTTGAGCAGCGCCCGGGCGTCGTCGGCGGTGCGTACCGGGTTGGTGGCCAGGTCGGTACGCAACCGCTCCACGACGGCAGTCGTCGACGCGGTACCGAGATCGGCCATCACGAGGGTGTCCTCGATCTCTTCCCAGCTGTCCTCGTCGAGGTCGCCGGCGCCGAGCAGCCCGAGCATGCTCTTGCCGATCGCGCCCTGCGAGCGCGACAGGCGGCCGCGGAGCCGACCGAGACGCCCGGCGGTCGGCGCGATCTCCTCGCGAGCAGGCGCCTGGGTGGCGCCGGAGGCATCCGCCGGGGCGGCCGCCTCGGTATCGAGAGCGCTGTCGGTGTCGGCGGGAGCGCTGTCGGTGACGTCGGGAGCGCTGTCGACGACGTCGGGAGCGCTGTCGGCGGCAGCCGGGGCGCCGTCGTCGGTGGCGTCGGGGAGGCTGACCTCGGAGATTCCACGCTTGACCGAGTCACGTGGGATGGAGGCATCGTCGCCGACGGCGGGCTGGCCGTCGGTCTCGGTGCGCTCCTGCGACGGCAGCACCGGCTCGACGGTCGGCGTCGGGCCAGGTGCCGGTGGCGGCGCGGTGGCGGTACCCGCCCCGCCCTGGCTGAAACTGAAACCCGACCCGGCCTGGTATCCACCCGATCTGTCGACCTGGGGCTTGCTGCCGTCGGTGACCTGGCTGTCGGGCTGGTCGGTGAGCGAGATCCGCCGCCGCCGGGCGAGCACGATGCCCACCACGATGAGCGCGAGGATCACGACCACCGCGATGACGATGCCGATGATGATGTCGGTGTTCACTGGTGCACAGGTCCTGTTCTCCGTCGGTCTTGCGGTCGGGGGTGTCCGTCGGGATGTGTCAGTCGGTCGCGGGTTCCGGGGTCGCGAGTTCTGGGGTCGCGGCGACCGGGACGTCGACCCCCCGCAACCGTTGGGAGATCACCGTGGTGATCCCGTCGCCGCGCATGCTGACGCCGTAGAGCGCGTCGGCGACCTGCATCGTCGGCTTCTGGTGGGTGATCACGATCAGCTGTGACCGTTCCCGCAGTTGCTCGAACAGACTGATCAGGCGTCGCAGGTTGGTGTCGTCGAGTGCTGCCTCGACCTCGTCCATCACGTAGAACGGCGACGGCCGCGCACGGAAGATGGCGACCAGCATGGCGACCGCGGTCAACGACTTCTCGCCGCCGGACAGCAGAGACAGGCGTTTGACCTTCTTCCCCGGCGGCCGGGCCTCGACCTCGACTCCGGTGGTGAGCATGTCGCCGGGTTCGGTGAGGATCAGTCGGCCCTCACCGCCGGGGAACAGTGTCGAAAACACCTGTGCGAATTCGCGTTCCACGTCGGCGTAGGCCTCGGTGAACACCTGCAGGATGCGGGCGTCGACCTCCTCGACCACCGACATCAGGTCCTTGCGGGCGGCCTTGACGTCCTCGAGTTGCGCAGAGAGGAACGTGTAGCGCTCCTCGAGTGCGGCGAATTCCTCGAGCGCGAGGGGGTTCACCCGTCCCAACGTGTTGAGGTCTTTCTGTGCCTTCTTGGCCCGTGACTCCTGGGTGGCGCGGTCGAAGGGCATCGGCGCCGGGGCCACCACCTGATCACCACGTGCCTTGGCGGCCTCGTACTCGGCCATTTCGAGCGCCGACGGCGGCATCGGCACGTCCGGCCCATATTCCGCGACGAGGTCGTCGGGCGCCATCGCGAACTGCTCGAGTACCTGCTCCTCGAGTTGTTCGATCCGCAAGGTGGCCTGCGCGCGGGCCACCTCATCGCGGTGCACGGCGTCCTTGAGCGTGCTCAACCGCTGCGAGAGGGTGTTGACGCGGCTCTTGAGTTCGTCGACGGCCGCGGTGCGGGTGGCGCGCACCTGCTCGAGTTCGTCGCGCCCGGCCTGCGCGGTGGCGACGGCGGCGGCCACCCGCTCGGACACCTCCGCAGCCGACGCGGCGACGGCGGCGGCGACCGTGGCGGCCTGCCGTCGGGCCTCGTTCTGACGGCGCACGCGCTCCCGCGAGTCGCGTTCACGCTGCGCCGCGCGCCGCAACGATTCCGCGCGACCGCGCACCGACGCGAGGCGCTCTTCGGCGGTGCGCATCGCCAGCCGTGCCTCCATCTCGGCGCTGCGGGCCGCGGCCACCGCCTCGGCTGCCAGTGTGCGTTCCCCCGAATCGACCTCGCCGGTCGGTTCTTCGGTGCCCTCACCCTGGGCGAGTGCAAGACGTTGTTCGAGTTCGTCGAGTTTCGCGACCGTCTCGGCGCGGCCGGTCTCGACGAAGTTGCGCTGCCGGGTGAGCCGGTCGGCCTCGGCCTGCGCCGCGCGGATCTCCTGCCCGAGCCGGGCGAGATGTTCGTATGCCCCGCCCACGGCGCTGTCGGACTCGTGCAGCGCAGCGAGTGCCTGTTCGGCGGCTTCCCGGCGCTGTTGCTGTTCGGCCAACGCACCCTGCAGGGCGGCGGCAAGTTCTTCGACCCGCCGGCGGGTGGCGGCGAGGTCGGTGGTCGCGGTGTCGATCGCCGACTGGACCTCCAACGTCGACGGCCGGTGTGATGATCCGCCTTCGATGGTCGCGCGGGACACCCGGTCGCCGTCGCCGGTGACCGCGCGCACGCCGAGCGCTCCGGCCACCTCGACGGCGGCCTCGGTGCTGTCCACCAGGACGGTGTCGGCGAGGATCAGCTCGATCGCGGGCCGGATGGACGGCGCGCAGGTCACCACAGACGACGCCCACACCGCTCCGTCGGGAAGCGGGTCGGTGCGTGGTGAGGGAGTGTGGGTCAGGCCGCCGACGATCATCGACGCCCGGCCACCGTCACCGGCTTTGAGCAACTCGAGGGCGCGCAGCGCCGACGACGGATCGGCGGCGGCGATCGCATCGACCGCACCGCCGAGCGCACCGGCGATCGCGGTCTCGTAACCGGCGTCGACGGTCAACAGCTCCGACATGGGACCGAGGAGTCCGTCGGCCACATTCTCCATCAGCCAGGCACCGCCGTCGCCTCGCTCGAGGCCCACCGACAGGGCTTCGATGCGCGCGGTCAACGACGCGATCCGCTGTTCGGCCTCGCGTTCCTCGGCCTGCAGTGTCGCGACACGCTCGTTCGACAGGTTGAGCGCGCTGACACAGCGCTCGTGGTGTTCGTCGAGGCCCTTCTCCGAGGCTTCGAGTTCACCCAACGACTCGGCCACCTCGTCCTGCTGGGTTTGCGCGATCTGTGAACGCTCGACCGCGGCGGCGATGGCCTCGGTCAGACGTGTGGTCTCGGCGTCGACCGAATCGGCCTTGGTCCGCAGATTGTCGACCTGCCCTTCGAGGCGGGCGAGGCCCTCCCGACGGTCGGCGATCGCCCGCACCGCGGCCAGATGCGCCTGCTCTGCCGCTGCGGCAGCCCGTTCGCGTTGCGCCAGTTCGTCTTTGGCGCCTTCAAGGAACTCGGCGGCGCTTTCCACCGCGGCCGTCATCTCCGCCTCGGTCTCGGCGGCCTCGTCGGCCTGGCGTTCGAGGTCCTCGGGATCGGGACCGCTGGACGCGGTGACCGGTTCGTCGAGATAGCGGCTGCGTTCGGTGGCGACGCGGGCGGTGGCGTCGACCCGCTCGGCCAATGCCGAGAGCGTGAACCATGCCTGACCGGCGGCCTCTGCGGCGGGCACCACCTGTGCGAGATGCTCTTCGTGATCGGCGAGTTCACCCGACACGGCATCGAGTTCGGCGGAGACCTCGTCCTGCTCGCGACGGATGTTGTCCTCGACGGCGGTGTGCTCGGCCATCTCGGCGCGGCGGGTCACCAGGTCGTCGGCGGCCAGCCGTAGCCGGGCGTCGCGGAGGTCGGCCTGGATGGTCTGCGCGCGGCGTGCCACCTCGGCCTGGCGTCCGAGTGGTTTGAGCTGGCGGCGCAGTTCGGCGGTCAGGTCGGACAGGCGGTCCAGGTTGGCCTGCATCGACTGCAGTTTGCGGACCGCTTTCTCCTTGCGTTTGCGGTGTTTGAGGACGCCTGCGGCCTCCTCGATGAAGGCGCGGCGATCTTCCGGCCGGGATTCGAGGATGGCCGCGAGGCGCCCCTGCCCGACGATGACGTGCATTTCCCGGCCGATTCCGGAGTCCGACAGCAGCTCCTGGACGTCCATCAGTCGGCACGAGTTGCCGTTGATCTCGTATTCGCCCGCCCCGTCGCGGAACATGCGGCGGGTGATCGACACCTCGGAGTATTCGATGGGGAGCGCGCCGTCGGAGTTGTCGATGGTGAGGGTGACCTCGGCGCGGCCCAGCGGTGGGCGGCCCGAGGTTCCGGCGAAGATGACGTCCTCCATCTTTCCGCCGCGCAGTGCCTTGGCGCCCTGCTCCCCCATCACCCAGGTCAGCGCGTCGACGACGTTGGACTTGCCGGACCCGTTGGGCCCGACCACGCAGGTGATCCCGGGCTCGAAGCGCAGGGTGGTCGCCGACGCGAAGGACTTGAAGCCCTTGAGGGTGAGCGACTTGAGGTGCACGACGGTACAGCCTACTCATCTCGGACGAGGCGGGGCCCGCCCCCGGGCCTACTTCTCGACGAATCCGGTCACACCGGCGCGCGGTGCGTCGTAGGAGTCGACGACGAGATCCACGTGCCCCGGCGTCGTGTCGGAACGCAGGAGCGCGACGAGCGCGCGCACCGCCTCGGCCGGCCCCTGGGCGACGACGCGCACCCGACCGTCGGGTTGGTTGGCGGCGTATCCGACGAGGCCGAGTTCCAGTGCGCGGGAACGTGTCCACCAGCGGAACCCGACTCCTTGCACGTGTCCGTGGACGTAGGCGGTCAGCCGGATCGCATCGGCGCTCTCGGCGTCGTCGGTCATCGTGGTCTCGTCCTGTCTCACTCGGTGTCGATGCGCAGGCCGACCTCGGCTCCGGCTTTGATGGTCCGCCCGACGGTGCACACCGCGTCGATCGCGCGCTCGACGACGACGAGTAGGCGTTGCGCGGCCTCCGGGTCGAGTTCGGACAGATCCACTTCGAGCACCTCGTCGAGACGCGGGTACACCTCGTTGTCCCGGTCGGCGGTGCCGCTCACCCGGATCGTCGCGTCGTAGTCGTCGCCGAGTCGTCGCGACAGCGGCCTGTCCGACGACATGCCGGTGCATGCGGCCAGCGCGATTTTCAGGAGCTCACCGGGCGTGAAGACGCCTTCGACGTCCTCGGAACCGACGAGTACCTCGGCTCCCCGCGAGGAACGACCGGTGTAGCGACGCGTTCCGGTGCGCTCCACCCACAGCTCGGTGTGCTGATGCGGCGCGGCGGCCGCGTTGCCCTTGTCGGCCGTGCCGTGCCGGTCGGCGTGATTCTCGACGGTCATCCTGAGATCGCTCCTTCGTCCATGGTCCTCGTGGCACCCAACGTCGCGGGCGGGCTGATGCTTCCGCGGTACCGGCAACCGGCGGCGCGGGTCACATCCGTGGTCGGCGCTGACACTGCGGACAGGAGAACGAACTGCGGTTCATGAAGTGCTCACGACGCATGATCCGTCCGCACCGCCGGCACGGCTGACCCTCGCGACCATAGGCGTTGAGCGACCGCTCGAAGTAGCCGGACTGTCCGTTGACGTTGACGTAGAGCGCGTCGAACGATGTACCGCCGACCTTCAGTGCTTGTGCCATGACGTCGGTGGCGGCGTCGATCAGTTCGCGAATCTTCTTGGGCGCCAACGTGTCGGTGACCCTGGTGCCGTGCAGCCGGGCGAGCCAGAGGGCCTCGTCGGCGTAGATGTTGCCGACCCCGGAGATGATCGTCTGATCGAGCAGTGCTCTCTTGATCTCGGTGTGTCGCGCGCGGATCCTAGCGACGACGGCCGAGGTGTCGAAGCCCGGATCGAACGGGTCGGGCGCGATGTGTGCGATCGACGCGGGCACGCGGGGCAACACCCGGTCGTCCGAATCCATTGCAGCAGAAGCATTCTCGGGCATGAACGGGTCGGGCACATGCTCGTCGACGTGCCAGCCACCGAAGGTACGCTGATCGACGAAGCGCAGCTCGTTGCCGTCGGCGAGGTGTGCGCGGATACGCAGGTGGGTGTGGTCGGGTGCTCCCGCCCGTGCGATGAGCATCTGGCCGCTCATCCCGAGGTGGACGACCAGCGCGGCGTCGTCGGTGTCGTCGGCGACGTCGAGCCAGAGGTATTTGCCACGACGGCGCGCAGCGGTGACGGTCTTCCCCGCGAGCCGCGACGCGAGATCGGCGGATTCGCCCGCGTGGCGGCGTACCGCGCGGGGGTGGAGTACCTCGACCGTGGTGATCCGTTGCCCGACAACGTGATCGGCCAAGCCCAGGCGCACGGTCTCGACCTCGGGTAATTCAGGCATCGACGCTCCGGCGCGGGGTGGTCACGACGCCCCGGCGCGGTCGGTCAGGGTCTGCCAGGCCAGTGCCGCCGCCTTTTGCTCGGCTTCTTTCTTGGTCCGGCCGACACCTTCTCCGACGCTCTCGCCGGCCACCACGGCAACCGCGGTGAACTCCTTGTTGTGGTCCGGCCCGGTCGAGGAGACCTGATACTGCGGCGGCCCGAAACCGTGCTCGGCGGTGAGCTCCTGAAGTGAGGTCTTCCAGTCCAGTCCGGCACCGAGATCGCCTGCACGGTCGATGATCTCGTCGAAGAGATCACCGATGACGCGTTGCGACACCTCGAGGCCGTGTTCGAGATAGACCGCACCGAACAATGATTCGAGACCGTCGGCGAGGATCGAGTCCTTGTCGCGACCGCCGGTGAGCTCCTCACCTCGGCCCAGGTACAGGTAGGCCCCGAGCCCGTCGTCGGAGAGGCCGCGGGCCACACCGGCGAGCGCGTGCATGTTCACCACACTCGCCCGGATCTTGGCCAGCTCGCCCTCGGGCCGGTCGGGGAAACGCAGATACAGCCGTTCGGTGATGACCACGCCGAGTACCGAGTCGCCCAGGAACTCCAGGCGCTCGTTGGTCGGCAGGCCCCCGTGTTCGTAGGCGTAGGAACGATGTGTCAGAGCCAGGGTCAGCAGCTCGTCGGAGATCTCGGCGCCGAGTGCGGACAGCAGAGGAACGCACGACGGGGGTTGTTTCCCCCGACGTCTGCCTTCGCTCACTGCGGACCCCGGGACTGCTCGGGATCGGTGTCGGACGACTCCTCATCGACATCGGCGAACTTCTGGGCGAGACCGGCCCAGCGCGGGTCGATGATCTCGTGTCCGTGGCCGGGTTCTGCGGTGGCCATGCGCACACCGCACACACTGCACAGGCCCTCACAGTCCTCGGTACACAACGGCGACATCGGCAGTTCGAGCGCGACGGCGTCGATGATGGACTGCTCGAGGTCGATCCGGTCGTCGTTGATGCGGTGGATCTCGTCGGCGTCGGTGGTCTGCTCGGTCTCACTGTCGGGATAGGCGAAGAGCTCGGTCAGGAAGACGGTGACGGTCCCGTCGACGGGTTCGAGACACCGCGAACACTGGCCCTCGGTTTCGCCGCAGACCGTGCCGCTGACGAGAACTCCCTCGCTCACCGACTCGAGTCGCAGGTCGAGATCCACCTCGGACGCGGCGGGGATACCGATCATCTCCAGCCCGAGCCGTTCGGGTGTCACGGCGGTCCGGTGCACCTCGGTCATCGTCCCCGGACGACGTCCGAGAGAGCGGATGTCGAGCACGAAGGGATCACGGGCGTGCGCGGATGCCTCACCCGTGCTCACACCTGGGGTCACTGCGTTTTCGGCCACAGATGCACCATACGCCCGGGTCAGCGAATCCTCGAATGAGCTCGCCCGGCCCGTGTCGGCACCGCTTCGCGGACTCAGACCGCGAGCGGCGAAACGTCGTCGGCGGCCTCGGACCGGGCCCGACCGCGGGCCGGATCGTGGTCGACGCTGCGGGGATATTCGACGTAATCGTGCATGCCCGCGCCGGTACGCAGCTGATGGCGACCGCGGTTCACCGACCGCAGGGTGTTGGTGAGGGTTTCCTCGAATTGCGCCAGCTTCTCGTCGACGTAGACGTCGCAGTCACCGCGCAACCGGTCGGCCTCGGCGTGTGCCGCGTCGATGATGCGCTCGGCCTCGGATTTCGCGGCGGCGACGACCTCGGCCTCGGACACCAGACGCTGCTGTTCGGCAATGCCGTCGGCGACCGACTTGTCGTAGGTGTTGTTCGCGGCGTCGATGGTGCGCTGCGCCTCGGCGCGTGCCCGCCCGGTGACGGCCTCGAATTCGCGGGCCGCGCTGGACGAGAGCCGCCGAGCCTCTTCGGTCGCGTCCTCGACGAGGGACTTGCCGTGATTGCTTGCCTCGTCGACCATGCGGTCGGCCTGCGACTTGGCGTCGGCGAGGATGCGGTCGGCCTCGGCACGGGCGTGGGCGAGCACCGCTTCCGACTCGGAATCGGCGTTGCCGATCACGGTGTCGGCGTGCGAACGCGCGTCCTCGAGCATCGAGTCACGGCTGTCGAGAACGTCCTGGGCGTCGTCGAGCTCACCCGGGATCGAGTCCTTGATGTCGTCGAGCAGTTCGAGCACATCTCCCCGCGGGACCACACATCCGGCGGTCATGGGGACACTCCGCGCCTCCTCGACGATCGCAACGAGTTCGTCGAGCGCTTCAAATACCCGGTACACAGCCACCCCAATCCGGCTCACGCCAATGGTCATCTGGTGAAACGTCTGTGACTATTGTGCCGAATGGGATGTGTGTGACTACGGAGGTCACAGTGATCGGCGTGTCGCGTGGTACGCGAACGCAACAGGGTGTGCGGTCAGTCGGGTATCCGGAACGACCCGAAGACCAGCTCCTTGCGCAGTTCGAAGCCCAGTGATTCGTAGAGGCGGATCGCCGTGACGTTCTCGGCCGCGGTGTGCAGGAACGGGATCTCACCGCGCCGAACGATCCCGTCGGCGACAGCCAGGACCAGACGCGACGCCAGCCCCCGACCCCGGTGTGCCGGATCGGTGCACACGGCACTGATCTCGGTGGCGCCGGCCGGATGTAGTCGCTCCCCTGCCATCGCGATCAACGCGCCACCGTGCCTGAGTCCGAGATAGGTGCCCATCTCGATGGTGCGCGGCAGGAACGGCCCGGGTCGGGTGCGGGCGACGAGGTCGAGCATCTCGGGGACGTCGTCGTCGGTGAGGATCACCGCCGCCGGATCCGGTGCGGACTCGACGGCACGGGCGATCATCTGCACACCGGGCAGGGCCATCGTCGTCGCCCAGCCGGGCGGCGGCGTCGGCATCGACCCCGAGATCGGCAGTGTGCCACCGGGACCGAAGAGCTCGACGGCGTCCGACCAATCCGCGGGGCCGGGATCGAGTGGGAACGCCGCGAACACCGACACGTCGCGTCGGTAGCGCAACACCCGTCCGCGTCGTTGCGCGAGATGCCGGTGGTGACCGCTCAGCGACGATCGGACCGGATCGTCGAGGACGTCGACACCCGATCGGGCCGTCGGCGAAGCATCAGCCGTGCGCTCACTCATGACTCGATGATGTCCCATCGGCACGACTCCTTTTCCATCCCGTCCCTCTCTGTCCCACCCGTCTTCATCCCGGCCACCTCAGCTGTCGTTGCGCGGCAGTCCGGGCGGATTCACCTGTGACGTCGGTACGGCCTCGGCGGAGAGGTTCCACGCGGCCAGCCACTTCGCGTACACACCCGTGGTGATCAGGTGGTTGATCGCGTCGGCGAGCGGCCCGACGAGTTCGTCACCCTTCTTCGTCGTGGCCGCGATCAATCCCTGCAGCGTCGACCCGGCCCCGGAATACGTGCCGGCGACACGGGTGGCTTTCGGGGTGCCCGCGGTCTGCCGGACGTGATAGGAGATGCTCGGATTCGGCGCGAGGTAGGCGTCGATCTTGCCCGAGGCAAGGGCCAGGTTGATCGAGTTGGCGTCCGGGAAGTAGACGACGTCGAGGGTCTTGCCCTCGGCGGTGAGCTTGTCCCGCCACTCCAGCAGTAGGCGTTCCTGGTTGGTGCCCGACCCGACGGCCACCTTCTTGCCCGCAAGGCTCTCGTAGTTGCCGTCGAAGTTCCAGGAGCTCGCCTTGAGCACTTCGAAGGCGATTTCGTCCTTGCGGTAGGTCGCGAAGTCGTATTTTTCCTTGCGCTCTTCGGTGACGGTGATGTTGGAGAATCCGACATCTGTTCGCCCGCTGTCGATTCCGACGAAGAGGTTCTCCCACGTGGCGTTGGTGATCACCGGTGTGAGCCCGAGGACGGCCGCGACGAGGCGGCCGAGGTCGGGTTCGGCGCCGGTCAGCGTGTGCTGATCGGACCCGATGAACGCCAGAGGCGGATACCCCGAGGGCAGTGCCCCGATCCCGATCGACAGCTCCCCGGAGTCACGCACCGCCGCCGGCAGCGCGTTGCGAATCGAATCGACCTGCGGCACAGTCACATCGATTTGGTTGGCGGCGCCGTTGGAGACCGCGCCGATGACGACACCGCCCGGCTTTCCGGATGGTTGCGCGGCGTCGGTG
Organism: Gordonia polyisoprenivorans NBRC 16320 = JCM 10675; assembly: GCF_000241325.1. Classification (GTDB taxonomy): domain Bacteria; phylum Actinomycetota; class Actinomycetes; order Mycobacteriales; family Mycobacteriaceae; genus Gordonia; species Gordonia polyisoprenivorans. The sequence continues at coordinate 91,874 of NZ_BAEI01000070.1, read as the reverse complement.
GAACCGCCCGAGCACGCGGTGAGCAGACTGCCGACGAGGCCGAGTGCCACGGTGACGGCACCGAGCCGCGTCGCGGCCCGGCGACGAGCGCGCGTTCGGGGGGTGACGCGATCGGCGGAACGCGTTGGTGACATGGAGTTACTCCGTTTCTGGGGTGTGACGGCAGGGAGGATGACGACGTGCCCCGGCGGGGTCGCCGACGGTGGTGGCGGTCGGTGAGTGGTGGTCGGTGTGTGGTGGTCGGTGTGTGGTGGTCGATGTGTCGCGGTCAGAGCACTCGGAGCAGGAAGTCCTTGGTGCGCTGGTGTGTCGGATGATCGAGGACCTGCTCCGGGGTGCCCTGCTCGACGATGCGGCCGTCGTCGAGGAAGACGATGGTGTCGGCGACCTCGCGGGCGAAGCCGATCTCGTGGGTCACCACGATCAAGGTGGTGCCGGTGGCGGCGAGATCACGGATCACCGCGAGGACGTCGCCCACGAGCTCGGGATCGAGCGCCGAGGTCGGCTCGTCGAAGAGCAGCACCCCCGGCTCGACGGCCAACGCCCGGGCGATGGCGACCCGCTGTTGCTGACCGCCGGAGAGCTGGCGCGGATATGCGTCGTACTTGTCCGAGAGTCCCACGCGCGCAAGGAGTGCGCGGGCAGCGCGCTCGGCGTCCGCGCGGGTGATCCGGCCGGTCGAGACCAATGGTGCCGCGACATTCTGGCCGGCGGTGAGGTTGGAGAACAGGTTGAATGACTGGAAGACGTAGCCGATGCGGCGCCGCTGTCGCAGGATCTCGCGTTCGGGCAATTCCCGGAGACGGCCGCCGGTACGGCGGACGCCGATCAGTTCGCCGCCCACGCTGACGTGGCCTGCGTCGAGCCGTTCGAGATGGTTCACGGCACGGAGCAGGGTCGACTTGCCCGAGCCCGAGGGTCCGAGGATCACCGTCACCTCTCCCGGGCGGATCGTGAGGTCGATGCCCTTGAGGACGTGATGGTCGGCGTAGAAGCGGTGGGCGCCCACGATCTGCACCTCGGCACCGGCCGGCGTCGTGTCCGGTGTGATGGCGGCGCGCGTCATGCGGCACGCTCCCAGGGACGCAGGGCGATGCTCCGGCGAACGCCGGCAACAGCGAACCGCAATCGCTGTATCGGCGTGGGGGGCAGGGTGCGGACCGCCCCTCGCGCGAAGTAGCGCTCGATGTAGAACTGGACGATCGAGACGGCGCTGGTGAGGATCACGTACCAGACCGTCGCCACCATCAGCAGTGGGATGATGTCACCGGAATAGGTGCTCGACTGGGTCGAGACCACGCCGAACAGATCGAGTAGCGACACGTAGTAGACCAGCGATGTCGACTTGATCAGCCCGATCAGCAGATTCACATACGACGGCACGATGGACCGCAGAGCCTGCGGCAATGTGATGCGCAGAAAGTGATAACGACGTGGAATGCCCAGTGCGGCAGCGGCTTCGTGTTGGCCCGCGTCAACCGACAGGATGCCGCCGCGCACGATCTCGGCGGCGAACGCCGCCTCGTGGACGGTGATACCGATGACGGCGATCAGGAACGGGGTGGCGAGATCGGCCTCGGAGAAATGAAACAGTCCCGGGCCGAACGGAACACCGATACTCAGACTCTGGTAGAGCGCCCCGAAGTTGAACAGGATGAGGAGCAGTACGATCAGCGGGATCGATCGAAAGAACCAGACGTAACCCCAGCTGACCGCCGCGAGCACGGGATTGTTCGACAGCCGCATCAGCGCCAGGACGATGCCCACGGCCAGGGCGAGCACCGCACTGTACGCTGCGACCTCCAAGGTGACCCCGAGGCCTTCGAGAATGACAGGGCGAAAGAACCAGTACCCGAACCGATCCCATTGGAAGAACGCGTTGGTGGCCAGGCCGTGGACCAACTGCGCACCGACGATGAGCACGATCGCGGCGAGAACCCACCGGCCGGGATGACGCAGGGGCGCAACGCGTTCGGCGACCGGCGGCGTAGTCGTGCCCGCCGACGACGGGTGCGAGTCCCCCGACGGCGCCGGGTGTGGATCGGCACTCGTGGACGGCGATGGGGCGGACATGGCGGCACTCTCCTCCAACCGGGGAACGGGGCACGCGAGGAGAGGCGTGCCCGACGACACCCCGGGCGTATCCCGCGGGTACCGACGACCACGACGGCACGACGACTCCTCACGAAATCGTTGTGGCCGTTTCCATCACGCTTATCGGGACATTCCCGATCCGGTCGTCACCTGGGGCACCCCACCGCGATGCGAGGGTTGCCGGTCAACCAGCCAGGGCTTGTCGTTGACGCTCATGACCGTCTCGTTCACGCTAATACCGCACGCCGCAGCGGTCAGTATTTACATTCGTCGATGAGTGAAAGTCTCGTGGCGTCGGCGTCGGACACCATAGTCGTCTGACGCTGCGTTATTCGTCTGACGCTGCGTTCCTCAGACCTGCGTTCGTCAGACGCTGCGTTCACCGGCCAGGATCGCCTCGAGGCGCCGGTGGATGTGCGGGGAGAGAAAGGGTGTCACGTCGCCGCCGAGCTTGGCGACCTCTTTCACCAGCGAACTCGAGACGTGCGCGAAGCGCGGATCGGTCAGCAGGAACACGGTCTCGACGTCGGCCAGCTCACGATTCATCTGCGCCATCGGAAGCTCGTAGTCGAAGTCCACCGACGAGCGCAGACCCTTGACGATGGAGTGGATCGCGTTCTCTCTGAGATAGTCGACGAGCAGGCCGGTCCACTGATCCACCCGCACATTGGGCAGATCGGCGCAGTCCTCCCGGATCAGTTCGAGCCGCTCCGGGACCGAGAACAGGCCGCGCTTGTTGGGATTGACGACAACGGTGACCACCAGCTCGTCGAAACACGCGGCAGCCCGCTCGACGACGTAACGGTGGCCGCGCGTGAAGGGATCGAAGGAGCCGGGGATCACCGCACTGGTCATACTCTCCAGAACCTACCCGGCCTCCCCGCCGGTGACTCGCGCGACCTGCACCGTGGTGTCGCCGTAGGACTTGTCGGTGACGACCTCCCAGCCGACTGGCCATCTCGTCGTGGCCCGGCGGCCCCGCTCAAGGACCAGTAGGCCACCGTCGGCGAGCCAACCGCCCGCGCCGAGCGCCGCGAGGTCGCCGTGCACCTCGTCGTCGGTGAATGCATAGGGCGGGTCGGAGAAGATCACATCGAAGCGGCCCGTCACACCTACTCGGGCCGGGACGTCCGCTCGGGCCGGGCCGGCCAGGAACGCCGACACCGGTGCGGTGATCACCCGGCCCACCTCGGCGACGCCGAGCGCCCTCAGGTTGGCGGTGACGACAGCGGTGGCGCGACGACGGTTGTCGACGAACACGGCCGAGGACGCGCCACGGGAGAGTGCTTCGAGGCCCAGCGCACCAGACCCGGCATAGAGGTCGAGGATGGCGGCACCCTCCAGATCGATCCGGGCGTCGAGAATGTTGAACACCGCCTCGCGCACCCGATCGGAGGTGGGCCGGGTCCCGGCGTCGGGAACCTTCAGTGGTCGTCCGCCGTGGCGGCCGGCGATGATCCGGGTCACCGAACCATTCTCCCATTGCCGATTCGGTTGAGCCGTCCCCCTCGACGGGCGGCGCCACCGGGGTCGTCACCGCGGTCGCCGCCGGACAATTCGCCCACCCGCAGCGAGTCGTCGCAAGCGTTTGTGTCCCGCATCACAAATACCGGATGAACTGGGCATTGAGGGGGCATTTCCCCACCGATTTACGCAGGCAGGTGAATTCGTCGACACACGTTGTTAACGTCGAATACGTTATGAGCCCGTCCCACACAAGAACGGCCCCATCACCCCTTCTCACTCTCGACTACCGGGTTCCCTCGGTGGCCGACGGTACCCGACTCTGGGAGATTGCCAAGGACTCCCAGGTGCTCGACGTGAATTCCAGCTACGCCTACGTACTGTGGTGCCGAGACTTCGCCGAGACGTCCATCGTCGCCGAGGTCGACGGCCGCACTGCAGGATTCGTCACCGGATATCGACGTCCGTCCGACCCGTCGACCCTCATGGTCTGGCAGGTCGCGGTCGACGACGCGTATCGCGGTCACGGGATCGCAGCAACGATGCTGCATCGACTCATCGATCGTGCCGCACGACGCGGGGTGGTGGCCATGCACACCACCATCAGCCCCGACAACGTTGCCTCGCAACGATTGTTCGCATCGGTGGCTGCCGCTCGCGGACTCCGATTCGCCCGGCGCGACCTTTTCGCCGCCGGCGACTTCCCGGACGCACACGAGCCCGAGGACCTCTATCTGCTCGAGCCCGAGGTTCCCGAACCCTGATCCCGGGCAACAGGAGTCGGCTCCCGAGCCGGTCCTGATCCACCAGCCACACGGTCAAAGATGGGTCCGCACAACATGTGTCGATCAGGTTGCTCCGTACATGTTGGTGCGCACCGGTATCCCCGCGCGGGCCACGCCGATCCGCTCTGTGCGGATCTCACCTGCGGTGGCGGCGCGACGCGCGCCCCGGGCGACGGCCTCACAGATTTCCCACATTGGAGGAATAACCATGAACGACCAACCCACCGCCAAGAAGACCTCGATCGATGATTCGGTCTTCACCCAACACGAATCCGAGGTCCGCAGTTACTGCCGTAGCTGGCCGACGGTGTTCGGCCAGGCTCGTGGGTCGTGGCTGACCGACACCAACGGCGACCGCTACCTGGACTTCTTCGCCGGGGCCGGTGCGCTCAACTACGGCCACAACAACCCGGTCCTCAAGTCCGCGTTGCTCGAATACATCGAATCCGACGGCATCACCCACGGTCTCGACATGGCCACCGTGGCCAAGGGTCGGCTGATCGAGGAGTTCACCTCCAAGATCCTCGCGCCGCGCGATCTGGACTACAAGATCCAGTTCCCGGGACCGACCGGCACCAACGCCGTCGAGTCGGCACTGAAGCTGGCCCGCAAGGTCACCGGCCGTGAATCGATCGTGAGTTTCACCAACGCTTTCCACGGCATGACCCTCGGCTCGCTGTCGGTGACCGGCAACTCGATGAAGCGCGCCGGCGCGGGTATCCCGCTCGTGCACGCGACCCCGATGCCGTTCGACAACTACCTCGGCGGGGCCGTCGAGGACTTCAGCTGGTTCGAGCGGGTGCTCGACGACTCCGGCAGCGGACTCAACCTGCCCGCGGCGGTCATCGTCGAGACCGTGCAGGGCGAGGGTGGGGTCAACGTCGCGCGCGCGGAGTGGTTGCGTGCGCTCTCCGAGCTCTGCCGGCGTCGCGACATCCTGCTGATCGTCGACGACGTGCAGATGGGCTGCGGCCGCACCGGTGAGTTCTTCTCCTTCGAAGAGGCCGGGATCAAGCCCGACATCGTCACGCTGTCCAAGTCGATCAGCGGATACGGGTTGCCGCTGGCACTCGTGCTCATCCGCCGCGACCTCGACGTGTGGTCGCCGGGCGAGCACAACGGCACCTTCCGCGGCAACAATCCCGCGTTCGTCACCGCGGCCAAGGCGATCGAGCACTACTGGTCCGACGATTCGCTCTCCCGTGACGTCCACATGAAGGGCCGCCAGATCAACGAGGTGCTCTCCACGCTCGCCGCCCGGCACGAGGGCGTCTCGACCCGCGGCCGCGGCATGGCACGCGGACTGGTGTTCGCCGAGCCCGCCGACGCCGGCAAGGTGTGCGCCGCCGCCTTCGGCGCCGGCCTGCTCGCCGAGACCTCCGGTCCGTCCGACGAGGTCGTCAAACTCCTTCCGCCGCTGACCATTTCCACCGAGGATCTCGACCACGGGTTGGGGATCCTCGCCGATGCCACCGAGGAGGTGCTCGCATGATCGTCCGCACCACAGACGAGATCACCGGAACCGACCGAGACGTCGCCGACCCCAAGGGCAATTGGGTGTCCAAGCGCATCGTGCTCGGCGGAGACCGGGTCGGGTTCTCGTTCCACGAGACCACCATCAACGCCGGCAGTGTCAACGAATTCCACTACGCCAACCACATCGAGGCCGTATGGCTCGTCGAGGGCACCGGCACCCTGCTCGACCGGGAGACCGGCGAGACCTATCCCCTGGCTCCGGGCACGATGTATCTGCTCAACGGTCACGAGCGGCACACCGTCACCGCGCAGACGCAGATGCGCATGCTGTGCGTGTTCAATCCGCCGGTGGTCGGTACCGAGGTGCACGACGAGGACGGCGTTTACCCGCTGGTCACCGTGCCCGAACAGCCGTCCGGCAAGCACGCCGAGACCGCCGACGTCTGACACACCGGCCGTCACCGGTCGTCCACGAGTTGCCCGTGCACTCCCCTGCCGCTCACCGAGTGAGCATGCGGAGTGCGCGGGCAACTCGCGTGGTGGACCTATCCTGGATGAGGTGCGTACCCGTCTGCAGATCGGCTGGACCCCCGCCGAACCGACCCCGCTCGAGGAGCGCCTCGATGTCGCCCTCGATCGGCTCTCGGCACTGCTCGACGGGGCCCGGATCACCGCCCTGACCGGCGCAGGCCTCTCCACCGACTCCGGCATCCCCGACTACCGCAGTCCCGGCGCGCCGGCCCGCACACCGATGACCGTGCAGATGTTCTTGTCCTCCCCGGAATTCCGCCGCCACTATTGGGCACGCAATCACCTCGGTTGGCGCCACATGGACGCCGCGACTCCCAACGCCGGTCATCATGCGCTCGCCGAACTCGGACGCCAGGGACGCCTCACCGGTGTCATCACCCAGAATGTCGACATGCTGCACACCAAGGCGCGAACCCGCCGGGTGGTCGAGTTGCACGGTTGTTACGGGCGAGTGCGCTGCCTGGACTGCGATGCGACCCTGTCGCGTCACCGGCTCGCGGAGATGCTCGAGGACCTCAACCCGGACTTCGCGGCCCGGGTGTCCGGCCGCGGTGCGATCGAGGTGGCCCCCGACGCCGACGTAGCACTCGACGACACCGCCGATTTCGTTGTCGCACCCTGCCCGCGATGCGGTGGCATCCTCAAACCCGACATCGTGTACTTCGGCGAGAACGCTTCGAAAGAACTTGTCGCACAATCGTTCGCGATGATCGACGAGAGCGATGCGCTGCTGGTCGCCGGGTCGTCGCTGACCGTGATGAGCGGATTGCGGTTCGCGCGGTACGCCCACCGCACCTCCAAGACGCTGGTGGTGGTCAATCGCGGTGCCACCCGTGCAGACCACATCGCCGATCTGAAGATCGACCACTTCTGCGGCGTCGTCCTGCCTGCCCTCGCACAGTGGGGACGAGCAGACCGGGGACGAGCAGACCGGCTCACCGAACCGTCAGACGGGCACCAGGTCGTCGGCGTGGATCACCGGGCGCCGCAACTGTTCCGGTAGTTCTGAGGTCGAGCGACCCACCATCCGGGCGACGTCGTCGGCCGCATAGGACGAGACCCCCCGTGCGTACACGGAACCGGCGGCGTCGACCAGTTCGACGACGTCGCCCTCGGAGAACCCGCCGCGCACCCCGATCACCCCGGCCGCCAGCAGTGAGCGCCTGCGCTTCACCACCGCCGCGACCGCGCCGTCGTCGATGGCGATCTGTCCGCGGGCGTCGGCGGCGTGGCGCACCCAGAATCGCCGCGACGACAGCCGGTCGGGGCGTGCGGCGAAGACCGTGCCGACCGACGCCGAGCCCAACGCCTGCGCGGCGTCGGCGGCCGCGGCGAGCAGCACCGGCACCCCGCCATCGGCGGCCAGACGGGCCGCGGCCAGCTTGGATGCCATCCCACCGGTCCCCAGCGCCCCACCGGATCCGGCGATCACCCCGTCGAGATCCTCGGGCCCGTTGACCTCCGAAAGGAATTGTGCGACGCGGCCGTCCGGTCCCGGCTTGCGGGGATCGCCGTCGTAGAGGCCGTCCACATCCGAGAGCAGCACGAGCGCGTCGGCACCGGCGAGGTGTGCCACCAGCGCCGCGAGCCGATCGTTGTCGCCGAACCGGATCTCGTTGGTGGCCACCGTGTCGTTCTCGTTGACGACACCGACCGCCCCCAGTGAGCGCAGCCGGTCCAGCGTGCGTTGCGCGTTGGCATGGTGGGCGCGGTTGGAGATGTCGTCGGCGGTCAGGAGCACTTGTCCTACGGTCCGCCCGTATCGGGCGAAGCTCGTACCCCACGCGTGTGCCAGCGCAAGCTGTCCGACGCTCGCCGCAGCCTGTTTGGTCGCCAGATCGGTGGGACGCTTCTTGAGCCCCAACGGGGCGATGCCCGCACCGATCGCTCCCGACGACACCACGATCACATCCGACCCGGCCCGCATACGCGCCTCGAGTGCGTCGGTGAGCCGGTCGAGTCGATCCATGTCGAGACCGGTACCGAGGTCGGTCAGCGCCGACGATCCGATTTTGACGACGATGCTGCGCGCGTGGGCGATCCGTTCACGCACGTCGCTCATTACTCGTCGGCCTCCGTGTCGTCGGCCAGACCGCGCCGCACGCGTCGTGCCTGCTTGCGTTCGGCCGCACCCATCCGTTCGGATCGGTCGAGCCGAATGTCGGTGCCGCGCCCGGTGATCGGGACATCGTCGCCCATCGGGGTGGTCGGCTCCCAGTCGAAGGTCATGTCGCCGATGGTGACCGGCGCGCCGGGCCGCGCACCGAGGCGCATCAGCTCGTCCTCCACCCCGAGGCGATTGAGGCGATCGGCGAGGTAGCCGACGGCCTCGTCGTTGTCGAACTGTGTCTGCGCGATCCAACGTTCCGGGCGGGCACCGGTGACGACGAATCCACCGTCGATCGCCGGGTCCGGCGTCACCGCGAACTGTGCCTCGTCGATCGCCTTGGGGCGGATCACCGTTCGGCGGGCGGCGGGCTTCGGATGGGCTTCGCGATACTGCGCCACCATGCGCGCGAGCGCGTTGGTCAACTCACGTAGCCCCTGGTGGGTGACCGCGGAAATTCGGTATACCGGCCAACCGCGCTGTGCCAGTTCGGGTTCGACGAGATCGGCGAGCTCTGCGGCATCGGGGACGTCGATTTTGTTCAGGATGACCACCCGCGGCCGCTCGGCGAGGTCTCCGAGCCCGTGGTCGGTGTCGAGGGCCGGCTGGTAGGCGGCGAGTTCGGCTTCGAGGGCGTCGATGTCGGACACCGGGTCACGCCCGGGTTCGAGGGTGGCGCAGTCGACCACATGCGCGAGGACCGCACACCGCTCGAGATGACGCAAGAAGTCCAGACCCAGGCCGCGTCCGGTGGAGGCGCCGGGGATCAGACCGGGGACGTCGGCGATGGTGAACACGTCACCGGCGGCCTGCACCACACCCAGATTGGGCTGCAGCGTGGTGAACGGGTAGTCGGCGATCTTCGGTTTGGCGGCCGAGAGTACCGACACCAGTGACGATTTGCCCGCGGACGGGAACCCGACCAGCCCGACGTCGGCGACCGACTTGAGCTCCAATACCAGGTCGCGGTGTTGCCCCTCCTCGCCGAGCAGCGCGAACCCCGGCGCCTTGCGCGCCCGGGATGCCAACGCGGCGTTACCGAGTCCGCCCCGACCGCCCTGGGCGGCGTCGAAGGTGGTGCCCGCACCGACGAGATCGGCCAGGATCGTGCCCGCCGCATCGAGGACGACGGTGCCGTCGGGAACGGCGAGCACGAGGTCCTCACCGTTCGCGCCGTCGCGGTTGTCACCCATCCCCGGTTTCCCGTTGCCGGCCTTGGCATGCGGACGGAAATGGAAATCCAGCAGGGTGTGGACCTGGGGATCGACGACCAGGCGCACCGAGCCGCCGTTACCGCCGTCACCACCGTCGGGACCGCCGAGCGGCTTGAACTTCTCCCGATGCACCGAGGAGCAGCCGTGGCCGCCGTTACCGGCGGCGACGTGGATGGTCACCCGGTCGACGAACCGCGACATGACGTTCCTTCCTTCTCGGGCGCGACGAGGGGTCGACGCCCGGTGACAAACAACGGTGACAAACAACGGTGACAAACAACAAGGGCGGGCCGGGTGCGTGATGCCCCTGCCCGCCCTGTCGAAGAGCTCTGGTGGTTCTCGTGAACCGCTCGGGTCAGGCCTGAGCGGTCTCCGGAACGATGTTCACGGTCTTGCGGCCCCGCTTGGTGCCGAACTCGACCGCACCCGACGCGAGCGCGAACAGGGTGTCGTCGCCGCCACGGCCGACATTGACGCCGGGGTGGAACTTGGTGCCACGCTGACGGATCAGGATCTCGCCGGCGCTGACCTGCTGGCCGCCGAAGCGCTTGACGCCGAGCCGCTGGGCGTTGGAATCGCGACCGTTGCGCGAGCTGGACGCGCCCTTCTTGTGTGCCATGTGTCAGTCCTCCTGGGTAACGCTGAGACGAGAATTACTTGATGCCGGTGACCTTGAGGACCGTCAGCTTCTGACGGTGACCCTGGCGCTTGTGGTAGCCGGTCTTGTTCTTGAACTTGTGGATGCGGATCTTCGGGCCCTTGACGTGCTCGACGATCTCACCGGTGACCGAGATCTTCGCGAGCTTGTCGGCATCGGTGGTGAGCTCGGAGCCGTCGACGACCAGCGCCACCGGCAGGTTCACGGTGGTGCCCGGCTCGCTGTCGATCTTCTCGACCTTCACAATGTCGCCCTGAGCGACCTTGTACTGCTTACCGCCGGTCTTGACGATCGCGTACGTTGCCATCGAAGCTGTCCTCTTGTTCATCATCTCGGGCCGTGTTACGCATGTGCGTCCACGGGTGTGTGGGTGTGTGCATCCGGCGTGGGCCGTGCGAAACCCAGCGGCTACACCGGGATTGCATCAGATCACTCCGAAGGGCCTGCCGTGGAGGGAGTTCCCGGCCGGTGCCACCCCGTCCGGGATGGTGATCCCTTCGGGACTCGGCACAGCTCGAACCCTCCGCCAGAGGCGACCAATCAAGGTTACGGGAGCCGGTCCGGTCAGGTCAAACTCGCCTCACCGGGTCCGGTACCCGCCGCCGGGCCTACTCGTCGGCGGGCGGACCGGCCGGACGACCCGCAGCCCGACGCCGCGGCCGCTGCCGGACCGCGACAGCGGTCTCGGCCGTCTCGGTGATCGGGCCGAACGTGGTCAGGGGCTTGGCCGGGGGCTTGACCGAGGCGTCCGCGACGACCATCGCCGGCGCCTCCGACGTCGTCGTCGGCGATGCGGCGCGACGTGCGGCGCGTCGCCTGCCCCGACGGGCCGACGCGGGTTGCGCCACATTCTCGGGTTCAGCACTCACCGTGACCTCGCCGTTGGTCGATGCGCGCCCGGTGGCGTCGGTCGACGACACGGTGTCGGTGGCATCGTCTGTGTCGGTGGCACTCTCGGCCGCGGTGTCGGTTCCCTCCGAAGCCGCGACGTCGGCCTCCTCCGGTTCCGGTGTGTCGGTTCTCTCCGGAGCATTCTGCGGTCGGTGTCGAGAGGTCGTCGCGGCCTCGTGACCGTCATGATCCTCGTGGACCAGACCGTCATGATCCTCGTCGCCGTCGTGGGCGTGCGCCGCCATCGCTCGGAACATCGGGTGTTCGGCCGGATTGTGGGCGGGTTTGTGTTGCTCGGCGGGCTGCTCGGGCTTGCGCTTGCCGCGACGCGACTTCTTCGACCCGGCGTCGGCACGCCCCGCGTCGTCGGTCCGGACCTCCACCGGCGCGGAATGCACGATCACACCGCGGCCACCACAGGCGGTGCAGGTGGTCGAAAACGCTTCCAGCAGACCGGTTCCCAGTCGTTTGCGAGTCATCTGCACCAGGCCGAGCGAGGTCACCTCGGACACCTGGTGACGGGTGCGATCACGCGCCAGGGCCTCGGTGAGACGGCGCAACACCAGATCGCGGTTGGATTCGAGGACCATGTCGATGAAGTCGACGATGATCATGCCGCCGATGTCGCGAAGCCGCATCTGCCGCACGATCTCCTCGGCCGCCTCGAGGTTGTTACGGGTCACCGTCTCCTCGAGGTTGCCGCCTGCGCCGGTGAACTTGCCGGTGTTGACGTCGATGACCGTCATGGCCTCGGTGTGCTCGATGATCAGCGTGCCACCCGAGGGCAGCCAGATCTTGCGGTCGAGCGCCTTGGCGAGTTGCTCGTCGATCCGGTGCACCACGAAGGAGTCCGGCGCGTCGGCGTGGGAGCGCTCGAACTTCTCGACCCGCTCGAGCAGGTCGGGAGCGACCGAACTGACGTAGCCCTCCACGAGGTTCCACGCCTTGTCACCCTCGATGACGAGCTTGCGGAAGTCCTCGTTGAACAGGTCACGGACGACCCGCACCAGTAGGTCGGGTTCCTCGTACAGTGCCCGCGGATTCTGCGAGCCGTTGTTCTTCTTGCCGTCGGACTTCGCGTCGGAGACCGCGGACTCGATCGCCTTCCACTTGGACTCGAGACGTTCGATGTCGGCGGCGAGATCGTCGGCGCTGACCCCCTCCGATGCGGTGCGGATGATCACGCCGGCGTCGTCGGGGACGAGTTTGGCGAGGATCTGCTTGAGACGCTTGCGCTCGACGTCGGGCAGCTTGCGGCTGATGCCGGTCGACGAACCGCCCGGCACGTACACCAGATAACGCCCGGCCAGCGAGATCTGCGTCGTCAGACGAGCACCCTTGTGACCCACCGGGTCCTTGCTGACCTGCACGACCACATTGTCACCGGGTGACAGTGCCTGCTCGATCTTGCGGGACCCGCCGTCGAGGCCCGCGGCATCCCAGTTGACCTCACCGGCGTAGAGGACACCGTTGCGTCCGCGTCCGATGTCGACGAACGCGGCCTCCATGCCGGGGAGCACATTCTGTACGCGTCCGAGATAGATGTTGCCGACCATCGACGACGACGTCTCGGTGGTGACGAAATGTTCGACGAGGACGCCGTCCTCGAGCACCGCGACCTGCGTGTAGTCCTCGATCGCCGCGGGATCGGCGTAATCGGTGGTGTGCAGCGAACTGTTGGCGCTGCGTTCACGCACCACCATGACCCGCTCGACGGCCTCGCGGCGCGCGAGGAACTCCGACTCACTCAGGATCGGTGGCCGACGGCGACCGGCGTCGCGGCCGTCCCGACGACGCTGACGCTTGGCCTCGAGCCGCGTCGACCCGGAGATGCCCTGCACCTCGTCGCGGACCCGCTTGCTGCGCGGCTCACGCTCGTGCACCACGGTGTTCGGCGGATCGTCGGCTGCCACATCCTCGGCCTCGCCGCCACCCTTGCGTCGACGCCGGCGACGGCGCCGCTTGGAGGTCGGCACCGTGGAGTCGTCGCCATCATCCGACTCGTCGTCGGTATCGGCGTCCTCGGCGGACTCCGCCGTGTCATCGTCGGTAGGGTTCTTGTCGTCACCCTTGCCCCTGGCCTTGTCGGCTCCGCCCCGGTCAGGCCCCGATCCGTCGCTTCCGGAGCCGTCGGCTTTCGATCCGTCGGCCTTGGTGCCGTCCTTCTTGCCGGACTTCTTCCCCGATTTCTTGCCGGATCCCGACTGCTGCTTGTCGGCCGACGATGTACCGGTCGCACCGGAGTCGTCGGACGAATCGGCGGAGTCGCCCTCACGCGACGACAGATCGGTGGAATCGGAGTCGTCGTCCTGCGATCCGGAGTCCTCCGGCGAGTCCGTACGATCGACCTGATCGCCGCGACCGCGACCGCGACCGCGACGTCCACGCCGGCGCCTGCGGTTACGCCCGCCTTCACCCGACGAATCGTCCTCGGAACCGTCGTCGTCGGACTGATCATCGGTATCGGTGGCGGTATCCGCCCGGTTCGTCGATTCGGTCTTCGCCGATTCGGTCTTCGTGGAGTCGGTCTTCGTGGAGTCTGGGCTCGAAGTGCGTGCCGATCGGGACGGCGCGGGAGTCGAGGTGTCCGGCTGCAGGAACAAGGGGCCCGCCGCGACCTCACCGGTCGCCTGGACGGGCGCATGACTGTCGACGTCGGCCGCGGAGAACAACATCGGCACGTCCGACTGCGGCGGCGCTGCTGTGTCGGGCGCTGCAGTGTCGGGCGCTGCAGTGTCGGGCGCTGCAGTGTCATCGGCCGGCGACTCGGATGTCGCTGCCTCACCCGCCGGAGTCTCTTCGGCAGGCGTGTCTTCGGCCGGTGTCTCTTCGGCGGGGGCTTCCGCCACCTCGGTGTCGGCGACAGCGGTCTCGGCCACAGCGGTCTCGGCCACATCGGACTCGGTGACATCGGACTCGGTGACAGAGGCCACCGGCTCCTCCACCGCGGCCACGGTCGGCTCCACGTGCGGGGTCTCGACCTGGGTTGCCTCGGCCGGCGGTGTGGCCGCGTCGGCGGGCGGCTCGGTCTCGCGCACGCGTTGCGCGACCGCCTGGGCCATCTCCCGCTCGACGCTCGATTGCGGGCTACGGGTGTGCCAGCCCAACTCGGCGAGGTGCGCGAGCACCTGGCGACTGGTCAGGCCGAGCACTCGGGCGAGTGCGTGCACACGAAGCTTGCTGGGAAAATCTTCCACCGGATCCGACGCTGCGTTCGCGTCAGCCGGTGACCCGTTGTCGGTCACTCGTGTCTCCTCGAACCCCCGGGCGCGTCCATACGACGCGGCCACGCGAGGGCCTCTGCTGTGTGTCCCGGCCTTCGGCCGGTGTTGTGTGGTCTGCGCGCCCCCTCGGCTCGATCGGAGCTGCGGGGCGCTCTTGCTGGGTCGATGGGTTACGGCGGTCCACCCTCCACGCCATCACGAAGGCTGTGGCCTGCCGGCGGATCGCCGTCGGCGACCCACCGCAATGGGGAGGGCGGGTGGGCGGGCACTCACCGCCCCGGTCATCTCGACCGGGACTTTCGTGCTGGTCCGACCCGTTTCCGAACGTCATCGGCGTTGTCATGGACAAAGTGTGTCCGTGATAACCCCACAAGTATCCCACACCGCGGGCCGACGCCGGCACTCATGTGGGTGCACGCGCGTCGGCCCGGGAGGTTGCGAGGGTCAGGCGTCGAGGTCGGGGAACCAGATCGCGATCTCCCGCTCGGCCGATTCGGGAGAATCCGAGCCGTGGACGAGATTGTTCTGGGTGCTCAGCGCGAAATCCCCGCGGATGGTCCCCGGTACCGCCTTCTCGACGGGGTCGGTGCCGCCGGCGATCTGCCGCCAGGCCGCAACCGCGCGCGGTCCCTCGACGACGGCGGCAACGAGCGGCGCCGAGGTGATGAACTCCAGCAGTGCCGGGAAGAAGGGCTTGCCCTCGTGTTCGGCGTAGTGCCGGCGGGCCAGCTCGTCGTCGACCGTCTTGAGTTCGAGCGCCACGAGGGTCAGGCCCTTGCGTTCGATACGGGCGAGGATGTCGCCCACCAGGGCGCGGGCAACACCGTCGGGCTTGATCAGTACCAGTGTCCGTTCAGTCACGAGCACACCTTATCGGCGCGACGGTCGCACTCCTACGGGCAGTACTGCCCCGACACGGCGTAGAAGCCGTAATCGAACAACCCACCCGAGGTCGATCGCGGATCGACGATCACCTGCACGCATCCCTTCGGGTCGGCCAGCGCACCCTTGACGGCCAGATCGAGGTTCTTGGCCAGCGCCATGTTCGCCGGACGGTACTGCTCCGGAACCGGCAGAGCGGCGATCGCCTCGGCGGTCTTCATCGACGCCATGCGCTTGGTGAGGTCGTGGGTGGCGAGGTAACCGAAGGAACCGGTGGGCACAGGCATCGGCGGTCCGGCCTCGGGGACGTCGACGAGGAGTACCTGCGTGTTGGGAGCCGGCTGGGCCGGTGTGGGCGCCGCCGACGACGGAGCCGCTGTGGTCATGACCGCGGTACCGGCTGCCGCCACCGCCAGGAGTGCGAGGGCGCCGTGTCTGGCGACCGACCGTGCCCGGGTCTCGTTGGTGGTGCGGTGACAGGCGCGGTCGATGATCACGCGGCTCCTTCTGGGTTGTGTTGTGGTGCGGCGGAGACGAGGCGCCGCCGCCGCCGGATGCAGGTCGGCCGGAGTCGTCGAGGATATCGCCGACCACTCGACGGTCTCGACCCGACAGGGTCTGGTGAGTGATCGATAAGGGAATCGCGGGCCCCGGCGCGACTTCGCGTAATTCTGCAAGAGGACTGAGCGCAAGAACACCCCATCGAGGTCACGATTGGGCACCGATCGTCGGCCGAACGGACGACACGCGCCCGAGGGCGCGGTCAGGCGAAGTGAACGATGCTGATCGCGCCGGCCAGAACGCAATAGACCACGAACGGGTACAGCGTGCGGGTGTGGAACCAGCGGGCGAGAAAGGCCACGGCCGCGAGCGCCGCGACGAACGCGCAGAGCGAACCCACGAGGACCTGCCCACCGATGCCGTGTCCCTCGGGCCCGAACAACTCCGGGATCTTCAGCAGGCCGGCCGCCAAGATGACGGGGGTGGCCAGCAGGAACGCGAACTTCGCCGCGTCCTCGTGCACCAGGCGGCGCAGGAGACCACCGGAGATCGTCACACCGGATCGGGAGATGCCCGGGAGCAGCGCCAGGATCTGGCATGCGCCGATGCCGACGGCCTCCCACATCGTCAGCGACGTCATCGCCCGATCATTGCCGGAGGGCTGCGCGGCGTGGCGTCCGGCGGCTGTGCGACGCCGCAGCAGTTCGGCCGTCAGCAGCACGAGACCGTTGAGGAACAAGAAGATCGACGCGGCGAGCGGGGTGGCGAACACCACCCGCAGCGGTTTCTCGGCGATCAGACCGACGATCCCCACCGGGATCGTGCCGACGATGATCAGCCACGCCAGGCGCGCGTCGTCACCCTCGATGGAACGGTGCCGCAGCGACGAGATGAACCCACCCACGATTCGGACCCAGTCACGCCAATAGAACAGAACGAGCGCCACGGCGGTCGCGACGTGCAGCGCCACGACGAACGCCAGGAACGGAGTGTGTCCGGCGCTGTCGGATTCGGTGACCAACTTCTCCCAATCACCCCCGAGCCAGGCGGGAACCAGGATCGAATGCCCCAGGCTCGAGACCGGGAACAACTCGGTCACACCTTGCAACAGACCCATCACAATGGCCTGGGGATAGGTCAGATCGCTCACCGTTGGCTCATCCTCTCGTCATCTCGACGCGCCAACAGTACCCAACGGCGACCGACGAAACACGTTGCGCCACAGAGAATTACGGACATTTCTGGCAGATCGGCCGGAGTGACGCGGCGACCGTCACGAGTCGATCGGCTCCTGACCGGCCAACCGCCCCTCCCGCATACGTCGGGCGACATCGGCGCGGACATAGCGGATGTAGAGCCATACGAACAGGAACAACAGCCCGACGATGGCGATCGACCAGTGGAATACCCCACCGATGATCACCAGGATCTGCAGGCCGATGTCGATCTCGAGAGCCCGCCGTCGCCCCTGCATCCCGCAGGCGAGGATCATCAGGAGCGTGACCACGCCGAGGTAGATCCCGGACACCCAGGTCAGTCCCGGACCGATCTTCGCGACGATCGGAAAGGTGAGGACCATGACGATGACCTCGAGGACCAGCGTGCCGGCCATGACGCCGCGCAGGCCGCGCCAGGGATCGGTGGCCGGCGCGGTGAAGCCGGGATGCTCACTCATGCGGGCTCCTTGCCGAAAAGGGTTCGCCCGGCGCCTGCGGTGACCACCGAACCGGTGATGATCACACCCGCCCCGGACACCGGCTCGCCGTCGGATTCCTCGGCGAGCGCGATGGCCGCGGCCACCGCGTCGGGCAGGAACGGCTCGACGGTGACACGGTCCTCGCCGAAGACCTCGCGGGCGATCTCGGCCAGATCCTCGGCGTCGAGCGCCCGCGGTGAGCCGTTGTTGGTGACGACGACGTGATCGAGGACGGGCTCGAGCGCGGCCAGTACCCCTTCGGCGTCCTTGTCCCCGAGCACACCGACGACCCCGACGAGCCGCCGGAAATCGAATTCGTCGGTCAACGCGTGCGCGAGCGCCGCCGCGCCATGCGGATTGTGCGCGGCGTCGACGAACACGCTCGGCGCGCTGCGCACCCGCTCGAGCCGTCCCGGGCTGCTGACGGAGGCGAAACCCGCACGGACGGCGTCGATGTCGAGCTGGCGGTCGGGCCCGGCACCGAAGAACGCCTCGACCGCGGCGAGTGCGAGCGCGGCGTTGGCGGCCTGATGCTCGCCGTGCAGCGGCAAGAAGATTTCTTCGTAGACACCGCCGAGCCCCTGGATGCGCAGCATCTGCCCGCCGACGGCGGTGACCGCGTCGAGGACCGCGAATTCGGAGTTCTGCCGGGCGACGATCGTGCCCTTGTCCACACTCTCGCGCAGCAGCACCTCCATCACCTCCGGCTGCTGTGGGGCGATGACGGTCACCGGATCGGTCACGACGAGATCGTCCTTGGCGCGCTTGATGATCCCGGCCTTCTCCCCCGCGATCGCCGCCAGCGAGTCACCGAGGTAATCGGCGTGATCCATCGCGATCGGGGTGATCACCGCGACCGCACCGTCGACGACGTTGGTCGCATCCCAGCGGCCACCCATTCCGGTCTCGACGACGGCCACATCGATGGGAGCCTCGGCGAAGTAGGCGTAGGCGATCGCGGTGAGCACCTCGAACTTACTCATCCGTGGACCCTCGGCGGCGGTCGACGAGTCGTCGACCATGGTGATGTACGGCTCGAGATCGCGGTAGGTGTCGATGTAGGCGCGCGCCGAGATGGGTTGTCCGTCAACGGCGATCCGCTCGGTCACCCGCTGCAGATGCGGGCTGGTGATGCGTCCGGTACGCCGGTGCAACGCGACGAGCAGCGCGTCGATCATCCGGGTCACCGACGTCTTGCCGTTGGTCCCGGCGACGTGGATCGCCGGGTAGGCGTGCTGCGGCGAGCCCAGCAGATCCATCAACGCCGCGATGCGCGTCAGCGACGGCTCGATCTTCGTCTCGGGCCAGCGCGTATCGAGGTCGGCCTCCACCTCGGCGAGTTCGGCGAGGTCGGCCGCACTGTCCCCCGCGGTCAGCGGCGCACGATCGCGGGCGTCGGCGGCGGTTTCCTCGTCGTCGGTCAGCAGGGAGGCGAGATCCATCCGGTCGGGAGCGACGTCGTCGGGTCCGAAGTCGTCGGGTCCGGGGTCGTCGGGCTCGATGTCACCCGCATCCTCCCACCCGGCGAAGTCGGCGGCGGTGAAGATCGGTTCGTCGTCGGAGCCGTCGGCCGCATCGTCGTGGTCGGGGTCGGACCCGTTGTGGCGGGTCACGATCCGCCCAGTGATGCCAGTTTGGCGGTGAGCCGCTGCACCTCTTCGCCGGCGATCTGTTGGCGCGCGCGGATCTTTTCCACCACTGCCTCCGGCGCCTTCGCGAGGAACTGCTCGTTGCCCAACTTCGCGGTGGTCTGAGCCAGTTCTTTCTCCGCGGCGGCGAGATCCTTCTCCGCACGCTTCCGCTCGGCCTCCACGTCGACGGTGCCCGACGTGTCGATCTCGACCTTGACCGTTGCCGCACTCAGGCGCACCTCGAGGTCGGCGGTCGCGGCGAACTCCGCTCCCGGCTCCTCCAGCCGGGCCAGCGCGGCCATGTATCCGGTGAGTCCGGCCAATCCGGCGTCGTCGAGGTGGGCGAACCGCACCGGAACCTTCTGCCCCGGCTTGAGGCCCTGATCGCTGCGGAAACGTCGCACCTCGGTGATCAGCTTCTGGAGATCCTCGACGGTGGTCGCCGCCTCGGTGTCGGTCGGTCGGCCCGAGGCCGTCGGCCACGGCGCGATCACCAACGACTCGCCGCCGGTCAACGACGTCCACAGGACCTCGGTGACGAACGGCATCACCGGCGAGAGTGCGCGCAACAACGGGTCGAGTACCGCGCCGAGGACCAGACGTGTTGTCTGCGAACGCTTCTCGTCGTTATCTGCGAACTGCACCTTGGCCAGTTCCAGATACCAGTCGCAGAACTCGTCCCAGGCGAAGTGATAGAGCGCCTCACAGGCCTTGGAGAACTCGTACGACTCGAAGCCCGCGTCGACCTCGGCGAGCACCTCGTCGAGGCGCGACAGGATCCACCGGTCGGCGATCGTCAGATCCGCCGGGGCCGGCAGCTCGCCGAGCTCGGCCCCGTTCATCAGCGCGAACTTGGTCGCGTTGAACAGCTTGGTCGCGAAGTTGCGCGAGGACTGCGCGTGGTCCTCGCCGACGGAGATGTCGCTGCCCGGATTCGCCCCGCGCGCCAGCGTGAAACGCAACGCATCGGCGCCGAACCGCTCGACCCAGTCCAGCGGATCGATGCCGTTGCCCTTGGACTTGCTCATCTTGCGGCCGTGCTCATCGCGCACGAGGCCGTGCAGGAACAGATTGTGGAACGGCACGCGGCGCTGCGGCCCGAGGTCGGCACCGACGTAGGTACCGAACATCATCATCCGCGCCACCCAGAAGAACAGGATGTCGTATCCGGTGACGAGAACCGAAGTGGGATAGAACTTCTCGAGGTCGGCGGTCTGCTCGGGCCAGCCCAGGGTGGAGAACGGCCACAGCCCCGAGGAGAACCAGGTGTCGAGGACGTCGGTCTCCTGGGTGTATCCGACGGGCGGTGCCTCGTCGGGTCCGACGCACACCACCTCGCCGTCGGGGCCGTACCAGATCGGGATCCGGTGGCCCCACCACAGCTGCCGAGAGATGCACCAGTCGTGCATGTTGTCGACCCAGCCGAACCAGCGCGGCTCCATCGACGACGGGTGGATCACCGTCGACCCGTCGCGGACGGCATCGCCGGCGGCCTTGGCCAGGGGTTCGACCTTGACCCACCACTGCATCGACAACCGCGGCTCGATCGGCTCACCGGTGCGCTCGGAATGTCCGACGCTGTGCAGGTAGGGCCGGACCTCCTTGACGATGCGTCCCTGCTCGGCGAGGGCCTCGCGCACCTTGACCCGCGCTTCGAAGCGGTCCATGCCGTCGAATTGCGTTCCGGTGCCGTATATCCGGGCTTCCTCATCGAGGATGGTCGGCATCGGGAGGTCGTGGCGCTGGCCGATCGCGAAGTCGTTGGGGTCGTGGGCGGGGGTGATCTTGACCGCGCCACTGCCGAACTCCGGGTCCACGTAGTCGTCGGCGATGACCGGGATGGTGCGCTCGACGAAGGGGTGGGCCAGTTCGGTCCCGATCAGGTGCGCATAGCGTTCGTCGTCGGGGTGCACCGCGATCGCGGTGTCGCCGAGCATCGTCTCCAGGCGCGTGGTGGCCACCACGATGTGGGGCTCGGCGTCGTCGAGCGAGCCGTAGCGGAAGCTGACCAGTTCGCCCTCGACGTCGGCGTAGCTGACCTCGATGTCGCTGACGGCGGTCTTGAGGACCGGCGACCAGTTCACCAGGCGTTCGGCCTGGTAGATGAGCCCGTCGTCGTACATCTTCTTGAACATCGTCTGCACCGCGCGGGACAGTCCGTCGTCCATGGTGAAGCGTTCCCGGCTCCAGTCGACGCTGTCACCGAGCCGGCGCATCTGCTCGCCGATGTTGCCGCCGATCGCGGCCTTCTCGGTCCACACGCGATCGATGAACGCCTCGCGGCCGAGGTCGTCGCGGGTCAGACCCTCACCGGCGAGTTTGCGCTCGACCATGGTCTGCATGGCGATCGCCGCGTGGTCCATTCCGGGCAGCCAGAGCACCTCGTAGCCCTGCATCCGACGGCGCCGCGAGAGCGCATCCATCAGGACGTGCTCGTAGGCGTGCCCCATGTGCAGGGAGCCGTTGACGTTGGGCGGCGGGATGACGATCGAGAACGGTGGCTTCTCACCGGCCGCGTCCGCGGTGAAATAGCCTGCGTCCACCCATCGCCGGTACAGCGCTGCCTCATGTTCGGCGGGGTCCCAGGACTTCGGCAGCTCGCGGGAGGAATCGGGTGTGGTCACCCCCCAATCTTAGGGAATGCTGCCGACGCTCCCGCGCCCCCTGCCCGCCGCGGCGGGTGCGCACCGCCGTGGCGCCACCGCGTGGTCGCTACGGCGCGAGCGCGCGCAGGCGGTGCAGGTCCTCGGGAGCGTTGACGTTGATCAGCCATGACGGGTCGCTCACCGTGATCCGGCGGGTCACCAGGGCATCGAGCGCTGCGGTCATCCGACGCTCGCCGGACTCGACCAGAGCGGCCACCGTGCTTGCGGCGCCCACCCGATAGATGGCCGCCATGGGGTGATCACGGTCGGCGTCGTGGGCGACGACCGCCTCGGTCGATTCGGTCATGGCCGCCGACAGTTCGGCCACCAGCCCCGGTGCGATCATCGGCATGTCGGTGGCGCACACGAACGCCATCTCGGCACCGTGCTCACCGGCGGTCGCCAACCCGGCCGCAAGACCGCCGAGCGGTCCTGCCCCCTGCTGCTCGCCGGTGACCCACTGGGCCGGCGGACCACCCGTGCCATGCAGTTCCTGATACGCCGGGGAGCCGGTGGACGCGGCGACGAACACCCCGCAGTCGCAGCAGCCGTTGAGGACCTCGACGATGCTTGCCAGCATCGGCTGTCCTTCCCAATCCATCGCCGCCTTGTTGTGGCCCATTCGCCTGGAGCGTCCGCCGGCCAGGACCAGTCCGGCCAGATGTCGATCGTTCGTCTGCGCTGTCATGGGTCCAGTCTGGGCGATGACCACCGCGCCTGGTGTCGAGATCGCGATACCGGTGTCGCCCAACGGGAATTGAGCCCAACGGAATTGAACCCGGTGGAGTTCAGCCCAGTGGGATTTGGCCGCATCCCCCCACACGCCGACGCTCCCGTCCGGAAGATTCCGGACGGGAGCGTCGGCGTCAGAGGGAGTGGTGTGCGTGTCAGGCGCTCTTGTCGCGCCGTTCGTCGTCGCTCTCGGCACGCGGAACGATCGTCGGGAGCACGTTGTCGTTCACCGTCTCGGCGGTGACGACGACCTTCTCGACGTCGGTGCGGCTCGGGATGTCGTACATCACCGGGAGCAGCACCTCTTCCATGATCGCGCGAAGACCGCGCGCCCCGGTGCCCCGATGGATGGCCTGATCGGCGATCGCCTCGAGTGCATCGGCGCTGAACTCGAGTTCGACGTTGTCCATCTCGAAAAGCTTGGTGTACTGCTTGACCAGCGCGTTTTTCGGTTCGGACAGAATCGACACGAGCGATTCCTTGTCCAGATTGGTCACCGACGCGATGATCGGCAGACGACCGATGAACTCCGGGATCAGCCCGAACTTGATGAGGTCCTCGGGCATCACCTCGGCGAAGTGATCGGTGACGTCCACATCGTTCTTGGAGGCCACCTCGTTGCCGAAACCGATGCCGCGCTTGCCGATTCGCTCGGAGATCACCTTCTCCAGGCCGGCGAAGGCGCCCGCCACGATGAACAACACGTTGGTGGTGTCGATCTGGATGAACTCCTGATGCGGATGCTTGCGTCCACCCTGCGGCGGCACCGATGCCTGTGTCCCCTCGAGGATCTTCAGCAACGCCTGCTGCACGCCCTCACCGGAGACGTCGCGCGTGATCGACGGGTTCTCGCTCTTGCGGGCGATCTTGTCGACCTCGTCGATGTAGATGATGCCGGTCTCGGCGCGCTTGACGTCGTAGTCGGCGGCCTGGATGAGCTTGAGGAGGATGTTCTCGACGTCCTCCCCGACGTACCCGGCCTCGGTGAGCGCCGTGGCGTCGGCGATCGCGAACGGGACGTTGAGCATCTTGGCGAGCGTCTGCGCGAGGTAGGTCTTGCCGCAACCGGTCGGGCCGAGCATGAGGATGTTGGACTTCATCAGCTCGACGGTCTCACCGCCACGAGCCTCTTTCTTCTCCCCGGCCTGGATGCGCTTGTAATGGTTGTAGACGGCCACTGCGAGCGTGCGCTTGGCCGTGTCCTGACCGATCACATAGTTCTCGAGGAATTCCTTGATCTCGGCGGGCTTGGGCAGCTCGTCGAGTTTCACGTCGCCGTTCTCGGCGAGTTCTTCCTCGATGATCTCGTTGCACAGGTCGATGCACTCGTCGCAGATGTACACGCCGGGACCGGCGATGAGCTTTTTGACCTGCTTCTGACTCTTTCCGCAGAAGGAGCACTTCAGCAGATCGCCACCGTCTCCGATTCGTGCCATCGTGTGCTGTACCTACTTCCTCGATGTTGCCTGGCTGCCGGGGGTCGTCGCCGCCACCGGATCGGCGACGATGGGGCAGTCGCGGCGCGGACGATCATGGCGTGCGACCAATACCGTGCTCGAACGGGCTCGCCACGAGTGTTCGCCCTCCCGACGGTACCCGCGCACGCCCGTTACTTCGACCGCTTGGGCCAAATGTCGCGAGAATGTCGTCCGGTCGGCCGCCCGGGACACCCCCGACGGCTCGACCGCACCACATGGGTGCCGGTGATGGACGCCGGCTACTTCTTCATGGACTTCTTGCGGTACTCGAACACCTCGTCCACGATGCCGTACTCCTTCGCGGCGTCGGCGGTGAGGATGTTGTCCCGATCGGTGTCCTTGCGGATCTTCTCGGCCGGCTGGCCGGTGTGCGAGGCCAGGATCTCGTCGAGCCGGTTGCGGATGCGCTCGATCTCGGCCGCCTGGATCTCGAGGTCGGAGACCTGTCCCTGGTAGGCACCACCGGTGCGTGGCTGGTGGATCAGGATCGTCGCGTTCGGCAGGGCCGCGCGCTTACCGGGCGTGCCGCCGGCGAGCAGGATCGCCGCCGCCGATGCCGCCTCGCCGAGGCACACGGTCACGATGTCGCAGTGCACGTACTGCATCGTGTCGTAGATGGCGAGCATGTCGGGCACACTGCCACCGGGTGAATTGATGTACATCGTGATGTCGCGGTCGGGGTCCTGCGACTCGAGGACCAGCAGCTGCGCCATCACGTCATTGGCAACGGTCTGGTCGATCGGCGTGCCGACGAAGACGATCCGCTCCTCGAAGAGCTTGGCGTACGGGTCGTACTGACGCTGGCCGTTGGGAGTGTGCTCGATGAACTGCGGAAGGATGTAGCGCGCCTCGATCGCCTTCAGCGCCAGCGCCGAGGCCGGGATTCCGGCGGCCACGTCGGCAGGCAGGGCGTCGGTGGTCAGATTGTGGGTCATTTCTGCTCCGTGAGGTTGGGATACGACGAATGGTCTGTGGAGGGTCCGGCGCGTCAGTTGACCGGCACCGCGCGCGTGATCACGTGGTCGACCAGTCCGTACGCCTTGGCCTCCTCGGCGGTGAACCATTTGTCGCGGTCGGCGTCGGCCTCGATCTTCTCCAGCGGCTGCCCACTGAACTCGGCGTTGAGCCGGTTCATCTCCTTCTTCGTCGCCGCGAACTGCTCGGCCTGGATGGCGATGTCGGCCGCGGTACCACCGATACCCGCCGACGGCTGGTGCATCATGATCCGCGAGTGCGGGAGCGCGTGGCGCTTACCGGGCGCGCCCGCGGCCAGCAGGAACTGGCCCATCGACGCGGCCATCCCCATCGCGTAGGTGGCGACGTCGCATTCGGCGAGCTGCATGGTGTCGAAGATCGCCATCCCCGCGGTCACCGACCCACCGGGTGAGTTGATGTAGAGGTGGATGTCCTTGGTCGGATCCTCGGCGGCGAGCAGCAGGATCTGCGCGCACAGCCGGTTGGCGATGTCGTCGTCGACCTGCGTACCGAGGAAGATGATGCGCTCACGCAGCAGTCGCTCGAACACCGAATCGGTGAGATTGAGCCCGGCGACTCCCGAGCTCATCGAAGGAGTGCGGCTCATCGAAGGGATGTCATCAGTCGGCTTGCTCACGATTCCTACCTTTACCTGTCGGTGTGGTGCCGGGTCGGGGGCAACCCGACCGGCGTCGTGCGGGTCTACTCGACCCGCACGCGTTACGTTGATGCTCGTTACTTGCTACTCGTTTGTCCGGTGCCGTCTGCCGCGTCGGCTGTTGTTGGTCCCATCCCGGAATCTGTCGTTCGGCGTATTCGTTCCGGCGTTTTCGTTCCGGCGTTGTCACCGACACTAACCAATGCATTGCGTCCGGCACTCCCGGTGGCGCCGTACTTCGCTCACAGCAGAACACGGCACACGTCGGCGTGTCAGACGCGAACAGCCGGAGTCCATCGCTGGAATCCGGCTGTTCGTGGGGACGAGATCAGGCGTCGTCGCCCTTGGCGTCTGCGCTCTTGGCGTCGGTGTTGTCGGCGTCAGAGCTCTCGGTGTCGCCGGCAGCATCGTCGGCTGCGGCCGAATCGTCCACCTCGTCCTCACCATAGAACTCTGCGAGGTCGATCGAGTTGCCATCCGAGTCGGTGACGCTGAACTTCCGGATGACGTCACCGAGCGCCTTGTTGCGGCGAACATCGGCGTAGACCGCACCGAGCTGGTTGGCCTGCGTCAGTTGCTGGATGAAGTCCTGCGGCGCGATCCCGTAGCGCTGTGCGGAGAACAGGATCTGCTGGGTCAGCTCGTCCTGGCCGACGACGGTCTCGAGCTGATCGGCGATCGCATCGAGCAGCAGCTCGGTGCGCACCGACTTCTCCGCGCTCTCGCGGGCCTCGGCTTCGAAGGCCTCGCGTGTGGTGCCCTGGGCCTCGAGTAGCTGGGCGAACACCGCCTCGTCGTGGCCGATGCTGTGCAACACCTGCTCGAGCTGCGACTCGACCTGCGACTCGACGACCTTCTCCGGCAAGGGGACGTCGACCTTGGCGAGCAGCTCGTCGACCACGGCGTCGCGGATCTGGTTGGCCTGCTCGAGCTTCTTGGACTGATCGACGCGCTCGGCGAGCGAGGCGCGCAGTTCGTCGACGGTGTCGAACTCGCTGGCCATCTGCGCGAACTCGTCGTCGAGTTCCGGCAGCTCACGCTCTTTGACGGAGTTGACCGTCACCGTCACCTGGGCTTCTTCCCCGGCATGGTCGCCGGCAACGAGCTTGGTGGTGAAGACCTTCGATTCTCCGGCCTTGAGCCCGACGAGGGCTTCGTCGAGTCCGTCGACGAGGTCACCGGAACCGACCTCGTGCGAGAGGCCCTCGGTGGAGGCTTCCTCGACGGCCTCGCCGTTCACACTGGCCGCCAGGTCGATGGACACCATGTCGCCGTTCTGGGCGGCGCGGTCGACACCGGCGAGGGTGCCGAAGCGGCTCCGCAGTTGCTCGATCTGCTCGTCCACGGCGTTCTCGTCGTCGACGACGGCGGGCACCTCGACCGAGAGGGTCGAGAAGTCCGGGAGCTCGAGCTCGGGACGGACGTCGACCTCGGCCGAGAAGGTGATCGTCTCGCCGTACTTGAGTTCCTCGAGATCGATCTCGGGCTGGCCGATCGCCTTGGTGTCGGTCTCGGCGACCGCCTGGCTGTACTTGCCCGGCAGCGCATCGTTGACGACCTGCGCGAGGATCGAGTCGCGGCCGACGCGGGCCTCGATCAACTTGGCGGGCGCCTTGCCCGGACGGAATCCGGGGATGCGGATCTGCTGGGCCAGGGACTTGAACGCCCGATCGAAATCGCCCGAGAGCTCCTCGAACGGTACTTCCACGTTGAGCTTCACCCGGGTGGGGCTCAGCTGCTCGACGGTGCTCTTCACGCTTGGAATGCTCCTATTTCTCGCGTTGCGGACGTCATGTGCGTCGTGACCCGGTCTGACGGGCCAGGCCGTTGCTGTCGTTCGGTCGGTACAGAGTCGGGATGACAGGATTTGAACCTGCGACCCTCCGCTCCCAAAGCGGATGCGCTACCAAGCTGCGCCACATCCCGGCGCCCGCATCGCGGCAACGCCACCGGGGTGGGGATGCGCGGACAGGACCGACCGATGATCTTACGGGTCACCCTCCATGAGACGAAACCCGGCCACCCGGATCGCCCCGCGCATGATCTCTCGGATTCGCCGCAGAGGGGCGATTTCGGTTCGGGCACACCGAGCAGGTACAGTCTCATGCGCACCACAGCGGGTTCCGGCAACACCGGCAAGCACCGCTGACGGGGCACGCGGGTGTAGCTCAATGGTAGAGCCCTAGTCTTCCAAACTAGCTACGCGGGTTCGATTCCCGTCACCCGCTCGCGATCACGAGAGCCCGGCATGCCGCACGTGTCGGGCTCTCGGCGTCTCGCGCCTCACCGGCCTCTTATCTGATCTCTCACGTCACCGACGGGGCTCGACGATCCCGTGGTCGAAGGCGTAGACCACAGCAGCGGCTCGGTCGCGGACGCCGAGTTTGGTGAAGATCTTGCCGATGTGGCTCTTCACGGTCACCACCGAGATCACGAGTTCCGCGGCGATCTCGTCGTTGGTGAGCCCCCGTCCGATGAGGCCGAGAACGGTCAGCTCCCGCGAGGTCAGACCGTCGGGGGCCGCCTGCGGTGCGGTGGGTCCGGGCGCACTGCGATAGGTGTCGAGGACATGTGCGGTCACCGCGGGGTCGAGGACGGCCTCACCCTGCGCCACGAGACGCACCGCCCGGATGAGCTCCTCGGCCGGCGAATCCTTGAGCACGAATCCCGCCGCGCCGGCCCGCAATGCCCCGGACAGCAGTTGCTCGTCGCGGAAGGTGGTGAGGACCAGCACCGGCGGCGACACGTGACCGCTTCCGAGATCGTCGCGGAGTCGTCGGGTTGCCTCCACTCCCCCGATCCTGCGCATCCGGAGATCCATCACGACGACGTCGGGTCGGTGCCGGAGGACCATGTCGGACACCTCGTCGCCGTCGGAGCATTCGGCGACCACCTCGAAGCCGTCCCGCGGCCGCAGGATGCGGCGCAGTCCCGCCCGCACCAGGTCCTGGTCGTCGACCAGGGCAACCCGGGTCATCACCGTGGCCCGCTCACCGGTGAGCCGTTCGGTCGAGTCACCGGCATCGACCCGAAAGTCGTTGGTGGACAAGGCGTCTCAACCGATACCTGCGGACCACTGGCGGCATCGACGAGACCTGCATCGGAACATTCGACCGCCGCCCCCGGAAACCGGGCATCCACACACCAGTGTCCGTCCACCACCCTCGTCACGAAGATGCCTCCGCAGTTTTCGACCCGCGAGGCCATTCCCGAGAGCCCGGAGCCACCGCGTGCCCGGCGCGCGTCGGCGGTCACCGGATTGCGGACGCGCACGACGAGAGCGCCACCGGGCTCGGGCCCGACCCGAACGGTGACAGTGCCGTGGGGCGCATGCCGTGCCGCGTTCGACAATGATTCCTGGACGACGCGATAGACGGCCAATCCGGTTCCGCCGGTGATCGTTTCGGGATCTCCGACGATCTCGGCGTCGAGATCGACTCCGGCCCTGCGGAATCCGTCGACGAGGTCGGGAAGGTCGGCGAAGCCCGGCTGCGGGGTGGACGACTCGGCGTCGGAGGTGCGGAGCAACTCCACCGTGCGTCGCACGTCTTGCATCGTCGCGCGGCCCACCTGTTCGGCGTCGACGAGTGCATCGACGGCTTCGGCGACGTCGTCGTGTTCCTGCAACGCCCGTCGGGCGGCGGTGACGTTGAGCATCATGATGCTCAACGAGTGTGCGAGAACGTCGTGCACCTCGCCGGCGATCTCGGCGCGATCGAGTGCCATCTGCTGTTCCTGGGCGCGCCGTTCCGCAGTCAGCAGGAGTAGCTGTTTCTGTAGCAGATAGCCGACCACGCCGCCGAAGCCGACCATGAGGACGAACAACCACGCCTGGGCGATGACCCCGGCCAGTCCGCCACCGATCGCGGTCGCCGACAGGGCGATCGTCGAGATGATCGCCTCCCGTCGGGTGGCCACCGCGGCGGTGATCGTCGCACACAGTGGAAGCAACAGTGTGGCCACATCGACCTCGACGGGAACCTGCCAGAAGCACACCACCGCCGCGAGTGTGAATGCGGGCAGCCCGAGAATCCACGGCTTCCAGCGGAGAATGCTGGGCTGCCACCCGCGGTAGAGGCACGCGAGGTGCGGTCCGAGGGCCAGCACCACGGCCGCCGCGATCGGAATCCACTGCGTGCCGGACGGGCCGACGACCACGCGCTGCACGACCGCCGCGACGGTGAGCGTGAACACACCGAGGTCGGAGATCAGCATGTAACTCGTCGGGTAATCGAACCCGAAGATCACCAGGGCGTGCCGGTAGTGGGCCTCCAACCAGCGCATTCGCCCAGCCTATCGCCGCCGCCGCGTTTGCACATCCACCCACGGTCGGAGGTCGCCTCCACCCCGAGTAGGTCGACAAAGATCCGCCTGCGGGGCGCTGACCAGGGAGTTCGATCTCCATAGCGTGAGTGGTACCCGGATTGACCGGGTTCATCGGACGAGGAGCAACCATGCTGATCCTGCTGATCGCCGCCGCCACCCTCATGACCCTCTTCTGGCTCTTGCACAGCCCTGATGACATGAACTTCCGTGGCCGTGAAACCTCCATCGCCTATGCGGCACGAGAGAACCGCGCACGTTCGGCACGCCGACCCCGACCGTCGCGGGTGCGCACGGCACCCCGGTCGTCGATGCCGCGGCCGCCGGGTGCGACCCGACCGGCGGGGGCCTGCGCATGACCGCATCGACCGAGTACCACCCCGCGCTCACCGAGCGGTGGTTCGACGCCGCCCCGGACGCGGCGTCGGGGTTGGTATCGACGTGCGCCGAGGCGGGACCGCTGAGCGCGTCGGACGCCGACGCCCTACCGGCACCGCCGACGCCCCGTCGCGCAACGGTCCGCAACGCGCTGCGATTCGCCCGTCGCGAGGGGGATGTGGTGTTCGCCGACGCGGCGCGATGTGGCGACGTGCTCACCTACGATCTGCCCGGCGCGCCCGGACGGTTGGTGGTGATCTCCGATCCCGCTCACGTCCGCTCGGTACTGACGGCCGATCCGGCGATCGCCCCCTCGGCGACGCGGCTGTCACCGTTGCGGCCGATCGTCGGTCCCGACTCGGTGCTCACCACCCTCGCCGAGCAGCACCGCAGGCAACGGACGGCACTGCTGCCGTCATTCCATCGCACCTCGGTCGCGCGGTGCACAGATGTGATCGAACAGGCTTCGGCGGCGCATCTCGATCGCTGGCCGACAAACCGCCGGGTCCGGGTCGACCGCATCGCCCAGGCGATCACCCTCGACGTCATCATGGCCGTGATCTTCGGCATCCACGCCGCCGACGGCGTCCTCACCGACGATGTTCCCGACGTGGCGACCACTGCCGAGCGGCACCTCCGCGACGCCACCCGGCGCTTCCTGCGCTGGTCGTCGTCGGCGGTCGGTACCGTCGCGCAATTGCTCAACGCCTCGCATCCGGAGCCCGTCGGCCTGCTCGCGTGGGGTGTTCGGCACCTGGATGCGGCGATCGCAGGGGTGATCGCCGAACGTCGCGCCGACGGCCACGCCAGTGACGACGATGTGATGTCGGCATTGCTGGCGGCGCGTGCCACCGACGGACTCCCGTTGTCCGACAGCGAGATCCGCGACGAGCTCGTGTCACTGCTGCTCGCCGGTCACGAAACCACGGCCACCACGATCGCCTGGGCCTTCGAACGCCTCACCCGTCACCCCGAGGTGTATGCGCAGGCTCGCTCGGCCGCCGCCGAGGGCGACGACGAGTTCGTGGGCGCGGTGATCACCGAGACGATGCGGTGCCGCCCGGTGGTGCCGTCGGTCGCGCGGGAACTGCAGCGCCCGTGGCGATTCGGCACCCACCGCTGCGAGTCCGGAGACATCGCCGTGGTGAGCACCCTGCTCCTGCACCATCGCGACGACCTCTATCCCCATCCCTTCGATTTCCGGCCGGACCGGTTCATCGGCACCCGGACCGACCCTATGACGCTGCTGCCCTTCGGCGGCGGAAACCGTCGTTGCCTCGGCGCCCACCTGGCGATGACCGAGCTCCAGATCGTCGTGGGCGACATCCTGCGGCGGGTCGAACTGGAGACCCACGACCGCCCCGCGGAACGCCCCCGCTACCGCAACGTCACGATGATCCCCGCCCGTGGCGGAACCGTCCGGGCACTCTCGGTCGACTGATCTCGCCACCGCAACCCGCACCTCACGGACATGTGATCTTCGCCACATCGCGCGTAGCCTGGGGACATGTCTTCCAGTCACGTCAAGAGTCAGCGCAAGTGCCCGTCATGCGGGGCGAATCTCCATGTCCGCAAGGACGTCACCGAGACCACCGGCGGAAATCGGCGGGTCGACACCATGCTCGTGTGCCGTGACGAAGCCTGCTCCGAGCCGGCCCGTCACCTGCACACAGAACATCTCCAGCCCGCCTGAGCAACCGCCCGCGAGCTCGCGGGTAACCCCCGTCACACCTGGTCATTCGTTCCAGTTGACACCGCATGCCACCCCATTCACATTGTGAATCCTGTCGGGGGACATGACCGGTGTGGCCGTCGGCGCCACAGGTCTTCGTACCAGGACCTCGATGGGGGATTCGTGCTCTTCTCTCTCGGCGGTGGTCGCGCGCGTGCGGCCACTCGCCCCAACCCGCTGTTCGGATCTCGCCGATCGAGCGTGCCGCGCACCGGTGAGACCCCGCCCGCACGGGTACGCCGTCTGGCCCTCGCAGCCGTGGCGGCCACCGTGACCACCGCGACGGTGTCGAGTGGTTGGCTCGGCGTCGGCCCCGCCCACGCCGACGACGTCGCGCTCCCCACCGCGTTGCCCGACTCCTTCTATTCCCAGCCCGCCGACATCGCCACTCATCGCGACGGCGATATTCTCGCGGTGCGCCCGCGGACCACTCCGCCCGGCTTCTTCGACGTACGGACCTATCAGCTGAAGTTCCGGTCGTCCGACAGCCAGGGCAAGCCGATCGCCGCGGTCACCACCCTGCTGGTCCCGATCCACAAGCAGGTCAACGGACCACTGTTGTCGTTTCAGCACATCATCAACGCGGTGGGACTCGAATGCGCGCCGTCGCAGGCCCTCTGGACCACCGACCCGAACCTGACCATCCGAGAGGCACCGGGCCTCAACGGCGCCCTTCAACGCGGGTGGACGGTCTCGATCCCCGATCATCTGGGCCCGCGCAGCGCCTACGGGGCTGCGCGGCTGGGCGGCCAGATCGCCCTCGACGCCACCCGCGCCGTCCAACGCTTCGCCCCCGCCCAGGTCGCCAGGAGCAAGGTCGCGATGGCGGGCTACTCCGGCGGCGGCATGGCAACCGCGTGGGCCGCTGCGCTCGCGCCGACCTACGCGCCGGAGCTGAACATCGTCGGCGCAGCGTACGGCGGTGTCCCGATGGATCTGATCAAGATGGCCGAGGGCCTGGGGTACAACAATCCGCATCCCGCCTTCGGCCTGGCCTTCGCCGCGGCGATCGGCCTCTCCCGCGAGTATCCGCAGCAGATCCCGATGATGAAATTCCTTTCACCGCTCGGTAAGCAGATGTACTCCGAGATGCGCAACGCGTGCACCAACGACATCCTGCGCCTCGGCGCGGGTCACTCGGCCAAGCAGGTCTCGGTGGGCGGTGAGCAGATCTTCGAGGACCCGACTGCACGACGCGTCGTCCAGGACAACAGCCTCGCCTTCTATCCGGGTGTGGCCAAGACCCCGATCTTCGAGTGGCACAGTCCGACCGACGTATTGATCCCGGTGGCCTCGATCGATCAGACGATGCGGCGATACTGCCGGGCCGGGACTCGTGTGCAGCAGTTCTCCACGCCGTCGCCCGATCACATGTCGGCGGCGGTGATCGGACTGCTCCCCGCGTTCGACTATCTCGGTGACCGGTTCGCCGGATTGCCGGCTCCCAGCACCTGCTGAGGTCGCACGAGGTGGGGACACGCGCCGGTTGATGTGACTGCAATCACACCCTCCGTTTCCGGCGCCCTCACCTCCGGTTTCCAGATGCCGCATCGCGACTACACGACGGTGACGTAGCCTGATCGCCCAATGTCCTTTGGCCCCATGGCAACAGTTGTGTAACGATGGTGCCTGCGCCCCGGGGGTGCGCCCGGATGTCCCACAAGCAAAGGTTTCCACTTCCGTGCTGAACACCACAAACTCACCTCGCCGTCGTCGCGGCATGAGCCGCCTCGTGGCCATCGTCCTCGGCGTGATCGCTGTGGCCCTTGCGCTGCCGGGCATGGCGCAGGCCGCCCCCGTCACGGTCATCCCCGGACTACCGCCGGTCGAGATCCCGTCGATCCCGGGTCTGCCGACCCCGCCGGCCGCACCGCCGTCGACGACCACGCCGCCTCCGACGTCCACCACCCCGGAAACCCCCGGAGTGCCCGCGGAGCCGAACGTCTCGACCCCGACCGGTTGGGTTGCCCTCGCCCAGGATTCGACGCACACCATCTACTGGTGGAAGGACGGCACCTTCGTCAAGTCGATGCCGATCTCGATGGGCTCCGATGCCCACCCGACTCCGAACGGCGTGTACCACACCAAGGAGAAGTACCGTGACATGTACATGGACTCCTCCACCTACGGTGTTCCCGTCGATTCGCCCGGTGGGTACCGCACCTACGTCGAGTACGCGACCCGCATGTCCTGGGACGGCATCTTCATTCACGCCGCTCCGTGGTCGGTCGAGCAGCAGGGTCACAGCAATGTGAGCCACGGTTGCATCAACGTGAGCACCGAGAACGGCAAGTGGGTCTACGACACCATCGGTCGCGGCACCCCGATCGTCGTTCGCGGCACCGTCGGCGGCCAGTACACCGGCGACTGATCCCCACCCTCCTCGTACCGACGAAGGGCCGGCCCAACCTGGGCCGGCCCTTCGTCGTCGTCAGGGGCTTGATCGACTCAGGGCACCGATCCGGTCAGGCCACCGGCGCCGACACATCGAGATCGAGCGATCGCCCCTCCGCGCGCACCCGCGCGATCGCCCGCATCTTGTTCGACGCATCGAGTGCGGCCACTTTGTACCCCTCGGCCAGCGTCGGGTAGTTGAACACCGCGTCGACCAGGTAGTCGACGGTGCCGCCGAGACCCATCACGGTCTGGCCGATGTGGACCAGTTCGGCAGCGTTCGACCCGAAGGCATGGACGCCGAGCAGCGTGCGGTCCTCGGCGTGCACGAGAAGCTTGAGCAATCCGTAGGAGTCCCCCATGATCGCTCCGCGTGCGAGCTCGCGATACCGGGCCACACCCACCTCGAACGGGATGTTGTCGGTGGTCAGTTGATCCTCGGTCCGGCCGACGAAGCTGATCTCGGGGATCGCGTAGATCCCGATGGGTTGCAGGTCGGTCGGGGTGTGTCCGACCGGCTCGCCGAAGGCGTGATATGCCGCGCGGCGTCCCTGCTCCATCGAGGTGGCCGCCAGCGCCGGGAATCCGATGATGTCGCCGACCGCATAGATGTGCTCGACCTCGGTGCGGAAATGCTCGTCGACCTTGAGGCGCCCACGGTTGTCGGCGGTGAGCCCCGCGGCCTCGACCGCGAGCTCATCGGAAACACCTTGACGCCCTGCGGAATACAGAACGGTGTCGGCGGGGATCTGCTTTCCCGATTCCAGGATGGTCAGGGTTCCCGAGGGGTGGGTCTCGACGGTGCGGACGTGCTCGCCGAAACGGAAGGTGACGCCACGTTCCCGGAGCTGATACTGCAGGGCCTCGACGATCTCCCGGTCACAGAAATCGAGCATCGCCGGCCGCTGCTCGATGACGGTGACCTTGGTGCCCAGCGCCGCGAACATCGACGCGTACTCGATGCCGATCACCCCGGCGCCGACCACCACCATCGATCCCGGAACGCGGTCGAGTTCGAGGATCTGATCGGAGTCGACGACGGTCTCCCCGTCGAAGTCGACCGACGACGGGCGCGCCGGGCGGGTGCCGACCGCGACGACGAAGTGGTCGGCGGATACGTGTTTGAGGTCTCCGGTGGCGTCCTCGATCGCGATCTCGTGCGGGCCGGTGAAGGTCGCGCTGCCGATGAGCGTCACAACGCCGTTGCGGGCCAGCTGACTCTGGATGACGTCGATCTCCTTGCCGACGACGTGCATCGTCCGCGCGGTGAGGTCGGCCACGGTGATGTCGGTCTTGAGTCGGTACGACTGTCCGTAGAGCTCTCGCTGGTTCAGGCCGGTCAGATAGAGCACGGCCTCTCGGAGGGTTTTCGATGGGATGGTGCCGGTGTTGATGCACACGCCGCCCATCATGTGTTTGCGTTCGACGATCGCGGCGCGTTTGCCGAGTTTGGCCGCCGCAATCGCCGCTTTCTGACCTGCCGGTCCTGACCCGATGACGACGATGTCGTAATGATCCACCGTGGATCCTTCGCTCGATGTGTCCGTGGCTCGGCGGTGTATCGATCACCGCAGGTGATCGGTACCGCCCGGACAAGTGTCACCCAGGTCGACAGATCCCACGACTCGAGCGGGAGTCCTCAGGCCGCCAGGTCGGCCGGGCCCATGGTGAAGGTGGCCTGCACCTGCATCCATTGGGCCAGCGCCTCACAGCCGGTGGTCAGCGGATCGGTCACCGAGTCCCGGCGGTACGGCTCGTCGTGGTAGGCAGTGTGTCTGCCGCCCGCCCGATTGCGGATGACCATGCCGCGCCAGGCGATCACACCGGGCAGGTAGCCGCGAACCTCCCGCCATGCCGAACCCAGCCGTTCGACGTCGCGCAACCACTGCGCCGGTCGCACCGAGGTTGACCGCGCATTCTGGAAGGAGTTGCTGCGCAACACTTTCCACGTCTGTGACAGCCAGCGTCGGGGGGCGGCGAAGGTGAGGGTGTCGGTGAGATCGGCGATATCGCGGACGAACGAATCCCGCGAGGCGTTGCAGATCATGTCCTCGGGGGCGCCGACCCACCAGACCGGGATGGGCTCGGGGATCGCCGGACCCGGCCCGGCCACTCCCCACCCGTCGCATCCCGCAACGACGCCGGGCGGCTGATGGGGGTCGGCGACGAATCCGACCGCCACGACACGGCTCAGCGCGCGCATGTCGGCACGTGCGTCGAGATCGGCCAGCAGGCGTCGGATCACCACCGCGCCCTGTGAATAGCCGATGATCATCACCGGTCCGACGACCGCGTGCAGCGCCGCGGCCAGTGCGCGTTGCCCGGCGGCGACGCTGTCGGCGTAGCTGATACCCGAAAGATGAGGTGCCGGACCGTAACTCGCCGGGTA
Source organism: Gordonia polyisoprenivorans NBRC 16320 = JCM 10675 (assembly GCF_000241325.1). Classification (GTDB taxonomy): domain Bacteria; phylum Actinomycetota; class Actinomycetes; order Mycobacteriales; family Mycobacteriaceae; genus Gordonia; species Gordonia polyisoprenivorans. Next base: position 55,016 of record NZ_BAEI01000070.1, on the reverse strand, counting down.
GCCCACCCATCGGGTGTCGAACCGGTCGTCGAGGGCATCGGTGACGCCCGAGAGCAGTCCGGTGACCTCGGTGCGCATGTCACCGTCGTAGGACTCTCCGGTTCCGCCGACCACCAGAACCGTCACCGCGTGCACCGGGTCGGTGTGGGCTGTCATGACTCCATCGTCGCGATGGTCGATGAGAGGGGCCGGACAGTCGGCTGAGGGCCGGATGAGAGTTGGACCATCGCGATGTGATGCCTGGTCACCGACGTGCCGAGGGTGCCCAGGATCACCTGGATTCCGGTTGCGTAACACATTCGTAACGCGAACAATGGACGAGGTCGAACACGGTCGCGAACCGTCGACGATCACCATCCCCCGAGAAGTACGAAAGAAGCGGTACCCATGTCGTTCGCACGTCTGCGTGAACGTTTCCTCCCCTCCGGCCACAACCACCGTCGGCTCTACGAGCGCATCGCCCTGATGTCGTCCGGAGCCCAGCGCGACGAGCTGCTCGTCATGGCGCAGCGTCACGAAAGTCGCTGACCCTCAAGCACTTCCCATTCTGACGCAGCAACTGGTATGGCCGTCACCGCTGACAGTGGGGACACCAGTACAGGTTTCGGCCCACGAGTTCGGTGGTCGCGATCGGGGTTCGGCAGATCCGACAGGGTTCTCCGGTGCGCCGGTACACATAGGTGCGTGGCCGATCCGGTGCGTACGACCCCGGCCCGTGATCGTCCTCCGGCCGAATCACGTGAATTCGCCCGCGCCGCACACCGATTCGCATGAGGGCGACGAGGTCGGCCCACATGTCGTCGAAGGCCTCCCGATCGACGGTGCGCCCGGCCCGCATCGGGTCGAGACGTGCACGAAAAAGGACCTCGGCACGATAGACGTTACCCACGCCGGCCATCACCTTCTGATCCATCAGCAGGGCGCCGATCGGTCGTGACGACCGGTGGATCGCCTGCCACGCACGCTCCGGGTCGGCGTCGGACCGTAGTGGATCCGGGCCGAGCCGCGCGACGAGGTCCTCGAGGTCGGCAGGCGTGTACAACTCGCAGGCGGTCGGCCCGCGCAGGTCGGTGCCCACCTCGTCTCCGACGATCCGCATCCGGACCTGTCCGACGGGCTCCCCCATCGGCACCGCGAGTTCGGAGAACGAGCCGTAGAGCCCGAGGTGGACGTGCAGCAGTTGGGTCCGCTTGCCGTCGCGGTAGCGCTGTATGAGGTGCTTACCCCACGCCTGCGCGCGATGGAACTCCATGCCGTCGACCACCGCGGCGCCCTCGGCAAAACGCCCCTGCGGGCTCGACACCCGCACCCGCTGCCCACCGAAGAGCTTCTGTTGACGCCGGGCGAGGCGATGCAGGGTATGCCCCTCAGGCATCGACGACCACCGTCGCCGAACTCGCCGATGTCGCCACCGTCACCGAGTGCGCTGCCCTCAGGACTCGGGGACGGCCGGCGCCACACCGGTCTTCTCGAACTCCGAGAGGATGTCGATGCGACGCTGGTGGCGCGGTTCCTCCGACCACTTCGCCGCCAAGAAGGCGTCGACGATCGCCAGCGCCTCCTCGGTGGTGTGCATCCGTCCACCGATCCCCATCAACTGCGCATTGTTGTGCTGGCGAGCGAGCTGGGCCGTCTCGACGCTCCACGCCAGGGCGCACCGCGCACCGGGCACCTTGTTCGCGGCGATCTGTTCGCCGTTTCCACTGCCGCCGAGCACGATTCCGAGGCTGCCCGGATCGGCCACCACCTTCTCCGCTGCGGCGATGCAGAATGCCGGGTAATCATCGGCGGCGTCGTAGACGTGTGCCCCGCAGTCGATCACCTCATGACCGTTGGACCGCAGATGCTCGGCGATGGCCGCCTTGAGTTCGAAGCCGGCATGATCTCCACCCACGTATACGCGCATGCGCCTCACTATAGATCCCGCCCACCCGCGATTCCGGTGCCGGGTGACGACCCGACAGTGGTCGTCACCCCCGAGACCATGGGGTTACCCCCGGACGACTCCGCCCCGGCGACCGGAGGAGAGTCGTCGGGGCGGAGTACACGCCGGGGCGGTCAGTCGAATTCGGGGTCCTCGTTGCGAGAGCGCTTGAGCTCGAAGAAGTGTGGGTAGGACGCCAGTGCCACCGCACCGTCCCACACCGTGCCCGCGGTCTCCCCGCGCGGGATGCGCGAGAGCACGGGACCGAAGAAGGCCACATCATTGATGTGGATGGTCGGCGTGCCGACGTCGTCGCCGACCTTGTCCATCCCGCGGTGATGGCTCTCCCGAATCACCTCGTCGAACTCGGTGGAGTCGGCGGCCTCGGCCAGGGTCGGATCGAGATCGAGTTCGGCGAGCGACTCGGCGATCACCACGTCGAAATCCTTGTTCTGTCCGTTGTGGATACGGGTACCCATCGCGGTGTAGAGCGGATCGAGGATCGACTCACCCTTCGCCGCGGCCGCGGCGGCGATCACACGGACCGGCTTCCATGCCTGTTTGAGGCCCTCGCGGTAGCTGTCGGGGATGTCGCGCCCCTCGTTGAGCACCGCCAGGCTCATGATGTGGAAATTCACCTCGATGTCGCGCACCTTCTCGACCTCGAGGATCCACCGCGAGGTGATCCAGCACCATGGGCACAGCGGGTCGAACCAGAAATCCACACGATCCTTCGACATACGTCTTCCCTTCTTCTCGACGATTCCCGGACACCCCTTTGCTCACACCGGGTGCGCGGCGAACTCGGCCCACTCAACCCGCGCGCGGCTTAGCCCATTCCATCCGATCCTGCTCCCCCGGCGTCGCGTCGGCACCCCCGATCGTCGCCGAGCACTAAGCTGGCCGCTGTGACTGCCCCTAATCTCACCCGTGATCAGGCCCGCGAGCGCGCCGCCACCGTCGACGTGTCCCACTACGCCATCGAGCTCGATCTCACCGACGGCAACGGCGCACCGGGCGCCACCACCTTCGCCTCCACCACGACGGTGACCTTCACCGCCACGCAGGGCGCATCGACCGTCATCGATCTCGTTGCGCCGACCCTGCGCTCGGCGACGCTCAACGGCACCGAACTCGACGTCACCGACTTCGACGAGTCCGTCGGCATCGAATTGACCGGTCTGGCCGCCGAGAACACCCTGACCGTGGTGGCCGACTGCGCCTACTCGAACACCGGCGAGGGCCTCCACCGTTTCGTCGACCCCACCGACGACGCGGTCTACCTGTACTCGCAGTTCGAAACCGCCGATGCCAAGCGGATGTTCGCGTGTTTCGATCAGCCCGACCTCAAGGCCACCTACACGCTGACGGTCACCGCGCCCACCGATTGGAAGGTGATCTCCAACGCGCCCGTGGTCAACACCGTGGCCGCCGAACCCGGCGTGCACCGCTTCCGTGAGACGCCGACGATGAGCACCTACCTCGTGGCCCTGATCGCCGGTCCCTACGCCGAATGGACCGACTCCTACACCGACGAGCACGGCACCATCCCCCTGGGGATCTACTGCCGGGCCTCGCTGGCGGAGTTCATGGACGCCGACCGGTTGTTCACCGAGACCAAGCAGGGATTCGCGTTCTACCACAAGAACTTCGGCATCCCTTACGCCTTCGGCAAGTACGATCAGCTCTTCGTTCCGGAGTTCAATGCGGGCGCGATGGAGAATGCCGGGGCGGTGACCTTCCTGGAGGACTACGTCTTCCGGTCCCGCGTCACCAACTATCTCTATGAGCGCCGAGCCGAAACCGTCCTGCACGAGATGGCCCACATGTGGTTCGGCGACCTCGTCACCATGAAATGGTGGGATGACCTGTGGCTCAACGAATCCTTCGCCACCTTCGCCTCGGTGCTGTGCCAGGCGGAGGCGACCGAGTACACCAGCGCCTGGACCACCTTCGCCAACGTCGAGAAGTCGTGGGCCTACCGTCAGGACCAGTTGCCCTCGACGCATCCGGTGGCCGCCGACATCCCCGATATCGCCGCGGTCGAGGTGAACTTCGACGGCATCACCTACGCCAAGGGCGCGTCGGTGCTCAAACAACTCGTCGCCTACGTCGGCCTCGAGGACTTCCTCGCCGGTCTCCGCGATTACTTCTCCGCGCACCGCTTCGGTAACGCGACGTTCTCCGATCTTCTTGCCGCACTGGAGAAGTCCTCGGGCCGCGACTTGTCAGACTGGGGTGGGCAGTGGCTCAAGACCACCGGCATCAACGTGTTGCGCCCGGACTTCGAGCTCGACGACTCGGGCGCATTCACCCGGTTCACCATCGTGCAGGACGGTGCGGTCCCGGGTGCCGGTGGCGCCGACAACTCGTCAAAGGTGGGCGCGACGAGGGTGCACCGGCTGCGGGTTGGCATCTATGACGACGGCGACTCGGGCGCGTTGACCCGCACGCACAGCGTCGAACTCGACGTCGAGGGCGAACGCACCGACGTCGCCGATCTGCTCGGCGTCCACCGCGGCAAGCTGATCCTGATCAACGACGACGACCTCACCTACGCCTCGGTGCGGCTCGACCCCGACTCGTTGTCGACCGCGACCACCCGGATCGGCGACATCAGCGATTCCATGCCACGCACCCTGGTGTGGTCGGCGGCGTGGGAGATGACCCGTCAGGCCGAGATGGCCGCCCGCGATTTCGTCGAGTTGGTCGAGCGCGGGATCGTCGCGGAAACCGAGATCGGGGTGGTCCAGCGAGTTCTGTTGCAGGCCACCACCGCCATCGAGTCCTACGCCGACCCGACGTGGGCCGAGCAGACCGGGCGTCCCGGCTTCTCGGCGCGACTGCTCGAACTCGCCCGCGCCGCCGAACCCGGCTCGGATCACCAGTTGGCCTTCGTCAACACCCTGTTGGCCGGCGCTCTCGACGACGATCAGGTCGGCGTCGCCAAGGGTCTGCTCGACGGTGACGACCCGGCGTCGCACGGGCTGTCCGGGCTCACCGTCGACACCGATCTGCGGTGGCGGCTGGTGATCGCACTGGCCACCGCGGGCGCCATCGACACCGACCCCGGCTCGACCCCGGTCATCGATGCCGAGGCCGAGCGCGACAACACCGCCGCCGGTGCCCGGCAGGCCGCGACGGCCCGTGCCGCCCGTCCGCTCGCGCAGGCGAAGGCCGACGCCTGGGCCCAGGCCGTCGACGACGATTCGGCCTCGAACATCTTCACCCGTTCCGTCGTCGCCGGCTTCGCCCGCCCCGGTCAGGGTGCGCTGCTGGGCGAGTACGTCGCGAAGTTCTTCGACGCCGTGCCCGGTGTGTGGTCGCGGCGTTCGAGCGAGGTCGCCCAGACGGTGGTGGTCGGGCTCTACCCGTCGTGGGAGATCAGCGAGGCCGGTCTCACGGCCGCCGATGAGTTCCTGGCCGCCGACCATCCCGCCGCGCTCAAGCGTCTCATCGTCGAAGGCCGTGCGGGAGTGGAACGTTCACTGCGCGCCCGGGCGTTCGACGCCACTCGATGACCGTCGCGGCCGGCGGCTCAGCGTGCCCGCCACACATAGCGGATCTGCGGTCGACCGGTGTTGCCGTACTCGGTGACCCGGTCGACCGTACCGTCGTCGGCGAGGCGCTCGAGGTAGCGCCAGGCCGTCACCCGGGAGCTACCGATCGCGCCGGCGACCTCCGAGGCGGTCAGACCGTCGGCGCTGTCGCGGATGGCACGTCCGACGGCGTCCTCGGTGTCCGGGGAGCGACCCTTCGCGGCGGTACGCCGGGTGTCGGCGGTGCGCAGGTTCGCCAGCGCGCGATCGATGTCGCGTTGACTCACCGCGTCTCCCCCACCGGTCAGCGCCTCGCGGTAGCTCAGGTACTGCCGGATCTTCTCACCGAATGCCGCGAAGGTGAACGGCTTGATGAGATAGAGCAGTACCCCGTGGGCCATCGCGCTACGAACCGAATCCAGGTCTCGTTGCGCGGTGATCGCGATGATGTCGGGGGACGGGACGATGCCCGACAATGCCGAGGCCAGCGAGATGCCGCTCGCGTCGGGCAGGCCGAGATCGAGCAGGACGAGGTCGACGGGGTGAGCGCCGTCGGCGGCCGCGGTGGCTCGCCGCAGCGCCTCCTGCGCGGTGGCTGCATGCGCGACAACGTCGAATCCGCCGATGCGCGACAGGAAGTCGACATGCGCGGCGGCGATCACCTGGTCGTCCTCGACGACGAGCACCCGGATCATCTCGCCTCTGCTCGCATCATCTGAGCCTCCCGGCGTCCGGTTCGGTCGGTGTCGACGCCTGCGCGCCGGCCGTGATCTCGACGCCGACCACCGAACCGTAGGTGTTCTCCGCTCGGATCGTACCGCCGTGCAGGTGCACGACCTGCGCGACCAACGCGAGACCGAGTCCGCGTCCGGCCGTGTCGCCACCGGCTTTCGTCGAGTAACCGCGGCGTCGCGCTCAAGCGAACTCGTCGGGAGTCATGCCGGGTCCGGAATCGGCGACGACCACGTGCACGTGGGCAGCGTCGCCGATGACGGTCACCTCGACCCAGGGATCGTCCGGGTCGACGGCGTCGAGTGCGTTGTCGATCAGATTGCCCACCACGGTGATCATCTCACCGGCCGAAAGGATCTGCGTCGCATGGTCATCGACCATCGAGTCCTCGGTGAGCGTAAGTTCGACACCGCGTTCGGCGGCCTGTGCCGTCTTGCCGAGCAGCAATGCCGCCAGCGTCGGCTCGACCACCGCGTCGCCGACCCGGTCGACGAGTTTCTGGGAGAGTTCGAGGTTCTCGGTGGCCATGCGCACGGCGTCGGCCGACCGCCCCATCTCGATCAACGCCACGATCGTGTGCAGGCGGTTGGCCGACTCGTGCGCCTGCGACCGCAGCGCCTCGGCGAAGCGTGTCATCGAGTCGAGTTCACCCATCGCCTCGGCCACCTCGGTGCGGTCGCGGATGGTGATCACCGCGGCATCCCGACCGGGCACCGGTGACCGATTCACCATCAGTACTCGACCTCCCTCGGCGACGAGAACGTCGCGCAACGGCTCGGTTCCCGACGTCATGAACTCCGGGATACCAAGCGGCTCAACGGTTCCCAGCAGGCGGCGCGCCTCGTCGTTGACGAGTACCGGGCGCGACGAATCGACGACGACGAGTCCCTCACGGACCGCGTGCAGGACCGCATCGTGATGGTCGTACATCACCCGCAACTCCGTCGGCGTGAGCCCACCGGTATGACGAAGCAGACGCCGACGGATCGCCCACAGGCCGACCAACGCGATCACCAGGGCGACGCCGCCGATGGCGCCGATGAGCGGCAGTTGCGACACCCAGTCCTCGGTCAACGTGGACTGGGTGATGCCCGCGGCCACCGCGCCGACGATGGTGCCGTCGCCGGCGCGGACCGGAGCGATGGTGCGGACCGACGGACCGAGTGTGCCGGTGTAGATCTCGGTGAACGTCTGCCCCCGCAGCGCCGGTTCGATGGTGCCCAGGTAGTGACCACCGATGAACCGGGGATCGGTGTGGGTGTAGCGGATGCCGTGGGTGTTCATGATCGTGATGAACGCGATGCCGGTGGCCAGCCGGATGTGCTCGGTGACCGGTTGCAGTTGCGTCGTCGGGTCGGGTGAGGTGATCGCCGCGGCGGTCGACGGGGCGTCGGCGATACTCACCGCCACCGCGGTCACCTGCTCCCGCGCCGCACGATTCGCGTCGGCCCGGGCATCGACGACCGCGAGCAGGCTGCCCACCACGACGATGGCGATGACCACCGCGACCTGCAATGCGACCGCCTGCCCGGCCAGCGACCGCGGCAGCAACCGTGCCCTCACCCGTGCGCCTCCTCGTTCTCCACCACCGGCCCCAACCTGACACATCGTGCCGGACCGGCGCACTCACACTGCCCGATCGAGGTGGTCCACGCCACTGAACGAAATGAACTCAATGGTGACCGGGGTCACCGTGACGCCGAAGAATTCTCAGTCAGCACCTCCCATCGCCATACGCGAGGGCGGGACGAGAAAGGACTCACTGATGAACATCAGGTCGAACGCGGCGGGCACCGCCGATTTCCCGGCCACCCCGCGCAAGAAGCGGGACCGCACCCATTGGCTCTACATCTCGGTGATCATCGCGGTGGTCGCCGGCGTGGCCGTCGGGTTGATCTGGCCGGAGGTGGGCAAGGACATCGGCGTGCTGGGCACGATGTTCGTCGCCCTCATCAAGATGATGATCGCGCCGGTGATCTTCTGCACCATCGTCCTGGGCATCGGATCGGTCCGCAAGGCCGCCACCGTCGGCAAGGTCGGCGGCCTGGCCTTCGTCTACTTCCTGGTGATGTCGACCGTCGCCCTGGCCATCGGCCTGGTCGTCGGCAACCTCATCAAGCCCGGCACCGGTCTCAACATCTCGGCGGTGGCCGGTCAGGGCGCAGAGCTGGCGGAGAAGGCCCACGAATCGGGCGGGACCATGGAGTTCATCGAGGGCATCATCCCCACCTCGCTGCTGTCGTCGCTCACCGAGGGCAGCGTGCTGCAGGCCCTGTTCGTGGCACTGCTCGTCGGCTTCGCCATCCAGGCCATGGGGCGCACGGGCGAACCCATCCTCAACGCGGTGGCCTACTTCCAGAAGCTGGTCTTCAAGGTCCTCACCATGATCCTGTGGGTCGCCCCGATCGGCGCCTTCGGTGCGATCGCCAACGTCGTCGGCCAGACCGGCTGGGCTGCGGTGGGCCAGCTACTGGTGCTCATGGTCGCGTTCTATCTGACCTGCCTGGTGTTCGTGTTCGGTGTGCTGGGAGTGCTGCTCAAGACCTCCGCCGGGGTGTCGATCTTCAAGCTGGTCCGGTACCTGGCCCGCGAGTACATCCTGATCTTCGCGACCTCATCGTCGGAGTCCGCGCTGCCCCGGCTGATCGCCAAGATGGAACACCTCGGTGTCGAGAAGACGACCGTCGGTGTCGTCGTGCCGACCGGCTATTCGTTCAATCTCGACGGCACCGCGATCTACCTGACCATGGCCTCGCTGTTCATCGCCGACGCCATGGGTGATCCGTTGTCGATCCCGGAGCAGATCGGTCTCCTGGCGTTCATGATCATCGCCTCCAAGGGTGCCGCCGGCGTCAGCGGCGCCGGCCTGGCCACCCTCGCCGGCGGGCTGCAGGCCCACCGACCGGAGATGCTCGACGGCGTCGGCCTCATCGTCGGGATCGACCGCTTCATGTCGGAGGCGCGTGCGGTCACCAACTTCTCCGGTAACGCCGTGGCCACCCTGCTCGTCGGCTCGTGGACCGGAACCGTCGACAAGGCGCGGGTCGAGGAGGTACTCGCCGGCCGCGACCCGTTCAACGAACAGGACATGGTCGACGAGGAACCGATCGACCGGCCACGCACCCACGATGACACCATCGTCACCGAGAAGGAACTCGCCGCACGCTGAACGCCGATTGGCACATCATCGGTGCCACGAGAAGCCGGCGCCGGTCACTCCCGCCAGGAGTGTCCGGCGCCGGTTCCGTGCATGGGACGCCGGACCGTTCATGGCGGTCGGGGTGCGCATGGCCGTCGGGTGCGCGGGCGGTCCGATGTGCGGAGACGCCCCACGTCCGGCCCGGCACCTACCGAAAACGCCGATGCGGGGCTCTCGGTGGAGAGCCCCGCATCGGCGAGAAGAAATGGGATCCGGCGATCAGGAAGGTGCGGCAGCGGTCGCGACGACGTGCAGTGCGGCGATCAGCCCGTCGATGAGCTGACCGGACCGGAAGCTGCCGATCGCGGCGGTCACACCGAGCTGGGCGACCCGATCGTTGACCCGGTCGGCCACCCGCGCACCGGAGACGACAACGACGTCGTGGGTGTTGGGCGACACGGCGATCAGCGCACCGTTGGCAGGCTCGGGAGCCTGCGCGAGGACCGCGCGCGCATCGGCGACGGCATCCTCACCGAGCTCACCGATATAGACCGAGAACCGCACGAGGGCCTTCTCGCTGGCGGCCTTGAGGGCGTCGTCGAGGTCGATCAGATCCCGCTGCGAGAACGGCGGGGTGCTCGGTGCCTGGCCGGGAAACCGGGTCGCCGAGACCCGACCGCTGTTGGTGATCACCGTTCCCATCGGGAGCGCGGTGGTCGGCGACAGCTTGACGTTGCCGCCCGCCGCGGCGCCGGGTGTGCCCGCCTGAGTCACTTCACCACTTGCCACTGGCCGAGCCTCCATCCACATCGGTCGGTCCCGCGTGGTGCGGCAGTGCCATCGGCTCGATCTCGGTGGCGCTGAACAGCAACGGCTGGCGCGTCCACTCCTGGTCGAGCGTGTACTCCTGCACCTTCGGGTATTTCAGGCCGGACGAGAACATCATCGAGACGACACAGAGCACGACCATCACGACGCAGATGACCGTGACCACGACTCCGATACCGACCATGGCGCTATCCATGACATCCTTTCGATCGGTGTTCCTCGAACGGCACGAAACCGCCCGCACCACCAGGTTGTGTGATCAATCTAGCCCACCGGCGCGCGTGCGTCCCAGTGGGGCCTACAACGTGTCGTAGATGATTTCGCGGACTCCGTCCGGGACGATTTGGCGCACTAGGTGCGGCATGATTTGGCGGACTCCGCGGGGCCTCGAGCGGACACCGACCACCGGAAACGACCGCTAGTCAGGCCGCCCCGGCGTCGATGTACTGGACCCACGCCGGATCGATCTCCTTGATCGTGGCCAGCAGTCGCCAGTGCCGCCCCTTGGGAGCGGTGAGCGGGGTGTGCAGGGTCCAGCCGAGTTCGCTGAGCAGGCGGTCGGCCTTGCGGTGATTGCAGCTCGCGCAGCAGGCCACGCAGTTCTCCCAGGAGTGCCCACCGCCACGGCTTCGCGGCAGTACATGGTCGATCGTGGTCGCCTTGGCCCCGCAGTAACCGCACCGGGAGCGGTCTCGATGCATCAATGCCGCCCTGGTCATCGGGGTGACCGCACGATAGGGCACGCGGACGTAGGTTCGCAGCCTGATCACCGACGGGATCGGGACCGTTCGCGCCGCGGAATGCACAGCCATGCCCGGGGCCGCGGCGTGGACCACGTCGGCACGTTCACGCAGGACGAGGATGATCGCCCGGCGCAGGGAGATCGCGGTGAGCGGCTCGTAGGTCGCGTTGAGCAGCAAGACGCGGCGGCGTCCCCACAGTCCCGCAGCCGGACGGGACTCGTCGGCAACATCAGGCTTCTCGGTGAGCTCCGGGGTGATGGACTCCGGGCTCTCGTGGGCTGGGCGCAACAACCGGGGCTCGCCACGCAACACCGTCACATCGCGAACCTGCCGTTGGCTTCTGCGTGTCATCCCGCCTCCCGTGCGCGCGCCGGACGCGTCAAGTGGAACACGCCGAGCGCTGTCGTGCACGACAAATCTCGGGTGTCGACGCAGGTCACTTGTGTGAACAACGGATGTCGGTGCACCCCGCCGACCGCCGATACCCACGGCGTCCACCGACGGTGGGCACGCGTGAGGTTTGAGACCTCCGGCGCCGGTGGAGGACACTGGTGGGGTGAGTGCCTCCCAGCCCGTGCCCGCACCCGAGAGCCGATCGTTCTATGACGAGGTCGGCGGTGCCGACACCTTCGCCCGCCTGACCCACACCTTCTACTCCGAGGTCGCCAAGGACGAGATACTCCGGCCGCTCTATCCCGAAGAAGACCTCGGGCCGGCCGAACGCCGACTCCGCATGTTCCTCGAACAGTACTGGGGTGGGCCGCGAACCTATTCCGAGGAACGTGGTCATCCGCGGTTGCGGATGCGGCACCACCCCTACAAGATCGGGCCGATCGAACGCGATGCCTGGCTGCGCTGCATGCACACCGCGATCGCGGAGATCGACTCACAGACCCTCGACGACGAACATCGCCGCGCGCTCACCGATTACATGGAAATGGCTGCACAGTCGATGGTGAATTCACCGTTCTGACCAACGGTGCGCGCATCGGCGACTCGCCGCGCGGACCTGCATGGGTCACCGAATTATCAGGTGAGGCACAATTGCGACGTGAGCGATGAGACATCGAGCGCTGTGCCCATGGGTTCGGAGGACACCGGCTCCGAGGAAGCGCCCACCGACGAGCACGTCTCCGGCCCGAGCGACACCGGACCGGATCCCGCCGACGCGGGTGAGGAAAGCCACGGAATCGGTGAGGGCGAGGCTACTTCCGAGACTGACCCCGCCGGTGAACTGACCGACGCGGCGGCGCCAGGTTCGGTTGTGCCGCAACTCGACCCGTCCGACACCACGTGGTGGCGATCGGCGATCTTCTACCAGATCTACCCGCGATCCTTCTCCGACCTCGACGGAGACGGTGTCGGCGATCTCGCCGGGGTCATCGACAAACTCGGATATCTCGAACTCCTCGGGATCGACGCCCTCTGGCTGAGCCCGATCATGTGCTCCCCCATGGCCGATCACGGTTACGACGTGTCCGACCCACGCGACATCGACCCCCTCTTCGGCGATCTCGAGGACTTCGACGAACTCGTCGCCGAGGCACACGACCGCGGAATGCGCGTGACGATGGACCTCGTCCCCAATCACACCAGCGACCAACACGAGTGGTTCCGGGCCGCGCTCGCCGCCGAACCCGGCAGCCCCGAACGCGCCCGCTACATCTTCCGCGACGGCCTCGGTGAGGGCGGCGACGAGCCACCCAACAACTGGCACAGCGTGTTCGGCGGACCCGCATGGACCCGGGTCACCGAGTCCGACGGCTCACCCGGCCAGTGGTATCTGCACATCTTCGCCGCCGAGCAACCCGATCTGAACTGGGAGAACCCCGAGGTCTTCGAAGATCTCGAACGCTCCCTTCGGTTCTGGCTCGACCGCGGGGTCGACGGCTTCCGCATCGACGTCGCACACGGCATGGCCAAGCCCGAAGATCTGCCGGACATGGACCTCGACTCGGTCGGGCTGTTGACCAACAGCGACGACGATCCGCGCTTCAACAACTATGCGGTGCACGACATCCACCGAAAGATCCGCAAGGTGCTCGACGAGTATCCGGGCGCGGCCAACGTCGGCGAGATCTGGGTGGAGGACAACGAACGCTTCGCCGAGTACCTGCGACCGGACGAGCTGCATCTCGGTTTCAATTTCCGACTTGCCAAGGCCGCGTTCGATCCCGACGAGATCCGCGCCGCGATCGAGAACTCTCTCGATGCGGTACTTCGGGTCTCGGGGACGCCGACGTGGACCCTGTCCAATCATGATGTCGACCGGGAGGTCTCGCGCTACGGTCGCCTCGATCAGCACGACCCGCACTCCGAGGTCGACCTCGACGTCGGCAGTGCCCGGGCGCGCGCGATGGCGCTGGTCGAATTCGCCCTCCCCGGAACGGTCTTCATCTACAACGGAGCCGAGCTCGGACTCCCCAATGTGGATCTCCCGGACGAGGCGTTGCAGGACCCGGTATGGGAGCGCTCGGATCACACCGAACGCGGGCGCGACGGCTGCCGGGTGCCCCTGCCGTGGGAGGGTTCACAGCCGCCCTATGGTTTCAGCACCTCGGCGCAGACGTGGTTGCCGATGCCCGACGGTTGGGCGCCCTACACCGTCGAGAAGCAGCTCGAGGACATCTCCTCAACCCTCTCGTTGTATCGGCAGGCAATCGAATTGCGGGTCAGCCGAAGCGAATTCAGTGGAGACACGGTCGAATGGTACGGCGCACCCGACGACTGCCTGGCATTCCGCAGAGCCGGTGGCGGCCTGATCTGCGCCCTCAACGCCGGCGACGAGCCGGTACCGCTCCCGCCTGGAGAGGTCCTGCTGCTCAGCGCGCCTCTCGTCGACGGTCATCTCGCACCGAACTCCGCCGCCTGGCTGGTGTGAGACCGCGCACCGAAGGACCGCCGAGCGGTCACAGCACGGTGACGCCGAGGTCGCGGTGGCGGCGCAGGTAGACCGCGCCGAACCTCGCGTCGATTCGAATCCAGGCCGCCGACATCCGGATTCGGATCGGCTCATCGGCATCGATCGCCTCGGCATCGGAGTCCTCGGTGATCGCGCGGCCCTGCGCGTCGCGGACGAAACCCATTCCGGTGAGCGCGAACAGCGCGCGCAAGGACACTGCGGCCCGCAGACCGCCGTCGGTCGAGGTCACCTCCAGCACGTCCTGATCGAGTACGCCGGTCGCCGGGCCGTGCGCGCTGCCCTCCTCGCGTGCGACGCGAGCACCGTCCCGGACGAGCCCCACCACCGTGCGCGCGGGCACGTCATCGACGTGGCGAAAACCGCTGAGCAGCGGCAGTGCGCCGCGCCACGCCGAATCGAACGGCATACCCGGGTCGACGGGGGTTCCGGCTGTCGCACCGGAAAGCGCTGCGCGCAAGGAGGTCACGTCGGCCACCAGATCCTTGGGCGCCATCCGCCCGAACACCGAGCGGGTGACCAGGACGTCGAACCCGGTGTGTGACCACAGGCCGATCAGCCCGTCGCCGCGTACCGCCAGGCGGACAACGGCAGCGTCGTCGAGCCGGTGGGCACGGCCGAGGAACGCCAGCGCGTCGGAGAGGTCGGCAGCGCGCTGCAACGTCAGATGCCGTTCACCCTCCATGACGCGGCGCGGTCTGCTCGGTGGTGCTCGGCAACCGGAAGGTCTCCAGGTACGTGCGTTCGTCCGCGGTGAGGCGCCGCAAACGCTGCGCATCCACGTCGAACGCGACGAGTTGGGTGGAGGCGATGACGGCCGGTGCGTCGTGGGGCTGCGCACCGTCGGGGCGCACCTCATAGCCGACGATAAAGTCCACCGCGCGAACCTTTTCCACGAACATGGTGACCACGATGGGACCCTCGTCGTGGCGGATCTGCGCTGCGTACTTCACGTGCAGGTCGGCGACCAGACAGCCGCGCCGCAGATCGGCGGTGGGCCGTCCGTCGTAGAACAGCCACGGGATTCGGGCCTCTTCCAGGAGGGTCACCATCCGTGCGTGGTTGATGTGTTGGAAGACGTCCATGTCGGACCACCGCACCGGGACCCGCACGACATATCCCTTCTCGGTGGCGGTTCCCTCATCCTCGTAGAGCACTGCGACTCCCCTCTTCGCGTACCGCGTGCGGTCCGACGGCGTTGCGGCTCATCGGATCCCACTCACCGGATGACACTGCGGAGTTGTCGGGCGGCCACCGACAGTGTGGCGAGGTCGATGTTGCCGGCCGCCTCGATCTCGGCCAGCATCGACCGCACCCGCGCCAGACGAGACGAGTGCGCGCTCTCCCACTCGCTGATCTTCTCCGCGCACGGTTCGTCGGGCTCGCTGCCCTCGAGGATCGTCAGCGTCAACGCCCGCAGCGCACCGTGCATGTCGTCACGCAACGCCAAGCGCGCCAACGCATGCCATCGGTCGCCGTATTCGAGATTCGACACCGCGGTGAGCAATTCCTCGAGACCGAAGTGCTCCATCACAGCGAAGTACAGCTCACCCACCTCGACCGGCTCACGGTCGGCGATCTCGGCCGCGTCGATGATGTCGAGCAGGCAGAATCGATGCAGACTGACCGCCACATCGTGAGCGAGATCCGGTGCCACGCCGAGGGAGTGATATCGGCGCACCCGCGCGTCGACGTCGGCGGCCGACGCCGCACCGAACCAGCCGTCGAGGCGCGCGGTCAGGTCGGCGACCCGCTCGCGGTAGCGGGTGATGTCCGAAGCCATCGGCAACGGTTGCGGCCGGAATGCCAGGAACCAGCGCGACGCACGGAACAGCAATCGCCGCGCGTAGAGCATCATCTCGTCGACCGCGTCGATGGAGGCCGACGCGCTCTGGATGCGGTCGAGCAGACCGGCCATCCCGAAGACCTGCTCGGCCACCACGAATGCGCGGACGAGCTCCTCGGTGGTCGCACCGGTCGCCTCACCGAGTCGGAACAGATGGGTGATGCCCGCGCGGTCGACGACGTCGTTGACAAGCACCGTGGTCACGATCTCCCGACGCAGGCGATGGTCGTGGATCTCGGCGGCGAATCGTTCCTGCAACGGCACCGGGAAATAGTGGGTGAGCCGATGGTCGAACACGTCGTTGTCCGGGAGGTCACCGGCGAGCAGGTCGTCCTTGGCGACCAGCTTCACATGCGCCATCAGCGTGGCGAGTTCTGGCGAGGTGAGGCCGCGGTGGGTATCGGAGTCGAATCGCTTGCGCAACGCGACCGGGCTGGGCAGCGCCTCGAGTGTCAAATTCACCCCACGGGCGGCGAGGGCGGTCAGCAGTCGTACGTGCACGTCCACCCGGTCACGGGAGTAGGCGCGACAGAATCCCAGTTCGGAGTTCTGGGAGATGTTGTCGGCCAACACCAGTCGCGCGACCTCGTCGGTCATCGACTCGAGCAGCGGGTTGCGATCGGCCTGCGCCAAGCCCCCCGAGGACACCGCGGCATCGAGCAGGATCTTGATGTTGACCTCGTGGTCGGAGCAGTCCACACCTGCCGAGTTGTCCATGGCGTCGGTGTTGACCCGTCCGCCCGCGAGGTCGAACTCGATGCGGCCACGCTCGGTCACCCCGAGATTGCCTCCCTCGCCGATCACCTTGCAGCGCAACTCGTCTCCGGTGACTCGGATCGCGTCATTGGCCTTGTCACCGACGTCGGCGTCGGATTCGGTCGAGGCTCGGATGTAGGTGCCGATGCCTCCGTTCCACAGCAGGTCGACCGGCGCGAGCAGCACGGCCCGGATCAGCTCGGGCGGCGACAGGGTGGTCACATCGTCGGGAAGCCCGAGGGCCGCGCGCATCTCGGGACTGATCGGGATCGACTTGCGTTCGCGCGACCAGACACCTCCGCCGGGACTGATCAGTCGCTCGTCGTAGTCGGCCCACGACGAGCGCGGCAGCGCGAACATCCGCGCCCGCTCGGCATACGAGGATGCGGCGTCGGGGGTGGGGTCGATGAAGATGTGGCGATGATCGAAGGCGGCGACGAGTCGGATGTGCTCGCTGAGCAGCATGCCGTTGCCGAACACGTCACCGCTCATGTCGCCGATACCCACGACCGTGAAATCCTGTGTCTGGGTGTCGATTCCCATTTCCCGGAAGTGGCGCTTCACCGATTCCCACGCACCGCGCGCCGTGATGCCCATGGCCTTGTGGTCGTAGCCGGCCGAGCCCCCGGACGCGAAGGCATCACCGAGCCAGAAGCCGTACCGCCCCGCCACGTCGTTGGCGATGTCGGAGAACGCCGCAGTGCCCTTGTCGGCGGCGACAACCAGATACGGATCGTCACCGTCGCGCCGGACCACTGATCGGGCCGGGATCACCTCGCCGGTCGCACGGTCGATGTTGTCGGTGACGTCGAGCAGACCGGAGATGAACATGCGATAACAGTCGATTCCCTCCGCCCGCAATGCCTCTCGGTCGGCGGCGGCATCTCCGGTCGGGGCCGGCGGCCGGGTCAGGACGAATCCGCCCTTGGCCCCGACCGGCACAATCACCGCATTCTTGACCGCTTGCGCCTTGACCAGACCGAGGATCTCGGTGCGGAAGTCCTCGCGCCGATCCGACCACCGCAGCCCACCTCGGGCGACGGCACCGAATCGCAGATGCACCCCCTCCACACGTGGCGAGTACACGAAGATCTCGTGCAACGGACGGGGTTCCGGGGTTTGCGGGATGTCGCGCGGACGCAGCTTGAACGACATCACCGGTCGGTGCTCGTCGTCGCTGTTCGTCGTGTCGCTGTCCGTCGTGTCGCTGTCCGTCGTGTCGCCGGAGTTGCCCGGCGCGCCGAGCACATAGAAATTGGTCCGATCGGTGGCGGCGATGACCGCGAGGAACGCCGACACGATGCGGTCGGCGTCGAGGCTCAGCACTGCCCCCACGTCCGAACGCAGTTGCTCGAGTACATCGGCACGACGGTCCGCGTCGGCGACCGCCGGGTCGAACGACGCCTCGAACAAGGCGACCAACCCGCGCGTGACCTCACGGTAGCGGCCCAATGTGGATGCGACATGACTTGTGCTGTAAGAGAATCCGCACTGCTTGAGATAGCGGCCGTAGGCACGGAGCATCGCCGCGGCCCGCCAGTCCAGCCCACATCGGATGATCAGCTCGTTGTACGCATCGATCTGCGCGTGTTGCCGCCAGATCTGGGCGAATGCCTCGGTGAACCGCTCGGGGAGGTCGTCGGCGTGATCGACGTCGACATCCATCCCGGCGGTCAGGACCACGGCGAATTCGTAGACGTGACAGTCCTTGTCGCCGATGCCGCGCAAGGCATACGGGTGTTCGTCGATGACGTCGAGGCCCAGACTGTGCAGGACGGGCAGCACGTCGGTCAGGGTGGCCGACTCGTCACACAGGTACAGGGTGAAGTCCCAATGATCCCGGTCGGTTCGGCTCTGCGCACCCGAATGCTTGGCGAACGTGACGGCCAGATGCCCGGGCTCGAGTGCGGCCACGTGCGCGAGGTCGCCGACCGCGTCGGCGGGCGCACGCTGGTCCTTGTAGTCGGCCGGCAACGTGTTGATCAGCCGCAGCATGGCGTCGGCGCCACCGGGCGGCAGGGCCCGCTCCGAGGCGGTGGTGGTGATCAGTTCACGCACCCGCTCGTCCCAACTCCGGATTGCCTCGGACAGGGTGATCTGCATCCGGCGCTGTACATCGGTGCCGATGTCGACCGACCCCCACGAGCGCGCGACGTCGGGGTCCACCCGAACCATCACCTGCAGCAACGCGAGCGGGCGCTCACTGACCCGCGCCGAGTACTCGAGGTCGCTGCCCTCGAGCATTTCGGTGACGGCCCTCCCCAGCGCAGTTCGTGACGGGGTGTTGTACCGGTCGCGCGGTAGGTAGATGAGCGCGGTGGCGGCTCCGCCTGCGGGGTGCACGCGCAGAAACACCCGCAGCGATCGCGTCGCGACGGCGTCGAGCATCTCGTCGATTCGCCGATGCAGTTCCGCGGTCGTGTCCTGGAACATCTCGACCAGCGGGTAGTTCTGGAGGAGTTCGACCATCGTGCGTCCGGCAAACGAGTCCTCGTCGACGCCCGCGAGGGCGACCACGTCGTGCACCTTGCCGCGTAGAACAGGGACGTCGAGCACCGTCTGATGCAGGCCCGAGGAGGTGAAGACACCGAGGAAACGGTGCTCGCCGACGTGCGCTCCCGCAGCGTCGAACGCCGGCACCGCGATGAGGATCGGGAACTTCGAGCGCTGGATTCCGGTATCGAGGAACACCCGCGACACGCGGGGCGTCAGGGGCGAGGAATCGATTCTCGGGAAGTCCAGGTCGACGGACTCGGCGCGGTTGAGACCGAGCCGGTCGGTCACCGCACCGGAGGCGTCGAGCCGTGCATATCCGAGTGGCACGAAGTGGTTGCCGGCGAACCACTCGAGCAGCCGGGCGTACTCGCGCTGCACGTCGGCGGACACACCCGATTCGTCGCCGAGATGCGCGCCGGCGCACTCCGCCGAACATCCGGTCAAACGCTCCCGCATCGCGGCGGCGTCACCGTCGATGACGGCGACCACATCGATCCCCCGCCGGATGTCGGCCCGCAGCTGCGCATCGTCGACCGTCTCCCGACTCGACAACGCCGTCACCGAGATCCACGACTCGGCCAGGCCTGCGTGGGGGCCGCAGATGTCGGTGAGGGTGCCCGTCTGGTCACGGGTGACCGCCATGATCGGGTGATCGATGCGGGTGACCGTCATCCCTCGCCCCTCGAGCGCGGCGAGCACCGACTCCACCAGCAGGGGCATGTCGTCGGTCACCACCACCACATCTGTGCCGCCCGCTCCGTCGGTGGTGACCTCGACCACCGATTCACCGGGTCGACGGATCGCGGCGATCTCCATGTGCGCCCGGATGCGGTCGAGGACGGCCGGGTCGAGAGTGCCCGGATCGATGCTCGACCGATCGGTTCCCGCCGCATCTCCGGTGACACCCACCGAGGTCGCCAGATAGCTGGGAATGACTTGCGGCAGAAGCGCAGTCACATCCGACAACGACAATCACCCTCTCGTGCGCGGCGCAGGGGTGACGGAGGCGCCGCCGTTGGCTCCATGGCGAGCCTAGC
Source organism: Gordonia polyisoprenivorans NBRC 16320 = JCM 10675 (assembly GCF_000241325.1). GTDB lineage: Bacteria > Actinomycetota > Actinomycetes > Mycobacteriales > Mycobacteriaceae > Gordonia > Gordonia polyisoprenivorans. The sequence goes on along the minus strand of NZ_BAEI01000070.1, from coordinate 35,056 downwards.
GCCTGCGGCGCCGCCCGGCGATCAGTCGCGCGTGAGCTTGCGATGCGTGACCCGGTGGGGGCGCGCGGCGTCGGCGCCGAGGCGATCGACCTTGTTGGCCTCGTAGGCCTCGAAGTTGCCCTCGAACCAGAACCAGGTGCCCTCTTCGACGTTGCCCTCCCACGCGAGGATGTGGGTGCAGGTGCGGTCGAGGAACCAGCGGTCGTGGCTGATGACGACCGCGCAACCCGGGAATTGCTCGAGCGCGTTCTCCAGCGACGAGAGGGTCTCGACGTCGAGGTCGTTGGTCGGCTCGTCCAGCAGGATCAGGTTGCCGCCCTCCTTGAGGGTCAACGCCAGGTTGAGGCGGTTACGCTCACCACCGGAGAGGACCTCCGACCGCTTCTGCTGATCGGGGCCCTTGAATCCGAATGCCGACACGTACGCCCTCGACGGCATCTCGTTCTGGCCGACCTCGATGTAGTCCAGACCGTCGGAGACGACCTCCCACACCGACTTCTTGGGGTCGATGTTCGCGCGATTCTGATCGACGTAGCTGAGCTTGACCGTCTCGCCGACCTTGACGGTGCCCGAATCCGGCTTCTCCAACCCGACGATCGTCTTGAACAGCGTCGTCTTACCAACACCGTTCGGGCCGATCACACCGACGATACCGTTGCGGGGCAACGTGAACGACAGATCCTTGATCAGCACCCGACCGTCGAAGCCCTTGTCCAGATGCGAGACCTCCACGACGACGTCACCCAGCCGGGGCGGGGTGGGGATCTGGATCTCCTCGAAGTCGAGCTTGCGCGTCTTCTCCGCCTCGGCCGCCATTTCCTCGTAGCGCGCCAGACGTGCCTTGTTCTTGGTCTGGCGGGCCTTGGCACCCGAGCGGACCCAGGCCAGCTCCTCCTTGAGGCGCTTCTGCAGTTTCTGGTCTTTCTTGCCCTGGACCTCCAGACGCTCGGCCTTCTTCTCCAGATAGGTCGAGTAGTTGCCCTGATACGGGATCAACTTGCCGCGATCGACCTCGCAGATCCACTCCGCCACGTGATCGAGGAAGTAGCGGTCGTGGGTGACGGCCAGCACCGCACCCGGGTAGCTCGCCAGGAACTGCTCGAGCCACAGCACGCTCTCGGCGTCGAGGTGGTTGGTCGGCTCGTCGAGCAGCAGCAGATCGGGCTTGCTCAGCAGCAGTTTGCACAGCGCGACGCGACGCCGCTCACCGCCGGAGAGATGGGTGACCGGCGAGTCCCCGGGCGGGCAGCGAAGGGCGTCCATCGCCTGCTCCAGCTGGGAGTCGAGATCCCAGGCGTCACCGTTGTCGAGGTCCTCCTGAAGCTTGCCCATCTCCTCCATGAGCTCGTCGGAGTAGTCGGTCGCGAGGAGCTCGGCGATCTCGTTGTAGCGGTCGAGCTTGACCTTGATCTCGCCCATCCCCTCCTCGACGTTCTGCTTGACCGTCTTCTCCTCGTTGAGGGGAGGCTCCTGCTGCAGGATGCCGACGGTCGCATCGGGGTCGAGGAAGGCCTCGCCGTTCGACGGCTGGTCGATGCCGGCCATGATCTTCAGGATCGACGACTTACCCGCGCCGTTCGGACCGACGACGCCGATCTTGGCGCCCGGGAAGAACGACATCGTGACGTCATCGAGGATGACCTTGTCGCCGTGCGCCTTGCGCACCTTCTTCATGGTGTAAATGAACTCTGCCACGCGTGAGCCTCTCTACCAGTGGTTTTCGGGTCGTGGGGCCGACGAACTACTCGCGGTCTCATCTGCGGCGGGCGATCCCCGGGCGCGGAGGGAGCCGGGCCCTGACACAACGGTGAACCAGTCTAATCGCACCGGCGGTTCTCCCGCGTCGGCGCGTGCGGCGCAGGCACGACCGCGCCACCGGTGGCACCATCGATGAGTGCACGGCGACACTTCCCTTCCCGGCCGGTGCGCCCATCGCGCCGGGTCGGCATGCGGACTGACCGAGCTCGTCGCCATCCCTACGGCCGACTTCGAGATGGGCTCGGACCGCTTCTACGCCGAGGAGCGACCTGCCCACATTCGCCACGTGGAGTCCTTTTCCGTCGAGGTTCACCCGGTGACCAATGCACAGTTCGCGACGTTCGTCGCCGACACCGGCTACCGCACCGTCGCCGAGCGGCCACTCGACCCGGCAGACTTCCCGGGTGCCGACCCCGCCGAGCTCGTTCCCGGCGCAGTGGTGTTCACCCCGACCGACGGCCCCGTGGACCTCACCGACTGGCGCGCATGGTGGCGCTACGTGCCCGGTGCATCGTGGCGCCATCCCCTCGGCCCCGACTCCGGGGTCGACGACCGGCTCGACCACCCGGTCACCCAGATCGCTTACGCCGATGCCGACGCGTACGCCCGGTGGGCCGGGCGCCGCCTGCCCACCGAGGCCGAGTGGGAATGCGCGGCCCGGGGCGGGCTCGACGGACACGACTACGCGTGGGGCGACGAGCTCCACCCGGACGGCGCGGTCGTGGCCAACACGTGGATCGGACGATTCCCCTACCGCAACGAGGGCTGGGGCGGGACCAGCCCGGTCGGGTATTACCCATCGAATCCGTTCGGTCTGTTCGACATGATCGGCAACGTGTGGGAACGCACCGCCGAGGTGTTCACACCCCGCCACGTCCCGCCCGACATGTCGACGGTCACCGCCGGCGGACGGCAGAACCTGTTGGCGCCCAGCACTTCTCCCACTGTTCTTCGCGTCACCAAGGGTGGCTCACACCTGTGTTCACCCCAGTACTGTCGTCGATACCGACCTGCCGCACGCTCACCGCAATCCGACGACTCCGCCACCTCACACCTCGGTTTCCGCTGCGTCGCCTGACCCGGTCGCCGACCGACAGGGCGGAGTTGTCCACAGGGACGCTCCGGCGTGCGCCACAGAGCCCGATGGTCGGGCATGCTGATCGGGCAAGGACGGCGACCGCCGAGGGGACGGTCGCCGTCCTGACATCCGACCGGGATATACTTCCCAGGCCTTTCAGCCGCTCGCGGCCGAGGCACGCCTCCGTAGCTCAGGGGATAGAGCAGCTGCCTTCTAATCAGCTGGTCGCAGGTTCGAATCCTGCCGGGGGCACTGTGACATCCCTTCCGGCCTCCGGCCGGTGTGCGCCTGCTGTGTTTGAAAGAGATCCACGGAGGCGCACTGTGACATCCTCGCCGGCCTCCGGCCGGGTGTGCGCCCGCGGGAGCGGAACAGCGTCGGTCCCGTCCGCGTTACCCCGACATGACCGACGCCCCCTCCAACATCGTTGCCGCCCTTGCCCGCGTCCACGTCGACGATCTTGACGCGGCGCTGCCGTTGTATCGCGAACTCACCGGCGACGAGCCACACACTTTCGGGTTTCGAGACATCCGCCTTGCCACGGTCGGCGCGTTCCTGCTGATCGAGGGCGGCGATGAGCAGGTGCGCTCACGGACCGCGACCGTCATCGTCCGCGACATCGCGGTGGTGGAGCGCACCGTCGCCGACCTCGGAGGCACTGTCCTCGAGGGCCCCGCACCCGCACCCAACGGTCCACGACTGATCGCCAGACATCCCGATGGAGCTGTTGTCGAGTACATCCAGTACGACTGACGCACCTGCACACCGGGTTGATCCAGAGCAAGTTCCTTCGACGGCCATCGGCGCACCGCCACGTCACGTGTGCACAATCAGCGCGGAGCATGGAACCGATCGGCCCCCTCGCCGCGTCCAATGCATCAGGTCGACCGACTCGACCGAACCACGACGCCGGAGGGTACCCATGACACCGCTCTCACACCTGCTGACGATGCTGCCCGACACCATCGAGCGCGTTTTCGGTGACGACGACACACTGTTCGGCATAGACCCGGACGAACTCGCCGGAATCTGCGCCGGTTGGCGAGAACGCGCCCGATTCATCGCCGACATTCCGTGGGACGGGCTCGAGCAAGTCGACGGACCACCGACCCGGGTCACCACAGCCCTGCGCTCACTGGCCGAACCCAGCCGCGCGGCCGCCGACTCGATCGCCGATCGCCTGCTGGCGATGAGCGTTGCGCTGCAGCAATTCAGCGCCGATGCGCAGGCGAGTGACGCCGCGGCCGGACGCGCCTTCGACCTGTTGCCGCAACGCTGATGCGCCTGTCCATCTCCGCTGCCCGCGCCTGGCCGGTGGCCGACATCTCTGCGGCCGCAGACGCAGCCACCACTGCCGCGGGTGTTCTCGAGCAGGGACTCGACGTCGCGCTCGGCAGCGCACTTCGGCCAAGCGAGTGGCACGGCAAGACACATGACGCGGCCCTCGCCCGCCTGCGCCAGGAACACGATCACGCCTACGAGGTGCGAAATGTGTTGCAGCAGATCGCCGATGAAGCCGCCGATGCCCGCACAGACCTGGAGCAGGCACGCCGTGACCTACTCGCCGCCGTCGACGAGGCGAGGCGGCTCGGCTTCACCGTCACCGACGAGGGCGCGGTCTCCCATTCGCTGGCGACGAGATCGGCGGACGCCGCGGCGTTCGAGGCCCGGATACAGCAGGGTCTTCGGGTTCTCGACGAGGTCGACGAGCTCTACGGCACCAGACTCGACGATCTGCGCTCCGATCTCGCCTCGATGATCCTGGGCCAGCCGGACGTGACGGTGCCAGGTCTGGGCACCATGGACCCGGATGCGATGGTTCGGACCCTGAACTCGCTCGACGTCGACCAGCGGCGCACTCTGCTCGCCCAGACCGACGCCGACGATCTGCGGCAGCTCATCCAGGCCGACCCCGAGACCATGGGAAACCTGAACGGCGTTCCCTTCGAGCTGCGCGGTGTCGCCAACGAGATCAGCATCCGCAACGCGCTGGCCGGCGAGATCCGTACGCACGGCGTCGACACCGACCGCGCACGAATGCTGCAGTCCTTTCTCGAGCAGCGCAAGGCGCCGTATTCGTCGATCCAGGGCGACGCACCCAACGCCCCGCTGGCGGCGCACACCGAGCGCGTGTTCGTCTCCTTCACCGACGGTGACAACCCGCGGCTGGTCGAGATGGTCGGCGCGCTCACACCCACCACCCGCAACGCCACCGTCTACGTACCCGGTACCGGCACCAACGCGCGCGGCTACGGCGGTGGCAACTGGACAGCGGCCTACAACCTGGCGGAGCAGACGCGTGGTCCGGTGTTCATCTACCTCGACGGCGACTTTCCGCAAAACGTGGTCAACCCACCGCGGTTGCCGATCTCGACCAATCCCCTCGACCAGGTCAAGGCCTTGGCATCGGTCATCGACGACTCCGCCGTCGATCCGCAGTTCGCACTCGAGATGGCGCCGCGGCTGGTCGATTTCGGCCACGCCCTCGACGCCGAGATCGCCACGATCGCGCCGTCGGCTACGACGACCTACCTCGGGCACTCCTATGGCGGGACCATCGTGGGGACCGCCGATCAGCTCGGATTGCGCGCCGACAACGTCATTCACGCGTCGTCGGCCGGAACCGGCGTACTGGGGCCGGCGGCGACCAGTCCCGGTGTGCACCGGTACACCATCACCGCACCCTTCGACCCCATCATGATGTCGCGCCTCATACCCGACAACCCGCTCGGCGACAGCCCCGACCTGGCGGGCTACCAACCATTGCCCACCGGACGAGATGGCAACGGGGAGTGGCTGTTCGGACTGTCGGCACACGGGTCGTACTTCAACGACCCCGAGTCGGACGCCTTCGCGGCGATGGTCGGGGTGATCACCGGGACACACCACACCAGCACTGAGACGCTCGCGGAAATCCTCGACAGGATCCGTGACGCGTCACAACCGACAATCGGTCCGGTGCCGCCGCTGCCCGGCAATGGCGGGCACGCGGGGCCACCGGGCACACCTCCCCCGCTCCCCACTCCCCTGATCCCCGATGTACCGCTGCGCATGTGGTGACTCGGGCCGGCCTGCGACGCTCCCTCTTCGTTGGCGAAACACACAGCTGCTGTACAGGTTTCACTGACAGCGGGCTCTCAGCGACGAGGCAGCGCGGACGCAGCAACGGCTCCTAGTTTCATCTCTGTCGGCATCGACGCCGGCCTTGATCGAAGGAGAACATCTCATGCCAGGACAGCCCCGTCAGTTCGGTCCGCAGCGCCGCTTCGAGCCCCAGCCGCGCCGCCGCCGCGTCCGCATCTGGGACTGGCGGACCTTCCGGTGGATCTGGGTGTGGCAGTGACCCGCACCGCCTGATCACTCCCGATCGGAAACCCGGCGCGAACCGCTTACCTCGCGCCGGGTTCCGACGCGTCGACGCGCATGAATCGTCGACGCGCGCCCGAACGCACTTCTTCCACGACACACTCGACGACCAGGTTGCGGAGTCCGATGAACACCCTCACTGCCATTCGACGATTCCTGCCCGCCATGCGCGGCCAGGGCACGCGATTCGCGTTCGCCGGCAGTCTCCTCGGGGTCGCCGCACTCTGCGAGATCGTCTCGGTCTTCGTCCTCGCCGACGTCATCGATGGAGCCCTCGATTCGCACAGTGTGTGGGACTTCGCTCGTCTTGCCGGTCTGTGGCTCGGACTGACCGCGGTGTCCACGGCCGGCGACTACTTCGGCCAGGTCGTCGCGGTGAGCGTCTCCGAGCAGGTGGTCCTTCGGCTGCGTGACCGGCTCTTCGCCCACGTCCAGCGGCTCCACCCGGTGCTGCATCGTCGACTCGGTCTCGGCAACCTCGTCAGTCGTCACTCCAGCGACCTCGAGGCCGTCGAATATCTCGTCGGGTCCGGGGTGATGCAGATCATCATCGCGATCTTCAACACCGTCGGCCTGGTGATCGCCGCGTTCCTCATGAGCTGGCAGGTCGCGGCGGTCGCGCTGGCCGCCGTCCCGATGTTGTGGGGTGTGTCCTCGGTCTTCGCCCGCCGCCAGATGGCGGTCACCCGCGACGAGCGGGGCGCCAACAGCGACATCTCCGACGCCGTCGAAACCGCGCTGGCCGGCCACGAGACCGCCGTCGCCTACAACCAGCAGAAGCGCGAACACCAAGTCCTGCATGCGCACGGACTGGCTTGGCGCGCAGCACGTCTCGCGCAGACCCGGGTCGAGGCGGGGTTCGGCGCGGTGATGGGCTTCGGCCAGGTGGTGGTCACCCTGGCCATCGCCGTCGCCGGCGTGTGGCAGGTTCGCCAAGGACATCTGAGCGTCGGCCAGCTGCTGGCGCTGACCGGTTACCTCGGTCTGCTCTATCCGAAGATGCAAGAGATCGCCGATGCCCGGCTCGCGATCGCCTCGGCCGTGGTCAGTGCCGAACGCGTCGCGGAGATCCTCGACCTCGAACCCGCCGAGCACGACGCATCCGACGCGCGGGACAGTTCCCCCACACCGGGCGCCGCACTGCCCGTGTCATTGCGCTCGGTCTCGCTGCAGCGCGGTGAGACCACCGTCCTCGACGAGGTATCGCTCGATCTGCGGCCCGGCCGGATTATGGCCCTCATCGGCCCGAGCGGGGTGGGCAAAACCAGTCTCGCCTCACTGCTGTGCCGCTTCGAGCACCCTGACTCCGGAACGATCTGTCTCGGCGACGACGACTACGACACGCTGACCGGTACCCACATCCGCAGCCTGGTGACCTTGCTCCCCCAGACCCCGATCATCAAGGGCGCCAGCGTCGCCGACAACATCGCCTACGGTGCCCCGAACGCCGATCGCGCACAGATCGTGCGCGCGGCCGTCGCCGCCGACGCCGACGCCTTCATCCGCGATCTCCCCGATGGCTACGACACCCGGATCGACGACGGCGGCCTCACGCTGTCCGGTGGTCAACGCCAGCGCATCGCGATGGCACGAGCGATGGTCCGGGACACCCCGGTACTCATCCTCGACGAACCGACGTCGGGGCTCGACGACGCCAGCGTGTCGCGAATACTGACGCCGCTACGGCGTATTGCGCAGGGCCGCACCACGTTGTTGATCACCCACGACCGCCGGGTCACCGCAATCGCCGACCGAGTCGTCGAACTCCGCGACGGCCACCTGCGCGATCGTTCCCCCTGGATCGCCCCCGAGGACAGGATCGACGACTCGGCCGTGAGTGCGGAACGGACCGAGAACCTGGCGATCGCGCCGTTCGCCGGTTCACTCGCCGAGGGCACCCGTCTCTATGTGCCGGCGCTCGGCGGGCGTCGACACTGACCTGCCCGCGTCACGGCTCGCCGACGGCGGTCTCCCAACGCTGCCGGCGCTGGGCATCGGTCTGCTCCCACCACGGCGTACCGCGCTCGCCCAGAGCAACTTTCGCCGCCTGGACCCCGGCTCGCGCATCATCGGCTCCGCGGGTTCGTCGTACCTCGCGTCGCCACGCCATGAGGATGTGCTGAAGTTCTTCCCGCCGACCTGCGGGGATCAACGGATCCGTTGCGCGCCATCGGCGGCCGTTCACCACGATGTAGCGGCCGTCCGCGGTGTGCTCGACGTCGGCGGCTGCCCGCGGGGCGCGGTCGGTGTTCTGGCCCATGCCACCAGGGTGCCACCGCGATACTTGGCGCCGTTCGATGATATGCACTCACGCACATACTCACCTTGTTGCATAGCGCGTTGTTGCACTGCTACCGTGCACATGTGGCTCTGGAACACGCGATCATGGTGTCGTTGTCCGAACGGCCCGGCACCGGCTACGAGATCAGCCGCCAGTTCGACCGGTCGATCGGTCATTTCTGGTCGGCCACCCACCAGCAGATCTATCGCACGCTGCGCAAACTGCACGCGGACGGGCTGGTGAGTTACGAGCCGATCGTGCAGGACGGCAGGCCTGACAAGAAGGTCTATTCGTTGTCCGACGCCGGTCGATCGGCGTTGCGCGAGTGGGTCGCCACCCCGACCCCGATCCAGAAACTGCGAGACGATCTCGGCCTGAAGATCCGCGCCGCCGACGTGCCCGGCCTGCCCGATCTCATCACCGAACTCGAACGCCACCGCGAACTCCATGTGGCGCGACTGCACCTGTTCCAGTCCTTCGAGAAGGACGACTACCCCGCCCCCGATCGCCTGACCGGCCGAAAGTTGCACCAATACCTCGTGCTCCGGGGTGGCGTGCGGATCGAAGAAGGATTCATCGACTGGTGCGACGAGGTCCTCACCGCACTGAAACGAGAACTCGACGCCTCGTCCTGACCGGGCATCCCCCAGATCACGAAGACCACAAGAACCGTGCCCCACTGCCGGCCCGCCGGCACCGACCGAAAGGTGACGCGATGTCAGCCCCATCCGCACAGCCCAATCCCCATTACCCGCGCCTGTTCGAACCACTGCAACTCGGCGGCGTCACCCTGACCAACCGTCTGATCATGGGCTCGATGCACACCGGGCTCGAGGACCGCCTGTGGGACACCGACAAATTGGCCGCCTACTACGCCGAGCGCGCCAAAGGCGGTGTGGGACTGATCATCACCGGCGGGTTCGGTACGTCGCGCACCGGTCTGCTGCTTCCCTTCGCGGGCAAGATGACCAACTACGCCGACGTCGCCCGGCACCGACGCATCACCGGTGCGGTTCATCGCGAGGGCGGCAAGATCGCGATGCAGCTCATTCATGCCGGGCGCTACGGATACACGCCATTGAAGGTGGCCGCGGGCTCCGAGCCCTCACCGATCCACCCATTCAAACACCTCAAGATGACCGAACCGATCATCAAACACGTCATCCGCACGTTCGGTGCGTCGGCCAAGCTGGCCCGCCGCGCGGGATATGACGCCGTCGAGATCATGGGCGGTGAGGGGTATCTGATCAATCAGTTCCTGTGCCCGCACACCAACGATCGCACCGACCGGTGGGGTGGCACCACCGAGAACCGACAGCGTTTCCTCGTCGAGATCATCACCGAGACGCGTCGCCAGGTCCCCCGTGACTTCCCGATCATCCTGCGCCAGTCCATCGCCGACTTCGTCAAGGGTGGACAGACGTGGGACGAGATCGCGCTGATGGCCCGCAAGGCCGAACAACTCGGAGTCGACGCGATCAACACCGACATCGGCTGGCATGAGGCCGGAGTCCCGACGATCGTGACCTCGGTACCGCGCGGTGCCTTCGTCAAGTTCACCGAGCGCCTGCGCGACGAGGTGAGCATCCCGCTCATCGCCAGTAACCGCATCAACACCCCCGAACTGGCCGAGGAGATCCTCGAACGCGGCCGGGTGGACGCGATCTCGATGGCGCGACCGATGCTGTCCGACCCGGACTTCGCCGACAAGGCGCGCACCGGCCGTGCCGACGAGATCAACACCTGCATCGGCTGCAATCAGGCATGTCTGGATCACGCCTTCGTCGGCAAGAAGGTGTCGTGCCTACTCAATCCCCGCGCCGGCCGCGAGACGACGCTGACCCTCGGGGCCACCCGACTCGCCCAGCGCATCGCGGTGATCGGCGCGGGTCCGGCCGGCCTGTCGGCTGCGGTGTCGGCGGCCAAGCGTGGCCATCGGGTCGAACTGTTCGAGGCCGGTGAATCGGTCGGAGGCCAGTTCTCGATCGCGGCGCGCATTCCTGGCAAGGAGGAGTTCAACGAGACGTTGCGCTACTTCACCCGTGAACTCGAGATCAACAATGTGACAGTGCATCTCAACACTCGGGTGTCCGCGCAGGACATCATCGCCAAGGGCTTCGACGAGGTGATCATCGCCACCGGTGTCACCCCACGCATGCCCGCCATCCCCGGCGTCGACCACCCGATGGTCGTCTCCTACGCCGATGCCGTGCTCGGACACCGTGAGATCGGCAAGCGCGTGGCCGTGATCGGTGCCGGCGGAATCGGATTCGACGTCACCGAGTTCCTCACGGTCGATGAGTCACCCACGCTGAATCTCAAGGAATGGGAGCAGGAGTGGGGTGTCAGCGAGGATCTGAGCAAGCCGGGCTTCGTCACCAAGCCGCGTCCGCTGCCCGCGGTGCGCGAGGTCTACCTGGTGCAGCGCAAACCCGGCCGACAGGGCAAGACACTGGGGAAGACCACTGGCTGGGTACACCGCGCGACGGTGAAAATGAAAGGTGTCGAACAGATCTCGGGTGCCACCTATGACCGTATCGACGACGCGGGCCTGCACCTGAGCTTCCGGGAAGAAGACGGCACCGTCCGCGAGACACGCCTGCTCGAAGTCGACAACGTCGTCATCTGCGCCGGACAGGAATCGGTCCGCGACCTCGTCGATCCGTTGACGGTGGCCGGCGTGCGGACCCACGTCATCGGTGGCGCCGACGTCGCCGCGGAACTCGACGCGAAACGAGCCATCAGGCAGGGCACCGAGGTGGCCGCCGGCATCGGCTGACCGCGCCGGCCGAGCGACTCCGGCTGCCCAAGGCCCGTACCCGTACCGACGGCGCCCGACGCCGTCGGTATGGGGCATCTGGATACGATCGACGGCATGGGAGTACCTGTGCCGTCCGAATCCGCCCGCGCCGTCGTGACGGGCGCCTCGTCCGGTATCGGGATGGCTCTTGCCCGTGCCCTGGCACGACGCGGCCACGCGCCGATCCTGGTGGCACGACGTGGCGAGGTCCTCGAGGAACTCGCCGAGGAGCTCCGCGCCGATCACGGGGTGACCGCCGAGGTGCGCCCCACCGATCTCTCCGATCCGACCGCGGTGGCGATCCTCGCCGCCGAGCTCGCCGACCGGGAGATCTCGATCCTGGCCAACAACGCGGGCATCGCGACCTTCGGGCCGGTCGCCGAACTCGATGCCGCCTACGAACGCGCCCAGGTTCGCTTGAACGTCAATGCCGTCCACGACCTGACCCTGGCCGTCCTGCCCGGCATGGTGGCACGCCGCGCCGGCGGCATCCTGATGGTCGGTTCCGCCGCCGGCAACATGCCGATCCCGAACAACGCGACCTACGCGGCGACCAAGGCATTCGTGAATACCTTCAGCGAATCACTGCGCGGTGAGGTCTCCATCCACGGCGTGCATGTCACGCTCCTCGCTCCCGGCCCGGTGCGGACCGAGATCCCCTCACCCGAGGACGCATCCGTGGTCGACCGATTGGTTCCCGGTTTTCTCTGGCACTCCAGCGACAAGGTCGCCGAGATGAGCCTGAATGCGCTGGAAAACAACAAGATGCGTGTCGTCCCGGGCACGTTGTCGAAGGCCATGTCGGTGGCCGGGGGCTATACCCCGCGCGCTGTCGTCGCACCGATCGTGGGCACGTTCTACCGCAAGCTCGGCGAGGGCTGATCGCGCCGCCGGGGAGACCGTAGAGGTCCGCTATCGCCGACGCCGCCCGGTACCGAAGATCGCACGACTGAACTCGCGACCGGCCGCGGTGGCCGCGGATCGCAGGAAGCTCTGCATCGGCTTGCTGGTCAGCACCTCGGTGAGGATGCCCGGCTCCTCGGGCTGCGGAGCCGGCACGGGCGCCGGGGCCGGCACGGGCGCCGGCGCGGGTGTCGGGGCCGGCGCCGGGGCATCCGGGGACTCACCCGGCGCGAGCGTCTTGGCGGTCAGTTTCTCGTAGGCGGATTCACGATCGATCGACTGACCGTACTTGGCGTACAGCGGACTCGTCTTGGCCGCGGCCGTGATGCCTTCGGCACCAACGGCATCCATCGACGAGCGCGGCGCGCGGATGACGGTCCAGGCGACCGGTGTGGGTGCACCCTTCTCGGACAGGACGGTGACGATCGCCTCACCGGTACCGAGCGACGTCAGGGCCTGATCGAGCTTGTACACGTCCGAGACCGGATAGGTCTTGACCGTCTTGGTCAGTGCCTTCTGATCGTCGGGGGTGAACGCGCGCAACGCATGTTGTATGCGCGCACCGAGCTGTGAGAGCACCTCGTTGGGGATGTCGGTGGGCAGCTGCGAGCAGAAGAAGACGCCGACGCCCTTGGAACGGATGAGTTTCACCGTCTGCACCACCTGATCCTTGAACGCCTTGGAAGCATCGTCGAACAGCAGATGGGACTCGTCGAAGATGAAGACGAGCTTCGGTTTGTCCAGATCGCCGACCTCGGGCAGGAATTCGAAGAGATCGGCGAGGATCCACATCAGGAAGGTCGAGAACAAGGCCGGGCGGGCGGCCTGGGCGCCGAGTTCGAACAGGGTCACGATCCCGCGACCGTCCGGTGCGGTGCGCAGCAGATCGGCCGGCTCGATTTCGGGTTCGCCGAAAAAGGTGTCCCCGCCGTCGGCTTCGAGGTTGCTCAGGGCGCGCAGGATGACGCCCGCGGTCTGCGTGGACACCCCGCCGATGGCTTTCAGCTCCGGCTTGCCCTCGTCGCTGGTCAGATAGGCGATCACCGCGCGCAGGTCCTTCAGATCGAGCAGCGGCAGACCCTTGCCGTCGGCCCAGTGGAAGATCAAGCCCAGCACCGACTCCTGGGTGTCGTTGAGTCCGAGCACCTTGCTCAGCAGGATCGGGCCGAAGGAGGTGATGGTGGCACGCACCGGGACCCCGATCCCGGTCGAGCCGAGCGAGGTGAATTCGACCGGACAACCCGACGGCTGCCAGTCGTCGCCGGTTTGCGCGGCGCGGGCGGTGATCTTCTCGTTGGCGCTACCCGGATTGCTCAGTCCGGAGAGGTCGCCCTTGATGTCGGCCATCACCACCGGCACCCCGTTGGCCGACAGTTGCTCGGCGATCAGCTGCAACGTCTTGGTCTTACCGGTCCCGGTGGCGCCGGCGACCAATCCGTGGCGGTTCATCATCGACAGCGGGATACGCACGTGCGCGTCACTGACGACGGTGCCGTCGACGCTGACCGTTCCGAGTTCGAGCGCTGCGCCGGAAAACGCATAACCTGCGGCAATGGATACGGCGGACTGGGCGGGATCGGTCACTGTCGGGTCCTCTCGGGTACACAACGGGGGTTCTCCGACGCTCCGGTGAGAGCCGGGGCCGCAGACCATCACAAATGCACCGATCACGATAGTCGCCTCGGTTCCGGGTGGTCGGCATCTGCGGTTGGCTAAGGTTGACGGGTGCAGGACAAATTGGTGTGGATCGATTGCGAAATGACCGGACTCGAACTCGGATCGGACAAGTTGATCGAGATCGCGGCGCTGGTCACCGACGGTGACCTCAACATCCTCGGCGACGGCGTCGACGTCGTGATTCACGCCGACGACGACGCTCTCGCCGCGATGCCCGAGGTGGTGCAGAAGATGCACGCCGCCTCCGGCCTCACCGAGGAGGTCCGGCGCTCCACCGTCACGCTGGCCGAAGCCGAGAAGCTGGTGCTCGATTACCTACGGACCCAGATCTCCGCATCCGGTGCGGTCCCCCTCGCCGGCAACTCGATCGCCACCGACCGCGGGTTCATTGCCCGTGACATGCCCGACCTGGACAGCTTTCTGCACTACCGGATGGTCGACGTCAGCTCGATCAAGGAACTGTGCCGTCGCTGGTACCCGAAGATCTACTTCGGCCAACCGGAGAAGGGCCTCGCCCACCGCGCCCTGGCAGACATCCGTGAGTCGATCCGCGAACTCGCGTATTACCGAGCCGCAGCCTTCGTCGCGGCCCCCGGCCCCGACACCGATCGACTCCACCAGATCGTCGCCGATCTCGGCCCGGCCTGACTGCCACCCACCCGAATGCCCAGGTGAGAAAGCGATTGGTCTCGGCGCCGTCGATTCGCTAGAGTATGACCCTGGCTCTGGAACCCGGCGAGCGATCCTTGGTTCCCGACGCCGATGGTGGATGTAGTTCAGTTGGTAGAGCACCAGGTTGTGATCCTGGCTGTCGCGGGTTCGAGTCCCGTCATCCACCCCGAAACGAGAGCCGGAGTTGCCTGCCAACTCCGGCTCTCGCCGTTTCCGCACCGAGAAGAGCAGGGCACAATGGATGCCGTGACCGAGACGGCGTCTGTACCCACGCTGCGCGCCACCACCCCGTCCGGACCCTCCTCTCCGGCTGCCCCGCGTCCTTCGTCTCCGACGCGCTGGGGCGATCGTGACCAACGGCGCGCCGACATCCTCACCGCCGGTCGTCGCCTGTTGGACGGCGGCGGATACTCCGCGTTGCGTATGCGTGAGGTGGCCAAGGGCGCCGGGATATCCCTCGGTGCCGTCTACCGGTACTACCCCAACAAGGAGAGCCTCTTCGTCGCGCTGCATACCCGCCACCTTGCGGCGATGATGGACGACCTCGACGAACAGCTGCGGCAATCAACGGGATTCGTCGAGGCCTTCACTCATTTCGCCGCCGCCTACCGCACCGGATTCCTCGCCTTCGGCCGCGACTTCGACGCGCAGAACGTGATCAATGACGACGCCCGGGTTCCCGCAGAACTCGTCGACGATCTCCGTGCGGCCATCGCCCGTATCCTGCGAGCCCTGCACGACACGCTCACCCGGTTCGGCTATACCGGCGACCCCGATCGCGCGATGACCCTGCTGTGGGCGTCGGTCAGCGGACTGGCCAATCACTACGCCACCGCCAGAGCAGAATTCGTCGCGGTCGACTGGGACGCCGCCGTCTCGTTCGCCATCTCCACGTTGGCGTGCGGCCTCGGACTCGACCCGGCCCGCAGCTGAACGGCACGTTCAGAAGGCGTGCTCGGCCCCCCACCCGATGGTCCGCACGATGGTGTCGGTGACCATCTTGACCGAGGGCACCTGTGGGCTCTCCTGCACATAGTGCAGACAGACCGCGATCAGCGCGGCCATCACCAGCGCGCCGGCGGCTTCCGGATCGACCCGGCCGTCCAGTAATCCCGCATTGCGGCAACGAAAGAGGTAGTCGGCGAGAGTCTGCGCGAGACGGGCGAACGCCCCGGTGATGAACTGCAGTGCAGCCGAATCGATCCCGGAGGTGTCGAGGATGACGCTTGCGAGTCGTGCGCCCCGCTCCTCGGCATACATCGCCACCCGCGCGACCAGACGGGTGAGATCGGCGACCATACCCGCGTGCGAGGAAGGGATCGGGGTCACCATGGCGACCAGTCCCCCGACGATCAGCAGTTCGCGGTCGAGCACCTGCTGCAGGCATTCGCGGCGGTTGTCGAAGTAGTTGTAGAAGGTGCCGTATCCCAGCCCCGCGGTGGCAGCCACATCGGCGGGGCGGACCCGTCGGTACCCCTGCACGGCGTACAGTTCGAGCGCCGCGTCGAGCAGGCGTGACCGACGGTCGTGCGGGTGGTACACGGCCAGGTCCACACGGCGTTGTTCGTTCGTGAGCTCCGCCAAAGCCGTTTCCAGCGACTCGATTTCGGGTTCGCCGAAATCGGGAATCAGCCCTCGACGCAGCACAGCGTCGCAGGTCGCGGCAAACGCGTCCCGGGTGGTGCGGTTCGGGGTCGGCGCCGAGCGCGGCGACGCGGTGACCATCGCCACCAACACGACCAGCAGGGTTCGGGCGACGAGGTCGACCGAGTCCGGGTCCGCGACGATCCAGCCATGTTCGACCGCTCGCCGGATGCCCTCACCGATCCGGCCGACCGCCATCGCCTCGAGTCCGAGAATACGGTGACGGATCTCCACATCATTCGAACTACATTGGGCGACAATGAACTTCAGGACACGCGGCTGCGTGTCGACCAGGTCGAACCCACGCTGCACGATGATCTGGACCAGATCCACCGTCTGCGCGCGATCCTCGGGGAGCTGCGCGAGCGAGTCCGGATCGATCGCCGACACGAGAGTGACCACCGCTTCGTCGAAGGCAGTATCGAAGATCTCCTGCTTGTCGGCGAAGTGCTGGTAGACAGCACCGGTACTGATGCCGGCACGCCGGGCTATCGCCGAGACACTCGCCGCGTCGTACCCGTCCTCGCACAGAATGTCGAAGGCGGCCGCAGAAATGCGCTCACGCGCGGGCCGTGAATCCCGACGAGTCTTGTCCGCCTTCGTCTGTGCGGTCATCGACCCTGACGCCACCGCTGGATCTCGGCACCCATCTCGGTTGCGGGCGGACGGCCATCGATCCACTCCCGGATGATTGCGCCCCAGCGATTGGTCGCGTCGAGCTGTCCGAGAAGACCACACACGGCCAGGTCGGTACGACGCGAGAAAATGTGGTCGGTGGGCAACGCGGTGTGGCGGGTGGTGCTCAGATGCGCGGCACCCGGGACGAACAACGACGTGACGGCACGGCGCGCAACGTCTTTCGTGATCGTCACCTGATCCTCCGTCAGAAACCAAAATCCGATGTCGCTCATCATCGAGACGATGTCCGCCTCACCGACCGATCCGGCAGTGGCCATACCCAGATCCCGGCAATCGCGGTACGCATCATGGTATCGCCCCTCGATCAGCGCGCGAAGTACTCGTGTCTGGTCGGCGAGCGATTCGGCCGACATCCGAACGTAGAGCCCGAAGTCGATGAAACCCAGCCGGCCGTCGGGCAGACCGAGCACGTTTCCCGGGTGGGGATCGGCACAGAACTCGCCCGCCTCGTAGACCCCGCCACCGTAGAAGCGATAGATCGCTTCGGCCGCGTACTCTGCACGGTCCCGGTCACCGGCGACGATGTCGGCGAACTGCACACCGTCGAAGAACTCACTCACCATCACCCGCGCCGTACTCATCTCGGGGAACACACGCGGCACCTTCCAGCACGGATGATCGACGCACAGCGACCACGCCCTCGCCTGGTTGCCGGCCTCGGCGATGTAGTCGCACTCACGCGCGACCTCGGCGGCGATCTCGTCGATGATCGCGTCGAGATTCAAACCCGGCATGACCGGGCCGCCCACCTTCGCGAACAGCTTGAGGTTCTTGAGGTCGGCACGGACCGCCGAATCGATCCCGGGGTATTGCACCTTCACCACGACCGGCATCGTGCCGTCGAGCATCGCGAAATGGACCTGGCCGAGCGAGGCGGCCGCAAGCGGTTCGGGGTCGATGTCCAGTCGGCGCAGGCTGCGGCCGAGCTCGCGGGCAAGCACCTTCTCGATGGCCGACCACTCCATCGGCACCACCCCGTCGAACAGCGGCGCCAGACGGGCCGCGAACTCGTCGCGTGTCGCCCGGTTGGACAGACCGAAATCGAACAGGGCGATGATCTGTCCGATCTTGAGCGCGGCTCCCTTCATCGGGCCGAGCACTCGCACCAGATCATCGGCCAGCGACAGTATGGCCTCATCACGCTTGCGGACATTCGCATCGGCACTCCGCAACGGTGCCGTGGCACGCGTCGTCGTGGTTCGCACCGTGTGGCCGACCATCATTCGCCCGAGACTGTTGGCCCGCCGCAGGCGCCCCGCAGAGTCGCTCACCGGGCCGCTCCGCCGCCCGGCACCTGTGTCAGATGTCTCGCACCGCACTTCATGTGAATACATCTATCATTCTCCGACGTTGATGTGGACGAGTGTGGACCAACGCACAATCACCAATTGGTGACACTCAGTTCATTGCTAAGCGCGAAACAACTAGCCTCTCCGTCAGTACACGTCACTCCTGAACGGGAGTTCCATTCTTCGCGCTACACGGCTTTGATGAACCGGTTTGCGATAACACCATGGTGCGGTACTGTGCCTGACAGTCAGTTCAGCAGCGAGGCTCTGCACTGACGACCGTTGTTCGTGACGAACAACCACGCCGTCGTCACCTGGAGGGGAGGTGACGACGGCGCCTCACGAACCGCCGCCCGGCTCCGACCACACCGTCCGCATCCGGACCGATCAACGCCGATTCGTTGTTGTTCACTTTCATGCCCTAATCTGCGGCGCATGCTCGAGGACTTGAACAAGGCGGCCAAGAAGGTCGGCCTCAGTGTCGCCCCCGGTAAGAAGAAGGACCTCTACTCGGTGCGAAAGGTCAAGAACGGCAAGCTCGTGGCGAAGAACATCAGCCCCGATGAGGTCAAGGCACTGATCAAGGACCGCAAGTAGGGCTTTGCCCTCGACACTTCCTCGATAGTTCGTAATCACGTAATATCGTAATTGCGAGATTCGTCGTCGACGGGGTGTCATGAAGAGCGCGATCATCATCACCGTCGTCACGATCGTCACGGTTCTACTGACCGAACTGACGGCCACCACCGATCGGCCGCTCGCGCACGCCGACACCCCGCTCACCGGCTGCCCGAGCACCACCACGTCGGACACCTCCACCGTTGCCGGCTGGCTCGGCTACATCGCACGGCACCGCAACGATGTGGCCCTGGATCTGCAGACCCTCACCGGCGAGCGCATCGCGCTCAACCCCGACATCCGGTTCCCGACCGCCTCGGCGATCAAGATCGTGCACCTCGCCGCCTACGCCGCGGCGGTCGATGCGCATCGCGTGAACCCGCAGGACACCATCGACGTCGGTCAGTGGCAACGGTGGTACTTTCCCCTCGACGGTGGCGCACACCGAGAGGCGTTGCGCTACCTGGGAATCCCGCACACCGACAAAGGATTCGCCCTCGATCGGAGCCGGCGGGTGACCTATGCCCAACTGGCCGACGTGATGATCCGCTTCTCCGACTCCGCGGCACCGGATCTGCTGCGCGCACACCTCGGTGACGACGCACTGCGGTCGGTGATGGATCGGTATGGCATCGACGGGCCCGTGCCCAGCCTGCTCGGCCTGTACCTCGGCATCGTCGACCCGGAGCTGCGGACCCCGGCCGACCAGGACCGGGCCGCGCGTCGGTTTCACGACGACCCGGCGATCGCCGCGTCGTATTGGGCACGGCTGGCCTCCGTCGACCGATCCGGCACCACTCGGGCTGCGTCGTCGATCACCGCGACGGCGTCGTCATTGACCTCGTTGGCGTCGGCCATCGCCGACGGCAGCTTCGGACCCGGGTCGGCGCTCACCCGCGGCGTTCTCGAGTTCCAGGGACGCCGACCCGACGGGTCGATCCTGGGCTTCAAGGGCGGCAGCCTACCGGGAGTGCTCACCGAGGTCTTCGAGTATCACGCCCCCGATGGCCGGATCGCGGTCGGAACGATGATGGTACGCAACATGTCTCGCGACGCGCGGGACCGCGATCGCTTCACCCACCAACGCCTGCTCCTCGACGCCCTGACCGATCCCGACATCTCCACCGCGCTACGGTGCGTGGTGTGAGCGACGACCTCGAATCCGTGGTGCAGGCGTTGGCCGAACGTGTCGACCGCCTCGAAGCCCTCGTCGACGAACGTCGGGGCCCGGACGTCGGCGGCACCGACTCGACGACGGGGGCCGGCACCACCGCGTCGGTCGGGAGCCCGCCCACCTCCGACGAAGCGCTGCACGAGAACACGGTTTATTATCAGGGCAGCGTCGACCTCGCAGGATCCATCCGGTGGCAGATCGGCTACGACGCACCCGCAATCCTCGATCTCCCCGCCGCCACCACGGCGGAGGTGTTCGCGGCGATGGGGCACCCCAGCCGCTTGGAGATCCTCCGAATCCTGTTGCGCCGTAACGCATCAGTGACCGAACTCCAGGCAGCCGGGGACTTCGGGACCTCAGGGCAGCTTTATCATCACCTGA
Source organism: Gordonia polyisoprenivorans NBRC 16320 = JCM 10675 (assembly GCF_000241325.1). Lineage (GTDB taxonomy): Bacteria > Actinomycetota > Actinomycetes > Mycobacteriales > Mycobacteriaceae > Gordonia > Gordonia polyisoprenivorans. Next base: position 14,716 of record NZ_BAEI01000070.1, on the reverse strand, counting down.
AGATCCTCACCGCGGCGTCACTGGTGGTGAAAGCGGGACGAAACGAGTACGGCATCGCTGCCACACACGTCGTCCCGATCCTGGTCGCCCTGCTGAGCGCCGGGGACATCAGCGGCGTGCTGTGAACCCCACCTCCGCGCATCGCGCCCGCTGCCAGGCGCTCGTCAGAGCGTCCGCGCGATGATCTCCTTCATGATCTCGTTGGTTCCGGCGTAGATCTTCTGGACGCGCTGATCGGCCCACATCCGGGCTATGGGGTACTCGTTCATGTAGCCGTAGCCCCCGAACAACTGCAGACATTCGTCGGCGACGACCATCGCACGGTCGCTGGTCCACCATTTGGCCATCGCCACGGTCGGGATGTCGAGCTTGCCGTCGATGTGTTTGGTGATGCAGTCATCGACGAAGACACGCGCGATCCGGGACTCGGTCGCCACCTCGGCGAGTTTGAACTTCGTGTTCTGGAAGCCGAAGATGGGGCGCCCGAACGCCGTTCGTTCCTTCGTGTAGGCCAGCGTGTGCTGCAGTGCGGTCTCCATGCCGGCGACCGACGCAACGGCGATGATGAGGCGCTCCTGCGGCAGCTGCTGCATGAGCTGGATGAACCCCTGCCCCTCCTCGCTGCCGAGGAGGTTGCTCGTGGGCACGCGCACACCGTCGAAGAACAGTTCCGAGGTGTCCTGGCCACGCTGCCCCACCTTGTCGAGCACGCGTCCGCGGCGGAACCCCTCACGGTCGGCCTCGACGAGGATCAGGGAGATGCCCTTGGCGCCCTCGCTCGCGTCGGTCTTGGCCACGACGATGATCAAGTCGGCCTGGGCACCGTTGGTGATGAAGGTCTTCGACCCGTCGATGACGTACTCATCGCCCTGCGCGATCGCCTTGGTCTTGACGTTCTGCAGGTCGGATCCGGTGCCCGGCTCGGTCATCGCGATGGCCCCGACGACTTCACCGCTGGCCATCTTGGGCAGCCACGTCGTCTTCTGCTCCTCCGACCCGTACTGAAGCAGGTAGTGGGCGACGATGCCGTTGTGCAGACTGACGCCCCACGAGGAGTCGGCGATGCGCGCCTGCTCTTCGATGAGTACCGCTTCGTGGGCGAAGGTGCCGCCACCGCCCCCGTATTCCTCGGGAATCGACATGCACAACAGACCGAGTTCGCCGGCCTTGTTCCAGAGGTCGCGGTCGACGTGGTGCTGGTCGATGAACTTGTCGATATTCGGCTTGACCTCCTTTTCGCAGAAGCTGCGAGCAAGGTCACGCAAGGCGGTCAGGTCGTCGTTTTCCCAGGAAGAGCGTTCGCCCATGGTGGTGGAATCCCATCGTCGTCGAGAATCGTGTCACAGATGAGCGTAACAATCACCAATGGCATTGTCGTTTCGGGGCGCCGAGTTCAGGCATTGCCCTTCGACCACACCGCCCAGGGGATGTTCCAGTCCCCGAGTCCGTCGGTGCCCGAGAGCGTTCCGCCCACGGTGTTCTTCACGATGACCGGATCACCGCGCAGCGTGTTGTTCATGACCCACAGGGCGTTGTCCGGGCTCAGGTTCAGGCAGCCGTGACTGGTATTGGTGTTGCCCTGGGCCCACACCGACCAGGGAGCGGAGTGAAAGAAGATGCCGCTGTAGGACATTCGGGTCGCGTAGTCCACGGGCGTGCGATAGCCGTCGGCCGAGCCGACCGGGACACCGTAGGTCGACGAGTCCATGATGATGTTGTCGTGCTTGTCCGAGACGAGATACACCCCGTTGTCGGTGGGGGTGGACTCCTTGCCCATCGACGTGGGCATGCTGCGGACAACCTTGCCGTCCTGGACAAAGGTGACCTGTTTGGTGTTGTCGTCAGCGGTGATGATCATCGACCGGCCGATCTTGAACGAGGACTTGAGATTCTCCTGGCCGAAGAGCCCGCCACCGAGGTCGATGCCGTAGGTGTTCACCGCGACGTCCACGGAGGTGCCGGGCTTCCAGTACTCGGCCGGACGCCAGCGCACCTCGGTGTCGCTGATCCAGTAGAAGGCGCCTTGCACCGGCGGATTCGTGGTGATCCGGATCGCGTTCTGCGCAGCGCGGCGGTTGGTGATCGCCTCGTCGAACTTCACCGCGACGGGTTGGCCGACGCCCACGGTCTCCCCGTTGTTGGGGGTCAGATAGGCCTGTGTGAGGTTGCTCGGCGCCCGCGTGGTGAACGAGACCTCTTTGGAGGTGGAGCCGCCGACCCCGGCCGCGTCGGCGGTCAATGTGTAGGTCCGGTTGTAGCCCAGCGGTTCTCCGCTGACCCACTCCGTGCCGTCTTCCGACAGGGTCCCGCGAACGGTGGAGCCGTCCGCCTTCCCGATGCGGACACCGGTCAGCGCGCCCTCGCTCGCCCGAACCCTGATCGGCGCGCCCGGCTGGATACCGACCGCGTTGTCGGCGAGCGTCTGCTCGTTCCATTCGGTGATCTCCACCCCTGGCTTGAGGAGGTCGTCGTAGAGCACCGAACTGCCGACGGCGTTGGAGTATTGCGGCTTCTGCGAGCACGAGGTCACCAGCGCGATGACCGCCACCAGAAGCCCACCGATCATCAACGATGACCGCAGCCGAGTCCGACCGTTCCCCATCTCACTCCCACCTGACGCCGATGCCGACCCACACACATCAGGGAGTCGGCGAATTCTGCACCAAGTGTACGAGATCTCGGATATGCCCGAGTTGTCGCGCCCGCGAGCCCGCCCGACCGAATGACACCTATCGACCGCGCCTGGACGGCACGCGCCTTGCCGATGGTGGTGTCAGGCGGGCGGTTGCGTCGTCGTCGCAGCGGTCGTGGTGGCCGCGCGGCGGCGACGGCGGAGTCGAATCCACAGAAATGCGCCGACGGCGAAGATCACCGCGGCGATGATCACGCCGACCAGGGTGCCCCCACGGAATCCCGGAGCCTCGACGTCGAGGATGCGCTCACCGGCATGCGCCCCACTCCCCCCGCCGGCAACGACGGTCAGGGTGAGCAGATTCGGTATCGACGCGACGACGGCAAGCACGACAAACGCCAGCGCCCAGTACCGGGTCTGACCCCAGCGCCGGGCGCGCCAGGCGAGCGCCAGCAACAGGAGTGAGACGAGCGTGCACACCACCCCGAACGCGATGCCGTAGAAGCTGCCGGTGGTGATGCTCTGGCCGACCGCGGAACCGATCTTCTGCGACCACCAGCGCGGCAGGAACGCCGCCAGGATGAAATATGCGATGACCGCCAGCACGACGACCACGGCGATGGCGATGGTTTTGACCGCCCACGACGGGAGTCCACCCTGGCGCTTGTCGTCGGGCACCACGGTCGAAGGGTTGTCACTCATGGAGACATCGTTGCGCCCGGTGTCGCGATTGCCAAGTTCAACCCGCGAGACCGTGACCGCTTCGATACGCGTCGCCCCGGCTCGAACACCTGACCCGAGCCACGAAAAAGCCCCCGCGACTGGTCAATACCGGTCACGGGGGCTGTGCTGTGCGCCATCAGGGACTCGAACCCCGAACCCGCTGATTAAGAGTCAGCTGCTCTGCCAATTGAGCTAATGGCGCTTGGCGAACCGAGAGGAAACATTACATGACCGGTACCCGATCCATGAAATCGGCTGGTCAGAAGCGGTTTCCGCTCGGTGGTCGCATCATCCGTCGGTGGCGTTGCCCTTCTTCCACACCGACCACGGAATGTTCCAGTCACCGAGGCCGTCGTCACCCGGAAGGATCGGTCCCACAGCGTTCTTCACCGTCACGATGTCGCCACGCAAGGCGGTGTTGAGGAACCACTCGGCATTGGCGGGACTGACATTGAGGCAGCCGTTGCTCACGTCATCGACGCCCTGATCGCCGAGCGACCACGGAGCCGAGTGAATGTAGATGCCGCTGAAGGAGATTCGCGTCGCGTCGTAGACGGTCTCGCGGTAGCCGCCCGGCGAGCTGACCGGCACGCCGTAGGTCGAGGAGTCCATGATGACGCTCGGATCGCGCTCGGCCACGATGTAGATGCCGTTGTTGGTGGGGCTCGAATCCTTGCCCATCGAGGTCGGCATCGTCCGCACGACCTTGCCATTGATGGACACGGTGATCATGTGGGTCTTGTCATCGGCGGAGGCGACGAGCGCACGACCGACGGTGAAGTCGGTGGTGAGGTTGTTGTCGCCGTAGACGCCGCCACCGAGGTCGATGCCCTTGGTGTTGACCTTGACATTGACCTTGGTACCCGGCGTCCAGAAGTGTTCGGGACGCCAACGCACCATCGAGTCGTTGACCCAGTAGAACGCACCCTCGACCGGAGGGTTGGTGGTGACCTGGATGGCGCGCTGTGCGTTGAGCTTGTTGGTGACCGGCTGATCGAAATTGATCATCACCGGCTGACCGATACCCACGGTCTCGTTCTCCGCGGTCACCGTCGAGGCGGTGGCGGTCGATTCGGCGGACGCGGTGCTGAAGGTCAGCTTCTTCGCACCCGCGCCGTCGACGCCCTGCGCCGCTGCGGTCAGCGTGTACTGGTCGTCGAAGTCCAATGGGCCCTTGGCGGTCCAGGTGGACCCGTCGGCGGAGACGGTGCCGGGCACCGGCCCGTCCGATCCGGTGACGACGACCGATCGCAGATTGCCGTCATGGGCGGTCACGGTCAGCGGTGCGCCCGGCATCACGCCCACCGCGTTGTCCTTCAGGGGACGGTCGGCCCACCCGGTGACGGAGATACTCGGCTGCCCCAGCGAACTCAACGCAGGCGCGTTCCCGGTGGCATCGGGATACGACGACGACGCCGTGCAACCGGGCAAAACGGTCGCGACGGCGCCGGCGGTGAGTACGAGGAGCGCGTTTCGGGCGTATGAGCCCCGCGCACGGGTCACCGTACGACCTTGCGAATGACGAGAACGACGACGACAGTCCCCACGCCGGCAAGCGTGTACTTGACGGCGGGCGTGTTCATGAACGCGAGTGCGGCGCTCTTGGCGTCTCCGGCCAGGCGCTGCGGGTTGGCCCGCTCGGCCAGCGCGTCGAGTGTGTGGGCCAGGTCCTCGCGGGCTTTCGCGATGTCCTGCTCGATACGGTCGGTATCCCCGGCCACGTGGTCCTCCCAGGAATGGTCAAGAAAGATCAGCTCATGTGGCCCGGCGGACCACACTTCTCCCCCGACGCAACACGACCGCGCGAGGAGGAGTTCCCGGCGCGGAGCGGATGCGGTGCGAGCGGCCACACAAGGTTACGCCATGCCCGCCGGCGCCACTGCACATCGTCGGTCGGACATCGGACATCATCGACTAGCCTGAGCGTCATGTCAGACACACAACGCCTTGCCGTCGGAGACCCGGCACCGGCCTTCACCCTCCCCGACGCGCAGGGCAACCCGGTGTCGCTGGCCGACTACGCAGGCCGAAAGGTGATCGTCTACTTCTATCCGGCGGCGTCGACGCCCGGATGCACCAAGCAGGCCTGCGACTTCCGGGACAACCTCGCCGACCTCGGAGAATCCGGCATCGATGTGATCGGAATCTCACCCGACAAGCCGGCCAAACTCGCGAAGTTCGCCGACGCCGAAGGACTGGACTTCCCCCTGCTCAGCGACCCGGACAAGACGGTGCTGACGCAGTGGGGTGCGTTCGGTGAGAAGAAGCTCTACGGCAAGGTCGTCACCGGTGTGATCCGCTCGACCTTCCTGGTCGACGAGCAGGGCACGATCGCCCTGGCCCAGTACAACGTCCGCGCGACCGGGCATGTCGCCAAGCTGCGCCGCGACCTCGCGCTCGACTGAGCCCACCCCGACACCGCACCCGGACCGATGACCACCCAGCCTCTCGTCCCCCGCAAACGGCCCACGCAGGAGCGCAGCAAACGCAAGTTCTCCGCGATGCTCGCGGCTGCTCGCGAGTTGCTCACCGAGGTCGGGTTCGAGTCGCTGACGTGTGAGGAGATCGCCTCGCGCGCCGAGGTTCCCATCGGGACGCTCTATCAGTACTTCGCCAACAAGTACGTGATCGTGTGCGAACTCGACCGACTCGATACGGTCGCGGTCCGCGAGGAGCTCACCGCGTTCGCCTCCGAGGTGCCCTCGCTCGAATGGCCGGTGCTCCTCGAGAAGTTCCTCGACCACCTCGCCGCGTTGTGGCGCGACGACCCTTCCCGGCGGGCGGTGTGGTTGGCGGTGCAGTCGACCCCGGCCACCCGGGCCACCGCCTCGCAGAACGAACGCGTTCTGGCCGACCAGGTCTCGCGGCTGATCGCCCCGCTGACCCCGTCACAGCGGGCTCGGCGCGAGATGATGTCGCAGGTACTGGTGCACACGGCGTACTCGCTGCTGAGTTTCTCGGTGCAGGACGGCCACGACCATCCCGAGACGGTGACCGAGCTCAAACGCATGCTGGCCGGCTACCTGCTGCTCGAGGAGAGCACCAGTTCGGTCTGATCCACCGGTGCTCTGATCCACCGGTGCACTGATCCACCGGTGCACTGATCCACCGGTGCTCGACGAGAAACGACGGCGGTCGGCATCGGCCCGACCGCCGTCGTCTGCTCGTCCCGTGCCTCGCGTGGAACGCCGGGCTCAGCCCGTGCCCTCCAGGATCGCGACCGCGGCGGCCGACGGGCCGTCATGGGTCAGCGAGATGTGCACCTGGGTGTCACGCAGGTGTTCGGCGATCTCCCCGGCCAGCCGGATGGCCGGACGCCCCCAGTTGTCGGTGACCACCTCGATGTCGCTGTGCCGGATCAACGGCAGCAACGGCGACCGGGCGAACCGGCTGACCGACCACGCCTTGACGACGGCCTCCTTGGCAGCCCACCGTGCCGCGAGGTGACGTGCGTCCTCACCGGTACCCGACGCCGCGTCGCGGCGCTCGCCGACGGTGAAGCGGTCGCCGAAGGTCGTTCCCGGCTGGGCCAATTGCTCGGCGAATTCCGGGATCGACACGACGTCGATCCCGACTCCCAACACCGCCATCAGATCGTGGCCGCGCTGCTGGAGGACGACACGTCTTGCGCCGCATCGGCATACGCACCCGACTCGCCCAGACGAATCGCCGGATCGAGGAGCACCTGAGCCTCGGCGTCGTGCTCGTCGCGGGTCTCGTCGAAGCGACGGTTGGCCGGACGACGGTAGGCGGCCTCGCCACCGCACATCGCCTCGAGCAACCGCTGGCTGCCCTTGCGCTCACGCTCGGCGGCACGACGGCGATAGTCCTCGCGCTCGGCAGGGTCCAGCGAGGCGATGAACGCCTCCGGATGTACGACCGCGATCAGGCCCGACACGTGGCCGAATCCGAGGCTGGTCAGCAGACCGGCCTTGAGCGGGAAGCGATCCCCGAGTCGCAGTGTCTCCCGCGCCCAGACCAGATGCGGGTAGTCCTTCATCTGCTCGTCGACGCAATCGAGACTGCGGTTCGGTGGGATGACGCCCTCACGCAACACCTGGCACAGTCCGATCAGCTGGAAGGCGGCGGCACCGCCCTTGGCGTGACCGGTCAGCGACTTCTGCGACACCACGAACAGTGGTGCACCGTCACCACGGCCGATCGCCGCGGCCAGCCGCTCGTGCAGCTCGGACTCGTTGGGATCGTTGGCGCGGGTGGAGGTGTCGTGCTTGGAGACGACGGCGACGTCGTCGGCACTGACACCCAGCGCCGCCAGCGCGTTGGCCAGTGGCGAGCTCAGCGCACCCCGTGCGGCACCCAGCGCACCGAGGCCCGGGGCCGGGATCGAGGTGTGCACGCCGTCGCCGAAGCTCTGCGCCCACGCCACCACACCGAGGACCGGCAGGCCCATCTGCGCCGCGACGTCACCGCGGGCCAGCAGAATCGTTCCGCCACCTTGGGATTCGACGAATCCTCCGCGTCGGCGATCGTTGGCCCGCGAGTAGCGGCGCTCGTCGATCCCCCGCGCGGCCATCTTCGCCGATTCCGCGGTCGCCGACATGTCACCGAATCCGACGATGCCCTCGATACCGAGATCGTCGAAGCCGCCGGCCACCGCGAACAGCGCCTTGCCGAGGCGGATCTTGTCGACGCCCTCCTCGACCGAGACCGCAGCGGTCGCACAGGCGGCGACCGGGTGGATCATCGCACCGTAGCTACCGACGTAGGACTGGACGACGTGCGCGGCAACGATGTTCGGCAGCGCCTCCTGCAGGATGTCGTTGGCCTTGGCCTCGCCGAGCAGGGTGTTGATGTAGAGCTCGCGCATCGAGGTCATACCGCCCATGCCGGTGCCCTGGGTATTGGCCACCAGACCCGGATGCACCCACCGCATCAGCTCGCTCGGGGTGAAGCCCGAGGAGAGGAACGCGTCGACGGTGGCCACGAGGTTCCACAACGCCACCCGGTCGATCGACTCGGCCATGTCGGCCGAGACGCCCCAGCGGGTCGGGTCGAACCCGGTCGGGATCTGTCCTCCGACGGTGCGGGTCAGGGCGAATCGACGCGGGACGCGGATCTCGGTGCCCGCCAGACGGGTCACCTGCCATTCGCCGGATTCCTCGTCGGCGACGACCCGGGTGCGCTCGGGATCGGCGGAGGCGAACGCGCGCGCCTCTGCTTCCGAGGACACCGTGAAGGTCAGATCCTCGTCGAGGAACACCGACGTGAGCAGCGGCGAGGTGCCCTCGACCATGGCGCCCTCGTCGGCGTAGCGGCGGATGCCGCATCGCTCGACGACCGCGTCGTGGTAGCGCTCGGCGATGTCGGCCTCGGCCACCGGATCACCGGATTCGGTGTCATACCAGCCCGGCTTGGGCGCGGTATCCCAGGTGATCAGCCCGGTGTTCCAGGCGAGTTCGAGAACGCCTGCGGCACTCAGCTTCTCGTCGACCTCCATCTCGAAGCGCGTGCGTGCCGACCCGTACGGGCCGAGCTCGCCGGCACCGACGATGACGACCATGTCCTCCGGACGCGAGTCGATCTTCGGCCACACCGGGCTCACGCCGCTCGCCGCGCGTGCCGGGGCGGGCAGGGCCGCGACGGTCACCGGTGCCTCGTCCTCGGCCGACTCATCGGTCTCGTCCTCGTCGGCGGCCTGTGCGGCCAGTGCCTTGAGGTCGATCGACGGATCGAGTCCACCGGTGAAGTCGGCGGTCACCGCAGCCTCCCGCGCCGCGGCCCGGGTGGCCGGATCGCAGAGGCCCAGCAGATTGTCGGCCATCTCGTCGGTGGTCCAGGTTCGCACGCCCGCGGCTTCCACCGCGGTGACCATTCCGTCGTTGTGGCCCATGAGTCCGGTGCCCTTGACCCACCCGATCAGCGCATGCGCCAGGGTGGTCTTCGAGCCCCACGATTCCTCTGCAGCCCAACGGGTCACGAGGGCGTCGAGCGCTGCCTTGCTCTCGCCGTAGGCGCCGTCGCCGCCGAACATGCCACGGTTGGGCGAGCCGGGCAGCACCACGTGCAGACGAGCGGCGATGTCGTGGTCGGCACCGATCTCGGACAGACCGGCGATCAACCGCTCCACCGACCACAGCAGCACCTTCATCTCCAGCTCGGCGCGACCGCCGGCGTCGGTGAGGTCACCGGCGACGCGGGGCGCGGCGAACGGGAACAGCAACGTCGGCTTGATCGCCGGCTTCACCACGGCGGTGGTCCCGCCGAGGTTCTCGGTCTGTTCGCTACCCAGCCACGACACCAGCTCGTCGACGTCGGTGTAGGCGGCCATGTTCGCCGGGGCGACCCACAGCGCGGCGTCGTACCGGGCGTTCTCGCGATAGAGCTTCTTGTAGAAGGCCAGTCGCTGCGAGTCCAGTCGCGAGGTGGTCGCCACCACCGTGGCGCCGCCGGCCAGCAGCCCGGCGACGACCGACGCGGCGATCGACCCCTTGCTGGCACCGGTCACCACAGCGACCTGATCGGCCCACCGGCCCTGTCCGGGCTCTTCGGCGACATGCGCGATGGTCCCGAAAGCGCGCTCGTGCACCAGGTTTCCCGCGGCCAGCGCCTTGCCCTGCCACCAGGTGGCGTGCTGGGCGACGGTGTGCCCGGAACCGGCGAAGCTTGCGGTGAGCGCGTCGAAGTCGGCGTCCAGCTCATCGGCGTCGGTGAGCCAGATCCGCACCAGATCCTCACGCGTGGTCGCCCAGCGGTCGTCGATGAGGACGACCTTGTCCTCGTCGAAGGCCGGTGCGACGGTGCGCGCCCAGTCCGAACCCAGCTCGTCGCTGACCCGCTGCGCCAGAACCGCATTGGGGTCGTCGGCGGTCTCGGGGGTCGAGACCTCCTCGGTGAGACCGAGTTTGGAGAGCATGGTGTAGGCGGCCGACGCCAGCGCACCTGTGCGACCGGTGATCTGCTCGGTGAACTCACCGAGCGCCGCCGCATCGACCGTTGCGCCGCCACCGGACTCGGCTGCCGGCTTGGCCACGGCGATACCGCGGGAGGCGCCGACCGCCGCGACTGCACGGTCGATCAGCGCGTCGAGACCGTCAGCGTTCGCGACGGCACCGTCGAGGAGGTCGCCGAGATCGCCACCGCGGACGCTGGCGCCCTCACGGGTGCCCAATGCGAGCGCGACCTGGGTGTGCAGACCCCAGCCCGGGCCCAACTGCCACACGCCGGTCACCCGGTCGGTGATGTAGGACTGACGCTTGCCGGTCGGGCCGATCACCTTGCGGATCTGATCGCCGACGGCGTCGGTCAGCACCGTGCCCAGCGGGCGGTACCCGCGGGCCAGGCTCTCCACCGTCGAGGCCAGTGCAGCCATGTCGGCTTCGGCGGCACCGTCGATGGCGCCGAGACCGAGCTCTCCGCCGATGTCGAGGAGCAACTGGTTACGACGCGACGACACGCCGTCGCACAGCGCCTCGATGGTGTCGGCGGCACCGATCTGATCGGTCCGCATCTTGGTCCACAGCGCGATGACGGACTTGACCGCGTCGGCCGGGCCGAACGAGATGTCGTCGGGCCGCGGGCCGCTCGCCGCAGCGGGGGCGGCAGCCGGCGCTGCAGGTGCAGGAGCGGCGGCCTCGGCCGCCGGAGCCTCGCTCGGTGCCGACTCGGCGGGTTCGTCGTCCTCGGGCTCGGGTCCGGAGTCCTTGGCCAGGATCACATCCGAGTCGCGCTCGAGGTTGCACACCTCGGTGGTCGCCGAGTCGTATCGATCGAGTTTGAGGGTATTGGTCGCCAGACCCGCGAGGGTCGGGGCGCCCTTCAGGCCGATCTCGACGAAGCGTTGCACACCGAGCCCGTCGCGGTCGGCGCCGGAGAACAGCAGCTCCTGGGTTTCGATCCAGCGCACCGGGCTGGCGAACTGCCACGCCAGCAACTCGATGAGCACCACGCGTGCCAGTTTCGCCGGCTGCGCGGCCCACGAATCCCAGTCCGCGAGAACCTCGTTCAGCGGGTCGGACGGAACCAGATCGGCGATCTCGGCGACGAAGTCGCGGCCGAGATTGAACATCCGCGGCACCAGGTTCGGGATGTAGTGCCCGATGAGGATCGACGGATCGAATTCCTCGGGAAGCAGCGCGTCGAGCTTGCCGCGGAATTCCGGCACGCCGGCACGCAGCACCGTCGAGTGGAACGGCACGTCGATGCCGGGCACGATGATGAACGAGCGCTTGCCGCCGAATTCGATGCGGCGACGCTCGATCTCCTCCTCGAGTCGCTCGAGGCCGCGCACGGTGCCGGCGATCGCGTACTGCGAACCGAGCAGATTGAGGTTCACGACCTCGAGGAACTCACCGGACTCGGCGCCGATCTGCGCGACGAAGTCGGTGACCTCGGCGTCGTCGAGCCCGAACTGGCTAGGCCGGATGGCGGCCATCCGATAGTCACTGCGGCCCTGATCATCTCGGGGCACCAGGTGATGCATGGCCTCGCCACGCTGGAAGACGACCTCGAGCACCGCCTCGAGCGGCAACACTCCCGCGCAGGCCGCGAGCGCGTTGTACTCGCCGACGGAGTGACCGCAGGTGATCGCACCCTCGACGAAGCCGCCGGATTCCTTGAGCTCGGCGATCTGTGCCACACCAAGGGTCGCCATGGCGACCTGGGTGAACTGGGTCAGGAACAGCACACCGTCGGGATGGTTGTAGGTCGTCCCGTTGGCGATCAGGGTGGTCGGGTTGTCACGGACCACCGCGAGGATCGAGAAGCCCAGTGCGGCACGGGTGTGCTTGTCGGCGCGGTCCCAGATCTTGCGTGCGGCCTTCGAGCGTGAGCGGGCGTCGAGACCCATGCCCTTACTCTGGATGCCCTGCCCGGGGAAGGCGTAAACGGTACGCGGCGCGGCCAGCAGACCGGTGGCGCTCATCACGAGGTTGTCGCCGACCTTGGCGGTGACCTCGACGATCTCGCGGCCGGCGTCCATTCCGACCCGGTCGGCGCGGACGGTGATCTCGTCGCCGGTTCGCACCATGCCCAGATACCGTGCGGTCCAACCGATCAGCGGTCGCGGTGAGGGAATCGGGTTCTTGGCATCGGTGGCGGTGAGCACCTGCTGCGCCGCCGCCGACAGCCACATGCCGTGCACGATCGGGTCACCGAGGCCGGCCAGCCGCGCGGCGGCGGAGTCGGTGTGGATCGGGTTGCGGTCGCCGGAGACCGCGGCGAAGCCGGTCATCCGCTCCGGTGCGGTGATGGTCGCGGTGCGCAGGGTCTTGCGGGTCGCCGAGCCCTCGTCGTCGAGCGCTCCCCCGGCGCGTGCCGGGTCGGCGAGTTCGGCCGAGCCGAGTCGTCCGCGGATCGCGAAGCGCTCGGTCATCACGGCGACCTGCTTCTGTCCGTCGATCACCTCGACCTGCACCTGCACGACGCGACCGACCTCGGTGTCGGAGACCGGGCCACCGGTCGCGATCACGGTGAGTTGAGTTGCCTCCGTGGGGATCTCACCCACCAGGTGCACCGCGTGATCGAGGTGAACCAGGTCGAGTAGACCCTCGACGACCGCTCGGCCATCCTCGGTGGTGGCTGCGCCGATGACACTGAACACGCTCGGCCAGCAGGCACCGACGAGGGTGTCGGGAACGGCGAAGCCGAAGGGCTCGGCCGGGGTGGTCGGATGCAGATGCGGGGGCAGGGTGTAACCGGTGACCGCGGCGTGGTCGGCGACCGACTCCGGCGCCCAGGTGACCGTGGTGCGCGAGACGCCGTCGGCGACCTCGGCCAGCGATCCGCCGGCGGCGACGGTGAGGATCTCCCGCATCGCGGTCGAGGCATCGTCGGCGAGGACCAGCGGGGCGCCACCGTCGGCGAGCGAGGCGTCGACGTGCAACGGGATGCGCACCGACGCGCTCGAGATCGGGATGACGAGGTCGAAGCGCTCGTCGTCGATCCGCTCCAGCACCGAACCGGTCGGCTCGTGCTCGGCGCGGACATTCGAGAGCACCGACCACTTGTCCCGATCACCCAGCCGCGCAATCGGACTCGGAACCATGCGGCTCGCCCAGCAGACGTCGTCGGCTTCCAGGACACTGGTCAGACGACCGGCGTCGGCGGCCAGTCCGGCCTGCTTGCGGGAGTCGATGACGCTCGACTGCACGCCGGTTGCGCCGAGGTCGGTGACGACCTGCGCCTCGAAACGGTCCAGCAGGTCACCGATGGGCTCGTCGACACGGGTGATGCCGGCGACGGCCACCGGCCCCGGGATGATGCACACGGCCTCGGCCGGGTAGCGGGCATCGTGGGCCTGCCACAGCGAGTCGCTGCGCCACCACCGGCGGACATCCTTGTCGATGACGGGCACGAAGTTGACCGGCTTGCCCGGGGTGCGGCACTGATCGAGGAAGAACGCGACGTCGGCGGGGTGCAGGACGTCGACCTCGACCTCGGGGTACACGCCGATGAGGGCGTCGATCGCGGCGTGCGCGTCCTCGACGGTGGTGACATCGGTGAACATGGTCGGGATCTCACCCGAATCCACCGGGTTCATCCGGGCCTCGGTGCGGCGCAGCATCTCGATGAAACGCTGCTTCCAGGTGATGTCGGCCCACGGCAGTTGCTCGTCGTCGGGCGCACCCACGGCCAGGGTGGCATAGCGCTCGAGCCAGGCCCGATAGGTCATCTCGGCGACGTCGCCGAAGTAGGGCTTGGCGGTGGGGGCCATCGCGGCGATGATCTCGTCGCGCCGCGCCGCGACCGCGTCGGCGTCGCCGGCGACCTCGTCGAGCAGGCGTCCGCACGCGGAGGCGGCATTGTCGATCTCGTGGATGTCGGCACCGAGTTGGCTACGGCCCGAAGCCATTCCGGCGGTGGCACCGCCGGCGCCGATCCACTCGTCGCAGCCGACTGTGTCGACCAGCAGTTGCTTGACCTCGGGAGCCGTGGTGGCCTCCTTGGCCGCCATCGCAGCGGTGCCGACGAGGATGCCGTCGAGCGGCATCAGCGGGTAACCGTGCTCGGCGGCCCAGTGCCCGGTCAGATACGCGCTGGCACGTTCGGGGGTGCCGATGCCGCCGCCGACGCAGACCACGACATTGGGTCGGGCACGCAGCTCGCCGTAGGTGGCCAGCAGCAGATCGTCGAGGTCTTCCCACGAGTGGTGACCACCGGCGCGGCCACCCTCGATCTGGACGATCACCGGGTGGTGGGGCACCTCGGCGGCGATGCGGATCACCGAGCGGATCTGCTCGACGGTTCCGGGCTTGAAGGCAACGAAACGCAGTCCGGCCTCGACGAATTCGTCGACGAGCGCCACGGCCTCGTCCAGTTCGGGGATCCCGGCCGAGACGATGACGCCGTCGATCGGGGCACCCTGGGCGCGAGCCTTCTGCACGAGGCGCTTACCACCGAGCT
>NZ_BAEI01000071.1 GCF_000241325.1 Gordonia polyisoprenivorans NBRC 16320 = JCM 10675 | reverse complement strand
CGATCGGCGAGAATCCGGGGGATCACCCGCTGCACCCAGTCATGGCACTGCGGGTACGGCACGCCGTTCTGCATCGACGGCAGCTCCTCGGTCGAGAGCGGGCACCCCATCTTCAGGTAGGTGGTGACACGGAAGTGGTGTCTCTTGCCGAGCAGGTGCAGCGCGCTGATCCACATCTCGGCGTGCGAACCGCCCGCGAGTGCGATGGTCCGCTGCGCGTTCGGGTCGCCGTACACCCCGACGTGGATCGACGGGTCCTCGAAGCTGCTCATGTAGCCGTCCGTCGAGGTCTCCGGAAAGTCTTCGATGACGGCGAGCGGCGTCGGCTGCGGATCGAGTGCCGGCACCGGCGCACCGTCGAGCAATGCGCGGGCGCCGGGGTAGTCACGCGGATCGAGGTCGGCGGTGTCGACGGTCAGCGTCGAGACGTGCCGTTGCCACATCCCGATCGCGACCGCCCCCGACATGCTGAGCACGAGGAGGATCGAGGTGAGCACGGCGGTGTAGGAGGGCAGACGCCGTGTTGCTCGGCCCCGGCCACCGGGTGCGGTACCTGTGCGCAGCGGGTCCTCGATGTAACGCTTGGTCAGCCATGCCAGACCGATCGAGACCGCCAGCAGGCATGCGCCGTCGAGGAACGACGCATGCTCTTTCCCGCGCCAGTTGAGGAAGAAGATGAGCAGCGGCCAATGCCACAGATAGAGCGCGTAGGCGATGGTCCCCAACCAGACCGGCACTGAGGAGGCCAACAGCCGGCTGATCATCGGCAGCGGATGCACCGGACGTGCGTGTCGGGCACCGGAGCGCTGTTCGAGCGTGGCCGCGCCCGCCCAGATGAGGATCAGGGTGGACCCGACCGGAACCAGCGCCCACGGGCCGGGGTAGGAGTCCACCCCGTCGATCCACCATCCACAGGTGATGATCAGTCCGAGCGCGATCGCGCCGGCGAGGGTGCGCACCGCGCTCGGGATACGCCATCGGGGCAACCAGACCGCGAGCAGTCCTCCGGCCAGCGGCTCCCACAGACGGGAGAGGGTGTCGAAGTAGTTCCACTGCTGGTTCACGCCCATGCGCATGTCGGCCCAGTAAAACGAGATGGCCGACGCGCCGAGCAACGCCACCCCCACGCACACGCGGATGCTGTGCGGTGCGGCGATCGGTGCGATCACCCGCGCGGCGAGCTTGACCAGCCCGGCGAAGCCCAGCGCGACCAGGAGCGTGGCGAGAAAGAACTGCCCCTGCACCGACATCGACCAGATGTGTTGCAGGGGACTGTTCGCCGAGCTCGCCGCGAGGTAGTCCTGCGAGTTCAGTGCCAGATACCAGTTCTGGTAGTACAGGGCACTTGCCGTGAGCTCGCGACCGATGTTGGCCCATCGGGTCGGCGGCAGCAGGAGCACCGTCAGGATCAGCACCGCACCCAGGACGGTCAGCAGAGCCGGCAGCAGGCGGCGGAGGAGTCGGCGCAGACGGGGCCACGGGTTGATCGTCGCGGCAAGGCCGATCTCGCCGGACTGACTTGCGATGGTGTGCCGCAGGAGCGAACCGATGAAGAAGAAGCCCGAGAGTGTCAGGAAGACGTCGACCCCGCCGGAGACCCGGCCGAACCAGATGTGAAAGCACGCCACCAGCGCGATCGCGATGCCCCGTAACCCGTCGAGATCGGTGCGGTAGGACTGCGCCGCAGGGGTCGCCGACCCGGGCCGGGTGCGGACTGCCTGGGTGGTGGCCACGATGGGAGTCGGACTTTCGTGCGGGGGAGGACATGTGTGCGCACCCTCGACGCTACCGGCGCCGACGGTTCTACAGGTGCCCGGCCACGTGGGCGCGACTGCGGGCGCCGTCGATGATCACCGCGAGCGCGCCGGTGAATTCCTCGTCGAAGTCCCGGTCGGACGGCTCGATGACTCCGAGCCGTTCCATCTGGGCTCGGGTCTGTTCCTCGATCGTCAGTCCGATCACCAGCTGGCAGATCGCGGTCGCGACCGCGCGGGCCCCGTGCTCGTCGAGACCACCGAGTGCGGCGGCAGCGGCCACGTCATCGGCGACAGCCCGCCCGGATAATGCGCTGGCCCAGCTCGACGAGACGACCTCGGCGCTGTCGGGGACGGCCAGCAGCGCCGTGCGCATGCCGGTCGCCAGCGCCTCGAGGCGTTCGTCCCACCGCAGATCCGGACCGGGTTCGGCGATGTCGGTGAGGATGTCGTCGGCCAGTGCCGCCAACAGCGTCTGCTTGTTGGGGAAATGCCAGTACAGGGCGTTGGGGCGGACGCCGACCTCGGTTGCGAGCCGGCGCATGGTCAGGTCGGCGAGGCTGTGTCGGGTGAGCACGTCGCGGGCGGCGGCGAGGATGTCGGCGCGATTGTTGCTCACCCGGACAGCGTAGAGCCACGAGGCCGGACACCGCCGAGGCGGTCCTGTACACCGTCCAGGGTGGCCCTGTACAGTGTCCAGGCGAGGCTTACGGAGAGGCTGCCCCCTCCCGCACCTGTGGGCCGCCGGCCCCGGATCGACACGTCGCCCGCATCGACACATGGAAGGAACGTCCCCGTGGATCAGATGAGCATCAGCCGCATCGATGCGGACCACATCTGGCATCCCTACGGTGCGTTCCCACCGTCGACCCGGCCGCTCGTCGTCACCGGCGCATCCGGCGTGCGACTGGAGCTGGCCGACGGACGCACGGTCGTCGACGGGATGAGCTCGTGGTGGGCGGCCATCCACGGTTATCGTCACCCGGTCCTCGACGCCGCAGTGCGGCGTCAGCTGGACTCGATGTCGCACGTCATGTTCGGCGGACTCACCCACGAGCCCGCGGCGCGACTCGCCGAGCTGCTCGTCGACCTCACCCCCGAGCCGCTGCGCAAGGTGTTCTTCTGCGATTCCGGTTCGGTCTCGGTGGAGGTCGCGGTCAAGATGGCGTTGCAGTACTGGCGCGGTCGCGGCGAACCGGGCCGTACCCGGTTGCTCACCTGGCGCGGCGGCTACCACGGCGACACCTTCACCCCGATGAGCGTGTGCGACCCCGACGGCGGCATGCACAGCATGTGGACCGACGTCCTGGCCCGCCAGATCTTCGTGCCCGCGCCGCCGGAGGACGCCGACGACTCCTATGACGCCGACCTCGCCGACGTCGTCGCGGCCCATCGTGACGAACTCGCGGCGATCATCGTCGAACCGATCGTCCAGGGTGCCGGGGGCATGCGGTTCCACGACCCGGCGCATCTGCGCGCGCTGCGCCGCATCTGCGACGAGCAGGGCGTGTTGTTGATCTTCGACGAGATCGCCACCGGCTTCGGTCGTACCGGATCGATGTTCGCCGCCGATCAGGCCGGCGTCGCCCCCGACATCATGTGTGTCGGCAAGGCGTTGACCGGGGGATACCTGACCCTCGCAGCGACCCTGTGCACCGAGGAGGTTGCCGAGGTGATCAGTTCCGGCGAGGCGGGCGGACTCGCCCACGGCCCGACGTTCATGGCCAATCCGTTGGCGTGCGCGGTCGCCGTCGCCTCGACCGAGCTGCTGGCGTCGCGCCCGTGGCGTGACGACGTCACCCGCATCCGGGACGGGCTGCGCCGCGGACTCGACCCGCTGCGCCACCTCGACGGTGTGCGCGACGTCCGGGTCCTCGGCGCGATCGGTGTCGTCGAACTCGACCGACCGGTCGACATGGCGGCCGCCACCACCGCCGCGCTCGACGCCGGCGCATGGCTGCGACCGTTCCGCACCCTGATCTATGCCATGCCGCCGTTCCTCTGCTCCGACGACGACGTCGACGTGATCACCCGCGGCATGGCATCGGCGGCGCGGGCCAGTATCGCCGCAACCCGAGAGGTGGTGTCGTCGTGACCACCACGGACACGATCATCGGCACGACCGGGCCCGCCCTTGACTGGCTGCATGCGGCCCAGCGGGCCACCGCGCAGGCCGGGCTGCATCGGGACCCCGTCGTCCGCGACGGTGGTGCGGGCCTGCTCGATCTCGCCTCGAACGACTACCTGGGGATGTCGCGGAATCCGGTGGTGCTTGCCGCGGCGCGCACGGCGATCGACGAGTGGGGTGCGGGCTCGACCGCCTCGCGACTGGTCGCTGGCACCACCCGGGCGCACCTCGACCTCGAAGGCGAGATCGCCGAATTCCTGGGATTCCCTTCGGCTCTGGTGTTCTCCTCCGGCTACCTCGCCAACGTCGGGGCGATCACCGCGCTCGTCGGGCGCGGCGACCTGATCGTCAGCGACACCGGTACCCACGCCTCCCTGATCGACGGCTGCCGGCTGTCGCGTGCGCGTGTGGTGGTCGTCGATCGCGGCGATCACGACGCGGTCCGCGCGGCGCTCGCAGCCCGGGACGAGGAACGCGCACTCGTCGTCACCGACTCGATCTACAGCGTCGACGGCGCCGCCGCTCCCGTGCGCGAACTCTACGACGCCGCACGAGCGCACGGCGCGGCGCTGCTGGTCGACGAGGCGCACGGCCTCGGGGTGCGCGGCCCGGGCGGGCGCGGCGTCATCGCCGAGGCCGGCCTCTCCGGTGCGCCGGATCTCGTGGTGACCACGGTCGCCTCGAAATCGCTGGGCGCACAAGGGGGAGTGGTGCTCGGACCGACGGTGCTGCGCGGCCACCTGATCGACCGGGCCCGCACCTTCATCTTCGACACCGGCCTCAATCCGGGGGCGGTCGGTGCCGCCCGGGCCGCCCTGGCATTGCTGCGGACGGACCCGGACATGCCACTACGGTTGCGCGACAACGTCCTTCGCATCGCAGGTCGTCTCGGCCTGGCCCTGCCGCTCGACCCGGACGGAATCCCGCAGACCTCCGCGGTGCTCTCGGTGATCGTCGGTGATCCGCAACCCGCGCTCGCCGCCGCCGCCGCCTGCCGGGCCCGCGGGGTGTTCGTCGGATGCTTCCGACCGCCGTCGGTGCCACCGGGTACCTCGCGTCTGCGGCTGACGATGCGCGCCGACCTCGACGCCGCCGACGTCGATCGTGCCGCCGACGTCGTCCTCGCCGCGCTCCGGGAAGTGGGTGTTCGATGACCGGTGGTCGGGTTGTCCCACAGGGTCTTACGGGTTCACATGGCCTTGCGGATCGTTGCCTGGTGATTGCCGGCACCTCGACCGACGTGGGTAAGACCGTCGTCACCGCAGCGCTCGCCGCGACGCTGGCGGCCCGCGGTGTCGATGTCGCGGTGTGCAAGCCCGCCCAGACCGGCGTCGAACCCGACGAGCCCGGTGATCTCGCCACCGTCACTGCCCTTGCCGGAGCGCTGCCGACCCACGAGTGCGTGCGGTTCGCCGACCCACTCGCCCCCGAGACCGCGGCCCGACATGCCGGGGCGCCGCAGGCCGACCCCGGCACGATGGGCCGTCAGATCGCCGGATTTGTTGCGGCGCATCAGATGACGCTGGTCGAGGGGGCCGGCGGGGTGCTGGTCCGGTTGGCTCCCGAACACACGATCCTCGACGTGGCCGCCGCACTCGTCGCCGACGTGCTCGTCGTCGTCGACCCCGCACTCGGCACCCTCAATCACACCGAACTGACGGTTCGGGCCATTAGGTCAGCGGGGCTGCGGCCGGCCGGGCTCGTTCTCGGATCGTGGCCGCGCACACCCGATCTCGCGATGCGCTGCAATCGCGAGGATCTGCCCCGGCTGACCCGGGTGCCGGTGGTCGGGGTGCTACCCGCCGGTGCCGGCGGCCGTAGCCAGGCCGACTTCACCGAGTCCGCACCCGGCTGGTTCGACCCCGGCTGGATCGAGAGCCTCACCCCTGCAACGCCGGCGCCGTCACCTCAGTCCGTACCCGCACCACCATCCGTGCCCTCACATCAAGGAGTTCACCCATGACCCAGGCCCCCGTACAGTCCGACGTCGCGGCCGGGACCGACACCGACGACATCCTCGCCGTCGCCCGCGCCCAGGTCCTCGAACGCGGTGAAGCGCTGACCCGCGATCAGGTGCTCACCGTGCTCCGACTCGGCGACGACCGGCTCACCGAGCTGCTGCAACTGGCCCACGACGTCCGCATGCGGTGGTGCGGACCCGAGGTGGAGGTCGAGGGCATCATCTCGCTCAAGACCGGCGGGTGTCCCGAGGACTGCCACTTCTGTTCGCAGTCGGGCCTTTTCGCGTCTCCGGTGCGCAGCGCCTGGATCGACATCCCGTCGCTGGTCGAGGCCGCCAAGCAGACGGCCAAGACCGGTGCCACCGAATTCTGCATCGTCGCGGCGGTCCGCGGCCCCGACAAGCGCCTGCTCTCGCAGGTGGCCGCCGGGATCGAGGCGATCCGCAACGAGGTCGACATCCAGATCGCCTGCAGCCTGGGCATGCTCACCCAGGAACAGGTCGACCAGCTCAAGGACATGGGCGTCCACCGCTACAACCACAACCTGGAGACCGCCCGCAGTCACTTCCCGAACGTGGTCACCACCCACACCTGGGAAGAGCGTTGGGACACGCTGCGCATGGTCCGCGACGCGGGCATGGAGGTCTGCTGCGGCGGCATCCTCGGCATGGGGGAGTCCCTCGAGCAGCGCGCCGAGTTCGCCGCCGACCTCGCCTCGCTCGAGCCCGACGAGGTGCCGCTGAACTTCCTGAATCCGCGTCCGGGCACCCCGTTCGGCGATCTTGACGTGCTC
This sequence comes from Gordonia polyisoprenivorans NBRC 16320 = JCM 10675, assembly GCF_000241325.1. Classification (GTDB taxonomy): domain Bacteria; phylum Actinomycetota; class Actinomycetes; order Mycobacteriales; family Mycobacteriaceae; genus Gordonia; species Gordonia polyisoprenivorans. Next base: position 27,070 of record NZ_BAEI01000071.1, on the reverse strand, counting down.
CCCGCAGCCGAAGCGCTCAAGGCCGTCGCCGCGTTCCGGTTGGCCCTGCCGCGCACGATTCTGCGGTTCGCCGGCGGCCGGGAGATCACCCTCGGCGATCTCGGGGCCAAGCAGGGCATCCTCGGCGGCATCAACGCCGTCATCGTCGGCAACTACCTGACCACGTTGGGTCGCCCTGCCGAGGACGACCTCGATCTCCTGCAGGACCTGTCGATGCCCATCAAGGCGCTCAACGACAGCATCTGATCCACACCGAGGACGAACGTGACTAGGCTCGCCAGCGTGAGTGGTGCCATGACAACAAGCCTGACCTCCGGTGCGGTGCCGATCCCGGGCCCGCTGGATCAGCCGTGCCGGTACGGCGTGTACACCGGGATCGAGGTGGAGATCGAGTCGGCCGACGCGATACCGCCCGCGGCCCGGCTCGGCCTCGAGCCGCCCCGATTCTGCGGGCAGTGCGGGCGGCGCATGATCGTGCAGGTCCGCCCGGACGGATGGGATGCGCGGTGCTCGCGGCACGGTCGCGTCGACTCCTCCGACCTGGGTCACCGATGACCGCGCCCGGTCCGGTGTCCGCCGGACCCCGCAGGCACCTCGCGCACCGCACCCCGGCGACGCTGGCGGCGTGTGCAGTGGTGATCGGAGTGCTCGGGGTGGTCGCCGGTGGTCTGTGGGCTGTGATCACCCCGTCGATGAGCGCGCTGAAAGGCGCGCATCAGGTGTATCCGATTGACAGCATCGCCGGTGTCTCGGCATTCGCCTTCGTCATGCTCGGGTACGGCGCGCTGGGCGGTGTGCTCGGGTGGCTGGTGGCCCCGGGCTGGCGCGGGCTGCCCGGGTACGCGACCGTCTTCCTCACCACGGTGCTCGGGTCGGGCATCGCCGGATGGGCCGGGACGCTGATCGCAGCGCGTCGCTTCACCGACCCCGACTCGGTCGCGGTGGGCGCCCTCTTCCGCGCCGTCCCGCAACTGTGGCTCGACGGCGCCACCCGCGGAACCCCCAGTGGTCCATGGGCATTGGCGATCTGTGCGCCGCTCGCGGCCACGGTCGTCTACCTCGTGTTCGCCCTGGCGAATCGCCACGGAGATCTCGGCGTCGGCGACGTGGCGCCCGAAACCCCGGAGCCGCAACCGGTTCCCGCGCAACCCGCCCCGCCCGCGTAGTCGCCGACGGCGCCCGTCTCGACGCCGACGGCGCCCGTCCCTACCCCGACAGCGCCCGTCACCACGTCGACGGCGCTCATCGTCACTGCGACGCACCCTACAATCGACCCCATGCCATCACCCGCGCGCGCCGAGTCCGACGAGGCGTCCGTCTCGCCCTTGCGTGTCGAGGTCCTGACCGCGGTGTTCCAGGTCCGCGACATCAACGCCACCGCGCCGGAACTTTGTGTGCTCCTGACCCGCGGCGAGGGATCGACCTGGTGTCTCCCCGGCGGGCGGGTCGGCGGCGAGGACACCCTGGAAACCTGCGCGCGACTGGTCGTCGCCGACATGGTCGACATCGGCACTCTCGCGCACCTCGAACAGCTTTCGGTGTTCTCCGCGCCGCATCGTGTGCCGGGTATCCGCACCATCGCGTCGACCTACCTCGGACTCGTTCCCAGCGATGCGCGCACCACCTCACCGGATCGCGCCGACTGGCACCGTGTCGACGCGTTGCCCGAACTGGCCTTCGACCACGGCTCTGTCATCACCAAGGCCCGCCATCGGTTGGCCGCGAAGCTCTCCTACACCAACATCGCTTTCGCGTTGGCGCCGAGCAGGTTCCCGATGTCGGAGCTCTCCGAGATCTACGGTGCCGCTCTCGGCTACCGCGTCGACACCACCAATCTCCTGCGCATCCTCAGTCGGCGGGGTGTCGTCGTCGCCACCGGCACGTTGGGCCGGACGGGTCGGTCCGGGGGACGACCACCGGCGTTGTATGCCTTCGCGGACAACGAACTTCGAGTCACCGACGAGTTCGCCACCCTCAAGCCGCCCATGTGAATTCACGACTGTGAACTCTGACGGCTGTGCGCTCGTCCGGCGGCCGCCTCAGAGCTCGTCGAGCACGACCAGCCCGTCCTGGATGGCGCGGGCCACCAGCGATGCCTTGGTGCGTGCAGTGCGTCCGGCCTGGGCGTACTTGCTGCGAATCCTGGCCAGGTGGGTGTTGACGGTGCCCACCGAGATGTTCAGATCCGTCGCTGCCTCCGACTTGGAGTCCACGAGCAGCCAGGTACGCAACACCTCGACTTCGCGGCACGTCAGGGGGACAGCGGGATACTGGCGTGTTTCCGCCGGCTCGGGCACGAGGACAGGGCGCAGCGCCTCCGGTTGTGGCATCGGGGGGACGATGCGACGCGCGGCGAGACGTTCGAGGGCCTCCTGACGGCGGCGAACCGCCTGCAGGGGTGTGGAGTATGCCCGCCGCACCGGGATCACCGGGCGCGGTGCGGCGATGGGGACGATCGGGGCCCGGGATTCTCCGGCGGGGGTCAGGCTTGCGGTCATGATGGTCAGGCCTCCTGTGAACATGCAGGTGAGGGGATGTGCGGCGACGCAGTACCGACGCTACGTTCGACGAGTCTCCGGCAAATGCGTAGTGGACTACTTGGAATGCGCTTGGAACTACTCGTGTGCGCCGGAATGTCCGCGCACGGGCCGGTGTTACGATGATCACCAGGTTTTCGATCAGTAGTCGAAAACCGGTCTCGGAGCACAGCCCGTGCCGCGAGCAGCAATGCCCGAGCGGCATGAAGGACGGAGTGGCAGATGAGCATCACCAGCGACCGCATCGCCGTCGGCGGCACCACGCCGGCACTGATCGACGCCCGGTGGGTGGACGGTCCCGGGGGATACACCGGTGTCGAACCGACCGCGGAGTGGGCCGAGGAGATCCGACGCCTCGCACGTGCCCGCAATGCCACGCTGCTCGCCCACAATTATGAGCTGCCGGCCATCCAGGACGTCGCCGACCACGTCGGCGACTCGCTGGCCCTGTCGCGCATCGCCGCGGAGGTCGACTCCGACGAAATCGTCTTCTGCGGTGTGCATTTCATGGCCGAGACCGCGAAGATCCTGAGCCCCGACAAGCGTGTGCTCATTCCCGACGCCCGCGCCGGCTGTTCGCTGGCCGACTCGATCACCGCCGACGACCTGCGCGCCTGGAAGGAGGAGTTCCCCGACGCCGTCGTGGTCTCCTACGTGAACACCACCGCCGAGGTCAAAGGCCTCACCGACATCTGCTGCACCTCGTCGAACGCCGTCGACGTGGTCGCCTCGATCGATCCCGAGCGTGATGTGCTCTTCCTGCCCGATCAGTTCCTCGGGGCACACGTCAAGCGTGAGACCGGCCGCGACAACATCCACATCTGGGCCGGCGAATGCCACGTGCACGCCGGGATCAACGGTGACGAGCTGACCGCGCAGGCCAACGCCCACCCCGACGCGGACCTGTTCATCCACCCCGAATGCGGTTGCGCCACATCGGCGTTGTACCTCGCCGGTGAGGGCGCGGTTCCCGACGACAGGGTCAAGATCCTCTCCACCGGCGGGATGATCGACGCCGCCCGCGCCACCGGTGCCAAACAGGTCCTCGTCGCCACCGAGATCGGCATGTTGCACCAGCTGCGAAAGGCCGCCCCCGGCATCGACTTCCAGGCCGTCAACGATCGCGCTTCGTGCCCGTACATGAAGATGATCACCCCGGCTGCGCTACTGCGTGCGTTGCGGGAGGGCCGCGACGAGGTGTTCGTCGCCGACGACGTCGCCGAGCGTGCACGTCGCAGCGTCGAGCGGATGATCGCGATCGGCAATCCGGGCTCGGGGGAGTGACGCGATGAGTGCCACGTTCGTCGGGCAGGAAACGGCCACGGGCCGAGACGAACTCGAGATCACCGACGAGATCCGCGCGCTCATCCGCACCGCACTGGACGAGGACCTGCGCTACGGACCCGACGTGACCACCGCGGCCACGGTGGCGCCGGACGCGAGCACCGACGCCGCGATCGTGTCCCGCCAACACGGCGTCGTCGCCGGAATCCCGGTGGCGCAGGCGGTGTTCGACGAGGTCATCGGTGTAGGGGCGTACACGGTGACCGAGGTTGTGCCCGACGGCACGCGAGTGGCACCCGGCGACACGGTCCTCGCGGTACATGCACCGACCGCGTCTCTGCTCACCGCCGAGCGCACCTGTCTGAATCTGCTGTGTCACCTGTCGGGGATCGCCACCGCGACTGCGGCGTGGGTCGACGCGGTCGCCGGTACCGACGTCAAGATCAGGGATTCCCGGAAGACCTTGCCCGGCATGCGGTCTCTGCAGAAGTACGCCGTCCGCGCCGGCGGCGGTGCCAACCATCGGATGGGCCTGGGTGACGCCGCACTGATCAAGGACAACCATGTGGCCGCGGCCGGGTCGGTCCGCGCCGCGCTGGAGGCCGTGCGCGCGGCCGCGCCGGAGCTGCCGGTGGAGGTCGAGGTCGATTCGCTCGAACAGTTCGACGAGGTTCTCGAATTGTCGCCGCAACTGGTACTCCTGGACAACTTCGAGCCCTGGGCCACCCAGATCGCGGTGCAGCGCCGCAATTCTCGGTCCCCGCAGACCAAGCTGGAGAGTTCCGGCGGTCTGTCGCTCGACGTCGCTGCCGAATACGCCCGCACCGGCGTTGACTATCTCGCCGTGGGAGCGCTCACCCACTCGGTGACCGTGCTCGATCTCGGGCTCGACATCATCACCTGAAGCCAACCGGCGCCTGGGGCGCCGAGCGCCTCGACCATCGGGGCGAAGGACGAGCCTCGGGACCCCTCGAGCCGATCGGTGTGCGCGCCCCCGGCCGAACCCGTGGTGACTGCGTCGACGGTGCTCTGACGCGTCGAGTGTGTTCCTATTCCACGAAAGTGCTATTTGTGCTGCCCCTGTCGGGGAATGTCCAACGCGCATGATGCTCCCTACGGTGTGGGGAGCATCACATCCGTGGTGTGCACACCTGACTGAGGAGGACAACCATGTCGCGGTTCGAGGGCAAGGTCGCGCTGGTCACCGGCGGAGCTTCGGGTATCGGCGCTGCGGTCGGCCGAAAACTTGTCGACGAGGGAGCCTCCGTGGCTCTGCTGGATCTCAACGCCGACGGCGTCGCGTCGGTGGCGAAGGGCCTCGGGGACACCGTCGTCGGGGTGGCCGGCAACGTGGCACAGGAGGACGACGTCGCCGGTGCTGTCGCACTCGCCGTCGAGCGGTTCGGCCAACTCGACGTCGCATTCAACGTCGCCGGCATCGCGCGGATCGGCACCATCGTGGACGGGCCGACGTCGGACTGGGACGCCACGATCGATGTCGTGCTCAAGGGCACCTATCTGGTCACTCGACATGCTGCACGAGCGATTCGCGACGGTGGCCGCGGCGGCGCCATCGTCAATGTGTCGTCGCTCAATGCCCATGTACCGCTATATGGAGGCAGCTCGTACGCGGCAGCCAAGGCGGGCGTCGAGAGTTTCACCAAGAACGCGGCGCTGGAACTCGGAGCCGACGGAATCCGCGTCAACGCCGTCCTGCCGGGACTCGTCGATACGCCGATGACCGCACCGTTCCTCGGTATCGAATCGGTGGCCACGGACTATCTGAATCGGATCGTGATGAACCGGGCGGGCACACCCGAGGAGATCGCCTACGCCTGTCTCTTTCTGGCCGGCGAACAGGCGAGCTACATCAACGGCACCAGCCTCGTCGTCGACGGCGGCTGGGAGATCACCAATTATCCCGACCTGAAGGCCTTCACCTGACACCGCGGGGTCACCGGGTCGGGACGAATGCGATCACCTGGAGGTCCTTCCCGGAGAACCTGCCCGACTCGCGAAATCCGTTCGCACGCAGACTATCCGACGGAACCGACGCGTTCTCCCGATCGGTGAGCACCCATACCCGTGGGCAACCCCGCGCCCGCTGACCGGTCGTGTCGGTGGGCAGTGACCGGTCCCAGAGTGCCCCGCGATCGCGGGACGACCCGGCAGTGTCGTCGAGCATGATGTCTCGCCCGCGCACGAATCCCTGCGGATAGCCCTCGGCGATGTAGCGGGACGTGCCGTCGGCGTGCGCGACATCGCCCTCGACGAGGCAGTCCTCGTTCGTAACGTGTTCGGCGAGATACTGTGTGGCCGAACGATAGTCGATGCCGTACGGCTTCGTCAGCGGTGTGTGCAGGTAGACGACGGTCGGTAGGGCCAGAACGACGAAGGCCGCCGTCCAGACGGCCACCATCGGCACCCCGGCCCGGATTCGGTTGTCGGCGAGGCGAATCACGCCCGCCGCGAGTAGCAGTGCCACCGCGGGCGCGACGAACCACAGGTACCGCGTCACGAACGACGGGCTGATCAGGGAGTACAGGCCCAAGAGAATCGGTGGCACGATCAGCCACGGCCACGCAATCACCGGCAGCGTCAGGCCGGGCGGTGGTGGCTGCGTCGCAACGGAACCCCGGTCCGCGCGTGCACGGACGATACCGACGAGCGTGCACACCCCCACGACGAGGGCCAACAACGTCAATTGCGGTGCGTTGGGGAAAGCGATGTCGTTGACGCGAAGCACCGGGTTGTAGTGGTAACCGCCGATCCAGGCGACCTGGCCGGATTGGTCGGCGACCGCGAGCACGAGTGGGGAGACGACGATCACCGCGGCAACCATGCACGCCAGCACGATGGGGATCGCGCGACGAGTCGATCGCGAGATCAGCACACTGAGCGCGTGAGCGGCCATCAGCGGGGCGCTCAGGATCGAGAAGGCCATGCTCGTCACCAGCAGCACACCATAGGTCAGTGCTGCGGGCCACCAGCGCCGACCGTCGAGGATCGCGCGCACCAGCGTGACCAACGCGAGGGTGGCCCAGACCGCGGCGGCAACGGTGAAGGCATACGGGCGGGCTTCCGTCGCGGTCTGAACGGTACTCGGCAGGAATGCGAAGAACACCGCGGCGACGAGTGCCGTGGTCGGCCCCGCCAGCCTCCGGGCGAGCACATGGATGCCTGCGCCGGCGAGTCCGATGGCCACCACGCCGGGTAGACGGGTCCACAACTCGGTGTCCGGGACGAGGCGCAACCACCCGTCCATGAACCAGTAGTAGGCGCCGTGGACAGCGTCGACATTGCCGAGGAGCCGCATCAATTGTGCGGGCGTGCGCCGCGCCGCGCCGAGCGTGGCCATCTCGTCGTACCAGAATTGCGGAATCCAGGAACCGACGAAGGACACCAGTGCCGCCAGCGCGCCGGCGGCCACCGCTGCAGATGTGTCAGATGAATGTCGGCCCGAAATGTGGGTCACGTTCATGACCCTCCACGTAATCACATCTCGTGCCGGGCTTCTCGGTCCAGTCATCGAGAAGTCAGTGATTTCACCTTCTGCCCGGGATTATGCTGTGGATATCCGTCCGGAATTCGCAACAATGCAGCAACCATTCACCGTCGAATCACCCATCGAGTGTGGGCTCTTGTGGGTGCCGGCCACGTCGGATCAGTAAAGCCTCGATTCCATCGAGGGTCAGATCGAGCGCTGTCGGATACGCACTCTTGCGGCCGATGGCCACCAGATCGTCGGCTGCCGCGGCAATGTTGGGGAAGTCGGTGGTCGAGAGCTCGGCATAGACCGACTGCCACTTCTCGGCATCGTCGGTACGGGTGTCGGCGGGCACGGCGAGTTCGGCGCCGTCGAGCGCCGCGAAGGCCAACATCTGATCGACGAGGGCACGATAGACGTATGCCGCCCGTCGCTCGTCGAGACCGGCCGTGCGCAGGATGCCGAGCACCAGCTCGATCGCCCGGGCCTCCTGGGGTCGCCCGGTGATGCGACTGGCGGCCAGCACCGCCACCTGGGGATCGGCGAGGTAGGCGGCATGCCCGCGCAGGCCGAAGTCCCGGAGATCCCGGCGCCAGTCACCGGTGATCTCCAGGCCGTGCAGGGCCCGGCCGATCATTTCGTCGGCGATGGCCAGGCGGAGGTCGTCGATGCCGGAGAAGTACCGGTACAGGGCGCTTTGATCGGCACCGAGGGCAACGCCGAGACGTCGGACCGACAGCCCCTCGCTGCCGTGCAGCCTGAGCAATCTCGTGGCGGCATCGATGATCATTTGCTCGGTGAGCACCGCGCCGGATTTGGTCGGCCTGCGTCGGCGCCGCTCGCCGCTGTTCGCCCTGGTGACCATCATCGTCGGCTCCCTCGTTCTCGCCTCGACCTGCCGTGACGGCTCTTATGTCAACACCCTAGACATAAAAAGTCGGCGGGTGTTGTCTTTCACACACCTGCTCGTTTGCCGCGCCGTGGCGGCAGGGCATCGACCTCGACGACGTCACCGCCCCGACTTCGCTCACCACGAAAGCTGTTGTGCTCATGCCGACTTCCGAATTCTCAGACCGCCCGATGGCCACGCCCACACTGCGCAGATCCCTCAGCACCATGGACGGTGTGGCGATCGCGGCGTCGAGTACCGCGGTCACCACCACGATCGGCGTCGGACTGGCCACCACGGCGGCCATTGTGGGACTGCAACTCCCGATCCTGGTGGTGCTGGCATTCCTGCCCATCATCGGAATCGCCATCGGCTATGCGTCCCTCAATCGCGTGGAGGCGAGCTGCGGCAACAGTTATGTCTGGGTCGGGCACACGTTGAGCCCCTGGCTCGGGTTCCTGTCCGGCTGGTGTCAGTTGCTCGCCACCCTGGTCTTTCTCTCCTACACGACCGCGATCGCCGGGTCCGCCCTGATCCAACTCCTCGGTGGTCTGCACGTGACGACGATCGCCGGACTGGTCCTCGACGCGAACTCCACACTGCAGACCACCATCCTCGGCCTGGTCCTGCTGATCCCGTTGACGTTGACCGCGATTCGTGGTGCCGTCATCGCCGCCCGGCTGCAGAAGTATCTGCTGATCTTCGAGTACGCCGTACTGCTCGGCTTCTGCGTGTACGGTCTGTTCGTCGGGCATCAGCGCTTTGCGTGGAACTGGTTCGATCCCTTCGCGATTCCGTCGTGGACGGTGCTCGCGCAGGGGTTGGTCGTCGCCGTGTTCTGCTACTGGGGTTTCGAGGCCGCGTTCGCAGTCACCGAAGAGGTCCGGCACCCGCGCGACGCCTCGCGTGCCGGAATCATGACCGTACTGCTCGCCCTGGGACTGTTCGTCCTTGCTGCTGTGTCGTTTCAGCGGGTGATCCCGCAGGACGACCTGATCGCCTCGGGAAGTGCGGGACTCGAACATTTCGGTGAGGTCCTGGCCGCCGCACCGATGGCGTCGTTACCCGTTCTCGCACTGGCATTCTCGGTCATCGCATCGGTGCAGGCAACGCTGATCCCGAGCGCGCGCTTCCTGCTGGCCATGGGGCGGGATCGCACACTGGGACCGATGTGGACCCGCATTCATCCACGCTTCGGCACGCCGGCCCAAGGGACCATCTGCGTCGCCGTGCTGTCCGGGGCCATCGCGCTTGCGGCGCTGATCATCCCCAAGCTCAGCGATCTGATCCTGGCCGGCGTCAACTCCGTCGGCCTGGTGGTCGCCCTGTGGTACGGGCTCACCGGGCTGGCGGCCGCTGTGCGGTTCCGCGGAACCCTGCGGACGGATCCGCTGCGCGCCCTCCCCGCGGTGGTGGCCCCGCTGCTGAGTGGTGTCGTCTTGTTCGGGCTCGCCGGTTATTTGGCGTGGACCTGGATCGACGGGACCGATCACTTCGCATTCACCCCCGACAACGGATGGTTCCTGTTGTCGGTACCGGCAGCGATGTTCCTGTCCGGGATGGTGATGGCCGCCGTGGGCAAATGGGTCCGCAAGTCCCCCTACTTCGTGTCCGGCCGCGGTAGCGACGCGGCATCCCTCGACCTCAATCCGGCGGGTACCGCGGTGGAGCCGGGCACCACCGCTTGACCGACTCACCCCGGAAGACACCCCACCGGACACCTCGTCGAATCCCGATCGGAGACCACCATGACCATCACCGACGCCCACGCCGATCTCGTGTTCTGCCGCGGCCCGGTACTGACCGCCGATGCAGCCCGCAGCCGATGTGGCGGTGTGGCCGTCGCGGACGGACGCATCGTGGCCCTCGGCAGCGAGGTGACCGACCGGATCGGACCACGAACCGAGGTCGTGAACCTCGAAGGCAGACTGCTGGTTCCGGCTTTTCAGGACGCGCACGTGCACCCCGTCGGCGCGATGTTGGAGTCCTTGCGCTGTGACCTCACCGAGGTTGCCGACGAGTCGTCGACCGTCGCCGCCGTCGCAGCCTATGCCGCCGCACATCCCGCCACCGAGTGGATCTGCGGGGGCGGATGGTCGCTGGAGGCCTTTGCCGGTGGCACACCCACCGCGGCGATGCTCGATCGGGTCGTTACCGATCGTCCGGTCTACCTACCCAATCGCGATCATCACGGAGCGTGGGTGAACAGTCGCGCTCTGGAACGGGCCGGCATCGATCGGGACACACCCGATCCCGCCGGCGGCCGGATCGAACGGGACCGTGATGGCCATCCCACGGGAATGCTGCAGGAGTCGGCGATGAACCTCGTCGGTCGTCTCGTGCCGGCGCCGTCGCTCGACGACATGACCGAGGCGCTGCTCGCAGCACAGGCCCACCTGCACTCGTTGGGGGTTGGTGCCTGGCAGGACGCGCTCGTCGGGGCCGGCGGCCCCCTGCCGGACACCTTCGACGCGTACGTGAAGGCGGCGGACGACGGGCTCCTCACCGCGCGTGTGGTTCTCGCACAGTGGTGGGACCGAGACCGTGGTGCCGAGCAGATCGCCGACCTCCTCGAGCGACGCGCACTCCTCGAACGCCGCGAACTCGACCACCACCGGTCAGCGGGCGGGCGGCTGCGCGCCGACACGGTCAAGCTGATGGTCGACGGCATCGCCGAATCCCACACGGCCGCAATGCTCGATCCGTACCTGACGTCCTGTGGATGTCCCGGCACCCACCGCGGGACGACGTTCATCGAACCGGATGCACTCGCGAGATTCGTCGTCGAACTCGACGCCGCGGGATTCCAGACACATTTTCACGCCCTCGGAGACAGGGCGGTTCGCGACGCCCTCGACGCCATCGAAGCTGCCCGCGTCGCACACGGTTTCCGGGACACCCGGCCTCATCTGGCGCACCTTCAGGTGGTCGCCGCTTCGGACATCCGACGGTTCCGCGATCTCGGGGCGACGGCGAACATCCAACCGCTGTGGGCCGCCCACGAGCCCCAGATGGACGAACTCACCATCCCGTTCCTGGGGCCCGAGCGCACGCGCCGGCAGTACCCGTTCGCCGACCTGGTGCGTGCCGGTGCGACGATCGCAGCAGGCAGCGACTGGCCGGTCAGCAGCGCCGATCCGTGGCACGGCATCCACGTCGCGGTGAACCGCGTGCTCCCGGGAGTGGGGTCGGACGCCGCGGTCTTCCTGCCCGAACAGCGGATCGATCTGATGACCGCCATCGCGGCGTATACCGCAGGTTCGGCGCACGTCAATCGTCGGGATTCGGCCGGAACGATCCGGGTCGGCGCCGACGCCGATCTCGTGGTGCTCGACCGGGATCCGTTCGAGCATCCCGCCGATCAGATCGCCGAGACGCGGGTTGCCCAGACCTACCTCGACGGACGGTGTGTCCATCGTGCGACGTGGGATCGAGGGTGAGTACCGGTGCCGACCGGCGACCGCTCACGCCCCGATCGCGCGCCCGATCACCGGCCACGAGGCGCGCAGGTCCGCGGCGAACACGCCCCAGGAGTGCGATCCCAGTGGGCGTGCCGAGAATGTGTGCGCAATCCCCAAGGCGGTCAACCGATTCGACATGGCTGCAGTGCACACTCGTGTGTACGCCTCGATCTGACCGCCGCCGGCCAGTCCGCCGAGGGTCTCGGCCGGGCCACCGTCGATCGGGCCGGGCATACCGGTGGCCGCCGACAGGAACACCGCCGTGCCACGCAGCTTGCCCGCATTGACGATCGGGTCATTGGCCACCCAGTCCGGTCCGCCCGGCGGTCCCCACATGTTGAGCATGTTGCCGCCGCCGCGGGTGACCACGGCGGTTACCGCGCCGACACCGAGCAGGTCGGTGGTACCGGGACATCCGCTGTAGGACGCGACCGCGCGATACAGGCCCGGAGCCGATTCGGCGATCGCCAGGGCCGGACCTCCCGACATCGACACCCCGGTGATCGCGTTGACCCCGTTGGTGTGGAAGGCGCGGTTGACGATCGGGGGGAGTTCCCGTGTCAGGAAGGTTCGCCACTTGTTGCGGCCCAGGATCGGATCGTCGCGCTGCCAGTCGGTGAACATCGACGCGCGACCTCCGACCGGGAAGACGGCCGTCACGGTCTTGCCTGCGAAGAAGGCACGGGCGCCACCGTTGTTGATCCAGGAGATCCCGTCCTCGCCGCCGCCGAGTCCCGGCAGCATGTAGACGGCCGGTCCCGCAGGTCGACCCGGCGGGTGCAGGACCTGACTGGTGATCACCTTGCCCATCGCCGACGAGTACACCTCGAGCACCGACTCGGTCGGGGAGAGGTCGTGGACGGCGACGAGGTGTGCCGCCTGCGCGCGAGCCGGCACCTGCGCACCGACGGTCGCGGCCAGCAGCAGCATCGCCGCGATCATCCCGATGCGGCGGGCCCACGAGGAGGCGGTGGGTCCGGCGCCATGGGGTTCGGTGCCGTTCGGTGCTTGTCGTCTCAGACCAGGTCGTCGAGTTGTCATCCACGTGCTCCGTTCGGTTCGTGTGGCTCCCGACGCATATCTGTGAGGTCGCTGTGAGCATATCCGTGACGGATGGGGTCAGAGTTACCCATGGTGCGATTTCGTTAGAGGTGCGTAATGAATCCGAGTCCTTGCATCCGCAAGGTTTGCGCTGCTCGCTCCCATGAGGTGCAGGTGAAATCCGCTCGCCTCGTGCCCGTATCCTGGATGGGTCATTTCCTCCAGTCATGCCAGGAGAGATCCATGCTCGCCCGAACCGACCTGCGCGGTAGCACCCCGACGCTTGCTGAACTGCGTCGTGCGTTGCCCCGCGGGGGCACCGACGTCAACGCCGTTCTCGACACGGTGGGGCCGGTGGTTCATGCCGTCGCCGAGCGCGGCACGGCTGCGGCGCTGGACTACGGGGAACGCTTCGACGGTGTACGGCCCGCGTCGGTGCGGGTGCCGTCGTCGGTGATCGGTGACGCACTCGCGGCGTTGGATCCGGCGGTCGCCGACGCGTTGCGCGAGTCGATCACCCGCGCGCGGGCTGTGCACGCCGATCAGCGCAGACAGACCTCGCGGACGCAGGTCGTCGACGGTGGTGTGGTCAGCGAGAAGTGGATTCCGGTGCGGCGCGTCGGATTGTATGTGCCCGGCGGCAATGCCGTGTATCCCTCGTCGGTGATCATGAACGTCGTTCCGGCGCAGGAGGCAGGCGTGGGGTCGCTGGTGGTGGCCTCGCCGCCGCAGAAGGACTTCGGTGGATGGCCGCATCCGACGATTCTGGCCGCGTGCGCGTTGCTCGGGGTCGACGAGGTGTGGGCGGTCGGCGGAGCGCAGGGCATTGCCTTGTTGACCTACGGCGGAACCGACACCGATACCGCCGATGCGCCCGGCGCCGTCCTCGATCCGGTGGACCTCATCACCGGGCCGGGCAACATCTACGTGACCGCGGCCAAGCGGTTGTGCCGCGGGGTCGTCGGGATCGATTCGGAGGCCGGGCCGACCGAGATCGCGATTCTCGCCGACGAGACCGCAGTGCCCGAACTCGTTGCCGCAGACTTGATCTCCCAGGCCGAGCACGATGTCCTGGCCGCCTCGGTACTCGTCACCGACAGCGTCGAACTCGCCGATGCCGTCGACGCGGCCCTCGACGGCCAGGTGGCGCAGACCAAACACCGCGAACGAGTGGCAACCGCCTTGGCCGGCAAGCAATCCGGTGTCGTGCTCGTCGACGATCTCGACGCCGGTCTGGCGGTGGTCGACGCCTACGCTGCCGAGCATCTCGAGATCCAGACGCGCGACGCGGCCGCGGTGGCCGACCGGGTGCACAACGCGGGCGCGATCTTCGTCGGTAACTACGCGCCGGTCAGCCTCGGTGACTACTGCGCGGGTTCCAATCATGTTCTGCCGACCTCGGGTTCGGCGCGATTCGCGTCGGGGTTGTCGGTACAGACCTTCCTCAAGGGCGTCCACGTCATCGACTACGACGAGGCCGCACTGCGTGATGTCGCCGACAAGGTCGTCACCCTGGCGCAAGCCGAAGACCTTCCGGCACACGGGGATGCGATCACCCGGCGCTTCATGGAGGGTGCGCGGTGACGGCGGAGGGCGTAGCGAGCGGGCCGAGTGTTCCCGGCGCGTCGATCTCGGTCGACGAGTTGCCGTTGCGGGACAACCTTCGTGGGAAGAGTGCCTACGGTGCACCGCAGTTGACGGTTCCGGTGGTGCTCAACACCAATGAGAACCCGCATCCGCCGTCGGCGGCGTTGATCGCCGACGTCACCGAGTCGGTCCGTGCTGCGGCGGCGGAGTTGCATCGATACCCCGACCGGGATGCGGTCGAGCTGCGTACCGAGTTGGCGGAGTATCTCACCCGCGCCACCGGCGTGCGGTTGTCGGTCGAGAACCTTTGGGCGGCAAATGGTTCCAACGAGATCCTGCAGCAGCTGCTGCAGGCCTTCGGGGGCCGGGGCGGACCGCGTTGGGGTTCGTGCCCAGTTATTCGATGCATCCGATCATCTCCGACGGCACCACCACCACGTGGCTGGAGGCCAAACGCAACGCCGATTTCTCGCTCGACGTCGATTACGCCATCGGTGAGGTCGCCGCGCGCCGCCCCGACGTCGTGTTCCTCACCTCGCCCAACAACCCGACGGGTGCGTCGATCCCGAATGCCGGGTTGCGCGCCATCGTCGATGCCGCGCCGGGCATCGTCATCGTCGACGAGGCGTACGGTGAGTTCTCCGAGCAACCCAGTGCGGCCGAATTGATCGACGAGTTCCCGGCGAAGGTCGTCGTGAGCCGCACGATGAGCAAGGCGTTCGCCTTCGCCGGCGGACGGCTCGGGTATCTGGCCGCGTCGCCGGCGATCGTCGAAGCCCTGCAACTCGTGCGGTTGCCCTATCACCTGTCGGTGCTGACCCAGGCGTCCGCGCGAGCGGCGCTGCGCCACGGCGAGGAGACCCTGGCGGGGGTCGCCACGATCATCGCCGAACGCAAGCGCGTCGTCGCCGAGCTCGCCGCGTCAGGTTTCGAGGTGATCGACTCCGACGCCAACTTCATTCTGTTCGGACGGTTCGCCGACGCCCCGGCGTCGTGGCAGCGCTACCTCGATGACGGGGTCCTCATCCGTGACGTCGGGATTCCCGCATACCTGCGGGTGACGGTCGGTCTGCGTACCGAGAACGACGTCTTCCTCGAGGTCAGTCGACGCCTGGCCGCAACCGATCTGGAGAATGGCTGAGTGAGCACCACACAGGATTCGAGCACAACCGGGGCCCGCATCGGCAGGGTCGAGCGCACCACCAAGGAGTCGTCGATCGCCGTCGAGATCGACCTCGACGGCACCGGTCGCACCGACATCTCCACCGGCATCGCGTTCTTCGATCACATGCTCACCGCGTTCGGTGCGCACGGCAGCTTCGATCTGACGGTCAAGGCGACCGGTGATGTCGAGGTCGAGGGCCACCACACCATCGAGGACACCGCGATCGTCCTCGGTCAGGCGCTCGGTCAGGCGCTCGGGGACAAGAAGGGTATCCGTCGCTTCGGTGACTGCTACATCCCGATGGACGAGACCCTCGCACACGCCGTCGTCGACGTGTCGGGCCGGCCGTACTGCGTCCACACCGGCGAGCCGGAGCATCTGCTGACCGCGGTCATCGGCGGGTACCCGGGCGTCCCGTACTCGACGATCATCAATCGGCACATCTTCGAGTCGATCGCGCTGAATGCCCGTATCGCACTGCATGTTCGGGTGCTCTACGGACGCGATCAGCACCACATCACCGAGGCGGAGTTCAAAGCCGTCGCCCGGGCGTTGCGCGAGGCCACCGAGGCCGATCCGCGGGTGACCGGGGTGCCCTCGACCAAGGGTGCTCTATGAGCGGGCCCGACGTCGTCGTCCTCGATTACGGGTCGGGGAATCTGCGGTCGGCGCAGCGGGCACTGGAGCGGGCCGGCGCTGCGGTCACCGTCTCGGCCGATTTCGACACCGCCCTGAACGCGACCGGTCTGGTCGTGCCGGGCGTCGGGGCCTTCGCGGCTTGTATGGAGGGACTGCGTGCGGTGAAGGGTGACCGGATCATCGGGCGTCGCCTCGCCGGCGGCCGTCCGGTCCTCGGGATCTGCGTGGGCATGCAGATCCTGTTCGATCACGGTGTCGAGTTCGGGGAGGAAGCCGACGGGTGTGGTGAATGGCCCGGTTCGATCACCCGGCTGCCCGCGCCGGTGCTGCCGCACATGGGATGGAACACCGTCGATGCCCCCGACGATTCGGTGCTGTTCGCCGGGCTCGACGCCGACACCCGCTTCTACTTCGTGCACTCCTATGCCGCGCAGTCCTGGGAGATGGACAACGACGGCACTGCGCTCCGCGCACCCCGGTTGACCTGGGCCGACTACGGTGGGAAATTCCTCGCCGCCGTCGAGAACGGTCCACTGAGCGCCACCCAGTTCCATCCGGAGAAATCCGGTGACGCCGGGGCGCACCTGCTCGCCAACTGGATCGGGGCCCTCTCATGACCGACTCGGGTGCCGGCGGTGATCCGGAGTACCGCTTCTCCTACGGTCGATTCGTCCTGTTCGTCCTCGGCGCGGGTGTCATCGTGCTGGTGATCTGCATCCCGGTGGTGCTGGCGTTGGCCAAATGGAATGCGATCGCCGGGCTGGTCGCGTCGCTGGTCAGCATCGTGCTGATGATCACGGCGATCGGCATCACCTCCAAACGCTTGATCGGCAAAGCCGAACGCGCGCTGCGCGCCCAGCACCGCAGCAACCCCCCGACCTCCTGAAAGGACCCGCGCAACCCCATGGGAACAACCCTCGAACTGCTTCCGGCCGTCGACGTCGCCGATGGTCAGGCGGTGCGCCTGGTCCAGGGCGCCGCCGGTACGGAAACCTCCTACGGTTCACCGCGGGAGGCCGCGCTCGCCTGGCAGAAGGACGGCGCGGAGTGGATTCACCTCGTCGACCTCGACGCGGCCTTCGGACGCGGCAACAATCGTGACCTGCTCGCCGAGGTCGTCGGCGAACTCGACGTGAAGGTCGAATTGTCCGGCGGCATCCGCGACGACGAGTCGCTCGAGGCCGCACTGGCCACCGGTTGTACGCGGGTGAATCTGGGCACCGCCGCGCTGGAGAATCCGCAGTGGTGCGCCACAGCGATCGAGCGATTCGGCGACCGGATCGCCGTCGGGCTCGACGTCATCCGGGAAGGCTCGTCGTACCGGTTGCGCGGGCGCGGCTGGGTGACCGACGGCGGCGACCTGTGGGAGGTGCTCGAACGGCTCAACGGCGATGGATGCGCCCGCTACGTCGTCACCGACGTTTCCAAGGACGGCACGCTGGGGGGGCCGAATCTCGACCTGCTCGCCGAGGTCGCCGCGGCCACCGACGCGCCGATCGTCGCCTCCGGTGGGGTGTCGGCGCTCGACGACCTCGTCGCGATCGCCGGTCTGGTGGAGCAGGGCGTGGAGGGTGCAATCGTCGGAAAGGCGCTCTACGCCGGGCGTTTCACCCTGCCCGAGGCGTTGACGGCGGTCGGCCGACGGTGACCGCGGGCGCCGACCTGGATCTGTCCCGACTGCTCGAGGTGGCCGGGGGAGTCCTCGACGGGGTCAGCGACGAGTTCATCGCCGGTCTGGGAGCGCCGAGCGCGGTCCGCAAGGGTGCCACCGACTTCGCCACCCAGGTCGATCTCGATCTCGAACGCCGGATCGTCGGCGAGCTGACCGAGCTGACCGGTATCGGGGTGCACGGTGAGGAATTCGGCGGTCCGCCCGTCGACGAGGGCGTGGTGTGGGTCCTCGATCCGGTCGACGGTACCTACAACTATTCGGCCGGTGTGCCTTTGACGGGCATCCTGCTCGCGCTGCTCGTCGACGGCGAGAGCGTGTTGGGTCTGACGTGGTTGCCGTTGTCACGGCAACGTTTCGCCGGGCACCTCGACTCGCCACTGCTCTGCAACGGCGAGCCGGTGACCCCTTCCGGCGCAACGTCGTTGGCGCAGTGCGCGATCGGCTTCGGGCCGTTCAACGTCGGGCACGGCGGCCGGTATCCCGGTGCGCGCCGCGCCGACCTGATCCGGGCGCTGTCCGGGCGGGTGGCCCGGCTGCGGATGACCGGTAGCACCGGAGTCGACATGGCCTATGCGGCGTCGGGGACCTTCGGCGGCTCGATCGCCTTCGGTCGTCACCCGTGGGACAACGCCGCCGGCGCAGCCCTGGTTCGTGCTGCCGGTGGAGTGGCCACCGATCTGTCCGGACAACGGTGGACCGTCGACTCGCCGTCGTTGGTCGCCGGGTCACCGGGGATTCATTCGGCGCTGATGGACGTTGTGTACGAGGTGATCGGTGACGAGTGGTCCGCCGATGCCGCCCGACCCGAGGAGACCGACCGATGACTTTGGCCGTGCGTGTGATCCCGTGCCTCGACGTCGACAACGGACGCGTCGTCAAGGGCGTCAATTTCGCGAATCTGCGTGATGCCGGTGATCCGGTGGAGCTCGCGGCCCGCTACGACGCGGAGGGTGCCGACGAGCTGACGTTCCTCGACGTCACCGCGTCGAGTTCGGGGCGCGCCACCATGATCGAGGTCGTCGGGCGCACCGCCGAGCAGATCTTCATCCCGCTGACCGTCGGTGGCGGCATCCGCACCGTCGCCGATGTCGACACGATGCTGCGGGCCGGCGCCGACAAGGTCAGCGTCAACACCGCGGCGATCGCCCGGCCCGAGGTGCTCGAGGAGATGAGCAGGCGTTTCGGTTCGCAGTGCATCGTGCTGTCTGTCGATGCGCGTACCGTGCCCGACGGCGAGCAGCCGACCCCGTCGGGCTGGGAGGTCACCACGCACGGCGGCCGCCGGGGTACTGGCATCGACGCTGTCGAATGGGCAAGGCGCGGACAAGAACTCGGCGTCGGGGAGATCCTGTTGAACTCGATGGACGCCGACGGCACCAAGCAGGGCTTCGATCTGCGCATGCTGACCGCGGTCCGTGCGGCCGTCGAGGTGCCGGTCATTGCCAGCGGTGGCGCGGGGGCGGTCGAGCATTTCGCGCCGGCGGTCGCGGCGGGCGCCGATGCGGTGCTCGCGGCCTCGGTGTTCCACTTCGGCCAGCTCACCATCGGTGAGGTCAAAGCGTCGATGGCGGCCGCCGGGATCACCGTGCGGAACGCACGCGACACTCCCGTGCGGAACGCACGCGACACTCCCGTGCGGAACGCACGCGACACTCCCGTGCGGAACGCGCGCGACACCCCGATGGAGGTGTGAGGCAATGGCTCTCGATCCAGAGTTGGCGAGTCGGCTCACCCACAATGCCGACGGCTTGTTCAGCGCGGTCGCCCAGGAGCGCGAGACCGGCACCGTGCTGATGGTGGCGTGGATGGACGACACCGCACTCGAACGGACCCTGGCCACGCGGCGCGCGACCTACTTCTCGCGGTCCCGTCAGGAGTATTGGGTGAAGGGTGAGACCAGCGGTCACACCCAGTACGTGCACGACGTCCGGCTCGACTGCGATGGCGACACGGTGTTGTTGATCGTCGATCAGGTGGGCGCGGCCTGTCACACCGGCAATCACAGTTGCTTCGACACCCCGTCGTTGCCGTTGGCCCAACCCGACGCGACCGGCGCGGGGTAGTGCCTGGGAGAATCGGGGCGGACACTCATTTGACGAAAGGTGGCGACGAGTCATGCCATTGATCCAGATCTCGCAGACCCCCGGGCTCTCTGACCGGGTGAAGCGCGAGACCATCGCGGCGGTGACCGAGGCATACGCGCGGGCCACCGGCAAGAGCCCGGATTCGGTGTGGGTCACCATCAACGAGATCCCGCGCACCCAGTGGGGCGTGGGCGGCGAGCCCCTGGGATGAGTACGCCCGCGATGAGCACCTCCACCCACGACCATGCGGCGGGTTCGGCCACGACGAGTCTGGCCGAGTTCCTGGATCTGGCTGCCGACCATCGTGTCGTGCCGGTGACCCGCAAGGTCCTTGCCGATTCGGAGACACCGCTGTCGGCGTACCGCAAGCTCGCGGGCGACCGCGCGGGCACCTTCTTGCTCGAGTCCGCCGAGAACGGGCGGAGCTGGTCGCGGTGGTCGTTCATCGGCGCGGGTGCGCCGTCGGCGCTGACCGTTGTCGACGGCAAGGCCAGTTGGTGGGGGGCGGTGCCGTCCGGCGCGCCGGTCGACGGTGACCCGCTGACGGTGCTGGCCGAGTCGCTACGGCTGCTGGCCACCGATCCGTTGCCGGACATGCCGCCGCTGACCGGCGGCTTCGTCGGATTCATGGCATATGACATGGTGCGTCGGCTCGAACGGCTCCCCGAGACGACCACCGACGACCTGCACCTGCCGGATCTGATGATGTTGCTCGCGACCGATCTGGCCGCGGTCGATCATCATGAGGGCACGATCACCCTGATCGCCAACGCCGTCAACTGGGACGGTTCGGACGAGCGTGCCGAGCAGGCCTACGCCGATGCTGTGGCCCGGCTGGACCGGATGACCCAGGCCCTCGCCGCGCCGGCGCCGTCGACGGTGTCGCATTTCGACCGGCCCGCCCCCGACTTTCGGGTGCAGCGCAGCCGTGAGGAGTACCACGAGATCGTGCGCGACCTCGTCGGCGAGATCGAGGCGGGCGAGGCCTTCCAGGTGGTGCCGTCGATGCGGTTCGAGATGGACACCGCCGCCGACCCGCTCGACGTGTACCGGGTGCTGCGCGCGTCCAATCCGAGTCCGTACATGTACCTGCTGCGGATTCCGGGAATCGAGTCCGATCCGTTCACGATCGTCGGGTCGAGCCCCGAGGCGCTGGTGACCGTGCAGGACGGCTGGGCGACGACCCATCCGATCGCCGGTACCCGGTGGCGTGGGGCGACCGAGGAGGAGGATCAACTGCTCGGGAAGGACCTGATCGCCGACGAGAAGGAGAACGCCGAACATCTGATGCTCGTCGATCTCGGACGTAATGATCTCGGTCGGGTGTGTCGTCCCGGCACCGTGAAGGTGAGCGATTACCGACACATCGAGCGGTACAGCCACGTCATGCACCTGGTGTCGACGGTGTCGGGGGAGTTGCGTGAGGACAAGCACGCCCTGGACGCGGTGACGGCGTGCTTCCCGGCGGGGACGCTCACCGGTGCGCCCAAGGTGCGGGCGATGGAGCTCATCGACACCCACGAGCGGACACGACGCGGCCTGTACGGCGGCATCGTCGGCTACCTCGACTTCGCCGGCAACGCCGACACCGCGATCGCCATTCGCACCGCGTTGATCAAGGACGGCACCGCCTATGTGCAGGCCGGCGGCGGGGTGGTGGCCGACAGCGATCCCGACTACGAGTACAACGAGGCGCGGAACAAGGCGACCGCGGTTCTCAATGCGGTTGCCGCCGCCTCGACGATGCGTCGGGTCTCTGGCGGCGCCACCGAAGGTGGGTCGACAGATGAGTGAGCAGACCCCCGATCCGACGACCCCCGACGCCGCGGAGACCGCGCGCAGGTCCCGTCGGATCAAGGTGATCGCCGCGATCCTGATGGCGTTGGGTGCACTGGCGTTCTGGTCGGCCTCACGCGTGACGTGGGCGACCGTCTTTGCCGGTGACGGCATGTCGCCGGATCGATATATGCAGGTCAAGGGTGCCGACTGGAGTCCGTGGCTGACGCCGCTGGCGTTGGTGTTGCTCGCGGCGATCCTCGCGGCGTTCTCGCTGCGCGGGTGGGGATTGCGGATCGTGGCGGTCCTTGTCGCCGCGGGTGGACTGCTCGCCGCGTTCCCGGCGCTGTCGCTGCTGACCAGCAGCTCCGATTCGCTGTACGCGGCACGGGCGATCGATCTGTCCGATCGGTACGTCGTGCGGCTGACGACCACCCACGGCTGGGTGTCGGTGATCGTCTTCGCGGGGACGGTGTGTTGCGTCGCGGCCGGTGTTCTGTTGCTGCGCTCGGCCTCGGGTGCGGGGATGTCGAGCAAGTATCGGACACCTGCCGCACGCCGCGACGAACTCGAGCGCGAGATCTTCGCCGAGCACGAGCGCCGCAAGGCGGCCGGCGATGCAGGGACGGAGCCGGCCGGCGGGCTCACCGGTCGGGACGGGACGAACGCGGCGGCCGACGGCGAGGACGCGGCGCGCACGGAACCGCCACACGTGAACGAACGCATGATGTGGGACGCCCTCGACACCGGGATCGACCCGACCGAACAGCGCTGATCCCTGCGATGCTCGGCGTGACGTGGGTCTCGACGGACCCGCGCACGGGTCGCCGGGAACCCCGGTCTACCCTGGTGAGGGCAAGGAGCGTCGAAAGGGAACCAGCTGTCGTGAGCACGCCGAACGTCCTCGATTCGATCATCGAGGGAGTCAAGGCCGACGTCGCCGCGCGCGAAGCGGTCGTCGATTACGCGGCCGTCAAGGCGGCCTCGGTCCAGGCGCCCGACCCCAAGGACGTGATGGCTGCGTTCCAACAGCCCGGCATCGGGGTGATCGCCGAGTGCAAGCGTGCCAGCCCGTCGAAGGGTGAGCTCGCCACCATCGCCGACCCCGCCGAACTCGCGCGTGCCTATGAGGACGGTGGCGCCCGGATCATCAGTGTGCTCACCGAGGAGCGGCGCTTCCGCGGGTCGCTCGCCGATCTCGATGCCGTCCGCGCGGCCGTGAACATCCCGGTGCTGCGCAAGGATTTCATTGTCGGGCCGTACCAGATCCATGAGGCGCGCGCACATGGTGCCGACATGATCTTGCTGATCGTCGCGGCCCTGGAACAGAATGTGTTGGCTTCGTTGCTCGATCGCACCGAGAGCCTGGGCATGACGGCTCTCGTCGAGGTGCACACCGAGGAAGAGGCCAACCGCGCGCTGGAGGCGGGCGCCTCGGTGGTCGGCGTCAACAACCGCAATCTCAAGACCCTCGAGGTCGATCGCGACAATTTCTCCCGGATCGCTCCGGGCCTGCCCACCAAGGTGATTCGTGTCGCCGAGTCGGGTGTGCGCGGCACCGCCGACCTGCTGGCCTTCGCCGGCGCCGGCGCCGATGCGGTCCTGGTGGGCGAGGGGCTGGTCACCAGTGGCGACCCCCGAACCGCGGTGGCGGAGCTGGTGACCGCCGGCACCCACCCGTCCTGTCCGAAACCCGTTCGCTGACAACGGTCCTCGGCTCCGGCCGAGCCGTGGACGCGTATGTGATGCAGTGAGGTGTCCTGTGACGACCGATCAGAGCAGCGGCACCGACGCCGCCCCGACCGTCCTGCCCACGGCCAGTCAGGGAGTGGCCACCCGCACCTCCCTCGAGCCCGACGCCGGCGGACATTTCGGTGTCTACGGTGGGCGGCACGTTCCCGAGGCGTTGATGGCGGTCATCGACGAGGTGACCACCGCCTACGAGAAGATGCGCACCGACGACGACTACCTCGCCGAACTCGACCGGCTGCAGCGTGACTACGTCGGTCGGCCCTCGCCGCTGTACGAGGCGACGCGGTTGTCCGACGATGCCGGCGGCGCGCGGGTCTTCCTCAAGCGAGAAGACCTGAACCACACCGGTTCCCACAAGATCAACAACGTGCTCGGTCAGTTGTTGCTGGCCCGCCGGATGGGCAAGTCGCGCATCATCGCCGAGACCGGTGCCGGTCAGCACGGGGTCGCCACCGCCACCGGCTGTGCCCTGTTCGGGATGGAGTGCATCGTCTACATGGGTCGCGTCGACACCGAACGCCAGGCGCTGAACGTGGCGCGGATGCGTCTGCTCGGTGCGACGGTGATTGCGGTGGAGACCGGCTCGGCGACCCTCAAGGACGCCATCAACGAGGCGCTCCGTGACTGGGTCACCAACGCGCACAACACCTACTACTGCTTCGGTACCGCCGCGGGGCCGCATCCGTTCCCGATGCTGGTGCGCGATCTGCAGCGCATCGTCGGCCTCGAGGCCCGGGCACAGATCCTCTCGCACGCCGGGCGGTTGCCCGACGCGGTGGTGGCCTGCGTCGGCGGCGGCTCGAACGCGATCGGTGTGTTCCACCCGTTCATCGACGACGCCGACGTACGGCTCGTCGGATACGAGGCCGCCGGTGACGGTGTCGAGACCGGCCGGCACGCGGCGACGTTCACCGGTGGTACACCGGGCGCCTTCCAGGGTGCCTTCTCCTACCTCCTGCAGGACGAGGACGGACAGACCATCGAATCCCATTCCATCTCGGCGGGTTTGGACTATCCCGGGGTCGGTCCCGAGCACGCCTACCTCAAGGACATCGGCCGGGCCGAGTACCGGCCGATCACCGATACCGAGGCGATGAACGCACTGGCGCTGCTGAGCCGGCGGGAAGGGATCATCCCGGCGATCGAGTCGGCGCATGCGGTGGCCGGTGCGTTGAAACTCGGCCACGAACTCGCCCGCACCTCACCGCGCGGGGCGCAGGCCGGTACCGACGGCGCACCGATCATCGTCGTCAGCCTGTCCGGTCGCGGCGACAAGGACGTCGACACCGCCGCGGAATGGTTCCATCTGTTCGATCCGCCTCCCTCGGAAACCGAGACACAGTCCGAATCCGAAGCGGCCCAATCAGATCCGGGGGAGAGCCGATGACTGCGCCGACCGTCCGACACGCCGGAGCCTCCAAGCTCTCGCCGGTCTTCACCCGCTGCCGCGAGCAGGGCCGTGCCGCGCTGATCGGCTATCTGCCCGTGGGCTATCCGACGGTGGCCGGGTCGGTGGAGTCGTTCACCACCATGGTCGAGGCCGGGTGCGACATCATCGAGGTCGGGGTGCCCTACTCGGATCCGGTGATGGACGGGCCGACGATCCAGGAAGCCGCCGATCTCGCACTGACCAACGGGGTGCGGGTGCGCGACGTGTTCACCGCGGTCCGCGCGATCACCGAGGCCGGTGGGCAGGCCGTCGTGATGAGTTACTGGAATCCCATCCTCGCCTACGGTGTCGAGCGGTTCTCCGCCGATCTCGCCGAGGCCGGGGGAGCCGGACTGATCACCCCCAACCTCATCCCGGAGGAGGGACATGCGTGGCACGAGGCCTCCGATGCCCACGGGTTGGACCGCATCTATCTGGTCGCACCGTCGTCGACCCCGGAACGTCTGGCGTACACCATCGATGCGTGTCGCGGTTTCGTCTACGCGGCCTCCACGATGGGAGTGACCGGTGCTCGCACAGCGGTGTCGAACGCCGCCCCCGAGCTCTGTGCCCGGATCCGCGAGTACTCCGACATCCCGATCGGCGTCGGTCTCGGCGTCCGCAGCGGTGAGCAGGCCGCCGAGATCGCCTCCTATGCCGACGGTGTCATCGTGGGTTCGGCCCTGGTGACCGCGGCGCAGGCCGGTCAGGGTCAGCTGCGTGATCTGGTTCGCGAACTCGCCGACGGCGTCGCCCATCCGAACCCGCCGAGGTGACCCGCGCACGTGAGGTCCGATCGGACGAACCGACCGGGTGGTGCAATCGTGTGCCTTCGACGGTCGGTTAGGGTGTGACCGTGATCGCGCCGACGACGACGTTGCTCGCCTATATCCCCAGTCCGCCGCAGGGGGTCTGGCATCTCGGGCCGGTCCCGCTGCGGGCGTATGCGCTGTGCATCATCGTCGGCATCATCGTCGCGGTCTGGTGGGGGGATCGCCGCTGGATCGCACGCGGCGGCCAGCCCGGTGAAGTCCTCGACATTGCCATCTGGGCAGTGCCCTTCGGTCTGATCGGTGGCCGTATCTATCACGTCCTCACCGACTGGTCGATCTACTTCGGCGGCGGCGGCAAGTCCCCGATCGACGTCTTCAAGATCTGGGACGGCGGTCTCGGAATCTGGGGTGCGGTGATCCTCGGTGCCCTCGGCGCGTGGATCGGTGCGCGCCGTCACGGTATCCGGTTGCCCGCGTTCGGCGATGCCATCGCGCCCGCGATCCTGCTCGCCCAGGCGATCGGGCGGCTGGGCAACTACTTCAACCAAGAGCTCTACGGCCGACCGACAACGGTGCCGTGGGGGTTGGAGATCTACGAGCGCACCAACGGCATCCAGACCGGACCCAACCTGATCAACGGGACCTCGACCGGTCAGGTGTACGAGATCGTCCACCCCACCTTCTTGTACGAGTTGGTGTGGAACGTGCTCGTGGTTCTCGTGCTCGTGGTTCTCGACCGGCGATTCCGCATCGGTCACGGCCGACTGTTCGCACTGTACGTGGCCGGGTACTGTGCAGGCCGATTCGTCGTCGAACTCCTGCGCTCGGACACCGCGTACACCTTCATCGCCGGCATCCGCATCAACGTCTTCACCTCCGCCCTGCTGTTCGTGTGCGCGGCGATCTACTTCGTCGTCGCCACCAAGGGCCGCGAGCGCGGTCTGGAGATGTACTACCCCGACCGTGCCGAGGAACTCGAAGCCCTCGGTGTCGTCGGCTACGTCGACGACCGATACCCGGACGACGAACTCGACGACGAGCCCGGGTCGGAGCCCGACGAGGACGAGCCGTTCGACTCCGACGGCGAGATGACCGATGCAGGCGACGACACCACCGCGACCGAGGTCATCGACAAGGGCATCGCCGAACACGACGAGGAAGCCGCCGTCGACCCGGAACTCGACGAGGACGCCGTCGCACCGGCCACCCCAGCCCCATCCCCGTGGACGTCCCCCGCAGCCGACGCCGACAGCGCCGAGCCTGACACCGACAGCGCTCCCGACACCGCCGACGGCGCCCAGCCTGATGCCGACAGCGCCCAGCCCGACTCCGACAGCGCTCAGCCTGACGCTGACAGCGCTCCGGCTGACGCCGATAGCGCTCCCGCGGATGCCGACGGCGAGCCCGACGCCGACAGCGTCGAGCCTGATGCCGACAGCGCTCCCGACACCTCCGACAGCGCCCAGCCTGATGCCGACAGCGCCCAGCCCGACG
>NZ_BAEI01000072.1 GCF_000241325.1 Gordonia polyisoprenivorans NBRC 16320 = JCM 10675 | reverse complement strand
GGGATGGGCGTCACGGCGACCGGCACCCTGCTCCCGATCACCGATGTCATCGCGTTGGCGGCCCAGTGCCAGCCGTGGTTGGCGGTGTTCGACGACCACACCAGTCTGCCCCTGTATTTGGGTCGGGCACGCCTGGCGAGTCAAGGCCAGCGGATCGCGTTGTTCGCCAAAGACGGCGGCGAGTACTGCTCGTTTCCCGGGTGTACTCAGCCCGCCGCGCACGTCGAAATCCATCACGCCACCAAAGATCATGCGAAAGGTGGGCTCACCAACATCGGTGACCTCGCCCCCGCCTGCGGCAAACACAACCGGATGGTCGGCGACAAACCCGGACAATTCACGACCGGCATCTATGGGGACGGGCCGTGGGCCGGACGGTGCTGGTGGCGCAAAAACACGCCCGTCGGGGCAGCGACACCGAACCCGAAACGCACCAACGCACTCCCCGACGTCGGGGCCACCTACACCGACGCGCTGGCCCGCATCCGCGCGGAATTACATCCACCACCCGACCCACTACAGGTTGATACCGATACCGATCTCGCCGAGCGCGACGACCGGAGCTTGCTGCTGCCCACCAACCGGATACGCCGCAGCCGAGTCCCGATCGGACACGGATACTACGACCTCGTCGAAATCCTCACCCCCGACCCCAGCCCGGACTCGCCGATCGAAACCCAACTCGCCCACCTACTCGGTGACCGCGGACCCTAGACCCGGGGCGTGCACCCGTTCGGGGTCGGAAACCAGCAGCGGCGCAACAGGTCTCGAGGCTCGTCGCTAACGCTCCTCGACACCTCGACCACCGGAAGAAAAGGGAACTCCGCTAGCAGTCCTCGACACCTCGACCACCGATCAAGGAGCGCCCCCGCCCGGCGAGGAAGCCCCCTCCCGATGGTCGAGGTGCCGAGGAGCGCCAGCGACGAGGCCTCGAGACCCCGACAGCCGAACATCAGATCACAAGCGTCGAGCGCGCCACCAGGCTATGGCGATGGCGGTGGCGAGCGCGCCGACTTGCACCTGTCGGGACAAAGCCAGGGCGGCACGAAGATCCGTTGAGGTCGGATCCCGCCCGTCGCCGAGGGTGGGTCGGTTCTCGGTGCGGTGCGGGTAGACCGTGATACCGCCGAGACGGATGCCGAGAGCTCCGGCGAAACTCGCCTCCACGACCCCCGCGTTGGGGCTCGGATGTGCCGATGCATCGCGCTTCCACGCGCGCACTGCACCCCGCCGATCGGGACCGGCGGCCACGACGAGCACCCCCGCGATCCGGGCCGGCAGGATGTTGAGCGCATCATCGAATCGTGCTGCAGCCCAACCGAAACGGTTGTAGCGGGCATTTCGATGACCGATCATCGCATCCAGTGTGTTCGCGGTCCGATAGACGAGGAGACCGGGAACACCGGCCAGGGCGCCCCAGACCAGCGCTCCCACGGTGGCATCGGAGGTGTTCTCGGCCACCGATTCCAGTGCAGCGCGACAGATCCCGGGTTCGTCGAGTGCATCTGGGTCGCGGCCGCACAAGCTCGGTATGAGTTCCCGCGCGCCCGGAACGTCGTCGGACTCGAGACAGTCGGCCACGTCGTCACCGACGCGGATGAGGGTGGTCCCACCCAATACGGCCCACGTCACCGCGGCGGTGAGCAGTGTTCGCGCCGGACCGTTCTCGGCGAGTGGGCGGGCCGCGAGTGCCCCGGCCACACCGACAGAACCCACACACAGCGCACAGTGCGCGCTGCCGGCGATCCGGCTGTCGGCGTATGTATGTCGTTGCAGCGCGGTGGCGAGGGAACCGAGACCGGCAACTGGGTGCCCACGTCTCGGGTCGCCGACCGCACGGTCCAACAGGTATCCGACCAGTAACCCTGCCGGTGAAGGCCGGACGGCAGCGACCCACCACCTCCATGCGCGCATCAGAGCAACCCCCGCATCAGTAGTCCGATGCCACAACGGTCTGCTGCTCGCCACGCACCAAGAGCGCCTGGTGGTCGGCGAGCGGGGTCACGCGGTGGCGCGACTCGTACTTGCGGCGCACCGACTCGATCACGTCGGCGGGATACACCGGGAACTGGCCGTCGGCATGCGGGAGCACCACCGTGTCGATGAGTTCCAGACCGCGCGGATCGACCGGACCCGGTGCCTCGGCCGGATCGTCGAGGCCTTCCACTGGCGCGATGGTCGGACCCACCACGACCGCGCCGGCGCTGCATCCGATGTAGGGCAACGACGCTCGTACCCGCTCGGCGAGCAGATCCCCCGCGCCCGCCCGACGCAGCGCCCACAGCAAGGCGAAGGTGTTCCCTCCGGCCACGTACACCGCGTCGACCCGGTCGAGCGTGGTGGCGAACTCCTCGAGATTCTGCCGCACTGCCGAGAGGTCCACGACCGCATACCCTGCGGCCGTCAGGCGGTCACGTTCGGCGCGCACACCCGGCTGGCCGGCATAGGGGATCCGCGCGTCGTCGAGATACCCGATCTGCAACTCCGACAGCGCCTTTCCCGTGGCCTCCGACAGGAAACCGGGCACCGCCCCGAAACCCAGCGACAGGAGCAACAGATTCACGGTGGTCACGCTACCCGCAGCTGATCGGCCCGCCGAAGCCCACCGTCCGCGTGGTGTCGGTCAGGGACTCAACCGCATGGCAAGATCACGAACGCCCGCCCCACGGTCGAGCATTCCGGCACGACACATCATGCGTGATGCCAGGGCGATTCGGTAGGCCGAGCCTCTGCGGTCACGTTGGTATCGCCGGAAGCCTTTCTCCATGTCCGACAGTTCGTCCGGACCGACAGCGGTCAGTGCGCGAGCCAACGCCTCGGCGTCGAGGATCGTCTCACAGGCCCCTCGCCCGAGATTGGGAGCCATCGCATGAACGGCATCCCCGAGAGACACCACGTTGCCGCGGTACCATCGTCCGATCCTCGGCATCGTGCGCACGTGATACCGGGTCACCGTCTCCGGAATCGTCGACGCGATGGCGTCGGTCACCTCGCCGCACCACGATTCATACAGGGCTGCAACGAATCCCAGCGGATCGTCGACCTCTTGCTTGGCCTGAGCCGCCCCGGGCCGCGGTGACCGATAGGCGGCATGCCAGTCTCGCCGATCGCGGCTCAACGGCGTGATCCCGAAGGACCGACCGGGACCCCAGTATTCGGTGAACATGTCGGTCGCGCCCGCGAACTCTCCCAGGATCACCGACACGTCGAGATCCCGCGATTCGATATGCTCCCCTGTAACGGCCTCGCGGACAACACGGTTGATACCGTCTGCGCCCACAATGACGTCATGATCGAGCGCGCCGACATCGGTCACCCGCGTCCCGAAATGAATGCGGACGCGATCGGTCAGCAGAGCATTCAGCAAAGCCACCCGAGAGATCATCACGGTTTCTCCGCGAGCCGCGATTCGCGACAGCAGAGCACCTCCCGGATCACGCACCTCCGCCGACTGCTGCGGATGACCTGCGCGTCGAATGTCGTCGGCGAGACCGAGGGAGTCGAATACACGCATGGCATCCGGCCACATCCCGAGCGCGCTCCCCTTCTCGGGCAAAGCTCGTGCACCCTCGTAGACCTCGACCGGCCAGCCGGTCGAGCTCAGCAGGTTCGCCAGAACCAAGCCTCCGATACCTCCGCCAACTACGGCAACCGATCTCATGCCAGCAGGCTACTACGATCGTAGTAACCTGTCGAGATGAGTTACCGTGGCCCAATGGCCAGGCGCGACGACGTTCTCACCGCCGTGGTGAGCGCGCTGGGAGAGCACGGACTCTATGGATTGACCCATCGGAAGGTCGATCGGGCGGGCGCACTACCCGAGGGCACGACCTCGAACTACTTCCGAACCCGGGCCCAACTGCTCTCGGGCGCGGTCGAGCATCTCGTGGCGGGAGATCTGCAGGCATGGGAGACGATGGGTGCTGACGAGATCACCACCACAGACGATCTCGTCGACATCGCCGCCGCGTTCGTCGCGTGGGCCGTGGGCGACGGACGACCCCGGTCGTCGGCTCAGATCGCGCTGTTGGAAGCGGCGATCACCAATCCCGAGGTGTCTGAAGTACTCACCCGCGCACGGAAAGTCATCGAGCACCGCGCGAACCAGTTGTGTTCCCCACTCGGACTCGACCGCACCCAGGTGGCCATCCTGCTCGACGCCACCGACGCGATCATCTTTCGCCAACTCGCGATGCCGGAGTCCACCATCGGATTCGACCCACGCCGGTACTTCTCGGCGTTGCTGAATACACTCACGCGGTGATGGCACGCCCCCGCCCCGTTCCCGTCGCGGGCACCTATCCGATCGACACCGGCATGGCCGAGCTGGCCCCGGACCCCATCTCGGGCGGATGGCTCCTGCAGATCAACGGCACACACAGCTCGCACATCGACGACGATCCGCGTGTGCTGGACTTCGAGTACCTACGACAGATGGCGGCCGTCATCGAGGACCGCCATTCCGCGCAGGCGAAGCTCTCCGTCCTGCATCTCGGCGGCGCCGCGTGCGCGCTCCCCCGCTATCTCGCGTCGACCTTTCCGCAGTCACGACACGTCGCGGTCGAGATCGACGCCGAGCTGGCGCGTCTCGTCCGCGAGTGGTTCGACCTGCCGCGCGCACCGCGTCTACGTATCCGCGTCGGTGACGCACGCGCCGTGCTGGAGTCACTCCAGCCCGACACTCGAGAAGTGATCATCCGGGACGCATTCGAATCCGACCGCACGCCAACACATCTGACGACGGTGGAGTTCACGCATGCCGTCAAGCGGGTCCTCACGCCGAATGGCCTGTATCTGGCCAACTGCGGCGACACCCGCGATCTCGGTCGCGTGCGCGCCGACGCCGCCGCGCTGGCCGAGGTCTTCGACCACATCGCCCTGATCGCCGACCCGGCGATGTTCAAGGGACGACGCACCGGCAACGTGGTCATCGCGGGCAGCGACGGTCCCCTCGATCCCTCGCCGACACTCGTCCGACGACTGCTCAGCGATCCGCTTCCGGCGCGGGTGATCGCCGGCGACGAGGCCAGGGCATTCGGGTCCGGGCAGGCACGCCACGATCCACCGAACGCCTCCGACGGCAGCCGCGACGAGACCGCCGAGGATCAGCCCGTGTAGATCAGATCATGTAGTTGAGGGAACCCAGGATCGCCTGCCCCAGCTCCTGATCACCACGAACCTTCACCGCCGACGGATCGGCGCTGCGCCGGCCACCGGCGAGCCGGACCAGATCGACGGCATCGAGTTCGAGCACCACGTCGGCGGCCTCGTCGCCACCGTCGAAGGCCTCGACGAGGCCTGCCCGGTCGGCGACGGCGATGCGCACGGTACGCGGTGCCGCACCGGTGATCTCGAACGCGACAGCGCTTCCGGCGGGCGCCTTGGCGCGCTTACCGACCACGAACGGCAACGACGCCGCGATCTCATCGAGCACCCAACCGACCGGTGCCGCAGACGGAGTCCCACCGATCGTGCCGTCGCGGAGGTCGACCTCGTGAATCCAGCAGTCGAACAACCGGATTCGCATGAACCGACCGTAGGTGTCCGGGCCCGCCGGAGTGGCCGCCGCGGCGTCGAAATCCGACTGCGACATCGCCGACAGGGCCGCGCTGCGGACCGCGATGATCTCGTCGTAGGCAGCGAGTACCTCGTCGGCAGGTCGCCCCCGGAAGTGTTCGACCCATTTCTCGTTGAATTCGCCGATCGGATTGCGCACGTGGTCGAGATCGGTGAGACCTGCGGGTGCCTCGACGTCACGTCCATCGAGCATGCTCTCGGTCCCGATGATGTGCGCGATGATGTCGGCGTTGGTCCAGCCTGGGAGGATCGACGGCTGCGTCCACTGCTCACCGATGTCGTCGGCCAACGCCCGCAAGGCGGCCCACTCACCGATCAGGTCCGGGGTCAACGTGGTGTGGTCGATGGACGTCGTGGGCATGAAGGTCTCCGATTCGCGGGCTGGTCGACTGCGCCCGAGGAGGGGACAGGGGCGTCCAACGCGCCTGACCATCACGGGCGGCTTCGACGCTACCCCGGTGGCGCTGCCGCGACCGCCGGGTTCACACACGGCGACAAAATGTCGCGAGTGCTTCTCGGACACCGGCATCCGGGCGGGAAGCGTGCCGGAGATGTCCTATCCTTGCACGGGTGCGGGTAGCGAGCAGGTGGTCAGGGTCGATCGTCACGATGCTGATGGTGAGCGTTTTCGCCGCCACCGCCGCTCTGCTCACCGGGGCCGGAGCGCCCGCACATGCCGCCCCCTCCCCGGTCGCGGCGTGCGCACCACGGGCTGCCGCCCCGGCGAACACCGTCCACACGACCACTGTCGAAGGTGTGACACGGACGTACCGGGTGCATCTGCCCGCGGGATACACCGGGCGCACCCCGATGCCACTGATCCTCGCGTTCCCCGGTCACACCGAATCGCCGACGATGTTCGAGCGCTACACCGGTCTGTCCGCCCTACCGGCCGTTGTGGTCTACCCCGACGGCTTGCGCGGCACCGACGGCACATTGTCCTGGCAGGGCGCGCCGTACTCCTCGCCGCAAGCCGACGACATCGCGTTCACCGCGGCAATCCTGCGGGAGGTGCGGGCGACGAGCTGCGTCGACCGCACCCGCACCTATGCGGTCGGCCGATCGAACGGCGGTGGGTTGGTGTCGATGCTTGCGTGCCGGATGCCGGGTCAATTCGCCGCGTACGCCATCGTCAACGGAGCCTTCTAC
The DNA here is from genome assembly GCF_000241325.1 of Gordonia polyisoprenivorans NBRC 16320 = JCM 10675. Classification (GTDB taxonomy): domain Bacteria; phylum Actinomycetota; class Actinomycetes; order Mycobacteriales; family Mycobacteriaceae; genus Gordonia; species Gordonia polyisoprenivorans. The sequence continues at coordinate 62,615 of NZ_BAEI01000072.1, read as the reverse complement.
GACCAGAGCCTGCGCGGCTGCTCGGCGTCCAAGGCGCCCGCGTCGATCATCGACTTCCATGGCACCGCCGACGCCACGATCCACTACGGTGGCGGCACCCGGCTCGGCGGTCACTACGCACCGATCTTCGACATCGTACGGTCGTGGGCCGCGCGCAACGGGTGTATACCGACACCCCTGGAGGTCCCCGTCAATTCTGCTGTCACACAGTTCCTCTGGCCGCTGTGTCGGTCGGTCGGCAGCGAGATCTCGCACTATCGCATCGCCGGGGGCGCCCACGTGTGGCCCGGATCGTCAGTACACCGGGGTCGGACCGGCGTCAGCGACAGCATCTCGGCCACGACCCTGATCTGGCAGTTCTTCAACCGGCACCCACTCACGGTGGGCGGACGATCGAGATGAGCGCCGTCGACGACCGGACCGGGACCACGCTCGGACCCTATGCCATCGCCGAGCTGCTGGGCCGGGGCGGGATGGGTCAGGTCTATCGCGCCACCGACACCCGCAAGGGACGAACGGTCGCGCTCAAGTTACTCAATCCCGAGTTCGCCGACGATCAGGTGTTCCGTGACCGATTCCTACGGGAGTCACGGGTCGCGGCGCGGATCAACGACCCACACGTCGTCCCGATCCATGACTGGGGCGAGATCGACGGGCTGTTGTTCATCGACATGCGGCTGGTGACCGGACGCGATCTGCGCGCGATCCTGGTCGAGCAGGGAAGCCTGGCGCCCGAGAGGGCGGTGGCCATCCTCGGGCAGGTCGCCGACGCCCTCGACGCAGCCCACCTCGACGGTTTGGTGCACCGCGACGTCAAACCCGACAACGTTCTCGTCGACGCCCGCGACTTCACCTATCTGGCCGATTTCGGGCTGGCCCAGGGCACCGCCGACACACGCCTGACCACCGCGGGCACCGCCATCGGGTCGTTCGGCTACATGGCACCTGAACGATTCGGCGCCGACGAGGTCGGCGCGGCCGGCGACATCTACGCCCTGGCCTGCGTGCTCTACGAATGCATCGCCGGGACACAACCTTTCGCATCCGCCACCAACCTCGAGCGACTCATCGCCGCTCACCTCAACGCCGAACCACCACGGACCGGTACGGCGCTCGATCCGGTCATCGCCCGCGGGATGGCCAAGAACCCACGCGACCGGTACTCGAGTGCCGGTGCACTGATCGACGCTGCCCGCACCGCCCTCGCCTCCCCCGGCGAAGCGTCCCCCCGTGCGCCATTCCCTGGCACGTCGGCGGCGCCCGCGACGCTTGCACCGCACACCGCACCGCCCACCGGTCACACCACCGAGCGGCCGGCTGCGATGAACCCGGCTGTCGTGAATCCGGCGTCGTACTCTCCGACAGAGATCGCTGCAGGCTCCGGCGCCCGCCACTTCGAGCCGTATCCGTATGCACCGCAGCACCATCCGCAGACACCGACACGCCGGTCACCCGTACTAGCGATCCTCGTCGCCATCGCGGTGCTGCTCGCGGGCGGCATCGGAGTCGGCGCATGGGTGCTGCTGCGCGACTCCGACGACGGGGCTCGCACCGTCGCCGACGCCAGCCTGACCACCACACCGACCGCCGCGGCGCCTCCCAACACCGCGAGCCAGGCCACCCCGACCCCGACCACGCCATCGGTCACCACGCCATCCCCCGCCGGTTCGGCCAGGGCTGCCTTCGACCTCGGCCTGGCCACACCCATCAGCACGCCGGCATGTGACGGCACCGGGATCGTCGTGGTCGGCAATGCCGTCGATCCGTCGAACTACGCCGGCGAGGTGCAGGGCTATCTCACCGCATTCCCCGGGTCGAGTTACCTGCGCACCGACCAGACGTGCTCATCGTTGCGGGCACGCGACGACAACGGCAATCCGATTTACGCGATGTACCAGGTGGCCGGACGGACCACCGCCGACATCTGCCGCCTCCGCAACCAGATCGGCGGCACCGCCTACGGCAAGTGGCTCGACAACACCACCGATCCGACGACGTTCATCACGCCGAGCGAATGCGGGGCGTGAGAAAGCCGCCCCTCCGCCTATCGAGGACACCATCGGTCCGCAATGTCCGGCAAGATGAGCGAATGCTGGAAACATCGGCTCGACTCCTGCACCTGCTCTCGCTGCTCCAGACGAGACGTGAGTGGTCCGGCCAGGAGCTCGCCGACCGGCTCGAGATCACCACGCGCACCGTGCGACGCGACGTCGACAAGCTGCGTGAGCTCGGCTATCCGGTCGACGCGACCGTCGGCGTCGGCGGGGGGTATCGGCTCGGCGCGGGTGCGGAGATGCCGCCGCTGCTCCTCGACGACCAGGAGGTGCTGGCCGTGGCCCTCGGGCTCGACGCGGTCACGACCGGGCCGGTGGCCGACATGGCCGAGGCCTCGGCCGGTGCGCTGACCAAGTTGCGCCAGGTCATGCCCTCGCGTCTGCGCCACCGGCTGGATTCGTTGTCACTGGAAGCCGTGCCCCGCACGCGAGGCCAGGTGACGGTGTCGGCCGATGTTCTCACCGACATCGCCGCGACCTGCCATCGCCACGAACGGCTCCGCTTCGACTACCGGCGTGGTGACGGCACCGAGTCGCGGCGCGAGGTCGAACCCTACCGGTTGGTGCGCAACGGAATGCGTTGGTATCTCATCGCTTTCGACCTCGGCCGCGACGATTGGCGCTCGTTCCGGGTGGACCGTATGGTGCCCAAGATCCCGACCGGCCCCCGGTTCACCCCGCGTGAGCTCCCCGAAGGAGCGGCGTCGAGGTTCCTCGAACGCAGCCTGGGCGCGGTGTATCGCAAATCCTCGGCGCGCGTGCGTATCCACGCCCCGGTGGAGACGATCGGTCCGATGGTCTCCGATGCGTGGGGCACCCTGGAGTCCGGCGATGAGCAGACCTGCGAACTGACCCTGTACTCCACGTCGCTCACCTCGATTGCCCGGTGGCTGCATGCCTTCGACGCCGACTTCACGGTGCTCTCCCCGGACGCATTGCGAGACGAACTGGCCGGCGTCGCCGAGCACCACGAACGGGTGGCCGCCCGCTATCGGCGAGCGTGCGACGCAGCGCCGTGATCGTTTCGTGACCGTGCGGGCGAGGGCTGTCTCGACTCCGCCACGACCCCGCCGCGTCCCTGGGCGCCAGCGGATCCGGTACCTACCGTGGTGCTCATGAGGCTTTTCGTGACTGGTGCCAGCGGATATGTCGGCTCGCGGTTGGTGTGCTCGCTGCTCGCCGCCGGACATGAGGTCGTTGTGTCCTCCCGGAATGTGGACCGCTTGACCGACTTCAGCTGGTTCGACGCGGTGACCGCGGTGTCGATGGATGTCGACGACCCCGAATCGGTCAAGCAGGCCCTTGCCGCCGCCGGGCCACTGGATGCGCTCTACTACCTGGTTCACGGGATCGGTCAGTCGGGGTTCGCCGACGCCGACCGCAACGCTGCCGCGAACCTCGCGTCGGGCGCGCGTGACGCCGATGTCACACGCATCATCTATCTGGGTGGCTTCGTCCCCGATGACGAGGACCTGTCGGATCATCTGCGCAGCCGAGCCGACGCCGGCGAGGCCCTACGACTGCCCGACGGGCCGGAGCTGGTGTGGCTGCGTGCAGCGGTGATCCTCGGCGCCGGGTCGACGTCGTTCGAGATCATCCGCTACGTCGGCGACCGCCTCGCGGTCATCCCGGAGCCGTCGTGGACGCGAAACCCCATGGACCCCATCTCGATTCGCGACGTATTGCACTACCTCACCGCCGCCTGCGAGCCCGAGCTACCCGCCGGCGACTACGACATCGCCGGACCCGACGTCTGTCGGTACCGCTCGGTCCTCGAGGCCTATCTCGACGCGATCCGCATGCCGAAGGTGCGGGTGTGGGTGCCATTCGTCGGGACGCGTCTTGCCGGCAAGGTCGCCGGGCTCCTCGTCCCCATCCCGTCTGCGCTCACCGAAGAGCTCATCACCTCCCTCGATCATCCGATGCGCGCCGACGAACACCGCATCCGGGAGCTGGTACCGCCACCTGCCGGCGGGTTGACGCCGATGCGCGACGCGGTCGCCGCAGCAGTGGCCTCACCGGCGCCCCGGTCGGTCTGTGCGCTCGACGACCCGCACCATCTGGCCTCGACCGATCCGGCCTGGGCCGGAGGCGATTGGCCTCGCGTACGACGCCGGATCAGCGGCACCGTCCGCGGTGCGTTCGGGACGGCGGGTCGACTCGGCCGGGCATTGCTGCCAGTCTGACGACGTGGACTCACCAACCCAGAGCCCTGTCCGACACCGCGGCGCGATCGCCGAGCTGATCGACGAACTGCGCACCGACCGCAACGGGCACCTGCCCACGCGGCAGGCGCGCCGGCGATGGATCGTCGGCGTGACGCTGGTGGTCGGCGCGGTCCTTCTCGGCTTCTCGTTGTCGGCGACCCCGGGTGACAGCAGGTTCTATCCGCTGACCGTCGCGCTCGGCGTCGTCTGGGTCGTCGGTGGTTTCCTCGCCGGCCCGATCCCGGCCGGGTCGTTCCCCGCTATCGGTCGACACTCGCCGGAGGGCGCACCCACCCACCCGCGGCGCAACGCGGTACTGCTCGGCGTGTCGGTCGGCCTATTGGTCGGCGCCTGCTTTGTCGTCGGCGCTTTCGGCACCCGCCTGATCCCCCCACTCAACGACCTGATCGGTCGTGTGCTGGCCTACGCCGATTCCGGCAGCCTCGTCGCGATCGCGGCGATCACCCTCGGCAACGGCGTCGCCGAAGAACTGTTCTTCCGCGGGGCGGTGTACACCGCCGCCCGCCCGTGGCACCCACTGGTGGTGTCGACGGCCATCTACGTCGTCGTCACGATGGCCAGCGGCAATGTGATGCTCGGCTTCGCCGGGGTGATCCTCGGCGCGGTGTGCGCGGTGCTGCGACGCGCGACCGGTGGCGTGCTCGCACCGCTGTGCACCCATGTGGTGTGGTCGGTGATCGTGCTGTTCGCACTGCCGCCCATCGTCGGGGTGTGAGAGCCAGGTTTCGGCGAACCCGAACCGGTTTGGGCGAAGGCCACCTCAGCCGCTACATTCGTGAGTTGGTGCGGCCGCCTCGGCCGTGGCCACGCGCGTATAGCTCAGCGGTAGAGCTCTGGTCTTACACACCAGCGGTCAGGGGTTCGAATCCCTTTGCGCGCACCGTAGGATCAGGGCAGGTCGTAACTGGCGCTGGGGTGGAGTACCACCGGCCTCCGGAGTGTGTGTCGTGCGCCTGGGCATTGACGAGGCTCAGGAGTGTTCATGTCGAATGCACAGCTGTTGTCAGGTGTCGATCTGGCAGCAACCATCAATGCCGATACCGCGTCACGGGCGGCTCGCGTGACGGACGTGTCCGGACTGCCGCCCACGCTGGCTACTGTGCTGGTCGGCGACGATCCCGCGTCAGTGACGTATGTGTCGATGAAGCAGCGACGTTGTCAGCAATTCGGGCTGGGCGCAGTGCACGTGGGGTTGCCGGCCTCGATTGGCACCGCAGAAATCGTCGAGCGCGTCGAGGAACTGTCGAACAACACTGGTGTCGACGGCATCTTGGTGCAGCATCCCATGGGCGAGTATGTCGATGAGCGCGCGGTGTTCGATGCGATTACCGCGACCAAGGACGTCGACGGGGTGAGCTCGACATCGTTTGCGGCGATGGCGTTGGGCCAACCTGGTTTTCAGTCGTGCACTCCAGGTGGGGTGGTGCGCCTGCTCGAGCATCACGGGGTGGTGGTCGCCGGTGCCGACGTGGTCGTCGTCGGGCGCAGCGCCATCCTCGGAAAACCGTTGGCTGCGTTGTTGTCCGCGCGCGATGCCACGGTGACGTTGTGTCACTCCCGCACCCGCAACCTGGCCGCTCACCTGTCCCGGGCCGACATCGTGATCGCTGCTGTGGGCCGGCCCCGGTTCATCAACGGCACACATCTCAAGGACGGAGCGGTCGTGGTCGACGCGGGCTATCACCCCGGCGGGGTTGGTGATGTCGACTTCGCGTCCGCCGCGCGGGTAGCGGCAGCGATCACTCCGGTCCCCGGTGGGGTCGGCCCGATGACCATCGCGATGCTGCTCTCACAGACTGTTGACGCCGCCGAAACCAGGGTGCAGCAGGCCGGCCCTGCGACAGGCTAGTCCACCACCTTCAGAATCCGGCTCGACCACGCGCGGCCGAGGTCAGCGGACCCGCCAGCCAGCGGTCGACCTCGGATTGGGATCGCAGTCGGACGATAGGTGTGGTGCCGGTGTCGAAAGCTCCTGGCGAGAGCAGGAGTGCCCGGTACTTATGTCTCGTCGATACCGACCAACGAATGACGTTCTCGCGGTGAGTGAACAGAGTGCGCAATGGTGGCTCAACGTTTCCGTTCCACAGAACCTCACGCCGTAGACGTCGACACAAAGTCCTGCGGACCACACGCGGGAACGTGGTGCACCAGAATGGCAGGTCCAGCCATACCAGCAGGTGAGCGCGCTCGGCAATCAGCGCTCGGGCGTCGTTGTACTGCCACTCGATGGTCCAGGTGTCCGTTGCGACAAGTGCTCTGACATCTTCGATGAATGACGGTCTCGGCTCCCATTCCGGCCCGTGATACAAAGCGTCGATCTCGATGTGTTCCGCGCCGATGAGATGCGCAATCTGTTGGGCTAGTGTGGTTTTCCCGGACCCTGACACCCCTGCAACTGCCACCCTCCGCGGATCAACCGGTAGCCGATCGTCAGCACACAGCACGGTGAACAAGATTACCCGCCCCAACACCCCGGTTCGACCGTTGTCGCGCGGATCGTCTCTCAGGTCGCTTTAATCGTTTTCATGCCTTCTGTACATGTTCGTACCCGTCGGTCACGCGCCGGCCGGGTCGCGATCGCCGTCCTGACCGTCATCATCGGCCTCACGACCGCCTGTTCGGTCAGCGGCACACCCGTCGCGGCAGGCCCCGCGATCGACGGCTTCGTCACCGGCGTGACCGCGATCAACGACTCGGGCGGGTCGTCGTCGACGGTGTCGGGGACGCTCGGCGCAGGACAGTCGGCAGGACCGACGCTGCGGTTGCCCGACAACGTCACAGCGATCAACGGCGGTAGCGTCCTCCAGAACACCACTTCGTCGACTCCCATCACCTCCATGCGAATAGCGTTGGAGGCCAAGCACAATGGCAAGTCGACCGGCAAACCCGCGCCCGGATACACCGAACTGAAGCTGGGATCGGCGACGGCAACCGCCTCGGTGGTGATGACGTTGGCGCAACAACTTCCGTCGGAGGATTTCGCCTTCTACTTCGCAGGTGTCGACGCATCGGGCGTGCAGGGTCCGATGGTGCGTCAGGAGGTCAAGGCGCTCAAGGTCGGAACCGGCGCGGTACAGGTCAGTACGTCGTGGACCGTCGACAGCGACCTCGATCTGATCCTGGTCGAGCCGTCGGGCGACAAGATCTATTTCAACAACAAGACGTCCTCGTCGGGCGGCACGCTGGATCTCGACTCCAACGCCGACTGCGACATCGACGGCAAAAACAACGAGAACATCACCTACCCGCAGGCCCCCTCCGGCACCTACACCGTGTACGTGAATCTGTATTCGTCGTGTGGAACGCCGGCAACCGATTACGTCGTGACGGTGAGTGTGGGCGGTCAACAACCACGCACCTTCACCGGGACTTTCACCGGTCCCGGGTTGCGTACCGCCGACACCTCCGAGATCCGTGAGGTGACCACCTTCCAGGTGGGCTGAAGTTCACGCGGGACCACCTGCCCGAGATCACCAAACCGTCCGCTGAGATGGGCCGTCGGCCGCCCGTCATCGACAATCGTCGACGCCGTTCCTCTCCCGCCTGAACGACTACGGCACCGGTCGCGACGAGGTGTTGGGTATCGTCATCCCGGAATCGCTGGTGGCGTATCAGTGGCTGGCCGAGGGGGAAGTGTGTGAACGCGGGCAATTCGGGGATGGTCGCCGGGTATCACCTGATCGGTCCCATCCGTACCGATGCACTCGGGCAGGTCTTCATCGCAGACCGTCCCGGCCCCACCGGACGCGTGTTGATGCGGCTGTTGGCCGTCGACCCGAATGCCCCCGGCTTCCGGTCCCGCTTCGCCGCGCAGGCGCATGCGGTGCAGGGACTGGTCCATCCCGGCCTCGGTGGACTCCTGCAGTACGGCGAGGAGTCCGGCCGCACCTGGTTCACCAGCCGCTTCGTCGACGGCCACCTGCTGACCACCGACCGGCGCGCCGACGCCGAGGCCCTGGGTATCGCCGGGCAGGTCGCCGATGTCCTCGATCACGCCCATCGCCGCGGGATCGTGCACGGCGACCTCGGGCCGGGCGAGATCCTGCTCCCCGGTGCCGCCGGGCCGGGTACGACAGGTGGATCGGTCGTCGTCCTCGACGTCGGCACGCTGGCACTTGCCGGCCGCCCGATCCTGAACCCCCTGTCGGGGTCACCGGAGTACACCGCGCCCGAGGTCATCGCGGGTCAGCCCGCCGGTCCCGCGTCAGACCAATACTCGCTGGCCTGCCTGCTGTACCAGATACTCACCGGCACAACACCTTTCGCCGCTTCGTCGCCAACCGAGGTCGTGAGCGGCCACCTGCACCGCCAAGCACCGCCGATCAGCGCGACGCGTCCCGACCTCACCGCACTCGACGTGGCGTTCGGCCACGCGCTCGACAAGGACCCCGCCCGGCGCTACCCGGACTGCCGGGCCTTCGTCGGAACGGTCGCCACCCTCGCGTCGCGGGCCGCCGCGCAGCACCAGCCCTCCGCACCCGAAACACCGCCGACGTCGTTCCGCGAGCGCGCCCACTCCCCTGCACCGGGACCGTCTGCACCGGTGGTCACAGCGGCACCGGCTGCACCCCCCGTGTCCGTGCCGGAGCAGCCGACACAAGCGCCCGTCCAACAACTCCCCGTCCCCGAACGTGCTGCACGCCACGCAACCGTTCACCCCCTGTCCGTTCCGCCCACACCCGACGTCGCTGCGCCCGACGTCGCTGCGGCTGACGTCGACCCCACCTCCGGCCCGGTGACCCCGGCGCCTGCACCGCCGACGGTCGTGCCCCTCGATACCGGTTCTACCCCCGGCGGCTCATCGACGCCGCCGGCGTCACCCGCCACCGGGCCATCCCAGGGCGACCTCTCCCCGGGCATTCCCATGCCGAATCCCTCTGTCGGCCAAACCATTCCACCCGGCATGGGAGTGGCAGCAGACCCACCGCCACCGCATTCCCCCGACGACCGGCTCGCACCGCCGCCGACCGGATCGGCGACTCCCGGTTCGCCGGACACGCTGCCACCGATGGACCTTCCGGCGGACCCGTCTGCTTCGGGTCGCGGCACGCGCGTCCGTCGCCGCGTGCTCGCCTCCGCGCTGGCGCTCGCCGCCGCAGCCGTGATCGCGGTCGTCGCCGTGGCGGCCACGTGGTTCGTCGTCGGCCGCGGACCGACCCTGGCCCAGGTCACCGCCACGCCACTGTCCAACGCCCACAACACGTCGTGCGCAATCCGCAACGGCCAGGCCTTCTGTTGGGGCTCCAACTCCGACGGCGCTCTCGGCAACGGCACCACGGTCGACTCCACCACTCCGGTACAGGTCGGCACCTTGTCCAAGGTGACAAGCATCTCGGTCGGCTGGACGTCGGCGTGCGCGATCGCCGACGGAACCCTGTACTGCTGGGGGAACAATGCCGCCGGTCAACTCGGTGACGGCACCACCGACAATCGCCTGACCCCCACCAAGGTGGCCGCACTCCATCACGTGACGTCGGTGTCGGTCGGGTCGGACGTGACGCTGTCGGGCGACAACGTCGCCTCGGACTCCACCACCTGCGCGGTCGCCGACGGCGGTGCGTACTGCTGGGGCGCCAACACCTACGGCCAGATCGGCGACGGCACCATCGATAACCGCACCACCCCGACCCGGGTCAAGGGTGTCGACGGGGCCGTTTCGCTGACCACGGACTCCGGCCAGACGTGTGCACTGACCGACGGCGGGGCCGTGTACTGCTGGGGATCGAACAGTCGTGGCCAACTCGGCGACGGCACCACCAATGATCGCCACACCCCGACCCGGATTGGCGGACTGTCCGACATCACCGACGTCGCGACGTCGGTCGGTACGACCTGCGCCGTCGGCGACGGAAACCTGTACTGCTGGGGTAACGACACCTTCGGCCAGACCGGCGGTGGCGACCGACTGACGTCGCGGACCCCGACACAGGTCCCGGGCCTCAATGACGTCACGTCCGTGTCGCTGGGGACGCAGACGACGTGTGCGGTCGCCGGCGGGGCCGCCTATTGCTGGGGAAACAACAGCTCGAACGGGGCCGGATACGATCCCCGCGGCTACTTCAGCACGCCGATGAAGATCTCCGGACTGAACGGCACGGTCACCGCCGTCACCACCAACTCCGTCGCGTCCTGTGCTCAGGTGAGCGACAAGTTCTACTGCTGGGGCGACAACAATCAGGGCGGCCTGGGAATCGGCTCCACCGATCCGGTCAACGCGCCCGTGCAGGTCGCATTTTGATCGCGCACCGCAGTCACGCAGAGAGGGGCACCCAGTAGTGGCACATCTCGAAGAAGGCAGCATCTTCGCCGGCTATCAGGTCCTCGCCAAGCTCGGTGCCGGCGGAATGGGCCAGGTCTACCTGGTCGAGCACCCACACCTGTTGCGTCGGGAGGCCCTCAAGGTCATCTCGGTCAACGCCGCCGACAACGCAGAGTTCCAACAACGATTCACCAATGAGGCGCGAACCGTCGCCTCGTTGAATCATCCGGGAATCGTCGCGATCCATCACTACGGCGTCGAGGACGATTCGCCGTGGTTCACCATGACCTATCTCGACGGCAAGGACCTCACGGCCGGAGGGCTCTCGGACGCGGAGATCGGATACGTCGTCGTGCGTGCCGCCGAGGCACTCGACTACGCCCACCGTCATCAGGTGATCCACCGCGACATCAAGCCGGCCAACATCATCGTCACCCGTGAGGCCGACGGGTCGATCGATCAGGTGGTCCTCCTCGACTTCGGCATCGCCAAGCTCGCCGATTCGACGTCGATGACTGCCACCCACGCGTTCATCGGGACGCTGGCCTACGCCGCACCAGAAGTCATCGACGGAGTACCCGCCGGACCGTCCAGTGACCAGTACGCGCTCGCGTGCAGCACCTACGAACTACTCAGCGGCGCTGCACCTTTCGAGGCCCCGACGCCCTCAGCGATGATGGCCGCACTGTTGTCCAAACCAGCACCGCCACTGAGTGCACGCCGACCCGACCTGGCGGCGCTGGATCCGGTGTTCGCCCGTGCGCTCGCCAAGGACCCCGCGCAGCGCTACCCCGACTGCCAGTCGTTCGCACGCGACCTGGCTGCGGTGCTGATGACCTCCACGGGCGGCCCGGCATCGGCGATCAGTCCTTTGGCGACGACGGACCCCCGCGGCGGGAGCCACCTGCCGCCCGACGCCGATGCACCGACCGTCGAATCGCGTCAACGCACCACCCGCCGTCGTCGCAACCTGCTGCTGGCCCTCGCAGCGGCGTTCGCCGTCGCGGTGATCGCGGTGGCGAGCACCGCATGGGCGGTCGGACGCTCCGACCCGGTACCGCCGGCCGCCGCGCCACTCGCCTTGCGCGAGGTGAGCATGAACTCGTCGAACACCTGTGCCGTCTACAACAGGCTGGCCTATTGCTGGGGCGAGAACGACAACGGTCAGATCGGCGACGGCACCACCACCGACCGCAGCACTCCGACCAGGGTCAGCGGTCTGACCGATGTCTCGGCCATCACGGTCGGCGGCGCCGCCACCTGCGCGGTGGCCTCGGGTAAAGCCTACTGCTGGGGCTCGATCAGCAAGGTTCTCCTGCCCAAGGAGGTTCCGGGGCTGACCAATGTCACCGACATCGTCAGCAGCGCATTCACCACCTGCGCCATCGCCGACAGTTTCTTGTATTGCTGGGGTCTCAACGACAAAGGGCAGGTCGGGGACGGTACGACGACCACGCGCACCGCACCGACCAAAGTGGAATCGCTGTCCTCGGTCACATCGGTGTCGGTGGCGGCGGGCTCCACGTGCGCCATCGCCGACTCCGTCGGCTACTGCTGGGGCCACAACGCCAGTGGTGAACTCGGCGACGGGACCACCCAGGACCGATCGACCCCGACCCAGATCAAGAATTTCCGCTTCGCCTCCACGCTGACCGTCGGCGACAACTGGGACGACGGCACCACCTGCGCGCGCCGGGCCGACAAGGTCGGCTACTGCTGGGGCAACAACAGCTCCGGCCAGATCGGTGACGGAACCACGGCGAATCGCCCGCTGCCGACGAAGGTGCTCTCCGACGTCGACTCGATCACCTCCAACGGGGGCGCCACCTGCGCGGTCACCAGCTCGCGCACCCTCATGTGTTGGGGGGATCAACGCAACAATTACTCCAATCAGCTGACACCGGCGCTCGTTCACGGGATCGCCGATGTGACCTCGGTGGCCGTGTGGGACAACAACACGTGCGCGATCTCCGATGACCAGCTGTTTTGTTGGGGACTCAACAGTGAGGGACAACTCGGTGACGGCACCACCCAGTCTCGACCGACACCGACCTTGATGAAGTTCCCCACCTGATCGGTCGCCGACGACACCCGGGCCGTGATCGAATTGTGCCGCGACCTGAATTGCTACAGAAGTGGCTGATGTAGTTCAGTGTGACTACTGTGACTCGACTTCTTCGTGCCTTCCGTCCACGACCCACCGCGCTCGGCCGCCCAGGTCTGCGCCGCACCGCCACCGCCGTCCTGGGCGCGACGACTGCGCTCGCGCTGATCGGTGCCGCGGCGGGCACCGCCGCGGCCGATCCCGCCGACGACGTCGCAGGCGCCCTGAGCCGGCAATTGACGACCGGCTCGTCAGAGCTCGGACTGTCACAGCTGCTGCCGATGATCCCCGGACTCGGCGACCTCCTGCGCCAGGGCGGTGCGCCGGGCACCACACGCTGCACCTCGGTCGTCCAGATCGGTGATTCGACCTCGGTCGGCGTGGACTCCCCGACCAAGGTTCCCAGCCCAGCCGAGACCCTGTCCGCGCAGTACAAGCGGGTCGGTGTCGGCACCGTCGACCTCGACGCCAACCGCGGCCGATCGATCGTCGGTGCGGTCGACGGGCGGCCGAATGCGGCCGAGGCTGTCGCCACACATCTGGCCAGGGGCGAGAGGGGCTGCTGGGTGATCGCGATGGGCCTCGAGGACGCAGCCGACATCGCCAAGGGCTCGACCGTGGCCGCCGACGAGCGCATCGATCGGATCATGAACCAGTTGCGGGGCCAGCCGGTGCTGTGGCCGACGGTCACCGCCGACGCCGCCGCGCGGGGATACACGACCACGGCAACGGCCTCATTCAACAACGCGCTGCGACGCGCCGTGGTGCGCTACCCGAATCTCGCGGTCTACGACTGGGCCGCGGCGGCCGCCGGGCAACCCGAATGGTTCGACGATGGCATCCACTACACTGCCGCCGGAATCGCGGCTCGCAACATGCGTTTCGCCGGCGCACTGGCCACGGCCTTCCCTCCCGGCACCGGTGTCACACCGGCAACGAAGTGGGTGTCGAACTGACCTGGAAGTAGTTGCAATCGCAACGAATTCTTTTGGGCCACAATCCATATTCGCGAATCGGTCATCGTTCCCCCAACCGGAGGACACTGCGGTCGGTCGTGCGCAGAAACGTCTCGCCACCCCGCTACACTGAGCGGCTGATGCTCCCCTGCGAGCACCTCGACATCGCTGTCATGTCACCACCGCACCCGAACGAAACGCTTACCTGCCTGTATGCCACGCCCCATCCACACAGGGTCAGCCCACCTGCCCGCCCTCGACGACGTGCGCGCGCATGCCGTCGGGTTTGTCGTCACCGATTCCTGGTCTCGTAGCCATGTCGACCGAGCCACGACGAGGGTGATATCGATCGTCACGGAGGTAGACACGACACCGACGACAGCATCGAGAGAAGGGAGGGCGAACGCATGAAGGCACGCCTGCGCACATGGCGCGCGCGTCGGCACATCCCATCGATGACCCATCACCACGGCTCGGGGCACACGACGTCGACCCTGCTCGGTGCGCCTCCCCCCACGAGCCTGGAGATCACCGGCCCGATGGCGAGCCTGAGCCCGATCGGAGTCCTCCACGAGCCCGGAACGGAGCCGGTGTACGCGCTTCCGGCGCCACCACGAGGACCCGAGCCGTACATCGAAGGCTCCGATGCGGAGACCGTGGAACTCAGGGCGATCAGCGACGCCGACACCGTCGAGCTCCGACGCCTATCCAACGAGGTCACCGCCGAACTGCCGGTCGCACTCGGCACCGAGACGACGTCGGACGACACCGACACAGACACAGACACAGCCGAGGAGGAGGCGGCCAACACCCCGTCGGATGACGAGGAAGCGGCCGAGACCGACGGTCCCGAGGCGGACGACACCGACTCTGACCGCACCGACTCTGACAGCACCGACTCGGCCGCCACCGACTCGGTCGGTGTCGAGGAAGAAGAACTCGTCGACGGAAAACGCGCCGACACCGATAACCCCGACACCGATGAGGTCGGCGAGAAGACCGACGCCGACGTCGAGGCCGGCGAGACATCGGTGGTCGAGGATGCTCCCGACGCCGAAGCGTCACACGAGGACGAGGACGCGGAGGCCACCGCCGACGCGGCGGAGGACTCCGACCACGCCGACGACGCTGACGAGCCCGCCGACGACGACACTTCCGCGCAGGAAAGCGCCGAGACCCCGTCCGACGACACGGTCGAGATACCGGTCGATGCGGCCCAGGCCGCGACGGTCACGGCGATCCCGAACATGCGGGACCGGCGCACCGCCCAGAAGAGCGCCGAGCCAGACGCCGGCACAGACAGAGAAACAGACACCGACACAGACGAGAAGTCGTCGGCGCCCACCGTCCGTATCCCCAAACCGGTCTGGACGCTGTCCACGAAGCTCCTCTCACCGACCACTCCCACGACCTCGGAGCCGGCAGCTGATCCGGAATCGGCTGTCTCACCGGCCGGCGCAGCCACTCTGGCGCCGGGTCGCATCCGGCGCAGCCGTGCGCTCGACGGCGTTCGCGGTATCGCAGTGCTCGCCGTCGTGCTCTATCACTTCTTCGGCGACGCGGTTCGCGGCGGCTACCTCGGCGTCGACGTCTTCTTCGTCCTGTCGGGCTTCCTCATCACCTCGCTACTCGTTCGCGAATACGGAGCCAGCAAGCGAATTTCGTTGTCGCAGTTCTGGACCCGACGCGCCCGTCGCATTCTTCCGGCCGCGCTGACGGTCCTGGTCGTGGCCACCGCCGTCGCCGGACTCATCGGCGGCGACGTCGGAGTGCAGCTCAAGAGCCAATTCCTCGGGTCGGCGTTCTTCGTCAACAACTGGGTGCAGATCGCGCAGTCGCACAGTTACTTCGCCGAGACGACACCCCAGATCTTCATGCACTACTGGTCGTTGGCGATCGAGGAACAGTTCTATGTGGTGTGGCCACTGCTGTTCCTCGGTGTGCTGTGGTTGGCACGCCGAACCTCGACGCGTACGCAACTGCGGATCACTGCCGCGGTGACGATCGCACTCGGCGCGGCGTCGGTGGCCGCGATGATCGCGATCTACAACCCGGACACCGACCCGAGCCGGGTCTACTTCGGCAGCGACACCCATTCCTTCGGCCTGCTGATCGGCGCCGCACTGGCACTGCTGTGCACCGCCCCGGCCGCCGATGCCGCCGATTCGTGGCCACGTCGGGTCTCGCCGCGCACCGCCGAGATCCTGGGCAAGACCGTCGCACCGGTCGTCTTCGTCGGGCTTCTGGTCCTCATGTTCACCTTGCCCGATACCTCACCACTCACCTACCAGGGCGGGCTCCTGCTGGCTTCGGTACTGACCGCGGGCGTGATCCACACCGCGGTCGGCGAGACCGGGCCGGTCCCGGTGATCCTGCGCGTAAAGGCCCTGCGATACCTCGGCGAGCGATCGTTCAGCCTGTACCTGTGGCATTGGCCGGTCGTGGTCTTCCTGCGCGCCTGGTTCCAGGAGGGCAAGGGCACGGCGTCATTCACCCTTCCCGGCTGGCTGATCGGCATTCTCGCCGCGGTGATCACCCTCGGCCTGTCCGAACTGTCCTACCGCTACATCGAGACACCGTTCCGCCGTAAGGGTTTCCGCGGCGTGCTGCGCGACCTCGGGAATTCGGCACGTCTACCGATCCCGGCCGCGGTGTTCGCCGCCGGCCTGGTCGTGATCCTGTTCGCCGGTTCCGCGCTGGGGACCAGCCCGTCGAAGTCGCAGTTGGAACTGCAGCTCGACCACCTCGCCGAGCTGCAGCGCCGGGCCAATGCGAGCCCGCCTCCGGCTCCCCCACGTCCGGCCGCGCCGAGTGCACCACGGCTACCGACCGGCCAGGAGATCACCGGCATCGGCGACTCGGTCATGCTCGCCTCGTCGCAGGCGTTGCGTGCGCGGTTCCCCGGCATCTACATCGATGCGCAGGTCTCGCGTCACTACAGCGGCGGCGAAGGCGTCATCGAGGATCTCCGCGCGTCCGGCGCGCTCCGCAAGTTCGTGGTGCTGGGATTCGGCACCAACGGGCAGGCGTTCCCCGGACAGCTCGATCGCATCCTCTCCGAGATCGGCCCGGGTCACCTGATCGTCTTGCTGGTCCCGTTTGGTCCGGTCGACGGCATCCCGCAGGCAGCACAACAGGTTCTGCAGTACGCGCCGCGACACCGCAACGTCTTCTTGGCGCCGTGGTGTCAGGCCGCGGCCGCCCATCCGGAGAACCTCGGTCCCGACGACGTCCACCCGATGGGACCAGGCACCTGGATGTATGCCGATGCGGTGACCGTGGGCCTGCAGCAAGCCGTCACCGGTAAGCGTGATCCCAACATCACCTGCCCGATCTGAGGACCGTCAGCCGGCAACCCACCGCGTCGAGGGCGCGGCGCCGACGCTGCCCGACGGATACGCCGCGGCCAGCGCATCGGCGAATCGCTTGTTGCGATCGGCGGTGCCCGCGGCGGTGTAGTGGACGCCGTCGGTGAACTCGGCCGGCGCAGCGGCGCCGGCCCAGTCCACCACGGCCAGATTGGCGTAGCGAGCGGTCGCGTTGCGCAGTGCGGTGTTGAACGTGGCCATGGCGGCCGAATCGAACGCCTTGTTACTCGGGTTCGACGAGGTGACCGTCGGCCAAAGGACCGGCTGCCCGGACAGCTGGCGCATGATCCGATCGATGCGGGCGTCGGCGTTGATCGAACTTCCCGTCGAGATGTCCCCGACGTCGTTGACACCCATGGCGATCACCCAGCAGCCGCGTGCGCCGGACGCGAGCCGGGACGCGACGGCGTGTTCGGCATCCGGTGAGGGTCCGCCGACGATCGCCCGGCCGCTGACCGCATCGAGGGTGAAGCTGTTGACCCCGACGCGGCGGTATTGGGCACTGGCAGTGTCTCCGGCCGCCGGAACGTACGCCGGATCGTCGGCGCGCACCGACGTCGAATCCCCGACCTGGATCACCGAGGTGCATCGTGACATACCGGTCTGGTCACCCGTCCCGGGGATCAGGCTCTGCAGGCTGGGCAGCAGATCGCCCAACCCCATGTCCGACGACGAGTTCGGGATGCCGGCGACGATGCCCGGCAGGTCGTTGAGGTCCGGCAGTGCGTCCGACGGCGCGGCGGCGCAGTGTCCGGCTCCCGCGAAGGCCAGCGCACCCCCGGCGAGCATGCCGACGCCGACGCGGCGCAAGCGGCCACGGGTGCAGATCCTGGTGAGCTGAGACAGCGACAGTTTGTTCACAATAGTCACACTGAACTACACCAGTCACTTCTGTCGCAACCCGAGGCGTGCAACGACTTGGTCAAGACTTGGCGCCCCGCTCGTGGCGAGCGGTGCGGTGACAGTTGAGTCAGACGGCGGCGAGCGCCTTGTCCCAGAGGGCCTCCGAGCGCGCCTCACCCGGGCCGACGACGTCGGCGAAGGCGATGCTGCCGTCGGTGTCGACCAGGAAGGTTCCGCGATCGGCGTATCCGCGGCCCTCGCTGAACACGCCGTAGGAGCGGGCGACGTCGCCGTGCGGCCAGAAATCCGACAGGATCGGGAACAGGAACCCCTGCGCCGCCGACCACACCTTGTGCGTCGGCGGCGGCCCGACCGACACCGCGACCGTGGTCACCTCGTCGTTGGCGAAGCGCGGCAGATTGTCACGGATGTACCCGAGTTCGCCCTGGCAGGTGCCGGTGAAAGCGAGCGGGAAGAACACGATGAGGACCTTGCGACCCTCGGAACGCAACCGCGACAACGAGACCCGTTGGTTGTTCTGGTCGCGTAGCTCGAAGTCCGGTGCGGTGGCGCCGATCCCCAGCGGGACCGACATCTCCGGAGCGCTCATGGGCGTTTGCCGGAACGCGACTTCGGTTGCACCAGACGCGAACCCGACCAGTCGCCGAGACTGACCACCGAGGTCTGGGTCAACCCGGCAGTGGGCGCCGCCTCGGCGATCTCACTCGGGTCGACGTAACCGGGATTGCCCGTCTTCGGCGAGAAGACCCAGACGTATCCGTCGTCGGCGAGCGGGCCGATCGCGTCCATCAGACGGTCGACGAGGTCACCGTCGTCGTCGCGCCACCAGAGCACCACCGCGTCGATGACGTCGTCGGCGTCCTCGTCGAGCATCTCCGCGTCGATCGTGTCCTCGATGTCGGCACGCAGGTCGTCGTCGGTGTCCTCGTCCCAGCCGAGTTCCTGGACCACCATGCCGGGGGCGAACCCCAGTTTCTGTGCACTGCTGCCGTCGGAGCCATTGCTCCCTGAGGCGGCTACCACCGCGCGAGACCTCCCAAGTCAACATGTTTCGCCGTGTCGGCAATTCGATCGCAGCCGACCCGATCAGCCGACTATTGGGACAGCGTAATGCACTCGACGATCGTGCACCGACACGAATTCATGAACTCGCGCGCCGCGGGGCTATCCGGGTGGGCGTGCACCGGTCGTGGTCGGGGCCAGTCCGGGCGGGGTCGGCAGGTAGGTCGCGCAGACGGCCAGCACGGACTGCTTGTCGCGGGTCCAGGTGTCGGCGATCGGATTCAGGCCGACGAGCTCACGTCGTCCGATGGCGTCACCGAGCCGCCCCGAGCTGGTGAGAAAGGCGTTCACCGGGCCGGTCACGTCGGCGGTGACCGCACCGGTGACCTTCGCCCGGATCTGGTCCACACCGGCGATCAGGCTCGCCCGGGCGCGGTCGTCGAGGTCACCGACACGGTCGTAGGACTGGACCGCGTTCAGACGATCGACAAAGGTGTTGTACCCGCGGACCATCACGACCATCGACGACATGGCCTGCCGACACAGCGTCACCGCGAGCTCCCGGCGCGCCGCCGAGGTCGAGGCCGACTGTTCGGACCGGTACATCGACACCTGTGCGGAGTCGACGGTCGGCGCGCCGGGCACCGACGTCGCACATCCGGCGAAGATCAGCACCGCGGCCGTCAGGATCACGGCCGTCAGGACCACGGTCACACCCACCCGTGTCGCACCCCCGGCGGTTCTCCGGACGCGCAACACCCCGGAGCGCCCCTGGTCGGCATCCGTCTGATGGCATTCTTCTGTCCCGCTGTGGCACCCCCCGACGTTGCGCAGCTCCGCCCGGTATGCCCGGCGGGCCGATGCACGCCTCACTGCACGCTCCTTACTCCGTGGTAATCACAAACCGAACGCTACCGCAGGTCAGGTACTACGCGCCCAATCCGAACACCCCCGATGCCAAGCGAGGCGACATGGGGCACGATGTGGGGTGGGTCCGTGAGCGAGCACACCATCGTCGTCGACGGACTCTCGTGTCATCGCATGCCGGGCAGCACCCCCGCCCGGCCCGATCGAGGAGTAGGCATCACCGTGACCGAACAGGCAGAGAAGGACGTCAGCGCGACCTCCGGCGGCACCCCCGACAGGTCGGGTCCGCGCGTGCGCGTCATCCGTGAGGGTGTCGCGTCCTACCTGCCCGACATCGACCCCGACGAGACCGGCGAGTGGCTGGAGAGCTTCGACAACCTCGTCGCACATGCCGGACCGGCCCGAGCCCGCTATCTGATGCTCCGGCTGCTCGAGCGCGCAGGCGAGAAGCACGTCGCCATCCCCTCGCTGACGTCCACCGATTACGTCAACACCATTCCCACCGAACTCGAACCCTGGTTCCCCGGCGACGAGGGCGTCGAGCGCACCTTCCGTCAGTTCATCCGCTGGAACGCCGCCATCATGGTGCACCGCGCTCAGCGTCCCGGGGTCGGGGTCGGCGGTCACATCTCGACCTACGCGTCGTCGGCGTCGCTGTACGAGGTCGGCTTCAACCACTTCTTCCGCGGGCACGAACACCCAGGCGGCGGCGACCAGATCTTCATCCAGGGTCACGCGTCGCCGGGTATCTACGCCCGTGCCTTCCTCGAGGGCCGGATCACCGCCGAGCGGATGGACGGGTTCCGGCAGGAGCACAGTCACGCCGGTGAGGGCGGCGGTCTGCCCTCCTACCCGCACCCGCGACTCATGCCCGAGTTCTGGCAGTTCCCGACGGTGTCGATGGGTCTCGGTCCCATGAACGCGATCTATCAGGCGCGCTTCAACCACTATCTGCACGATCGCGGTATCAAGGACACCTCCGACCAGCACGTGTGGGCCTTCCTCGGCGACGGCGAGATGGACGAGACGGAGTCACGCGGGTTCGCCAGTTTCGCCGCGACCGAGGGCCTGGACAACCTCACCTTCGTCATCAACTGCAATCTGCAGCGGCTCGACGGACCGGTCCGCGGCAACGGCAAGATCATCCAGGAACTCGAGTCGTTCTTCCGCGGCGCGGGCTGGAACGTCATCAAGGTGGTGTGGGGCCGTGAGTGGGATGCACTGCTGCACGCCGACCGCGACGGTGCCCTGGTGAATCTGATGAACACCACGCCCGACGGCGACTTCCAGACCTACAAGGCCAACGACGGCGCCTTCGTGCGGGAACACTTCTTCAACCGCGATCCGCGCACCAAGGAACTCGTCAAGAACATGTCCGACGCCGAGATCTGGAATCTCAAGCGCGGCGGCCACGACTACCGCAAGATCTATGCCGCCTACGCGTCGGCGATGGCGCACAAGGGTCAGCCGACGGTCATCCTGGCGCACACGATCAAGGGTTACACCCTGGGCAAGCACTTCGAGGGCCGCAACGCGACCCACCAGATGAAGAAGCTGACCCTCGACGATCTCAAGGACTTCCGCGACGAGACGCGAATCCCGATCAGCGACTCCCAACTCGAGGAGAATCCGTACCTGCCGCCGTACTACCACCCCGGGATGGACGCCCCGGAGATCCAGTACATGCTCGACCGCCGCAAGAACCTCGGCGGCTTCCTGCCCGCGCGCCGTACCAAGGCCAAGGCGTTGTCCCCCGATGTGAGCAAGGCGCTCGCGACCACCGCAAAGGGCTCGGGCAAACAGCAGGTGGCAACCACCATGGCACTGGTGCGCGTGTTCAAGGATCTGTTGCGCGACAAGGAGATCGGCCATCGGATCGTGCCGATCATCCCGGACGAGGCGCGGACCTTCGGGATGGACTCGTGGTTCCCGACGCTCAAGATCTACAACCGCAACGGACAGCTCTACACCTCGGTCGACGCCGAGTTGATGCTCGCCTACAAGGAGAGCAGCGAGGGCCAGATCCTGCACGAGGGCATCAACGAGGCCGGCTCGGCCGCCTCGTTCACCGCCGTCGGCACCTCGTATGCGACGCACGACGAGCCGATGATCCCGCTCTACATCTTCTATTCGATGTTCGGCTTCCAACGCACCGGCGACAGCTTCTGGGCGGCCGCCGACCAGATGGCGCGCGGCTTCGTCATCGGCGCCACCGCGGGACGCACCACGCTGACCGGCGAGGGCCTGCAACACGCCGACGGCCAGTCACCGCTGCTCGCGGCGACCAACCCGGCGGTGGTGGCCTACGACCCGGCCTTCGCCTACGAACTCGGACACATCGTCGCCGACGGTCTGCGTCGGATGTACGGCGAGAATCCGGAGAACATCTTCTACTACCTCACCGTCTACAACGAGCCGATCAGTCAGCCGGCCAAGCCCGACGACCTCGACATCGAAGGTGTGCTCAAGGGCATCTACCGGTTCAGCCCGGCCCCGCAGGACAAGCAGTACCCGGCCAACATCCTCGTCTCGGGGGTGACCATGCCCGACGCGCTGCGCGCCCAGGAGCTCCTGGCCGCGGACTGGAACGTCGGCGCCGCGGTGTACTCGGTGACGTCGTGGAGTGAACTCGCCCGCGACGGCATCGCGATCGACCGTGCCGCGGTGCGGACCCCGTCGCAGGATGCGGGTCAGCCCTACGTCACCAAGGTCCTCTCGGACACCGCCGGGCCGTTCGTGGCGGTCAGCGACTACATGCGTGGTGTCCAGGAGCAGATCCGCGCCTACGTGCCGGGCACGTATCTGACGCTCGGTGCCGACGGCTTCGGGTTCTCCGACACCCGTCCGGCCGCTCGTAGGGTCTTCAACGTCGACGCCGAGTCCATCGTCGTCGGGGTGCTGGTGGCCCTGGCCCGCGACGGGCACATCGATGCCGGCGTCGCGGCGCAAGCCGCCGACAAGTACCAGATCACCGACGTCAACGCCGCCGAGGTGTCCTACGCCGACACCGGCAGCGCCTAGAGTTCGACCGGTCCGTCGACTGCGGCGGTCGCCCCTTCGCGGGCGACCGCCGCAGTCGTTGACGGCGCATTCGTCGGCCCGGCGGCCGCGGACGCCTACTGTGAACACATGTCGGAGCATCGGGTGAATCAGACGCCGCCGCCCAGCGACGTCTTCGGGGAACGTGGTGCGCACGTGCCCGCACCGGCCACCGTGCACGACGCACTGCCCGACACGCTGCTGCGTCGCGTCAAGCAGTACAGCGGTCGACTGGCCACCGAGGCCGTCCACTCGATGCAGGACCAGCTCCCCTACTTCGCCGATCTCGACGCCGCGCAGCGTGCCAGCGTGCAGCTGGTCGTGCAGACCGCGGTGGTGAACTTCGTCGAATGGATTCAGGACCCCGAGGGCAACGTCAAGTTCACCGTTCAGGCCTTTCAGGTCGTCCCGCAGGATCTCGCGCGCCGCATCACGCTGCTGCAGACCGTGGAGATGGTGCGCGTGGCGATGGAGTTCTTCGAGAAGTGGTTGCCGCTGCTCGCCCGCAACGACGCCCAACTCCGCGCGTTGACCGAGTCGGTGCTGCGTTACGGTCGCGAGATCGGGTTCGCCGCCGCGGCCATCTACGCGTCGGCGGCCGAATCGCGCGGCGCGTGGGACTCGCGTCTGGAGGCCCTGGTGGTCGACGCCGTCGTCCGCGGCGACACCGGCCCACAGTTGTTGTCGCGGGCGGCCGCGCTGAACTGGGATTCCGACGCCCCGGCCACCGTCATCGTCGGCGCGCCACCTCCCGAACAGAACGTCTCGGTCCCGCTGGCGATCCACAACACCGCGAAACGCTATGACCGGGCCGCACTTTCGGTGGTGCAGGGCACGTTGCTGGTGACCATCGTCAGCGGGCCGATCAAGATGACCGATCCGTTCAGCAATGCGTTGCTCGACCACTTCGCCGACGGCCCGGTGGTCATCGGGCCGACCATGCCCAATCTGGGCGCGGCGCACACCAGCGCCACCGAGGCGATGGCCGGGATCTCCGCAGTCGTCGGCTGGCCCGGCGCACCGCGGCCGGTGCACAGCCTCGAACTGTTGCCCGAGCGGGCACTCAACGGTGACGCATCGGCGACGGCGACACTCATCGAGACGCTGGTGCGTCCGCTGTCGACCGGCGGTTCGACCCTCAACAGCACCCTCGAGTCCTATCTGGACTGTGGCGGCTCGGTGGAGGCATGTGCCCGCGAACTGTATATCCATCCAAATACTGTCCGGTACAGACTGAAGAAAATTGCAGAAGTGACAGGACGTGATCCAACTAACCCTCGCGACGGCTACGTCTTACGTATCGCGGCAACCGTCGGACGATTGACACATCTGAGGAACGAATCGCCACACTCAGCCACATGAGGAACATCAGTAACACCGCTGTTTCCACATTTCCGCTGGCAGATGCCTTTCGGACACATTTCTGTAACGAATCTCGAAGTGATGACGATGCGGAACCAGCCAGAGACACCTTTGTGGGAACCCCACAAATCCTTCCGATGAGGTCTAGCGACCTCCACACCCACATAGGACGCCGAAACGGTGTTCTCTGGTCACGTGCTTTCGATGCTTGCGCCCGGTCAGGGCTCTCAGACACCCGGCATGTTGATTCCGTGGCTGGAACTCCCCGGCGTCCGCGATCAGCTGGCGACGTGGTCGAAGCTGATCCAACTCGATCTCGAACGGCTCGGCACCACCGCCACCGCCGAGGAGATCACCGACACGGCGGTCACCCAGCCGCTCGTCGTCGCCGCGGCCCTGCTGGCCTTCGATGAGTACCTCAAGCGCGGTGAGCTGCCCGACGACGCCGTGATCGCCGGTCACTCGGTCGGCGAACTCGCCGCCGCGGCCATCACCGGCGTCATCAGCTCCGACGAAGCCGTCAAACTGGCCGCGATCCGCGGATCCGAGATGGCCAAGGCCTGCGCACGCCAGGCCACCACCATGGCCGCGGTGCTCGGCGGTGACGAGGGCCAGGTCCTCGCCCGTCTCGACGAGCTCGCGCTTGTGCCCGCCAACCGCAACGCCGCAGGCCAGATCGTCGCCGCCGGACCGGTCGAGGCCATCGACGAGCTGATCGCGAGTCCGCCGGAGAAGGCCCGCATCCGTAAACTCGCCGTCGCCGGCGCCTTCCACACCGACTACATGGCCCCGGCACGCGACGCCGTCGCCGCTGCCGCGTCGAAGATCACCCCCGCCGACCCGGCCCGGGTCCTGCTGT
This sequence comes from Gordonia polyisoprenivorans NBRC 16320 = JCM 10675, assembly GCF_000241325.1. Lineage (GTDB taxonomy): Bacteria > Actinomycetota > Actinomycetes > Mycobacteriales > Mycobacteriaceae > Gordonia > Gordonia polyisoprenivorans. Next base: position 37,653 of record NZ_BAEI01000072.1, on the reverse strand, counting down.
CGAACTCCGACGGCCGGCCGGTCGCCGATGGCGCCGAGGCGCTGAGCAAGCTCGTCACGCAGGTCACCAGCCCGGTCCGCTGGGACCTGTGCTCGGCCTACATGCGCGAGGTCGGCGTCACCTCTCTGGTCGAACTCCCGCCCGCCGGCGCTCTCGCCGGCATCGCCAAGCGCGAGATGAAGGGGACCCCCACCGTGGCGTGGAAGACCCCCGACGACATCGAGAAGGTCATCGAACTTGGATAGTGGTCGCGTCCCACGCGACCCCACCGGAAATCCGGTTGTCACCGGATATCCAAGCACCCGAGGTGCTTTCGTGCCTCGGGTAGCTCCGGACAATCACCACCCACAGCTAAATCACGAGAAGGGAACCACCCACGTGGCTGCCACCCAGGAACAACTCATTGCCGGCATCGCCGAGATCATCGAGGAAGTCACCGGCATCGAGCCGTCCGAGGTGACGATGGAGAAGTCGTTCGTCGATGACCTCGACATCGACTCGCTGTCGATGGTCGAGATCGCGGTGCAGACCGAGGACAAGTACGGCGTGAAGATCCCCGACGAGGACCTCGCCGGCCTGCGCACCGTCGGTGACGCCGTCAACTACATCCAGAAGCTCGAGGCCGAGAACCCCGAAGCCGCTGCCGCCATCCAGGCCCAGATCGAGGCAGAACAGAACTCGTGAGCTCGCCGTCCCTCCGCGAATACTCAACGCTGGGCGGGAACTTCCCGAGTGTGGTGGTCACCTCGATGGTGGCCACCACCTCCCTCGGTGTCGACCTCGAATCGACCTGGCAGGGGCTGCTCGACGGCAAGACCGGCATCCGTGAGCTGACCGACGACTTCGTCACCAAATTCGGCGAACTGCCCTGCCGCGTCGGCGGGCGACTGCTCTCCGATCCGGCCGACGAGGTCACCCGCGTCGAGGCTCGCCGCATGGCCTACGTCGAGCGGATCGCCCACGTCATGAGCAAGCGCCTGTGGGCGCAGGCCGGCGAACCCGAAGTCGATCCCCAACGCCTCGCCGTGGTGCTCGGCACCGGCCAAGGCGGCGGCGACGCCATGGTCGACGCCGTCAAGGCGATCGAGAGTTCCGGCAACTACCGCAAGGTCTCCCCGCTCGCGGTGTCGATGGCCATGCCCAACGGCCCGGCCGCCGTCGTCGGCCTCAACATCGGCGCACGCGCAGGTGTGATCACCCCGGTCTCGGCGTGCTCGTCGGGTGCCGAGGCGATCGCGCACGCCTGGCGGCACATCGTCATGGGCGATGCCGACATGGTCGTCACCGGCGGCGTCGAGGGACACATCGATGCGATCCCGATCGCCGCGTTCTCGATGATGCGCGCGATGAGCACCCGTAACGACGACCCGGCCGCGGCGTCACGACCGTTCGACAAGGATCGCGACGGATTCGTCTTCGGCGAGGCCGCGGCGATGCTGATCCTCGAACGTGAGGAACACGCCAAAGCCCGTGGGGCACATATCCACGCGCGCGTGCTCGGTGCCGGTATCACCTCCGACGGTTTCCACCTCGTCGCCCCGGACCCCAGCGGTCAGGGCAACGCACGAGCGATGACACGGGCCATCCAGACCGCCGGGCTGACCAAGAAGGACATCACCCACGTCAATGCGCACGCCACCTCGACCCCCATCGGCGACACCGCCGAAGCGGTCGGGATCAAGGCGGCCATCGGCGACCACGCCGCGGTGTATGCCCCCAAGTCGGCCCTGGGTCACTCCATCGGCGCGGTCGGAGCCCTCGAATCGGTGCTTACGATCAAGAGTGTCGAGGAAAGCGTCATCCCGCCGACGCTGAACCTGGAGAACCAGGACCCCGAGTGCGACATCGAAGTGGTGCACGGGCAGGCCCGTCATGGTCAGATTGATTACGCGCTGAACAACTCGTTCGGCTTCGGTGGGCACAACGTGGCGCTCGCCTTCGGTCGCTACTGACCATTCGCGACACCCCCGAGGAGACAGCGATGACCACATTGGCCCCCATCACCGGCCATGAGGACTCAGTCGATCCGCGAGATCCACTGCTGCGGTTGACCAACTTCTTCGACGAAGGCTCCCTGTCGCTGCTGCACCCCCGGGACAAATCGGGAGTGCAGGCAGCGATCGGAGAGGTCAACGGCGTTCGCACCGTCTCCTACTGCACCGATGGCACCGTGATGGGCGGTGCCATGGGTGTCGTGGGGTGCGCCCACATCGTCAACGCCATCGACACCGCGATCACCGAACAGGCCCCGGTCGTGGGCATCTGGCACTCCGGTGGTGCCCGTCTGGCCGAAGGCGTCGAAGCCCTGCACGCCGTCGGCGGAGTCTTCGAGGCGATGGTGCGGGCCTCCGGCTACATCCCGCAGATCTCGGTGGTCGTCGGATTCGCCGCCGGCGGCGCCGCCTACGGACCCGCACTCACCGACGTGGTGATCATGGCCCCCGCCGGTCGCGTCTTCGTCACCGGACCCGACGTCGTCAAGAGCGTCACCGGCGAAGAAGTCGACATGGAATCGCTCGGCGGCCCGCTCACCCACGGAAAGAAGTCCGGGGTCAGCCACATCACCGCAGACTCCGAGGCCGACGCCTATTGGCGCGCCCGTCGACTCGTCTCCACCTTCGCCCGCCCCGGCCGGTTCGACACCGAGCACGCCGAAGCCGGCGACACCGACCTCAAGGCCCTGCTGCCCGAATCCAACCGCCGGGCCTACGACGTGCACCCCGTCGTCACCGCCCTCCTCGACACCCAACTCGCCGCCGACGGCGACACCGAGATCTCGAGTTTCGAAGAGCTGCAAGCGAAATGGGCTCCGAACATCGTCACCGGGTTCGGCCGCCTCGCCGGACACAGCGTCGGCGTCATCGCCAACAACCCACTACGCATGGGCGGTTGCCTCAACTCCGAGAGCGCCGAAAAAGCCTCCCGCTTCGTCCGACTCTGCGACGCCTTCGGCATCCCGCTCGTCGTCATCACCGACGTCCCCGGCTACCTCCCCGGCGTCGGCCAAGAATGGAACGGCGTCGTACGACGCGGCGCAAAACTGTTGCACGCCTTCGCCGAATGCACCGTACCCCGAGTCACCCTGGTCACCCGCAAGATCTACGGCGGGGCCTACATCGCCATGAACTCCCGCGCCCTGGGCGCCACCGCCGTCTACGCCTGGCCCGGCTCCGAGGTCGCCGTCATGGGAGCCAAAGCCGCCGTGGGAATCCTGCACAAGAAAGCCCTCGCCGCCGCCCCCGACGACGAACGCGAAGCCCTCCACGACCGCCTGGCCGCCGAACACGAAGCCATCGCCGGCGGCGTCGGACGCGCCCAATCCATCGGCGTCGTCGACGAAGTCATCGACCCGGCCAAAACCCGCAGCATCATCACCGCCGCACTCGCCGCAGCACCGTCACGACGCGGGCGGCACAAGAACATACCTTTGTGATTGGCGCCGGCTCCGCCGTCGCGTGCCGTCCGCGCTATAACCCGCGTCTTCCCTCCTCATCGCATTGTCGCTGCGCTCCTCGCTCTTCGTCAGTCCAGACGCGGGCGCGCGGCGGCGTGGTGAGTGGGTTTACGCCGACAGCGCTCTTCCCTACGCCGACAGCGCTCGTCTCGACGCCGACAGCGCTGCTCCCTACGCCGACAGCGCTCATCTCGACGGCGACGGCGCTCTTCCCTGCGCCGACAGCGCCCTTCCCTACGTTGGCAGCGCTTGTCGTCCTGATGGTGTGGCGCGGTACGCGGTGCCCGTGCACGCAATTCGGCCCCGGCGGATGCCGGGGCCGAATGAGAGTCTCGTGAGCTATCCGACGCGCTGCTGCAGCCAGGTGACCTCGGCACCGTAACCACCCATGCGGTAGGCCTCGAGTGCGTGGTCCCACGCCGTGCCGAGCACCGATTCGATCTCGCCGGCCAGACCGGCACTGTCGGGCTGCGACTCGATCATCGCGCGCAGCTGGGTCTCCCCGACGATCACGTCGCCGTTGGCGCTCATCGAACCGCGCCACAAACCCAATCCCGGGACGTAGCAGAAGCGTTCGCCGTCGACGCCCTCACTGGCGTTCTCGGTCACCTCGAAGCGCAACGCCGACCACTCGCGCAGCGCGGTCACCAAACGGGCGCCTGTGCCCACCGGCCCTGCCCAATCGACCGTCGCACGCTGCATCCCCGGCTCGGCATCCTGTGCCGACCATTTCAGGTTCGCGCGCGCATTCAGGGTCGACGACAGAGCCCACTCCACATGCGGGCACAGCGCCACCGGCGCCGAGTGGATGTACACCACTCCTGTTGTCACGTCCGCAAACTGATTCAGGTTGCGCACCTTGGTCACCTCCGGTTGTCGACGAGGAACGTCTTCCCCAACACACCTCGCAACACCGGATAGCACACTCGTGATACCGATTGTGCCCTATGAGGTACGTGTTGCGCCAGTTTCTGATGCGCTTTTATGAATCTTGTGTGGTTGGAGTGGACAACCGCCAGCCGCCCATTGCCTCGCACACACTGTCGTTGAATTCGCTCCACAACGGCTTGGCCCACGCACCGAACGGCCGGTCGGTGAGCACCACGCACGCCCGGCCGAAGCGTGGGTCGACCCACAGGAAGGTCCCCGACTGCCCGAAGTGACCGAAGGTCTCCGGCGAGTTGTTCGCACCGGTCCAGTGCGGATTCTTGTGCCCCCGGATCTCGAACCCGAGCCCCCAGTCGTTGGGCTTGTGTTTGCCATAACCGGGCACGAATCCGTCGAGACCCGGGAAGGCGACGCGGGTCGCTCGGTCCAGCATCTCCGACGACAGCACCGTCGGCACCAACAGATCAACTGCGAAGCGCGCCAGGTCGGCGACCGACGAGCGTGCGCCATGCCCGGCCGGACCATCGAGGACGGTACGGGTCATCCCCAGTAGTTCACACACCGATTGCCGCAGATACTCGGCGAAGTCGATGCCCGTCGCGGCTTCGACGGTCTCGGCGAGCACCTCGAATCCGGCACTGGAGTAGATCCGCTGGGTGGCCGGCGGGGCCATCACCGTTCGGCTGTCGAAGGCCAGTCCGGAAGCATGCGCCAGCAAGTGGGCCACCGTCGCCCCGGGCGGTCCCGCCTCATCGTCGAGTTCGAGCGCACCCTCTTCCACCGCGACCAGAACGGCCTCGGCAACCAGAAGCTTGGTCACCGAGGCCAGTTCGTACACCCGGTCGATATCGCCATGGCTCGAGACAATGCCCGAGCCGCCGATCACCGCGGCCGCGACATTGTCCACCGGCCACTCAGCTAATGCATCCAGTACCGCCACATCAGCAGAGGTTACGCGGCATCGCGCTCAGTGGTCCTCGTCGGTGTAGCGGATGACTCCGCGGATATTCTTGCCGTCCAGCATGTCCTGGTAGCCCTGGTTGATCTGGTCGAGGCGGTACTGCCGGGTGATCATGTCCTCGATGTTCAGTTTGCCCATCCGATACATCGACAGCAGTTGCGGGATGTCGAGTTTGGGGTTGGCGCCGCCGAAGATGGTGCCCTGCAGGTTCTTCTGCAGCAGGGTGAGCATCGCCAGGTTCAGGGTCACGTCGGATTCGAGCATGTTGCCCATGCCCGTCAACACGCACGTACCGCCCTTGGCGGTGATCCCCATCCAGCTGTCGACGTCCTTGCCGTGGACCTCACCGACGGTGACGATCACCTTGTGGCACATGTGCCCGAAGGTGATCTCCGCGATGGCCGGTGCCGCCTCCTCGATCGAGGCGAAGGTCTTGGTGGCCCCGAATTTCATGGCCTGCTCGCGCTTCCACTCGACCGGGTCGATCGCGAAGACATTGCGCGCACCGGAGATCACCGCGCCCTGCAGTGCGGCGGTGCCCACGCCGCCGACGCCGACGATCGCCACGTCCTCACCCGGGCGGACATCGCCGCTACGGGTCGAGGAACCATAGCCGGTGGGAATCCCGCAACCGACGAGCGCCGCCACCTCGAACGGAATCGACTTGTCGATCTTCACCGCGGACGCCTCGTGCACCACCATGTACGGCGCGAACGTACCGAGCAGCGTCATCGGGTAGACGTTCTCACCTTGGGCGGTGTGGATTCGGAACGTGTTGTCCGACACCGCTTCTCCCTGTAAGAGCATGGCACCCATGTCACAGAGGTTGGCCATGCCCGACTTGCACGACGGACACTTGCCGCACGACGGGATGAAGGAGAGCACCACGTGATCGCCGACCTCGAAGTCGGTGACCCCCTCGCCGATCTCCTCGACCACGCCGGACCCCTCATGACCGCCGAGAATCGGGAATCCGGCCATCGGGATGCCACCGGTCATCAGATGATGATCGGAGTGGCACATCCCGGCCGCTTCCATCCGGATCTTGATCTCGTGCGCCTTGGGATCACCGATCTCGATCTCCTCGATCTGCCACGGCTTGTTCAGTTCCCGCAGCAGTGCACCTTTGGTCTTCACCCTCGAACCTCCACTCGTGCCGGCACGGCGTGGCGCATGCCACTCCCTGGGCAGAATTGTAACGTGTTCCAGTTTTGGATTGTAACGTGTTTCAGTTTTCGAATCTGTGAATCTTGACCTGGCCGTGGACCACCGACCGGCCGCCGACCACGAAAAAGACCCCGGCCGACGACGTGATGCGCGTGGCACATCACCTCACGACCGGGGTCCACCCCGCGTTCATGGAAGGGGTCGGTCAGTTCGCCAGACCGGCGTCCTTGCTGCCGTAGGTCGATCGCAGCGACGGCTTGACGACCTTGCCGCCGGCATTACGCGGCAGTTCGTCGACGATCACGAGGTCCTTGGGATGCTTGAAGCGGGCCAGATTCTCGTTGAGGTACGGCTCGAGGTCGTCGAGGGTCAGATCGTCGACGCCCTCGGCGAGCACGACGACGGCCACCGGCACCTCGCCCCACTTCTCGTGTGCGCGACCGATGATCGCCGCCTCGGCGATCTTCTCGTGGCCGAACAGCACGTTCTCGACCTCGGCGCAGTAGATGTTCTCTCCGCCGGAGATGATCATGTCCTTGGCGCGGTCCACGACGTAGAGGAAGCCCTCATCGTCCTGGCGGACGAGGTCTCCGGAATGGAACCAGCCACCGTGGAAGGCATCTGCGGTGCCCTGCGGGTTCTGCCAGTAGCCGATCATCATGTTGGGACCGCGATAGACGATCTCACCGACCTCGCCGGGGGCGACGTCGTTCATCTCCGGGTCGACGACGCGGGCGGTGACGGCCGGCACCACCTTGCCGATCGAACCGATCTTGCGCAGGGCATCCTTGCCCTCGAGGACACAGGTGATCGGCGACATCTCGGTCTGGCCGAACACCGCGACGTTCAATGCGTCCGGGAAGGTCTCGTTCATCGCGCGCAGCACCGTGTCCGACGCCGGGGCCGCACCCCAGCTGATGACCCGCAGTTTGAGATCGCGGGGCCGGGCCTGCTGCGCGGCACACACCGCCTGCCACTGCGCTGGGACCAGGAAGATCGAGGTGGTGCCCTCCCGCTCGAGGGTGTCGAGCATGTCATCGGGGTCGAAGGCCCCGAGCGGGTGGATCACCGACAGCGCACCCATGTAGATCAGCGGCGCCATCGCGCCGAGTCCGGCGATGTGGAACATCGGCGCCACACACGAGCCCACGTCGTCGGGTCGGGTACTCAAGGCCTGCAGGCAGGTCACGGCCTGGGCCTGCAGGTTCTGGTGGGTGAGCATGGCGCCCTTGGGCTTTCCGGTGGTACCCGAGGTGTACATGATCAGTGCGACCGACTCCTCGGGCACGTCGATCTCGGGGAGATCCGACGAATCCTCGGCGACGAGGTCCTCGAACTTGAGGTGCGCGGGGTTGTCGGTGTCACCGACGACGATCGTCGCGTCGATCGCCCCGGTCGAGGCACTCACCGCGTCGGCCAGCGGCGCGAGAAGAGACTCGGTGACGATGATCTTGGCACCGGAATCGCGGACCAGGAACGCGATCTCCGCCGGGCTCATCCGGACGTTGACCGGCACCGGGATGGCACCGATCAGGTTGGCGCCCATCACGGCCTCGACGTACTCGGATCGGTTCAGCAAGACCAGCAGGATGCGGTCGCCGAAGCCCACGCCGCGTCGGCTCAGTGCAGCGGCGAACCCGCGCGTGCGTTCGTCGAGTTGCTTCCACGTGGTGACGTTGCCCAGGAACTTCAGGGCCGGTCCGTCGGGATTCATGAACGCATGCCGGCGGACCTGGTTGTTCCAATGGTTACGACGGGACCGGAGTGGTTCGGTGGTGAGGTCGGCGGTGTTGTCGATCGTGGCGGTCATCGTGGCGTTTTCTCCTTGGTGTGCTTCGCGAATACGCTTGTGCGGCAATGATGTACGTGCGGCGCCTGTGCTCGGCGGCAGGTCCGGGGATCAGCCTCGTCGGCCGGTGAAGGCGGCGAGCGCCGCGCGGAACTCCGGCGACTGGAGCAACTCGGTCTGCCCGTCGAGTTCCCGCTCGATCGCGGGCTCGAATCCCGACATCGTGTGCGCGTCGAGGGCCGCCTTTGTTCGACGCACCGCCGAGGGCGACAGACCCGCGAGTTTGTCGACCGCTGCGGCGACCTTCGCGTCGAGTGCTGCGCGGTCCTCGAGGACCTCGGTGACCAGTCCGGCGTCGTATGCCGCAGGCGCCCGGAGCTTTTCGCCAAGGAGTGCCATCGCATTGGCGCGCGCCCGACCGACTGCGGCGGCCACCAGCATCGAGGCCCCGCCGTCGGGCATCAGACCGATGTTGATGAAGGCGAGTAGGAAGTACGACCGGGGGGTGGCATAGATCAGGTCGGCGCCCAGTGCCAGCGAGGCACCGATTCCCGCCGCGGCCCCGTCGACCGAAGCAATGACCGGCACGGGCACCGCACGCAATGCGCGGGCCAGATCCGAGCCGGAGGCGATGATCCCGTGCGCCTGCTCGCGACCCAGTCCGTCGAGGCCACCGCCGTGAGCGATGGAGGTGACGTCGGCGCCGGTGCTGAAACTGCCTCCCGCACCATCGATGACGACCACGCGAACGGAGTCGTCGGCCGTCCACTTCGTCAATGCCTCGACGATGCGTCGATTGGCGTCGGTGTCGAGGGCGTTCATCCGCTCGGGCCGCGAGATCGTCAGCCGCGCCACGCCCCTGTCGTCGAGTGACTCGATCACGCCGGGAGCCTCCTGCGCCCCGCCGGCCACGTCGTCGATCGTCGTGTTCTCGCTCACCGCTCTCCTGACTCTCGCCGCTGTCCGCATCTGCGGGCGCAGGCCTCACGGTACACCACCATGAGATCTGAATCACGAGAATATCGATTAACATATATTTTATCAACAAGCGCTTCAGCAGCACTTTTCGTGAAATTTTCCTGGATCGTCTCTGCGAATGGACCATCCGACTACGCTGTCGACGTGACCATCCGGAGTACGCCCCGGCGGCGGCCGGTCGATCGCCGCAAGCACCTCATCGAGGTGGCGGCGCGCGCGTTCAGCGATGGCGGCTTTCACGCGGTCCGCCTCGACGACATCGCCGAGGCCGCAGACGTGTCGGCACCGGCGCTGTATCGCCACTTCCCCAACAAATACGCCCTGTTCGCCGAGGCCACCACGGTCTTGGCGGACCGTCTCGCCGCAGCCACCTCGGACGTCCCGGCCGAGACCGATCCACGCCGGGAGTTGCATGCACTGTTGGCAGCCATCGCGGCGACCTCGATCGAGAACCGGCGCACCGGCGGTCTCTATCGCTGGGAATCGCGGTATCTGAGCGGGGCCGACGCCGCACACGTGCGTGCGGTGGTGATCGCACAGCATCGTCGTATCCGGTCGGCGATTCTGCGCGCGCGCACCGATCTCGACCGCGACGACGCCGACACCCTCGCCGCCGCGATGACCAGTGTCGTGGCCAGCCCCGCCACCCATCGGGCCACTCTGCCGGCACCAGAGGTGCAACAACTGCTCTGCGACGCGGCGATGAGCCTGCTCGACCTCGATCTCCTCGAATCCGCCGCGTCGGATCCCGTGACCGGACCCGGACTCTCCCCGACGGGCAGACGCGAGATCATCCTGTCCGAATCGATCGCCCTGTTCGCCGTCCGCGGCTTCCACGACGTGACGATCGAGGAAATCGGGCAGGCCGCGGGCATCCCGGCCTCCGGGGTCTACCGGCATTTCACCAGCAAGGTGGCGATTCTCGAGGCAGCGTTCTGGCGAGCCTCCGACCGTACCACCGCCAGTATCGCCGACGCCCTCGCCGCGTCGCGGACGCCGGCCGACGCAGTAGCACACATGGTGCGACGCTACATCGACCTATGTTGTGCTGCACCGGAACTGATGACCGTCTACCTGTCCGAAGCGGGCCATCTCGAGGCCCGTACCCGGACCGCGCTGCGCACCCAGCAACGCCGCAACGTCGAGGAGTGGGCAGCCTGGGTATGTCGGGCGCACCCCGACGTCGACGCGAGCCGAGCGCGCTTCCTGGTCCATGCCGAACTGGCGGTCGTCGCCGATCTGGTTCGCGGCTCCCAGCCGCCCGCGCCGGCTCGCATCGACGCGATCGGTCGACGAATTCTCTTGACCCGGTGAGTTATTCGACGACCGTGAACCCCGCCAGCATCCAGCGTCCGTCCTGTTTGGTGAGCGTCACCAACACCCTGGACTGATACGGGATGCCCTGGGGCACCTCGCTCGCCAGCTCCGGTGAGGTGATGGTCTGATCCAGGCTGACGAGCACGACGGCGTTGTCGGCGCTCATCGACTCGATACCCCCGTGTGCGGCGGTGGCCTTGGAGACTCCCTTGGCGTTGGCGTTACCCGCTCGGGCGTCCTGCGAGGACGCGATGAACGTCTTGGCGAAGTCGGGGGTGGAGATCTGGCGGATACGCGCGTCGAGATCGCCGTAGTTCGACGAGTCGTAGGTGGTCAGCGTCGCGGCGTAGTTCTTGGCGGTGTCGATCACGGTCTTCCGGTCGGCATCGGACGGCCCGGCGGCCGCCGCACTGTCGGCGCTGTGCAGGCGATAGGCCAGCACACCGGTGGACACCCCGAGTCCGACCACGAGCACGACGAGCACCGCAACCACCGCGAACAGGGCACGGCTCCCGCCCACCGTCAGGCGCCGGCGCCGTGCAGGTCCCGACGTCGCAGCCGACTCGTCGTCACCGAGTTTGCGCGGCACCCGATCCGGGTCCGACGAGCGGGCCGCCTTGCGTTCGGCGTCGGCGCGCAACCGCTCGCGCTCGCGGCGATTGGCCTCGAGGAAACCCTCGCCGTCGAGCGGGGTGGGTTCCGAGATCCCCGATCCGGCACACTCACCTGCACCGACCGAGTCCTCGCCCGCTCTTACGGTGTCGACGTCTCCCCTGGTCTCACTCTCATCGCCATCGCCGGCAAGCGAGCTCTCGTCCACCGGAGAACTCTGCGTGGATCGGCGTGCTGACTTGGGCATGGCCACCAATGTAGCGGCAGTATCTGTGGCGCCGGTCACGGGTAGACATATCAAACATATGATTCGGAGGCGGCCGTGATGATCCACGGGCGACGCACGCACCCGGATTCGACCCGACGCCGGATGCGTGGCGCACTCACCTCGACGGTCTACGGTGGCACCAATGAAATCCAGCGCGACATCATCGGCACGACCCTCGGCGTCCGAGCGTCCGGAAGGTCGCGCGGGCGGCGCCGACGACCGTGCGCGCCTGCGCCGCCGCCCGCAGCTGTCCGAGGAGGTCGCCGCGCATCTGCGGCACCTGATCATGACCGCGGACTTCCGGCCCGGCGAGTACATCCGCCTCGACGAGACCGCCGAGCGGCTCGGGGTGAGCGTGACACCGGTCCGCGAGGCCCTGCTCACGCTGCGCGGTGAGGGAATGGTAAGCCTCGAGCCTCATCGCGGTTACCGGGTCTCCGATCTCGACCGCATCGACGTCGACGACCTCTTCTGGCTGCAAGGTGAGATCGCGGTGAAGCTCGCTCTGCGCACCGCCGAGGTGATCACCTCCGAGGAAATCGCCGACCTCGAGTGGTGTAACCAGAAGTTGCGCTCGACCGTGGCCTCCGGCGACACGGCGGCCATCATCGACGCGGAATTCGAGTTCCACCGGCGCCACAACGTGATCGCGGCCGGGAAGAAACTCGCCTGGTTCCTGCTCTCGGCGGCGCGCTACACCCCCACCCAGCTCTACGCCTCCGACCCGGAATGGGGCGAGGTCGCCGTGGACAGTCACGACCGACTGATCGCGGCCTACCGCGCCGGCGATCGCGACGAGGTGATCGCTCAGACCCGCCGCCAATTCGACGACGGCGCCGAGCGACTGGTGAAACACCTTGAGCAGACCGGCATCTGGAACGACGTCGACAGCTGAAATCGCGTTGGACGTAGGGTCAGACGTTCCCCAGGTCCGCCGAGACCCACTGATCTGTCCGGACGGTCACGCGGGTCTGGGTACCGTGCTCGGCGGCGGCGAACTCGACATAGCCGTCCACCTTCTCGGCCGGCAGATACCGCGCGGCCATCTCCACGAGATCGGCACGCGTACCCGGCGCGGTATCGATCACCGGCCCGGACACCGCGACGTACCGGATCGACGGGTCGAGACGCTCGACCATCAGCGAACAGCGTCCGGCAGTGTCGAGCAGGCGCATCTTGCGTGAATCGGCTCCGGTCAGAAACCACAGGTCGCCGCCTGGGGTGTACTGATACCAGATCGGCACCACGAGCGGAGCGCGGTCGGCACCCGCCTCGATCGAGAGCGCACCAATATGGGGCTCGGCCAGAAAAGCTTGTCGTTCTTCGATACTCAGAGCCATGTCACCAGGGTAGGCCCCCGGCCTGCCGGATGCGTCAAGCAGCGACGGCCTCGTCAGCGACACAGCGAGGGCGACGCACGCAGGCCGTGGGGTAATGTCGCTGCTCGGGCACGAGATGCCCACCGGGGCGGTAGCTCAGTCGGTTAGAGCCGCGGACTCATAATCCGTAGGTCGCGGGTTCGAGCCCCGCCCGCCCCACCATCACCCAGCCGCGGTTCCGGGTGATCTTGTGCCGGCAACCGGGCACAGGATCACCCGGAATCACCAGAAGGTACCCGCGAACTGGCGTTTTGTTCTTTGCCCGATCCATGCGCTAGAGTCAGCGTTCGGTTCTGATGCCGCCCCGACGGGGGGACACCGGCACCACCCGAGCAGTCCCCCATAGCTCAATTGGCAGAGCATTCGACTGTTAATCGAACGGTTACTGGTTCGAGTCCAGTTGGGGGAGCTTAAAAACCGCCTGGTCACAGGCGGTTTTTTGCTTTTCGCCTCACACCACGTGGGTCATGGTCGCCGGCGAGGCGGCCCCGGACAGGGCGAGCACCTCATCGAATCCGGCGACGACGCTCTCGGCGAAGATCTCCGGTTCGGTGATCGACGCCGCATCGAAATTGATTCCCAGACAGGCAATGCCGTTATGGGTGATCATCGTCGCCATCACCGCGCAGCCGGGCAGCGGGCCGAAGGGATACATTCGTTCCACCTTGGCGCCGGCGACGAAGGTCTCCCATGGGATTCCCGGTACGTTGCTGGCCTGCAGGTCGTTGCCGCTCGTGGCGCCGCTGAACTGTCCCAGCAGCCGTCCCGGTATCCAGGCCAGTACCGGCCCCATGGTGTTGAACACGTCGACGGCGGGTTCGGTGCGTGCCGCCCGCACCTGCTCGCGGATCGTCAGCACCCGCTCGAAGGGGTCGGCGATGCCGACGGGACCGGCCATGCGGCCCACCGCAATCCGATTGCCTCCCTCGGGGTCCTCGGGTCGGCGTACCGAGATGGGAATCGCCACCGGGATCGCCTCGACCGGCCGGCCGAGGCGTTCGTGATAAATGCGGAATCCGCCGATCAGGCCGCCCAGGTACACGTCGTTGACCGAGGCACGCACCGCCGACCCGGCGGCCCGCAGATCGGCGAAGGGCACCTCGAACGCCGCGAACCGCCACGACAGGCTGCGATGGGCCAGCAGTGGTGACCCGGGCGGGCTCACCAAACCGGCGACCCGCGGCACCGAACGTCCGTAGCGAAGTACCTTGCTCAACGCCCGTTGCGGGTCGACGAGTGCACGGGCACCGCTCACCACGACGTCGACGCGATGCGGTACCCGCGCCACCTCGTCGCCGATCTGACGACGTAACACCTCCAGTGCCGAGACGTTGACCGGCGCGGGTTCGGGCGGCTGCGGCTTATCGGGTTTCGGCTCGCGGGTGGTCGAATGCAGTTGCGCCAGTGCGATGATCGCGCCGAGACCGTCGGTCAGCGCGTGGTGGCCCTTGAGGAAGTACGCCGCCTTGCCGTCGGGCAGCCCCTCGATGAGATAGCCCTCCCACGGTGGCCGCGCCGGGTCGAGCGCGGTCATCGCCAATTGTTCACAGGTGGACAGCAATTCGCGCATCGAGCCGTCTCCTGCCAACCGTAGCCGGCGCACGTGATAGTGCAGGTCGAACTCCGGGTCGATCGCCCAGCTCGGTGTGCCGGTACCGAACGGCGAGTCGATCACCCGCTGCCGAAAGCGCGGTGCCATACGACTTCCCCACTCGTGGGCGGCGATCAGCCGATCCCAGTCCGGCACACGGTCGTAGATCTCCAGCATGCAGATCGTGCCACGCAGCCGGCGATCGCTGTCACCACGCCACATCACGGTGTCGACCGGGCTCATGTGGGGTTCGGTGCCCCAGTCGAGTGGGCGGTCCCCGCTCATCCGATCACTTCCTGGTCCGGCGCTGCCCCGCCGTCCTCGCCATAGTCGACCGGCCAGTCGGCCAGCGTCGAGATGAATTGTTGCCGAACCTCTTCGGCGTGGCGCCCGATGTCGTCGGCGATCCACGACGAGGTGTCCACCGGCTCGAGCACCTTGACCTCCACCACCCCGGGCTTGATCAGCTGCGCCCCGCGCCACATCAGCTCCCCGGTATTGCGCAACACGACCGGGACCACCGGTACCCCGGCCTGCATCGCGATGTGAAAGGGCCCCTTCTTGAACGGGCCGATTCGTGGTGTCGCCGAACGGGTTCCCTCGGGTGCGACGACCAACGAGGCGCCCTCGTCGCGGAGTTTCGCCACCGCGGGCGCGAGTTGCTCGATGGCCTTCCCGGCGTCGGCGCGATCGATGAACACCACCCCGGCGGCGTCGAGGACCTGCCCGAAGACCGGTAGCCGGCCGATCTCCTTCTTCGCGACGCCCGTGGCATCGAAGCGCACCAGGTGAATCATCACCGGCAGATCGAGTTTCGACTGATGATTGAAGACGAAGACGCACGGGCGCGCCGACGTCAGATACTCTGCGCCACTGATGACCTCGACACGCACCCCGGCCAGCGCGAGCCCGACGTCCATACCTCCGGACACCGCGGACTGCATCATCTCCGCCGACCGGTCCCGCCGCACCAGCCCACCGAGCACCCCGACCGCCGCCGAGGTGAGAAAGGTGCCGTAGAACGCGCCGGTGCGCACCGCCATCTCGAGTCGATTGTGGGTCGGGTTGCGCAGATCCAGGATCGGCCATCCCCGGGCTTGCGCCTCGGCGCGCAGGACATGTTTGGGCGACACCGCCGCCGGATGCCCCACCGACTCCAGGTACGGAATGTCCTCGTTGCCGTCGCTGTAGGCGAACGACGCGTCGAGATCCATATCGTGTTCTCGCGCCAGCGCACGCACCGCCGCCGCCTTACCCGGCCCCCACAATGGCCGGCCCACCACCCGACCGGTCACCACGCCGTCGATCACCTCCACGTCGGTGGCCAGGGCGTGATCGGCGTCGATCTCACGGGCGATCGGGGCGATCTGGAACCGCGTCGCCGACGACGCGATGACGATGCGGTGGCCCATCGCCCGATGGGCACGCAGGATCTGCCACATCTGTGGTCGCAGCTGCGCGGCCGTCTCGTGCTTGAACAGGCTCTCGCCCAACGCGAGTAGGTCCTCATAGGTCTTTCCGGCGAACGTCGGTCGGGTCGCGTCGAGCACCTCGGCGTAATCCTGCTCGGACTCGACGCCGCGCAGTCCGATGAGCAGGAAGTCGGCGAGTTCACCGAGTCCGAATTCCATGCTGCGCACCCGCGCCCCGATGATCGCGGTCGCCGAGAATCCCTCGATCAACGTGCCGTCGTAGTCGAAGAACGCCCCGATCTGTTTGCCGCGCTTGGCCGATCGGATCTCGGCGAGTCGCGCGGCGAGCGCGCTCACCGGATGCCCCCGGCCTGCTCGCCCTCGATCGCCGCGATCTTGGCCAGCCTTTCGCGCATCTCCTCGACCTCGTCGAGCCACGCCCGCCGCGCCACGGCGAGATCGACACCCCGCTCGGAGCCCTCCGCCGGGCTGATCAGATGACGGTTCTCGGCAAGACGGAATGCAGCGTCGTACAGCTCGGTCGACACCGAGTCCTTGCTGCGGATGACCGCCTGCAATTCCAACTGGCGGCCGAGTCCGAGACAGTCGGCGAGCACCTGCTCCTTGTCGATGGGCGCGTCGTCGAGGGCGACGAGCCGTTGCGCGACAACGAGTTGCGCGTCGAAGAACGTCTGCAGTGTGCGCCGCGCGAACAGCGCGCCGGACGTGGCGAGCAGGGTCTGGTGAATCCATTCCGGGGTCGGTGGGGTCTCGCGCCACTCGGGTGCGATGAGGTCGAGTTCGGCGCCGAGGCGATGCAGGAACACCTCTTTGGTCGGAAAGAAGAACTCGAACTTCAGCAGATCGCGGATGCGCAGTGCCTCCTGCTGCGACGCTGCCAGCATCGCATCGACATCGGCCTCGAGATCGCCGCGATCGGCGGCCACCAACGCCATCTCGACGATGGCACGGTCGACGAAGTGGTGCAGGGCGCCGTTGCGGTAGTACGCGGCGACGGCATGATTGCCCGGCGCGATCGACCAGACGGTGTCGGTGCCGCCGTCGAATCGGGTGAGCACTCCCGCGGTGGTGAGTTCGCGCAGGGTCGAGAGCAAACCGAGGCCGCGGCACAATTGTGCGTCCGGACCGGGCAGCCCCCGGCGGTCGATGTAGTCCAGCAGCGGCTCGAGGATCTCCTCGATCTCGCCGGCGGTGTAGGCTCGCTCGCCCGCGCCCAGCAGTGCGAAGCCGGCCAGCGACGTGGCCGAGATCGGTGTGGCGGCGTTGATCTCGTCCATCACGCGGAACGCGATCTTGTCCAGTGCCGCCGGATCGTCCCCGCCGTCGGCGATGGCCTCGCGCAGCGAGAAGGGTGTCCCGAAGCGCACCCGCGCCTCGCCGAGATGGGTGCGTTGGGCCTTGGCGTACTTCAACAGCCAGGTGACGTCCTCGGGCTTCTTTGCGCCACCGGCCGATTCGCGTGCCATCGCCGCGATCTCGTGGAGTTGGTCGTAGACAATCGAGGTCGGCACCACCATCATGTCGGCGTCGTCGAGTTGTTCGATCGCATCGACCACATACGAGAGCAGGCCGAGTTTCGGCGGGCGGAGTTTGCCGGTTCGGCTGCGGCCGCCCTCGATGTACCACTCGAGGTTGAAGCGCTTGTCGACGATGAACGACAGATACGAGCGCATCGCGAACTTGTACACCGGGTCGCCGCCGAACTTGCGCCGGATGAAGATCACTCCCGCGCGCCGCGCCACCGGGGCGATCGGCCAGATCGCGAGATTGTTGCCACCGAGCACCAGATTCGGTGGGAAGTCATGGCTGCGAAGGACTTCCGAGAGCACCAGGGTGTCGACGTAGGAGCGGTGCGAGGGCAGGAAGATCAGACCGTGGCTCTTGTTCAGCGTGCGCAGCCGGCCGAGGGTGTCCAGGTCGACCGACACCGTCCACGCGCGCTCGTAGAGCGCTCGGAACGTGGAGGAGAACACGTCGTCCATGAGCCGGCTCTGGGTGGCCACGAACGCCGACATCTTGTCGGTGGCTTCGGTCACCACCGCGGCGACCGGCCGGCCGAGATCGGCGGCCAGTTTCGCGGCATTGTCACGAAAACGTGCCGAGGAACCGATCTGTTCGGCGACCAGCCGGGGCACCTTGTATCGGTCGCCGACGATCTGGCGTTCGGCCCGTTCGGCCGACAACGCCGCCTGTACCCCCACGAATGCGGTGAACGCCTCCCCCTCCGCCGACGACTGTTCGTGCCTGGCACGTAGATCGGCGACCGTGGCCGCCTCCCCGACGGCCACCCGCACCCGATCGGGTCGGCGTTTCTTGATCGCGTTCTGCCGGAAGGCCGGCGGTCGCCGCGGATTCGACAGCACGAGAACGTCGGCCACCGACACCCGACGCTCGCCCTTGCGGAC
Source organism: Gordonia polyisoprenivorans NBRC 16320 = JCM 10675 (assembly GCF_000241325.1). Lineage (GTDB taxonomy): Bacteria > Actinomycetota > Actinomycetes > Mycobacteriales > Mycobacteriaceae > Gordonia > Gordonia polyisoprenivorans. Next base: position 19,411 of record NZ_BAEI01000072.1, on the reverse strand, counting down.
CGGGGGAAGCCACACGACGCGTGCGGGGATGAGCGCGGTCTCGGGTTGGAGCGTCTCGGCGTCGATCTCGTCGAGGGTCCGCAACAATGCGTCGGGATGTGCGGTCTGCGCCCACTCCGCCACCACCTGCCGCTCGCACGGCGTCCCGACCTCCGCGAGCACGATGTCTGTCAACGACCGCCACCTCTCCTCATCCCGACGACTCCGGGTAACGGCCATTGTGGCCCACAACACACCGCACGCTCAGCTGAACGCCGGGAATCGCCTCGTGTCGCCGTCCGACTCGGCCCGGGCAGGCTTGCCGGGCCCAAAGACCCGACTTGGCGGGCCAAGGTCCCGATCTCTCGCAAACACCCCGTCACCGCGGGCGCCGAAGCGTAGCGTTCCCGACATGAACGCAATGTGGGTGATGCCGGCCGTCGCACTGGTTTCCTGCGTGATCATCGGCATCGGATTCGCGATCGGGATTCCCGGCAGGAAAGACTGACCAGACCAGAACCAACTGACGTTGAGCCCGGACCGGTGATCACATCGGTTCGGGCTCAACGTGTTTGCGTGCGGCCACAGCGCCCACGTCGCCGTCGTTCGGATTCGACTGCGCGGGGTCCGACGCATCACCCGCACCGGAGTGTGAGACACCTCACCTACGCTCATCGCGAGTGAAACACCGCGCTCACTGCCCATTCGGACAGGTATGCCCCCATACTTCTGTGCATCGTCCACGAAGTACCGAGGAGGCGACCATGACTCCGACCGCCGATCACATCTGGGGGCGTCCGCGCCCGATCCCCGACCGCTGCTCGGGCATCCACACATATGCGGGTGGCTGCGTCTACAACGCCGACGACCCGCATCGACCGATGTATCCGGCCGAGTTGCGTCCAGGTATCCGTTCCGAAGCGGCCTGAGCGCACTGCCCGGCAACGGCCTCTGAGCGCACTGCCCGGCCAAGGCCTCTTGAGCGCACTGCCCGGCAAAGGCCTCGGTCAGCCGACGCCCTGGGTGGGGTCGACGGCCTGCTCGAGCAGACTGCGGCGATAGGCCTCGAGTGCGACGAGATCACCGAAGACGGCGTTGTACGCGTCGGGGTCCTCGCTGGGCGCCATCCGCCGCAGGCGTGACTTGATGTCGGCGATCTGCGCACCGACCCACACCTCCTGCAAGCGGGCGAGCACGCTGTTGACGTAGCGCGGGATGTTGTCCTCGGTCACGCTCATCGGCTCCACGGCGAGTTCGGTGACCATCGGTGAGAGCACCGGGTCGTCGACCTCGTGGTTCACCGCGTCCACCCATTGCGCGCCACCCATGCCCGACGACGTGCCGCCGAGGTCGGCCATCGCCTGGCGCAACCGCATGTAGATCGGCTCGGTGAAGCACTCGGACGGAAGCGAGTCGAACACCGTCCCGGCGATCGCCGGATACTGCAGCGCCGCCTTCAACGCCTCGCGTTGCGGCCAGAGCCGCGGGTCGTCGGGGCGGGGACGCGCCGACCCCGGGTCTTTCGCCGCCTCGGGTCGGTCGCGTCGCATCCCCGAAGCCCCGGATGTCTGTGCGCGGCCGGTGGCGCGGTTGTGCCGGGCGGCTTCCTCACGGACCCGGGCGAGCACCTGCGGCACCTCTTCCCAGCCCACCCAGCCGGCGAGTTGACGTGCGTACTCGTCGCGCAGCGCAACGTCTTTGATGCGGGCCACCACCGGCACCGCTTCACGCAGCGCGTGCACCCTGCCCTCGGCGGTGTCGAGATCGTGCGCGGCGATCAGTGTCTTGATCGCGAACTGGAACATCGGGATTCGGCGGGCGATCAGGTCGCGTACTGCGGCCTCGCCCCGCTCCTGCCGCAGTTCGCACGGATCCATGCCGTCGGGGGCGATCGCCACGAAGGTCTGCCCGGCGATCGACTGTTCTCCTTCGAAAGCCTTGAGCGCAGCCGCTTTTCCCGCGTCGTCGCCGTCGAAGGTGTAGATCACCTCGCCACGGAAGTACGAGTCGTCCATCATCAGCCTGCGCACCAGCGCCAGATGATCCTCACCGAAGGCCGTCCCGCACGAGGCGACCGCCGTGGTCACCCCGGACAGATGCATCGCCATCACGTCGGTATACCCCTCGACGATGACCACCTGATGGCCCTTGGCGATGTTCTTCTTCGCCAGATCCAGACCGAACAGCACCTGAGACTTCTTGTACAGCATGGTCTCCGGGGTGTTCATGTACTTGCCGAGGTTGTCGTCGTCGAAGAGTTTGCGCGCTCCGAAGCCGATGATGTCGCCGCCGAGATTGCGGATCGGCCAGAGCAGCCGCCGATGGAACCGGTCGATCGGCCCCTTGCGGCCCTCCTTCGACAGTCCCGCTTCACGGAGCTCGTCGAACTCGAAGCCCTGACCGAGCAGGTGTCTGGTCATCGTGTCCCAGCCGGCCGGGGCATACCCACAGCCGAACTGCGCCGCCGCGGCCGCGTCGAAGTTGCGTTCGGTCAGATAGTCGCGCGCGATCTGCGCTTCGGGTGAGCGCAGTTGCTCGACGTAGAACTTGTGTGCCGCGGCATTCGCGGCGGCCAGGCGCGCCCGGGTGCCGCGATCACGCGCGACACTCGGTCCGCCGCCCTCGTAGTGAATCTGATAGCCGATCCGGTCGGCGAGCTGCTCGACGGCTTCGACGAAGCCGATGTGTTCTTGCTTCTGCAGGAAGCTGTAGACGTCGCCGCCCTCGCCGCATCCGAAACAGTGGAAATGGCCGTGCACCGGGCGGACGTGGAACGACGGGGTCTTCTCGTCGTGAAAGGGACACAGTCCCTTGAGCCGATCGGGACCGGCCTGGCGCAATGCCACGTACTCGCCGATGATGTCCTCGATGCGGGTCTGCTCACGGATTGCCGTGATGTCGCGATCGGGGATTCGGCCTGCCACTTCGACCAGTGTAGTGACCGTGACCGGGGTGATCGCGACCGACGTGACCGGCGAGGAGGAACCGCCCTCAATTCCCCGAATCGGCCTTCGCCGAAGCCGCCGTGGTCGACGCGCGCGATCCGGCCGAGTCGGCCTGCGCGCGATCGTTCGTCGCTGCTGTCGGGGATGCCGTTGATGATGTGGTCGCCGACGGCGAGATCGCAGGTGGCACGGCGGCCACGGACGACGGCGCGGCCGTGGTGGGTGCGGTTGCTGCGGAGGTCGGGCTGGTGGTTGCCGGGCTGGTGGTTGTCGGGCTGGTGGTTGTCGGACTCGTGGACATCGGGGCAGGTGTTGTACTCGACGAGGCCACCTCCGGGACCGGTGCGGTCGTGGGGGCGACCGCCGCCTCGAGCCGGGACTCCGTCGCGGGGGTCACGAGCCCCGTCGAAGCTGTCTGACTCTGCGTCGTAGTCGTCGTCTGACTCTGCGTCGTAGACGCGGCGGCGGTGTAGGCGTTCGCTGCCGCCTGGGTCGACGGTCGCGTGTAGGCGCTGTCGACGATCGGCTTCCATTGTGCGTTGAGTTCATCGGCGACCGAGGTCAGCCCGAGCCAGCGCAGCGGATCGAGCAGCGGCAGATCTGCGGTCGGCGCCATGACATACGTCATATTCCCGTCGGTCCAGGTTATGTCGTTCGGGTCATCGGGATTCATCGAGAAATACGCGGTGGGGTGAATGAACATCATCCCGGCGATGGCATTCGCGACGGCGAGGGGATTCGGGTCGGAGGGCCAATCGGCCCAGCCGTCGTATTCTTTCCAGAATTCCGTGACGTGATAGGGCGTGGTGGTCGGTACCTTCGGCAACCACCAGGGGCCGTACGTATTCTCGGGATCGCCCACGAGAAGGAACGACGTGGTCGCCGGCGGGGCGTAGGAATCGGCATCGGCACTCAGGTTGCGCAACCAGAATCCTGCGACCTGCGCACCTTGCGAATATGCGAAAACCAGAATCGGGTGGTGCGCGTCGGCGCCGTTGGCCCGCAGGGTCGCGTCCAGGGAGTCCGCACCCAGCGAGATGGGACCGAATTCGCCTGGAACACCGAACAAATGCGAAGGGTCCGGCGACGCCGAGGTCGGCACCTGCCGGCACTCGGCACCGGCCGCGCTGCACCGTCCCTGAAAGAGCATCGCCATCGCATCGATCAGATTGAAATCCAATGGCTCGATGGTGTAGATCTCCGTGCCGGATCCCGACGACGGGAATACCGATGCGCGCGCCATGGCATTCGGAAACGCCGGGACGAACACCGCGGGAACAACGAGCATGGCGCAGGCGATGATCATTCCGAGCAGGCTGCGCCGAACATGCACCATCACGGGTGTCCTTTCATGGCCCCCGTCGAGATGAGTGGACTCTCATCTATTTCAAGGACGCCCTCATAGTGACGCTCTGAGCATAGAAAATGCTCGGTTCCACGTACAGATGGTTTTCGGGAAAAGGCACCAACAATATTGTTGTGAAAACGGCGAGGTTGCACGGCGCCGCGTTGTCAATGCACCACAATGCGTCACACCATCACGCATTTCCGGCGCCGGACCGACCGCCGAACGACCCACCATGCTCGGCGTCCACGGCTACGGTCGGGGGTGAACGGTCGCCTCCCGCGCCCGCCACGACCCCCCCAGAGCCCACAGAGGAGTTCTCCCGTGACACAGCAGCCGGACGGAGCCCCTTCGAGCATCGCGGAGCAGGCTCGCCTGACCAGCGGCCACGATTTCTGGACCACCGAGTCCGTCCGCGACGTTCCCTCGATCCTGATGACCGACGGACCCCATGGGCTGCGCAAACAGGACGGCCCGACCGACCATCTGGGAATCTCCGGCAGTGTGCCCGCAACGTGTTTTCCGCCGGCTGTCGGACTGGCCCAGACGTGGAGTCCCGCCTTGGCGCGACGCGTCGGCGCGACCATCGCCGACGAGGCACGCGCACAGTCTGTCGGTGTGGTGCTCGGGCCGGGCGTCAATCTGAAGCGGTCGGTGCGCGGCGGTCGCAACCTTCGAGTACTTCTCCGAGGATCCTCACCTCACCGCGGAGCTCGGCGGTGCGTGGGTTCACGGTCTGCAGGCTCGTGGCGTGGGTGCGTCCCTGAAGCATTTCGCGGTGAACAACCAGGAGACCGACCGGATGCGCATCAGCGCCCGACGTCGACGAGCGCACGCTCCACGAGCTGTATCTGCGTGCGTTCCGGACGATCGTCACCCGACAGCAGCCGTGGACGGTGATGTGCTCCTACAACCGGATCAACGGCGTCCACGCCTCCCAGCATCGGGAGTTGCTCACCGAGATCCTGCGCGAACAATGGGGTTTCGGCGGTGCGGTGATCAGTGACTGGGGCGCGGTCGCCGATCGGGTGGCTGCGCTGGCCGCGGGTGTGGATCTGACCATGCCCTCCCCCGGGCCCGCAGCCGATGCGGCGGTGGCCGAGGCCGTCGCGAACGGCCGCCTCGCTCCCGAGGCGTTGACGTCGGCGGACGTCCGTGTCGCCGCACTCGCGCGCACCGCTGCCGCGCGCGCCCCGAGAACGCCCGAAACCCCCGATCTCGACGCGCATCACGCTTTGGCACGTGAGGTCGCCGGTCGCGCAATCGTGTTGTTACGCAACGACGACGACCTCTTGCCCCTCACCCCGACCGCGGATCTGGCCGTCATCGGCGAACTCGCAGCGCACCCGCGATATCAGGGTGGCGGATCATCGCATGTGCACGCCACCCGCGTCGACGTCCCTCTCGAGGAGATCCGCGCCCGCGCCGAGGCCGGCGTCGGATTCGCTGCCGGATACCGCATCGGTGCCGAAACCGACACCGACGCCGCATTGCTCGAGGAGGCGGTCTCGGTGGCTCGAGCCGCGTCGACGGTGGTGCTGTTTCTCGGACTCGCCGACGAGCAGGAATCCGAGGGGTTCGATCGGGCCGACATCGAGTTACCGCCTGCCCAACTCGCCCTGGCCGAGGCGATCGTCGCCGCCAATCGGCGCACCGTGATCGTCCTGGCGCACGGCGGGGTGCTGCGGCTGTCGCCGTTGACGGCTCCGGCGCTCCTCGACGGTGCACTACTCGGCCAGGCGGTGGGCGCCGCGATCGCCGACGTGCTGTTCGGTGACGTCAATCCCTCGGGCCGACTGGCCGAGACGGTTCCCGAGCGTCTGTCCGACACCCCTGATCATCTGTCGTTTCCCGGCGAATTCGGGCACGTGATCTACGGCGAGGGCCTGTTCATCGGCTACCGCTGGTACGACGCACGTGAGTTGCCGGTGACGTTTCCCTTCGGACACGGCTTGTCCTACACCACCTTCGAGTACCGGGACCTCGAGGTGCACACCACCGACGACGGCGGCCTGCGGGTGGCGGCGACGATCACCAACGCCGGCGCACGGACCGGACGTGAGGTGGTACAGGTCTACCTCGGCGCCGCCACCTCCGCGCCGGCGACCGGGCCGACCCCCGTCACCATGCCGACCCCGGTGACCGCGCCGCGTGAACTCAAGGCGTTCACCGACATCGACCTCGATCCGGGCTGCAGCGCGCGGGTCGAGATGACGGTGACGGCCGACGACCTGTCCCGATGGGATCTCCGGACACACTCGTTCGTGGTCCGGTCCGGGCGGTACGCGGTGTCGGTGGGGGGCCTCCAGCCGCGACATCCGGCTGACCGCCGAGGTCGACGTCGTCGGTGACGACACCACCGGTGACCTCACGTTGGAATCGAGCATCGCCGAGGTGTTGGCCGATCCGGTTGCGGCCGAGGCGATGACGAAGATCACCGACGCCCTGACCGATGGCGCCGACACCGGCGAGGGCATGGACCTGGTGACCATCATGGGCTCGGTCCCGGTGGGCCGGATCGTCGACTTCTCCGCCGGGGCGCTACCCCGAGAGGTGCTGCAGGACATCCTGGATCGGGCCAACGCCGCGCGATGAACCCGGCGCCCGGCCCGAGTGATCTGCGGCGCCGCGCCCGACCACTCAGCCCAGATGTGCCTGCGCGCCCGAGTTCTGCTTGTCCATCCGTTCGAGCCTGCCCTCGGTCATCGACGCGATCTGGTCGACGATGACCCGTTTGCGGGCAGTGTCGTCGGCGGCGTGTTCCCAGCTGGGAACGAACACCGGGTCGAGCCCCCCGGGAGCCGCGGCGCTGAGCCACTCGCCGACGCGGTGGATGCGTTCGCGCTGCCGGGCCTGATGGGTCTTGTGCCGCACGTTGGAGAAGATGAACCGCAGCGCAAGGGTTTTCAGGATCGCCACCTCGGCGGCGATGAGCGGCGGCACGGACAGGTCGGCGTCGTACCGGGACAGCGACCGCCCGCCCACCACCTCGCGGGTGCCGGTGATCGCGGCCGAGGCGAACCGGCCGATGAGTTCGCTGGTGAGCCGCTTGAGCCGGACCGATGCGTCCAGACTGCCGTCGAACACCCCGACCGCGCCCACGATCTCCATGCGCGAGAGTCGTTGTGCGGCATCAATCAACGGCTCGGGCTCGAGACCCGGGAACTCCTTGATCCCGATGTCGGCGAGCGTGCGCTGGTCGTCGGGATCGGCGAGCGTGCGCAGATCGATGCGGTTGGCGATGACACCGTCCTCGAGGTCGTGGACCGAGTAGGCGACGTCGTCGGACCAGTCCATCACCTGCGCCTCGATGCACTGCCGATCGCCCGGCGCCTCGCGTCGGACCCAATCCAGGGCCGCGGCGTCGTCGGCGTAGGCGCCGAACTTCACATTCGGCGGCCGGCGGGTCCACGGATACTTCAGGGTCGCATCGAGAGAGGCGCGCGTCAGGTTGAGCCCGGCACTGCGGCCCTGATCGTCGAGCAACTTGGGCTCAAGCCGGGTGAGGATTCGCAGATTCTGCGCGTTGCCCTCGAATCCGCCGATGTCGGAAGCGAATTCGTTGAGCGCACGCTCACCGTTGTGCCCGTAGGGGGGATGGCCGATGTCGTGGGCGAGGCCGGCCAATTCCACCAGATCGGGTTCGCAGCCGAGGCCGATCGCGATCCCGCGGCCGATCTGCCCGACCTCGAGCGAATGGGTCAGACGGGTACGCGGCGTGTCGCCCTCGCGCGGGCCGACGACCTGGGTCTTGTCGGCGAGGCGACGCAAGGCAGCCGAATGCAGTACGCGCGCACGGTCGCGCGCGTACTCACTGCGGTGGTCGGTCCGGGTTCCGGGCAGGCTCGCGACCTTGGCGCCCTCGGGCACCATCCGCTCGGTGGCCTCGTCGCCGTAGAACGCCGTCGGGGGAATCCCGGATTGGGACCCCCCGGACCGTCCCGTCGGAGGGCGGTCAGTCAAGCACCCAGCCCCGGGCGACGGCGAAGTCGGTGATCCGGCTGCGGATCGCGACGATCTGCGCGGCCGTGAGGTCGTCGGAGGAATCGAGCAGCAGTTCGGTCACCTCTTCGGTGAACGCGGCGGCATCCAACGATCCGCCCCCGCCGCCGCGCGGACGGCGCGGACGGTCCCGATCGCCGCCGTGCGAACGACCGTGGTCATCGCGGCGATGGTCGTCACGTCGGTGATCATCGCGTCGGTGATCGTCACGGCGCGGCGGCCGTCCACCGCCGGACTCCTCGGCCGGGGCGGCCTCGGTGACCGCGACGTTGATCGCCTTGGAACCACGGTCGGTCTCTTCGACATCGAAGGAGACCTTGGCGCCCGGCTTCAGGTCGTTCTCGTCGATGTCGATGTCATTGATGTGCAAGAACACATCTGCCCCACCGGATTCCGGGGCCAAGAACCCGAATCCACGGTTGGCGTCGTAATGGACGACCTTGCCACTGACTGCCACGATTGCACTCACTCTCTACTGATCGCTGCGGCGGACCCCATGCCCGAACCTCGCGACTCCGTCCCCAATTGTGACAGACAGCCGCAGGTCAGGCCCAATCGAAAGCGGTTCGCCGATCAGGAGCCGAGGAGTTTGCCACCCAGATACTCGGCCACCTTGTCCAGGGCGACCCGCTCCTGGCTCATGGTGTCGCGCTCGCGGATGGTGACCGCGTGATCGTCGAGGGTGTCGAAGTCCACGGTCACACAGAACGGCGTGCCGATCTCGTCCTGGCGCCGGTAACGCTTGCCGATGCCCTGCGCATCGTCGAATTCGACGTTCCAGTTCTTGCGCAGCTCGGTGGCGAGATCCTTGGCCTTCGGCGAGAGTTTCTCGTTGCGCGACAGCGGCAGCACGGCCACCTTGACCGGGGCCAAACGGCGGTCGAGACGCAGCACCGTGCGGGTGTCGGTGCCGCCCTTGGCATTCGGCACCTCCTCCTCGGTGAGGGCGTCGCACAGAAACGCCATCACCGACCGGGTCAGTCCGGCTGCCGGCTCAATGACGTAGGGCGTGTAGCGCTCGCCGGAGGCCTGGTCGAAGAACGACAGGTCCTCACCGGAGGCCTTCGAATGCGTGGAGAGGTCGAAGTCGGTGCGGTTGGCGACGCCTTCGAGTTCACCCCACGGGTTACCGGAGAAACCGAACTTGTACTCGACGTCGACGGTGCGCTTGGAGTAGTGCGAGAGCTTCTCCTGCGCGTGCTCATAGAGCCGCAGGTTCTCCGGGTCGATCCCGAGGTCGACGTACCAGTTGAATCGCTGATCGATCCAGTACTGATGCCACTGCTCGTCCTCGCCGGGCCTGACGAAGAACTCCATCTCCATCTGCTCGAACTCACGGGTGCGGAAGATGAAGTTGCCGGGGGTGATCTCATTGCGGAAGCTCTTGCCGATCTGGGCGATGCCGAACGGCGGCTTCTTCCGCGACGTCGTCATGACGTTCTTGAAGTTGACGAAGATGCCCTGCGCGGTCTCCGGCCGCAGATAGTGCAGCCCCTCCTCGTCGTCGACCGGGCCGAGGTAGGTCTTCATCAGACCGCTGAATGCCTTGGGCTCGGTCCACTTTCCGGGCTGGCCGGTCTCGGGGTCGTTGATGTCGGCGAGGCCGTTCTCCGGCGGGTGGCCGTGTTTGATCTCGTAGGCCTCGATGAGGTGATCGGCCCGATACCGCTTGTGGGTGTAGAGCGACTCGACCAGTGGGTCGGTGAACACCTCGACGTGACCGGAGGCCTCCCACACCTGCCGCGGCAGGATCACCGACGAGTCGAGGCCCACCACGTCGTCTCGGGAGGTGACCATGGTGCGCCACCACTGCCGCTTGATGTTCTCCTTGAGCTCCACACCGAGCGGCCCGTAGTCCCACGCCGAGCGCGTGCCACCGTAGATCTCACCACTCGGGTAGACCAGACCGCGCCGCTTGGCGAGGTTGACGACGGCTTCGACTTTGGACGGGGCGGCGGCCACGATGAATCGCACTCCACAGACGTTGGGACAGGGTCACGCCACCGGCACCTTCGATGTCGGCAACCCCTACAGGGTAGCCGTCGATCACAAGCGGAGAACAATCGCGGATCCGCCCGGCGGTCCCGACCCGAGGACCACGCCACCGCGCGCCGGCTCACACCAGCGGCCGACCCAGTCGATGCCGTATCCGCGTGTCCCAGAGCAAGAGCCGAAATCCCAACTGGGAGCGCCAGCGGGGCCGTCGACGTTCCGCGGCGACGCAGCGCGCGATGTAGTCGTCGAACCAGCGCTGGTCGTCGGCGGTCCATTCCACGCGCAGCGCGGTCCGGAACGCCGGCGGCAGATAGCCGATCGTGCGCCGGTATTTGACCGGGCCGTACCGGCGTTGCACCCACTGCGGTGCGTACCCGAAGCGGGCGATCGACAGGAGGAACTCGCGCACCTCGTCGCTGATCGAGATCTCGGCCACCCGCCGATCCCAGTACTCGTCGAAGGCGTCGCGGTCGGCGGGCCAGCTCTCGGCAGGCATCTGCAAGGTGGTGCCGCACACCATTCCCTGGCGGTAGAACTCGTCGCGGAGGTCACCGGACAGCGGCCCGTACACCCGCTCGTAGATGTCCTCGAGACCGACGTAGAGACACGCCGCCACCCAGAGCTGCAGGTGCGGATTCATGGCGTCGTACTCGACCGGACTGTCCGGCGCGGACCGGACCTGCGCGTGCTGGCCATTGACCGCACGCCGAAATCAGCGCCGGTCGTCGGCGTCGCCGAGGATGGCGACGGCCAGATATGACGCGGTCGTGCGTGCCCGCTTGACCGGATGCCGATCGAGCCGCCCATTGTCGACGGTGCTGTGCGCGACGCCGTAACCGACCGCGGGATCGGCGAGCTGCATGATCACGTTCGCAGTGCTCATGGTGTTGCCCATCGCCATCAACGAGCGGGCGAACAAACTCGCGTCGAGTGCGTCGAGTTGCGCACGGGACACCCTCGTACGATGCGGCTCATCCTCATCGGTCATCTCGAAGCCCTCCCACTCTGAACCGCCACATTCTGGCAACATACGTTTCCAGACTAGCGGGTATGCCTCTCGGTATGTGGTGGTCGTCGGCAACGCTCATCCCAAATGACAACGACTTCCCATAAGATGGTCGACATGGACACCCACCGACCCTGCGACGCCCTCACCGAGCGCACCGACGCGCAGGCCCGTGAGGCCGCCAGTGACCTCCTCCGTGCGCTGGCCGCGCCGACCCGGATCGCCATCGTGTTGTCCCTGCAGGAGAGCGCCAAATGCGTCCACGAGCTCGTCGGCGGACTCGGGCTGAGCCAACCTCTCGTCAGTCAGCACCTCCGGGTGCTCAAGGACGCCGGCGTGGTGCGCGGGCACCGCAACGGGCGCGAGATCATGTATGAACTCATCGACGATCACCTCGCGCACATCGTGACCGACGCCCTGGTCCACGCCACCGAATCGTCGGTCGAGACCGAGTCGGCCGGCGACCCCGAATCGGTTGGCGCCACCGGCGACCCGGCTGATCCGGTGGCGCAGGACCGAACCGGAGCCGCCTCGTGAGCAGCCGATCGGCCGCGGGACCCGTCACCGGCATCCGCTCCACCCGGCAGCGTGCGGCCATCGCCGACGCCCTGGCCGACAGCGAGGACTTCCGGTCCGCGCAGGAACTCCACGAACAACTCAAGGCCCGTGGCGAGTCGATCGGACTGACCACGGTCTACCGCAACCTGCAGGCCTTGTCGCAGTCCGGACAGATCGACGCGCTGTGGGACGGGACGGGTGAGACCCGCTATCGCAACTGCTCGTCCGGTCACCACCACCATCTGGTCTGCCGGGAGTGCGGCACCACCGTGGAGGTCCAGGCCGACCCCGTCGAACGCTGGGCCGCGACGGTCGCCGAGGAACACGGATTCACCGACATCCACCACACCGTCGAGGTCTTCGGGCGGTGCGCGCAGTGCCAGGCCCGTCGTCAGGAAATGGCGCCGCCGACCAGATGACCGGCGACGTCGGCGCCGGTCACCAGCACCAGATGCAGCATGGTCAGCAGCGCCATGTCAGCGAGGCCACCGATCGGAAACGTGTAGTAGAGCAACACGTCGGTGGTCACGCCCTCCGGGTCGCTGCGTCGCAGACTGCCGAAACTGAGCTTCGCGTCGTGGGTTTCGACGTCGTCGCGTAGTTCCGGGGTGTTGGGCAGATTCACCGCGATCAGTTGCGTGACACTGAGGACCTCGAGGTTCTCGGCGATGTCGACCGCGCGGATCGAGGCGCGGGTGCGTCCCACCCGGACGACCACCGAGTCGGCGTCACCGCCCACCACGTCACCGACCTCGGTGAGTAACCCGCGCACGCGCGCAACCGATGTCGCGTCGTCGTCGGTCATGTGGGCCTGACCCCGCCGAAGCGCCGGTCGCGTGAGGCGTATTCGAGACACGCCGCCCACAGGTCGCGGCGATCGAAATCGGGAAAGAGCTTCTTCTGGTACACCATTTCGGCGTAGGCCGACTGCCAGAGCAAGAAGTTGGAGATGCGCTGCTCGCCGGAGGGACGCAAGAACAGGTCGACGTCGGGCATGTCCGGCTCATCGAGGTATCGCGCGAAGGACGACTCGGTGATCCGTTCCGGGTCGATCTCGCCGGCCGCCGCTCGCCGCGCGATTTCCCTTGCGGCATCCGCGATCTCGGCACGTCCACCGTAGTTGACGCACATGGTCAGCGTCATCACGTCGTTGTCCTTGGTCAGTTCCTCGGCGACCTCGAGTTCCTTGATGACGCTGCGCCACAACCGCGGCCGCCGTCCCGCCCAGCGCACGCGCACCCCCATCTCGTGCATCTCGTCACGCCGACGTCGGATCACGTCACGGTTGAACCCCATCAGGAACCGGACCTCGTCGGGACTACGCGACCAGTTCTCGGTCGAGAACGCGTACGCCGACAACCACTTCACGCCGATCTCGATACATCCGCACACGGTGTCCATCAGCACGGCCTCGCCGCGCTTGTGCCCCTCCGTGCGGGGTAGGCCGCGGTCGGTGGCCCACCGTCCGTTGCCGTCCATCACCAGGGCGACGTGATTGGGGACGAACTCCGGAGGCAGATTCGGTGGGGTGGCACCGCTGGGATGGGGATCGGGCGGGCGGATGAGCGTACGTGCCCGGTGCGCGGTCTGCTTCTTGGCGGAGCTACCCGGCCGCAACGCCATCTTCGACTCCTCTCACGCCTGACTCGATCACCCTATGAGGAGCGGCACGCTCGATCAGCGGCAGGGTGCGCAGCTGCCGTTCCAGGTGCCATTGCAGGTGCGCGGCGGTCAGTCCGCTGGCCTGGCGACGTAGCGAATCGGAGGCGTCGGTGGTGTGCTCCCACTGGCCGCGGAACAGCGCATCCATCAGGTCGAGCACTCCCGGGGAGGGGGTCGCCGCGCCCGGCGGCCGGCAGTGCAGACACACCGCTCCCCCGGCGGCGACGTGAAACGCACGGTGCGGGCCGGGGGTGGCGCATCGTGCGCACAACTCCAGCGCAGGCATCCAGCCCGCACAATGCATGGCCCGCAACAGGAATGCATCGAGGATGAGCTGACGTGGGCGACGATCCTCGGCGAGCGCCTCGAGCGCCCCGACGGTCAGTCGCTGCAACTGGGTGGCCGGTGCACGCTCCTCGCCGGCGAGTCGTTCGGCGGTCTCGAGCACCGCGCACGCGGTGGTGTAGCGCCCGTAGTCGGCGACGATGGCGTCGGAGAAGGCGTGCAGACTGTGCACCTGCGTGACGACATCGAGGTTGCGGCCCGGATAGAGATGGATGTCGACGTGGGCGAACGGTTCGAGGCGTCCACCGAACTTGGACCGGGTGCGGCGCACCCCCTTGGCCACCGCGCGCACGAGCCCGTGGTCGGCGGTCAGCAACGTGATGATCCGATCGGCCTCGCCGAGCTTGTGCTGGCGCAGCACGACAGCCTCATCACGGTAGAACCTCACCGGGTCATTCTGTCACCGATCAACGACAGAGCCCGGCGGTGACACCCCGTCATCGGCAACTCCCACCGGCGAGTGGTGCGGCGACGGTGTGGTGATGGTGGGCGTGCCGGTCTTGTCCATGGCCTTCGCCAGCCGCTCGGGCAGACGCATCCCACCGGGATAGCGATGCCAGCCCTTGCGGTCGTAGAAGGTGGTGCCCAGCCAGCCGAGCAGCACACCGACGACGAGCCCGATCACCATCTGGATCACCGACCGTCCCAGCCCGGCGTCCCAGTCGGCGTCGAAGTACAGGACCGCCCGCACGCCCAGGTACACCAGGTGCATCGGTTCCACCGCGGCGATCCAGGAGAACAGCCGCGGACTCGCCTCCAGCGGCACCGTCCCACCGGAGGACGGCAGTCCCAGGATGACGAAGAAGACCAGATTGAGGATGAGCCCGGCGTTGCCGAAGACCGCCATCATCGAACTCGCCGACACCCCGACCGCGAAGATCGCGAGCACCGAGACCATCCACAGGGTGAACGCGTTGGGCAGGGAGGTCCCGACCGCGGTGCACACGCCGATGTACATGGCCGACTGGATCACGGCCACCAGCGCCATGATCGTCCATTTGGCGGCCAGGGTGCCCCACCGCGAGATCGCCAGCCGGACCCGCAATTGGTAGAACGGGCCGTACTCGATCGGGGTCTGGCCGAGCATGCCGTCGACCACGATGCTCACCATCATCGCGCCGGTGAACCCGGCCAGGATCAGCAACAGCGTGAAATAGAAGGCGGACAAACCATTTCCGGAGCCGTCGGGCAGCGGTGTCGCCTCGATGACGTCGACCTTGACCGGCTGCCACAGGGCCAATTGCGCCGCCCCGGAGAACGCGACGTCCGCCTTGGCCAGCTGGGCGCGCACGGTGTCGGTGAGTTGTTGACCCATCTGCGCGTTGACCTGCTCGGAGATTCGGTCGGCGAAGGTCGTGGTGACCGCCGAGGCGAAGGTCCCCGACCCGCGGTTGATGTAGACGTCGATGGTGACCGGCTCCGGCCGCGCCTGCAGCACGGTGGCCTTGCCCAGTGCGAGAACGGAATCGGAGAAGTTGGCGCCGAGTGCCACCACGCCGTAGACCTTGCCGCCGTTGAGCTCGTTGAGTGCGGTGACCCGGTCGGTGCGGTGCACGGCGATACCGCTCTTGGCGGCGTTGGTGATGATGCCGTCGGCGACCTGCTTGCCGTAATCGACCTGCGTGGAGGTGCCATTGCCGTTGTCGAGACTGCCGCCGCTGTCCTCGTTGACGATCGCGACCGGGAAGTTGTGCAGGTTCTTCTCCGGATCGGCGATGGCGCCCATGTAGAGGGCGGCCATGAACGACATCACGACCACCACCAACAGCAGCGGGAGCAGCCAGAACCGGGGCGAGCCCAGGACCCCGGAGATCGTGGTGGTGACCCGGACGTCCCGCTGTGGACGTTCGTGTTCGCCCGGCCGAGCCAGTTCCTCACCCTCGGGGACGTGCCCGGTCTCCTCGTGCCTGCCCATCGCTACCCCTCCGGTCCGCGATGCGGGCCCACCTCGCCCGCACCAGCCTGCGGTGTCCTAGAAGCCCATGCGGCGCAACTGCTTTGGGTCGCGCTGCCAGTCCTTGGCCACCTTCACGTGCAGGTCAAGGTACACCTTCACACCCAGCATCGCCTCGATCTGACGGCGCGCCGTGGTGCCCACCGCCTTCAGACGGGCACCCTTGTGGCCGATGATGATGCCCTTCTGGCTGTCACGCTCGACGTAGAGGATTGCGTGGACATCGACCATCGGCGCCTGCTCCGGTGCCCGATCCTCGCGCGGGATGATCTCCTCGATGACCACCGCCAGCGAATGCGGCAACTCGTCGTGAACTCCCTCGAGTGCGGCCTCGCGGATGAACTCGGCCATCAGGACCTGTTCGGGCTCGTCGGTGAGTTCTCCGTCGGGATAGAACGCCGGCCCGGGCTCCATCAGCGACACCAGCACGTCGGTCAACACGTCGATCTGCTCACCCGAGGTCGCCGAGACGGGTACCACTTCCGATGTGGGTCCGAGCAATTCGGAGAGGGCGAGCAGCTGGGCGGCGACCTGCTCGGGCCCGACGCGATCGATCTTGGTCACGATGCCGAGCACCGTGGTCCCCGGCGCCATCTGCCGGACCTGCGAGACGATCCACCGGTCCCCCGGACCGATCCGCTCGTCGGCCGGGATGCAGACACCGATCACGTCGACCTCGGAGTAGGTGTCGCGGACCAGATCGTTGAGCCGCTGACCGAGCAGCGTGCGCGGCCGGTGCAGCCCCGGGGTGTCGACGAGGATCAGCTGCGCGTCGGGCCGATTCACGATTCCGCGGATGGTGTGGCGGGTGGTCTGCGGCCGATTCGAGGTGATCGCGATCTTCTCGCCCACCAGCGCATTGGTCAAAGTCGACTTGCCGGTGTTCGGCCGGCCGACGAAACACACGAAACCCGAACGGAATTCGGTCATGAAGCCGTGTCCGCCCCGGCACCGGCGCGGACCCGGTCGAGCACGGTGCCCGCGGCGTCGGTGACCACCAGCAGTGCGTCCGGGCTGATCTCGGCGAGCGTCGCGCGGCCCGGGTCGTCGGCGCCACCGCCGACGATCACCGCTGCCTCGAAGGACTCGGCGCCACTCGACAGTGCGGTGACCACCGCGACCTGTAGTGCCGACAGTTCCAACGAGGCGGTACGCACGTCGGCACCGGCATAGGTTCGGCCGTCTCCCTCGCGGACCGCCGCGCCCGACGGCGACTGCGCCCGGCCACGCGCGCCGCGGGCGAGAGTCACCAACTTGGCGTCTTCGTCACCCAATGGCTCGCTCACATGGCCTCCTTCTGCTGGGCGTCCCGGCGCTCAGCGTATTCGCCGTTGCGTCGGGAGCGGTCACCGCCCCGCGAGCCGCCACGCCTGCCCGGCGCGTCGTTGCGCTCGTCCTCTCGGGCATCGAGCGGATCCCGCTCCGTCTCGGGCTCCTCGATCTGCTCGACGAGCACGGTCGTGATGCGCTGGCGGCCTTGCCGATTCGGTCCGCCCTCGGCCACCAGTTGCAGGCCGTGGCTGGCGACACGAGCCCCCGGCAGCGGCACCCGGCCGAGTTCGAGGCCGACGAGCCCGCCGACGGTTTCGACCTCGTCGTCGTCGATGTCGATGTCGAACAGTTCGCCGAGATCCTCCACCGGCAGTCGCGCCGAGACCCGGTACCGACCGTCGCCGAGGTCTTCCACGGGGGCGACCTCACCGGTGTCGTACTCGTCGGTGATCTCCCCGACGATCTCCTCGAGGACGTCCTCGATGGTGACCAGCCCGGCGATGCCGCCGTATTCGTCGACGAGCAACGCCATGTGGTTGTGGGTGCGCCGCATGTCCTCCAGAACCCGGTCCAGCGGTTTGGAGTCGGGGATGAACTCCGCCGGGCGCATCACCGCCGAAACGCTCACCGAGCGGGCGTCCTCGCCGCGCATCGAGCGCTCCACGAGATCCTTCAGATACACCACCCCGAGGATGTCGTCGGGGTTCTCCCCGATCACCGGGATACGCGAATGCCCGCTGCGCACAGCCAGACTCGTTGCCTGCGCGGCGCTCTTGTCACTCTCGATCCAGATCATCTCCGGTCGCGGCACCATCACCTCGCGGGCGTTGGTGTCGCCGAGTTCGAAGACCGACTGGATCATGCGGCGTTCGTCGGCGGCCACCACCCCGCTCGCCTCGGCGAGGTCGACGACCTCACGCAACTCGACCTCGGTGGCGAACGGCCCGTTGCGGTATCCCTTACCCGGCGTCACCGCGTTTCCGATGAGGATGAGCAACCGGGTCAGCGGGGTGAGGATCACGCCCAGGATCTGCAGCGCCGCGGCCGAGGCCAGCGCGATGGTGTAGGCGTGTTGACGACCGAGCGTGCGCGGGCCGACCCCGGCCGCCACATATGACACCACCGCCATCCCGGCGATGGCGACGATCAGTCCCCACCCGATGCCCAGTTCGGACACGACGATCACCGCAACCAACGCGACGGCAGCGGTTTCACACACCACCCGCAGCAACACCGCGAGACCGACATAGGTCGCGCGGGCGGCGAGCACCCGCATGAGCCGCACCGCACCCGCGCGCCGTTCCTTGACCATGTCCTCGACACGGGCGATCGACACGGTCGACACCGCGGTGTCCACCGCGGCGAACACTCCGCTGAGGACGACGAGGACGACGGCGGACAGCGCGAACCACAGATAGGCGGCCCCGGTCACTGCTCCGTCGAGCCCGCGGGCCGCTGCTGCGCGGAGCCCTCGTCACCTCCCGGGAATTCGGGGAACGGGGAGTCGGTGAACCCGATGTTGGTCAGCAGACGGGTGTCCCGATCGGTCTGGCGTTGCTGCTGGGACTCGCGGTGCCGCTGTGCGTAGAACTCTTCGAGCAGACGGTTCTGCAGGCCGAACATCTCCTTCTCCTCGTCGGGTTCGGCGTGGTCGTAGCCGAGCAGATGCAGGACGCCGTGGATGGTGAGCATCGCCAGTTCGTGCTCGAGTGAGCGCCGGGCCTCGCGGGCCTGTTTGGCGGCGAATTCGGGGCAGAGCACGATGTCGCCGAGGATGGCGGGGCCCGGCTCGGCGGCGTCGGGCCGCCCGCCGGGCACCAACTCGTCCATCGGGAAGCTCATCACGTCGGTGGGACCGGGCAGATCCATCCATTGCACGTGCATGTCGGCCATCGTCGGCTCGTCCACACAGAGCACCGAGAGTTCGGCACCTGGATGGACGTCCATCGCCTCGGTCGCGAATCGTGCTGCGGCGAGCACCAATTCGGCGGGGACGTCCACGCCGGACTCGTTGGCGAATTCGATGCTCATGAGCGTCGTCCCTGACTTGCCGAGCGCCGCGCGGCGCGATTGGGGCCACCGATGCGATCCGAGTCACGCAGTCGCGGGTTGTCCTGCGCCGCCTCCTCGGCCCGCCCGTAGGCGTCGACGATGTCGGCGACGAGCCGGTGCCGGACCACGTCCTGACTGGTCAGGGTGGCGAAGTGGATGTCGTCGATGCCGTCGAGGATGCGGGTGGCGGCCATCAGTCCGCTCTGCGCACCGCCGGGCAGGTCGACCTGCGTGGTGTCGCCGGTGACCACCACCTTCGACCCGAAACCCAGCCGGGTCAGGAACATCTTCATCTG
>NZ_BAEI01000073.1 GCF_000241325.1 Gordonia polyisoprenivorans NBRC 16320 = JCM 10675 | reverse complement strand
CGTCGAGGACGTAGAGGCGGGTGTTGCCGTTGGGGCGGCCGATGGAGACGGCGCTGCGGACGGCGCCGGTGCGGTAGACGACGTGGCTGACGCCGATGGTGGCCTCCGCGGGGCCGTACCCGTGGTACATCACGGCCCCGCCGGCGGTCCGGAAGCGGGCGAACAGCTCGGGGGTGAGCACCTCGCCGCCGCACCACACATGCCTCAGCGACCGCGCCCGCCGGGCGAAGCCGTCGAGTTCGAGGAGCAGGTCGAGCATCGAGGAGACCAGGTAGGTGAAGGTCACCCGGTGGCGTTCGACGGTGTCCAGGAGGTAGTCGACGTCCCGTTCGCCGCCGGGCTCGGCGACCACCACCCGGCCGCCGTTCACCAGCGGCAGGAAGATCTCGTTGATGGAGATGTCGAAGCCGAGCGGGGCCTTGAACAGGGCCGCGTCGTCCGTCCCGAAGCCGAGCAGGCCGCGTTGCCACAGCAGCCGGTGCGCGATGGCCCGGTGCCGGATCATCGCGCCCTTGGGGACGCCCGTCGTACCCGACGTGTGAG
>NZ_BAEI01000074.1 GCF_000241325.1 Gordonia polyisoprenivorans NBRC 16320 = JCM 10675 | reverse complement strand
AATTTCCGGGGATGCCCCGCAACACACACCGTGTTGCGGGGCATCCCCCATTCAACCCTTATTACTCGAGGCCCGGTCGCACACAGCTCGACCACACATGTATGTGTGCCGGCTCCGACGTTGTGTGCCCTGCAGGACACACAACGCCGAAGTCGACACACAAACTCCCACCGACTTACTGCGCTGGTACCGATTCCTCGGGCGTCGTGCGTGGCAGTGTCTCACCGCGGAAGAACGCAGGATGGCGTGCGCGAAGATAGATCATCACCACAGCACCGACGGCGAGCAGTCCGAATCCGATGTAGAAGACCAGGCCGATACCGAAAATGGACGCGCCACTGCCATTGTCGGGATTCATGCTCTCGCCGACCGAGATGACGAACACGACGATGAGAGCGAGTCCACCGAGAAACGGGAACAGCAAGCGGTAGACGAAGTTCCGTGCGGACGAGAACAGCGTGCGCCGGAAGTACCACACGCAGGCGAATGCGGTGATGCTGTAGTACCAGCAGATCATGATGCCCAGGGCGGCGATCGTGTCGATCAATGTGCGTTCGGACAGCACCGTCACCACCGTGTAGAACACTGCCGTCACGATCCCGGCCACCAGTGCGGCGAACGCCGGCGACAGGAATCGCGGATGGATCTCGGCGACCTTCTTCGGGAATGCGCCGTACGTGCCCATCGCGAGCATGGTGCGGGCGACGGGGAGAAACGTCGTTTGCAAGCTCGCGATCGATGACACCAGGATCGCGGCGAAGAGCAACAATCCGCCCCATCGACCGAGGATCGGTGTGGCCAGGGCACCGAAGACGTTCTCGGCGTTGGCCTCCGAACCCAGACCGACCCCGTCGGTGCCGACGCCGGCGTACATCATCACCGCGACCGCGACCAGCAGATAGGTGAGCAGGATCGACAGGACACAGAGGATTCCGGCGCGCCCCGGGGTGCGTTGCGGGTCCTTGCACTCCTCACCGAGGGTGAGACAGGTGTCCCACCCCCAGAACGCAAAGATCGAGCCGGTGAGTCCGACGGCGAATGCCGAGATCGTCAAACCGGTGAACGGGTTGAACCAATCGATGTCGAAGGACATGCCGGCGGGGGCGTCGCCGGCGCCGACCTTGACGAAAGCGATGATCGCGAAGGCAAACAGCACGATGATCTGAAAGCCCACGAGCACGTACTGGATACGTTCGCTGGTGGTGATCCCGTGCATCGACACCCAGGTGGCGATTGCCAGGAGAACAAGCGTGGTGAGGATGTTGACGAGCTTGTTCGTTCCGAGATCGGCGATCGAGGGGCGGTCGGCGATCTGGGCGATGATCAGGTAGAAGAATTGCACGCCGATCGCCGCCAGATTCGAGAGCACGATGATCGTCGCCACCACCATGCCCCATCCACACATCCAGCCGACGTAGGGCCCGAAGGCCTTGGTCGACCAGGTGAACGAGGCGCCACAGTCCGGGGTGTCGGAGTTGAGCTCACGGTAGGCGTAGGCGGTCAGGAACATCGGGATGAACCCGGCGATGAAGATCGCCGGCATCTTCAGACCGACCGCTGCGACGATCAAACCGATGCTGGCGGTGAGGGTGTAGCCGGGAGCCACCGTCGAGATCCCGAGGATCGCCCCGGAGAGCACACCCACCTTGCCGGTGGCGAGTCCCTTCTCGTTGGCGAGGTGGGAGTCGGGAATCGTCGGGGTGGCAGCGGGGCGAGACACGGCGGGATCGTTGGGTTTCATCAGGCGTCCTTCGGAACGACGATCATCGGAACCGACAACGCGCGCAACATCTTTGCTGCAGTCGAGCCGAGGAACAGGTGGCGGGGCTGGGCGAGTCGGCTCGAACCGACGAAGATCAGGTCGCCGTCCTCCCAGTGCAGCGAGGTGATGGCGTCCTCGGTGGTGCGGGCGGGTACGACGGCCGAGGTGATCGGATGGTCGTCACCGAGCTCGGCGCGTGCCTGGGCGAGGACGTCGGCGAGGTGGGCAGCTGCGGCAGCGCGCGCGGCATCGTCGTCGGCGTCGCGGCGCCAGGGGGTCACGTGGTCGTCATCGGTGACCAGGGAGACCAGTCGCAACGGCAATCCGGTACGGGCGCACGCGTCGACGGCGGCACGCACCAATGGTGCGGTACCCGGCCGTCGGCCGATGGCACAGGTGATCCGACGCGGTGCGCACGCCATGTCCCGGCTACCGCGTGGCGTCAGCACCACCGGTGTCGTCGACGCGTGCAAGACGTCGTTGACGACCGACCCGAGTGAGTGGCGTCCGACCAGTCCGCCTCCGGAGCCGCCCACCACGATCGCCGCGCAGTCGGTCGCCTGTGCTTCGGCCACCAGTCCTTCGGCGGCATTGTCGTGGAAGGCGACCCGGGTGGTGGCGGTGACGTCGTCGGGAACCCGGTCGGTGGCTTCAGTGAGCCATCGTGTTGCCTGTTCGTCGAGGATCTCCGCGAAGTCGGCGTTGCCGGTGGCTGCGATCTGTGCCGTCGCAGACGGCGGCGGCAAGACCATGCAGACGTCGAGGTCGGCGTGCAGGGATCGTGCGAGGACGACGCCGAGTGCCAGTGCGTCCTGTCCGCCCGGCGTGGACAGGTAGGCGACCAGCAGTGTGCGGCCGGTGGTCATGATGTGGGCTCCCATCGGTCAGGGTTCGTTACGTCGGATCCGCCCGTTTCGGATCACGAACCCCACTGTGCGCCGCATCACGTCCGGAACGCACCAGCCACCGTGTCGAATCGACGCCCCTGCCGCTGGACATCATGGTGAAGCCACTCGGGAGGGTGTCCGCTCAGTCGGGATCCTTGGGTACCACGACCATGGGAATGGCCAACGCACGCAGCATCTTCGACGCCGTCGCCCCGAAGAACAGTTGCTGTGGGCGAGCGAGGCGGCTGGAGCCGACGAAAATGATGTCCTCGGCGGTCCACTCCAGCGATGCGACGGCATCCTCGATGGTGTCGCCCGTGATCACCTCGGAGGTGATCTCCTGACCGTCGGGCAGTTGTGCGCCGATGGTCGCCACATGCTCGGCGAGCTGTTCGGTGGCGTGGGCCACTGCTTGTTTCTCGTCATCTCCTGTCTTGTCACCGTCGCGATGGGCCGTGGCATCGTCGCTGGTGACCAACGAGACCAGACGCAAAGGGAGACCGGACCGCGAACACGCGTCGACCGCGGCGCGCAGCAGTGGTGTCGCCCCGGGCCGGCGGCCGATGGCACAGGTGATCCGACGCGGCGGGCGGGCGGTTTCCTGTGCCCCGAGCGGCGTGATCACCACCGGCTTCGTCGAGATGTGCAGCAGGTCGTTGACCACCGATCCGAGTGCGTGACGTCCTCGGATGCCCCCTCCCGAACCGCCGACGATGATGGCCGCGCTTCCGGTCGACTCGGCCTCGGCCACCAGGCCCTCGGCGGCGTTCTCGTGAAAGGCGATGTGCCCCTCGGCGACCACCTCGTCGGGAATGCGGCCGACCGCCTCCGACAACCAGTCGGCGGCTTGGGCGTCCAACATCTCCGTGGTCTTCCGGACCGGGTCGGCGTCGGCGCCGCCGTCGCCGCCCTGCGGTGGTGGGGGCAGGACCATGCAGACGTCGAGTGCTGCATGGAACGGACCGGCGAGAGCGATCCCGAGGGCCAGCGCGTCCTCGCCGCCCGGCGTCGGGAGATAGGCGGCGAGCAGTTTGCGGGAGGGCATGGCGGCTCCGATCGGCGGTGTTCGGGGTGTGCGCTTCGATGCTCTCACTCTCGCGCGCCCGGCACACGCGTCTGGCACACGCGTGTGGGTTCGGAAACCGGACACGACGCGAGCCGGGCCGCCGCGGGGATTCCCGAAGCGACCCGGCTCGGCGTCGGCGGCAACTCAGCTCAGATGATGGACCTCTTGCAAGCCGTACACCGGGGTGGGAATTCCCTCATACCGCGCCTTGAGCTGCAGCGCCAGATACAGCGAATAGTGCCGCGACTGATGCAGATTGCCGCCGTGGAACCACAGACCGGGCTGCTGCGTCGGCTTCCACATGTTGCGCTGTTCGCCTTCCCACGGCCCGGGATCCTTGGTGGTCTCGGACCCCAGTCCCCACACCTTGCCGACCTTGTCGGCGATCTCCTGGCCCATCAGGTCCGCGGCCCACCCGTTCATCGAGCCGTAGCCGGTCGCGTAGACCACGACGTCGGCCGGCAACTCGGTGCCGTCGGCGAGAACGACACTGTTCTCGGTGAGATGGTCGACGTCGCCGTGCTCGAGTTTGATGGTGCCGTCGGCAACGAGTTCGCAGGCGCCGACGTCGATGTAGTAGCCCGAGCCGCGCCGCAGGTACTTCATGAACAGGCCCGAGTCGTCGTCACCGAAGTCCAGGTCGAAGCCAGCCGCCTCGAGGCGAGCGTAGAAATCCTTGTCGCGTTCGCGGATCTGGTCGTACAGCGGGATCTGGAACTCGTGCATGATCCGGTAGGGCAACGAGGCGAAGGTCAGGTCGGCCTTCTTGGTGGTCATCCCGCCCGCCACCGCCTGCTCGCTGTACAGGGCGCCGAGACCGATCTCCATCAGCGAGTCGGATTTCACGATGTGCGTCGAGGATCGCTGCACCATGGTCGTATCGATGCCGTTGTCCACCAAAGCTTTACAGATGTCGTGCGCGGAGTTGTTGGAGCCGATCACCACCACCTTCTTGCCGACGTAGCCGTCGGGCCCGGGGTGTTGACTGGAATGGTGCTGCTCACCGGTGAACACGTCCTGGCCGGGGAAGGTGGGCACGTTGGCCTTGCCCGACATACCGGTCGCCAGGACCAGCTGATCGGGGTGCAGGGTCAGATGCTCGCCGTCGCGATCGATCTCGACGGTCCAGCGGCCCTCGTCCTCGTCGTAGGTCGCCGATTCGCACGTCGTCTTCGACCAGTAGGGCACTTCCATGACCCGCGTGTAGAACTCGAGCCAGTCGCCGATCTTGTCCTTGGGTGCGAAGACCGGCCAGTTCTCCGGGAAGGGGAGATACGGCAGGTGGTCGTACCAGACCGGATCGTGCAGGCACAGCGACTTGTAGCGGTTGCGCCACTGATCGCCGGGGCGATCATGACGGTCGATGACGATCGACGGAACGCCGAGCTGGCGTAGTCGGGCGCCGAGTGCGATGCCGCCCTGACCGCCACCGACGACGAGGACATACGGCTGACGCGTGCGCCCCAACTCGGCCTCCTCGTCGGCCTTGCGCTCCGCCCAGGATCGGGTGTCGGGGTTGGATCCGTGAACCGCTCCCATGACCCGGGTCGGGCCGCTGTGTTCCTCGTGGCCCTTGAGTTCCTGCAGGGTCGTCAGCAGGGTCCACGCCTGGTCCTCGCCGGAGTCGGCGTCGGGTCGTAGACGCAGATGCCCGACGCCCCGGCCGGTCGCCGTCTCGAACTCGATGAACGCCGAGACCACCCCCTCGTCGTCGGTGGCCGGTTCGCTGGTGGCAAAGCCCGACGGGGCGGTGTCGGAAAGGCGCTCGCCGAGCATGTCGGCAATCTGCTCGCGGCCTTCGACCGTCTTCAGATTCCAGGTGAACGACACCAGGTCGCGCCAGAACGAGTCCGTGGCGAACATCGAGGTCACTGCCGGGATGTCGCGTGCGGCGAGTGCGGTCTCGAATCGATCGAGCCACCGGGTGGCGCGCTGTTGTGGTGTGGGCGGTTGGTCTGCGGCGGTCGCCACATCGGGTTCGAGTGTCTGGGTCATGCCAGCTCCCTTCGGTCATCTCTGATGTGACTCACAGCACACGCGCCGTCGATGCGTGACGGCAAGGGTTGCATCCCGTTGCGACGTGCGGGGCAGTTGCGACGTGCGGGGCACGGGACTGCAACCCGATGCAACCCCGGTGGTGTCTTTGCGAATCGGCTGTGACCGAGCGCACAATCGTGAGGTGTCGACACTGCCAGCCGGACTCGAGCCCGCCGTCGCCGCCGGCGACGATCCGCGCCAGTTCGCGGCTGTCCTCTCGGCGGTGTACGACGCAGCGATGGCCGGCGACAAGCCGCCGGCCCGTCCCCGCCAGGTCATCAGCGAATCGTGGGGACGTGTCCTCGGCGCCGGGGTCGACCCAGACCACGGTCCAGATGCGGCAACTCTCGACGTGGCCGAGATCGAGGTGCGTCGAAACGAGTCGGGACTGCACGAGGTCCTCGACGACCTGACCTTCGGCCTCGATGCGGTGATCTCCGACGGCCACAACATTCTCGTCGTCGCCGACGCGGCCGGGCATGTGCTCTGGCGCAGCGGTGCCAACCAGGTGCTGCATCGGGCCGACCGGCTCGGTTTCGTCGAGGGTGCGTGCTGGGCGGAATCGTCGGTGGGTACCAACGCAATCGGCACCGCCCTCGAGTCGGGGCGGGCGGTTCAGGTGTTCTCCGCGGAGCACTTCGTGCGCACCCATCACACATGGACCTGTGCGGGTGCGCCCATCCGCAATCCACGCAGCGGCGACGTGCTCGGGGTGGTCGACGTCAGTGGTCCGGCGGCCACGATCCACCCGACCACGCTGGCCCTGGTCGACACCGTTGCCCGGCTCGCCGAATCCCGGCTGCGCGAACACCATCGACGCGTTCTCGACCAGCTCCGGGCGGTCGCCGCGCCCATACTCGCGCGGACCGAGGGTCCGGCCATGGCCGTCGACCGCGACGGCTGGGTGGCCGCAGTGGGATCGGTGGCACCGCGGGCGCGACTGAGCATCCCGACGGGACTCGCACCCGGCCGCACGGCCGTACCCGACCTCGGCCTGTGCGAGATCGAACCACTGCCGGGAGGATGGCTACTCCGGACGGTTGAGGCCACCGATCCGAGTCGGCCCACCGAGGTGGTGATCGGCGCCGACGGCACCGGCGTGGTGGTGCGCGTCGAGGGATTCGCCGGCAGCTGGACCCAACGCCTCTCGCCTCGGCATGCGCAGATTCTCGGTATGCTCGCCGCCGCGCAACCCGGTGGGCTTCGTGCGGCCGAACTGTCGCAGAACCTCTTCGGCGTCGCCGACCGCACGATTACCGTGAGAGCCGAGATCTCCCGTCTCCGTAAGCATTTCGGTGGTCTGCTGTGTGCCAACCCGTACCGCTTCGCTGACGGTGTGGTGGTGCGTGACACGCGTTTCGCCCCGAACTGATGGGCGGCGCCCGCCGTCGATGTCAGCGGTCCGCCTCGCCGCGGGATCGGCGCGGGATGACTGCCGCACCGGATAGATTGGTGCCGTGCCGATCTCCCATGTCCACGGATACCTGCGCCACATCATGGATGAATGCGCGCCCGATCGTTCCGGAGCGGTTGCCGACTACATCCCCGAACTCGCCGCCGTCGACGCCGATGGCTACGCCCTGTCGATGTGCATGCACGACGGCAACACCTATTCGCTCGGTGACGTCGGCGTCGAGTTCACCATCCAATCGGTGTCCAAGCCGCTCACCTATGCGCTCGCGCTGACCCGCCTCGATGTGGCGGAGGTGGATGCGAAGATCGGCGTCGAGCCGTCGGGTGAGGCGTTCAACGAGATCAGCGTGGACGAGCGGCGCCGTCCGCGTAATCCGATGATCAATGCCGGCGCGATCCTGGCGTCGTCGATGCTGTTGCCGCCGGTCCGGTCGCTGCCGGCCGGTGCCGTGGACAAGGCGTTCGACGAACTCGTCGAGTTCTACTCCGGTTGCGCCGGGCGACATCTGACGATCGATGAGCAGGTCTACGCCTCCGAGGCCGCCACCGGTTCCCGTAATCGCGCCATCGTCTACATGCTCGACAGTTTCGGCGCGGTCGACACCGACCCCGAGGCGGCCCTCGACCTCTACTTCCGTCAATGTTCGCTGCGGGTGACCAGCGACGACCTCGCCGCGATCGCCGCGACGATCGCCGCGGGCGGGGTCAATCCGCGCACCGGTCGGCGGGTGCTGAGCAACGAGGTGGCCCAGCGGCTGTTGAGTGTGATGACCACCTGCGGCATGTACGACGGCGCAGGGGACTGGGTCACCTCGGTGGGTCTGCCGGCCAAGAGCGGGGTCGGTGGCGGCATTCTGGCGGTGCTCCCCGGCCAACTCGGGATCGGTGTGTACTCACCGCGCCTCGATCAGCACGGCAACAGCGTCCGTGGTGTCGATACCTGTCGCCGGTTGTCCCGCGACCTGGGCCTGCACATGTTCAATGTGACGCGCGAGAGCCGGGTGTCCATCCGGTCGGTGTACTCGATCGGTGAGTTCGAGGTCGGCGCGGACTGGGACGAACTGCAGCGCAGTTACCTGCGAACCTGTCGCGACCGGGTACGGGTATATGAACTGCAGGGGGATCTGACCTTCGCCGGCGCCGAGCGTGCCCTGCGTCGCATCGAGTCCGATCTCGACGACCTCGATGTCGCAATCGTCGAGATCTCGCGCGTCGGGGTGATCGATCCGGTCGCCCGGACGATGCTGCTCGGTATCAAACACACCACCGATGTGCGCGGGCAGCGCGCCATGCTCGTCGATCCCGATGGCGTGGTACGGGAGAGCGTGGACAGTCATCGCTCCGACTTCGTGGTGCCGAATCTGAATGCGCCCGAACAACTCCGGGGTCTCGATCCCACCCTGCCGCACGTGCACTCGACGATGGAGGCCGCGGTCCGCGACGCCGAGGAATTCCAGCTGGAGTCCTTTCGGCGCCCGTGACGTGTGCGTGTTTCGGCCGCGGATCACCGGACGGGATTTCCGCCGCCGCACTCGGAGTGGGGTTCTTCGAGACGTGGGGCGAGCAGTTAAGCTGCCGACTGTGCGTCTGGTGATCGCGGAATGCCAAGTGGACTATGTCGGACGGCTCACGGCCCATCTGCCGATGGCGCGTCGGTTGCTGCTCATCAAGTCCGACGGGTCGGTGAGCGTGCACGCCGACGACCGCGCATACAAGCCGCTGAACTGGATGAGCCCGCCCTGCTGGCTGGCCGAGGAGCCGGTGCCCGAAGAGGTCGCCTGCGCGCACGACGAGGTGGTCGCCTACTGGGTGGTGACCAACAAGGCCGGTGAGGAGTTGCGGATCACCATCACCTCGATCGAACACGATTCGACCCACGAACTCGGCGTCGATCCGGGACTGGTGAAGGACGGCGTCGAGGCCCATCTGCAGGAGTTGCTCGCCGAACACGTCGAGACCCTGGGCCCCGGCCACACCCTCATCCGCCGGGAGTACATGACGGCGATCGGCCCGGTCGACATCCTTGCGCGCGACGCCGACGGCGCGACCGTCGCAGTGGAGATCAAGCGGCGCGGCGAGATCGATGGTGTCGAGCAGCTCACGCGGTATCTCGAATTGCTGAACCGCGATCCGCTCCTCGCCCCGGTGAGCGGGGTCTTCGCCGCGCAGCAGATCAAGCCGCAGGCGCGCACCCTGGCCCAGGACCGCGGAATCCGTTGTCTCGTACTCGATTACGACGCACTCCGCGGGGCCGAGAGCACGGAGTTGCGACTGTTCTGATCGGTTGTGCTCAGCCGATCAGTTCTGCTCGACCTCGAGTGGGGCGGTATGGATCGGTGCGGTATCGGCGCGCTTGCCTGCGTGGCGGCCGTTGTGGCCGGTGGCCTTCTGGAACGGCTCGGTGTCGATTTGCGCGTCGCGTGACAACAGGGTGTTGAGCAGTTCGGCGTCGCTGTGTTCGGACGCGGTGGTCAGCTCGGCATCGACCTCGGTGTTCAACAACGCCGGGAGTTCGGCGAGACGCTCGGAGATCCGCGAGAACTCGGAGACGATCTCGTCGCGTGCCTTCGTGACGCGGTCGCCGAGTTCGCGCGAGCGCGCCACCCGTTCGGTGGCGATGGCCCGCGCGGTGCTCTCGATGTCGGCGGCGAGGGCGTTCGCCTCGGATCGCTGGGCGGACAGTTCCGCGTCGTGTTGAGTCCGCGCGTCCTGCAACTCCTGTGCCGTGCGGCGCCGGAGTTCCTCGGTCTCGGTGCGCGCCTTGGTGAGGATCCGTTGCGCCTCGGCCTTGGCTGCGGCCATCGTCTTCTCGTGTTCGGACTCCATTGCGGCGGCGCGGTCGGCGCGTTCGGCGGCGGCGCGTTCGGCGTCCGCGGCGGCCTCGGCCTTGATGGCGTCGGCCTCGTTGCGCGTCTTCGCCGAGTACTCGTCGGCGTCACCGACGATCTTGCTCGCCCGGGCGCGCGCGTCGGCGACGATCCGCTGGGCCTCCTCGGCGGCGTTGCGCTGGGTGTCCTCGGCCTCCTGGCGAGCCACGGACACCGTCTCGGCCGCTTCGGCACTCGCCTCGGCACGCATCTCCGAGGCCTCGTCGGAGGCCAGCTGCAACATCCGTGAGAGCCGTTCACTCATGCCGGTGACCGACGTCGGCGGCACCGACAGCTTGTCGACCTCGCGGCGCAACTCCTCGATCTCGTCGCGGGCATCGGCCAGGTGCGCCGCGAGTTCGCGGGCATGCGCGGTGGCCGCGTCGCGATCCGCGGCCAGCACCCGCATGTCGGCGTCGATGCGCCGGAGGCGGTCGGCGACCTGTTCTCGGTCGTACCCGCGCATCACGATCGCGAACGGTAACTGCTGCTTGGGTGCAGGGGCTGACATGCGGGCCAGTCTAATCGCAGCACCCGCACGTGCCGAGGAGGACGAAGGTCCCTCCCCGGCCACGCAGACGACCCGGTGGTCTCAGTGGGCGGACGCCGCGGGCTCGACCAGTTCGAGGAGCACCCCGCCGGCGTCCTTGGGGTGTACGAAGTTGATCCGGGAGCCGGCGGTGCCGCGACGCGGCTGTGGGTACAGCACGCGGACGCCGTTCGCGGTCAAGCGGTCCATCACCGCCGCGACGTCGGTGACCCGTACCGCGAGCTGCTGCAGGCCGGGGCCGTTGCGATCGAGGAATTTCGCGATGGTCGACTCCGGGGTCAGCGGCGCGAGGAGTTGGATGACGGCACCGTCACCTCCTTGCGGGCCGATCATCGCCTCACGCACGCCCTGCTCGTCGTTGGTCTCCTCGTGGAGCTCGACGAATCCCAGATTGTCGGCGTACCACTGCTTGGCGGCGTCGAGATCGGGCACGGCGATGCCGACGTGATCGATCGCGAGGACGAGATCGGAGATCAGTGCGGCCGGGGATTGGGCGGTGGTGGCGGGGTCAGCTGCGGAAGTACTCATGGCCTAACGGTAGCGTTAGAGGCGACAAAATACAGAGCGACCGCTCGGTTGGTGCCGCGGTCAGAGTCGTGGAGGTCCTCATGTCCCCAGATCAGACGACGTCGGTGATCGTCGCCGGCGCACGCACGCCGTTCGGCCGGATGCTCGGCTCTCTCAAGGGTTTCAGTGCCGTCGACCTCGGTGCCATCGCCATCAAGGGTGCGCTCGAGCGCTCGGGGGTGGCCGCCTCGGAGGTTCAGTACGTGATCATGGGTCAGGTCCTGACCGCCGGTGCCGGACAGATGCCGGCACGCCAGACCTCGGTCAAGGCCGGCATCGGGTGGGACGTACCCGCGCTGACGATCAACAAGATGTGCCTGTCGGGAATCGACTCGATTGCACTCGCCGACCAGCTGATCCGCGCCGGGGAGTTCGACGTGGTGGTCGCCGGCGGTCAGGAATCGATGACCCAGGCGCCGCACCTACTGCCGGGCAGCCGTAGCGGCTTCAAGTACGGCAACACCGAACTCGTCGACCACATGGCCTACGACGGCCTGTTCGACGCGTTCACCGACCAGCCGATGGGTGCGCTGACCGAGCAGGGCAACGACCTCGGGGCGAGCGGAGCGACGGGGAATGAATATCGTGGGTTCTCCCGCGCCGAGCAGGACGAGTTCGCTGCGCGCAGCCATCAGCTCGCCGCCACGGCCTGGAAGAACGGTGTCTTCGCCGACGAGGTGGTTCCGGTGTCGATCCCGCAGCGCAAGGGCGATCCGATCGAGTTCGCCGAGGACGAGGGCATCCGTGCCGACACCACCGCCGATTCGCTGGCCGGTCTGCGGCCTGCCTTCCGCAAGGACGGCACCATCACCGCGGGCAACTCCTCGCAGATCTCCGACGGGGCGGCCGCGGTCGTCGTGATGAGCAAGGCCAAGGCCACCGAACTCGGCGTCGACTGGCTCGCCGAGATCGGTCCGCACGGCGTCGTCGCCGGTCCGGATTCGTCGCTGCAGCAGCAGCCCGCGAATGCCATCCGCAAGGCCTGTGACCGCGCCGGGATCGCGCCGACCGACCTCGACCTCATCGAGATCAACGAGGCGTTCGCGGCCGTCGGGCTGGCCTCGACGAAGTCCCTGGGCGTCGATGAGTCGATCGTCAACGTCAACGGCGGGGCGATCGCCGTCGGCCACCCGATCGGCACCTCCGGAGCACGCATCACCCTGCACCTGGCGCTGGAACTGCAACGGCGCGGTGGCGGCGTCGGCGCCGCGGCGCTCTGTGGCGCCGGTGGACAGGGCGATGCGCTGATCGTCCGGGTTCCCAAGGCCTGATCTCCAGAGCCTGATCGCCAGAGCCTGAGCGCCGGAGGTCTGAGCGCCGGAGTCTGATCTCCCCAGGTCTGACCTCCAGGGCCTGATCGACACCGCAACCATCCCGTGGTGCCCGTGATGTGGGTCACGTCGGATCGCGTACGGCTACTACGGGATGTCGTAGGTTGTCCGCGGCTCCGGCACAATGGAGCGCATGAGGCAATTCTTCGACCTGTCCACGCCCGCCAAACGATTCCGCTTCGTCGCCGTGCTCGAAGCCATCACGTGGGCGGCGCTGCTCGTGGCGATGTTCTTCAAATGGGTGCTCGGCCACGACGAGGCCGTGCAGATCCCCGGCATGACGCATGGGATCGTGTTCATGGTGTTCGTCGTGGTCTCGCTGCTGACCGCGTTCTCCCTGCGCTGGAGCGTGAAGGTCACCGGGCTGGCCCTGTTCTCGAGTATCCCGCCGTTCGGGACCCTGGTCTTCGAGTGGTGGGCCCGGCGCAACGGACACCTCGCCGAGCTGTCGGTGTCGGAGTCGACGAGCAACGCAGCGGCCGCTGCCTGAGATACTCGGCTGCCTGAGATACTCCGCTGATGGGGACGCAACGATGATCGTCGCATTCAGCATCACGCCGTCGGGCGGCGACGCGGTCGAGGACGACGGCGGCATGAGCGCCGCGGTGGCGCAGGCGGTGCGCGTGGTTCGCCACTCCGGACTGCCGCACCAGACGACCGCGATGTTCACCTACATCGAGGGTGAGTGGGACGAGGTGATGGCCGTGGTCAAGCAGGCCACCGAAGCTGTCGCGGCGCTCGCCCCGCGCGTCGGGCTCGTACTCAAGGCCGACATCCGGCCGGGGCACACCGGCGAATTGGCGGGCAAGGTCGCCCGGGTCGACGCCCATCTGGAGAATTGACCGATTCCGGGCGGTCGACGGCGCCCGAGCATCTGGGTCGATCTCGTGCCGGTGTGACCGCGATCTTCTGCCTCAACGGCTTTCTGGCCGCGCTCTGGGTGGCCCACATCCCGGTCATCACCGAACGCACCGGCACCTCGCACGAGTTGTTGGGCGGGTTGCTGTTGCTCGTGGGCGCGGCGGCCTTCGTCGGGATGCAGGTGTGCGGGCATCTGATCGACCGCGTCGGCTCGCGACCCACCACGATCGCCGCAGCGGTCGTCCTGTGCCCGGCCATGCTGGGTCCGGTCCTGGCCACCGACCCGGTCGGCCTCGCCTGCGCGCTCGCCCTCTTCGGGTTCGCCAACGGTTCTCTCGACGTGTCGATGAACGCGCAGGCCGTCGTCGTCGAACGGATCTATCGACGCCCGATCATGTCGGCGTTTCACGGTTTCTTCTCCGTCGGTGGACTTCTCGGTTCCGGTGCGGTGGCCCTGGGGCTGTGGATGCAATGGCCGGTGGTGGCGACGGTGGCGGTGCTCGCCGGCATCGGGCTGGTCGTGGTTGCCGTCGCGGCACGGGGAATCGTCGCCCGGGGTGGTGCCCCGGTCTCGGTTTCGGCGCAGGGCGCCCCCGGCGGTGACGCCGACACGGAGTCGCCCCAACCAGGGGTCCCGGCCTCGCCGGATGCCCCACGCGCCCGGTGGTGGCGCGAGGTGGACCTGCGACGCCTGTCGGTGATGGCGGCATTGGCGTTCGTGCTGATGCTCGCCGAGGGCACGTCGTACGACTGGAGTGCGTTGCACATCGTCGAGACCTTCGGCACCCGGGAGGCGGTCGGCGCCATCGCCTTCGCGAGTTTCAGCGCGGCGATGATGGTCGCCCGGTTCGTCGTCGATCCCATCGCGGCACGTGTGGGACCGGTGTCGGTGGTGCGCGGGGGTGCGGTCATCGGAGCCGTCGGGATGGTCATCGTGCTCGTCCCGTCGACGCCGACCACCTCCTCGGCGATCGCCGCGATCATCGGATGGACGATCTTCGGGATCGGACTGGCCGGGCTCATCCCGCAGATCTTCACCGCCGCGGGCAATCTCACCGAGCACTCGAGCGGGCGGGCGATCTCGATGGTGGTGGGCTGTGGCTATCTCGGCATGCTCGCCGGGCCGGCGATCGTCGGCGTGATCAGCGGCCACTCGAGTCTGCGTCTCGGCCTCACACCGGTGTTGATCGCCCTCGCGTTCGCGGTCGTGGCCGCCGGGGTGGTCGCCGCGCCCGACAGAGGTGAGCGCACCTCACGCGCGTGAGCGCGACGCGCGGTCATGACACACTGTAGGGGTGAGCAGACCTTCCAACAGGGCACAGGCAGCCGCAGCCCAGCAGGCGGCCGCAGCTGTCGCGATGTCCGGTGCAGTCGACCTGTCCGCACTGAAGGAACGCGCGGAAGCCCAACGCGCGCAACCACAGCGTTCCGCAGCTCCCGGCGGACCGCCGGCATCCGGCCCGAGCTCGCCGGGTTCCGCCTCCCCCGGATCGGTGTTGGACGTGACCGAGGAGACCTTCGAGACCGACGTGCTCGCCCGGTCGACACGGCAACTCGTCGTCGTCGACCTGTGGGCCACCTGGTGTGAGCCCTGCAAGCAGCTCTCGCCGGTGCTCGAGCGCATGGCGGCCTCGGCCGGCGGGCAGTGGGTGCTCGCCAAGGTCGACGTCGACGCCAATCCCCGTATCGCCCAGGCCTTCCGCGTGCAGTCGATCCCGATGGTCGTGGCGATCGCCGCGGGCCAACCGGTCGCCGCGTTCAACGGGGTACGCAGCGAGCAGGAGATCACCGCGTGGATCGATGAGATCCTCTCCCAGGTCGGCGGTCACCTCACCGGGGTGCCCGACGCCGACGAGCCGGAGCCCGAGGCCTCAGATCCACGGATGGACGCCGCCGAGGAGTTGCTCGACTCCGGGGACTTCGACGGCGCACTCGGCGCGTACCGGGCCATCGTGGAGGCCGAGCCCGACAACGTCGAGGCCGCCTCGGCTGCACGCAACCTCGAGTTCGTGCTACGGGCCCAGGCCCACGATCCGGCCATCGTGGAGACCGCCGCGGCCGCAGATGTCGACGCGCAACTGGCGGCGGCCGACGTGCTTCTGCTCGCCCAGCAGCCCGAGGCGGCATTCGATCGGATCATCGAGGTGGTGCGCGCGACCGCCGGTGACGACCGCACCCGCGCCCGCACCCGGCTGCTCGAGCTCTTCGAGTTGTTCGATCCGGCCGAGCCGTTCGTCGTCGCCGCCCGGCGCAAGCTCGCGAGTGCCCTGTTCTGAGTCCGACCCGCGCTGAACCGATAGCGGTTCGACCAGAGCCGTGCCGGAGCGCGGGTCATGGAGTTCACGACACCTTGCGTCGGTAGACGACCATCGCGGCGGCGTAGGCGATCACCAGGATGCCGACGCACCATCCCAGGGCGATCCAGAGGTCGCCGCCGACCGGCTGCCCGGCGAACAGTGCGCGAATGCTGTTCACGATCGAGGTCACCGGCTGATGCTCGGCGAATGCCCGCACCGGTCCGGGCATCGACTCGGTCGGCACGAATGCGGAGCTGATGAACGGCAGGAAGATCAGCGGGTAGGAGAATGCACTCGCGCCGTCGACGCTCTTCGCGGTGAGCCCGGGGATGACCGCGACCCAGGTCAGCGCGAGGGTGAAGACGACGAGGATGCCGGCCACCGCGAGCCACCCGAGGACGCCGGCACTCGACCGGAACCCCATTGCCACCGCGACCAGCACCACGATGGCCACGGCCACCATGTTGGCCAGCAACGAGGTCAGCACATGCGCCCACAGGGTCACCGAGCGTGCAATCGGCATGGATTGGAAGCGCTCGACCATCCCACCGGCCATGTCCGAGTACAGCCGAAACGCGGTGTAGGAGATCCCCGACGCCACCGTGATCAGCAGGATGCCCGGCAACAGGTAGTCGATGTAGGGGCCCGAACCGGTCTGGATCGCACCGCCGAGGACGTAGACGAACAGCAGCAGGAAGGCGATCGGCATGACCGCGGTGGTGATGATCGTGTCCGGGCTGCGCGTCACATGCCGCAGGGTGCGGCCGAGTAGGGCAGTGGTGTCGGTGGCGAAATGTGTGGCCATCACGGCTCCTTGGTCGTACGGGTGGTGTCCTCGCCGATCACCGCGAGGAAGACGTCTTCGAGCGAGGGCTGCTTGACGACGTACTCGACCTCGGCGGGCGGGAGGAGCGCGGTGAGCTGGGCGAGGGTGCCGTTCTGGATGATGCGCCCCTGATGGAGGATCGCGATTCGGTCGGCGAGGTGTTCGGCCTCCTCGAGGTACTGGGTGGTCAGCAGCACCGTGGTACCGCGTCGGGCGAGGTCGGTGATCGACTCCCAGACCTCCAGGCGCGCTTGCGGATCCAGTCCGGTGGTGGGTTCGTCGAGAAAGATGACCGGTGGTTCGCCGATCAGGCTCATGGCGATGTCGAGTCGTCGTCGCATCCCGCCGGAGAACGTGGCGACCCGACGGTCGGCGGCGTCGATCAACGAGAACCGGTCCAGCAGGTGCTCGGCCACGGCGTCGGCGTCGGGTAGATGGCGCAACCGGGCGACGAGGACGAGGTTCTCGCGGGCGGTGAGGATGTCGTCGACCGCCGCGAATTGTCCGGTCAGGCTGATGGATTCGCGTACCAGTTGTGGCTGCCGGGTGACATCGTGACCCAGGACCCGGATGGTGCCGGCGTCGGGCCGGGCAAGCGTGGTGAGGATCTTGACCGTGGTGGTCTTGCCCGACCCGTTGGAGCCGAGCAGGGCAAAGATGCTGCCGGGCGCCACCTCGAAGTCGACCCCGCGCAGGACCTCGAGTTCCTTGAACGACTTACGCAGTCCGGCAACGGAGATGGCGGGCTCGGCGGTCATTTCTCACGCTCCGGGGTGTCTGTGTCGGGGTTGCTCGCCTCGGCGGCGATCGCCTGATCGAGCGCCGTGGTCAATCGCTTGCGTTCCTTGCTGATCCACGACGCCTCCGGGTAATTGCGCAGGAATCCCTCGGCGAACTCGATCGGGTCGTCGCCGACGAGGTCGGCGACCGGGGTCCGGTCGGCGGCGGCCTGCTCGAAGAGGTCGGCGAGGTCGGTGAGCAACGACATCAGGGCATCGGTCTCCGAGGAGGCGAAGTAATAGATGTAGTGCTCGACGGCCTCGAGGACGGTGCGCAGATGGTCCGGTAATGCGTCCCTCCGCGCTTTGTATGCGCGCCAACGTTTCTTGTCGCCGATGATCTTGGTGAGCATCACGGTTGTTCCTTTCGGTGGTGAAGTGTGTCGAGCCGGTCGGTGAGGA
The DNA here is from genome assembly GCF_000241325.1 of Gordonia polyisoprenivorans NBRC 16320 = JCM 10675. Classification (GTDB taxonomy): domain Bacteria; phylum Actinomycetota; class Actinomycetes; order Mycobacteriales; family Mycobacteriaceae; genus Gordonia; species Gordonia polyisoprenivorans. The sequence continues at coordinate 48,409 of NZ_BAEI01000074.1, read as the reverse complement.
AATCCCAGGTGCGCCAGAACTCGTCGAGGTACTCGTGACCGGAGGCGTTGAGGGAGTACACCTTTCGGGGCGGACCCTTCTCCGACGGCACCTTCTCCACGTCGACCAGTCCGCGCTTCTCGATGCGCAACAGCAACGCGTAGACGGTTCCCTCGGCGATGTCGGTGAAACCCTGCTCGCGCAGTGCCGCGGTGATCTCGTACCCGTAGGCCGCGCGCAGGCTCAGGATCGCCAGGACGATGCCCTCCAGCGTGCCCTTGAGCATCTCGGTCATTTGTTTGCCCAACGCGTCCTCCGATACTCGGGGTGTGAAGTACTACTCAGTGTTGCTGACTACTAGTACATAGTAACGCTGAATAGTGAAAGCGCAAGGCGTCTCGCAGGCCACACAGACGACGGCGCCGGGTCGAGGATCTCGACCCGGCGCCGTCGGGGGTATCAACCGACGTGGGCGATCACGGCGATGTCGGAGCGGAATCGGTCGGGGAGTCGACCGGGACCGGGGCCAGCCAGATCGCCGAGTTCGCCGGGAGCATCACCGTCGCCGAGACGGGACGGGCGTGCCACGGTTGGTCGTCGGTGACGACGCTGCCCAGATTTCCCTGACCGGAACCCGAATACGCCGACGAGTCGGTGTTGAGGACCTCGGCCCAGGTGCCCGCCACCGGAAGCCCGACGCGGTAGTTGCTGCGATCGGAGCCGGAGAAGTTGAACAGACATGCGAGAACCGAACCGTCGGCTCCGTATCGAAGGAAGCTGATGACGTTGTTGGCGGTGTCGTTGGCGTCGATCCACTCGTAACCCGCCGGGTCGGTGTCCGCGCTGAACAAGGCCGGCGTCTGTCGGTAGACCCGGTTGAGATCGGTCACGAGAGCCGAGATGCCCGAATGCAATTCGCCTTCCCAGCCCGACATCTGTGACCAATCCAGGCTGCGGTCCTCGGCCCACTCGCCGGTCTGACCGAATTCCTGTCCCATGAACAGCAATTGCTTGCCCGGATGCGCCCACTGATATGCCAGGAACACGCGGACCCCGGCGGCCTTGGTGAACGAGTCGCCGGGCATCCGGGTCCACAGTGTGCCCTTGCCGTGGACGACCTCGTCGTGGGAGAGCGGCAGGACGAAGTTCTCGCTCCACGCGTACATCATCGAGAAGGTGATCTCGTGGTGGTGGAAGCTGCGGTGAACCTGATCACGCCCGAGGTAGCCGAGCGTGTCGTGCATCCAGCCCATGTTCCACTTGAAGCTGAAGCCCAGCCCGCCCAGATCGGTCATGCGGGTCACGCCCGGCCATGCCGTCGATTCCTCGGCGATCGTGACCACGCCCGGGAAATGCTTGTGCACAGTGGCATTGGTCTCCTGTAGGAACTGCACCGCCTCGAGGTTCTCGCGCCCACCGTAGATGTTGGGACGCCAGCCGCCGGCCGGGCGCGAGTAGTCGAGGTAGAGCATCGAGGCGACCGCGTCGACGCGCAGGCCATCGATGTGGAATTCGTCGAACCAGAACAGCGCGTTGGCGACCAGGAAGTTGCGTACCTCGTGGCGGCCGAAGTCGAAGACGTATGTGCCCCAGTCGAGTTGCTCGCCGCGCATCGGGTCGGCGTGTTCGTACAGGGCGGTGCCGTCGAAACGCGCCAATGCCCATTCGTCCTTGGGGAAGTGGGCGGGCACCCAGTCGACGAGTACGCCGATCCCGAGCGAATGCAGGTGGTCGACGAGATACCGGAAGTCGTCGGGGTGGCCGAACCGGGCCGAGGGCGCGTAATAGCTGGTGACCTGATATCCCCACGAGCCGCCGAAGGGGTGCTCGGCGACCGGCAGGAATTCGACGTGGGTGAAGCCCTTTTCGACGAGGTAGTCGCCGAGTTGCTCGGCGATCTCCCGGTAGGACAACCCCATTCGCCACGACCCGAGGTGCACCTCGTAGATGCTCATCGGTTCGGTGGCCGGTGCGGAGGCGGCACGGGTGGCGATCCACGCGTCGTCGGACCACTCGTGCGCCGAGGTGGTCACCACCGACGCGGTCGCCGGGGGCAGGTTGGTGCCCAACGCCATCGGGTCGGCCTTCTCCCGGATCACCCCGTCGGCGCCGTGCACCTTGAACTTGTACTGGGTGCCCGCGCCGATGTCGGGCAGGAAGACCTCCCAGATGCCGCTGGAGCCCAGCGATCTCATCGGCGCGGTGCGCCCGGTCCAGTCGAAATCGCCGATCACCGCCACGCCGTGGGCGTTCGGAGCCCACACCGAGAACGCGGTCCCCGACACCTCGCCGTCGGGAGTGGTGTAGCTGACCGGCCGCGCCCCGAGGATTTCCCACAAACGCTCGTGGCGGCCCTCGCCGAACAGGTAGCGGTCGGTCTCGCCGACGCTCGGCAGGAAGCGATAACCGTCGGCGACGACGTAGGACTCGTGGCCGCCCGCGCCGTCGGGATACTCCACGCGGTAGCGGTAGTCGATGAGACCCTCGATCGGGACCGCGACGACGAACAGATCGTCGGTCTGGGCGGTCATCGGATAGTCGACGCCGCCGATGACCGCGGTGACCGACGTCGCGGTGGGACGCAGCGTCCGCAGCACGGTGAAACCGGTCCCGGTGTCGTGAGCGCCGAGGAAGGCATGCGGGTCGGGATGGGTCAGGGCATCGATCCGTCGCAGATCGTGGCCGGAGGCGTTCGGGTCGGGCTCGCCGCACGCCGGCGAGGCCGTGGGCCGGGGATCGTCGGGGGTGGGGAATTGCGGGGGATTGGTCACGTCGTCGTCCTCTCCTCGTTCCTCACCGGATGCGGTAGGAAAGCTGTTGCGCGAGCGCCGGATCGAGGGGCGGCAGGGCCAGGATATGGGCCACCGCGCGCCACGGTTCGAGTTGGATGTAGTTCGCCTGACCCCAGGTGTACTCCTCTCCGGTGACCTCGTCGCGGACCCCGAAGTGGTCCTGCCAGTCGAAACCGAGGGCGGGCATGTCGAGCCACAGGGTCGCGGTCTCGGTGCCGAATGGATTGAGGTTGATGACGACCAGTACCCGGTCCCCGGAGGCGGGGTCGATCTTGGAGTAGGCGATCAGCGCCGGGTTCTCGATGTGGTGAAAGGTGATGTTGCGCAACTGCTGCAGAGCCGGATGACGACGCCGGATCGCGTTGAGCGAGGTGATCCACGGTTCCAGGGATTCCCCTCGGGACGCGGCCGCCTTGTAATCGCGTGGGCGCAGTTGGTACTTCTCCGAATCGAGGTACTCCTCGCTGCCCTCCCGGACCGGCAGGTGTTCGTAGAGTTCGTATCCCGAATACACACCCCAGGTCGGGGAGAGGGTCGCCGCCAGCGCCGCCCGCAATGCGAACATGCCCGGGCCACCATGCTGCAGGCTCTCGTGGAGGATGTCCGGGGTGTTGACGAAGAGATTCGGCCGGGCCTCGTCGGCGTGTGCGGCGAGTTCGTTGCCGAACTCCTCGAGCTCCCAGCGCGCGGTCTTCCACGTGAAATAGGTGTAGGACTGCGTGAACCCGAGGCGCGCCAGTCCGTAGAGTCGTGCGGGGCGGGTGAATGCCTCGGCCAGGAACAACACGTCGGGATGGCGTTTCTTGATCTCGGTGATCAGCCATTCCCAGAAGTTCGGCGGCTTGGTGTGCGGATTGTCGACGCGAAAGATGTTGACGCCCAAATTGATCCAGTGCAGCACCACGCGTAGCACACCTGCATAGATGCCGGCGCGGTCGTTGTCGAAATTGAGCGGATAGATGTCCTGGTACTTCTTGGGTGGGTTCTCCGCGTAGGCGATGGTGCCGTCCGGCAGGATCGTGAACCAGTCGGGATGCTCGGTGGCCCACGGGTGGTCCGGGGCGCATTGCAATGCGAGGTCGAGTGCGATCTCCATGCCGAGTTCGCGCGCCCGTCCGACGAAGTAGGTGAAATCCTCCTCGCTGCCCAGGCGCGGGTGGATGGCGTCGTGGCCACCGTCGCGGGACCCGATCGCCCAGGGCGAGCCGACGTCCTCGGCTCCGGCGATCAGGGTGTTGTTGGGGCCCTTGCGGTTGACCTCGCCGATCGGATGGATCGGCGGCAGGTAGACGACGTCGAATCCCATGTCGGCGATGCGGGGCAGATCCTGCGCCGCGGTGAGGAAGGTGCCGTGCACCGGGCGCCCCTCGTTGTCCCATCCGCCGGTCGAGCGCGGAAACATCTCGTACCACGAGCCGAACAGCGCGCGTCGGCGATCCACCCAGACGCGGTGGTTGCGGCTCTTGGTGACCATCTCGCGGACCGGGTGTTGGTGCAGCAGTGAGGTGACGGCGTCGGCGATGGCGGGGGCGACCCGCGTCGACAGGGACATGTCCTCGGCGCGCAGCAGGCGGATCGCGTCGGAGAGGACCCCGCGTTCGGTGGGGGCGATCTGGTCGCGGGCCCGGGAGAGCACGCGCGCGCCGATCTCGAGGTCGTTGGCCAGGTCCGCAGCGGACTGACCGGCCTCGATCTTCTTGACGATCGCCGACCGCCAGGTCGTGTACGGGTCGCTCCAGGCCTCGACGCGGAACGTCCAGTAGCCCTCGGTGTCGGGGACGAAGACGGCGTTGAACTGGTCGGGCTCGATCGACGGCGTCATGGTGATCTCGTAGACGCGTCGGCGCGGGGCCTCGATCCGCACAGTGACCCCGAGTGCGTCGTGGCCCTCGCGCCACGCGGTCGCACTGATCGGGATCGTTTCTCCGACAACGGCTTTGGCTGGATACTGGCCCGCCGAAACCAAGGGTTGGATGTCGTCGATGCCCATCCGGCCGATCACAGACGGTCTCCCTTCTCACCCCGACCGCGTGTCGGTGCGAGGATGCGTCGTTGCTCACCGCGGCCTCTGCGCCGGGGCGTGGTACCCATTCTTGTCGCTCGGAGCGCTCCGCGCGCCAGGATCAGCGTACGGGCACCCCTGTCAGCCTGCTCAGTGCCGACCGGACCACGGTGGGGTCGGTGGTCCGCCAGAAGGGTGGTAGCGACGCCGCGAGGTAGCCGCCGTATCCGGCGGTCGCCAGACGCGAATCGAGCACCGCGACCACACCACGGTCGTCGACCGAACGCAGCAGCCGACCGGCGCCCTGCGCGAGCAGCAGGGCGGCATGGTTGGCGGCGACCGACAGAAAACCGTTGCCGCCGCGGGCGTCGACGGCGCGCTGACGGGCGGTGAGCAGCGGATCGTCCGGCCGGGGGAACGGAATCCGGTCGATGAGCACCAGACTCAACGACGGCCCGGGCACATCGACGCCCTGCCACAGCGACAACGTGCCGAACAGGCAGGTCTCCGGGTCCTCGGCGAATTGCTTGACCAACGTCGAGGTGGTGTCGTCACCCTGGCACAGGATCGGCACCGACACGCGGTCGGCCAATGCATCGGCGGCCGCGCGCGCCGCCCGCATCGACGAGAACAAACCGAGGGTGCGTCCGTTGGCGGCACCGATCAGCGACTCGATCTCGTCGAGGGTCGCCGGGGCCAGTCCGTCGCGCCCGGGCCGTGGGAGGTGGCGGGCGACATAAAGGATCGCCGAGCGCGGATAGTCGAACGGTGAGCCGGCGTCGAGACCGGTCCAGCGGACCGTACCCTCGTCCGACGGGGCGGCCTTGCCCGTCGCGGTCGCCGTCCGCGCGGCCACCGCGGATCGCCCAGACCTGTCTCGCCCAGACCTGTCTCGCCCAGACCCGTCCCGTGATGACCCGTCCGGTCCCGGGTCATCGACCTCGTCGGCGGCCGGGGTGTCTGCACCGCGCCCCGAAGCCGGCAACCCCCAGGTGGCGGCCAGCGCGTCGAACGAACCGCCGATGGTCAGCGTCGCCGAGGTCAGGATCACCGTGGAGGTGGAGAACAGGGTGCTGCGCAGCAACCCGCCGACCGACAGCGGTGCGATGTGTAGCACCGGGCGGGTGCTCGCCGATGGCCCGCGGCCCACCCGCTCGTGGCCCACCCAGACCACGTCACGACGCTTGGCCACCTCCGGCTCGGAGAACGCCCCGAGCAGCCGCACGATCGTGTCGTGGAGATCCTCGAGTCCGGTGAGCGCGGCCGAGCGGGCCGCGGCGGCACCCTCGTCGCCGCTCGCCCCGAGGCCGCGGACCGGCCCGATGGCACCACGCGTGGCCCACAGGCGGTCGCGCAGCACCGTCAGCGTGGCGCCGGCCGCAGGCGGCATGGCCGTCCACTCGCCGGGCGGACAGTCATCGAGGAGCTCACCGAGGTGCTCACCGGCACCGATGAGCGCATCGACGGTTTCTTCGTCGACGAGTTTGCCGACCCGCTTGGACAGGTTGGCCACCGCTGCCGCCGAGACCTCCGCGGTGCTGACCGAGGTGATGCGGTCGACGAGCTCGTGCGCCTCGTCGATGATCACCACGTCGTGATCGGGCAGGACGTTGGCCGGGCTGAGCGCGTCGATGGCCAGCATCGCGTGATTGGTGACGACGACGTCGACCTGGGCGCTGGCTCGGCGCGCGCGTTCGGCGAAACAGTCCTCGGAGTAGGAGCAGTTGGTTGCTCCCAGACACTCCCGCGCCGACACGCTGACCTGTCGCCAGGAGCGGTCGGCGACCCCGGGGGACAGGTCATCGCGGTCACCGGTCTCGGTGTCGGAGGTCCACTCCCGCAGCCGGGTGACCTCGCGGCCGGTCCGGGACAGCTCGAAGGCATCGAAGAGCTCGGTATCGGGTTCCTCGACGGCGCCCGCGTGGATCTTGTGCAGGCACAGGTAATTCGAGCGGCCCTTGAGGATCGCGAAGGTCGGCTTGCGCCCGAGCGGGCCGGCCAGGGCATCGGCGAGCCGTGGCAGATCCCGCTCGACGAGCTGGCGCTGCAGCGCGATCGTCGCCGTCGACACCACCACCGTGTCGCCGGAGGCCACGGCATGCCGGATCGCGGGCACCAGGTAGGCCAGTGACTTACCGGTGCCGGTGCCCGCCTGGACGGCGAGATGCTCGCCGACGTCGATGGCGTGATCGACGGCGTTGGCCATGCGCAGCTGGCCGTCGCGACGACGGCCGGACAATGCGGTGACCGCCGCGTCGAGCAGCTCGGTCACCGAGGGAAGATCGGTCATGGGTGCGGCTCAGGACTCCTCGGATGCGCCACTGTACAGCAGATCGCCGTCGAGAGTTATTCCCGCCGAACGCATCTCGTCGAGCGCGGCCTTGGCCGTCGATGTGTCGACGGCGGCGGTGAAGTTGAGCAGCACGCGGGTACGCAGACCGGCGCGCGCGGCGTCGAGGGCAGTGGCACGCACGCAGTGGTCGGTGGCGATCCCGACGACGTCCACCGAGTTCACCCCGGCCACGCGCAGCCACCGTTCGAGGGATACCCCGTCGTCGTCGGCGCCCTCGAAACCCGAATAGGCGGCGCTGTACTCGCCTTTGGAGAAGACATCGGCGACCGTCGAGGTGTCCAGCGCGGGCGAGAACGCCACACCATCGGTGCCGACCCGACAGTGCGGCGGCCACGAGTCGACGTAGTCGGGGTCGTCGGAGAAGTGCGCACCCGGATCGATGTGATAGTCGCGTGTGGCCACCACGGTCCGGTAGTCGCCCAGGATGCTGTTGATCGCACCCGCCACGGCGTTACCCCCGCGGACGCCCAGCGCACCGCCCTCGCAGAAGTCGTTCTGGACGTCGACGATGACCAGGGCGTCGGCCGGGCCGGACCATTCGCCGGACTGCGGGCTGCTCATGATTCTCCTCGGGGGCGGTGGACAGGGCGGCTGGTGACGGGCGACGGGAAGGCGGTGGCCCGGAATGCTCAACCCAGAACGTAGCGCGTCGGCACCGCCGGATCACCGTGCGACAGGCCGAGTCCCTCCCACGGCAGGCTCACGAGGCCGCGGCCGAGGTGGTCGCGCGCGTCGGACAGGTTCGGCAGATCGTCGACGGGCTCGCCGGAACGGACGAGCGGGATCTGCAGGTCGCGGGTGACGAGCCCGTGGGTGTCCGGCAGCGGATCGCCCGTGCGGTGGATGATCTCCTCGACGATGGTGCCGCTGGGTCGGGCCGCGCGGACGGCGGTCTTGGCACCACCCCGCGATTCCTTGTGGCTGGCCCGTTTGGCGACGGGGGTGCCGTCGACCTCGACGAGCTTGTAGACCATGCCGGCGGTGGGCGCACCGCTACCGGTGACCAAGGAGGTGCCCACCCCGTAGGTGTCGACGGGTTCGGCGCGCAGCGAGGCGATGGCGTACTCGTCGAGATCGCCGGACACGACGATCTTGGTGCCGGTGGCGCCGAGGGAGTCGAGCTGATCGCGGACCTGTCGGGCGAGCACGCCGAGGTCGCCGGAGTCGATGCGCACCGCCCCGAGTTCGGGTCCGGCGACCTCGATGGCGTTGCGGACCCCGGCGGTGATGTCGTAGGTGTCGACGAGCAGCGTGGTGCCGACACCGAGCGCCTCGATCTGCGCGGCGAAGGCCGCCTTCTCGTCGGGGCCGTCGGGTCCGGCGAAGCCGAGGGTGAACGCGTGCGCGGCGGTGCCGGCACTCGGCACCCCGTAGGTGCGGGCCGCCTCCAGGTTGGAGGTGGCCGCGACGCCCGCGATGTAGGCCGCCCGCGACGAGGAGACCGCGGCCCGCTCGTGGGTGCGGCGCGACCCCATCTCGATGATCGGCCGGTTGCCGGCAGCGCTGACCATCCGCGCCGCCGCCGACGCGATCGCACTGTCGTGGTTGAGGATCGACAGGATCAGGGTCTCGAGCAGTACCCCCTCGGCGAAACTCGCGCGCACGGTCAGGATCGGGGATCCGGGAAAGTACAGCTCACCCTCGCGGTAGCCGTCGATGTCACCGGAGAACCGGTAGTCACGCAGCCAGGCGATCGTCTCGGCGTCGCAGAAGCGTTCGAGGACCGCGATCTCCTCGTCGCCGAATCGGAAGCGTGCCAGCTCGTCGATGACCCGTCCGGTACCGGCGACCACACCGTAGCGGCGGCCGTCGGGTAGGCGCCGCGCGAACACTTCGAAGACGCACCGGCGGTGCGCGATCGGGTGGCGCAGCGCTGCGCGGACCATGGTGACCTCGTAGTGATCGGTCAGCAGGGCGGTGTTGTCCACGTTGTTGATCCCTTACCCTTGGACGTATGGCGCCTGACGGAATGCGTGCGCATGAGGCTACTCCCGGTGGTGCGGCCGTCGCCGAACCCACCGTCGCCGAGGGCGCATCGGACCTCGACCGCCCGTGGATGACGGTCGTGTGGGACGACCCGGTCAACCTGATGCGGTATGTCACCTTCGTCTTCCAGAAGATCTTCGGCTACTCCGAGGCCCGGGCGAACGAGCTGATGATGCAGGTGCACACCGAGGGGCGCGCGGTGGTGTCCAGCGGTGGCCGCGACAAGGTGGAGTCCGACGTCCGAAAGCTGCATGCCGCGGGATTGTGGGCGACGATGCAGCGGGATTGCTGAGCGCGCGTGCGCACCTGGAAAAGGCAGGGTCGGGGTTCGCGGATGCGGATCTGCTCCAACCTCGAACGCCATGAGGTCGAGCTGCTCGCGTCGATGGTGACCTCGATGACCGACCTCCTCACCGAACGGGAATCGAGCGCGCCCACCGACGAACTCGCTGCGATGACCGGCATCCGCACGGGCCACTCGTCGCCGCCGACCGATCTCACCCTTGGCCGGTTGCTGCCCGATTTCCATCGTCCCGACCAGGAGCGCGACCTGGAAGCGGAGATGATCAATGGCGACCTCAACGCCGCGATGCGCAGCCTGAACGAGCCGAAGATCATCGACGCCAAACTCGGGGCCGCCCGGACCTTGCTGGATTCGTTGCCCGCCGGCGGTGGCGACATCGCCCTGACCGAGGCACAGGCTCTCGACTGGCTGACCGCGCTCAACGACGTCCGGCTGGCTCTCGGCGCGATGCTCGGTATCTCCGAGGACACCCCCGACCAGCTGCCCGAGGGTCATCCGCATGCCGCCCATCTCGACGTCTACCACTGGCTGACGGTGATGCAGGAACTCCTCGTCGAGGCCTTGATGTGAGCGGAGAATGATGTGAGCGAGGCCTCTTGGTGAGCAAGGGCGTTGATGTGACGGGGGAGTCGGACGCCCGAATGGCGCAGGCGGGCAACCGCATCACCGATATCGACGGGATCACCGTCGGCCATCACCACCGCATCGATGCCGAGGTGACCGTCGGCGGTGGCGGCCCCGACGACCCGCCGGGGACCGGCTGGTGCAGCGGCACCACGGTGACCCGGATCGACGGGCCGCGCCCGTGCGCGGCCGTCGACGTACGCGGTGGTGGTCCGGGTACCCGCGAAACCGATCTGCTCGATCCCTCGAACACCGTCACCACCGCCCATGCCGTGGTCCTGACCGGTGGCAGCGCCTACGGGCTGGCCGCCGCGGACGGCGTGATGAGCGAACTCGAGCGCCACGGCGTGGGCCTGCCGATGGACGCGCACGGGCACGTTGTCCCGATCGTTCCCGCCGCGGTGATCTTCGACCTCCCGGTCGGGGCCTGGGAGAACCGTCCGGACGCGGGGTTCGGTACCGCGGCGGTGCGCTCGGCGGGTCGCGAGTTTGCGGTGGGCAGCGTCGGTGCCGGTGCGGGCGCGCGGGCCGGTGCCCTCAAGGGCGGTGTCGGCACGACGAGTAGACGGATCGAGGAGGGCCCGGCCGCCGGGATCCTCGTGGGCGCGCTCATCGTCGCCAACCCGGTCGGTGCGGTGATCGACCCGGATACCGGATTGCCTTGGGGCGTCGGCCAATCCGAGCTGGCTCGACTGGGTCTGCAGCAGCCGGCGCCGGCCGAGGTGGCCGCGCTGGCAGACGTCGGCGCCAAGCCGACCGTCCTCAACACCACGATCGGCGTCGTCGCGACCGACGCGGCGTTCGCCCCGGCGTCGTTGCGGCGGGTGGCGATGTCGGCGCACGACGGGCTCGCCCTGGCGATCCGTCCGGTGCACTCGCCGCTCGACGGCGACACCATCTTCGCCGTGGCCACCGGGGCGCACCCGGTGGCGCCGACCCCGGCGATCCCGCCCGGCATGAACCCCGACACCGCGGTGCTGGCACAGGTGTGTGCGGTCGCCACCGAGGTCACCCGGGACGCGGTGATCGCGGCGATCGTCGCCGCCGAACCGGTCGCAGGCATCCCCGCCTACCGACGCGTGATGGCGTCAGCGATTCGCTGACGCCATCACGGTCTCCGGTGGCCCGCCGGTGAGAGCGGGCGGTGACTATTCGTGGCCCGAGGTGCAGACCCAGGTGTAGATGTCGCCGCCGCCTGCGGCGTAGAGCGCGTTCGACTGGGCGCTGTAGAGGCTCGGGCCGCGACCGTAACCCCAGTACGACGGTGACGAGGCGACCGCGCCGCAACCGTTGACGAACTGGACCACGACCTTGCAGCCGTAGCCGCAGGAGTCGAGTGCCGCGTCGGCGGCCCCGGCGGAGGAGTCGTAGTCCCACGCTCGTCCGGCGTCCCCGGTCGAGGTGTTCAGCGCGATCGCGCCGTAGTAGTTGCCGTAGGCGTGGGCAGCGGGGGCGGTGTCGAGGGCGGCGGGAGCGACGAGCGCTGCACCCACCGCGCCCACGGCGACGGCCGAGGCAACCAGACGCTTGCGAATACTCATGAGCTGTCTCCTTGCGTGAGCGGGTGATCAGGCCGGCGCGCGCGAGGCGTCGGACGGGTTGGGGGTTCCGGAGGGGGACGGGGTGGCGATCGTCGCCGGTTTGGTGACCTCGACGGTGTTGTTCCAGTTCGACAGGTTCATCGTCATCGTGGAGTTGGTCGCCGGTATGAGGACCACTCGGGCGAGCTGGTTGTCGGGAGTGATCCAGACGTTCACCGGAACCTGGGCGTCCTGGTTCTTGGTGATGTTGGTCCCGGTCAGCGCGGCGAGTTGCTTGGCGGCGACGGTCCCGGTGACGCGGGTGGCCTTGACGCCGCCGATGTCCTCGGTGCCGGAGGTCTTGGGGTCCTGCATGTTCCGCAGCAGATTCGCCAGGCCCTTCTCGGGGTTGAGAACGACCGAGACGTCGTAGACGGAGCGGCCGTCGCCGTAGTCGACGTAGCCCTTGTTGCCGATGTCGGCGTAGAGGTGCTGATCGACGTAGACGAACGGTGCGGCGCTGTCGGTGGTGCCCAGCATCACCGTCGCGGTGCCCTTGGCCGCGGTCTTGGGCTTGGTCACCAGATCGGCGTCGACCTTCTTGACGGTCACGTTGGGAACCTTGCCGTCGACGGTGAGGTCCAGATGGGCGCCGGTGAGGGCGGCGGTCTTGTCGGCGGCGGCGTTGATGAGGGCGGCCGGATCGTTCATCGACGACGAGGCGGTGGTGTTGTTGCCACCCGAGCCGCTGTCGGAATCCGACGAGCAGCCGGTGAGTGTGATGGCAGCGGCGATACCCGTGGCGATGGCGGCCGTGGCAACACGGTGGGCACGGTGCATGTGGTGAGCTCCTGATTCTCTGAGGTTCCCCCGGGGCCGATGTCGGTTGTCGAAGTCGGCACCGCAGATCGTGAACTGTGGCGAAACGCTACAGCGCCGGACGACGGTGTGAAAACAGCTGTAGTTCGCACGGATGACGGGTGTGTGGCGCGGGCGCGAGCCGCCCGGGCGCAGCTCTGACCTGCGAGAGCATGCGATCGGACAGGCGACCGGAATAGCGTCGCCGAGCCGGACGTTGGGTAGCCACGATGTGCGGAGTGCACCCGTGACGGTGAGAGCGAGGAGTGGCAGTGCTGCGGATCAGCCGCGAGCTGGTGGACCAGATGATCGCGCATGCACGTGCCGATCATCCTGACGAGGCGTGCGGGGTGATCGCCGGTCCCGAGGGCTCCGACGAGCCACAGCGGTTCATCCCGATGGTCAACGCCGAACGGTCACCGACCTTCTACCGATTCGACTCGCTCGAACAACTCAAGGTGTGGCGGGAGATGGACCGCCGGGACGAGGAGCCGGTGGTGATCTACCACTCGCACACCGCAACCGAGCCCTACCCCAGCCGTACCGACGTGTCGTACGCGAGTGAGCCGGGCGCCCATTACGTCCTGGTGTCCACCCGCGAGCCCGACACCGACGAGGTCCGCAGTTACCGGATCCTCGACGGGGTGGTCACCGAAGAAGAGATCGAGATCAGGAGCTGAGCAACCATGGCGGTAACCGTGTCCATCCCGACGATCCTGCGTACCCACACCGGTGGTGAAAAGCGGGTCGACGCAACGGGATCGACGTTGAGTGAACTCATCGACAACCTGGAGTCGGCGAACCCGGGGCTACGCGAACGGCTGGTCGCCGACGGCAAGTTGCATCGTTTCGTCAACATCTACGTCAACGACGAGGATGTGCGCTTCTCCGGTGGTCTGGACACCACCATCGACGACGGGGACGAGGTCACCATCCTGCCCGCGGTGGCCGGCGGTAGCGCCACGTCGTGACCCGCTACGACTCGCTGATCGCCTCGGTCGGCAACACTCCGCTGATCGGTCTGCAGCGGCTCTCGCCGCGCTGGGACGACGATCCGACGCAGGGTCCGCACGTGCGGCTGTGGGCCAAACTCGAGGACCGTAACCCGACCGGCTCCATCAAGGACCGCCCCGCATTGGCGATGATCGAGGCGGCCGAACGCGACGGCACCCTGAGGCCCGGGGCGACGATCCTGGAACCCACGAGCGGCAACACCGGGATCTCGTTGGCGATGGCCGCCAAGCTCAAGGGATATCACCTGATTTGCGTGATGCCGGAGAACACCTCCGAGGAACGCCGATCGCTGCTGAAAATGTATGGCGCCGAAGTCATCTCGTCGCCCGCCGCCGGAGGTTCGAACACCGCGGTGCGGGTGGCCAAGGAACTCGCCGCCGAGCACGACGACTGGGTGATGCTCTACCAGTACGGCAACGAGGCCAACTGGCGAGCGCACTACGCGGGCACCGGTCCCGAGCTCTACGCCGACCTGCCCGAGATCACGCACTTCGTCGCCGGGCTCGGCACCACCGGCACCCTGATGGGGGTGGGACGCTATCTGCGTGAGCGCGACCCCGACATCGAGATCGTGGCCGCCGAGCCGCGGTACGGCGACGAGGTGTACGGCCTGCGCAACATCGACGAGGGCTTCGTGCCCGAGCTCTACGACGACTCGGTGCTGACCCGCCGATTCTCGGTGACCGGGATCGACGCCGTCGCCCGGGTGCGTGAACTCATCGACACCGAGGGCATCTTCGCCGGGATCTCCACCGGCGCGATCCTGCAGGCCGCGCGAGGGATCGGACGCAAGGCGCTCAAGGCGGGCCGGCGCGCCGACATCGGTTTCGTCGTGCCCGACGCGGGATGGAAGTATCTGTCGACCGGGGCCTACGACGGTAGCCTGGAAGAAGCAGAGCAGGCCCTGGAGGGACAGCTCTGGGCCTGAGGGCCCGATCCGCCCCGACTGCACCTGACCGACACCGCATCTGACCGACCGAACCCGACCGACAAGGCACCGGCACCGGCGCCGAGGAGAACACCATCAACGCGACCCAGACACCGGGAGCGCCGCCGACGCGGCGCCCGTTGTGGCAGCGCTCGGCGCTGGTCATGGTGTTCATCGTCATCGGCCTGATCATCGTCGAGGCCATCGATGCCGCGACCCATTACGACCTCGATTCGGCCGGCATCGAGCCGCGTCGTATCGACGGACTCGACGGCATCGTGTGGTCGCCCTTCCTGCACGCCAACTGGGACCATTTGTGGACCAACCTCGCGGTCGGGGTGGTCCTCGGATTCCTGTTGCTGCTCGCCCGGCGATTCCTGTTCGTCACCGCGGTCGTCTGGATCACCTCCGGACTGGGCGTGTGGCTGTTCGCGCCGAGCGGATCGGTGACCGTCGGGGCCTCCGGGGTGATCTTCGGCTGGCTCGCCTATCTGCTGGTTCGTGGATTGTTCAATCGCAACCTCTGGCAGATCCTCGGTGGCCTGGTCTTGCTGCTCGTCTACGGGTCGGTGCTGTGGGGCGTGCTGCCGACCGACCCGACCGTCTCGTGGCAGGGACATCTGTTCGGGGCCATCGGCGGCCTTCTTGCCGCCTGGTTCCTCACCGACCGCGACCGGCGTCGTCGATCTCCGGGTAACGCGGCCGCAGGCGGTCCGCCGATGCCGGGGGTGTCGCAATAGTCGCCCCCGGACCCGACGCCCCGATCGGCATCTTCGATTCCGGCGTCGGCGGGCTCACCGTGGCCCGCGCGATCATCGACCTGCTCCCCGACGAGGACATCGTCTACATCGGCGACACCGCCAACGGCCCCTACGGGCCGCTGACCATCCCGCAGATCCGCAAGCACGCGTTGGCCATCGGCGACGAGCTCGCCGAGCGCGGGGTGAAGGCCATCGTCATCGCGTGCAACACCGCGTCGGCGGCATGTCTGCGCGACGCCCGCGAGCGGTACGCGCCGATCCCGGTGATCGAGGTGGTCCTGCCGGCTGTGCGGCGTGCGGTGGTGGCCACCAAGACCGGTCGTATCGGGGTCATCGGGACCGAGGCCACCATCGCCTCGCAGGCCTATCAGGACTCCTTCGCCGCCGCCCGGGACGCGGAGATCACCGCGGTCGCCTGCCCTCGGTTCGTCGACTTCGTCGAGCGCGGCATCACCAGCGGACGCCAGATCCTCGGCTTGGCGCAGGGCTACCTCGAGCCGCTGCAGGACGCGGGCGTCGACACCGTGGTGCTCGGCTGCACCCACTACCCGCTGCTCTCGGGCGTCATCGCCCTCGCCATGGGCGACGAGGTCACACTCGTCTCCAGCGCCGAGGAAACCGCCAAGGACCTCTTTGCCGTATTGACCCGCTCCGACATGTTGCACCCGCACACCGATCGCGCCGCCGAACGAGTGTTTCAGGCCACGGGAAATCCGGAATCGTTCGCGCGCTTGTCAACTCGGTTCCTCGGCCCGACGGTCGGCTCGGTGGCCCGCATCTGAGGTGACCGGCGGGAGTCGTTCACACACCGACTTGTGATCGGATACCCGGCCACCATGACGCCCACGCATGGCAAGGTAGGGCTATGCGTGTCACGGTGCTCGGTTGCTCGGGAAGTGTGGGTGGACCGGGTGCAGCCTGTTCGGGCTACCTGTTCTCGGTGCCCGGCGAGCAACCCGTGCTGATGGACTGCGGACCCGGCGTCTTCGGCGAGCTGATGCGGGTGTCCGATCCCGACAACATCGCGGTCGTGCTCTCCCACATGCACGCCGACCACTGCCTCGATCTGCCGGCGATGATGGTCTGGCGCCGCTATGCCCCGCCCGGACCGGCACCGGAGAAGGCCCCGCTCTACGGCCCGTCGGGGGTGGCGATGCGAATCGGCGCGGCGTCCTCGGAATTCCCCGGCGAGATCGACGACATCAGCGACACCTTCGACGTGCACGAGTGGGCCGACGGGATGGAGATCACGCTGGGCGGGATGAACATCCACGCGATCAAGCTCGATCACCCGCCGGAGACCTACGGGCTGCGCGTCACCGGTCCGGAGGGTCACGTGATCGCTTTCAGCGGAGATACCGGGCCGTGTGACGAACTCATCGATCTCGCCGCCGACGCCGACCTGTTCCTGTGTGAGGCGTCGTGGACCCATGATCCCGGCAACCGCCCCGAGCATCTTCACCTGTCGGGTATCGAGGCCGGTGAGGCCGCTGCGAAGGCCAACGCGAAGGCCTTGGCCATCACCCATGTCGCGCCGTGGTGTGACGCGTCGGTGATCATGGCCGAGGCACGCAGCACATTCTCCGGTCCGGTCGAACTCGTCCGGCAAGGACAGATCTTCCACTTCTGACGCCCCGACGGCGTCACCGCGCTCGGTGTCTACAGTTGATCGGGTGACGACACGCGCTGACGGCAGGGCCGACGACGAACTCCGACCGATCACCTTCACCCGCGGATTCACCTCCCATCCGGCCGGATCCGTACTGGTGGAATTCGGACAGACCCGGGTGCTGTGCACCGCCAGCGTGACCGAGGGTGTACCGCCGTGGCGTCGGGGATCGGGCCTGGGGTGGCTGACCGCCGAATATGCGATGCTGCCCGCCGCCACCCATGAGCGGTCTCGCCGCGAATCGGTCGCCGGCAAGGTCGGAGGCCGCACCCACGAGATCAGCCGACTCATCGGACGCTCGCTGCGTGCCTGCATCGACCTCGCCGCGCTGGGGGAGAACACCATCGCGCTGGACTGCGACGTGTTGCAGGCCGACGGCGGCACCCGGACCGCCGCGATCACCGGTGCGTACGTCGCGCTCGCCGACGCGGTGACCTGGCTGGGTGCCGCGGGCAAACTCTCCGACCCGCAGCCGTTGTCGTGCATGATCGCCGCGGTCAGCGTGGGCGTGGTCGACGGCCGGGTCCGGCTGGATCTGCCCTACGAGGAGGATTCGCGGGCCGAGGTCGACATGAACGTCGTGACCACCGACGCCGGCACCCTGGTGGAGGTGCAGGGCACCGGTGAGGGCGCGACCTTCCCGCGCGCCACCCTGGAGAAGCTGCTCGATCTCGCCGAGATCGGCACCGCCAAGCTCTTCGAGGCGCAACGCGCGGTGCTCGACGAGCCGTACCCGGGCGAGTTGCCGACCGCATGAACGCTCCTGATTCGACACCCCGCCGCGTACTGTTGGCCAGCCGTAACGCCAAGAAGCTGGCGGAGCTGCGACGCGTCGTCGACGCCGCGGGCATCGTGGGACTCGACGTCGTGGGACTCGACGCGGTCCCGGAGTACCCCGAGGAACCGGAGACCGGTGCAACCTTCGAGGAGAACGCGCTCATCAAGGCGCGCTCGGGAGCGCGTGCGACCGGACTGCCTTGTCTGGCCGACGATTCCGGGTTGTCGGTGGACGCTCTCAACGGTATGCCGGGAGTGCTCTCGGCTCGCTGGAGCGGACGCCACGGCGACGACGCGGCGAACAACGAGCTGTTGTTGAGTCAGATCGCCGACGTTCCCGACGAACGTCGCGGGGCTGCATTCGTCTCGGCCTGTGCACTCGTGGTGCCCGACGGTACCGAGACGGTCGTGCGCGGCGAGTGGCGCGGGACAATCCTGCGAGAAGGTCTCGGCGCCAACGGTTTCGGCTACGATCCGTTGTTCGTCCCGGACGACGCCGCGGCGGCCGGGCGCACCTCGGCGGAACTGTCGGCGCAGGAGAAGGATTCGCTGAGTCACCGCGGGAAGGCGTTGGCGCAGTTGGTGCCTGCGCTGGCGGCACTCGCCGTATCCGACTGAGTCCGCCGTGGTTTATGTCGAGGCGTCGGAACGGAGCCGTCGGTCGGTCGCCGCGGCCCGGGCGGTGATGGCGCGAGAGGGCGTGGCCGCCACGACACTTCGCGCCGTCGCGGCCGAGGCCGGTGTACCTCTCGGAACCCTGCAATATGTCTTCCCCACCAAGGAAAAGCTGGTCAAGGCCGTCATCGAGGATGTGGTGGAGGAGATCGCCGCGTTGCTCGCCGAGTCCCTGCCGGTGAAGGGCGGGCTCGCGAGGGCGATCCGCGACGGCGTCGCACTGTTCTGGTCGACTCTCGTGACACCCGATGTGCGACTGCAGATCGTGCAGGGTGAGCTACTCAACCACAGCCTCCGCAAGCCGGGGTGGGAGCACCTCGCCGCGTGGCAGTACGAACGCTATTGCAGCGTGCTCGTGCAGTGGTGTGAGCGGGCGGCGCAGGGGGCCGGCGAGACCACCGCGGTGCCGATCGAGCGGCTGGCGCGCCTTCTGCTCGCCGGAATCGACGGCATGACCCTGCAATACGTCTGCGACCCCGACGACGAACGCGCCGAGAGCGATCTGGCGTTCTTCGTCGAGACGATGATCACCGCAGCCGGCATCCAACCCGCACGCTGAGAAACGCCATTGCCTTTCGCGCCCGTCCGGCCCTAAAGTCAGTCATACGACTGACTGAGGAGTTCGATGAGCAACGATGTCGATGTAGTGGTGGTGGGCGCGGGGCTGTCGGGGCTGATCGCGGCCCGCGCACTTCGGCGATCACGGGCCGCCGTCCTGGTAGTCGAGGCCAGCGACAGATGCGGTGGCCGGGCGTATTCGGTGACGTCGAGTCTCGGCTCGCGACTGGACCTCGGAGGTCAGTGGGTGGGGCACGATCACCACCGGCTGATGGCTCTGGCCGACGAACTCGGTGCAACCCGATTCACGATGCACACCCCGACGATGCCGAGCATCGCCGACGGCTCTCGACGTATTCGGGTGACCTCGCCGTCGGTGCTCGCCGCCGTCTTCGGTCTCGCCGCAGTGAGTGCGGTGCGACGCGTGCGACGTCGGCAGACGTGGGCGACGACGAGCGTGCAGAGCTGGCTCGACCGGGTTCCCGGGGGCGCCCGACGACTGCTCGAGGTCGTCGCCGCGATCTCGTGGACCGCCGACCCGCAACGGTTCTCGGTGCGGACCATGATGAGCCTCATCGACGTACAGGGTGGTCTGGTGACCATGCTCTCGACGAAGGGTGGTGCCCAGGACGGGCTGGTCGTCGAAGGGATCGGATATCTCGTCGACCGACTCGTCGACGATCTCGGCTCGGCGGTACGCACGAACTGCGTCGTCACCGGGATCGAGCGGTCCGACGACCGCGTCGTCGTTCGCACCGCCTCGGGCGACATCGGCGCCCGCGAGGTCATCGTGGCCGTACCGCCGCCGGTCGCGGCGCGGATCACCCACCACCCGCCACTGCCGGCCGGGCGGATCTCGATGGAGCACGGCACATTCATGGGCTCGGTGTACAAGGCGATCGCGGTGTACCCGACCCCGTTCTGGCGGGAGTCGGGCGACGCCGAGATGATCCTCATCGACCGCCCCGGTGTCGCCGTCTTCGACACCTCACCCCCGGGCGGCCCAGGCCATCTGTGCCTACTCGTCGGCGGTGCCGAGGCGCATGACCTCGATGATCTCGATCCGGAGGGACGACGGCGACTTCTGTTGGGCAGGATCGCCGGTCATCTCGGAGACGCCATCCGCGAGCCGGTCGACTGGCACGAGAAGGCGTGGCACCTCGACGATCACGTCGGCGGCGGCTACATTGCCGTGCCGGAACTCGGCGCCGGTCACGATGAGCTGCCGATGTCGGCGCAGGCAATCGGGCGCGTCCATTGGGCCGGAGCGGAGACCGCGAGTGAGTACCCCGGGTACCTCGACGGCGCAATCGGTGCCGGTGAACGAGCTGCCGAGGAAGTGACGCGGGCGCTGCGAACGCGGGCCTGAGCGGCTCGCGGGATGGATGCCGACAGGGCGCGACCGCGGGCGCGTCAGGGCCTACAGCGACTTGCCGCCGAGGCCGTACTCCTGCTTCACCTCACGGGTGCGGATGTGCTCGAAGTAGAACGACAGGAACGGGATCGTGCCGGCGATCGCCGTGAGCACGATCTTGCCCAGCGGCCAGCGCACCTTAATGGCCAGATCCACGGTCATGATCAGGTACACGAAGTACACCCAGCCGTGCACGATCGGGACGAAGTCCAACGAGTCGACGCCGAAGCCGTACTTGACGATCAGCTCGACCACCAGCAGCAGCAGCCACAAGCCGGTGACCCACGCGAGGATGCGATATCGCAGGAGTGCTCCCTTGACCTTCTCGACGGGAGTGGCGGTGGGCTGGGCGGTCTGGGTCACTTGCGGCGGTCCTCACTGACAGATGAATCGGGTGTGGCGGTGGCCAGGTGTCCGTCGCCGTGTGCACGATCAGCGGCACTGAGTTCGGCCAGGTACCTGTTGTACTCGCGGAGTCCGGCGTCGTCATCCGCGACGGTCGATTCGCGCAGCGACGAGGCGCTCGGGGTGCTCGCGCGCTCGGGGAGCAGATCCTCGGGGATTTCCGTCATCCCCTTGGCCGCGGTCGCCCTCTGCAGTTCCTCGGGGTCGCTCTCCAGGACGACGAACCGTCGGTAGGCCCAAAGGAACGCGAAACCGAAAGCAGGCCACTGCAACGCGTAACCCAGGTTCTGGCCGGTCCCGCCGGCCTCATAGGTGTCCCACTGCCACCACGCCAGGCCGAGACAGACAATCGCGGCAACCACCACCAGCACCAGGAGTGCGGGGCGGTGCCGTCGACGGCCGGGCTGCGCGGACATACCTACGACGGTACCTGGCCTGCGCCGATGAGCTGCCGGGCGGTCCGGGTGATCTCTGTCTACATCGCCTTCCGTGCGGGTCACTGCCCGGTCAACAGGAGGACCTTCCCGACGGAGTCCGCCGATTCGAGCAGCGCCTGCCCACGCTCGGCATCGGCGAGCGGAATCCGTGCGGAGATCACCGGCGCGACGAGGCCTTGTTCGACGAGCGGCCATTCGTCGGCCGCCACCGCCGCCACGATCTCGGCCTTCGATCCCGGACCGGTCAGGGGACGGTTGCGGACGTTGAGTCCGATGATCCGGGCCCGCTTGCCGATCAGTGCGGCGACGTTGACCTCGCCGGTGAAGCCGCCCTGCATCCCGATGATCACCAGTCTTCCGCCCACGGCGAGGGCGTCGATGTTGCGCGACAGGTAGCTGCCGCCCATGATGTCGAGGATCACATCGGCGCGGCCGGCCAGCTCGGCGGCGAAATCCTGTTCGCGGTAATTGATCACGAGGTCGGCACCGAGCGCTCGGCAGCGCTGGGCCTTGTACTCGGAGCCGACGGTCACCGCGACGCGAGCTCCGAGCGCCTTGGCCACCTGGATCGCGTGGGTGCCGATGCCGCTGCCACCGCCGTGCACGAGCAACAGCTCGCCCGCGCGGAGCCCGGCGTCGGCGACAACCGTGGACCAGACCGTGCTCGCCACCTCGGGCAGCGCCGCGGCGTCGATGAGCGACACCGCCGATGGCACGGAAAGCACCTGGGTCACCGGGACGACGGCGTAGTCGGCGTACCCGCCACCGGCGATGAGGGCGCACACCTGCTGCCCGAGCGCGGGGGAGTCGGGGCCGACGTCTCGACCGAGCGCGACGACGGTGCCGGAGATCTCCATGCCCATGACGTCGGTGATGCCGGGCGGTGGTGGATACAGCCCCTGGCGCTGCATCAGGTCGGCGCGGTTGATCCCGGCGGCGGCGACGCGGACGAGTACCTCGTCGGGTCCTGGTGTGGGAGTGGGGATGTCGGCGACGGTGAGGTTCTTTTCAGCGTTGACGACGATGGCTCGCATGGTGGACGGAACCGAGCTCGTCGGAGTGCGGCTCATCGGGCCGACCCGACCGAGAAGGGGACCGGCATGTGCAGCGCGGCCTGCGCCGACGTCGTGGCGTCGAAGCGGATGGTCCGCAGTGGCTTGAGGGAACGCAGAGCGTCGGCCATCCGGCCCTCGCCGACGGTCAACTCGAAACCCCGTGGAAACAATGATGTCCCGGTCGTCAGGAGGTTGGTCTGATTGAGCGTGGAGTGCCACGCTCCGTCGCGCCGGGTGTAGGAGGTGAGGGTCGAGACCCGCGCACCACTGGTGAAGTTCTTTTGCGCGGGAGTCGATGCCGTGAACCGGAGGTCGGTGCCTCCGGCGTCGTTGGCGATGCGTGCCGAGGTACGCGTCGAGTCGATGCTGACCTGAAGGTCGGTGACCCACTTGGGAAATCCGTATCCGTCGTGGCCACGCACCTGCGCGATCTCGGTGTTGACCGGTAGCGAGAGCACATACGAGTGCAGGTGATCGTTGGCGAGGGCCGACGCGAGGTCGGCAATGCCACGCCCACCGTGGCGGGCCGAACGCACCGCGACCCCGACAGCCGCCTCGGTGTAGAAATCGATGTCGCACACGTCATATCGGAAGAACATCACCGACACCAGTCCGAGGCCGGGTGCGATCTCCAGGGGGGCGAGCTCGCTGGGGATGCGAGCGCGGATCGCGCGACTCGGGGCGAGCATCGTGAGCCGAGCCGAGGCCATCGCGTAGTAGAAGTTCGGCGTGCGAGTGGTGCCGATCGGTGACTGCACCTGCGTTTTCGGGAGAGTCCGGAAGAAGTCGACGCCGGGCACGCCTGGCATGGCCGCCACCTCGTCGAGTGGCGCGTCCATCCGGTAGCGGTCGAACATGCCGTCTCGCGGAACCGTGACCAGGCGTCCGCCCAGGTCGACGTCGACGGTGTCATCAGTGGTGCTGGGGGTGCTCATGTGGTTGCTCCTCGCGCATAATGTATGCATTGCTCACATGAGGGTATGCCTGCGAAGTGAACGATGTCAACATTGACTGCGTCGGCCCGGATGGGGTGAGGTCAGTGACGCAAGGACGCCAGCACGACGGAGCGGATGGTCGAGTCGATCGTGTCCGGGGTCGACGAATCGAGCTTGCCGTCGAGGAAGAGGAATGCGAGGCCGTGCACCAGCGCCCACGCGCCGGTGGCCGTGGCATCCGGTGTGTCCGAGGGGATTGCGCGCTTCACGACGTCGCGGAGATAGGCGTGGATGGCCTCGACCGCCTCGACCCGCTCGGTGTTGTCGGTGTCGCAGACGCCGCCGAACATGATCCGGAACAGGCCGGGTCGGTCGATGGCGAAATGCACGTAGGCCACCGCGATATCGGCGAGATCTTGAGTCGAACTCGGATTCCGTTGCGCTGCTTGCAGAGTGGTGGCCAGTTCGCGATAGCCCACCGCAGCCACCGCGGACAACAGCGCGTTGCGGTCGGCGAAGTGGCGATAAGGGGCGCCGGTGGAGACCCCGGCCCGGCGCGCCACGGCTCGCAGCGACAGATCGGCGTCTGCGCCCTCGGCGTCGACGAGTTCGATCGCGGCACGGACCAGCGTGGCGGGCAGATCGCCGTGATGGTAAGCCGAACGAGGGGGCATGAAGCGAAGTGTATCCAGATCGATTCGCGAAGCGCCTCGCCGCCCGCGGGTGCGAGCGTCGGTTGACGTAGGGGAGCGCGAACGCCTAATGTATGCACCGTCTACATTGCGCCCGCAGAACGCGGACGCACGAAACCGAACCCACAGGAGCGTGTCTCATGGCGACTCGCATTCTCAACGTCGTCACCAACGTCGGGCATTACGACGACCCGTCCCACCCGACCGGCCTGTGGCTGTCGGAACTCACGCACGCGTGGCAGGTTTTCGACGACCGCGGCTTCGAGCAGACGATCGTCAGCCCGCGCGGCGGCCATGTCCCATTGGAGCCGCGATCACTGAAGTTCCCCAACTACGACAAGACCGCGAAGACCTGGCATGCCGATCCCGCGCGCATGCAACTGCTCGAGACCACCGCGTCACCCGACGAGATCGACTCCGCCAACTACGATGCCATCTACTTCACCGGCGGCCACGCGGTGATGTACGACTTTCCCGAAAGCGAAGGGCTACAGCGGATCACGCGTGAAATCTTCGAGCGGGGAGGGGTGGTCTCCTCGGTCTGCCACGGCTACTGCGGTCTGCTCAACACCACCCTGTCCGACGGCACCCTCCTCGTCGCCGGCCGCAAGGTCACCGGCTTTGCCTGGCAGGAAGAGGTGCTCGCGCGAGTGAACAAGCTGGTGCCCTACAACGCCGAGGCGGAGATGAAGAAGCGCGGCGCCCTGTACGAGAAAGGCCGACTGCCGTTCGTCTCGTACGCGGTGGTCGACGGAAACCTCGTCACCGGCCAGAACCCCGGATCGGCCAAGGAGACGGCTCTCAAGGTTGCGGCGCTGCTCTGATCGCAGTCGATTCCGTCGATCGCCGACGTGGGCGGTAGTCTGGTTCGGCACGCGCGAGTGGCGGAATTGGCAGACGCGCTGGATTTAGGTTCCAGTGTCCTAGGACGTGGGGGTTCAAGTCCCCCCTCGCGCACCATATGTCATGAGTCGCGACATCGTTGACGCACGATGTCGCGACTCATTGCGTTTCAGCGTTTGCGTGGGTCAGAGGGCGCCGTACTTGTCGATGATCGGTGCAAGCAATTCGGCCGCGCGCACCCCGGTGATCACCTCGTCGTTGCGGACCTTGGTGACCACCTTGGATTCGGCGTCCTCGTAGACGTGTTCGCCGATGAGCAGACCCTCCTCGGTGTAGGGCCACACGAATGCCAGCGTGCGACGCACGAGGTAGTAGGCATCGGCGTCGTACTGGGATTCCGGCGCAGTATCGCTACCGACCGCCGCGAAGACGTTGTCGCCGAGGAGCGCTCCGGGAACGAACTGATTGAACTGGGCTTCGCCGCTGAAGCCCCAATCGTTCACCGCCATTTTCTGCTTCCCCGTCCACATGACCAGCATGTCCATCTCCGCGAGCTGCTGATAGAACGTGCGTACCGCGTCCATGCCGTCGAGGATCACGCCCTGCCCGCCCTCGAACAGCCGATAGTGCGGGTGGCGGACGGTCATCGAGGGCGCCAGTAGATCCTCGTAGCGGCCGGACACCTCGAGGAGTCCGTGGCGTCTGTAATTGATCAGGATCTTGCGGTGCAGCGGGTTGTCGAGGCTCTCGATGAGTTCATCGACGTCGTCCATCATGTGGACGAACTCTTCTTCGTACGGGGTCTGAGCCGTGATGTTGCTGCTTGCCTGAATTGCGGTCATTCGATTCTCCTCATTCTGATTCCGTGCGTCACGCGGCCGGCAACGCGCGCATTTCGAAACGCTTCGACGACGTGGCGTCGGCGTGTTGGGCGACGTGGCCCGCGAGCGGTTGTGCGGGCTGAACGGGCTGAGCACCCCGCCACAAACGCTGATCTGAGTGAAGCGCCCGGCGCAGCGCGAAGCCATGTCCAGTTCGACGAGTTTGTTCGTCGATCGCTTAACGGTCCAGGTCACACCGCTGCTCCGGAAGTGAGGCGAGTCACAATTCGTTTAGACTGACTGATCGTGGACCTCAATTTGCGTCTGGTTCGGCGCCTCATCGCCGTCGTCGACGAAGGACATTTCGGACGGGCGGCCGATCGGAGCTTCATCAGCACACCCGCGCTGAGCCAGCAGATCCGAAAACTCGAACAGTCCCTCGGAGTCGATCTGGTCGATCGCACCTCCCACCCCGTGGTCCCGACAGAAGCGGGTCGCGCCTTTCTGACCGACGCCCGACTGGCCCTGAACGCCGCGGACCGAGCCGTCGCCTCGGCGGAGGCCTTTCGGCGGCGGGCCGCAAGCTCGGCACGTCTGGGATTCATGACCGCGAGCACCGGTATCCACCTGCGCGAGGTCCTCGACGAACTACAGCGGACGATGCCCTCGGCGACGGTGCAGTTGCTGGAGCTCCCTTGGCCCCGACAGATATCGGCGGTTCGCGAGCGCCAGGTCGACGCTGCACTGGTACGACCGCCGGTCACCGACACGAGTGGCTTGCGCTTTGACGTGGTGGTGCAGGAAGGGCGGGTTGCTGCGCTGCCCACCGGCCACCCGCTCGCGGCTCGAACGTCGATCGGCATAGGCGAACTCGACGATGAGCTGCATGTCGCCGACGACGAGGCGGATCCCGCATGGGTCCGCTGGTGGGCAAGCGATCCCCGTCCCGGTGGGAAGCCCGTGCGGTACGGGCCATCGGTCCAGACGATGGATGAGCTGCTGGAGGTGGTTGCCGCCAGGCAAGCGATGGCGATCACCGGACAGTTCGTCGCCGATGCGTACCGCAATCCCGGGGTGGTCTTCGTGCCGATCGAAGACATCGATCCATGTCCATTGTCGCTGTGCACGCGCGCCGATGATTTCTCGCCGCTCGTGAACGCACTTCGGCGCGCGGTTGCGTCGGTTCGTACCGGACGCAACGAAACTCGCTGACGTGGAAGGGCCGGTTCCTCGGTGGACCGGTCGGTGGGACCTCGGTCGTTACTCATCTGCTTAACGCCGAATGGGTAATGCGACATGGACATTCCGCGCTTCCGATCAGAAGGTGGTGATCGTCACACGACGCTGTGTGATTCACCCAAAGGAGTTCATTCGATGACGAACCATCTGTGTAGGGAGCGACGCGCATGACCACTCGCGTAGCCATTGTCACCGGCGCCGCCCGCGGCCTCGGAGCCGAGATCGCACTGCGCCTGGCCGCCGATTACGACGTGCTCGTTCTCGCCGACCTCTCGGCGGAACACCCTGAGCGGGAATCAGATCCACGCTGGCAGGAGGTCGACGCCGATGTGGTGCCGATCGCCTGTGATGTTCGCGATGCGGCCGCGGTGTCGGCGATGTTCGATACGGCCGCAGAGGCCGGGGCCCTGTGCGGCCTGGTGAACACCGCGGGCACCGGACTGTTCACACCGCTGGTCGAGATCGATCAACAATTGTGGGACAACACGTTTGCCGTCAATGCTCGCGGTACCTTCCTCACCTGCCAGGAGTTGGTGAAACGGGCCGACGGGCCCGCCGCGATCGTCAATATCGCCTCCATCGGCGCCCGGCTCGGCAATGAGATGCTCACGCACTACGGGGCGTCGAAGGCCGCTGTCATCGAACTCGGCCACAGTGTCGCGCGGTCGGGAGCGCTGCGCGAAATACGTTGCAACACGGTGCTCCCCGGCCTGATTCTCACCGATATGTGGCGACAGACCATTGCGTGGCTGCGCGGTCGCGACAGTTCTCTGGAGGGAGTATCTGACGACGACGTGTTCGCCGGTTTCGTTCAGCAGATGGTGCCCATGGGACGGCCCCAATCTGCTGGTGACATCGCCGAGATGGTGGCCTTCCTGCTCAGCGACAAGGCACGCAACGTCACCGGGCAGTCGATCGCCGTCGACGGTGGGGCGGTCATGAGCTGATGGCTCATGATGTCCTGGGCTGACGGAGCTCACCTACCAGGAACGAGGTGAGTCGGCAGTCTCACTGCCGTCGATGCCGCGACCGGCGAGACCGCTTCTGACCCAGTGACATTCCCGGGTCGCCGTGTCGGTCAACGAGCGGCGGGGCGTGGACCGATACGGCGACCTCGGGGGAGTGAACTTGCCGACGCTGAGCTGCGGTAACGTGATTCAACAAGAGTGCAGAACGCGCTCCGGCGGGAATGCATCGCTTTTCACGACG
Source organism: Gordonia polyisoprenivorans NBRC 16320 = JCM 10675 (assembly GCF_000241325.1). Taxonomy (GTDB): domain Bacteria; phylum Actinomycetota; class Actinomycetes; order Mycobacteriales; family Mycobacteriaceae; genus Gordonia; species Gordonia polyisoprenivorans. The sequence continues at coordinate 20,559 of NZ_BAEI01000074.1, read as the reverse complement.
AGAAGAACTCGCGCCAAGGAGGATTCTGTTGGCTCTGAGGTATCCGCTTCCGCAGACGAATGATGCGTTGCTGGTGCGCACCTACTGCGATCCGGCGACCGATCAAGCGTGGGGGGCCCTTGTCTGGGAAGCGAGTGCTCCGGTGGACTTTGAGCACGAAGAGGGTCGATTTCGTGCGAACTTTCAGTACATCGATGACCGCGCATATGACGGTGTGACTGTCGACGACATTGTCGACTCGGCGCCGGAACCCCCGCCGTTCTTCGTCTTCGTTGCTGACGAGGCGACTCTCAGCTCGCCCGATCACGCCGTGCTTGTCGTTGATCTGCTGCACCAACCGGGTCGAACGGTGCGGGTGCGACCGCGTGACCTGTGGTCTGTCGAGAACAACCTCTCCTTGGGAAACATGGGTTTCGACGACTTCGCGAGGGCTGCCGTCGACGGTGTGTTCCCCGGTTTCGGGTGAGCACTGGATTCGACGCCTGCCGACCGCCAGCCGATCGAGCACAATAAGCCATGCGCACCGACAACCCCTGGACCCTGCTCGGGTCGACGATGCCCTACGAGAATCCGTGGATGCGTGTTCGCGAGGATCGGGTGATCACACCTCTGGGAACCGAGGGCATCTATGGCGTGGTGGAGTCCAACGATTCGGTCATGATCGCTGCACTCGACGATGCCGACAGGCTCTACCTGGTGCGGACATTTGCCTACCCGTCACAGCAATGGCACTGGGAACTGCCCGGGGGTGGCGGCGACGGTCAAGAGGTACTGACAGCCGCGGCGCGAGAGCTCCACGAGGAGACCGGGATTCGAGCCTCGGCCTGGGAAGTTCTCGGCCGTACACGCGTCTGCAACGGGCTCATGACCGAACGGATGGCCACCTGCCTGGCCCGTGACCTCACCTTCGACGGAGAGCGTGAGGTCTCCGACGAGCAGTTCGACGACGCGGATTTCTTCACAATGGCCGAAGTCGACGAGATGGTGGCCACCGGTGGGATCGACGACGGCCAGAGCATCACGGCAATTCACCTGGTGCAGAAGTGGATCGACCACGCTCGCCGATGAGCGCGGTCGACCGGTTCTAGTTGATGCCCGGGATCCGGATCGGTAGACCCGGGATGACCGGCGCCGGCGTCGACGTCGGCGAGGACGCGCCGCGGCGCGGTGAGCTCGACGGTGCGGAACTCGACGGTCGGCCCGGCCGGGCGACGGTCGGCGTGGTCGTACTCGCCGACGGCAAGACCGCATTGTCGCGATTGACCTGTGCGCCGCGGCCGGTCCCGGTGGTGTCGTCCTCATTCAGGCACATCGATCGGATCACGTTGTGGTAGTTGACGAGCCCGTAGGTCAGAGGTAGCGCCGCCACGGCGCCGATGGCCCGCGTGGGGGAGAGGAAGCCGACGGTCGGGCTTCCCAGGATCTGACCTTCGGCCAAGCCGCCGACCGTGGTGAACAGGTAGAGCGACAGATAGTACGAGTAGTAGGCGGCGGTGAGCGACTTGGTGACGGTCAGGTCGGCGACGCTCACGGTCTCGAACGGATTGTCTCCCTGATCGAGGTTGTGCTTGAGGCCGATCGTGATGTCGAGCGGGGCGCCGCCGACGTAGGGGATCAGACTGCCGACGAGCGAGGCGAAGGACTCGAGTTGTGTGAAGTCGGCTGGATCGGCGGGAATCAGGTTGTGCGGCACCTGGGTTGCCCGCATCTTCGCCAGAATCGCGTTGGTCTCGCTCGCGATCTTCTGCTTCTGTGCGTCGGTGGTGACCAGTTGTTGCGCATACTCGCCGGTGCGGGTGACGATGCGGCTGAGCGGCAGCGTGCCGATCTGCCGGCAGTTGTCATTGTCGGCGAGCGCGAGCTGTCCTGCGGCGGCGCGCACCGCGGCGGGGATGTCGATGTGGTAGGTGACGTCGTCGCTGGGGCGCCCGGCCTGCTCTCGCTGATCTTCGGTGACCCGGGCGACGCACTGGTTCATCACCATGTTGGAGATCCCCTGATACAGGTACTGCGACCCCAGGACGCCGCCCTGTACGGCGAGTTGCAGGATGGTGTTGTACGTGAAATACCCCTGGTAGCTGTCGAGAGCCGTGCCGGTCAACGGACTACCCAAGAACGGGGTGAGCTGAACGGCGAGTTTCACCGGCGCGACGACGGTGACGAACAGATACAGCCACACCGTCTCCACCGCCTGGGTCAGGGTGATGTTGCCGAGCGGAATCGCCTCGTTCTCCTGGCCATCGCGAATCTTCAACAGCTGCGTGACAATCCACTGCGACACCGGGCCGCGATAGGTCATCGACGGATCGGCGGAGTCGGCGCCGAGTGCCATCGGGTTGTCGGATATCGCCAGCGTAGAGACGTTCAGGCGCTTCATGTCCCGATGCGCGGCATCGCGTGCGGCGTAGGCGTTCTGGCGCAGTTGCGGGGGCAGCGAAGGCAACAGAGATTCAAACAGCGAGTCATACACCACCGACAAACTGGTGAACTCACCACTGACGCAGACCGTCGCCTTGCCCTGGTTCTCCTGCAGAGGCGCGAGCAACGAGCGCGGGCTCTGCGCGATACGGTCGATCCGCTCCTGATAGGTCTCGGGCTCAGGAGCCTTCGGGGACTTCGGGGCCGCCTTCTCCGCGACCGGTGCGGGAGCAGGGACCAACGCCGGATTGATCACCGCCGCAGTGCCGTTGGAAGTGAACGCGCTTGCCGAGAACGCCGTGAGCGTCGCCACCGCCGACACCCGTACGGCCCACGTGCGAGCACGTCGCGAGCGTCGATTCCCCACCGCACCAACAGTCTTCACGCGCACTCCTCCGACCCCAGAACAGACATCCGGCCTCGGTTCTCCGGCATCGGCCAGGGGCCTCGAGGAGAAGTCCTCGTGCGGGAAACCGAAAGTAAAGTTAGCATAACCTTTGCATTACGAGCGGATCGTGACCGCAATCACGACCGGGGCGGGGCTGCGTCGAGGACGGGCCTGGTCAACGAGTAGGTCGTCAACCAAGGTTGACCCGCGGCGAGCTCCGGTGAATGATGATGCCATGCGCACAAGCCTCGGACCAGATGAATCGGGTGACCCCGACAACCCGGTGACCGCCTTGACCGCCGTCGCCCGGCGTCGTGCCGAGATCGCCCGTGACGAGGAGGTCGCCGTCCGACGAGCCCGCGCGGCCGGCCTTTCCTGGGCCGAAATCGGTGTGTTGCTTGGCGTTTCCAAACAGGCCATGCACAAGAAGTATCGGAGCGTCGGTTGATGACGACGCTGCCTCTGCAGTCGCGCCCGGTGGTGCTCGCCCTCGGAGCCGACCTACGCGCCGCCGGCTACACCGCGGACGGGGTGGCGGCGGCGCTCGGCGACGACGCCAACGATGCCTTGGGGCGCGGGGTCTGGTGGCCCGCGTTGCGCGCAGCGCGTCCCGGCGGTGCCCGGGAGTCGCTGTCGACATTGATCAGGCTGTTCCTGCTCGGCTCCGACGAGGACGAGCCGACGCTGGCGGCGGCCTTCCCGAGCACCGGCGTGCAGGCGCTGATCGCCGAAGGCGTCGTCGAACAGCGCCCCGACGGCCGATACCGCGCGATCCTCGATATCCGACCCCACGCCGACGATGCCAACGACTTTCTCGTGATCTCCGATCAGGACGCGGCGATGCGCAGCGGACCCGTGGCCCACGACCACGTGCTCGGCATCGGTGGAGCGTCGATCTCGTTGGCGCGCGCGGTGATCCGCGACCGCGTCGATACGGCCCTGGATCTCGGCACGGGGTGTGGCATCCAAGCATTGCATCTCGACGCCCACTGCGGGTCCATCGTGGCCACCGACACCAATCCACGAGCTCTGGCCCTGGCCGCGGCCACCGCGACGCTCAACGACATGACCTGGGATCTGCGGGCGGGCAGTCTGTTCGAGCCGGTCGCCGGGGAACGGTTCGACCTGATCGTGTCCAACCCGCCGTTCGTGGTCGGGGCCGGCGCACAGGACTACATCTACCGTGACTCCGGACGGGCCGGCGACGCCCTGTGCGCCGAGCTGATCGCCGGGTTGCCGGACCACCTGACCGACGGTGGTACCGCCCAGTTGCTCGCCAACTGGATGGTGCGCGACGGCGCCGACTGGCGACAACGCGTCGGCGGCTGGTTGGCCGGCACCGGACTCGACGCCTGGGTGGTGCAACGAGAGCTCGCCGATCCGATCAGCTACATCTCGCTGTGGCTCTCCGATGCCGGCGAGGATCCCGACCAGGTCGCCCGACGCGGCTCCGACTGGTTCGATTGGTTCGCCGAGGAGAAGATCACCGGAATCGGCATGGGCGTCATCACCGTTCGCAAGCGCGCCGGCTCGCGATCAACCGATGGCGAGCACACCCTCGAAGAGATCACCGCTGCGGGGGAGGAGGTGACCGGTCCCGAGGCCAAAGCCTTCCTGGACCGGCGCGCCTACCTGCGTGCCCACGACGACGACCACCTGCTGACGGCTCGGTTGGCCTGTGCGCCGGTGTTCTGCGAGACACAATCCTTACCCGGCGACGACGGTTGGCAGGAGATCGGGTCGGCGGTGCGGCGCCCCGGCGGACCGGGCGCTGTCCTCGGCGTCGACGAGGTATCGCGAGCGCTGCTTGCCGGATGTCGCGGAGCGGTCGAACTGGGCACCCTGATCGATTTGCTTGCCGCGCACCACGGTGTCGACGCCGACGCATTGGCACAGGCAGCACTTCCCGTGGTCCGCGAGGCGATCGGCCGCGGAATCCTCTTCGAGGTTCGGTGAATGTCCGATCCCGCACGACTCTTCACCGACTGTTCACCTGGTGTGAAACCGGTCGATGCCGTGTGATCCGGTGACCTCCGTGAGGTGAGACACCGAGATGTGTGGTGCCGGCGTTGCCGGCCGGACCCGGAGGAGACCATGAGGCGTCGGACAGTGAACTCGATGGTGGCAGCGATCCTGGCTGCCGCAGCATTGGTGCTCCCCACCGCGGTGGCGCAATCGCCGGCCACTGCCGCCCCGGCATGCGCGTTCGCGCCGACGCAGGTGCCCGCATCCGCAGGTTTCGCTGCAGGGCAAACCGATCAGGCATTCGCGACCCCCGCGCCGCGCGATCACATCGCCATCCTGGACGGCTTCTCGTCGATCTCCCCGCTGGTGCGTCAACAGAACCTCGCCGAGGCGGTCGCCATCAACAACACCGCGAGCCCGGCGACCGCCCGCGCCGCGGTGAACGACAACTATGCGATCGAGGGCCCGGCGATCTTCGACGCACTGGGTTCCCGTCTGGCTCCGGCGTTCTACGCGGCGCTGCGTGCCGGACAGTTGCCGAAGACCGCCGCGCTGCTACTCGGCGACGAGTCGCCGGCCGGCGAGCGGACCGGAACCAGCAAGGAGAAGAAGTACTTCCAGTACCCGCGGCCGTTCGAGGTTGCGCCGCAACTGATCCGCCACTACGGCGACGGCCGCCCCGATCTGTACGCGGCGGTGCGCGGTAGCGGCTCCTACCCGTCGGGTCACACCACCTGGGGCTACACCCAGGCCTTCCTGATCGCGGCGATGTTGCCCGAGGAGGGCCCGCAGATTCTCGCGCGCGGCGCCGACTACGGGTACCACCGCGTTGTGCTCGGGGTGCACTATCCGCTCGACGTCATCGGTGGTCGGATGCTCGCGCAGGCCGTGACCTCCGAGATGCTCGGTGACCCGCGGTTCGCCGGGTTGTTCGCGCAGGCGCGTACCGAGCTGCGGGCGGTGCTGCAAGCACGCGTGGGCGCCCCGATTGGGGCGATCGTCGCCTGCCAGCAGGCCGCCCAGCCCACCGCGACGGCGCTGACGACCTACCGGCAGCGTGCGACCTTCTCCTTCCTGCCGTCCGGGGCGGCCCAGGCGGAGAACGTCCCCGCAGGAGCCGAAAACCTCATCCGCGCCGCACATCCCGGACTCAGCACGGCCCAGCTGCGCGACATCCTGGCCCGGACCGCGTTGCCCGCCGGCTACCCCCTGGACAAGAGCGGGCTGTCCGGCGGATGGCAGCGGCTCGACATCGCACGCGCATGGGTGACCCGCTGAGAGTGCCCTCGAGCGCGTGCCGTCGCGGCCGGATGGTCAGCCGAAGGTGGTGTCGAGGGCGCGGGTGAGATCGTCGACGAGATCGTCCGCGTCCTCCAGCCCGACCGAGAACCGCAAGTGCCCAAAGGTGCGAAAGGGCTTGGGATAGGCGGCGACCCGTGGTCCGTCGGTGCCGACGTGCACGATGAGCGACTCGTCGTGACCCAGCGAGACCGCCGAGGTGATCACTCGCAGGTGCGACACGAACCGATTCTGGGTCGCCGGATCACCGTCGACGGCGAAGGCCATCATTGCGCCGAACCCGCGCCCGCCGAATTGCCGTGCGGCGAGGTCGTGTTGTGGATGGGTGGCCAGCCCCGGATAGGCCACGTACGCGATTCGCGGATCGCCGGCGAGGAGTTCGGCGAGTCGCTGTGCGGTCGTCTGATGCTGACGCAGCCGCAGCGGCAGGGTGATGGACCCGCGGTCGATCAGCCACGCGTTGAACGGTGAGATGACCCCGCCGACGTCGACCATCGCCTCGGACTTGATCCGTGCGATGAGATGCTGCGCGCCGATCACCGCGCCACCCATGGCATCTCCGTGTCCGTTGATGTACTTGGTGAGCGAGTGCACGACGAGATCGGCGCCGTCGGTCAACGGCCGATACAGCGGCGGGGGAGTGAAGGTCGAGTCGACCATCAACAGCGCATCGGCGCGGTGCGCGATCTCGGCGAGTGCGCCGATGTCGGCGACCTTGGTGGTCGGGTTCGCGATGGCCTCGGTGACGAGCATCCGGGTGGTGGGCCGGACAGCTGCGACGACGGCGTCGAGATCGGTGGCGTCGACGAAGCTTGCCTCGATGCCATACTTGCGCGGCATCAGTTCGGTCCACAGTTTGAACGTCGCCTCATAGGTCGTGTCGGAGACCACCACGTGGTCGCCGGTGGCGAGGAACGTGAAGAACACCGCGTGCAGGGCAGCGACGCCGGAGGCGAGTGCGACGGAGTCGTCGCCGTGGTCGAGTAGTGCCAGTTTTCGCTGCAGCGCAGCCTGATTGGCGCCGGTGTTGCGGGTGTAGAAGAGTTGATCGGTGCCCGACCAGTCGGCGGTCTCCGGATTCGGTGGCAGGTGATACGAGTTGGCCATGGTGATCGGGGTACGGATCGAGGGCCCGCTCGTGTCATTGCCCGCGTGCACACACGCCGTCATGTCGCCGCTCGCGCGCAGTAAGTCGTCGGTGTGCTCATCCATGTCGCTTCCACTCCGCTCGGCCGTCGGTCAGATCGTGTCTCATGCTGCCCGGTCGTCGGCGGATACCTCTCGCCGGCCCGTCCACCCGCGCGGAGAGGGCGCAACGTCGGCGACGGGTGCCGACGCAAGGGCGGGCGATGAGCTCGCGGTGGTCGGGCATGCCGGCCCCGCAGCGTCCGCTCGTGTCATGGTGAGCCGGGCGAGGACGGGAGCGCCGAGAATGACGGGCAACCGGTGCAGCTTGTCGATCCCGAGCGCGAGCCGGACCTCGGCCCACGCCCAGCACGTCCCGAACACGCCGATCGCGAAGGCGGTCATGAGCAGGGGTGACCACGGTCGATCGACGACGAGGATCGGTACCGCGACGAGTGCCAGCGCCTGGATCACATACGAGTCGAGGCTGCGGGTCCCCGACATCAGCAGTGGCCGCAACCATTCTCGTGACCACAACGACAAGAAGATCCGGCACAGCCCGTAGACCGCCGGCACGAGCACCCAGGCGCCGACGGCTCGTGCCGGTCCGAACTCGAGTTTGTCGCCCAGGAAGGACTCGGCCGTGTGCCACGGACCGGCGGTCACCAGATAATGCGTGCAGACCGCGATACCCGCTGCCACCAACACCACAGCCGGGAGGTGTCGCTCGATCCGCCCGGCGAGATCCCAACGACGCCACTGCCATCCGACGATGAGAGCAGGAACGAACATGATCTGCCAGCCCGCCCAGTTCTGGATGCGGGCGCCCGACGGTTGTGCAACCAGATAGAACCAGTCGGGTGCGGCGAATTGCGAAACCGCGTACAGCGCCACGGACGCGGCGAGGACCGGCCGCCACCACCCGCGCACCAGAAGCGGAAAGACGGCGAACGCCGAGCCCATCAACACCATGTAGAGCAACAAGATGTTGCCGCCGCTGGGCAGATAGCTCATCGTCACCGCCATCACCAGGCCCTGACCCCACCCGTCGACCGGACGGAGCCAGGTCAGGTGCCCGAACCCGGCCATCCCGGCCGCGACCGCAGTAAGCGACAGCGTGAGCTGGCAGACGTAAAGTGCGGCAAGCCGTTTGGCCAGGCGCGTATAGGTGAATCGCAGACCGCGGGTCTCGATCCACCGATGGTGCACCAACCCCAGGACGAACCCCGAGAGCAGGACGAACACGCTCATCCCGTCGACGTACGGGAACACGTGGGTGGGCATGGCGATTTTCGCGCCGTCGGCGAAATGGGCGGTGATCATGCTCCAGATCGCCAGGCCGCGTGTCACGTCGATCGCGAGGTCCCGGTTCATCGGTCCCGACAGTAGGACCGGTTCGCCTCCTCCCCGAGTGCGACGCGCGATCGAGTCCCAATCGTCACATTTGCCACATTGGGAACTTTGGTCACAGGTCGGTCATCGGTGCGACGCAACGACGAGGGGCCTCCCGGGCATCGCCCGGGAGACCCCTCGTCGGAGCTCGGTGCTCAGGTGTACAGGTCGGCGATCGCCTGCTTGTAGGTGTCGCTGATGACGTTGCGCTTGAGTTTCATCGTCGGAGTGAGTTCTCCCGATTCGATGGTGAAGTCGGTGTCGAGAATCTCGAACTTCTTGATCGCCTCGGCCTTGGACACCTTCGAGTTGGCCTCGTCGACGGCCTCGGCGATCTCGGCGCGCAATTCGGCGTTTCTGGCCAGGTCGGCCAGCCAGGTGTCGGCCGGCAGATTGTGACGCTCGAGCCAGCCCGGAGTCGCCTCGGGGTCGATCGTGATGAGCGCGCCGATGAATGGCTTGTTGTCGCCGACCACGAGGCACTGGCTCACCATCGGGTGCGCACGGATGGCGTCCTCGAGCTGCGCCGGCGACACGTTCTTACCGCCTGCGGTGACGATCAGTTCCTTCTTCCGGCCGGTGATGTAGAGATAGCCGTCCTCGAGGCGGCCGATGTCGCCGGTGTGGAACCAGTCATCGTGGATCGCCTCGGCGGTGGCCTCCGGGTTGTGCCAATAGCCGGTGAACACCACCGGTCCCTTCAGCAGCACCTCGCCATCCTCGGCGATGGCCACCGACACCCCCGGGACTGGGCGACCCACCGATCCCACACGCTGGTGGTCCTCGTTGTTCGCGGTGACCGCCGCGGTCGTCTCGGACAGGCCGTATCCCTCGTAGACGGGGATGCCGACACCCCGGAAGAAGTGGCCGAGGCGCGCTCCGAGCGGGGCGCCGCCGGAGATGGCCCCCTCGCAATTGCCGCCGAGTGCGGCGCGCAGCTTGTTGTAGACCAGCGCATCGAAGATCTTGTGCTTGATCGTCAACACCAGTCCGGCCGAGCCTTTTTCGGTGGCCTTGCTGTACTCGATGGCGGTGTCGGCGGCCTTGTCGAAGATCGAGCCCTTGCCGCCGTCGTAGGCCTTCTGCTTGGCGGAGTTGTAGACCTTCTCGAACACGCGCGGTACCGAGAGCACGTAGTTCGGCTTGAAGACCGCGAGATCGTCGATGAGGTTCGGGATGTCGTTGGTGTGGCCGAGGATCACGCCGTTCTCGACGCAGCCGACCGCGACGACACGGGCGAAGACGTGGGCCAGCGGGAGGAAGAGCAGGGTCGACTTGCCCTCGGCGAGGCCGGCGCCGACCGCATCCCGCGTCGCCGCGCACTCGGCGAGGAAGTTGGCGTGGGTCAGCACGACGCCCTTCGGCCGGCCGGTGGTGCCCGAGGTGTAGATGAGGGTCGCCGCGTCGGAGGACAGTTGATTGGCGTGCCGCTCGTCGAGTTGCTCGTCGCCGATCTGCTCGCCGCGCTTGGTCAGTTCGTTCACCGCGCCGCGCTCGATCACCAGGGTCTCGCGCAGCGGATCGCCGGCCTCGACGACCTCGGCATGCTTGGTGAACTGCGCCTCGGACTCCACGATCAGAAGGGACGTTCCCGAGTTCTCGACGATGTACTTGACCTGATCGGTCGCCGAGGTCTCGTAGATGGCGACGGTCACCGCCCCAGCGCGCCAGATCGCGTAATCGAGAACCGTCCACTCGTAGCGGGTGGAGGACAGGATCGCGACCCGGTCGCCGGGCGCGACCCCCGAAGCGATCAGGCCCTTGGCGACGGCGTCGACCTCGTCGGCGAAGTGCTTGGCGGTCACGGTGATCCACGTGCCGCTACTGCGCCGCTTGAACAACGGCATCGTCGGGCGCTCGGCGCGATACCGCAGGATCGCGTCGACGGTGGTCGCCTTGTCGTCGACGGAGAGATCGGACGGTGTCGTGTACTCCTGCATGCTGCTCCTGATGAAGAACCCGACATAGCGGACAACCCGCTGGTCGGCGCGGCGATTTTATGTGCGACCGAGGGTACCAGGATTCATGAGAGGCCCGTCACACCAGGCGGTGGTGGTGGGTGACGTCGGCGGTCGCGTGCTCGAAGCCTCTTCCACGTTGGTCTGTGGACAGATGCGCCTCGAGATGCGGTCTCTTCGGTCCTCGCGCATTACAGTTGTCTCGATGAACGGGATACGCAGACCATGACCGAGACCCCAGCCGCCGACCGCCCCGACGCCGACGCGATCACCTTCGACGACCTCGACATCGACGACCGTGTGCGCAGTGCGATCGCCGAGGTCGGATACGAGACACCCTCGCCGATCCAGGCTGCGACGATTCCGCCGTTGATGGCGGGCCGCGATGTCGTCGGCCTGGCCCAGACCGGTACCGGTAAGACCGCGGCCTTCGCGATCCCGATCCTGTCCCGCATCGACCCGGCGGTTCGTCGTCCGCAGGCGCTGATCCTCGCGCCCACGAGAGAACTCGCCCTGCAGGTGTCCGAGGCCTTCAGCCGGTACTCGGCGCACATGCCCGAGGTGCGGGTGCTGCCCATCTACGGTGGGCAGAGTTACGGCGTGCAGTTGGCCGGGCTGCGGCGCGGTGCGCAGGTCATCGTCGGAACCCCGGGCCGTGTCATCGATCACCTCGACAAGGGCACCCTCGACATCTCCGAACTCGAATACCTCGTCCTCGACGAGGCCGACGAGATGTTGACGATGGGTTTCGCCGAGGACGTCGAGCGCATCCTGGCCGAGACGCCCGACTCCAAGCAGGTGGCGCTGTTCTCCGCGACCATGCCCAGCGCGATTCGCCGACTGGCGCAGAAGTACCTGCACGATCCGCAGGAGATCACGGTCAAGTCCAAGACCGCGACCGCCCAGAACATCACGCAGCGCTATCTGCAGGTGTCGCATCAGCGCAAGCTCGACGCGTTGACCCGGTTCCTCGAGGTCGAAACCTTCGACGCGATGATCGTGTTCGTGCGCACCAAGCAGGCGACCGAAGAACTCGCCGAGCGGCTTCGGGCGCGCGGATTCTCGGCGGTCGCCATCAACGGCGACATGGTGCAGGCCCAGCGAGAGCGGACCATCAACCAGCTCAAGGACGGTGGGATCGACATCCTCGTCGCCACCGACGTCGCCGCTCGCGGTCTCGACGTCGACCGCATCTCGCATGTGGTCAACTACGACATCCCGCATGACACCGAGTCCTATGTGCACCGCATCGGGCGGACCGGCCGGGCCGGCCGGTCGGGTAACGCGCTGCTGTTCGTCTCGCCGCGGGAACGCCACCTGCTCCGGGCCATCGAACGCGCCACCCGCCAGCCGCTGACCGAGATCGGGCTGCCGTCGGTGGAGGACGTCAACGCCCAGCGTGTGGCCCGCTTCGCTGACTCGATCACCGAGAACCTGACCTCCGATCACCTCGACATGTTCCGCAAGCTCGTCGAGGACTACGCACGCGACAAGGACGTCGCCATGGCCGACATCGCCGCGGCGCTGGCCCTCGAGACGCGCGACGGTGGCTTCCTGATGGCTCCAGACCCGCCCGAGAGCGAGCGGCCGGCCCGCCGTGAACGGGAACCGCGCAAGGGGGGCGGCTCGTATGCCACCTATCGCATCGCGGTGGGCCGCAAACACAAGGTGTCACCCGGCGCGATCGTCGGTGCGATCGCCAACGAGGGCGGCCTCACCCGGGGTGATTTCGGCAACATCAGCATCCGCGACGACTTCTCCCTCGTCGAATTGCCGGACAACCTCGACCGCGACACCCTCGACCGGCTCCGCGACACCAGAATCGGCAAGCACCCGATCGATCTGCGTCGCGACCAGGGCCCACCCCGCGCCCGGGGCGGCAACAAACGCGCTGGTCAAGGTCAGCGCGGTCGAGACGGTCACCACTCGCGCGGTGACAGCTGGGGCAAACGCGGCTCGCGTCATGTCGCCGGTCGCGGGCGTAGCTGAGGCGACTCCCCAGGGCGGTCGGGACACCCGATGCGTAGGTGACACTGTTGGGCGTTTCGAGATTGTTCCGTAACCTTGGTGGCGGATCGAACGATGATCCATGTGGACACCGTCCGACCCGACCGTCAGATTTACGCGAGCATTTTCAGGAGTAGTCACCAGTGTCAGTGGTGGATTCGATCTCAGCAGCCGAAGCCTTGTCCCACACCCGCGAGGGCGACGCCGTCGTCGTCGACGCCCGCCCCCAAGTGGTCCGCCACCAGGGTTCCTTGCCCGGTGCGGTCGTCGTGGACCCGACCGACGTCCGGTCGCGATTGGCCCCGACGCCGTCGGGAACGTTCCCGGTCATCGGGCATCGCGACACGGAGATCAACGTCGTATCCGTGTCGTCGCAGGCACCGCGCATCGCCGAGCAGATCGCCGACCTCGGCTACACGAATGTGCACTACGTCGACGGTGGTTTCCCGGCACTTCGGCGTACCACCCCGTGATCGTGTGGCCTGCCACCGGCGCGTCGACTTGATAGCGTGATGGGTCAGCCCGACCGTGGGCCGGTGCCGTCCGGCCAGGTCGGGGGATCTGCGCAGGAGGAAGCCGGGCTGATGGCCGAGCAGGAGACTCTCGACGACCGTCGTGACCAGGTCGTGCGTCTGCTCGAATTCCTCTCCGACCTCCTGGCCACCCGCGCCGGTCGTCGGCGCCATGTCGACGCCCATCGCGCCCGGCTCGACGTCGGTCCGGGTACCGCGGTCACGGTGCGTTCGGGTGCCGCGGCCGGCCAGGTCGTCGTGGAGCTCGACCCCGGCTACGTCGGCTACGACGAGCTCGACGCGATGATCACCGAGCTGTACGACCATCCGGAATCCCGCGAACTCGTGGTGGCCGGTGGCCTGGTGGTGGTGACCTCGGTGATCGGGGCCGGCTCTCCGGACGACGGCGCATCCGAACTGGTACGGGAGTACCTGCTGACCCAAGAGGTTGTCGCGCAGCGCGATCCGGACACGGGCGCGTTGCGGATCTCGCTCGGCGCAGGGTCTGCGCCGAGTGTCCAGGACGCCCGACTGCTCGCGGGGATCGAGGGAATCGACCTCTCCCGGACGGTCAAGCTCCACTCCCGTTTCGAGGCTCTGCCCAGTGTGGTGAGTCCCAAGGCCACCGATCTGCTCGACGAGTGGATTCCGCGTGTCGACACCGACCCCGACCAGGTCACCGTGGTGGTCGATCCGTCGGCTACGGCGTTGGTCCTTCGCGAGCGGTCGACCACTGCTCTGGCGGCGTTCTACGACACCGTCGCCGACCGGCTGCGTGAGTCCACCGAGGACGTGCCGATCGGGTTGGCGCAGTTGGTGGCGCCGATCGAGGTCGACGAGCGCGTCGAGGCGCTCGCGGCCTCGGGAGCCCTGCCCGCCGGCGAACTCGTCACCGACGCGCTCTATCCGTTGCCGTCCAATGTCGAACAGCGTGATGTGCTGTCGCGTCTGGGCGCCGACAGCGGTGTCGTGGTCGAAGGGCCGCCGGGCACCGGGAAGACCCAGACCATCGCCAATGTGGTTGCCGCCCTTCTGTCCAAGGGCCAGCGGGTGCTGGTGACCAGCGAGAAGGCCGGCGCGCTCGCGGTGCTGCGGGACATCCTGCCGCCGGAGTTGCGCGCGCTGACCGTCTCCACCGCCGACCTGTCCCGCGATCGCTTCGAGTCGGTGGTCTCCGGTGTCGAGGAGATCGCCGAACGCAAGGCGACCTACGTCGACAGCGTCGGCAGCGCCGAGATCGACGATCTCTCTGCGCGTCGGCAGCAAGCGGTCGAGCGGCGCGAACGCGCGCTGCGGGGGCTGTGGGAACTGCGCCGCTCCGAAACCGAGGTGCACGAATGGGTGGCCGGTGACTTCTCCGGGACGGCCGCGGCGATCGTCCGGCAGACCAACGCCGACGCTGACCGGTTGGACTGGCTCCCGGGCCCGATCGACGGGGCATTCGCGCCACTCGATGCGAGCGAGTTCCGGCGTCTCCTCGAATTACTGAGGGCCACGAGAGGACAGACGCCGCGACTGTCCCAGCGTTTCGTCGATCTCGATGATCACCTTCCGGATCCCGCGACCATGGACCAGATCTGTGCGCGGATCGCGCGGCGGCCGGCCGAGCCTATGGTCGGCAGCGGATCGCTGATGTCGATCCTCGGCGATGTCGCCAGCCCGCGATTGCTCCATATCAAGGAGATCTGCGATCACCTCGGCGTCGCCGCCCACGAGGTCGGTACCTTTCCGCCGACCATGATCGACATGGCCGATCGGCTTCTCGCCGGACAGGCCGCGCACCTGTGGTCTCGGGTCACCGCCCTCTCGCCGGTGATCGCCGACGCCGCGCGCCGCGATCGCGAGCTCGGCGCGCACAGTGTCGTCGTGGACGGTGCGCGGCCGGGGGACGGTGAGCTGTTCGCCGCGGCAGCGGCCCACCTGCGCGACGGCGGACGCTGGCGCGGCCGTTTGCGCCGATCCGAGGAGCAGCGTGCGGTCGAGGAATCCGGTGTGGTCGTCACCGTCGACGGCCGGCCGGCCACCGACGAGCGGTCGTTGCAGGCGGTGGCCGATCATCTGGCCGTCTTCGACGCCGTGCATCAGGCGCAGCGCGTCCTCGGCGACCTGCACGTCCCCATCGACACCTCGGGTTCGCGGTCGTCGCAGCTGAACCGCCTGGTCCTCCTCGACGGGCAACTCGGCTGGATCTCGGCCCTGGTCACCGCGCGCGACGACCTCGTTCGTGAACTCGAGGTGATCAGTCCGGGCGGCCCGCGACCGCGCAGCGTCACCGAAGCCGCGCGCGTGGCCCGCGAGGCCGGCGCGATCGCCGCGGCCAACGATGCCCTGCTCGCCGAGGAAGAGCTCGCCGAGCACGCCTACAGTCTGGCTGCGCAACTGGAGAAGGGGCCCTCACCGGAGGGCGATGCCCTGGTCTCCGCACTGGCCAACGCCGATGCCGAGGCCATCCGCGCCGCCCGGCGCGCGGCAACGGTCGCCCGGACGGAATGGGAGGACCAGACCGCCCTGGACCTCCTGATGCTGCGGTTACGCAGCAAGGCACCGGATTTCGCGGATCTGTTGGCGTCCACGGCCGACGACCCGCGATGGGACGCGAGACTGCGCGATGTCTCCGACGCATGGGCGTGGCGACGTGCACGGACGTGGGCCGCCGAACGCAGCGATCCCAAGGGGGAGCAGCGGTGGTCGGCTGCCCTCGACGAGGCCGAGGCCGACATCGCGCAGTTGACCACACAACTCGCCGCGGCCCGCGCGTGGCGGGCGTGCCTGTCGCGCGTGACCGTGGCCCAGGTCCAGGCGTTGCAGTCCTATCGCGACCACATGATCAACCTCGGCAAGGGGTCGGGTAAGCATGCTTCGAGGTTCCGCGCTGCAGCCCGGGAGGCGATGGAGCAGGCATCAGCCGCGGTGCCGGCATGGGTGATGCCGATGTCGCAGGTGGTGGACATGATTGCGCCCGAACAGAATTCGTTCGACGTGGTGATCGTCGACGAAGCCAGTCAGTCCGACATCACCAGCGTGTTCCTGCTCTGGCTCGCTCCGCGGGTGATTGTGGTCGGCGACGACCGGCAGTGCGCCCCGACGGGGCTGGCGGGCACCACCCTCGACGACGCCTTCGCCGCACTCGACGCCCGGTTGCCCGACCTGCCGCACTATCTTCGTGACGGTCTCACGCCGAGATCGAGTCTGTTCTCGTTGCTGCGCAGCCGATTCGGCCACGTCATCCGACTACGGGAGCATTTCCGCTCGATGCCCGAGATCATCGGCTACTCGTCGGCGCAGTTCTACGCCGACGCCCCGCTGATCCCGGTCCGTCAGCACGGCGCGGACCGACTCGATCCGCTACGGACCGTGCGGGTATCGGGAATTGCTCAGGGGCAAGGTAATTCGATCGTCAACACCAGCGAGGTCGACGAGTTGGTGTCGACACTGGTCGAGTGCCTGGCCGACACTGCCTACGACGGACTCGATTTCGGTGTCATCGCCTTGCAGGGCACCAAGCAGATCGACCTCCTGACCCGTGCGTTGCGCGAGGCGGTCGACGACGAGACGTGGCGTGCCCGGCGGATTCGGGTGGGGTCACCGCCTGACTTCCAGGGTGATGAGCGGCGGGTGATCTTCTTGTCGATGGTGGTTTCCGACCCCTCGTCGATCGCCGCCCTGACGCGCGCCGAGTCGCAGCGCCGCATCAATGTCGCTGCGTCTCGCGCGATGGATCAGATGTGGCTGTTCCACTCCATCGATCTCGCCGACCTGGGGGAGGTTGACCTGCGGCGGTCGCTGCTGGGCTATATGCAGGCCAATGCCGGACCGGTCATCGACGCCATGCCGGTCGACGTCCCCGATGACCGCAGGGTCGAACCGTTCGAGAGTCTCTTCGAGCAGAAGATTTTCAATTGCCTTGCCGCGCACGGTTATCACGTCACGCCCAAGGTTTCGGTCAACAACATGTGCATCGATCTGGTGGTCACCGGCGCCGACGGCCGTTTGGCGGTCGAATGCGACGGTGATGAATTCACCACGACCGGTGCGCAAGCCCGTTCCGACATGGAGCGTGAGCGCGAACTGCGGCGATGTGGTTGGGAGTTCTGGCGGGTGCGGGAGTCGGAGTTCGAACTCGACGCCGACGCCGCGCTGGCGCCGCTATGGGAGGCTCTCGATCGCCGTGGTGTGAAGCCCGGATCGGTGGCCGGCCCGCATGTCGGTATCGCGGGAACCGCTGTCTCGGAAGGCTCGTCGGCGGAACTCGCCGCGGTGTGGGAGCCGGTGGATCTCAGCGCAGGCGAGTAGGCGGCACCTCCAGCGCCTGCACCAGTGCGGGTAGCGCCACCGCCGCGCCGACCGGAATACGTTGCTGCACAGACGGTGTCAGCGCCGAGGGCTCGGGATTGATCTCGATGACCGGAATCCCGGCGGCCGCGGCGCGTTCGGGTAGCGACGCTGCCGGGTACACGATCCCGCTCGTGCCGATCACGAGGACGACGTCGGTCGCGCGGAAGGCTGCATCGGCGCGTTGCCACTCCTGCGCGGGCAGCGGTTCACCGAACCACACCACGCCCGGACGCACCAGCTCGCCACAGACCGGGCACCGCGGAGGCTCTACCCTCGGCAGCTCGCCGGTGACCTCCGGGTCGGCGACGTCGATGGGGTCGGTCTCGGTGAACCGATGCCCACAACGGGAGCAACGCGGCGCGAACAGGCTGCCGTGCAGATGACTGGTCACCGGCGTGCCCCCACGTTCGTGCAGGTCGTCGACGTTCTGGGTCACCACCATCACCGCGCGCGGATCGTCTCCCGCCGCGCGCCCGGCATGCCGGAGCTCGGCGAGTGCGCGGTGCCCGGCGTTCGGCTCGCGGCGTCGGACCTGTCCGGCACGCCACTGATACCAACCCCACACCAGCGCCGGATCGTCACGCCAAGCCTGCGGCGTGGCCAGAGTTGTCGGATCGAAGTTCTCCCACAGACCGGTGCGGACGTCTCGGAAGGTGGGGATGCCGCTCTCGGCGCTCATTCCCGCGCCGCTGAAGACCGTGACCCACTCGGCCGCGCGAACGATCTCGGTGACCTCGGGCGGGATCAGTGGCTCGCCCCGGTGCTCGTCGGTCATCGCACCTCACGATTCCCTGGTGCCGTCGAGGGCCGCACGCAGCAGCATCGCTGTGGAGTCCGGATCGGGATCGCGACGAACGATCATTCCGCGGACGAAGCGCAGGCGATCACCGTCGTGTCGTGGCACGACGTGCAGATGGGTGTGGAAGACGGTCTGAAAGGCCGCCCGACCGTCGTTGATCGCGAGGTTGACGCCGTCGGCGGCCAGCGGCGAGCGCTTCATGGCCGCGGCCACGGACTGGCCCGCGCGCAGCATGCGCGCGCCGAGTTCGGGTGCGAGGTCGGCCAGCCCGGTCGAATGTGTCCGGGGCACCAACAGCGTGTGGCCGCGGGTGACCGGCCGGATGTCGAGAAAGCCCAGGACATCGGGGTCGGAGTAGACGACGCGGGCTGGGGCCGCGCCCGACACGATGTCGCAGAAGACACAGTCGGTCATGGTCGATCACCCTACGTCGTCGGCGTGCTCACCCGACATCGGCGGGTGTGGTGCGGGACACGCCGCCAAAGGTGTTCCAGTTCACATAACGATTGAATAACGAACGCGGGCTGACCTGCGGAGCGCTCGTTCGGTCCGCGAAAAGCTGGCGTGAACTGGCGCAACCCTGGCGGTCCCCAAACCGGGTTGAGTGCACGTGTGTGTTACCCGCGGGATTACCGACGGGTATACCGCGGGGTCAGTTCCGAACATGAGGAATCCCTCACTTTCGTGTGTCATGATGAGTGCCACGAACACGTCGGCGATATCTCACTGCCGAGAACGCCACACCAAAGACGGTGTCACACAGGCGTGTTCAGAAACATCGCGACCACTCTACCGGCCCGGCCCACGTCGGGCACCGGTGGCGATGACGCGTGCCCGTCAGCGGGTGCGGTCACGGGTCGTACGACAACCGGACACAACCACAGGAGTTCATGTGACCGTCGATCACCATCGCACCGGAGCAGACCGGACCACCACCGGCCGCCCCACCCAGGCGCTCATCGATCGCCTCCTCGCCGGCGAGCCCTACGCGGTCAGCTTCGGCGGTCAGGGAGCAGCCTGGCTGCCGACCCTGGCAGAGCTGGTGATCGACGCCGACCTCGAGCATCGGGTGGCCGGCGTCGTCGACGCGGCCGAACGCCTCGTCGAGCCGGTCGCCGAGCAGATCACGATCGCCCGGCCGGACGGATTTCACCCGATGGCGTGGGCCCACGCCCTCGACGCCGGCGAGCCCGCACCGTCGGACGCCGACCTCGCCGACTTCACGCTGTCCGGCCCCGGCGTGCTGCTCACCCAACTCGCCGCGATCGAGTCGCTGCGTAAGCAGGGCCTCGACACCGCTCAGGCCGCGCCGCGGGCCGTCATCGGACATTCCCAGGGCTCGCTGGCCACCGGCGCCATCGGGGCCGAAGGCCACGTGGCCGAGTCGGGTCAGGGTCTGCTGCTGGCGATTGCTCATCTCATCGGTGCCGCGGGCACGATCGTCGCGCGTCGTCGCGGGCTGGCCACGACCAGTGAGGGCTCGCCGATGCTCGCGGTTACCGGCGTCCGGCCCGAGCGCATCGAATCGCTTCTCGCGCAGTACCGTTCCGAGCTCGCCGCCGCCGAGCAGGACAACGCCCCGGTAATCGCGATCCGCAACAGCCGCACCGCGGTCGTGCTGTCCGGCGCGCCGCGCCACCTGCGTGCCTTCACCGCACTATGCGAGAAGGTCGCCGCGGCAGAGGCCGATGAGCGCAAGCGCAAGGTCACCGGCGGCGCACCGTTCGCCCCCTCCTTCGACCACCTGTCGGTCAGTGTCGCCTTCCACCATCCGGCCATGGCCGGTGCGGTCGAACTCGTCGGACAGTGGGCCGAGCAGTGTGGGATCGACGTCGATCTCGCCGTGCGGCACGCTCACGACATCCTCGTCGCCACCGTCGACTGGGTGGGCACCGTCGAGGAGACCCTCGGCACCGGAGTCGGGTGGATTCTCGACTTCGGTCCCGGTGACCTGGCCACCCGGCTCTCGGCCCCGCTCGTTCGCGGCCAGGGTGTCGGTCTGGTCGCCGCCGCATCGCGCGGTGGACAACGAAACCTGTTCAGCCCCGGCGGTATCCCCGAGGTTGCCCGCCCGTGGAGCGAGTTCGCGCCGACCCTCGCCGAACTCCCCGACGGTCGCAAGGTCGTCGAGACCGCGTTCACCAAGCTCACCGGGCGTTCGCCGATGCTGCTCGCCGGCATGACCCCGACCACCGTGGATCCGGCCATCGTCGCCGCCGCTGCCAACGCCGGACACTGGGCCGAGCTCGCCGGTGGTGGGCAGGTGACCGAGCAGATCCTCGCCGACAACGTCGCGACCCTGACCGACCTGCTCGAGCCGGGACGGCAGGCGCAGTTCAATGCGCTGTTCCTCGACCCGTA
>NZ_BAEI01000075.1 GCF_000241325.1 Gordonia polyisoprenivorans NBRC 16320 = JCM 10675 | reverse complement strand
CGAGGCAGCGCTGATCTCGATGAACCCCGACGCTGTTTCCGAGGACCGCGACACCATCACCGACCTGGTGGAAAACGTCACCATCACCGCAGAAACTGCCGGACATTCCACCTTGGATGCGGTTGTCCCCGCCCACTATGGGGTGTTCTTCACAACGCAGATCAATGCGCTGATCGAGGAACGCACCTGCCGCAAGGACCCGCGCCGCGTGGGGTCACTGCGGGTGATCGCCCTCGGGGAGATCACCGGTGTGCCCGGCGCGCACCTCGACTGCGAATGCGGACAAGATGATTGCCCGAAACGAGGTGGCAGCACAGACAGCAATGGGTCGGCCGAAACTCCCGCTGACGCCGAGGATGCGGCAGCGTGGGTCGACCTGTTGCCCGAACCCGCCGATGCCGACGCTCCCGAACTCGATCGGGTGGAGCCGGTCGCCGAACCCGAGATCCCCGACCCCCTGGACGAGCCGATCCCGGATGAGGTGCCCGTGGCATTCGGGCGGGCGCTGGTGGTGCCCGGCGCACCTGTGTTGACGGTGTTGAAGGACCCGGACGGGATTCTCGTGCCCCGGTTGCAGGGATACGGGCCGATCGACCCCGACTACGCGACCACCCTCGCCGACGTAGTGAAAACCATCCACTACCCCGAATCCGCCCGTGCCGCTGGACCACTCATCCCGCAGATCTCCGACCGGCCGCAGGCGCCACCGGCGGATCCGACCGGACACGGTGGTCACACCGTGCCACCACCTGGGGCATTAACGTATGCACCCAGCGCGACATTGCGCGCTGAGGTGCTGGCCAATGATGCCTGGTGCCGGTTTCCGTTCTGCGGGATGCCGTCACACCTGTGCGACCTCGACCACTGGCGACCCTTCAACCACACCGACCCCGAAGCCGGAGGCTGGACGGTGCTCGGCGACCTGATCCCACTGTGCCGGGCCGATCACCAACGCAAACACCTCGCCGACTGGGTGCCGACGCTCTACACCGACCGACGGGTGGAGTGGCGGATCCGACGGACCGGGCAGGTGATCGTCACGTATCCGCGGTGACGGTCGCTTTTGCTGTGGGGTGGAACCAGCTGTGGTGCAACGGGTCTCGAGGCTCCTCGCTTGCGCTCGTCGCACCTCGACCACCAAGAAAAGGCGTCTCGACCACCAGGAAAGGCGCCTCGACCACCGCCGGCTACGGCGCCACCGACAGCCAGTCGGCGAAGCCGGACGGGTCGTGGCGACCGAGAGCGCCGTGCTCGAACAGGCCCCAGCCCTCTCGGGTGGTGCCGTCGGCTTCGCGGCAGGTCGCGGTGCCGACGTGGTCGATCATCCCGAACGGAATGCGGCCGGCGACAGCGGGATCGGCCAGATCGTAGGTCACCCGCTCGGTGAAGCCCTCACCCTTCCACAGGCCGTGCGTCCAGTCGGGGTCACCGCCGTACCCGCCGCCGACGTGGAGCGGTGTGGCCAGCAACGACCTGACCTCAAGCGTGACCGTGCCGCCCGCGGAGTCGGTCATCTCGATCGAGGCGCCGGTGGGAATCCTTGTGCCCGAGCGGTAGTGGGCGGTGACGCGCGGCCAACCGAGTTGCTCGACGCGACCGTCCTTCCAGACGCGACTACAGTCGTTGAGGGTTCGGAATCCGTCGGGGTTCTCCTGGACGATGAGGACAAGGGCGAAGTCGTCGAACGCCATCGGGATGTAGTTCCACCACATCCCTTCGAACGGCGGGTCGGCCGGACGTCCCGCGGGTTCGGCCTCGCCGACGGGACGGATACCCCACGAGCGGTCACGCGACCCGAGCCACGTCGCCGGATCGACGGTGATCTCCTCACCGTCGATCACCAGCTGTCCACGCCACGTGCCGAGTTGTGCGAAACGCTGGGCGTCCAACGTGATCCGCCGACCGGTGCGCATCACGTGCGGCATTTCCTGCAACGCGTCGAACAGTCCGGTGAAGGTGAGATCGGCAGAAATGCCGCCGGTCTCGTCGAGGACGATACGCAGCGAGCGCAGAGGTTCGCTGACCTCGACACGATAGTTGCCGACATGCTGATTGAGGCGGTCGTCGTCGATCGCGTCGGACAGGTGTACCGCAGTGTGGGCGCCGCCGCGACTGATGAGGACGAACGCATCCTTGACGCCGAGGTTCGGGTAGTACCCGATGCCGGTGATGAGGAAGATCTCGCCCGTGCGGTCGTGCGCATTGAAATAGGAGCGGTCGTAGAAGTTCCGGTCGGAGCTACCCGGCCATGCGATCGGTTGGGGGAGTTGATGAATGGGGAATTCGTCGGTGGGTCCGAGCATTACGGTCCTTCCTCGAGGAGACGTTCCAGCAGGGTACGGTGATAGAAGAGTTCGGCGTCGACGTCGGCGGGCCGGGTGATCTCGCCGAAATGCACGCGTCGGGCGCCGGCGCGCATGAACACACAGCACCAGATCACGCCGGCGAACACCGAGAACCACCGCAGGTCACCGAGTTCGACTCCGGTCAATTCTCGATAGGTGTCGCGGACGTCGTTCTCCCGCAGGAAATGTGGCATACCGGGCAGCGCGGCGAGTCCGCAGAGCTCCTGGAAGACCTGGTGCGCGAAGATCATCCACGACACGTCGAGCTCGCGTGGTCCGAGGGTGGCCATCTCCCAGTCGAGGATCGCCGCGGGGGTGAAGTCCTGGTAGATCACGTTGCCGATCCGCGCATCACCCCAGATGAGTACCGAATCCGACGCGGCGACGTTGTCGGGGAAGTGGTCCTCGAGCCACGGCAGCGCCCGATCGACCAGCGGGGACCGGCCGATCGTCGTCGACGACTCGTACCACTGCGCCAGCCAGGTGAGGCGGCTGCGCAGGTCAGAGTCCGCGGCCGGTTGGCCCTCTCGTAGGAATCCGAATCTCGTCGACGCCTCGGGGATCGAGTGCAGCCGCGCCACCAGTTCGACCGTCGAATCCTGCAGGGCACGTTGGTGTTCCACAGGTGCATCGAAGAGCCAGTTGTCGCCGAAGGTGTAGGGCATGACGTCGGGTGGGACGAGCCCGTCGATGCGATCCATCAGGAAGAAGGGCGACCCCAACAGCGCGCCCGTCGGCTCGAGCCACCGCATCCGGGGGATCGGCAGGCCGGTGGACTCCGCGGCGAGTCGCATCGTCTCGTATTGGTGATCGAGCCGGTAGGTGTCGAAGACGGGGATGTCCTCGGGTCGCGGCGCCATGCGCATCACCCACCGCTCGTCGGTCGGTGAACCCCCGTCGGGCCAATGCGCATCGACCATGATCGTCTCCGACGACATGCCGTTCGCGTCGACACCGGCATCGATGTGCAGCTGGGGTGTACCGCGAGGTGAGTCCCCGCGGCTGCCGATCCAGTTGGCGAGGATGAGCGGAACCTCGGAGGTGTCGCGTGCCGACCGCTGTAACGGGTCGACGTGGGTGTCGACCGTCGGGGTGTGACCGCTGTGTGGGGGCGCCGTGTCGGACATCGGTGATTCCTTCCTCATTCCGCTACGCTCGGTAGCGTTATGACAGCAGAGGACGCGAGCGCCCGCAGCGGAATCCGGAAAACCGCCGGACGGCCCCGTGACGACAGCATCGATACCGCGGTACTCGACG
Source organism: Gordonia polyisoprenivorans NBRC 16320 = JCM 10675 (assembly GCF_000241325.1). Taxonomy (GTDB): domain Bacteria; phylum Actinomycetota; class Actinomycetes; order Mycobacteriales; family Mycobacteriaceae; genus Gordonia; species Gordonia polyisoprenivorans. The sequence continues at coordinate 163,455 of NZ_BAEI01000075.1, read as the reverse complement.
CGGCACGTGAACTGCTGGCCGAGACCGGATATGCAGGGGTGACGGTCGCCGCGGTTGCGCATCGTGCAGGCACCACCAAGACCGCGATCTATCGGCGATGGGAGTCCAAGCCGCACCTGGTACACGACGCCACGTTCGGCCGGTTCACCACGTTGGTGCCGCAGAGCGGACGGATCTCCGAGGATGTGGCACAGATGGTCGAGGAGGTGTGCGCGGTGTTCGGCAGTCCCGTGACGCGGGCGGCGCTACCGGGCCTGATCGCCGATATGGCCGCCGATCCGGCGGTGCATCAGCGAGTGCTCGCGGGCTTCGCCGGAGTCTTCGGCGGCGTCGCCGAACGCCTCATGGACGCGCGCGAACGTGGAGAACTGCGCGTCGACGTGGACCCGACGATCTTCGTCGAAATGCTCGGTGGCGCAGCCATTCTGCACACCCTCATGCATCGCGAGGACGGTCTCGACGAGGCATGGGGTGCGCAGATGTTGGCGGCGCTGTCGGCGATCGTCGTCGACGAGCCACCGGCGCAGTGAGCAGCCTCAGCGTTTGGTGACGTCGACGGGCTCGCTCGGCCCGACCCCGGTTCCGCCCATCGACCCCGCGATCCGCTGGGCCCACTTGTAGAGCCCGAGGATGAGCAGGATGAAGAACACGATGCCGAGCCACTTGGCGTAATTCTCGAAGGAGTCGCCGACCACCCCGAGCACGCCATCGTCCCCGGAGGCGGCGACGATCGCCGCATAGACCACACCGAACAGACTCTCGCCGACGATCAGACCGGTGGCCATGAGCACTCCGATCCGCTTCTTCTGCTCGACGTCGCCGCCCTTACGGTCGGCCCACTTGTTGTAGAACACACCGAGGATCGCGCCGACCGGGATGATCAGCGTCAACGACATCGGCAGGTACATGCCCATACCGACGGCCAGCGGAGGCAACCGCAATCGCCCGGTCGTCCGCCCGAGCACCTCGTCGACGATGATGACGCCGATCCCGATGAGCGCGCCGATGCCGAGCAGACCCCAGTCCAGCGACCCGCCGAGCACGCCCTTGGCAAGGGTGGACAGCAGTTGCGCCTGCGGCGCCGACAGGGCGTCCTCGCCGGCGCCGGGCATACCGGCGAAGCCGAACGAATCGTTCATCAGCCCGAGGATCGGCGGGATGACCGCCGACCCGAACAGCACGCCGATGATGAGTGCGACCTGCTGTTTCCACGGTGTGGCACCGACCAGTTGACCGGTCTTGAGGTCTTGCAGGTTGTCGTTGGAGATGGTGGCCACGCCGAAGACGATCGCCGATGCGAACAACGTGTACGCGATCAGTGCGTCGGTTTGGTCGCCGGTCGCGGTGCCATAGACGACCTTGATCAGCACCGCGGCGATGATCACCACGAGGATGCCGACACCGGAGATCGGGCTGTTCGACGACCCGATCAGTCCGGCCATGTAGCCACAGACCGCCGCGACCACCAGGCCGATGATGGCGACGAACACGATGGTGACGGTGATGATGCCGCCGGCCGACCCGACGAGCGGCATCGACGACGAGCCGGCTTTCGCGGTGTGGACGAAATCCCACAGCAGCAGCCCGATGGGGATGAGCATCACCAGCACGGTGCCGCCGACGTAGGGGAACGGGATGTCGCGCTCGGTGATGTCGACGGCGACCCCGGCGCGGCGTGAGCGCGCGGAGGTGAGCGCGCCGGAGATACCGGTGATGATCGGCCGCATGATCTTGAGGAGAGTCCACACGGCGGCGACGGCGATGGTCCCCGCGCCGATGAGCCGGACGTCGGAGGAGAAAACGGTGTCGATGGTGTCGCCGATGGCGCCGGTCGCGGCCGTGAAATCGCCCCACGAGTAGATCGGCATCAGGATGAAGAACGAGATGACCAGACCCACGAGCATCGCGATACCGACGGTCAGGCCCACCAGATGGCCGACGCCGATCAGGGCCAGCGACAGGCTCGCGCCGAACATGCTTCCGCCACTGCCGATCCGGTAGACCGCCGACACGGAGTCGGTGAAGATCCGCATCTTCGCCAGCAGGGCGAACAGAGCCGAACCGACCGAACCGATGATGATCGCCTTGAGGCCGGCCCGGTTGCTCTCCACGCCCTCGGAGGTCTCGCCGACCTTCAAGACCTCAGCTGCGGCAACACCTTCCGGGTAGGGCAGGTCCGAGCCGGTGACCAGCGCCCGACGCAGCGGAATCGAATACATGACGCCGAGGATGCCGCCGACCGCGCAGACCGCGAGGGTGATCCAGTACGGGAACCCGGTCCACCATCCGATCATCACCAGACCGGGGATGACGAAGATGATCGCCGACAAGGTACCCGCGGCCGACGCGATCGTCTGCACGATGTTGTTCTCGACGATGGAGTGATGGGAGAAGAAGCGCAGCACCGCCATCGAGATCACCGCGGCCGGGATGGCCGTGGCGAAGGTCAGGCCCACCTTGAGGCCCAGGTAGACGTTGGCCGCGGTGAACACCAGCGTGATCAGGCCGCCGAGAATCACGCCGCGCACGGTCAATTCGCGAAGCCCTGCGGTGGGCGGTGGGGCCACCACGGTCGGAGCATCGGACATGGTGGTCTCTCCTTCGCTCGGGGTCTGTCACACCATAAGCCCGGCGCCCGGCGTGGCGGGCGACCTCGGGACCGAGACGTGTCCGCCGGAACCCGTGCGTCACCTACGGTGGAGACATGCCCAGAACCATTGCCACCGCCACCGATGTCGAGAAGGCCGAGCTCGAAGAGTTCCTGCGGCCGCGCCACAAGATGTTGCTGCTCACCACCCGGGACTCGGGCGCCCCGCAGATCTCGCCGGTCAGCGGCGGCGTCGACGACCAGGGGCGCATCGTGATCGCCACCTATCCGGGACGCGCGAAAACCACCAACGCCAAGAAGCGCCCGCAGGTCAGCGTGTGCGTCATCTCCGACGAGTGGAACGGGCCGTGGGTGCAGGTCGACGGCACCGCGGAGGTCCTCGACATGCCCGACGCCGAGGACGGTCTCGTCGACTACTTCCGGTCGATCTCCGGTGAGCACCCCGATTGGGATGAATACCGTGCAGCGATGCGACTGCAGAACAAGTCGCTGATCCGGGTCACGCCCACGTCGTGGGGGCCGATCGCCACCGGCGGGTTCCCGGCGGACGTCGCCGCCGCGCTCGACGCCAAAGACGCCTGACTCAGACGCTCTCGGCGATCGCCTGCTCGAGGATCTCGAGGCCGAGCACGAGTTCGGCGTCGGATGCGGTGAGTGGCGGAGCGATCCGGAACGTGCCGCCCATACCCGGTAGCTGCACCACATTCATGTGCAGCCCGAGCTCGAAGCACCGACGGGTCACCGCGGCGCCCAGCCGGTCGGCGCCGGCGTCGGGGTCGCCGGGCTCGACGAGTTCGAGTCCCTGCAGCAGCCCGCGCCCGCGGATGTCGCCGACGACGGCATGGCGACGAGCGATGTCGCGCAAGCCCTCCCGCAACAGTTTTCCGGCGGCGGTGGCGCGCTCGTCGAGCCGATCACGTTCCAGCACATCGAGAACGGTGTTGCCGACGGCGGCGACCAGCGGGTCGGAGACATGGGTGGTGAAGAACAAGAACCCACGGTCGTGGGCGGTCTGCTCGATCTCCGCCGAGGTGATGGTCGCCGCGAGCGGCAGTCCGGCGCCCAGCGTCTTGGACAGGGTGAGGATGTCGGGGACCACGCCGTCGCGCTGGAAGGCATACCAGTCACCGGTGCGGCACAACCCGGTCTGCGCCTCGTCGAGGATGAGGAGCATGCCGCGCTCACGGCATTTGCGTTGCAGCGCAGCCAGATAGCCCGGCGGCAGATCGATGACACCGCCGGAGGAGAGGATCGGCTCGACGATGCACGCGGCCAGCGAGCCGACCGACTGGGCGTCGATGAGCCCGAAACCGAAGTCCAGCTGTCGTTCCCAATCCAGGGTGCCGTCGGTACGGGTGAAATCGGGACGGAACGCGTCCGGGGTGGGCAGCGCGTAGTTCCCCGGTGACACCGGACCGTAACCGCCACGACCGGCGCTGTAGGTCGCTGCCGCGGCCGCATGCGTCATGCCGTGCCACGACCGCGCGAACGACACGATCTCGTGCTTGCCGGTGACGAGTTTGGCGAGTCGGATCGCAGCTTCGTTCGACTCGGCGCCGGTGGTCAACAGCAGCACCTTCTCCAGCGGTGCGGGCAACGAATCGGCCAGTCGCGCCGCGAGTTCGAGGACCGGCTCGGAGAGCATCCCGCTGAACAGGTGATCGAGCGTTGCGACCTGCCGCGACACCGTCGCCACGATCTCGGGATGCGAGTGCCCCAGGATCGCCGACATCTGCCCAGAGGTGAAATCGAGGATGCGCCGGCCCTCGGCCGTGTAGACGAAGCTGCCCTCCGCGCGGGCGATCAACTCGGGCGAGAAACTGCCGCCGTAGCGAATCAGGTGCCGGGCGGGATCGCGCGGGGTGGGGTCGTGCGGAGTGGGGTCGTGCACCGTGTTCATGCGTTGACGGTAGTGGGTGGCGCCTGCGGTTGCGTGGAGAGGTTGGATGGAGTGCCGCGATACTTGCGGCACTCCACCGGTTCCGGTGGCGTGGAATGTCAGGCCGGCACTTTGTCGAGGAATCCACGGACGTCGTGGATCCTGTCCTGCTCATCGAGGACTATCACGTCGAAACCGACAACCACCGGTTCTGATCCGGCCGGCCCGAGCCCCCATTGGAATCGCAGTTGCCGATGGTGCGCGTCCACGTCGCTGAGTCTGGAGAACACGAATTCGGGGAACTGTTCGTGCACACCGTCGATCACAGCGCTCACGCCGGCGTGACCGCTGACTTCCGCGAGCGGATCAACGTAAGAGACCGACGGCGACCAGACGGCGGCAAGGAGATCCGCCCGGTCGTTCCCGGTGGCGTTCCACGTTTGCAGGTACTTCTCTGCGATGTCGTTCATCATTCTTCCTTCCTTGCGGGAATAGGTTTCCCTCAAAGAGTTTGACGATGACCGATGCGTGTGGCCATGACCTCGGAGGTCATGGCCCACCGGACGCGCGCCGTCTACTCTTTCGTGCATGGCCGCGACACCCATGAACGCCGACAGCGCGGGTGCCATGCTCCGGATCTGGCGAGAGCGCCGCAGGCTCAGCCAGCAGGAACTGTCGAACCGTTCCGGTGTGTCCAGTCGACATGTGAGCCGGGTGGAGACAGGCAAGGCGCGCCCCAGTGTCGACCTGCTCCTCCATCTGGCCGAACAATTGGACCTACCACTTCGAGAGCGCAATCGAGTACTTCTTGCCGGCGGGTACGCGCCCCGGTACGAGGCCCGTGATCGGGATGACGCTTCGGTCGCGGCCGTGATGGATGGCTTACGCGGTCTGCTCGATGCCCATCGCCCCTATCCTGCACTCATTCTGGACGGCTATTGGAACATCATCGACGCCAACGATGCGACGGAAAGTCTACTGGCAGGATGTGCACCCGAACTCCTCGAGCCGCCGGTAAATGTGCTGCGTGTGTGCCTGCACCCCGACGGGATGTCCACCCGCATCCGCAATCTCAGCACCTGGGCCGGCCATCTGTACCGACAGGTCACCCACCGGGCGAATCGCACACACGATCCCCGCCATCTCGAGCTTGCCGACGACATCGTGTCGAACGTTCCAGAGGTGCTCAGCGCGCCACCAGGAGCCGGGCCCGTTCTCACTCTCGAACTCGATTCCGCCGAAGGGATTCTGCGGTTCTTCAGCGCCTCGACCCAGTTGGAGACGGCGACCGACGTCTCCCTGGAGGAACTGCATCTCGAAACATTTCTCCCGGCAGACCAGCAAACCAGGGACCTCTTCTCGAAGTGCGAGCCGCAAGGGCGCACGACCACCACTCAGTCGGTCGGGCGCAAGCCCATCTCCTCGGAGGTGCGTGGTTTGACGTTGCCCAGGAACACCGCGAGGTAGAGCCACCACACGATCACCGGAACGAGGACGGTCAGGGGCAGCGCCGAATCCGGGATGACCCAGACGTCGAAGACCGCGGCGATCGCCCCCGAGAGGACCGCGGCGGGAGCTGCGTAGGTGTAGACCTGGGCCGCCGAGGTCCACCCCCACAGTGAGCACGCGACGAGGACGGCGCTGCACACCGCGGCGAGCACCGCGGTGTAGATCGGGGCGCTCGGCGGGGTGGCGTCACCCCAGAACGCGGTGACGACGATCGCGACGATGAACACCACTGCGACGACGAGGGGAACCCGCCGGCGCAGTCGTCGGCCCAATCCTTCGACGACCGGCGGGTTGTATGCCAGTGCGGGAGGCACTTTCGTGCAACGGACGGTGAGTGTGATCGCCCCACCGGCGACGAGTACCCACACGATGAGCAACGGCTCGATCTGGTAGCGCGTCACCACGCGTTCACCGGTGAGGACGCCGGTGATCACCGCGGCAGCGATACAGCCGACACCCACCGCGGCGGTCCACTGACGCCACTTGCGTGTCTTCTCCTCCGCGAAGTGCAGGGCACCGAGCCAGGACTCGTGTGGGCCGCCGGTGACGGTTTGTTCCAGCCGGCGATTCATGTTGCGCCACTTGCTGTCTGCGGCAAGGGAACGTAGGACCAACAGTCCGCCGATGATGACGGTGAGAAACGAGACGGTGTACCAGAGCGCCGGCCCCGTCTCGGAATCGCCCGGCAGGAGAAAGGACGTCAGGAGGGTCGCCGCCAGCGCGATCAGCAGGCGCAGCGGGTCGACGATCAACCCCAACAGGACCGGGATGACGCGCAACAGTGCGACACCGATGATCACGACGGACTTCTTGACCGGGCTCGGAAAGATCGACGCCGGTTGCAACGCCCGGATCACCAGACCGGAGGCGCGCGAGACGAGACCCACGCGATACGACGACGGGAGGTCGGTGATCGCACCGAGGCCCCGCGCGGGAATCGCTTGGGCGTCGGGGTCTTCGGCGACGATCTCTTTCTGAAGTCTCTTCTTGTAGTACCGCCGCGCGTCCTGCCGGGTCTTCTGCTCGGCGTCGGCACGCGGATCGTCCGGCAGGAGGAGATCGACGATGCCCGAGGCGGCATTGACTCGGCCCCAACGCCAGTCGCTCGCGCGCCACCGCCAGTCGAGGAAGCCGGCGAAACGAGCCAAGGGTGTGCCGCAGAGTTTGTCCTCGGCACGTTCGAGACCATCGATCTTGGCCATCCACTCCGACAACTGTTGCGGATCGATGGCGTCGATCGCGGTGTCGTGCTTGAGCCATGCCTCCAACTGGGTCGCGACGGCGTCGGCGCGAAGGGCTTTGAGGTAGTCGGAGTCGGCGGTGGCCGGCGGTTCGTCACCGGTGATCTGGTGGTAGCGGATGACCGACTGGGTGTCGGGTCCGCCCGAGGCGGCGATGAGTCGCACGATGTTGTAGCACGTGTACGTGCCGTTCGTGGAAAAGTTCTGTGCCAGAGCGCGATACAGGGATTCATTCCAGAACTCCTCGTCGGCCTCGGCGGAGATCGTCACGAGGGCTGCCAGGTGTTCGTCGAGGTGGCCCCAGAGCGTGGTGAGGAGTGCCGAGGAGTCGGCGCCGGAGGTGAATCCGATCCCACTCGCTGTCATCGACGGCGACAGGGCACTGTAGAAGGCCGCGTCGTCGACGCTGTTGCCCTGTTTCAGCGCACAGTTCACCTCGGTGCTGATGGTCAGGCGGCCCTGCGCGGCGATACCGTCGACGAGCGCATCGGTCCATCGCTCCGGGGTCGCGGCCACCGACGCCAGCGCGGTGTCGACGGTGAGATGGCGGGCTTGTAGAAGCACGGCGCCGCAGCGATACAGCGAGGGCTTGAGCGCGCTCGCCGCGTCCTTCCCGGCGCCCTCGAGCGCACGTGCCCAGGCGATCAGGAATTGTGTCGCGTCGATGGCGGCGGTGACGTCCCCACGGGTCATCACCGACTGGGCCTGCGAGTCGGAGCCAGCTGCGGTCGAGCCGGGGGTGACCCTCGTGTAAGCCTGGGCGAGTGCGTCTTTGATGCGCAGGCTGATCAGTGGTTCGATGGGTGTGCGTGGCTCGGCCGGGAACGGCGGGGTGAACAGCATTGTGTGTGGTGCGGTGAGGATCTCGCTGTAATGCTGTGCGTCGGAACCGATCCGGGACTGGATGTAGCGGCTCACCGGAATGCTCGGCAGAGGGCCCTTGGCGGTTCCCAACCATGCGGCGAGTTCTTCGGTGCGTCCGCGCAGCGCGAGCACGCTGTCGTTGTGTTCGCGGATGTAGGTGATCTCGTCCTCGGCCGACTCCTGCCGGCTCTTCATCGACATGCCGGAGCGAATGACGTTGAGCCAGCGCGACAATTGGGCGGTTTGCTTGGCGAGCACTCGTCGCTGCGCATTGTCCGTCGCCGGCACCGGGATGGGTTCGGGTTGCGCGGGCGGTTGTGGGTCGAGGTACATCAGCACGCGCTCGGTGGGCGCCGACGCGGGGGCGCGTTGGATGGCGCGGATCGCACGGTCGATCGGGATGTTGTCGAAGACCCCACCGTCGATGACGAGAAAAGGTGCGTCGCCGGACACCGTGGTGCCGACCGCCGTGTCGCCACCCGTGGCAGCGCGAGCGAACGGAAACACTCTGTCCATGTTGGGTTTTCCGCCGCTGTTCGGCGCGATCTCCTCGGGAGAGTCGATCGAATACACCGTCGCCGGTTCGAAGGCGCCCGGAAACGACGATGTCGATCGGATCGCCAGTGCCATGGCCTGCCGAGCGACCTCGGCGGCGGACTCGTCGTCGCCCAATCCGGGAATGGTCGAGTACGCCGAGCTCAACCCACCGGGCCGGCGGGTGAAGGAGAAACCGCCGCGGCCGGTGGTCACCTGCTTGTCCGGGTCGGGGAGCAGGGTGGCGGCGAGTTCAACGCTCAGTGCTTGCGGCGGCTGCCGTTTCGACAGTCTCGGAGCGGCGGCGATCCTATTCACCGCTGTGACGGCCAGAGTCAGGAATCGCCCGTCGCCGGACAACACGGAGTCGACGGCGCGAAAGCCCGACCAGCGATCCGCTGCGGCGTTGTCGGACGGGCTGCGCAGCAGATCCCAGAGACCACCGTCGTTTTCCCACGTGCTGCGCACGATCGAGTCGGTGACCACCCCATAGCTCTGCGCAAGTGCGAAGAGCACCGCGTTGAGCCCACCCGCGCTGGCTCCGGCGAGGATGTCGAACTCGACACCCTTGTAGTGGGCCTCGCCGAGCAACTCACGATAGATCTTTGCGCGGCCCGAGGTGTCAGGGGTGTCATCGGTGGCCCGCCGCAACAGATCCAACTCCGCGATCACCCCGCCGATCCATACCGCCATGCTCACCCCGCCACGCATGGCGAGCGCCACGCGCAGGGTGCGGGTAGGAGTCTGACTCGTGCTGGTGTCCGGTGACATCGTCGCGGTCTTCCGCCGGGGTCATCGCCCGACGCGACAACACTGATGCCTATTCAACCGCAGTCCGGACCGAATCGGACAGCATGGCGTCCCCGGCGTCTGCGAATCGATATACGCGACGCCGGGGCGCTGCTCAGGCGTCGGCGGTCCTCAGGCGTCGGCGGTGCTGCGACCGAACTCCACGACGAGTGCGGAGTTGAAGGCGGCCAGATCGTCCGGCTTGCGGCTGGTGATGAGGGTGTTGGGCCCGTTGCGATCCACCACCACCTCTTCGTCCACCCAGTTGCCGCCGGCATTGGCGATGTCGGTCTTCACACTCGGCCACGAGGTGATCGAGCGACCCCGGACCACATCGGCTTCGACGAGGGTCCACGGTGCGTGGCAGATCGCGGCGACCGGCTTGCCGGCGTCGAAGAAGCCCTTGATGAAGTCGACCGCGGACTCGACGGTGCGCAGGTAGTCCGGGTTGGCCACCCCACCGGGCAACACGAGCGCATCGAAGTCGTCGGGGGTGACGGTGTCGGTGGTGGCGTCGACGTCGAAGGTGTCGGCCTTGTCGAGATGCTCGAACGCCTGCACCGTTCCGCTGTCGGTGGACACCAATCTCGGCGTGCCGCCGACCTCTTCGACCGCCCGCCACGGTTCGGTGAGCTCGACCTGCTCGATGCCCTCGGGTGCGACGAGAAATGCGACGGTGATTCCCTTGAGTTCTTCAGCCATGGTGCTGCTCCTTTCGCGTCTGTTCTCTCCCCCCGGTCGTCGTGGATACCCCGTCACCGGCCTGTCCAAACCCTGTCGTGTCAACCCTTCAATAGGCTTGCGCTTGTACTGTCGGGCACATGACCACCACCTCGGACGTCGCCGTCATCGGCGCGGGCATCGTCGGACTGTCGGCGGCACACGCGTTACGTTCCCGTGGGTACTCGGTGACGGTCTTCGAGTCCGGAACGCCCGGTTCGGGACAGTCGGCGGGAGTATCGCGAATCTTCCGGCACGCGCACGACGATCCGCGGATGGTGGCACTCGCGGTCCGGGCACGACGGCAGTGGCGCGACTGGGAGGACACCTTCGGTGTGCGACTCGTCAGCGACGACGGCGCGCTCGCGCTCGGACCGACCGCCGTGCGACGGCTGGCCCTCCTCGAGGATCATGCCGACATCGGGGCGCGACTCGTCGATCGTGACGAACTGGCCTCGCTGCTACCGATACTCGGCGCCTACAACGGCGGAGCGGTATTCGACCCGAATGGCGGGTCGATCGACACCCGAACGGCGATTGCGCGTCTGGCGGACGAGGCACGAGAGGCAACGACCGGGGCCGGGCTGATCGCCGAGCAGGCGATCACGGTGCGCGACCGTCCGGCAGGAGTTGAGATACGCACCCCGACAACGGTATCCACGCACGGCGCGGTGGTGGTGGCAGCCGGACGCGGCACCGCTGCCCTGGCCCGCGCGTTCTCGGTGGCGATACCGGTCGAACTCGGTGCGCATGTCCGGGTGTCGTTCGCCCTGCGCGAGGTTCCCGACCGGCTGCCGACACTGCAGGACGGCAGCGGAGCGTTCGGGGTGTCGGGCGTGTATGCCGCGGCCTATCCCGACCGCTCCGCGTTCGGGCTCGGTCTCTCCGATTCGGTTGTCGCCCATGATGACGGAGCCATCGACGACGCCGACGCCCTGGCCCGCTCGGCCGACAACGCGATCGCCTACGCTTCCCGAGCGCTTCCCGGGCTCGTACACGAACCGATCGGCATCGTGCACTGCTGGGTCACACGTCTGCCCTGGGGTGACGACGGGGTGGCGATCTGGAAGTCGGGCAACGCCTACGTGATTGCCGGACACAATCTCTTCAAACACGCACCGGTCCTCGGCGAGGCGCTCGCCGAGTCGGTGGTCGCCGGGACGGTTGCCGAGCCGTTTCGGCCCGAGGATCGGCTGGGTGCGGCAGACTGAGGGGCTCGATTGCGGGGTCGTCAGTTGCGTGACCGGGACACGAAATCGGTTGCGGTGTCCGCGGCGAGCGACGCCGCCTCGGGAAGTTCGATGCCGGCGGCGAGGTGCGCGACCAGGGTTCCGGCGAAGACGTCGCCGGCCCCGGTGGTGTCGACGGCGGTGACTCCGCGCACGTTGATGCGGGTGACGCGACCGTCGTCGACGACGAGCACCCCCTCGGCGCCCAGGGTGATGACCGCCGACGTGCAGCGTGACCGAAGCCGTTGCGCCAGCAACTCGAGATCGTCGGCTGTGCCGTAGTAGGCGGCCTCGATCTCGTTGACGACCAGCGGGTCGGCCAGTGCCAGTATCGAATCATCCAGTGCCGCGACGGGACTGGGATTGAGGACGAAGCGCCTCAGATGGGCTCGGCACCACCGTGCAGCGGCGTCGGTGACCTCGCGGGGCGACTCCAGCTGTGTGAGAACCACTTCGGGGTCCAGTGCGTCCAAGGACGCCGTGACGCGATCGGCGGTCAGCTCGGCATTCGCACCGGAGAGCACGATGATCCGGTTGGTGCCGTCGGCGTCGACCTCGATGACCGCCCGTCCGCTGAGGCCGGTGACGCGACGAACGTGCTCGACGTCGACACCCTGAGCACGTTGATATTCGAGCATCGTGGTGCCCGCCGCGTCGTCGCCGACCGCGGCGATCAGCGACGTCGAGGTGATCGCTGCCGCTGCCGCGGCCTGATTGGCGCCCTTGCCGCCCGGCCGCTCCGTCTGGGACAGCCCGAGGACCGTCTCACCGTCGGCGGGTAGACGCTCGACGTGCACCACCTGGTCGAGATTGAGGGTGCCGACCACGGCGACACGCGACGAGGAGTTCATCGTGTCGATTATGCCGGTGAGGCGGTTGTGAAACCAGCACCGTGGCAGGGGGTCTCGAGGCCAGGCGCACGCGCCTCGCACCTCGACCATCGATGAAAGGCTCCCACCCGATGGTCGAGGTGGGAGGCGCCCCTGGCGCCGACCCTCGAGACCGCCGTCAGCCGAGGCTGGTTCGACCATCGGCCTACAGGAGACGTTCAGATCCCCAGGACGCCGGCGGTGGTGTTGGAGGCCCAGGTGCCGATGTCGTTGATCTGGCCGCGGGGCGCGTAGATCCACAGGGTCGGGCTGGTGGCGGCGCCGCATCGCACGCGGACGGGATGCCGGCCGGGTCGGACAGCGGAGCCCGGCAAGGTCAGCGTGCGTTCGGTGCCGTCGCGCACGAGAGTGCGCGAATCGACGACGACGGTGCAGCGACCGTCGGTGTGCGGGCCGGCTCCGATGTCATAGGTGATCGTCCAGTCGGCGCTGCCCGCGGTGGTGACCGCGAGCGTGGGGACCACCGCGGCCGAAGCCGGCCCGATACCCACGACACCGCCCACGGCACCGGTGATGACAACAAACGCCGTGGTCACGGCGATTCGGACAGGTATCGATCTCATGTCGGCGAGCTCCATTCGGCGCAAAGTTTTCGTGTTTCACATTTCATATATGAAGTATGTTAGCGTGACGATCGACAGTTGAGATCTCGATCACATGCCACACCTGGGGGTCGTATGGCGTTCGAGCTGCCCGCATCCAAGGGGCCGCTACGTGATCTGGCCAATGAGGCCGGACACACTTTGGGCTTTGCGCTACAGGCGATCGGTTCGCTCGTGGTCGCCATCTTCCGGTTCCGTCTCTCGATCACCGAAACGGTGAATCAGACGGTCTTCATCGGCCGGGTCAGTACCGGTCCGTCGTTGCTGCTGATGATCCCGGTCGGCGTGTTCATCGCGGTGTCGGTCGGCGAACTCGCCGGCCGCATCGGCGCCGGCGGCTATTCGGGCGCCGTCGTCGCCTTCATCATCGTCGGACAGGCCTCGGCGCTCGTCAGCGCGCTGATGATGGCCGGCGTCGCTGGCTCCGCGATCTGCACCGACCTGGGCTCCCGCAAGATCCGCGAAGAAGTCGATGCCATGGAGGTGATGGGCCTCAACGTGATCGAGCGGCTCGTGGCCCCGCGTATCGCTGCGGGGATCATCGTGTCGCTGGTCCTGTGCTCGCTGATCACCGTGACCGGCGTCGGGGCCTGCTACCTCTATCACGTCTACGTGCAACATCTTCCGGCCGGCGCGTTCATGGCGACATTCAGCCAGTACGGGCGCACCTCGGACTTCGTGATGGCACTGGTGAAGGCGGCGGTGTTCGCGCTGCTGTCGACGATCGTGGCCTGCTTCAAGGGATTACATGCTCGCGGCGGTCCACGGGGAGTCGCCGATGCCGTCAACGAGGCGGTGGTGATCGCCTTCGCTCTGGTGTTCATCTTCAACACCGTTCTGTCACAGCTCTATTCGGTGATGGTGCCGGCTGTGGGGTCGTACTAGATGGTCAGCGCAGACATTGGTTACCGCATCCGGGTGCGCTCGACGCGCCGCCTCTCCGCATTCGTCGACGGCTTCGTCCGGCTCGGCGAGTACGTCACCTTCATCCTGCGCGCGATCGCTGCGGTGCCCTACACACTCGTGCACTACCGCAAGCATGTACTCAACCAGATCGCCGAGGTGACCTTCGGCGGTAAGTCGCTGCTGTCCGGCGGTGGGACGATGGGCATCGTCCTGGCGATGTCGCTGGCCGCGGCCATGATGCTGGGCGTCGAAACCTATCGCGGACTGCAACTCGTCGGCATGACCACCTTGTCGGGCATGCTCTCGGCGATCGCCAACACCCGCGAGCTCGCTCCGGTCGTCGTCGCCATCGCGCTCGCCGCCAAGGTGGGCACCGGCTTCACCGCGCAGGTCGGTGCCATGCGGATCTCCGACGAGATCGCCGCGCTCGACGTGATGGCGATCCGCTCGATCCCGTTCCTCGCGACCACCCGCATGATCGCGGCGATGGTCTGCATCCTGCCGATTTACATGATCGGTCTGCTCGCCAGTTACATCGCGACCCGACTGGTGGTGGTCTGGTACAACGGCGAATCGTCGGGTACCTACGACTACTTCTTCCACCTGGCACTGACGCCCGCCGATCTGCTCTACTCGGCGATCAAGGCGGTGGTCTTCGCTGCGATCGTCACGCTCGTGCACTGTTCCTACGGATATTTCGCCAGCGGCGGTCCCGAAGGCGTCGGGCAGGCGGCCGGACGCGCCCTGCGAACCTCGATTCTGGCCATCGGCATCTTCGACGTCATCTTCACATTCGGGCTGTGGGGGCTGGTGCCCCAGATCCCGGGAATGGGGATCTGACGTGACGGTCATGCTGCCGGGCAATCCGGTGTCTCGCGGCGGATACATCGTGCGTGCGGTCATCGCGATGATCCTGGTCGGCGCCTTCGCATTCTGGATGGTCGCCCGCAGTACGCATCTGACCAACTCCGACCCCGTCATCCACGCCCAGGTCCCGGTGCAGGCCGGGTTGATCACCGCCGGTGCGCCGGTGCGATATCACGGCGTCAAGGTCGGCGAGATCTCGTCGATCGATGCGGGCACCCAGTCCTCCGAGGTGAACCTGACGATCGAGGATTCGGTGATCGGGTCGATCCCGTCGAACGTGATGATGCGTGTGCTGCCGCGAACGTTCTTCGGCGACATCTATGTTCAGCTCGTCCCCGCCCCGCAGCTCGAACACAGTGCGCATTCGCTGTCCGACGGCGACGAGATCACCGTGGATTCGGGTCCCGACGCGATCAACCTCTACGACATCTTCACCAAGATGAGCGACCTCATCGCCGAGGTACAGCCGGACAAGATGACCGTTGCCTTGGCGGCGGTGAACAAGGCCATCGGGGGTCGCGGCACCGACCTGGGTCTGATGATCGACCAGTGGGCCACCGCGTCGCAGCAACTCGAATCGGCGGTCGATGAGTTCATCGACGCCACACCGCAATTCCGGCGCGTCGTCGAATCCCTCAAGCGCGCCACGCCGGCGATCACCGAAACCCTCGCCTCGGTCACCCACATCTCCGAGGGCATCCTCGAGCACTCGCAGAGTCTGGCGTCGTTCTTCGCTTCGGCCGCAGGCTATCTGGGAACGGCGGGGCCGTTCGTCGCCGCACAACGCCAGAACCTGATCACCGTGCTGACCTCGACGTCGACGATCCTGTCCACCGTCGCCGACAACCCGAACGGGCTCTCTCGCACCCTGTCGGAGGCCGACAAGTTCGCCATCGCCGGAGCGCAGGTGTTCTCCACCGGAAAGTTCAACATCACCGCCGTGCCCACCTTCTCCCAACCGATGCCGTACACCGCGGCGGACTGCCCGACCTACGGCACCATGCGCGGATCACAGTGCACCGGAACAGGGGCCGAGATCGGCGTCGGTCCGGTGCGCGCGCCCGGTCAGCCGAACGGCACCGTGCTCAACCCGCCGGTGCGCACCCCGACCGCCCCGACCGCCACACCGTCGGCGTTCTCCGGTGACGTCACCATCGACGGTACCGGCGAACGTCCCGCCCTGCGCCGGCTCGAGGGCATGGTGGGCGTCGGATCGTCGGCCGATGAGGCCGGGGGACAGCCGAATCCGGCGACCGTGGTCATGCTCGGGCCGATGGTCCGCGGAGCGCAGGTGAGCCCGTCATGACCACCCTGTCCCCATGGACCCTGATCAAGGCGGTCTCGTTCGTGATCATCGGGATCGTGGCCGCGGTTCTCGTCGTGAACACACTGCGGGTGCCGGTGGGTGGGCCGACCGACGACTACGTCATCCACTTCGCCGACGCGGAAGGTCTCGTCACCGGCAACCCGGTCAAGATGGCCGGCGTGCGCATCGGTCGGGTCGATTCGATCGCGCTGGTGCCGGGAGCGAACGGGACCGCGCAGGCGTCGGTGACCGTGCAGGTCGAAAAGGACAAGGTCATCCCCGAACGCGTCCACGCCGCAGTGCGTTACGGCGACATGCTCGGCGCCCGCTACATCGCGCTGACCGCGGCCGGCGACGATCAGCCGGCCCGCACCGGCAACGAGATCCCGCTCACCGCAACGACTCCGCCGATCAACCTGACCGCACTGATGAACGGGTTCCAGCCGCTGTTCAGTGCGCTGCAACCGCAGCAGGTCAACGAACTCGCCCGCGGATTCGTCGACACCTTCGAGGGTCGGGCCGGTTCGGTGGAACTGCTGTTGCGACAGATCGCGAGCATGGGGCAGAACCTGTCGGAGAACGGTGTCATCTTCACCCGGCTGGTCACCAACATGAACGTGCTGATGACCACGGTCGAGAAACGCAGCCCGCAGATGACCGAACTGTTCACCGGCTTGAATCAGTTGACGTCGACGATCATCGGCGACAACGGGCAGCTCGGCGCGCTGCTCGACAGCGGCGATCGCGCGTTGTCGTCGCTGGCGCAGATGATGACGGCCGCCGACGGACAGTTCGCCTCGACACTGACCGGTCTGCGCGACGTGACATCGTCGTGGATTCCGCAGACCGAGCAGTTCACGCGGTTTCTCGAGCAGTTCCCGGTGATGGCCGCGAAGATCAATGCGAGCGGACGCTACGGCGGATTCATGATGCTCTACCTGTGCAATTTCACGTTGAAGGCTTTCGATCTGGAGGCCAACATCTTCGGGCCCCAACATTCCTCGGTGTGTAGGTGATCACGAATGTTCCTGGTCAGATTGATCGACGTCTTCGTCGGCATCCTCGAGTTCGTCTTCAAGTCCGACAAGCGTTCTCAAGGAGCCTCGCCTGCGGTCCTCGGTACCGCGGGCATCGTCACCCTGCTCGTCCTCGTCCTCGTGGCGATCGGTGTCCCGCAGCTGCGCTACGAACTGCGGACCTCGCCGTACGCCGCCGACCTCGCCAATGCGTCCGGTCTGACGACCGCCGACCCCGTTCTCGTCTCCGGGGTACCGGCCGGGCGGATCGAGAGCATCGACCTCGCCGGTGACCATGTGCGCGTGGGCTTTCGGCTCGACAACGGTCAGCCGCTGGGTGATCAGACCCGCGCCGGTGTCCGGTTGCGCACCGTACTCGGCAAGCGCTATCTGGAGATCGTCCCCGGCGGGCACGGACAGGTGGGCCCCGACAACACGATCCCGCTGTCCCGCACCGACAGTCCGTACAGTCTCGACGACATCTCGGCCGCCTCGGTCAACGCGTCCGCACAGATCGACCCCGACGTGCTGCGGGCGATGATGTCGACGATGAAGTCGATCATCCCGGATTCGACGACGCTCGACGCCTCACTGCGCGGGGCGGCCGGCGCCGCATCGGTCATCACCGGGACCGGCTCCCAACTCGACCAGCTGCTGTCGCTGTCCAAACGACTGGCCACCGTCACCGCGGCACAGACCGATTCGATCTCCGACGCGCTGTCGAGCGCGCAGGCGATCGTGCAGACCCTCGTGGTCCGGCGTGTGGTGCTGACCCGGCTCGTTGACAACCTACGCATCGTGCTCGGGCAGATGGCGGCCACCTTCCCGCAGGTACCGATGGGGCAATTGACCACCAACATCGAATCGGTGACGACGACCCTGAAAGACAACGTGGACCACATCAACGCGATCCTGCAACAACTGCCGCCGGCCATGCGCACCGTCACCGACGCCACCGGCAACGGCAACTGGGCCGACGTCGTCTCACCGTCGGCGGTGATCCCCGACAACATGCTGTGTGTGCTCGGTGTGATGCAGGGGTGCCGCTGATGACCTTTCGTCAGGTTCGCGAGGTCCGGCACCGGAAGCGCTACGGCGGGAAGATCTTCGCCGCACTACTGGTGGTCGCCGCGCTGGTCGCCGGGACGTGGTACATCTTCGGCCGTAGTCCCGACACCACCAGCGTCAACGCCGATTTCGCCTTCGTCAACGGCCTGTACACCGGTTCCAAGGTGACGGTCCTCGGGGTGCCGGTCGGCCAGATCACCGCCGTCGATCCGCGTGGCGATCACGTTCATGTGGAGATGACCATCGCCGGGGACGTCCGGCTGCCCGCCGACGTGCAGGCCTACGTTCTGAACCCGTCGGTGATCAGTGACCGTCACCTCGAACTCGGACCGGCCTACACCAAGGGCCCCGAATTCGCCGACGGCGATACGATTCCCCAACAGCGGACGCACTCGCCGATCAGTTTCGACCAATTGATGGGCAGCCTCGGCACGCTGACCAAGATCCTCGGCCCGTCGGCCGATCCGCAGTCGGCGGATGTGGGAACCCTGCTGGCCCGCACCGCACAGTCCTGGGATGGCGGCGGTCCCGAATTCAACACGGCGATGGGCCAATTGGCATCGGCGAGCGGGATCGTCGGCGCCCACGCCGACGACATTCAGGATCTCATCGACTCACTCAACCAACTCATGCAGACCTTCCAGGCCAAACAGGTTTCCCTCGACGGGTTGATCGACTCGATGGGAGCGTTGAGCAACCAGTGGGCCTCGGCCAACCAGGACATCACCACCCCGATCAACGATCTCAAGGTGATCTTCGATCAGGTCAACGCCTTCGTCATGGCCCACGGCAACGATGTCGGCGTGGTCGCCGACAACCTCAAGGCGCTCGGCGACACCCTCGCCGCCAACAAGTCGGGACTGGCCGAATTCATGGATCTCGCACCACTGATGATGCAGAACCTGTCGAGCACGATCGGCCCCGACCATCGGGGGCGAATCCGGCTGAACATCTCGACGACACTGACACAGTTCAAGACCCTCAAACCGCTGTGTGACCGATTCCCGATGTCGCTGTGTGTCGGTGCGGGACTGACCAATCCGATCTCGTTCCCGATCAGCTCGTCGGACCCGCTGGGCATCGTCTCGGCGATCTCCGGTGGCGCCCTTCCCCCACAGGGAGGCCGCTGATGGCAGCGATGCGAGGCGCCGGTGGATGGCGGCGGCCGGCGATCGGTGCCGTGGCCGCGCTGACAGTGGCCTGCGGTGTGAGCGGGTGTGCGACGGGACTGCAGGATCTGCCGTTGGCCGGTGCGCGTGGCACCTTCGACGTGACCGCCGAACTGAGCACCGCGGACGGCGTCGTCGACGGCTCCGACGTGCGCAGCGGCCAGCAGATCGTCGGCCGGGTCACCGACATCGCCCTCGACGGTGGGCACGCACAACTGACGCTGTCCCTCGACGACCACACCGATCTGCCGGCGAATGTCCGTGCCTCGGTGGAACTCCCGTCGGCGCTGGGCACCCCGTTCATCCGGCTGACCCCACCGCAGAACCCGCAGGGCCATCTCGGCGGGGGTGCCCGCATCGGTCTCGACGCCACCAGCGTCGGTCCGCAGGTGGAAGGGACCCTCGCGGCCCTGGGCAACGTCCTCTCCGGCAGCGGTGTGAGCCAATTGCAGTCTGTGATGGCGAGCCTGAACGAGGCGTTCGACCAACGCTCGGACAAGGTGGGCGTGCTGATCGACACCCTGAACCGCCTGCTCGCCCGATCATCGCGCTACACCGACGATTTCAACGCGGCGATGTCGGCGGCTGCCGACGTCACCGACACGCTCGCCGGACAGCAGAATCTCGTCGAGGACTTCTTGTCGCAGACCCCGGCTGCGGTCAATGTGCTGGCCGCGCAACGTGATCAGCTGGCCACCCTGATGTCACAGACCACCTCACTGGCCCGCAGCGCCGACGCGATCACCCGGGGCCGGCAACCACAATTGAATTCGCTGGTGACCGACGCGAACGCACTCGTGAGTTCGCTGGGCACCTTCAACGACAACGTGGGGCAGACGCTGACGCACATGAATCAGTTCATGGCCAACTTCACCCGGTCGATCCGTGGCGACTACCTGGTGTTCGACGGTGCCCTCGACATCCCCGGCGGCATCGACAAGATCCTCACCGGCGGGATGCTGCTGTCGGGACAGCCGCTGCCGACACCCGGCGATCTCACCGACGCCCTCACCGGCGGACTCCCCGGCGCCCACCGGCCGGGCCGCCCGACGCGACCGAACGGAGGTCGCTGACATGGCACTCACCCTGCGCGGCAAGCGATATGAGCTGCCGACCGGATCGATCCAGTTCGCGATCTTCCTGATCATCGCGGCGATCGTCATCCCCTACGGCATCAACTTCGTCGCCGGCCCGGAAGGCTTCGGCGACAAGCTCACCCTGCACGCCCGAATGGACAATGCCTTCGGCCTCACCGCGGGGACGGGCGTCACCCTGCGCGGGGTCGACATCGGCACCGTGCACTCTGTCACGCTCGACCGGTCGGGAGATGCCGCGAATGTCGAGCTCGTCGTGCGTGGCAGCACTCGCATCCCGAAGAACGCGTACATGCAGGTGACCATGGCGACGATGGCCGGCATCCAGAGCGTCGACATCATCCCGAGTTCCGACGACGGGCCCTATCTACACAGCGGTGACACCATCGCCGCGCCCGCCGACAAGCAGCCGATGCAGATGGATGCGATCATCGCGCAGGCCGCCAAGGTGCTCGAGAGCATCGGCCCGGGCAACCTCGCGACGGTCGGCAACGAGATGTACCAGGCCTTCGGCGAGAACCCCGATTCGTTGAACACCCTGGTGTCCAACGGACTCCAACTGTCGGATCTGGTCAGTCGCAATGCGCCGATCCTGCAGGGGCTCTTCGGTGACTGGCTCAACGTCCTGCACGCGATGAGTGACAACACCGCATCGTTCGAGACCGGGATGCGATCGGTGGCCTCCTTCACCGATCAGCTCGACGCCGAACAACCGGTGTTCGTCTACCTGCTCGATCACTCCCCGGCGGCGCTGAACCACGCACAACAACTGTTCGACAGGTATCGCGGCACCTTCGGTGGGGTACTGGCCAACCTGGCCACCGTGGAGCCGGTCATCAGCAACCGTTCGGCGGCCCTGCAGACCGGCCTGCAGACGATCCCGCAGGGTTTGATCGATCTGCGGTCCATCGTCAAGAACGGGCGCGGCGACTTCGCGCTCATCGGGACGCAGGGGCCGGTGTGCATGTTCTACGACGAACCGCGACGCACCGTCGGCGATCTCACGCCCTCGGACCCGAACCTCACCCGGTACTGCCCGCCCGGCAACGGACTCGAACAGCGGGGCGCCGTGAACGCGCCGCGTCCCGACGATCTCGGAACGTCCTCGTGGACGAGTCCCGGTGGGGTGTCGGGTCCACCGGCGGTCACCGATCCCCTCCTGATCCCCAACGGCGCCGAACTCCTGCAATGGTGGCGCGAACTCCTCGAAAGGGCACAACATGGCAACTGACATCACCGCGAGTGAGAAGACGGCACAACAGGATTCGGCACAACCGGATTCGGCACAACCGGATTCGGGCACCGGGACCCAGCCGACGGCAAAGGTGGCGGTGTCGGTGCCCAAGAACAGTCCGCTTGGCAAGAAGCGCACCAAGGCCGCGGCGGTCACATCGGAGGCCGAGCCGTCGGACGAGTCATCTGCCACCCAACTCAAGGACACCGAAGCCGGTGACTCGCAACAGGACTCGGTGAACACGCCGACGTCGGGGCGCACATCGGCATCGGAGCGGCGTCGGGTGCTGCCGTGGATCACCGGCGTGCTGGCGGTGCTACTCGTCGCAGCGATCGCCCTCGCCGGATACTTCGGGTACGAGGCGTTCTCGGGCAACGACTCCGACGGCGCGGTGACCGCGCAGATGCGCACACAGGCCACCGACACCGCACGTGATTACGCGATCAAGCTCTCGAGCTTCGACTATCGGGACCTCAACAAGAACCGTGATGCGATCGCGTCGATGTCGACGGAGAACTTCGCGGCCAAGTACAGCGAGATGGTGTCGGCATTGACCCAGATCGTCACCGACGGCAAGGGGGAGGCGACCGCCGAGGTCCCCCACGCCGCGGTGGAGAACATCGATGCCGGCACGGCGACGGTCCTGCTCTTCGTGAATCAGAAGGCCACCAACGTCGTCGCCCCCGACGGAAAGAACCAGCCGTACCGAATGCTGGTCACCCTCAAACGATCCGGCGACCACTGGCTCGTCGACAACGTCGAGACCATCTGAGGTCGCGCCACCCACCCGAGCACCTCCCACCGACGAAAGGGACCGTCATGGCCACCAGCTATCTCCCTGATCTCGACCATACCGCGCCCGAACTCACCACCGCCAGAACACGTATCAAGATCACCACCCGCAAACGCCGCGCCACGAGCCTGCGCAAACCCGCCCGCATCCAGGAGGCCATCGACTTCTGGTCCTTCGCCGGCGGTGCGGCCAACGTCGTCATGCAACTCGGCTGGCCCGAGGTCGCCTACGGCGTCATGGAGAGCAAGGTCGAATCGGGCTCGCTGATGCACCACCCGTGGAAACGGGCCCGCACCACCGGCCAGTACCTCGCCGTCGCGATCCTCGGCACCGAAGAGGAGAAGGCGGCCTTCCGGGAGGCCGTCAACTCCGCGCATCGTCACGTCCGCTCCGACGATCAGAGTCCGGTGAAATACAACGCCTTCAACCGGGAACTGCAGATGTGGGTGGCGGCGTGTCTGTTCGTCGGCATCGAGGACATGCACATCCTGCTGCACGGGGTGATGACCGAGGAGGAAGCCGACGAGTTCTACCAATCGGGCAAGACACTCGGCACCACCCTGCAGGTCCCCGAGGACATGTGGCCGGCCACCCGCAAGGAGTTCGACCACTACTGGAACGTGGCGTGCCAACGGATCGTGATCGACGACACGACGTGTGAGTTCCTCAACGACCTCGTCGACCTGCGGATGATCAACCCACTGATCCGGCTGCCGTTCGTGAATCTGCTGCGCTTTCTGACGATCGGCTCGCTGCCGCCGATCTACCGCGATCAGCTCGGCCTGGAATGGACCGACGACGACCGCAGACGTTTCGAGCACCTGTTCACGTTCGTCTCCGTGGTCAACAAGTTCCTGCCGAAGTCGATCAGATTCGGCGGCAGCCGCATGTTGATGCGGGATCTGCGCAGCCGGATGAAGCACGACAGGCCGATGGTGTGAGTGTGTCCGGTCACCGTCCACGTCTACGTGACAATTGCCCGATCCATCCGCTGGCGAGCGTGCGCACCGTACGGTTGACTGATCGTATATACCCCGCGGCCCTGCGACGGCCGAACGAGCGCCGCCACCGCGCCCGTCCGGCCTCGGTCATCGAGTCGTCGGGACGGGGATGAGGACAGGAGGACAGGCGATGGCTGCTGTGCGGCTGGGTCGTCGACAGCTCACCGACGAGGTCGCCGACCATCTGCGGACGCGCATCATGACCGGCGAGATCCGGCCGGGGGAGTTCATCCGGCTCGACGAGACCGCATCGGCGCTCGGGTGCAGTGTCACACCGGTACGTGAGGCGCTGGTGACGCTGCGCGGGGAGGGATTGGTCCGGTCGTCACCGCATCGCGGCTTCATCGTGGAGAGCCTGGGACGCGGCGACATCGTCGACATCTTCTGGATGCAGGCCGAGTTGTCGGCGCGGCTGGCGACCCACGCCATCGCCGACCCGGACCTCCCGAGAAGCCTCACCGACCTCGCCGAGATCGTCGACGAGTTGGAGAAGGCGGTGACCGCGGGCAACGCCGACCGGGTCCTGGATCGCGAATTCGCCTTTCACCGGCGGGTGAACCTGATGGCGCACAGCAAGAAGCTGGCGTGGTTCCTGTTCTCCGCCAACAAGTATTCGCCCGATGAGCTGTATGCCCAGGACTCCGAGTGGGGCCGGCAGGCGGTGGCCAGTCATCGTCGTCTCATCGGTTATCTGCGCGACGGTGACGAGAGCGCGATCCGCGAGGAGATCCACGCGCGATTCGCCGATGCCCGCGACCGACTGATCCGCAGTCTCGAGGCCGTCGGATTCTGGGACGAGGACTCCGACGCCGACTCCCGTGAGCACGCCTCATAGAGATCGCCGGCGGCCGGTCGCGTAGATTGCGGCGCATGTCGACACTCGATGGTGCCCTGCTGGTCCTGCGTTTGGCGGGTGGACATCAGGTGGCCCCGGACATCGAGACCCCGCACACCGTCCTGTACCCGGGCGCACACCGTGAGCTGCGGCGATACGGCACCGACGAGCAGGTCGCCGCGGCCCGCGCCACGGGGCGGCCGCCGGTGTTGCTCGTACCGCCGCTCGCGGTGTCGGCGCGTTGCTACGACCTCGGACCCGGCCAATCGGTGGTCGAACGGTTCCTCGAGATCGGTCGGGTGCCGTATGTGGTGGACTTCGGTGAGGTCGGTCGCGCCGAGCGGGACATGGGGTTCGAGGACTACTTCGACGACATCGTCCCGCAGGCCATCGACCGGGTCCTCGACGACCACCCGGGCGCCGAGCAGGTGGATCTGGTGGCGTGGAGTATCGGCGGCACGATCAGCTTGTTGACGGCCGCCGCGCACCCGGAACTGCCGATCCGCTCGATCGCCGCCATCGGCACACCCCTGGATTACGACGCGGTGCCTCCGTATCCGCTGGTCAAGAAGGTGATGAAGCCGACCGGCGGCAAGGCCGTCACCGCGGCATTGCGGGCATTCGGCGGCATCCCCGCCCCGCTGGTGCGCATCGCCTACCGCGGGACCGCGTGGCAGCG
The DNA here is from genome assembly GCF_000241325.1 of Gordonia polyisoprenivorans NBRC 16320 = JCM 10675. GTDB lineage: Bacteria > Actinomycetota > Actinomycetes > Mycobacteriales > Mycobacteriaceae > Gordonia > Gordonia polyisoprenivorans. The sequence continues at coordinate 138,622 of NZ_BAEI01000075.1, read as the reverse complement.
GGAACTGAAGAAGCCCGGCTACATCATGCGCAACGCCCACGACACCGAGGCGCTGGCACGCATGCAGGTCATCGATCGTTTCCAGAACTCGATGCCCGGATATGCAGGCAAGGTGTCGGAACAGATGTGGGAGAACTTCGTCTACCGCGGCGAACTCGCGTCCGGTGTGGTCGATTTCGGCGGACGCCGCGTGGACCTCACCTCGATCGCAGTTCCGATCGCGCTGTTCGGCAGTCACCGCGACGCCATCGCCAGTTGGCAGGCGGTGCGTCACGGCGTGGAAGTGCTCGCCGATTCCCCGCAGGTGCACTTCACCACCGTCGAGACCAGCCATCTCGGCCTGATCGCCGGTGAGGCGGCCACAAGCCAGACGTGGCCGCGGGTCGCGGAGTTCCACGCCGCGCTCGATGACTGAGCTGCGGTCAGCCGAGCGCTCTGGCCTCCACCCATTGGTGCACCAGCGGGACCACACCGGCACCCTCCCCGGACGCCGATGCGACCCGCTTCATCGACCCCGAACGGATGTCGCCGGCCGCGAACACACCCGGTGCGCTGGTCGCCAGGTTCGCCGGCGGTAGCCCGTCGCCCCAGCGATCCTTGGGAACATCACGCCCGGTGAGAACGAAACCGCGTGCGTCACGGGCGATGTCGTCGGGGATCCATTCGCAGTGCGGCTCCGCGCCGATGAGCAGGAACAGACCGCCGACGGCCCGCTCCTCGAGCGTGCCGGTGCTGCGGTGGCGCAGCGTGATCCGATCCAACGTCGGCGATCCACCGCCGTCGACGACCTCGCACCCGCCGCAGACGCTGATCCGCGGGTGATAGGCGATCTCGCCGATCAGGTACTGCGACATCGTCGAGGTGAGGTCGGCGCGCCGGACGACAATCGTCACCGATCGCGCAAATCGGGCGAGGTGGATCGCGGCCTGCCCGGCGGAGTTGCCGCCGCCGACGACGATGACGTCGCGGCCCTCCATCTCGCGTGCCGCCGACATCGCCGCCCCGTAGAACACCCCGAGCCCGACGAGTGCCTCGAGGGAGTCGACGCTGAGCCGGCGGTAGGCGACCCCGCTGGCGATGAGTACCGCGTGTGCGCGCACGTCGCCACCGTCGGTGATCAGGCAATGCGGCCGGTTCTCGACGCCGACTTCGAGTCGTTCGACGGCCCAACCCGAATAGAACCGCGCGCCGAAGCGCACCGCCTGGGTGCGGGCGCGCTGGGCCAGCCGCATGCCGGAGATGCCGCGCGGGAAGCCGAGGTAGTTGCGGATCATCGAACTCGTGCCGGCCTGGCCGCCGATCGCCGAGGACTCGATGACCACCGTCGACAACCCCTCGCTGGCGGCGTAGACCGCGGCGGCCAGGCCGGCCGGGCCGGCTCCGGCGATCGCGAGATCCACCACGGAGTCCTCGGCCACATCCGACGGGCGCCCGTACATCATCACCGACACGTCGCGCGCCGAGTCCGGGGCGATGACCGTGCGGTGGGACTTGCTGACCATCGACTGGACCAGGGGGAACCTCGGGCCGTCGGTGGTGTCGGTGCCGTCGATTGCGCTGTGGTCGAAGGCCGCCTGCGCCTCGCGTCCGGCGGGGCTGTCGGGGGTGTGGGTGCGGTGCGGCATGCCCATGCGGTCGAGGAGGTCGCGGATCTCCAGTGTCAGTGGGCTTTCCGTGTCGGCGATGATGCGAATCGATTCGACGACGGGCGCGGCGATCGTGGCACCCCAATCCGAGAGCATCTCGGTGATCGCGTAGTGGAACTCCTCGTCCCGGGCTCCGCGCGGCATGAGTAGGAATGTGTCGAACTTGCCCTTGCGCAACGGAATCCGAAGTGCTTCCGACGTCGTGGCGAAGCGGTCCCAGTGGATGACGACGACGCGTCGGGCGGTGGGGACGATGCTGCGGAAGGTGCCGAGTGCCTCGAGGATCGGCATGTCCGATAGTTCGGATTCGGCGACGATGAGCGCGATCGGCTCACCCTGCGAGGACAGTTGTCCGAGGGTGGTGATGGCCTCGATCGCCGAGGACACGCAGCGTACGTGGTAGTCGCGTCGGTAGCGGCCGAACTCGTCGGACAGGGCGTCGGCGTGGTTGCCGGTCACGAGAAGGATGGTCGGCGTGGGTGTTTCGGGTCCGGCCGCCGTGCCGGGCATCGGTTCGGTCACGGGGTGAGGTTTGCAGACAGACGGGCCATGCAGTCCAGTGTGACAGCAGGCCTCGACGACGGCCGTCGATACGTTTTCGCCGAAACGTCCCACCGAGGATGGCGATGGTGGTAGAAATCACTTACCGAAAGAGTCAAGGCTGACTGTTACAGTCGGCCGACTGTCGTGGACGACTTGTACGGGGGAGTCGAATGTCGGGAAGTGATCTGAATGCACGTGGCGACGCGACGTCGGCACAGGACTCGGGTGTGTCACGCCGTCGATTCCTGACCGGTGCGGCCGCGGCCGCCGTGCTCGCCGGAACCGCGGTCGCGATGCCGGGGGTCGCGGTTCCGGCGGCGCGGGCGGTACCGCCGACTCCGGCCCGACGGCGGCGGGTGGCGATCTTCGGCGGCGGGATGGCCGGTCTGTCGGCTGCGCACGAACTCGTCGAGCGCGGATTCGCGGTGACCGTCTACGAGCCGGCCTACCTCGGTGGTAAGGCGCGCAGCCACGACGTGCCCGGTACTGCGGCCGGAGGTCGGATGGCGCTGCCGGGCGAACACGGCTTCCGCTTCTTCCCCGGCTGCTATCAGCATGTCCCCGATACCATGTCGCGGATTCCGGTGCCCGGCGGCGGCACCGTGAAGAGCCGGCACCTCGTCGACGTCGACACCGCCGTCGTCGCATTCGCCGACGCCGGGTATGCCCCGACGATCGCGCCCGCCTCCATCGTGGGAATGATCGACCATGCCGGGGCCCTCGCGGCCCTGGACAACGTGCGTAATGCGCTGACGACCGGGCTGAAATTCGTCGTCGACATACCGCCGGCCGAACTCGCCTACTTCGTCACCCGGGAACTCATCATCGCCACGAGTTGCACCGAACGCCGAGTCGGCCAGTGGGAGAACCAATCCTGGATGCAGTTCGTCAAGGCCGACACCAAGTCGCCGGCCTATCGGCGGTATCTGGCCGGGGCGCTGACCCGGGCGCTGGTCGCGGCGAAATCGCAGACCGCCTCGGCGCGGACCATCGGGCAGATCGGCCTGGCGTTGGCGACCTCGGCGACTGGCCTGATCGGCAACTACGAGGCGGGACTGGTCCAGGGTGGTGTCGACCGAATCCTCAACGCCCCCACCAATCATGCGTGGATCGACCCGTGGGTCGCCTATCTGCGCCGGGCGGGTGTGCGGTTCGAGATGGGGGAGGGGGCAGCGGCATTCGAGGTCGGTGACAAGCAGATCACCGGGGTTCGCACCAGCTCCGGACGGCGGGTGGACGCCGACTGGTACGTCGCCGCGATGCCGCTGGATCGGATCCGCCCCTTGTTGGGGTCGGCCGTCCTCGGGGCAGCACCGGAGCTCTCCGGAATCCTTCGCCTGCAGGATGATTGGATGGTGGGCATCCAGTACTTCCTGTCCCGCCGCTCGAATCTGCCGCCTGGCCACATCGCGGCGTTGGGAACCCCCTGGGCGTTGACCGGTCTGTTCCAGGCGGCGCCGTGGGGCGTCGACTTCGCCCGGACCTACGGTGACGGACGCAGCAAGGATTGCCTGTCGATCGACATCTCCGATTGGGACACACCGGGAATCCTCTACGGCAGGACCGCCAAGCAGTGCACCCGTGACGAGATCGCCAAGGAGGTGTGGGCGCAGATGTCGAAGGCGATGAATTCCGGTGGGCGAGAGCTCCTGCGAAGCGAGGACATCGTGACCTGGTCGCTCGATCCCGGGATCACCTGGTCCCCCACCATCGCCAACGCGACCCCGCTGATGGTCAACACCGCAGGCTCGTTGCCGCATCGTCCCGGCGTCGCCACCTCGATCGCGAATCTGTTCATCGGCGGCGACCACGTCCGCACCAACATCGATCTGGCAACCATGGAGGGTGCCAACGAGTCCGGGCGTCGGGTGACCAATGCGATCCTCGACGCCGCGGACAGTCCGGCGCCGCATGCCGCGGTGTACCCGCTGTGGGAACTGCCGATGCTCGATCCGCTCAAGGCGCAGGACCGGGATCGCTATCGCGCCGGGCTGCCGCACATTCTCGACGTGTGACTGTCCTAGGCTGGACATGTGACCTCGCTTCCCGACGACGCGGACCGAGGCCGACCTGCCCCGCGACAGCGGCGAAGTGACCTGACCCGTGTCACGATTCTCAATGCGGCACTTCGGGTTCTGGTCGAGCGGGGCTATGCGCACACCAGCACCGTCGCGATCCAGGCCGAGGCGGGTGTGACCCGTGGGCGCATGCTGCACCATTATCCGTCCAAGGATGCGTTGCTGATGGCCGCGGTCGGGCATCTCGCCCGAACGCGGCTGGCCGAGTTGCCCTTCGGGATCGACTGGCCCGACGATCCGGTGGAGCGGATCTCGCAGGCGACCGAGGTGGGGTGGTCGACGTTTCACCAGCCTTACTTCGTCGCGTCGATGGAACTGTGGATCGCCGCGCGCACCAACGAGGCCCTGCGGACCGCGCTGCTACCCACCGAACGGGAGATCGGCGCGACGGTGAGGTCGGCGGTCGATGGATTCCTGGGCCCGGAACTGACCTCGGCGCCGGGATATGCGGCGCTGTATCCGGTGCTGCTCTCGAGCATGCGTGGGGTGGCCACGACCTATCTGATCGACCGCCGTGACCCGCGAACCGATCCGCACCTCGAACTGTGGAAGCGGATGCAGCGCAGGTACCTGCTGGGTGAGTGACCTGCGTAGGCTGACGAGCATGGCATTCGATCCCACTGTTGCTGGTGTCGCCGTCGGCCTGGTCGGCGGTTTCGGCGCTTTTCGTGCGACGGGCCGTCGCGAACTCGGCGGCGTCGTCGTCACCTCGGCCGGCGCCTACTGCACCCGCGAATGGCTGCGGCGCGGACCCGCGGTCGCGGGCGGACTCCTCGGCAGCTACGTTGCCGCCTTCGCCATCTCGCATCCCCTGGCGAAGAAGATCGGTGCGTGGCCGTCGGTCTTCGCGGCGACCGCTGCAGCGGCGGCGGTAACCGTCGCGGTGACCTCGGCGGTACCGGTCAAGAGCTGAGGGTCCCGTCGTGGCGTCGGACTTTCTGCCACAATCGGCGAGGTGAATGCGTCCCAACCCCGCCGGGACACCCGGCCGCACGTGGTCATCATCGGTGCCGGTTTCGCCGGTATGCACGCGGCGCGCAGCCTCCGGCGCGCGAACGCGAAGGTGACGGTCATCGATCGCGGTACGAGTCACCTGTTCCAGCCGTTGCTCTATCAGTGCGCGACGGGACTGCTGTCGGAGGGCTCGATCAGCAGCCCGATCCGGCACCTGCTGCGCAGGCAACGCAACGCCGACGTCTACTGCGCCGAGGCGACCGACATCGATCCCGCGGCGCGCACGGTCACCGTCACCCGGCTCGACTCGTCGGTCGAGCAGGTCGGATACGACTACCTCGTCGTCGCGGTCGGCATGCGCACCGCCTACCACGGCAACGAACATCTGATGGAGCACACCATCGGGATGAAGACCCTCGACGACGCACTTGCCATCCGCCGCAAGGTGATGGGCGCATTCGAGGTCGCCGAGACCCTGCCCGATCCCGAACAGCGCAAGCCGTGGCTGACCTTCGCCATCGCCGGCGGCGGGCCCACGGGTGTCGAATTGGCAGGCCAGATCCGGGAATTGGCGCACAACGCGCTGGAGCGCGAGTTCCGCAGCATCGACCCGGACGAGGCGCGGGTGATGCTGTTCCAGGGGGCCGACCGACTGTTGCCGTCGTTCAGTCCGTCGCTGTCGACGAGCGCGTTGCGCACCCTTGAACGCCTGGGCGTGGAAACACATTTCGGGGTGCACGTCACCGACGTCGGTGCCGACACCGTCGAGATCACCGAGAAGAAGTCCGGGGAGGTGCGCACCTTCGGTGCCCGCACCACGCTGTGGACGACCGGCGTTGAGGCGGTGCCGTTCGTGAAGGCGCTCGCCGACGCGATCGGGGTGAAACAGGACCACGGCGGCACCATCCCGGTCGGGGACGACCTGTCGGTTCCGGGCCATCCGGACATCTTCGTCGTCGGTGACATCAGCTCCTATAAGGAGTTGCCCGGCGTCGCGGAGGTGGCGATGCAGGGTGGCAGGCACGCCGGAGAGGTGATTGCCGGGCTCCTCGCCGGAGGCTCCGAGCGACCTGCGTTTCGGTACCGGGACTTCGGTAGCGCCGCCTACATCTCCCGGAAGAACGCGATTCTGGAGACCGGTCCGCTGCGCCTGTCGGGTCGGGTGGGCTGGCTGGCGTGGGGTGCGATCCACATCGCCTTTCTCGCCGGTGTCCGCAACCGCACCGGAACCCTGGTGACCTGGGCGGCGACGCTGCTCACCGACACCCGTCGCGAACGCGCCATCACCTACGGCGATCCGAAGACTGCGCGCAAGTCGTTCTGAGCGGGCCCGCCGAGTCGTAAGGTGAGTACCGGACGATGTAGGCGGGCATGAACGGAGATCGGGCATGAACGGCCGAACACTGGCGACCTCGGCACTCGGCGGATTCCGGCGGGCCCGCGTGGCCTGGCTGAAGGTACGCGGCAAGACTCCCGATGACGTCGCCGAGGCGCGGGTGGCCACCGGCAAGGCGTGGGAGGAGTTCTGCGACACGCTGAAATCGGCGGGCGCATCGATCATGTACCCGGGGACGCCGACCGATCCGCTGACCCAGGCCGAGGGTTATCGCTATCTGTCGCGGCTCACCCGCGCCGGACTCGAAGCGTTCGTCGAATACGCAGACCCGCGAGCGCCCGTGCTGCGCAGGATGATCCACGAGACCGCCAAGATGGGCTCGGACAACCCCGACAACTACTACCAGAATGCGACGATCGACGGGACGCTCACCTACCGCATCAGCGGAACGCGCGGCACCGTCGACTATCTCGGCTTCGGGACGCAGGAGGGCAATTACGGTCAGGGCGGGCAGATGCCGACGACCGGATACGTCGAGGCCTCGGACCTGCAGATCGCCGACGACGGCACCTTCGAGTTGATCGTCAGTGCGACCCGCCCCTGGCCTGAGGGGCAGGACGGCAATTGGTTGCCGATGACCGCTGATACCGGGCTGCTGATCGTGCGTCAGACCTTCGCCGATCGCACCACCGAGGTGCCCGCCGATCTGCACATCGAGCTCTACGATCCGGCTGTCGGTGCCGGCAACGACCAGGCGCCACCGCCGCCCGAGCCGCTCACCGCCGCACAGCTCGATGCCGGGCTCGGAAAGGCGAGTCTGCTTGTGGCCGGCGCGTCGATGCTGTTCGCCAAGTGGGCGCATGACTTCGGCGAGCACACCAACGAACTCCCCATGTTCGATCCGGAGAAATCGACGAAGGCCGGTGGAGACCCGAATATCATCTACTACCACAGCTATTGGCGCCTGCGACCCGATGAGGCGCTGGTGATCGACGCGGAGATCCCCGAGTGCGAGGCGTGGAACTTCCAACTCGACAATCACTGGCTCGAGTCGCTGGATTACCGGCATTCGACGATCCATGTCAACAAGCACACCGCCAAGTATCGGCCCGACGGGAGCGTGCGAATCGTCGTCGCGCACACCGACCCTGGTGTGCCGAACTGGCTGCACACCACCGGACATGACTGTGGCGGAATGACTTTCCGTTGGATTCGGGCCCAAGATCATCCGCAACCACGGACCCGGGTGGTGCCGGTCGCTCAGGTTCGCGAACTCTGACGCCCGGGTCTCTCGATGTCTGACGGATTCGTGCCGTTTCGGCGACGTGGTATCCGAGCGCTCAATCATGTTGGTGCCGAGCTGGTTCGACGTGGTCTCGGTCCGGATCTGTCGGCCGACGCCCTGCGGCGGCGTGCCGAGAAGTCGGCGAGGCGGGCATGGGAAGCCGACGCGCTGACCGACGAAGCTCTCGATGTGTTGACCCGTTCGATTGTCGACGAGGCGAACCTCAGCTATTTCGGGGCGCTGGTGATTCGCGCACGCCTGCACGGACTGCTCACGACGCGCTTACGCGTGGCCGCACTGCTGGAGGCCGAGCCCGAGGTACTCGACGAGCCGATCACGCCGCCGATCGTGATCGCCGGCCTGCAGCGCAGCGGAACCACCATGTTGCACCGGCTGATCGGCGCTGATCCGCGGGTGCGCGCGGTGCAATCGTGGGAGGTGGTGCACCTGCTGCCGAGCCGATGGGAGCGGGCAGGTGAACGGCCACGTGTGCGAATTGCGCAGACCAAGCTCGCCGAACTCGCCCTGCGATACCTGAACCCGCAGTTCTTCGCCATCCACGCCGTCGAGGCCGACGGTCCGGAGGAAGATGTTCTGCTGCAGGAGTATTCACTGTTATCCCAGGTGCCGGAGGCGATGCTGAACGTACCTGCGTATGCCGAGTGGTTGGCGCGCCAGGACGTCCGCCCGTCGTACGAGTATCTGAAGGTGCTTTTGCAGGTACTTGCGCGGCAGGACCGACGACCGCACTGGGTGCTCAAGACCCCCGCGCATCTCGAACACCTCGACACGCTGCTCGACGTGTTTCCCGACGCGGTCATCGTCAACACCCACCGCGACCCGGTGCGCACCACAGCCTCGTTCTCGAGCATGCTCGCTCACGGCCATTCGATGTTCTCCGACACCGTCGATGCCGCCGCCGTCGCGCGACATTGGTTGCGCCGCAACGTCGACATGACCGAACGGGCGCTCGTCGTACGCCAACACCATCCGGACCGATTCGTCGACGTGCGGTACGACGACCTCATTGCCGACCCGATGGCGCAGATCGACCGGATCTACGCTGCCGCAGGCCTGGAACTCGACGGCCCGACCCGTGCCGCCATGTATCGGCACCGACAGTCCCATCGGCAGAATGCCCATGGCGTGCACCGGTATTCGCTCGAAGAGTTCGGTCTCACCGAGGACGAGGTGGCCGCTGCGTACGCCCACTATCGCGAGGTGATGGGGATCTGAGAGATCCGGGTCGTCGGAACCCCCGATGGTCGAGGTGCCTTTTCTTGGTGGTCGAGGTGCGACGAGCGCTAGCGAGGAGCCTCGAGACCCGGTGAGTCACAGCTGGTTCCATCCCACAGCGAAACCCCGTCACCGTGGGTAGGTAACGATCACCTGCCCCGTCCACTTGCTCCGCCACTCCACCCTCCGATCGGCGTAGAGCGTCGGCACCCACTCCCCAAGATGCTTCCGCTGATGATCAGCCCGACACAGCGGGATCAGGTCGCCGAGCACCGTCCAGCCTCCGGCCTCGGGGTCGGTGTGGTTGAAGGGTCGCCAATGATCGAGGTCGCACAGGTGTGACGGCATCCCGCAGTACGGGTATCGGCACCAGGCATCGTTGGCCAGCACCTCAGCGCGCAGGGCGGCGCTGGGTGCATAGGTCAATGCCCCAGGTGGCGGCACGGTGTGACCACCGTGCCCGGTCGGATCCGCCGGCGGTGCCTGTGCGCGGTCGGAGATCTGCGGGATGAGTGGTCCAGCCGTGCGTACGGATTCGGGGTAATGGATGGTCTTCGCGACCTCGGCCAAAGTAGCGGCGTAATCGCGGTCGATGGGCCCGTATCCCTGCAACCGCGGTACGAGAATCCCGTCCGGGTCCTTCAACACGGTCAGTACGGGTGCGCCGGGTACGACCAGGGCCCGTCCGAACGACACCGGAACCTCTTCCGGCGTCGGTGGATTCATCGGGTCGGGGATCTCGGGTTCGGCGACCGGCTCGACCAACTCAACCAACTCGACTGCGGGAGCGTCGGCGTCGGCAGGTTCGGGTAGCAGGTCGTCCCACGCTGCCGCATCCTCGGCGTCAGAGGGTGTTTCGGCCGACCCGTTGCTGTCGGTGCCGCTACCTCGTTTCGGGCAATCATCTTGGCCGCATTCGCAGTCGAGCCGGGCTCCTGGCACGCCGGTGATCTCCCCGAGTGCGATCACCCGCAGCGATCCCACGCGGCGGGGGTCCTTGCGGCAGGTCCGTTCGTCAATGAGGGCGTTGATCTGCGTCGTGAGAAACACCCCGTAATGGGCGGGAACAACCGCATCCAGAGAGGAGTGCCCCGCAACATCGGGGGTGATGGTCACGTGTCCCACCAGGTCGGCGATGTCTTCGCGTTCCTCGGTGACACTGTCGGGGTTCATCGAAATCAGTGCGGCGTCGAGTTGTTGCGACAGCACTGGGTCGGTGGTGGCGCGGGACCCGTAGTCCAGGACGATCTCTTCGAACGACATCTCGGACTCGTCACCGGCGTCGTTGCTGTCGGTGTCGGTGTCGGTGTCGGTGTCCACGCCACGTTGGGCGGCGCGCGCCATGATCGAGGCCCGGTTGGTGGAGAGTTCCCCGTTCAGGTAGGCGGCGCGGATGAGCGGGAACTTCTCCAACAGATCCGCCAGCGCTATCCAGCTGCCGGCCTTACTGCGGGAGATCTTGAACTGCAGAGACACTTCGGCGCGTGCGAGTTTGTCGGCGTGCTCGATCACCGAGCCCCACACCTCGACCTCGGACTGGCCCGCCAAACGCTCGCGGTACACCCGATCCGCCAGCGCGGCGGCAGCAAGCACCGTCCGGGCTTCGTATTTGCGGGACTCGCGTAGCAGGTCCGGGCCGGTCTCGGTGAGCTCGTCGCGCGACATGGCTGTGATCGCGGCGGCGTCGGCATCCGGATCGGTGAACGTCAGCACACTCGACATCTGAATAACCTCCCCTCCCGCGATCGGACTTATGGGCACAAGTGTACGAAGGGGTACCGACAAAACCGGCCCGGCAGCGGTCGGTCCGACAAAATCTGTGGGCAACTTTTCTACTCATCGACCGGGCGTCGAATTACGTCGACCGGGCGCTTCATTGCGTCGAGTGGGTAGTGGATGTGGTTGCGATACTTGTCATCTCACCAGGGTCTCGAGGCTCGCCGCATGCGGCTCGCACCTCGACCATCGGGGGAGGGGCGAGCGCCACGTGCTGGAACCGCCCGACCATCGGAGGAAGGGTTCTCGACCAACGGGGTGAAAGGGTTCGTGCATCGAAGAAAGGTGCAAGCATAGTGCGCTGGACTACAACCAGTCTCGCCGCTTGAACGTGGTGTACAGGGCGATCACGGTGACCACGATCAACACCGAGCTGACCACGAAGCCGGTGGTGGTCTGGAAGAACGGGAACGAGACGTTCTGCCCGTAGAAGCCGGTGATGGCGGTGGGCACGGCGATGATCGCGGCCCACCCCGTCAGCTTCTTCATCACGGTGTTCAGGCGCGCGTCGGCCAATGACAGGTTGGTCTCGAACACCGTGGTGACCATGTCGCGCAACGATTCTGTCCACTCCGCCGCACGCAGCGCGTGGTCGTAGAGGTCGGAGAAGTGGGGGTCGAGTTCCGGTGGCGCCTCGTTCTCGTAGCGGTGACGCTGGATGGCCGCGATGACCTCGCGCATGGGCACCACGACTCGACGCAGAAGCACGAGATCCTTACGGAGATCGTAGGTTCGGCGCTGCAGTGTTCGAGCGGCGACGGACTCGTCGAAGAGCAGGGCCTCGAGATCCTCGATGTCGTTGTCGAGGCGCTGGACCGCGTCGAAGTGACCGTCGACGACCACGTCGAGCAGACCGTGCAGCAACGCGCCGATGCCGTACTGTTCGCCGCCGATCTCCTCCCACCGCTGGGTCACCACGGAGATGTCGAATCCCGGTGTCATCCGCACCGTGATCAACGCGTTTTGCTTCACGAATATCGAAATGCGATGCAGAACAAAGGACTTGGCGCGTTGCGCGTACGGGGAGTGCTGATCCGGACGCGCTGCGTCGCGGGCCGTCGGGTTCTCGTCGCCCGCCGACGGGTTCGCGTCGTCACCGGTCGGGGCGGCGGTGATCGCGTAGACGGTCATGAATGTGTAGTCGCGGTAATTCACGGTCTTGACGCGCTCGGCGGCGGCGATCGTGTCCTCGATCGCAAAGCTGTTGAGGTCGAGTTCTTGTGCCAGCGCTGTCAGATCGTCGTGAGATGGGCAGTCGAGATCGGCCCAGATGAGCGTGTCGGCGCAGTCGAGATGATCGGAGATGCCGTCGATCGAGAAGCCGTCGACCTTCTGGCCCTTCTTCCAGATCTGGCCGCGAATGCGCGTTCCGCGATCCGGATCCGGTGTGCCCGCCATGGCATCATCGTGCCACCACCTGCGCGGTGGGCGGCGCAGCGGCTGGCAGGATCGGCGCATGGCCTCGCGCGTTCCCTCACTCACCGGCGTGCGCACGATCGCCGCGCTGTCGGTGTGTCTGACCCACGCCGCGTTCTGGACCGGGCACTACACCGATGACTACGTCGGCCGACTGTTCGCGCGCTTCGAGATCGGGGTCGCGATCTTCTTCGTGCTCTCGGGGTACCTGTTGTTCACGCCATGGGTGCGGGCGGCGCGCGAGAACACCCGCGACACGCAACTGCCAGGCGTCGGACGCTACTTCTGGCACCGGGCACGACGCATCCTGCCCGCGTACTGGATCACCGTGATCGGCGTCTATTTGCTGTATGCCATCGCCCCACCCGGCGGCGAGGCGTCACCGACCGGCACCGGTTGGTCGGGATTCCTGCGCAACATGACGCTGACGCAGGCGTACGGGTTCGGGCACCTGCACTCCGGGCTGACGCAGATGTGGAGCCTGGCAGCCGAAGTCGTGTTCTACCTGGTCCTGCCGCTGATCGGCTGGGTCGTCGTCGTCGGTGTGATGCGTGTGGCGGGCAGGCGCGGCGGGTGGCGACCGGATCTACTCATCGCGGCGCTGGTGCCGTTGTTGCTGGTCAGCCCCGTGTGGTCGGTGATCGTCGCGGGCAGTGCAGGGGTGAATCCGACAGCACGTTTGTGGGCGCCGGCATTCTTCGGCTGGTTCGTCGGCGGCATGTTGCTCGCGGCCTGCGCACCGCTGATCCGCCGGTGGAACACCACCGCGTGGGTGGGCATCGCGATCGCCGCGTTTCTGGTGTCCGGGGGCTCGATCGCGGGGGAGCCGACGATCACCCCGACCACTGCGTCGGCGACGATCGTCAAGCACGTGTTGTATCTGGTGATCGCCGTCGGTCTCGTCGGCCCGCTCACCGGGGCCGATCAGCGGTCCTGGTGGGCGCGGGTGTGTGCCAGCCGACCGATGGTGTTCCTCGGTGAGGTCTCCTACGAGCTGTTCTGCGTGCACGTCGTTGTTCTCGAGGTGGTCATGGCCGCGCTCGGCTACCACGTGTTCAGCGGAAACGTGCTGATCGCGTTCGGTCTCACCGCGGTCATCAGCGTCGTGCTTGCGTGGGCGCTGCACCGTGTGACCTCGCCGCTGTGGCGTGCGCGGACACCCGGGACCGTCGGTTCCCGCAGGTAGCATGGGTGAGCAAGACGGCGCAGAAGCAGCATGGCCGACAAGCAGGGTGACGAGGCGGGTACATGATCGACGACGGCGGAATGCGGGGGGCGGCACGGATCAGCGGCCCGAGCAGCGGGGAGATCCGGCAGTGGTGTGACCGGTCGGCGATGCCCGGTGAACGGCCGGAACTGTCCGATGTGGCCGCGATCCTGGTCGCGTCCGGCTATCTGACTCCGACGGGCCGGGCGATCGTCATTCGCCGCGTGTCCACAGGTCTGCCGTTGCCGATCGTGCCGGGTGGCTTCGGCGAGATGCGGCGTCTGCAGCGGGCCATCGTCCAGCTCGAGGCGCAGCAGTCGGGTCCGATGGTGCCCGGTGTGATCGCCGCGGTGATGCGTAACCGTCTCAACGGGCTGGTCCGGCGCCGCGAGGACGCGCACAAGGCTTTCGTCACCGGTAAGGGTGTCTTCGCCGGCAGTACCCGTGCCATCCGCCGCGAACGTCGCGAGAATGTGTATCTCGAACTCGACGAGCGCGAACGGCTCTTCGCCGGGCTGCTGTGTACGCCGACCCCCAACGTGGGCACGATGCGCGCGGTGCGCCGGGCGGGCACCGTCGCGGTCGAGCGCATCGCCGGCGTCGTCGGGCAGGTTGCGGCGCGGTCCGGGAATCGTCAGGTCGAGCAGTGGGCCGAGCAGGTCACCGCGGCGACCGATCGCGACGCCCAGGCGCCCGCGGTGCCCGGGTCGGCGAACTTCGTCGACGGATACGAGGCGCTGCTGTTCATCGCCGGCCACTATTACGACCGGATCATGACCAATCCTGCTTGGCGCTCAGACCATTTCGCGGTGCAGCGGACGCAGGTGAACCTGCACTCCGAACTCGCCGAGATCGCCGCCGACGTCATCGCCTTGCGTGCGGTGCGCGTCGACCTGGACCGGGCCAAGCGCAATGGTGGCTTCGACCAGGCCTTCGCCGAGCAGATCGACCGCCGCGAGACCACGCTGCGGCCGGTGTGGTCCGAGCTGATCGATCGGGTACAGGCGTTGTCCGACGTTGCGCACGTCGTCGAGTCCGCGGCAACGGAATTGCGGATTCTGGCCGAATACAACAAGGCCGCGACGATCGACGACCGGATCGATGCCCTGGTCGCCCGGTCCGGTGATCGCGAGATCTCGATGGACAATGCCAAGCGACTCTCCGAACAGGTCCGCAGTGGTGAGGAACAGCTACGAATTTATCGGGATGTGTTGCAGGGAAACATCTCTCGTCTCTCGCCGGCGGTTCCGCGGGAACTCCCCGCACGGTACGAACCGTCCTGACCACCAAGTCGCTCGACCGCGGTCAGCGTGACCAGGCGCGCAAGTAACCCTTCTCGGTATCGGTGAGGCGACGCAAACTGTGCGCCTCGACGTCGACGACAGCCATCTGAGTGCTCGCAACACATGCCGGTTTACTCACCGGATCGGCATGCGCACCCCGGATCTCGTAGCCGATCGTGAAGTCGACGGACCGAAAACCCTTGATCCACATGCCGATGCGCAACGGCGAGTCCTCGTGGCGGAGCTGACTCTGATATCGGATCTCGACGTGCACGATCATCGCGCTCTTGATCAGCGGGGTGTACTCCTCGCCGGCGGAGAGCAGCCACGCAATCCGGGCTTCCTCCATGAGCGTGACCATCCGGGCATGGTTGATGTGACCAAAAGCATCCATGTCCGACCAACGCACCCCGACCTCCGCGGTGAACGCGAATTCGTGTGCGCCCAAACCGCTCTCACCTGCGATGTTTGCTGAGTTGCGGCCGGTGTTTGCGGTACTCACTGACCCACGCTCCTGAATGCCGGCTGTGAAAACACGTTCGGGTCTTCACGCTTTTGTTACCCGCTAGTAGTCTTCCATCCGCGCGGCGTCCCCGATAATGGGGGGCGGTGTACCTGCGAAGTGCGGTACCGCAATGCGTTCGTGGGCTACCGCCGTCGGCGGGTGGGATGAGGTTATTGATGATGGGCACAAGGCGAGTGGCCGCAATGGTGGCGACCATACTCGGCGTCGGCGTCCTGGGTGCGGGTTTGCTCGGTCCAGCAGTGGCGGACGCGGCGCCACGCGTCGAGGCGCGCATCGTCACCACCAAGCCGATGAGCGAATTGCGCACCGACGTCTGGGTGGATTCTCCGTCGATGAAACAGCGCATCAAGGTCAGCGTGCTGACCCCGGCGTACTCCAGTGGTCCGCGCCCGACCGTCTACATGCTCGACGGCGCCGGTGCCGACGGCGACGTCAGCGACTGGATCACCAAGGGCCACGCCGGCGCGTTCTTCGCGAACAAGAACGTCAACGTCGTCCTCCCGGTCGGCGGAGCGGGCACGTTCTACACCGACTGGCAGCACGCCGACCCCAAGCTGGGTAAGCCGATGTGGGAGACCTTCCTCACCAAAGAACTTCCCCCGCTGATCAATTCGCGGTTCAACGGCAACGGCCGCAACGCGGTGATCGGGTTGTCGATGGGCGGACAGGCGTCGTTCGCGCTGGCCATCCGTCATCCCGAGCTGTATTCGGGTCTCGCGTCGCTCAGTGGGTGCCCGCCGGTGTCCGGGGCGGCCAACGAGGCCTACGTGCGCACCACCGTCGGTCGCGACGGCGGCGACGCCACCAACATGTGGGGCCCGTTCGGGTCCGTCGGCTGGCAGGCGCACGACCCGAGCCTGCATCTGAACGCGTTGCGCGGCAAGGACATCTTCATCTCCGCCGGCTCCGGCGCCATCGGCCCACTGGACATCACGCGTCGCATCGAGCCCGACGAGGGTCCGCCCGCAGCGGTCACCGCGTCGTCCTCGGCGTTGGAGGCCGGCGCCTACCGATGCTCACTGGAGTTCGCGTGGGACCTGCGCACCCACAACGTGCCCTACACCGACGGCTTCCGCCTGATCGGCACGCACACCTGGGCCTACTGGGAGCAGGACCTGCCCGCCGCCTGGGGAACGGTCTCGCGGCACCTGTACTGAGCCGCCTGCCGTAGCGGTGCCGCCGCAGACCTCAGTCGGCGCGGATCCACCGCTCGGCGAAGGACAGGAAGCTGTCGTTCTCGTCGAGATGGGTGACGGTGACCCGCACGCCGTCGTCGGCGAAGGGCCGCACCACGACCCCGGCATCGATTGCCGCGCGCGCGAACTCCGACGACCTCTCGGCGAGGTCGAGCCACACGAAATTCGCCTGCGAGTCGGGTACCCGGTAACCGGCGGCGCGGAGCCGCTCGGTGACCCGCCGACGCTCGGCGACCACCGCGTCGGTGCGCTCGAGTAGCTCGTCGCCGGCCTCCAGGCAGGCCAGAGCTGCGGCCTGCGCGACGCTGTTGACCGAGAACGGCACATGCGCCTTACCCAGGGCGGTGATGATCTCCGGATCGCCGATCGCGTACCCGACGCGCAGGCCGGCGAGCCCGTACGCCTTGGAGAACGTGCGCAACGCGACCAGGTTCGGGAACTCGCGGCGCAACTCGAGAGCGTCGTAGGCGTGGTCGTCGTCGAGGCGGGTGTACTCGAGGTACGCCTCGTCGAGGGCGACGACGATGTCCGACGGCACCGACTGCAGGAAGGCGCGTAGATCGTCGGCGGTGACCACGGTCCCGGTCGGGTTGTTGGGGTTGCAGACGAAGATCAGGCGGGTGCGGTCGGTGATCGCGTCGGCCATCGCCGCAAGATCGTGCACGTCGTCGCCGGTGAGAGGCACCTGAACGGGCGTCGCCCCGACGAGCCGCGTCGCGAGGGGATAGGTCTCGAAGGAGCGCCAGCCGAAGACGACCTCGTCGCCGGGGCGGCAGGTGATCAGGATCAGGTTCTGGCAGAGGATCACCGATCCGCAACCGACCTGGATTTCCTCAGGGCTGACGCCGAGGTTCTTCGCCAACGCGTCGGTCAACTCGACCATCCCGTTGTCGGGGTATCGGTTCACACCGGACGCGGCATGTGAAATCGCTTGCAGAACCGAGGGGAGCGGACCGAAGGTGACCTCGTTGCTGGCAAGTTTCACCGCGTCCGGGAACGTCTTGCCGGGAACGTAGACGGGCAGGTCGGCGAGGTCGGGACGGATGCGAAAGGTCACCGTCCAACTGTAGGTCCACGGTCGTGGCGGACGATGCCCGGACCCGGCGATCCGGCTCTGACCGCGCGGTTTGCTTCTGCCGCCGGGCGGTGTGTAATCTTTCGCTTCGGCAGTTCGAAAGGACTCCGCTAGGAGGCGTGCCAGAGCGGCCGAATGGGACTCACTGCTAATGAGTTGTCTCGCTAAAACGGGACCGGAGGTTCAAATCCTCTCGCCTCCGCCGACCGCAGTCGCGCCGACCGCGGTGACAACTGAACAGCACGACAGCTGAACAGCACGACAACTGAATAACCACGCGCCCGTAGCTCAACGGATAGAGCATCTGACTACGGATCAGAAGGTTTGGGGTTCGAATCCCTACGGGCGCACTCTCAATACCCCGCCACCAGCGACAACGGTGGCGGGGTATTTGTTTTCCGCATCACCGTCGGATGTCGGCCTGGTCACCGTTTCGCCGCCTTTGGCCGCCTTTGGGTGGAAACGGTCGTGAATGGTGTGCACTGAAGTTGCTCAAGTTCTGCCAGTGACGTGTGTGCTCACCCAACGACCTCGAGAGGCTGTCATGATTCCTGCTCCGTTCACCAAATACGCGGCCGAATTGTTCGGCACATTCTGGCTTGTCCTCGGAGGTTGCGGAACCGCGGTCTTCGCTGCCAAGCAAGTCGCCGAGGGAGACGACAAGGGGACGCTCATCCAGGTGGGCGTCGGCTATCTGGGCGTCGCGCTGGCGTTCGGACTGACCGTGGTCACCATGGCCTACGCGCTCGCCCACATCTCCGGGGCGCACTTCAATCCGGCGATCTCGCTCGGCGCTGCGGTGAGCGGGCGACTCGAATGGAAGGATCTTCCGGGCTACTGGATCGCCCAGGTCGCCGGTGGTCTGCTCGCCGGTCTCGCGATCTATGGGATAGCGCAGGGCAAACCCGGCTGGACGGCCACCGGCAACATGGCCGCCAACGGATACGGCGACCACAGTCCGGGCCACTACACCCTCGCCGCGGTCCTGATCGCCGAGATCCTACTGACCGCGTTCTTCCTCATCGTCGTCCTCGGCGCGACCGACGGCCGGGCCCCGAAGGGATTCGGGCCGTTGGCAATCGGCTTCACCCTCACACTCATCCACCTGGTATCCATCCCGATCTCCAACACCTCGGTGAACCCGGCACGCTCGACGGCGGTGGCGTTCTTCAACGGCGACGGCGCGCCCGGCCAGCTGTGGGCGTTCTGGGTCGCCCCACTCATCGGCGGTATCGTCGGCGGCCTGATCTATCCACTGCTGTTCGAGGACGGCAAGTTCAAGTACGGTTCGTCGGCGCGCGAGGAGACACCGGTCGCCTGACCGCGTCGGCGGCGGCGAACGCAGGCACTTGACGGAACTCCGCAACCGGCGAAATCGGACAGCCGCTGCGAGAATCACTGCCCATGGAACTGTTGATCCTGGTGCTCGTGGGCGCCGTCATCATCACCGCGATCGCCGACCGGCGTGGCATGCAACCCGCGTTGATCATCGTGGTGGTGGCGCTGGCGGTCTCGTTCGTCCCGGGCATGCCGCACGTGGAACTCGAATCCGAGATCCTGCTGACCGTCGTGCTGCCACCGCTGCTGTATTCAGCGGCGCTGGGCTTCTCGGTGCCGAGCTTCGTGCGCAACATCAAGCCGATCCTCGGGCTCGGGGTGGCGATGGTCGTCATCACCGCCTTCGCCGTCGGGTGGATCGCGTCGTTGCTGATCCCCGAGTTCACCTTCGCGTTGGCGTTGCTGCTCGGGGCGATCGTCGCACCGCCCGACGCGGTCACCGCCGTGGCGATCGGACGCAAGCTCGGACTGCCGAAGCGGCTGATGGCCATTCTCACCGGTGAGAGTCTGGTCAACGACGCCGCGGCGCTGTCGCTGTTCGCCATCGCGATCTCCCAGATCGCCTCCACCCATGCGTTCATCGACAATCCGTTGGCGCTGTTCGGCTACAACGCAATTCTCGGTCCCATCGTCGGCGCCGTCCTCGGCTACCTCACCCTCTGGATTCGACGCCACCTGCGCAACCCCGCACTGGAAACGGTGCAGGGCTTCGTGGTTCCGTTCGCGGCGTTCCTGGCCGCCGAACACCTGCATGCCTCCGGGGTGCTCGCGGTGGTGATCGCCGGCTTCGTGGTCGGGTCGGGGTCGGTGCACGCCGGCTATCAGACGCGGCTGCAGGAACGCTATGTGTGGAATTCGGTCGACGTGCTGCTCGAGGCATTTGTGTTCGCCTACATCGGGTTACAGATGAGGTTCATCATCGAGGACCTCCGCGAGGCGCGAGAATCGTTGCTGCAGATCACCATTGCCTCACTCCTCGTGTTGGCCGTGGTGCTCCTGATCCGGCCGGTCTGCGTGTTCGCGATGTTCGGTCGCGGAGTCGTCAGCCGCCACCTCGACGCCACGGTCGCCGTGGAGATCCCGCCCACCCCGCGTCGCGGTGCCGCCGGACGCCGCGACCCCGACCAGGCACCGGAGTGGCGGCGGCGCCTGCGCGAACGCATCGACAACCGGCCACTGACCTGGCAGGAGTCGACGGTGGTCGCCTGGACGGGTATGCGTGGCGTGGTCACCCTGGCGGCCGCCTCCGGCATCCCGCTGACCGTCGCCGACGGCAGCGAGTTCCCCGAACGTTCGGCCATCCAGGCGATCGCGTTCGTCGTGGCCGTCGGGACCATCCTCATCCAGGGCCCGACCCTTCCCTGGCTGATCAACCGGTTACACCTGCGCAACGAGGATGAAGAACGCTACGACCACGAACAGACCGCCCGCGCCGAGGCCATCGTGCACGGGGCGGCCGACGAGGTCATCGCGGGCTTCGTCAACAACCCACCGGCCGACCTCGACGAGGTGACCGTCGACTTCATCAAGGAGACCGTCGCACGACAGTCCCGGGATGCCGAGGAGATGCCCGACCCCGACGCGCACACCGCCCGCACCGACGCCTTTGCCGCGCTGTACCGCAACGTGCTCTCGGCACAACGTGACGCTCTCGTCGCCGGCCGAGAGAACGGCCACCTCGAGGACGAGGCGGTCCGCGCCATGCTCGAACGCCTGGACCTGCAGGAAGCCGGACTCACGGCCCGACTGGAAAGCCGCCTCTGAGACGCCGTCAGTAAGGTCGAGGGTGCACGTGTTGGATACGGGTGCGCCGGCTCGGCGACCCGGAAGTGATCGGGAGTGGCGACATGGGACAGCCCACCGGGCAACGGCCCGACGGCGCCGACGATTACCGCACCCCGCTGCTGCCGGGCAACTACCCGCCGCTCGGCTACTCCGACCGTGGACTCCCGCGCTACACCGCGGCCGACCTCGCCGCAGGCGGGACACCGCAGTCCGCCCCCCGCCATGACGTCGCGCCGGTTCCGTTGTCGGACGGCCCGGACGGGGTCGAGATGGGGATGGCCGGCACCGATGCCGAGCCGCCGCACCATCCACGCCGCTCCGGGGAGGAACGCGGGGTCGGCGCCACCGTGGTCATCTTCGCCGTCGTCGGCCTGGTGATCGTGGGACTCGTCGTCTTCGGGGTCCGATCGCTGCACCAACAACAGAACCCGACCATCACGCTGCCGACCGCCGACCCCACCGACACCTATTCACTACCGGTGTTGCCCACCCGGCCCGGCGTGCCCTCGCAGCCCGGCGGCGACCAGCCCGGCGGTGGCTCCGGTGGTGCGACGCCGGGCGCACAGGTCACCTACACCGTCACCATCAACGGCGTCGGGACCATCCTCTACGTCGACGACGTCGGCGTCCGGACCGACTTCACCCCGCCAGCGAACTGGACGGTCACCTTCGCCGCAAGCCGCAATCCGCTGCGCCTGTTGGTCGTCGCCGGCGACGGATCCTCGGCGCACTGCACCATCACCGTCGCCGGCCGGCCGGTCGCCGACGACAGCGTCGAGGCCTCCTCGACACGGCGAACGGCCACCTGCATCGCCTGACCCACGGGTCAGTTCGGGGTCCTCGGCGTGTGTCGGCGGCCCGAGGTCGCTACCGTATGTGTGTGAGTTCCCCGCAAGCAGCCCCGCAGGCGTCGGCGAGCGACGCCACCGAGTTCAAGACCATGATCACCTGGCGCGGTGTCGACACTGACCGCCTCGAACAGGTCCGCCTCAACGTCCAAGGCGCTCGGGTCAAGGCGTACGGCCGCATCATCGCCGCGGCGACCGCCGACCACGACGCGTTCTCCGCGTCATATGAGCTGGTCACCAACGATGCCGGCGTCACCAAGCGGCTGTCGATCCACCTCGTGCAGGCCGGCGGTGAGACGCAGCTCGGAATGGCTCGCGACGAGGAGAACACCTGGCTCGTGCAGACCGGGGGCGAGACCGTCCGCAAGGACTTCGGTGGCGCGGAGGACGTCGACCTCGCTCTGTCGCCGATGTTCAACGCCCTGCCCATCCGCCGACTGCACCTCGCCGCGGCCGACGCATCCGGCACCGTCGAGGTCCCCGTCGTCTACGTCTACCTGCCGACGGCGGTCGTCGAACCGGCCACCCTGCGCTACACGCCCGGCTCCGACGGGATCGGCGTGTCCTCGCCGGTCGCCACCTCGACATTGACCGTCGACGACAACGGCTTCGTCATCGACTACCAGGGACTGGCCAGCCGCGTCTGACCGGGCGATCAGCCCAGCCATACACTCCCGCGGTGCGCCTGGCGGCGCATCTCCGCTTGCCAGCCCGCGAAGCCAGGCTCGACGTCGGTGATCGCCACCCGCGGCGCATTCGCCATCGCCTCGTAGGCGTGCCGGGCGCGGTAGCCGGCGTCGATCAGTACCTCGGTGGTGCCGTGATCGCGGAGTTCGTCGCGTGCCGCGGTCAGCCGATCGATCACCTCGCTGAGCGCATTGAGCACCGCGATCCCGTTCGCTTCGATCATCGCCCGCTGCAACTGCGGAGCGGTCCCGGCAACACGTGTGCCGTCTCGGAAACTGCCCGCAGCCAGCCGGATCGCCAACTCGCTCTCCGCGGCACCGACCGCCGCCGTCGCCGCGGCCGTCAGATGCGGCACATGCGAGATCGCAGCCACCGCGCGGTCGTGCGCGTCGTTCGCGGCGGGCACCACCGCGGCACCCAGCGCGCGCGCCAGCCCGGCGACGACCAGCCAGTCCTCGGCGTCGGTGGAATCCTCGGTGGTCACCATCCACATCGCGTCGGTGAACAGGTCGGGATCGGTGGCCTCCCACCCCGAGTGACTCGAGCCGGCCATCGGATGCCCGCCGACATACCGGGCGTCGGGGAACAACCGCCGAAAGATTTCGGCGACAGGCGTTTTCACGCTGATGACGTCGGTGATCAGGCAGCCCGCCGCATGGTCGGCGATCGCCGACACGATCGGTTCGATCGTGGTGACCGGGGTCGCGAGCACGATCACCGCGTCGGTGTCGGCGGCACGGCGCAGCGTCGCCACGAGATCGGTGGACGCGTCGTGGCCGTCGGCGCGGACCTGCTCGACGGTCGCCGACGAGCGGTTGTAGCCGAAGGTGGAGGCGCCCGACGCATCGAGCGCCCGCATCATCGACCCGCCGATGAGGCCGAGACCGAGAATGCAGACCGGGGTGGAGCGGATGTCTGTCACCATCCCAGATTTCCACATCGCCGTGGTGCGGGTAGGACTTGGGGAGTACGCCCCCGACGGGCTACCGTGACCTGCATGGCAGGTGCCGGCGCGGGAGTATCGGGTTCCAACAGCAACGACGTCGTCGACGGCGTGGAGGGTTTCGCGGTCGCGGTGGTGCGCGAGGATGCCGCCTGGAAGGTCACCGCCCTCAAACCGGACGCGCTCACCGATCTCGATGCCGCCGAACGGCAACTGCGTGACCTGCGGTCAGCGGGCGCGGTGTTCGGATTGCTCGACGTCGACGAGGAATTCTTCATCGTCATCCGCCCGGCACCCGGAGGTGCGCGGATGCTGCTCTCCGACGCCACCGCGGGCATCGACTACGACGTGGCCGCCGATGTGCTCGACGCACTGAACGTCGACGTCCCCGACATCGACCCCGATGAACTCGACGACGTCGACCCGTGGGAAGAGGGCGATCTCGGCATCCTGTCCGACCTCGGCCTGCCCGACGCCGTCATGGGCGTCATCGTCGGCGACACCGACCTCTATGCCGACGAGCAGATCGGGATGATCGCCGCGCGGCTCGGGTTCGCCGACGAACTGTCCCGCGTGCTCGACTCACTCGGGCATTGAGCTCCGCGACTCCCGCCGGCGCCGCGCAGATGCGGGTGTGGGAGTCGATGATGAATGCCGCCCTCGACGCGGCGGCTCTCTCCGGTGACGACGACGTACCGATCGGTGCCGTCGTCTTCGATCCCGCAGGCGTCGAACTCGCCCGCGCAGCCAACCGTCGAGAGGCCGACTCGGACCCGACCGCGCACGCCGAGATCCTCGCGTTGCGCGCGGCGGCCGCTGCCTTCGGGGACGGATGGCGACTGCCCGGATGCACCATCGCCGTCACCGTCGAACCCTGCACGATGTGCGCCGGAGCCATCGGCCTTGCCCGCCTCGACACCCTGATCTTCGGTGCGTGGGAACCGAAAACCGGTGCGGTGAGCTCACTCTGGGATGTGGTTCGTGATCCGCGGCTGACCCATCGACCACAGGTACGCGGCGGCATCCTCGAGCAACGGTGCCGAATGCTGATGGTCGACTTCTTCACCACCCGCCGCGACCTGTGACTCTGTGGCAGATTTGACGGTGCACGACATCGGACGAATCCGTATTCCACCCCGAACCGCAGGAGGACGGCATGGCCGACGCAAGCGACAAGGTCAACGAGGTCATCGGTACGGCCAAGGAGAAGCTCGGTGAACTCGCCGACAACCCCAAGGTCGCCGAGGCCCTCGGCACGGCGAAAGAGAAGATCGGCGAGCTCGCGGAGAACCCGAAGGTCAACGAAGCCCTCGACACCGCAAAGGAAAAGCTCGGTGAGCTCGCCGGAAACGAGAAGGTGCAGGGCGCGCTGGGCACCGCCAAGGAGAAATTCGACGAGCTGAGGGGCAAGTTGGGTAACTGACGCCACCGGTTGCCGGTCGGTACGGTGGAGGGCGGGGCAACCCCCCTCCCATGCGGCCCGTCGAGACCAGGCGTGGACGCATCATCCGATCGCCTCGACGTGCGCGCCGCGCGCGCACCCGGCAGAGGAGGCTCACCATGGCACTATCCGACGACGCCAAGAACAAGGCCGAAGAGCTCAAGGGACGCGGGAAGGAAGCCGCAGGCAGCCTGACCGACGACCAGGACCTCAAGAACGAGGGCAAGGGCGACCAGGCCGTCGCCCAGGGCAAGCAGAAGATCGCCGACGCGGCCGACGCCGTCAAGGGCAAGGTCGACGACATCAAGGACAAGCTCAGCGGCAACTGATACCCGCCGTTTGCCCGTCTGACCAGCCGATTTAAGGCCGGACACGGGCCTGCGGTACAGTCTTCGGCGGTGGCGTGTCCGAGCGGCCGAAGGTGCAGCACTCGAAATGCTGTGTGCGGTAACCCCGTACCGAGGGTTCAAATCCCTCCGCCACCGCCGGCAATGGCCCCCTATCCTCGCAGGTAGGGGGCCATTGTGCTGTCCGGGGAGGCTTGTGCCGTATTTGTGGGTCACAGGTGACCTGAAAGTACGGCACGCCGCGCATGGAGGCCGTATCTGCCGTCGATCGTTCGTGTGAATCCCATGGACCTGGGCGGATGACGGGACGATGATCAACAGCATGAGCACTCCGCAGCAGCCGGGTAACGACCAGAACCGGCCCGGACCGTCGAACGCGCCGACGACCCACTATCAGAAGCAGGGTAGGGCGCCGCTGGGTCCGGACGGGCAGCGGACCACTGCGTACCAACGTCCGCCGGCGCCGAGGCCGACCGAGGCGCCGACGCGGGTGCACGCACGGCCACAGGTGGCGCCGCCGGCCGGCCCGCCACGCCATATCCCACCGACCGCCCAGCCCGGCATGGGGCAGCAGCCGGCGACGGGGCAGCCCGGCATGGGGCAGTCGCAGGTACCGCCCGGCCGGCCGGGCCCGCCGGCACGGCCGGACGCACAACCTCCGGCACCGGGCGGACAAGTTCCGACCGGGCGCCCCGTCGCCGACGGCGTGGCGATGAAGAAGCGCAACCCGATTGCGGTGTGGATCGGCCTGCCGCTGATCACCCTCGGGATCTACTCGCTGGTCTGGTACTACAAGATCAACAAGGAGATGGCCGCCTTCGATCGGCGCAAGGAGATCTCGGCGGTCGGGCCACTGTTGGTGATCATCTTCCTCAGTTGGACGGTCATCGCCCCGATCATCAGCTTCCACAACACCGGCAAGCGCATCCGTGAAGCCCAGCGCTGCGCCGGACTGCCCGAGACGTGTAATCCGTTGCTGTGCTGGGTACTCGGCTTCGTCTTCGGCCTGCACACCTTCTACATGCAGAGCGAACTGAACAAGATCGTCGACCGCTACGGAGCCGAGCCGGGTACGACGGTGCCGCTGTTCGCCTGACTCACAGGAACGATCCTGCTCCACCGACGAGGTCGAGGAGTGGTTGCGGAAAGAACCCGAGCACGATCGTGACCGCCGTGCACAAGGCGATCGACGTGGTCGTCAAAGCGCTGGGCCGCACCACATGCGGGGCGTCGACGGGAACGTCGGAGAAGAACATCGCCACGATGATGCGGATGTAGAAGTACGCCGCGATGGCGCTGCTGATCACACCGATCACCACCAGCACCGAACCGCCGCTACCCGAGACCGCGGCGAACACATCGAATTTCGCGATGAAGCCACTCGTCAACGGAATGCCGGCGAACGCCAGCAGGAACATCGAAAACATTGCTCCCACAAGCGGATAGCGCCGCCCGAGACCGGCCCACTGGTCGATGCCGGTGGCCTCGCGTCCGGACAGGTGCGCTCCGGTGGCGCCGCCGGTGCGCGCCGACCCGGTGAACGTCGTCGGCTCGCGAACCACCGAGACCGTGGCGAACGCACCGAACGTCGAGAAAGCATACGCGGCAAGATAGAACAGGGTGGCGCTGACGCCCGCTTCGTCAAAAGCGATGAGCCCCAACAAAATAAACCCGGTGTGTGTCACCGAGGAGTAGGCGAGCAGGCGTTTGACGTCGGACTGGGTCACCGCCATCACCGCACCACCGAGCATGGTGACGATCGCCACCGCCCACAACACCGGTTTCCAATCGTCGGCAAGCGCACCGAAGCTCGTGTAGAAAACACGCAGCAGCGCGCCGAACGCGGCGATCTTGGTGGCCGCGGCCATGAACGCGGTCACCGGCGTGGGTGCGCCCTGATAGACGTCGGGGACCCACGAATGGAACGGCACCGCGCCGATCTTGAACAGCAACCCCACCGAGAGCAACGCCAACCCGATCAGCGGGAGCAGTACCTCACCCGACGTTCCGGCGGCGGCGCGATCGACACTGATCCCGATGACCGTCAGGTCCAGCGAGCCGGTGCCGCCGTAGACGAAGGCGGCGCCGAACAGGAAGAACGCCGACGAGAAGGCGCCCAGCAGAAAATATTTGAGGGATGCCTCCTGGGAGAGCAGGCGGCGGCGCCGGGCCAGGGCGCACAACAGGTATAGCGGCAGCGAGAACACCTCGAGCGCGATGAACATGGTGAGCAGATCACCGCATGCGACGAACAGCATCATCCCGCCGACCGCGAGCAGGGTCAGCGGAAAGACCTCGGTGGTCACGCCACCGGCTCGGGTCGCGTCGAATTCGTCGTCGGAATTCGGGGTACTCGCTCCCGACGGCGTGAACATGTCGGCGCGGTCGCCGGTCAGCGTGGCCTGTGCTGCCGCCCCCGGCCCATCACTGACCCGACGTCGTCCGGCGGGGTGTTTCACCAAGCGCGTCGACGGTGCCACGACCCGTTCGAGTCCGCGCTCGGCCATGAACGCCACGGCGAGCACGGAGATCACCAGCAACAGCCCCTGCAGGAACAGGGCGGGCCGATCGAGCACCACCGCCCCGGACACCGCGGTCTGTCCCTGACCACCGTCGTCGGTGAGATGGACGGCCAGCACGATGACCGCGATCAGCGCGGCCACCAGCCCCGCCGTCGACAGCACCAGTTGGGCGCGCCACCGGCCGGCCCGCGGCGCGAACGCCTCGACCAGCACACCAACCACGCCGACGCCGAAGACGATCAACATCGGTGACAGCAGCGAGTATTCGACGTGGGGCGGGGCGATCGCGGCCAGCGCCGCCGTGATTTCGTGCGCAGTGGTCACGTGTGCCGCCATCACTTGCCGCCTCCGTTGTTCTGGACCACCACGGCCGGTGCCGGGTCGCCGCGTCCCACGGTGGTCAGCGTGTGCGAGACCGTGGGGGTGATCAGATTCAGCAGTGGCTGCGGGAAGAACCCGAAGACGAGCAGCAGGGCGAGCAGCGGTGCCACGACGAGACGTTCGCGGCCGTGTAGATCAGGCATCGTCCGACGGGCGGCGCCGGGACCCTCCACCGGTGTCGGCGGGCCACCCATCACGCGTTGATAGAGCCAGAGAATGTAGATGGCGGACAGGACCAACGCGCTCGACGCCGCGATCGCGGCGACCGGGTACCGGGTGAAAGTTCCGATGAACACCAGGAATTCGCTGATGAACGGCGACAGGCCGGGAAGCGACAGGGTGGCCAGCCCGGCGACGAGGAAGGTGCCGGCCAGGACCGGAGCGACCTTCGCGATGCCACCGTAATCGGCGATGAGGCGGCTACCACGCCGCGAGACGAGGAACCCGGCGATCAAGAACAGTGCCGCGGTGGAGATTCCGTGATTGACCATGTACAGGGTGGCGCCGCTCTGGGACTCGCTGGTCATGGCGAACACGCCGAGGATGATGAAACCGAAGTGCGAGATCGAGGTGTAGGCGATCAACCGCATCATGTCGGTTTGTGCGATGGCCAGGATCGCGCCGTAGACGATACCGATCACCGACAGAGCGATGATCAGTGGGGCAAAGGTTTTCGACGCCTCGGGGAAGAGCTGCAGACAGAACCGCAGCATTGCGAAGGTGCCGACCTTGTCGACGACGGCCATCATCAGCACCGCCGACGCCGGGGTGGCCGCCACCGCCGAATCGGGGAGCCATGAGTGGAACGGCCACAGCGGGGCCTTGATCGCGAAGGCGATCATGAAGCCGCCGAACAGTAATGCCAGTACCCCCGTGCTCGCGTCGAGGCGTCCGCCGGCCACCGCGTCGGAGATCGCCGGGAGACTGAAGGTGCCGTGGCCGTCGGCGCCGATTCCCGAGCGTGCGGTCACCACGTACAGTCCGATCACCGCCGCGAGCATCAACAGCCCGCCGAACAGGTTGTACAACAAGAACTTCACCGCGGCCGCGGCCTGCGTGCCACCGCTGCCGAAACCGCCGATGAGGAAGTACATCGGGATCAGCATGGCCTCGAACACGATGTAGAACAGCAGGACGTCGGTGGCGACGAAGCTCATCAGCACCATCGCCTCGACCGCCAGCATCAACGCGAAGTAGGTGTGTGGGCCCTTCTGCCGGCGACCGCCCGAATGGTCCAGGGAGCCTGCATGATCGGCGTCGCGCCAGCCGGCCAGCACGAGGATCGGCATGAGCACGGTGGTGAGCAGGATCAGGACCAGCCCGATGCCGTCGAGACCCAGTTCGTAGCGCGCGCCGAAGGATGGGATCCACCGCACGTTCGTGACGAACTGATAGCGGGGGCCGTCGGGATCGAAACCGATCGCGAGCCCGACCGACACCACCAGCGCGGCCACCGTGCCGAGTAGACCCGCCCACTTCGCGAGATCGGGACGCTGCGCCGGGAGCGCGAGCACACCGACGGCGACCACCGCCGGGATCAGCCAGAGGATCGTCAACCAGCCCATCGTCTACACCCCCCTGACCAGCATCAGCGCGGCCACCACGACGGTCGCCCCGGCCAGCATCGACAGCGCATATGATCGAACGAAACCGCTCTGCCACAGCCGTATTCGATTCGACGATGCGGTGACCAGCGTGCCGACGCCGACCCCGGCGCCGTCGACACCCTCGGATTCGAGGACGTCGAGACCTCTTGCCAGTGCCTGGCCGGGTCGCATCAACACGCGCTCGTTGAACGCGTCGCCGTAGAGGTCGCGGCGTGCCGCGACCGTCAGTGCGGTGACCTCGCGCGGTGCCGTCAGCGGGATCGGAGCCCGGGCGTATCGCGCCCACGCGACACCGATACCCGCCGCGACCACCACCAGGACACCCACCGTCACCACCCAGGTGGGCACCGGCAGCTCGCTGTGATGCTCGCCGACCACGGGTGTCAGCCAGTGCACCAGTGCGTCGCCGCTGACCAACAACCCACCCGCGGCGACCGATCCGAGCGCGAGCAGGATCATCGGGCCGGTCATCGTGGCCGGCGCCTCGTGCGGATGTGCCTCAGGTGCCCAACGCTTTTCGCCGAAGAAGGTCATCAGCATGATGCGGGTCATGTAGAAGGCGGTGATGCCCGCACCGAGCAGCGCGGCCCCACCGAGGAGTACACCGCGTGCGCCACCTGCACCGAAGGCCGCCTCGATGATCGGGTCCTTGGAGAAGAATCCCGAGAACGGGGGTACCCCGATCAATGCCAGATACCCGAGCCCGAAGGTGACGAAGGTGATCGGCATGAGCGTGCGCAGCCCGCCGAATCGGCGCATGTCGGTCTCGTCGTTCATCGCGTGCATCACCGAGCCCGCCCCGAGGAACAACCCGGCCTTGAAGAATCCATGGGTGAGCAGATGCATGATCGCGAATGCGTAACCGGCCGGCCCCAATCCGGCGGCCAGCACCATGTATCCGATCTGGCTCATCGTGGAGGCGGCCAGTGCTTTCTTGATGTCGTCCTTGGCGCAACCGATGATCGCGCCGAACAGCAGTGTCACCGCTCCGACGACCGCCACGGCCAGACGGGCGTCGGGGGCGACGTCGAAGATCGCGTGCGAACGGGCGATCAGATAGACGCCTGCGGTCACCATGGTCGCCGCATGGATGAGCGCCGACACCGGCGTCGGGCCCTCCATCGCGTCACCGAGCCACGATTGCAACGGCACCTGGGCGGACTTGCCGCACGCGGCGAGCAACAGCAGGAAACCCAACGCGGTCATGGTGGCGTGTCCGGCGGCGTCGGCACCGGCGAACACGGTGGTGAACGAGACCGATCCGAAGGTCGCGAACATGACCATCAGCGCGACCGCCAACCCGATGTCGCCGACGCGGTTCACCACGAACGCCTTCTTCGCGGCGGTCGCCGCCGAGGGCCGCTGCTGCCAGAACCCGATCAGCAGGTAGGACGCGAGACCGACTCCCTCCCAACCGAGATAGAGGCCGAGGTAGGAGTCGGCGAGTACCAGCACGAGCATCGCGGCGAGGAACAGGTTGAGGTAGGCGAAGAATCGGCGACGATCGGGATCCGAGGCCATGTAGCCGATCGAATAGATGTGGATCAGGGTGCCGACGCCGGTGATCAACAGCACGAAGCACATCGACAGCTGATCGAGGTAGAGCCCCATGTCGACGCTCAAGCCGCCGCTGCCGGTGCCGGCCGGGGTGATGTGCAGCCACGTGAACAGCACCTGGTGTACGGGACGGTCGGCGGTGTTCCGGCCGAGCATCCCGACGAACAGCGCGACGCCGACGCAGAACGATGCGGCGGCCAGCACGCATGCGAGATAGTGCCCCCAGCGGTCCGTGCGCCTGCCCGCCAGCAGCAGGACGGCCGCACCCAATAGCGGCAGCGCGGGAACAACCCAGAGAATGCTCGCCGATGTGTCGGTGCTCATGCCGCCCTCCTCATCTCCCGGCCGTCCCTATCTCCGCAGCAGGGCAGCGTCGTCGACCGAGGCGCTGCGTCGGGATCGGAAGATCATCATGATGATCGCGAGTCCGACGACCACCTCGGCGGCCGCGACCACCATCGTGAAGAACGCGATCACCTGCCCGTCGACGCTGCTCTGCATGCGCGCGAAGGTCACGAACGACAGGTTCGCCGCGTTGAGCATCAGCTCGACGCACATGAACACGACGATCGCGTTGCGCCGCAACAACACCCCGGCCGCACCGATGGCGAACAGCAGGGCCGAGAGATACAGGTAGTTCTCGGGATTCACTTCGCCGTCCCCCGATCCGGTTGTCGGGCGCGCAATCGTGCGTTGACCGACAACTCCGACGGGGTGCCGTCGGGCAGCAGGGCGGGGATGTCGACGGCGTTGTGCCGGGCGAAGACTCCCGGACTCGGCAGCGGTGTGACGTCGATGCCCCTGCGGAACCGCTCGATGGAGATCTCCCGCTGGGTCCGCTTCGGCCCGAAGCGTTCTCGGTGCGCCAGCACCATCGCGCCCAGCGTCGCCGTGATCAGCAGGGCGCCGGTGAGTTCGAACGCCCACAGGTAGCGCACGAAGATCAGTTCGGCGATGGCCTCGACGGCTCCGTTGCTCCCCGGTGGCCGGGCTGCCACCGCGCCCGGCGGTGCGGTGATCGCGACGGTTGCCGCACCGATACCGCCACACATCAACGCGCCGAACCCGATTCCCAACACCACCGCGGCAACCCGTTGCCCGCGTAGCGTTTCGACCAGGGAATCCGACGAGTCCACGCCAATCAGCATGAGCACGAACAAGAACAACATCATCACCGCGCCGGTGTAGACCACCACCTGCACGACGCCGAGGAACAGGGCGCCCTGCGCGACGTAGAAGACGGCGAGCACGATCATCGTGGTGGCCAGGAACATCGCCGAATACACGGCCTTGGTGGCGAAGACCACCCCCAACGCGCCGGCGACGGCCACGACGCCGAGAATCCAGAACTGCACCGCCTCACCGGTGGAGGTGCGGGCGGCGTCGGCGAGGACTGCATCGGTCAGTGCCGCACCCGATTGCGCCACGACTGTCGAGGCACTCACGGTACGACCTCGGCGCTGGTGGTCCCGGTGCTGGTGGTCACGGCGCTGGTGGTCTCAGTGTCGGCGGTCCGGCCGGTCACGGTACCGTCGGGGCCCACGCGTCCCAGGTAGTAGTCGGCCTCTCGTGGTGCGGTCCCGGCTGCGGCCGCAGCGCTGACATCGTGCGGTGTCGGCGCGGTGCCCGCCGGTAATGGCGCGAGCAACTGCTGCTTCTCGTAGATGAGGTCGGCGCGGTTGTCGTCGGCGAGCTCGTAGTCGTTGGTCATCGTCAGTGCCCGGGTGGGGCAGGCTTCGATGCACAGGCCGCAGCCGATGCACCGGAGGTAGTTGATCTGGTAGACGCGGCCGTAGCGTTCGCCCGGCGAATAGCGCTGCTCGTCGGTGTTGTCGGCGCCCTCGACGAAGATGGCGTCGGCCGGGCAGGCCCATGCGCAGAGTTCGCAGCCCACGCACTTCTCGAGACCGTCGGGGTGCCGATTGAGTTGGTGCCGACCGTGATAGCGCGGTGCGGTGGGTTTCTTCTCCTCGGGGTACTGCTCGGTCACCGTCGGTGCGAACATCGACGAGAACGTCACACCCATGCCGCTCAAGGGTTTGGGGGGCTTGAGGAAGTCAGGCATCGGTGGTCTCCTTCGCGGGGAGTTGGCCGGGTAGGGGCGGTACCGGGAAGCCGCCGGCCATCGGGTCGAACGGGATCGCGCTTCGGGGCGCGAGGGTGTCGGGTACCGGGGTGTGCGGTGCCGGGCGCACGACGCGCCGGACGAGCCAGAACAACAGGAGGGTCACCACCAGCCCGACGGCCGCCGACACCAACGCTCGTGGCACCGTGTCACTCGCCGAACCGAATGCGGCGCGGATCAGCGCGACGATCATCACCCAGGTCAAGGACACCGGGATGAGGACCTTCCAGCCGAGGTTCATGAACTGGTCGTAGCGCAGACGCGGCAGGCTGGTGCGCAACCAGATGAAGACGAACATGAAGACCCAGACCTTGAGGGTGAACCACAGGATCGGCCACCAGCCGGAATTGGCTCCGTCCCACAGACTCAGCGGCCACGGCGCCTGCCAGCCGCCGAGGAACAGCGTGGTGGCCAGTGCCGACACGGTCACCATGTTGATGTACTCGGCGAGCATGAACATCGCGAACTTCAGTGAGGAGTACTCGGTGTGGAAGCCACCGACGAGTTCGCCCTCGGCCTCGGGGAGGTCGAAGGGCGCACGGTTGGTCTCGCCGACCATGGATACCGCGTAGATGACGAAGGACGGGAGCAACACCAGGCCGTACCAGTAGTTGTGTTGTCCGGCCACGATCTCCGAGGTTGACATGGTGCCCGAGTCGAGGAACACCGCGGCGAAGGTCAGGCCCATCGCGATCTCATAGGAGATGACCTGTGCGGTCGAGCGCAGTCCGCCGAGCAGGGGATAGGTGGACCCGGAGGACCACCCGGCCAACACGATTCCGTAGACCCCGATCGACGCCATCGCCAGGATGAACAGCACCCCGACGGGCAGGTCGGTCAGTTGCAGCGGAGTGTGGTGGCCGAACACCGACACCATCGGGCCGAACGGGATCACCGCGAACGCCATGATCGCCGGGACCACGGCGATGACGGGTGCGACCAGGTAGAGGACCTTGTCGACGCCGAACGGTGTGATGCCCTCCTTCAGTGCGAGTTTCACACCGTCGGCCATGCTCTGCAGCATCCCGTGCGGACCGACCCGATTCGGGCCGAGCCGGGCTTGCATGCGGGCCATGATCTTTCGTTCGGCCAGGATCGCGACGAGTGGATTGGCCACCAGAAAGGCGAAGACCGCCACCGCCTTGATGAGCACGAGCCACCACGGGTCGTGACCGAAGTCGGCGAGATCGGGATAGTCGGTGGCTGCCAGGTTCACGACTGCCCTTCCGCCGGACGGACGGCGACGACGTCGCCGGATTCTGCATGCAGCTGCGAACGGACATGCGAGGACACCGAATAGGTGGGCACCCACACCACGCCGTCGACCATGTCGGTGATCAGCAGTGGAAGGGTCAGTGTGCCCGAGTCGGTACTCAGTTCGACGTCGTGTCCGTCGGTGAGTCCGGCAGCGCTCGCCGTGGCCGCCGAGCACCGTGCCACCGATGGGTGCGCGGTGCCGGCGAGATACGGCTCGCTGTCTTGGAGTCGGCCGTCGTCGAGCAGCAGATGCCAGGTCGACAGCACCGCCTCGCCGGGGCCGGGTGTGCGGGCCGCCGACACCGGGGGTACCGGTATCTCCGGTCGAGGGCCCGTCCACGGCCCGAGGCGGCCCAATTGTGCTCGAATATCGGTGATCTCGCGGCAGTCCAGCGAGACACCCGCCGCCTGCGCCAATGCGTCGAGGACCCGATGATCCGACAGACGCCCGGTGTCGGCGAGGGCGGCCGGGAACGGGCGTGACCGCCCTTCCCAGTCGAGGAACATCCCCGCCTTCTCCGCGGCCGCCGCGACCGGCAGCACCACGTCGGCGCGTTCGGTCACCGCCGATGTCCGGATCTCCAGGCTCACCAGGAATCCCACCGCGTCGAGGGCGGCGATCGCGGCGGCGGGGTCGGGGAGATCGGCCGGATCGACGCCACCGACGAGCAGCGCGTCGAGGCGGCCGGTCGTTGCGGCGGAGAGGATCTCACCGCTGTCGCGCCCAGGGATGGACGGGAGATCGCGTGCCTGCCAGAGCCCGGCGACCTGGAGTCGTGCGGTGGCATCGGTGACCGGCCGGCCGCCGGGCAGCAGCGTCGGCAGCGCGCCGACTTCCACCGCTCCGCGATCGCCGGCGCGTCGTGGTATCCATACCAGTCGTGCGCCGGTCCGTTCGGCGAGTCGCATCGCCGCGGGGAGGGCGCCCGGAGCGCTGGCGAGACGTTCGCCGACGATGATCACCGATCCCGCGTCGCCGAGCAGCGCCGCGGTGGAGTCGTCATCGAGTACCGCGGCCTCGGCGCCGGGAACGGTGGGAAGTACTGTGCCGTTCAGCTTTTCGATGCCGGGACTACGCCACGACGCGATCGCGTGGACCCGGGTGCCGGTGGTGCGCACCGCGCGACGCAGTCGCAGGAAGACGATCGGTGACTCCTCCTCCGGCTCGAATCCGGCGAGCAGCACGGTTGGCGCCGCGACCAGTGCGTCGTAGGTGAGGTCGTCGGCGCGGGCGGCGACGTGGCGGGTGAGGAAGGCGGTCTCCTCGGCGCTGTGCGGCCGGGAGCGGAAATCGATGTCGTTGGTGCCGAGAACGGTTCGCGCGAACCGGACGTAGGCGTAGGCGTCCTCGGCGGTGATCCGGCCGCCGGTGAGGACTCCGGTACGTCCCCGGGCGGCCTGCAGTCCGTCGGCGGCGGCGCGCAACGCCTGCGCCCACGACACCTCCCGCAGCTGTCCGTGCCGGTCCCGGACCAGCGGTGTGGTGAGCCGATCGGCGCCGGCGGTGTAGGCGAACGCCCAGCGTCCCTTGTCGCAGTTCCACTCCTCGTTGACCGCGGGATCGTCGGCGGCCAGGCGCCGCAACACCTTTCCACGCCGATGGTCGGTGCGCTGGGCGCAGCCGCTCGCACAGTGTTCGCAGGCGCTCGGGGTGGACACCAGATCGAACGGCCGGGCGCGGAAGCGGTAGGCGGTACCGGTCAGCGCACCGACGGGACAGATCTGCACGGTGTTGCCGGAGAAGTACGAGTCAAACGGGGTTCCGTCGGCGGTGCTGACCTGTTGCAGCGCACCACGATCGGCGAGGTCGATGAGCGGGTCGCCGACGATCTGGTCGGCGAAGCGGGTGCAGCGGGCGCACAGCACGCACCGCTCCCGGTCGAGCAGCACCGCCGAGGACAGCGGAACCGGTTTGGTGTAGGTGCGTTTGGGCCCGGTGAACCGCGAGCGCGGACGCCCGGCGGTCATCGCCTGGTTCTGCAGCGGGCATTCACCACCCTTGTCGCAGATCGGGCAGTCCAGCGGATGGTTGATGAGCAGCAGTTCCATCACCCCGCGCTGGGCCTTCTCGGCGATCTCCGAGCCGAGTTGGGTGCGGACCTCCATGCCCTCGGTGACCGTGGTGGTGCATGAGGCGAGCGGTTTGCGCTGCCCCTCGACCTCGACGAGACACTGCCGGCACGCACCGACCGGGGCGAGCAACGGGTGATCGCAGAACCGGGGAATCTGGATGCCCACCCGTTCGGCAGCCCGGATCACCAAGGTGCCGGGGGGTACCCGGACCTCGGTGCCGTCGATGGTCGCGGTGACGAGTTCGACGGGCTCGGCGGACGAGGGCCGGTCGGACAGTGCGGTCATCGGCTCGCTCCCGGGACGTACGGCGTGCGGTGGTCGGTGAAGACGGTCGACGCGGCGGGATCGAACGGACAGCGCCCGCGCGCATCCGGACCCGACCCGGGGCGGGTGTGGGCGAGAAACTCGTCCCGGAAGTACTTGAGCGCCGAGACGATCGGGCTTCCGGCGCCGTCGCCGAGTGCGCAGAACGACTTCCCGACGATGCTGTTGGTGACGTCGGCGAGGACCGCGAGTGCCGCGGACATCTCATCGGCGTCGAGGTCGCCGGACTCGATGGCGCGTAGCTGTTGCACCAGCCAGTAGGTGCCCTCCCGGCACGGCGTGCACTTGCCGCATGACTCGTGCGCGTAGAACTCGGTCCAGCGCAGCACCGCCCGTACCACGCACGTGGTCTCGTCGAAGATCTGTAAGGCCTTGGTACCCAACATCGATCCGGCCTCGGCGACGCCCTCGTAGTCCAGCGGTACGTCGAGATGGTCGGCGGTGAGCATCGGTGTCGACGATCCGCCCGGCGTCCAGAACTTGAGGTGGTGTCCGTCGCGGACGCCACCGGCCCGATCGAGTAACTGCCGCAACGTGATACCGAGGGGAGCCTCGTACTGGCCGGGATGGTTGACGTGTCCCGACAGCGAGTACAGGGTGAATCCCGGCGACTTCTCGGTGCCCATGGCGCGGAACCAGTCGATGCCGTTGCGTAGGATCGCGGGGACGCTGGCGATCGATTCGACGTTGTTGACCACCGTCGGACTCGCGTAGAGACCGGCGACCGCGGGGAACGGCGGCCGCAGTCGGGGCTGGCCGCGACGACCCTCGAGCGAGTCGAGCAAGGCCGTTTCCTCACCGCAGATGTACGCGCCCGCGCCGGCGTGCACCACGAGGTCGACGTCGATTCCCGATCCGAGGATGTCACGCCCCAGATAGCCTGCGGCGTAGGCCTCGTCGACGGCCTGACGCAGGCGACGCAGCACCCCGACGACCTCACCGCGCAGGTAGATGAAGGCGTGGCGCGCCCGGATCGCGTAGGCCGCGATGATCGCCCCCTCCACGAGGGCGTGCGGAGATGCGAGCATCAGCGGCATGTCCTTGCAGGTGCCCGGCTCGGACTCGTCGGCGTTGACCACCAGATAGTGCGGTGGCGCATCCGGATTCGGGGCGTCCCCCTTGTCCTGCGGGATGAACGACCACTTCAGTCCCACCGGGAAACCCGCCCCGCCGCGCCCGCGCAATCCCGCCGACTTGACCGCCTCGATGACGGCGTCGGGAGCCATGTCCAGCGCGGCGCGCAGGCCCCGGTATCCGTTGTGGCGCCGATAGTTGTCCAGGGTCCACGACTCCGGCTCGGCCCAGTGCCGCGACAGGACCGGCGGCGCCGCGGGCTCAGCCTCGACCGGATACTCGGTGGGCCCGGCATCACCTGCTGCAGTATCACCTGCGGTGGGCGACGCGACCTCTCCGACTCCGGCCAATACGGCTGCGGTGTCCCGGAATCCGGCCACCGCCCGGTCACTGCGACTGGGCGTGACCTCGACCCCGGCCCGCAGGTCCTCGACGAGTTCGACCACCGACTCCGGGGTCTGCTGGTCGAAGAACTCCCAGTTGACCATCACCACCGGGGCGAGATCGCAGGCCGCGTTGCATTCGAGGTGCTCGACGGTGATCCGGTGATCCTCGGTGGTCTCACCGGGTGCGACACCGAGGTGTTCACACACCGTGCGCAGGATCTCGTCACCGCCGAGAACCCCACAGAGGGTGTTGGTGCACACACCGATCAGATACTCACCGGTGGGCGTGCGGCGGAACATCGAGTAGAAGGTGGCGACCGCGGCGACCTGGGCGTCGGTGAGGTCGAGGATCTCGGCGCACAGTGCGATGCCGGCGCGGGTGAGGTGTCCGTCCTGCGACTGCATCAGGTGCAGCAGGGGTAGCAGCGCCGATCGGGATTGCGGGTAGCGCGCGACGATCGGCGCAGCCGCCTGTCGCAGACGATCGGCGACGCCGTCGGGATAGGTTGCCGGGCCGTCGAACTCGATCGGTCCGTGCGGGCGTGCGACGCACGCGGCGGGTTCGGCCGGCGCGGGTTCGGGTGGCGGCCCGTCGATTCCCAGTTCGAGGTACACCGGTTCGCTCATCGGTCCACGCCTCCCATCACCGGGTCGATGCTGGCCACGGCGGTGATCACGTCGGCGACCATGCCGCCCTCGCACATCGCCGCCACGGCCTGCAGGTTGGTGAACGACGGATCGCGGAAATGCACTCGGTAGGGCCGGGTTCCGCCGTCGGAGACCATGTGGACACCCAGCTCACCGCGCGGCGATTCGATCGCCACATAACACTGGCCCGGTGGCACCCGCATACCCTCGGTGACGAGTTTGAAGTGGTGGATCAGCGACTCCATGGATTCGCCCATGATCTCGGCGATGTGGGCGGGGGAGTTGCCGAGTCCGTCGGGTCCGAGCGTGAGATCGGCGGGCCAGGCGATGTTCGCGTCGGTCACCATCACCGGTCCGGGCCGCAGCCGTGCCAGGCACTGTTCGACGATCCGCACCGACTCACTCATCTCTCGCACGCGAATCACATAGCGCCCGTAGGAGTCACAGGTGGTCTCGGTGATCACGTCGAAGTCGTAGTCCTCGTACCCGCAGTAGGGCTCGGTCTTGCGGACGTCGTGCGGGAGGCCGGTGGATCGCAGGACGGGGCCGGTGATGCCGAGCGCCGTGCACCCGGTGAGGTCGAGGAAACCGACGTTGCAGGTGCGCGCTTTCCAGATGTAGTTGTCGGTCAACAGGTCCGAGAGTTTGGCCAGTTGCTCGGGCAGGCCGGCGACGATCGCGGCGATCTGCTCCACGGCGCCGTCGGGGAGGTCGGTCGCCACTCCACCGGGCCGGATGAAGGCGTGGTTCATCCGTAGGCCGGTGACGAGCTCGAAGATATCGAGAATCTGTTCGCGGATACCGAAACCGGAGAACATCGCGGTCACCGCACCGAGTTCCATACCGCCGGTGGCCAGGGCGACCAGGTGGGAGGTGATCCGGTTGAGCTCCATGAGCATCACCCGGATGACCGAGGCGCGCTCGGGGATGGCCTCGGTGATGCCCAGGAGCTTCTCCACCGCCAGGCAGTAGGCCGTCTCGTTGAAGAACGGTGAGAGATAATCCATGCGGGTGACGAAGGTGACGCCCTGAATCCAGTTGCGGTACTCCAGGTTTTTCTCGATCCCGGTGTGCAGGTACCCGATTCCGCATCGTGCCTCGGTGACCGTCTCGCCCTCGATCTCCAGGATCAGCCGCAGCACCCCGTGCGTGGACGGGTGCTGCGGACCCATGTTCACCACGATCCGCTCCTCGCCGGAGTTGGCGGCGGCGCGCGCCGACACCTCGGCGACGATCTCGTCCCAATCCTGGCCGGAGACGGTGTAGGTGTGTTCGGGCCGAGCGGCGTGACTCGGCCGCGGGTCGAGATCGGTCATGAGTACGACCTCCGGCGATCGGGTGGTGCAACCTGGGTTCCCTTGTACTCCACCGGAACCCCGCCCAGCGGGTAGTCCTTGCGCTGGGGGTGACCCACCCAGTCGTCGGGCATCGAGATCCGGGTGAGCGCGCGGTGGCCGTCGAAGACGATGCCGAAGAAGTCGAAGGTCTCGCGTTCGTGCCAGTCGTTGGTGGGGTAGATCTCGCACAGGCTCGGGATGTGCGGGTCGGCGTCGGGGACCGCCACCTCCAGCCGCAGCCGCCGATTGTTGGTGATCGACGCCAGCGGATATACCGCGTGGAGTTCGCGGCCGGTGTCGTCGGGATAGTGAACCCCGTTGACGCCCAAGCACAATTCGAAGCGCAGCGCCTCGTGGTTGCGCAGCGTCAGTGCGACGACGGCCAGATGTCGGGCGACGACGTACATCGTCATCTCCCCGGCGTGGATCTCTACCTTCTCGATGGCCTCGTCGAAGCCCGGACCCTCGTTTGCGTCGAGCGCGGCAGAGAGTGTGTCGGCGATGTGGTCGAAGTATCCGCCGTAGGGCCGGGTCGCGGCGGGCAGGGTGACCGTCTGCACCAGCCCGCCGTATCCGGAGGTGTCGCCGCTGCCGTGCACCCCGAACAGGCCGTGGCGCACCGCGATCACCTCGTCGGGTGCGGCCGCGCCGGTCGTCTCGTCGTCGGTCATCGCAGCAGGCCCTTCAGCTCGATCGTCGGAGTGGCCTGCAGGGCCGCCTGTTCGGCGGCCCAGATGGCCTCTTCGCGATTGACGCCCAGCGGCATCTCGCCGATCTTGCGGTGCAGCGCGAGGATGGCGTTGAGCAACATCTCCGGGCGTGGCGGACAGCCCGGTAGATAGATGTCGACGGGTACCACGTGGTCGACGCCCTGCACGATCGCGTAGTTGTTGAACATGCCGCCCGAGCTGGCGCAAACGCCCATCGCCAGAACCCATTTGGGCTCGGTCATCTGGTCGTAGATCTGGCGCAGCACCGGTGCCATCTTCTGGCTGACCCGTCCGGCGACGATCATCAGGTCGGCCTGACGCGGCGAGGCGCGGAAAGCCTCCATCCCGAACCGCGCCAGATCGTAGCGACCGGAGGTGCTCGCCATCATCTCGATGGCGCAGCACGCGAGGCCGAAGGTCGCGGGCCACAGCGAGCCCTTGCGCATGAATCCCGCCAGGTCCTCCACAGTGCTCAGCAGGAATCCACTGGGCAGTCTCTCTTCGAGGCCCATCGCCTACCTCCTCGCCGCGCCGGACGGGTCACGGGCACATGTGTGCCGAACTCGCTATCGGTGCGCTCCCTTGTGCTCGACTCGTGCCGGATCTGTCACGTCAGTCCCACCCCAACCCGCCGCGGCGCCATTCGTAGGCGTAGGCCACCGACACGTTCACGATGAACAGGGCCATCGCCGCCAGGCCGAACCAGCCGAGCGCGTCGAAGGCCACCGCCCACGGGTAGAGGAAGACGATTTCGATGTCGAAGATGATGAACAGCATCGCGGTCAGGTAGTACTTGACCGGAATTCTCTGCACCACAGTCCGTCTCACGTCGGACAGGGTGGACGTCCCCGAACCGCCGCCGATGGGTTCGATACCGCACTCGTAGGCATCGAGTTTGGCGCGGTTGGCCCGGCGCGGCCCCACCGCCGAGGCGATGACGACCGAGAACACCGCGAAGCCGAGCGCGATCGCACCGAGAACGAGGATCGGAACATAGGCGTTCATCGCCGATCGACTCCCTCCGTGCGCTCGCTCAGTGGGTGTGAGCTGCTGGGTAGTAGCGAGCTGATGTGAGCTACAACACAACCTTACAAGCGCATGCCGCCGTGTCGAGACATTTGGCGGAGTTTTCGGACGACCGTCCCGACCGGGAGCCGAAATACCTGTTCAGGACTGTTGCTGCGAGAGCTTTCCGCGCAACATGTCGCCCAGGGCTGCCGGCAATTCGATCGGATCGACCGGAAGCGTCGCGGCGGCGTCGGCCCGCGACCAGTCGGCCAGCCAGCGGTCGGCGGCGCGACCGATCAACACCAGCGTCGGCGGCCGCGGATCATATTCGTCGCTCATCTGCTTGGCTATGCCCAGCCCACCCTCGGGCGAGGCCTCACCGTCGAGGATGGCGACGTCGACGTTGCCGGCATCGAGTTGGGCGAAGACCATCGGCCCGGTCGCCACCTCCAAGAAGCTCAACTCCGGCAGATCGGGCACAGGCCGGGTGCCCAGTGCGCCGATGACCTGGCGACGGGTGTCGGCGTCGTCGGAGTACACCAACACCCGCAACACCGAAGGTCGCTGGGGCAAAGCATCATCGGTGCTGGTCACGTGGTCGGTGCCGCTCACGGGATCGATGCTACGTCAGTGTTCGGTGGAGAACCCGGTACGACGGCGATGCGATTCGAGCGCGAGCGTGACCAGGCGGTCGATGAGGTCGGGGTAGGGCAGTCCGGTGGCATCCCAGAGCTTCGGATACATCGAGCCCGGGGTGAAACCGGGAATCGTGTTGACCTCGTTGAGGAGCCAGCCCCGACCGAACTCCTCGTAGAAGAAGTCCACGCGTGCCATGCCCGCGCAACGCATCGCCGTGAACACCTTCGCCGCGAGCTCGCGGACGTCGGCGGCGGCCTGCGCCGACAGCGGTGCCGGGATCACCAGCTTCGCGGCACCGGTGATGTATTTGTCCTCGTAGTCGTAGAATTCGCTGCCCGGCATGATCTCCCCGGGCACCGACGTCTCCGGCAGCGCATTGCCGAGCACGGCCACCTCGACCTCACGGCCGTCGACCATTTCCTCGATGACGACGACGTCGTCGTAGCGCAGCGCGAGATTGATCGCGGCGTCGAGTTCGGCGGCATCGTGGGCCTTGGTGATCCCCACCGACGAGCCCATGTTCGCGGGCTTGACGAACAGCGGAAGCCCCATCTCTTCGATAGCCCGGAAGGCGATGGTGCGCGGATCGTCGACGCCATCGCGGAACTCCAGCCACCGGCACTGCGGGATCCCGGCCTGCGCGGCAACCACCTTGGCCATCGCCTTGTCCATGCACACCGCGGAGCTGAGCACCCCGGCGCCGACATAGGGCAGCCCGAACAGCTCCAACATGCCCTGGATCGTGCCGTCCTCACCGTGCGGTCCGTGCAGCAGCGGCAACACCACACCGATGGCGT
The DNA here is from genome assembly GCF_000241325.1 of Gordonia polyisoprenivorans NBRC 16320 = JCM 10675. Taxonomy (GTDB): domain Bacteria; phylum Actinomycetota; class Actinomycetes; order Mycobacteriales; family Mycobacteriaceae; genus Gordonia; species Gordonia polyisoprenivorans. Next base: position 95,231 of record NZ_BAEI01000075.1, on the reverse strand, counting down.
CGTCGGACTGTCGGCGCAACTCGGCGAGCGGTTCGACGGCCGTACCGGCGATCTCGAGTTCACCGGGCAGCTCGGTGCCCTCGGCGAGCGCGGCGATCACCTTGTCGTTGCGCACCCAGGTGCCGTCCTTGGCGATGCCGATGGGCCTCACCTCGTACTTGGCGGGGTCGGCGGCGGCGATCACGTGCGCCGCGGTGACCCGGGAGACGTCGTGCTCGGCGGACACACCGCCGTAGAGCACGATCAGACGCAGCAGGGGAGAGGCCATGGGGTCACGATAGCGTTAGGGCGTGCACATCCAGGCAAGTGAGATCGCCGACGTTGTCGGCGGAGAGCTGACCAACGGCGAGGACGTCACGGTGACCGGCGCGACCATCGATTCGCGTGCCGTCGCCGCCGGGCAACTGTTCGTCCCGATCGTCGCCGCCCGCGACGGACACGATTTCATCGGTTCGGCCGTCGCCGCGGGCGCCACGGCATACCTCACCTCGCAGCCCCCGCGTGCCGAGGTCGCCGCCGCCGCGATCACCTGCGCCGACACCGCGGCCGCGCTCGCCGACGTCGGACGACTGGTGCGTCGCCGTCTGCCCGAACGGGTCGTCGGGGTGACGGGGTCGGTCGGCAAGACCTCCACCAAGGACCTGCTCGCCGGGGTGCTCGCGACGACCTTCATCACCGCCGCCAGCGAGAAATCGTTCAACAATGAACTGGGCCTGCCACTGACGCTGGCGAACGCCCCCGACGACACCGAGGCCGTGGTCGTCGAGATGGGGGCGCGCGGCGTCGGGCACATCGCCGAGTTGTGCTCCATCGCCCGCCCGACCGTCGGGATCGTCACCCGCGTCGAGGGCGTCCACCTGGAATTGTTCGGCGACATCGAATCGGTCGGCCGGGCCAAGGGCGAACTCGTCGAGTCACTGCCCGCCGACGGCATCGCCGTCCTCAACGCCGACCACGAGCGCGTGATCGCGATGGCCGGGCGCACCTCGGCGCAGGTGCTGAGCTATGGGCTGACCCCGTCGGCCGACGTCAGCGCCACCGACATCACCGTCGACGCGGCCCTGCGCGCGTCGTTCCGGCTGCATACGCCGTGGGGGTCGACGCAGGTGAGCCTGGGTGCGCGCGGCGAACACCAGGTGTCCAACGCGCTGGCCGCGGCCGCGGCCGCCGGCGGGCTGGGGGTGCCCGTCGAGGCCATGGCCGACGGCCTGCTCGGTGCGGCGCTGTCGGGGTTGCGGATGGAACTGCACACCACCGACGCCGGCGTCACGATCCTCAACGACGCCTACAACGCCAACCCGACGTCGATGGCCGCGGCGCTGCGGTCGCTGGCCGCGCTCGACGGTCGCCGTCGGATCGCGGTGCTCGGCACGATGGCCGAACTCGGGGCCGATGCACCGGCCGCGCACGAGCAGATCGCGGAGCAGGCGCAGTCACTCGGGGTCGAGGTGATCGCCGTCGACGAACCGTCTTACGGAACGTTTGCCCGGCACGTCGGCGACGTCGCGGCCGCCGTCGCCGCCCTCGACGACCTCGCCGAGGGTGATGTGGTGCTCGTCAAGGGCAGTCGGGTGGCCGCACTCGAGCGGGTCGCCGACGCACTGGGGTGACAGTGCCTGACCCATGTCGTGCACGCCGACGTCAGTAGGGGTAGCGCGGCATATCACTCCGGGCGGTCAGCCACTGCGTTTCGGTGAACGCGTCCAGGTTGGCGTCGATGCCACCCACGCGTCCGCCATTTCCGGAGGCACCGAGTCCGCCGAAGGGAACTACAGCTTCGTCGCCGACGGTCTGATCGTTGACGTGCACTAGTCCGGCGGGGATACGCGACGCGAGTTCGATTCCGCGCATCGGGTCGGCGGTGAGGACGCCCAGCGAGAGCCCGTAGTCGCTGTTCGTGGCGATCTGGGTGGCCTCTTCGATGTCGGAGAACGAGATCACCGGGGCAACGGGGCCGAAGACCTCGTCCCGGAACGCGGGAGTATCCTGGGCCGACCCGGCCAAGACCGTTGGGCGATAGAACAGTTCGTCATAGCTACCTCCGGCCGCGAGCTGTGCTCCCGCGGATACGCTGGCCGTCACCAGCCGATGGATCCGGTCGCGCTGCCCGACGTCGATGATCGGGCCCAACGCGACGTCGTCGACGAAAGGGTCTCCGACCGGAAGTCGTTGTGCGTGCTGTGCCAGCAGAGCTGTGTAGTCATCGACGATGCTCTCGTGGACGATGTGCCGCCCGGACGCCATGCATATCTGTCCCTGATGGAGGAAGGAGCCGAAAGCCCCTGCCGATACTGCAGTTTCGACATCCACGTCGTCGAGGACGATCAGTGCGTTGTTGCCGCCGAGTTCGAGGTGGGCTCGTTTGAGATGTCGGCCCGCGAGTTCGCCCACGGCGCGACCGGCCTGGGTGGAACCGGTGAATGCGATCACTCGCACCGAGGGGTGCACGACGATGGCTTCTCCGGCCGCTGCGTCGCCGGGGAGCACACTGAGGAGCCCCGCGGGGAGCCCGGCCTCCTCGAAGATCCGGGCAAGGAGCACCCCGCCACTGACTGCGGTACGCGGATCAGGCTTGAGTACAACGGCATTGCCCAACGCCAGCGCGGGAGCGACCGCGCGGATGGACAGGATGACGGGGAAGTTGAAGGGGGCGATGACCCCCACCGTGCCCACCGGAACCCGCCGAGACAGACTCAGCCGCTGCTGCTCGGACCGGAGAACCGCTCCGAATGGGTGCGCCGCCAATGCTGCTGCGTTGTAACACTCTTCCGCTGCCGCGTGGGTTTCGATACCTGCTTTCGCTCGGACGCTGCCTGATTCGCGGATGAGCCACTCGTGGATCTCGTCGGTGTGGTGTTCGAAGAGTTGCCCTGCGCGACGCAAGACCGCGGCGCGATCGGTATAGGGTTTCTCCGCCCATTCGCGCTGCGCTGCACGTGCCCGATTGGCGGCATCGGCGACATCGTCCGGGGTTGCCATGCCGATGACGCCCAATTCTACGCCGGTGGCCGGTTCTGTCACGACGTGGTCTGGTGCGCTTCCTCGAATCCATGCGCCGACAAAGATCTTCGAGGACCAGACGCAGGAGTCGAGCAGGGAGGTGGCAGGCGCTGCCTGTCGTGTGGATGTGGCATTCATGGGATGGTGTCCGATCTGCATCGAGGTGGTTGGTGTGACTCAGGGGGTGGTGTCGTCCAACCGAGAAGGGGGATCCGGGCGTCGATTCACGGTCGCGCGCGACGGGAATGCCGTCATGGCGATTTCCGTGTATGGGCGGCCCTGCGCCGCGCCCCGCCCGCGACCTGCGAGGCTGCCGAGCCAAGCGAGAGCGAAGGAGACCGGCACGGTGACGATGGCGGGAATACCGAGCGGGAAGATCGCGTCGTCGCCCATCACGTTGGGCCCCAGGGCCACGAGCACGATACTGAGCAGCAGTCCTCCCGTTACCGCCGCCTGGGCGCCGGTGCGAGTGAACCCACGCCAGTAGATCGTGAGCACGATGACCGGTGTCAGTGTGGCGGCGGCGATGGCGAACGCCACGTTTGCCAGGAAGCCCACATTGAGGTTCTGCGCGCCCAGCGCGAGGAAAATCGCGAGCACAGAAATGATCAGACCGGCGATCCTGCTCACCGTGACTTCTCGGCGCGGGCTGACATTTCCACGTTTGATGACATTCGCGTACAGATCGTGCGCGGCAGCGCCCGAGGCGGCGATCGCGATCCCGGAGAGTACGGCGAGGATCGTCGCGATGACCACGCCGGCGAGAACGGCGAGCAGGATGTTGCCGCTGACGGCTTCCGTGAGCCGGGCGATCGCCAGATTGCCGCCTTTGTTGTCGTCGAGGATCTGTTGTCGCCCCACCTCGTTCAGTGATGCATAGCCGAAGATCGGCAGAAGCAGGAAGAAGACCGAGAAGATGATCATCGCGATCAACGTCGACGACCGCGCGGCTCGGGTGTCCTTGGTGGTGAGGAACCGCAACATGACGTGCGGCAGACCCATCACCCCCAGCGCGAGGCCGACCATCAACGAAACGTTGTTCCAGGAGTTCGTGGCGTCGAGCCGATGTGCGCTGACGATCTGACTTCCGAACCGATCGGCCGATTCGGTGATGGGGCCCAGCGGATTCCAGCCGGTGTGGGCGATGACGAACATCAGCAGAACGAAGACGACGGCGATCAGCAGTACGCTCTTGAATGCTTGGATGTAGGTTGCCGCGACCATCCCGCCGAGGAGCATGTAGGCGGTCATGAGTACTGCAAGTACCACCACCGCCACGGAGAAGGGCACGCCCAGAAGGAGTTCGGCCAGCACCCCGGCGCCGACGAATTGGATCATCATGTAGATCATGCTGATCAGCAGTGTCGTCACCGCCATCGACCCGCGCAGGAGCCGCCCGTCGAAACGGTGGGAGACAACGTCGGCCAAAGTGTATTTGCCGAGATTGCGCAATGGCTCGGCCACGATCAAGAGTACGAGCAAAAAAGCGGTGGGAATCCCCAGGGCGAGGTAGAAGCCGCTGAAACCGGTCAGTGCGACGGCGCCGGTGATGCCGAGAAGTGAAGCGGCGGAGAGCTGTTCGCCAGCCAGTGCCAGCCCGTTCTGTAGGGCGGAGACGCGCTGACCGGCGACGTAGTGGTCGCCGGCATCCTTGTTGCGTCGGGACGCGAGCACCGCGAGCCCCAATGTGATGGCGACGATCGTCGACACCACGACCACCGATAACGTGTCCATCAGAGGACTCCTCCCCGGGTGTCGACCCGGTTCATTCGAACGCAATGGGTCGCCGCGATGCCGAGAACGGCTACAAAGTCGATGAACCCGATGACGTATCCCACGCCGATGCCTCCGATGTGCCCGTCGAAAAGGGGCGTGAAGAGCATCGTCAGGGTGAGTGCCATGAGAAGAACGAAAGCGGCGCAGCCGACGAGGATGTTGCGACGCATCTGGCGTCGGGTACTCGCGGGCAGGTCTCCACGGACCTGGTCCGGGAGGTCGAGTGAGGGGGTCATGTGAAACTCCATGCGGTAGAAGGGGCGTGCAGTCCGCCACATGCCGGGCGGGTTATCTTGCAGCTCACTCATCGTCTGGGAAGTCCAGGGGCATTGACCACATGCCCTCTCATCATTCGGAAAAGGCTCGTAGCATTGCGTCGAGTGACGTCGGTGCAGGACTCGGTGACGGTACGGCGGAGATGACATGGCTGAATCGAGGAGTTCCCTGAGCCGAGCGCTGTCGATCCTGGAATCGTTCAGCGAGGATCGGCCGGAACAGACACTGAGGGCGATCGTGTCGGCCACTGGCCTCCCGCCCGCCACGGCGCATCGATACCTGGCCGAGTTGGTCAAGTGGGGTGGCCTCGACCGAACCGGCCGCGGCACGTACACGGTGGGTCGTCGGTTGTGGCAGCTCGGGGCGCTTGCGCCACGGGAGCGCCAACTCAGGGATGTCGCGTTGCCGGTACTGGAAGACCTCTTCGAGACGACGCACGAGGTGGTGCACCTGGTGGTTCTCGACGACCTGCGTGCTCTCTATATCGAGAAGCTCGAGCCTCGGGCCAGGGCGGGCGCCTCGGTGTCCTCACAGGTCGGTTACCGCCTACCGTTGCATGCCACGGGCCCCGGAAAGGTGCTCTTGGCCTTCGGTGATTCCAAGACGCGTGAAGAGATCCTGGCGGGAGAGCTGCCCCGAATGGCCTCACAGACCATCACCGATCCGCACACGCTGCAGCGTGCGCTCGCGGAGATCCGCTCGACCGGGTTCGCCATCTCACGCAACGAGATGACGGAGGGCAATGCCTCGGCGGCGGCACCCGTCTTCGACAAGTCCGGCCGGGTGGTCGCTGCGATCTCTGTGGTGGTTCCCGCCGCGAATCCCAATCTCAGTGCGCTGGCGCAAGGTGTGCGGGTTGCCGCCGCGGTCATCACCCGAACCCTCAGGGCGTGACCGCCGCGGCATGCTGCATCAGAGCTCGAGACGAGGGTCAGCGGCGACGTCGACCTCGACGACCAGCGGACTCGTGCGCTCGGCGAGTGACGGGATGATCTCGTCCAGCGCGACGTCGAGTTCGTCGGCGCTCACCACTCGCGTGATCGGGCAGTTCAGCCCCGCGGCGAGGGTGCTGATCGAGACCTCCTCGAACGACGGCCAGGGTGCGGGCCCGCGTCCTTCGCGGGCGGCAAGGCGATCCATGATCGCGTAGCGTCCGTTGGCCAGTACGACGAACACCGTCCCGACGTTGTAACGTGCTGCAGTCCAAAGGGATTGAATCGCATACAGCGATGATCCGTCCCCGATCACACACACGACCGGACGATCCGGGGCGCCCATTTTCAGGCCGATCGCTGCGGGCATCGCGAATCCGAGGCCGCCCATCGCGGCGCTGACGAAGCCCAAAGGGGCTCGTGCGGGCAGCAGCTCATGGAGATCGGATCTGCTCGATGGGGTTTCCTCCACGAGGACGGCGTCGGGTGGGAGTCGTCGGCTCAGAGACCCCAGGACGTGTGCGGCGCGTAGCGCAGATCCCGGTTCGGTTGGTGGAGTCTTTATCGGATGTTGCTGCACCACAGTGCCTTCCGGTCGAGACCGGATCGACTTCGACAAGTCGTCGGCGAATGCTGCAGGGTCGGCCAGCACGGCAAGGCGAGCGGGACTACGGGAGGCCTCTGCGTCGATGTCGGTGATCACCACCACCGAAGTCGTGGAGGGTACGAGCGGCCCCTCGTCGAAGGGATACTGACGAAAGACCGGCGCGCCGATGACGATGACCAGATCAAATGGCTCGAGCGTCCTGCGTAATCCCGCCCGGGCCGCCGGAAGGTGGCCGACGAACAATCGGTGATCCTGCGGGAATCCGGCACGGGCGCCGAACGCCTCCTGGAAGACCGGACAATTCAGCCGTTCCGCGAGAGCGGTCGAGGCGCGCCATCCGGCGTCGCTGTCGAGACCCGTTCCGACCACGAGGGCAGGTGAACGACTCTCGTCGATCAATTCGGCAATTGCTGTCACCGATTCGGGACTGCTCCGGCGACCGATCACGAGGTGGTCACTCGCGGCGTTCTCGGTGTCTCCGGCGGGCATCAGCCAGTCGTCCATGGGAACGATGACCAGCGCGGGCCCTCGACCGATCGTCGCTTCCCGGAATGCGCGCTGGATCGCTCCCGGGACGTCTTGCGCGCGTACCGGTTGGTCGACCCAGACCGGGTAATCGCCGGCGAGTTGACTGAGCCGCCCGGCCAGGAACGGCTCCAGCGCAAGGTGTCTGCGGTCCTGCTGACCGACGACCACAACCAGCGGTGCTCGGTTCACCCGCGCCGTTGCCAGGGCTCCGACGGCATTTCCCAGTCCGGCAGTGGTGTGCAGGACGACCAGCGCCGGAGAGCCTGTCGCGAGCGCGTGCCCGGTGGCGATGCCGACCACCGAGCCTTCATGAAGTGCCAGAACGAATTCCAGGTCATCTGGAAGGTCGGTCAGGAACGAGACCTCGGTGGAACCTGGATTGGAGAAAATGGTTGTCATGCCGGTATGACGCAGTACGTCGAAGGTGGCAACGCGGACCGTGTGCATGGGGACTCCGATGGTCGAGATAGATGGCGGGCGAATGAGAGCGACCACCTGGCGATGCGTGGTCGGCCCAAAAGAGTTCGTCGCACCGGCGACTCTGCCAGGACGCGACGCGGTGCGGCACAGGGACTCTCAGCATCCGGAAAACCGGTGTCATCCGGACCTCCGGAGCATTAGCGTCGGGAGCCTCATCTCGTTGTGCCGACTGTGTTCAGCGCAGCGAGATGCCGCAACAGCGGATCGTGCTACGAGTGGAGGCAGGCAGATGAAGATCGCGGTGGTGGGATCGGGTGCGATGGGGCAGTTGTTCGGCGCTCGACTGGCGCTCGGCGGTAACGACGTGTCATTCGTCGATGCGAATCCCCAGGTCGTCGAGAGGTTGAACGCCGACGGCATCACGCTCGACTTCGGTACAGGTACCACGAGTGTCGTGGCATCGGCGACCACGGCGGCCGATGCCCGCGGGATTGTTGATCTCGTCATGATGTTCACGAAGGGTTTTCACACCGAGGCGGCGCTCGAGTCCATCGGCCATCTGGTGGGGAAAGCGACCTTCGGGCTCACCCTGCAGAATGGGCTCGGCAACGATGTGGTACTGGAGCAGCAGTTCGGATCAGAACGCACCCTGATCGGAATGACGGATCTGCCTGCTGATCTCATTCGCCCAGGTCTGGTGCGCACTCGGCGCGAAGGCAAGGTGGCCATCGGTGGGACGCGCGGGGCCATGGTGGCCCAGGGCGTGCGAGAAACCTTCTCCGCCGCGGGCTTCACCGTCGCCGAAACGACTGACGTGCGCGTTCCGATCTGGGAGAAGGTGGCGTTCAATTCCGCCTTGAACACGATCAGCGCACTCACCCGGCAAACGGTGGGACAGATCGGCACCGACGGCGGCACCAGAGCTCTCGTCGAGAACGTCGTCGACGAAGTCGTCGACGTTGCTCATGCCGAAGGAGTGGACATCGACAACGACCGCATCATGTCGGCCGTGTCCTCCGCATTCGCGCACCACACCGACCACAAGACATCCATGCTGGGAGATATCGAGTCAGGTCGTCGGACCGAAATCGACAACATCGCCGGGGCGGTGGTTCAACGAGGTCGTGATCATCATGTCGAGACCCCCGTGCTCGACGTCCTGTGCACGCTGGTGCGCAGCACGCAACCGAGTTGACGTGACGCTGTCGTTCGCAGAACCGGCCATCGCGGCCTGGTCCTGCGAACGATCTCCTCAGCTCTTGTGTTCGGCGTTGGCCCGGATGATCTCGCGCAGGTAGGTCGCCAGGCCCGGCGCGACACCGTCGTAATGCGCGGTGAAACGCGGGTCGGCGACGTACATGTCGGCCAGGCACACCTGCATCTCGTAGCCGCAGTCGTAGAACTTCTCGATGGCGGCCCGATGTTGTTCGGCCAGCGCGTCGGCCTCCGCCGATCCGGGGCTCACACCGCGGCCCATCGCATCGGCCACGCGTGCCTCGAAGGCGTCGGTCTCCTCCTTGATCCGACGCCAATCGTCCTTTGAGTATCCGGCGGTGCGCTGTTGGCTCTGCTGCCACGCAGCGGTGTCACCCCAACGTTCCTGTGCCTCGTCGGCGTACTCGTCGCCGAGCCAGTCGTCGCCGAAGATCTCGGCCTGCTCGGCCGCCGTCAACGCGATACCGGTCTTCTTCGCAGTCATCATGTCCTCCACAGCCGCGACCATTCGGGTGAGGTGAGCGATACGGACGTGCAGCAGATCGCGCTGGTTGGAGAGGTGTTCCAGCGCGTCGGCCGACGGATCGTCGAGCAGGGTCGCTATCTGTTCGAGAGGAAATCCCAGCTCCCGGTAGGTCAGTACCTGATGGAGCCGTTCGACGTCGGCGTCGTCGTAGACGCGGTAGCCGGCATGTGTGCGCGCCGACGGCGTCACCAGGCCGATCTCGTCGTAGTGGTGCAACGTTCGCACGCTGACTCCGACGAGCCGCGCCGTGGCGCCGACCGTCAGCACTTCGGGATGTCCTTCGCTCACTCCCCACACCTTCGGGTCTGACGTCACGTGAGGGTCAAGTCGCGCCGGTGGGATCGGGATGCGGTCGGTCAGGGCGTGAAGCCGAGGACCTTGTCTCCCGATTGGCAGGCGGCGAGGATGCCGCGGACCTCCGACGGGCCGCACGTCCAACCGGAGACCTTCTGCTGTTGGCCGGTCGCGATCTTCGGGCTGTACTCGGTGCCGACCTTCTTCGCGGTCTCGCAGTCGACGTCGCCGGCGAGCACGAGCACTCGCAGTGCGCCGTCGGGGCCGGCCACGCTGCCGCAGGTCTTGCTCGTCGACGAGGTCGAGGCCGACTGAGCGCCCGAGGACGCCTCGGTGGTGCGCGACTGTGGGCTCGGGCCGGCGACGACCGGCACGCTGGTGCTCGGTGTGGTGACCGAGGGGGCGGCGGAGGAGTCCTGCGCACCGGACTGCTGTTCGTCACCGCATGCGGCCAGCGACACCGTGGCCAGTGCGGCCATACCGCCTACCGCCAACGACCGGGCCGACCAGCGCGTCAAAGTGGGATGCGACATGGTCTTCACCGTAGCGAACCCGCCCCGGAGAACGAACAGACGACAACCGTCGGTTTGAGCTGCACGCTCATGGCCTGCGAAGATGCTCCGGTGAGTTCGCACGACACCTTCCGGATCGGCACCCGACTCCCCGGCACATTGGGGCGCACCGGTGTCATCACGACGCCGCACGGGGAGATCGCCACGCCCGCGTTCGTGCCGGTCGGGACCAAGGCGACGGTCAAGACCGTGCTGCCGGAGTCGGTGGCCGCGCTCGGGGCACAAGCGGTGCTGGCCAACGCCTATCACCTGTATCTGCAGCCGGGGCCGGAGATCATCGACGCGGCCGGCGGGCTGGGTGCGTTCATGAACTGGCGGGGCCCCACCTACACCGACAGCGGCGGGTTCCAGGTGATGTCGCTGGGCGCCGGGTTCAAGAAGGTCATCTCGATGGACGTGACCGGTGAGCAGGATGATCACAAGATCGCCGAAGGGCGCGAACGACTTTCCCACGTCGACGACGACGGCGTCACCTTCAAGTCGCACCTCGACGGCTCGTTTCATCGCTTCACCCCCGAGGTGTCGATGCAGATCCAGCATCAGCTCGGCGCCGACATCATCTTCGCCTTCGACGAGCTCACCACCCTGATGAACACCCGTGGCTATCAGGAGAGTTCGCTGGAGCGGACCCGGCTCTGGGCGATTCGTTGTCTCGCCGAACACAATCGGCTCTCGGTCGAGCGCAGCCACCGCCCGCAGCAAGCGCTGTGGGGCGTGTTGCAGGGCGCGCAGTACGAGGATCTACGACGCAAGGCCGCGCGGGATCTGACCGAACTGTCCCGCATCGACCGGGAGAACGGCGGAAAAGGCTTCGGCGGCTACGGGATAGGCGGTGCGTTGGAGAAAGACAACCTCGGCACCATCGTCGGCTGGGTCAACACCGAGCTTCCGGAGAACGCACCCAAACATCTCCTCGGTATCAGCGAGCCCGATGACATCTTCACCGCCATCGAGAACGGCGCGGACACCTTCGACTGCGTCTCGCCGACGCGGGTCGCGCGCAACGGTGCCGTCTACACCCGCGACGGCCGGGTCAACATCACCAACGCGCGCTACCGCAAGGACTTCGGGCCGATCGACCCCGAGATCACCAATTACACCTCGCAATACACCCGCGCCTACTTGCATCACCTGTTCAAGGCCAAGGAAGGGCTCGCGGCGACGCTGGCAACCCTGCACAACGTCTCCTTCGTCATCGACATGGTCGACGGGGCCCGCCGCGCCATCGAGAACGGCGACTACGAGGCCTACCGAGACGACTTCCTCGGTCGCTACTACGCCGGCCGTGCCGCGCGCTGACGGCGCTCTTCTCCCCGCCGACAGTGCTCGTTATAACGCCGACGGCGCTCTTCCTGACGCCGACGGCGCCCGCGGGAACTCCGAGAGCGCCCGACCCGTTGGCTTTGCGTATCCTGTGAATCACCCCCGACCCGAGACCGAAAGCTCTGATGACCCGCGCGAAGCGCAAACGCAAGAAACCCCGACGATCCGGCCCCCATCCGGGGGCAGCGTTTTCTGACCGAGCCGCGGTCATGCTCCCCGAGAGCGGGGCATCATGCTGCTGACATTGCTCGGAATCCTCATCGGCATCCTGGTGGTCTTCGCGATCACGGCGCTGACCGGCTACTTCGTCGCCCAGGAATTCGCCTACATGGCCGTCGACCGATCCCGCCTCAAGGCACGCGCCGAGGCGGGCGACACCGCCGCAACCCGTGCGCTCGCAGTGACCCGACGCACATCATTCATGCTGTCCGGCGCTCAGCTCGGCATCACCGTCACCGGCCTGCTCGTCGGCTACGTCGCCGAACCGCTCATCGGCAGCGGCTTCGGTGACCTGCTCGGCGACGTCGGGGTCCCGGTGTCGGTCGGCGTGGCCATCGGCACGATCCTCGCGGTGCTGTTCTCGACGGTGATCCAGATGGTCTTCGGCGAACTGTTCCCGAAGAACCTCGCCATCGCCCGTCCCGAACCGGTCGCCCGTCGACTCGCGCTGTCCACCCGCACCTACCTCAAGATCTTCGGTCCACTCATCACGGTGTTCGACGCGGCGTCCAACCTGCTGCTCAAGGCGCTGCGCATCGAACCGGTGCACGACGTCGAGCATTCGGCGACGCCCCGCGACCTCGAACACATCGTCGCGGAGTCGGCGCAGGCCGGGGAGATCCCCGCGGAACTGTCCCAGCTTCTCGATCGCGTTCTCGAATTCCCCACCCGCGCTGCCGATCACGCGATGATCCCGCGTCCGCGCGTGGACACCGTGCCCGCCGACCTCGATCTCGCCGCGGTCCGTAGCCGGATGGCGAGCGGCCACACACGCTATCCCGTGATCGATGCGGGCACCGACGACGTCGTCGGGGTGGTCCACCTCGCCGACATCCTGGAATGGTCGGCGACCCCGGCACCGACTGCAAGGACCGCCCGCGACCTCGCACGCCCCGCGGTGATCGTCCCGACGACACTGCCGCTGCCGCAGGTACTCGACGACATCACCGCCGCCGGCGACGAGATGGCGGTCGTCATCGACGAATACGGCGGATTCGCCGGCATCGTCACCACCGAGGACATGGCCGAGGAACTCGTCGGTGAGATCGACGACGAGCACGATCCCGCCGACACCGGCCCCATCGCGGTGCTCGCCGACGGCTGGGCGATCCGCGGTGACGCACACCTCGACGAGGTGTCCCGCACGCTCGGATACGAACTCCCCGAAGGGGATTACGAAACGCTGAGCGGTCTGGTCATCGCCACCGCGGGGGAACTGCCCGACGTCGGCGACAGCGTGGTGTTGCCGATCGAACCCGACCCGGCCGGCCTCGTCGACGACCAACCGGCGCTCCCGCCGCGACTGATCGCCACGGTCGTCGAGATCGCCCACCGCGTACCCGCGATGGTGCACGTGACGCGCGAGACCGTCCCGGCCGCCGACGAATCACCGAAGGAGAGTCAGCGATGAGCAACCCCTGGGTCGTTCTCGCCGTGACGGTCGCGTTGATCGCGGCCAGCGCCTTCTTCGTCGCCGTGGAGTTCGCGCTGATCGCCGCGCGCAGGCACCGCCTCGAAGATGCCGCGGCGACCAGCCGTTCCGCACGTGCCGCCCTGCGCAGCGCGTCGGAACTGTCCGTACTGCTCGCCGGTTCGCAGTTGGGGATCACCGTGTGCACGTTGGCGCTCGGTGCGGTCACCAAGCCGGCTGTCCATCACTGGCTGACGCCGGCGTTCGAGAACATCGGCGCGCCACTGTGGTTGGCCGACATCGCCGGATTCGTCCTGGCGCTGATCATCGTGACGTTCCTGCACCTGGTGGTCGGTGAGATGGCGCCGAAGTCGTGGGCGATCGCCCACCCGGAACGGTCGGCGGTGTTGTTGGCCATCCCGATGCGGGTGTTCATGTGGTTCACCCGCCCGGTGATCGTCCAACTGAACAGGCTGGCCAACCGGGTGTTGCGGATGGTCGGTGTGGAGGCCGTCGACCAGGTCGCTTCCGGGCAGGATCCGGAGACGTTGCGCCAGCTCGTCGAGCATTCGGCGACCGTCGGCACGCTCGAGGCCCGCTATCACGAACACCTCTCGAACGCATTGGATCTCGCGTCGTTGACGGTGGCGGACGTGGCGACGGTGGTCGATCCCGATGGGGTCGATCACGATGTGACGGCGGCCGTCATCGAGGCACGGGCCCGGGACAGCGGGCATCTGCGTCTCGTGGTCCGCGACGGGCCGCGGGTAAGCGGTGTCGTCCACGTCCGGGACTGTCTCGAGGCCGCCCCCGACGCGAGCGCCGCCGACCTCATGCGGCCGGTGCTGGAAATGACGCCCGCACTTCCGGTCTACGACGCCCTGAGCCGAATGCGGCAGTACCGCAATCACATCGCGGTCGTCGTCGACGACGGCCGGGTCATCGGGGTGCTGTCCATCGACGACGTTCTGACCCGACTGCTTGCCACCGCGAGCTGAGCGCAGCCGAGACCGGTGCGCCAAGCGCAGTCAGCGCCACTCGAGATCGGACACGATCCACGGCGTGCGCGGTAGCACAGCGGGATCGAATCTCGCTGCCAGCGTGGCGATGTCAATGTGCTCGCCCGCTGCGGCGAGACCCAGTGACACGGCGATGTGATCGAGGACGATGCCGGCATCGATGCCGGTGGTTGCGAGATCGGCGAGGGTGACCGCGCCGTCGCGCTTGCTGAGCCGGACGCCGTCGGGGTTGAGCACCATGGGGACATGGGCGTAGGTCGGCGGCGAATAGCCCAGCAGTGTCGCCAGATACGCCTGTCGCGGCGCCGACGACAACAGGTCGTCGCCGCGGCAGACCTGATCGATGCCCTGCTCCGCGTCGTCGACGACCACGGCCAGGTTGTAGGCGGGGGTGCCGTCACCGCGTTGGATGACGAAGTCGTCGACCGCACCGGTGTAGTGGCCGTGGAGTACGTCGTCGACGGTGAACGTGCTGCGGTCGGCGATGATCCGGATCGCCGGTGGGCGGCCGGCCGCACGCTTGGCCTCGCGTTGCGCGACGGTCAGGGTGCGGCAGGTTCCCGGGTACGCGCCCGGCGGTGTGTGCGGCGCGCTGGGTGCCTCGAGGATCTCGCGACGTGTGCAGAAGCACTCGAAGGTCCGTCCGGTCGCGGTCAGATCGTCGATGATCTGCCGGTAGCGCGGCAGACGATCGGTTTGGTAGAGCACCGGCTCCTCCCAGGAGAGGCCGAGTGCGTGCAGGTCGGCGATCTGTCGGGCGTCCGAGCCGACGGCTGTGCGGTCCAGATTCTCCATGCGCAGCAAGAACCGTCGTCCCGTCGTGTGGGCGAACAGCCACGCCAACACGGCGGTACGGAGGTTGCCCACGTGGAGGTCTCCGGAGGGCGACGGGGCGAATCGACCTGCCGGGCCGGCCGCGGAAACGCCAGGGTGTTCGGTCATTGCCCTAGAGGCTACAAGTGGGTGACGATGGTGAGGTGGATCTCCCCGTCACTCCTCCGGTCGCGCCGATGCTCGCCAAAGCGGCGAGCATGGTTCCGGCCCAACCCGCCGACAATCCGGAATGGTCCTACGAGCCGAAATGGGACGGATTCCGCGCGTTGATCTTTCGCGACGGCGACGAGGTCGTCATCGGCTCTCGCGGTGGCAAGGACCTCGCACGCTACTTTCCCGAGATCGTTGCCGCTGCCCGCGAGGAGTTGCCCCTGAAAGTGGTGCTCGACGGGGAGATCGGTGTGCCCTCGCTCATCGGCGACACCCATCGACTCGATTGGGACTCGCTGGCCCAGCGCATCCATCCGGCGGCCTCGCGGGTCGCGATGCTCGCCGAGACCACACCGGCGATCTTCATCGGCTTCGACGCCCTGGCGCTCGGGAACGTCGGTGTGATCGACGAGTCTTTCGTCACCAGGCGCGAGGCGCTCGTGGAGGCCATAGGACCGGGCGGGCGCGATCGCCGATTCCATGTCAGCCGGGTGACCGCCGATCCGGCCGTCGCCGAGGACTGGTTCTCGGCGTTCGAGGGCGCCGGACTCGACGGCGTCGTCGCCAAACGCCTTGCCGGCCACTACGTGGAGAACAAGCGCGAGATGATCAAGGTCAAGCACAAGCGAACCGCCGACTGCGTGGTGATCGGCTACCGCGTGCACAAGAGCGGTACCGGTCTGGGGTCGATGCTGCTCGGGCTGTTCTACGACGGCGAGCTGCGAATGGTCGGCGGCGCAGGAGCTTTCACCGATGCCAAACGCGCCGAGCTGCAGCAGATGTTCGAGCCGATGCGTCTCGACCCGGACAAACCCTCCGCCGGGGAACCGACGCGGTGGCGTTCGGAGAAGTCGGGGGAGTGGATTCCGATCCGGCCCGAACTCGTCGCCGAGGTTGCCTATGACCAGATGGAGAACGGCCGCTTCCGGCACACCGTCAAGTTCCTGCGGTGGCGTCCCGACCGCGAGCCCGACAGCTGTGGATACGAGCAGCTCGACGTGCCGCTGACCTACGACCTGCACGATGTGCTGGAAGGGCTGGACTGACATGGCTTCTCGCTCGCCCGCCGAAGAACTCGATGTCGGCGGTATCGCCGTACGTATGAGCAACCCCGACAAGATCTACTTCCCCGAACTCGGTGAGAACGGCGGCCGCAAACGCGATCTCGTCGGCTACTACCGGCAGATGGCCCTGCTCGACGACGGCAGCGACGGTCCGATCATGACGGCGCTGCGCGACCGGCCCACCTTTCTGCAGCGCTTCCCCGACGGTATCGAGGGCGACGAGATCTACCAGAAGCACATCGCCAAGAAACGTCCCGAGCACGTTCCGTCCACCCGCATCACGTTCCCCTCCGGGCGCACCGGAGATGCCCTGTGCCCCAAAGCGCCTGCCGACATCGTGTGGGGAGCGAACCTCGGTACCGTCACCTTTCACAGCTGGCCAACCCATGACGGTGACAACGATCATCCCGACCAGTTGCGCATCGATCTCGATCCACAGCCGGGCACCGATTTCGACGATGTGCGTCGAGTGGCGATCGATGTGCTCGCCCCATTGCTCGACGAACTCGGATACACCGGATTCCCCAAGACCTCGGGTGGGCGCGGTATTCACGTGTTCGTGCCGATCGAGCCGCAGTGGGACTTCATCGCCACCCGCCGTGCGGTGATCGCGATCGCGCGCGAGATGGAGCGTCGTGATCCCGACGCGGTGACCACCTCCTGGTGGAAAGAGGAACGCGGAGAACGGATCTTCATCGACTTCAACCAGAATGCGCGGGACCGCACGATGGCCTCGCCGTACTCGGTGCGCCGCAGCGCCAACGCCCGCGTGTCGACGCCGGTGACGTGGGCCGAACTCGCCGAGATACATCCCGACGACGCGACCATGGCCACCGTCCCCGATCTGGTTGCCCGACGCGGGGATCCGATGGCCGACATCGCCGAGCACCGCGTCGGACTCGAGCCGCTGTTGGAGATGGTGCAGCGCGACGACGCCGACGGGTTGCACGACATGCCGTACCCGCCGAGCTACCCGAAGATGCCCGGCGAGCCGCCACGTGTCCAACCGAGCAAGAAGGTTGCCGCACACTGGGATGAACACGGCAACCGGGTGGAGTGACCCGGCGTTCCTAGGGTGTGTCGATGCCCTGGCCGAACGCGCCGGCCGCCCATTCGGCGAACGACTGCCAGCCGACCTGGGGGAACTGCTGATGCAGCTGGGTGATGTTGACGCTGTAGCCCGTTGTCGAGAGGAAACCGAACATCGCACGCATGTCCGGTGAGGAAATGCGTTCGGGATCATAGGATTCCGCGTGCACGTCGTTGCCGGTGACCGACGACAGGACTGCGGCCATCTGGCCCGGTGTCACCGAATCGGAAGCGATGTCGATGCGCTCACCGACATGCGCGGAGGGATCGCCGAAGAGATTCGCGACGAACGACCCCAGGTCCGCTCGCGAGAGTTGCTGCAGCGGCTTCTCGGTCGGCATCGCCATCAGGAGCAACCCGGCCGCGAGTGCATCGCGATCGCCGAAGATGTTGTCGTAGAAGTACGTCGGTCCGACAACGGTGTGGGCGATGTCGGTTGCGGCGAGACGCTGCTCGACCTGATATTTCGAATCAAAGTGAGGGACACCGGTATTCAGGTCGGCGCTGGCCACCGACGAGAACACGAGATATGGCAGCGCTGATGCATGCGCCGCGGCGATGATCGCATCCCCCTGGGTGAGTTCGGCGTCGACACCCGACTCGAACGGTGTGGTGAGCGCGAACGCTCCGGCGACTCCGGCAAACGCCTCGGTCAGCCCGTCGCCACTCATGAGGTCGGCGACGGCCAGCTCGACACCGCGGTCGGCAAGTGCCTGCGCGCGCGAGGACTCCGGCGACCGTACGACGGCCCGAACGCTCCGTCCGGCGTCGAGGAGTGCATCGACCACGGCGCCGCCCTGACCTCCGGTGGCGCCGAGGACCGCGATCGGCCCGGTGGAAGTGGACGCAGTGGACATGTGGGTTCCCTTCGACGGCGGCGCCACGAGTCTACGGACGTTCCTCCTAAATAGGGACAATCGGGCAACCGGAGATTTGCTATCTCAAAGTTGCCTGATAGATTGCCCTCAGTTCGCCACCCTGACGAAAGACGGAACACATGCGTATCAAATTGATGGCCGCCGCGTTCGTGCTCAGCGCCGCGGGACTCGTCGCAGCCCCGATTGCCTCCGCTCAGGCGGCTGTGCCGACGGTGCGGTCGGGTATGGAGATCAACGTCGACGAGACGATCATCACGGCCACTTCCTGCACGCTCGGTGCCGTCGTCTCCCCAACCAAGGCCATCACCGCCGGCCACTGCGGACACATCGGTCAAGAGGTGTACGACGAGCACGGCGACACGATCGGCCGCATCACCGCCAACCGGATCACCAAGGGTCTGGACATCGCGGTCATCAGCCTCGGACGCAACACCCACGCGCAGGTCGACTCGATCGCGTGGAATGCTCCGATCGTGAAGGGCGAACGCGTCACCAAGAACGGCGTGACCACGCGGTTCAGTGCCGGCACCATCACCGACCCCAAGCCGACCATGCGCACCGCATACGGATACTCCTTCGCCCCGCCCTTCCTGCTGCAGAACACGACGACCAGCGTCCGCGCGCTCCTGCGCTCGGCCGAGGGCGACAGCGGATCGGGCATCCGGGATGCGCAAGGCAACGTCATCGGCATCCTGTCGGCCGGTAGCTCCGACACCGACACCCTCATCGCCCCCGTCTCGTTGCTGCCCGCAAACCTGCGCTAGCAGAGGCCCGGTCGGGCGGGTTCGGAGGTCGGTGATGACGGCGCGGTTTGGGTTGGACGCCCGCACCCGGTTATGATCGACCGTCGTTGGAGGATTCGCCTAGTGGCCTATGGCGCTCGCCTGGAACGCGGGTTGGGTTAACAGCCCTCGGGGGTTCGAATCCCCCATCCTCCGCCAAGCCATGAGCCGCGACACCGTTGACATACGGTGTCGCGGCTCATCGCTTTTGTGCGTCGAGATGGATGGCCGGCAAGTGCATTCCACGTGAGCGGCTCTCGTCCCGCGAAAGCATCCGCATTCGTACTGCTGCAGAGTCATCCGCATTCGTACTGCTGCAGAGTTACGTCTATTCAGCGTCGAGCGGGTTGGCGGCGATGCGCGTCAGGATGTCATCAGCGACGGCGTGTGCAGCAGCGCAGCCGGGCTTTCGGCCGGCCTGATCACGTAAGTTGGTCGAGAACTCGGAGGCAATGTCCAGGCGTGGGTATCGGTCGAGTACCTCAGCACGGAAACCGGTGTCCATGGGGAGTGGCGCACCCGAGATCTCGTAACCCGTTGCCAGCCATAGCACGCGAGATTCCTCGTCGGTGTTGGGTTGTTCGGGCGCCATGTGTTCGACGATGATCTTGCGTGCGCGAGCGCGACGGGTGATGTCCCAACCTGCTCCGGCGGTCAGGACCGAGGCGATGTGCCCGCCCGCGTCTTCGAAGGCGAGAGAGTGGTTGTCGAACTCGGCGACGAGCCCGATGTCGTGCAACAACGCGGCGACGTAGAGAAGTTCGTGATCGAGTTGAAGGTGACAAGCGTGGGCGTGCGCGGCGGCCCACACGTAGGACCGCAGGCTGTGGTTGAGAAGCGCCGGCGTGCAGTACTCGGTGGCCACCTCAAGAGCCCCGCGAGCAGCGGCCGTTGACGGCACGGGGAGATCGGCCACGCGCATGGTGAACGATCATGCCAGACCTGCCGGCGACCGAAGTTGAACCGGTGACCCCCACATGGCACCTTGCTTTCCATGCCAGATATGCCCGGTGCCGCAACGCTGCGGCGAACCGTGATCGGGATCGTCGCTCTGCTCGCCTCGATGCTCGGCGCGGTCGTCGAGAGCCCCTCGGCTCATGCTCTGCCGTCGGGCTTGAACTATGTCGCGCTCGGCGACTCCCGCGCCTCCGGCAACATGCCGGGTCTGCAACCGTCCGACGGTTGCTGGCGGAGTTCCACGTCATATCCCAGCGTGCTGGCGCGCATCGCGCACGTGCGCAGCTTCGTCGACCGCTCGTGTGCGGGTGCGTGGGCGGCCAACGTCACCCATCTGCCGGAGAACGGGCCGTTCGGGCCGATCCCACCCCAGATCCGAGGCGTCAGCAAGACCACCAACCTCGTCACCATCTCCATCGGCGGAAACGACCTCAACTGGGGAGCCATCGCCGAGCGGTGCCAAGTCCCACTACCCGGCAACGACGCGCGCTGTCGATTCAACGTCGGGCACATCGCTGCGGCGCATCGCATGCTCGCCTACATGGAAGGCCAGGTCAACGGCGTGATGCGCGCGGTGCGCGAGAAGGCCGCACCCAACGCCCGCATCGTGCTCGTCGGCCACGGTGGTCAGGTCGGCAGACGGGGATGTTGGCCGTTCGTCCCCGCCTCCGATGGCGACGCCGCCTGGATGAATGACTTTCTCGCACAGTTCAATGCGACTCAGGCGCGGATCGCGGCACGATACGGCGCAGCGTTCGTCGACGTCGGAGCGCGCTCGGCCGGACATGACCCGTGCTCGGCTCAGCCGTGGTTCGAGGGAGCCGTCCCGCGCGAGATCGCGGTCTTCGGTCACCCCAATCAGATCGGCGCGGCGGTGATCGCGGAATGGATCCGTGAGGTCGCCTGAGGGCGGGTGACCTTCGTCGGCCGGTGTCAGGGCACGGCAACCGTGGCGAACCCCGGCGTGTACACCCCGCCGGGAAGCAAGGTCAGTGCGACCTGTCCCGGACCGGTGCGCAGGTCGGCGTGCGCCGGTATGTTGTTGAGCCCGTTGCTGAGTCGGGCGACGCCGGTGGCACCGGTCGACAGGTTGATCCACCGCACCTCGGAATTCGGTGGGCAGAACCACCGCGCCCATTCCTCGGCGGTGACGGTGACCTCGCCGCGGTGGCGGCCGACCTCGGCGAAACACCGGGCGGGTGTGGAGTCGAGGCTGCCGGTCGGAATCCCGTACGGCGCGGGGTTGATCTGGAACCCGATGGCCGTGACCGACGCCGACGCGTCGGCGGGTTGTGCGAGAACGAGTGCTCCCAGGGCCACGCCTGCGGCGGCGAAAGAGCGGATCAGAGTGCGAATCGTCATGAGTGACCTCCTTGACTGCTCTATCGCCGCCGCTGCCGGAAATGTGACATTCCCGACGAAAGTGCTACTGCTGCGCGGGGGTGACCGGATGCGGATCGGTGCTGCGCTTCTGGACGATCACCCCGGCCGCGACGATGATCAGCGCGGAGATCGCGGAGAAGATGATCGCCCGGCGCTGTCCTGCGTCGAACACCATGAGCACCAGTACCGCGACGATGAACACCATCACCGCACCGGTCAGGTAGGGGAACAACCACATCGTCACCGCGGGCCGATGCCCTTCTTGACGCAGCGTGCGGCCGAGTTTCAGCTGGCTGGCGGCGATGGTCAGATAGACGAACAGCGCGATCGCGCCGCTGGTGGCCAGCAGCCACGCAAAGATCTTGTCCGGCAACACATAGTTGCCGATCACCGCCAGGAATCCGATGACCATCGACAACAGCACCGACACCCACGGCACGCCGTTGCGGGTCAGCCGTCGCACGGCCCACGGTGCGTCGTGACGGGTGCCCAGTGAGAACAGCATGCGGGAGGCGGTGTAGAGCGCGGAGTTCAGGCACGAGGCGACGGCGGTCAGGATGACGATGTCCATGATCAGCGCGGCGTGCGGGATGCCAATCGCCTCGAGCACCGACTGGTAGGAGCCATCGGGCAGCTTGTTGTAGGGCAGCAGGGACACGACGACGAAAATCGATCCGAGGTAGAACAGCGAGATCCGCCAGATCACCGAGTTGACCGCCTTGGTGATGCCCTTTTCCGGGTTGGGTGATTCGGCTGCGGCGATCGTGACGATCTCGGTACCCATGAACGAGAACATCGTGATGAGCATGCCTGCGATGACCGCGCCGAAACCGTTGGGCATGAAGCCGTCCGGCTGCCACAGATGATGGATGCCGCTGACCTCCGAACTCGGAATCCAGCCGAGCATCGCCGCCACGCCGACGAGGATGAACAACACGATCGCAACGACCTTGATCAACGCGAACCAGAACTCGAACTCGCCGTAGTTGCCGACGCTGATCAGGTTGGTGACGGTCAACAACACCGTGACCGCCAGAGCCCAGATCCATTGCGCGCCACCGATGAGATCGGTGAGGATCGACGCCGCGGCCGTCGCCTCGACGGGGATCACGAGCACCCAGAACCACCAGTACAGCCAGCCGACGGAGAAGCCGGCCCAGCGGCCGAGGGCGCGGTCGGCGTACACCGAGAACGAGCCGGTGTCGGGGTTGGCGGTCGCCATCTCGCCGAGCATGCGCATCACCAGCACGACCAGGGCGCCGGCCATCGCATACGAGATCAATACGGCCGGGCCGGCCTTCTCGATGGCATTCGCCGAACCGACGAACAGACCGGCGCCGATGACGCCGGCGATCGAGATCATGGTGATGTGTCGGGGCTTGAGGCTCGACCCGAGCGAACCGTGGCCGCCCGCGGCGGTCGATTCGGAGGATTGCCGGTCGACAGAGGTCATGGGTTGCGTCTCCTACGGTGGTGAGAGTTCACACAGAATTCAGCCCCTTGTGGGGGCGCGGTGACCGAATCTACGGCGGGTGCGACGGACTCGCAGCGGATGCGAACTTTGTCCGATTCGAGGGAGGTTTCGGGCATTGCCCGGCGAGGATCGCCGCTGGTGGGGACCGTCGCACGGACCGATTGCAGAACGCGCCGACCCACTCGCTACACTTGACGACGGATCCCGCGCGGCGTGCATCCTGTGAACTCCCCCAGGGCCGGAAGGCAGCAAGGGTCAACGGGCTCTCTCGGGTGCGCGGGGTCCCCATACATCTCACGCCGATACACATCTCAGTCCGATACATGAGGTCCCCCGTTGAACTATCACTCCAAGAGTGCCGACGAGCTTCGCGCCACCCAGGAGGACCTCCGAAAGCTCTACGACGCGCTGTGCGCGGCCGGGCTGACCCTGGATCTCACCCGCGGCAAGCCCGCGCCCGAGCAACTTGATCTGTCCAATGAGTTGCTGTCACTGCCCGGCGCCGATTTCCGTGCCGCCGACGGCACCGACACCCGCAACTACGGTGGCCTGCGTGGTCTGCCGGAACTGCGGGAGATCTTCGGGGAGATCTTCGCGGTCGATCCCGCGAATCTGATCGCCTACGGCAACGCGAGCCTCGAGATCATGCATCATCTGACGACGTTCGGGTTGCTGCGCGGCACCGTGGATTCGTCGCAACCGTGGTCGTCGGGTCCGGTGAAATTCCTGTGTCCGGTGCCCGGATACGACCGTCACTTCGCGATCACCGAGCAGTACGGCATCGAGATGGTGCCGGTGCCGATGAACCCCGACGGTCCCGACGTCGACGCGTGCGCGGCACTGACCGCCGCCGACCCGTCGATCAAGGGCATGTGGGCGGTACCCACCTACTCCAACCCGACCGGCGTCACCTTCTCCGAGGAGGTCACCGAGGGCCTGCTGTCGATGCCGGCCGCCGACGACTTCCGTATCTACTGGGACAACGCCTACGCGGTGCACACCCTCGTCGACGAGCCGCCGACGCCCCTGCCGGTGATCGAGATGGCCGCTGCCGCAGGCAATCCCAATCGCGTCTACGTCCTCGGCTCGACGTCGAAGATCACCTTCGCCGGTGCCGGGGTCTCGTTCTTCGGATCGTCGAAGGCCAACGTCGACTGGTTCGTCGAGAACATCGGCTTCGCGACCATCGGTCCCGACAAGGTGAACCAGCTGCGCCATGCGCGGTTCTTCGGTGACGCCGCCGGGGTGCGTGCCCACATGGCCCGCCATCGGGACATCCTCGCCCCCAAGTTCGCGACCGTGCTCGGCATTCTCGAGGATCGGCTCGCGGAGTCGAAGGTCGCGTCGTGGTCCGAACCCGAGGGCGGCTACTTCATCAACCTCGACGTGCCCGACGGCGCGGCGAGCCGGACCATCGCGTTGGCCAAGGACGCGGGTATCGCGCTGACGCCGGCGGGTTCGACGTTCCCGTACAAGAACGACCCGCACGACCGCAACATCCGGTTGGCGCCGACCTTCCCGAGCATCGACGACCTGCAGGTCGCGATGGACGGTGTCGCCACCTGCGTGCTGCTCGCCGCGACGGAGACGCTGCTCTCCGCGCACGGTTCCTGAAAGGCGCCGATCTTCGGTGGGTGTGCCGGGTGACCGATCGTGACAGGTGGCCGCGGGCGCCGATTCGCCATGTGTGTGGCTGCGCTCGCGATCGCCGGACTCGCCCTGTGGTGCCAGCACCTGATCCTGCCGTTTTCCACCCCGTTCTGGGGTTTGTTCGACTATCAACTCGACCTCGACGTCTACCGCGCCGGCGCACTGACCGTGTGGGACGGCGGCAGCCTCTACGACGCAAAACTGCTCGGCCAGATGGACTACACCTACGCGCCGGTGTCGGTCATCGTGTTGATGCCGTTCGCCTGGATGTCGTTCGAGGCCGCCCGGATCGTGTGGAGCGTCGGCATCGTCATCGCGCTCTATCTGGTGATCGTCCTGTGCTTCCGGGCCCTCGGCAGAGACGTGAACTGGCCGTTGCGATGTCTGGCGATCGCCCTTGTCGCCGTCTCGATGCTCCTGGAACCGGTGCGCACCACCATCTGGTACGGCCAGATCAACGTGTTCCTCCTGTTGATCATCCTCGCCGACCTCGTCCGACCCGACGGTTCACGGCTCAAGGGCGTCGGCACCGGCATCGCCGCGGGCATCAAATTGACGCCGCTGATCTTCGTCCTCTACTTCGCGCTGCTACGGCGCTGGCGTGCGACGGCCGGGGTCCTCGGCGGATTCCTACTGACCGTCGTCGTCGGATTCGTGGTGTTGCCCAAGGAATCCTGGTCGTACTGGACCGACAAGATCTTCGACTCCAATCGCGTGGGCGCGCCGCAGACTCTCGGTAATCAATCGTTGCGCGGGCTCATCGCCAATCTGGTGCACACCGACGCCCCCAACACCGCGGTGTGGATGGTCCTCGTGCTCATCGCGCTGGCGCTGGGGATGGGTTCGGCGGTGCTCGCCCATCGGCGCGGCCATGAGTTGCTCGCGATCTCGATCGTCGGTATGACCTCGTGTGCGGTGTCGCCGATGGCCTGGGGGCATCACTGGGTGTGGTTCGTACCGATCGTCGTGATCTGTGTGAATCTGTTGCTGCGCACCGATGTGTCGGCGATACGCCGCACGTTCGCCGGCATCGGGCTCGTTGCGCTGGTACTCACGGCGTTCGCCTGGCGCACACATTTCGCCTATCCGATGTGGTTCGTGAACCGCACCGTGCCGGACGCGTATTTCACCGGGCTGTTCTTCAAGGCAGAGACGGGACCGGCGTGGGCACAGGCGTTCCTGGTCTACCCGTACAACGCGATCTTCCTCGGTACGACCATCGCGACCCTCGTCGTGTTCGGACTGCTCGACCGCCCCGCGCGCCCGACCCAGGACAATCCGGACCCGACGGACACCGCTGCGCTGCCCAGCTGATCTCGGGGCTGCCCAGCTGGTTCCCGGTTAGTCGAAATTCACCGAATCGGACATGGCGCCGTGCGCCGCGATCTACCCTGACGCCATCGTCGCCGACCATCGCTGGATTCAGTCGGCCCGCGTGTGAGGAGAACTGCCATGCCCAGTATCAGTACCCCGGAATCGATGGACCTCGGATCGTGGATCGCCCGCCGGGCTGCCATCGGTCCCGACCGCCCCGCCATCACCTTCGACGACACGACGATGAGCTTCCGGGAATTCTCCGACCGCATCGACCGACTGGCCGCCGCGCTGCGCGCCGGAGGCGTCGGCGTCGGTGACCGCGTCGCTTACCTCGGCCTGAACCATCCGATGTTCCTGGTCACCATGTTCGCCTCGGCGCGCGCCGGAGCGACGTTCGTGCCGTTGAACTTTCGGCTCACCGGAGCCGAGCTCGCCTACATCATCAACGACGCCGGTGCCCACACCCTGATCGCCGACCCCGCGCTCGCGGCCGTCGTCGACGAGGTGGCCGATCAGCTCACACTGCAGCGGTGCATCGCCGTCGGTGAGCACGTCGGCTGGGAGTCGGCCGAAGCCGTCATCGCCCATGCCGAGCCGATCGCCGACCCCGCCCGTCCGGCGTCGGACGCCATCGCGGTCATCATGTACACCTCGGGAACCACCGGCCGCCCCAAGGGGGCGATGCTCACCCACGGAAACCTGTTCTGGAACAACATGAACTCGCTGTTGTGCCTCGACGTCGAGACCTCCGACATCAGCTATTGCGCCGCCCCGCTGTTCCACATCGGGGGACTCAACGTCACGACACTGGTCACCCTGCAGAAGGGCGGTCACATCGTGCTGGCGCCGACGTTCGATCCGGCCGCGGCACTCGACACCATCGAAAAGTACCGTGTGACAACGATGTTCGGTGTGCCGGCGATGTTCCTGTTCATGTCCCAGGTGCCGCGGTTCGAGACCGCGGACCTGTCCAGCCTGCGTTACCTCATCTGCGGTGGCGCGCCGGTACCCGAACCGTTGATGCGGCGCTACGCCGAGCGGGGGCTGGCCTTCGCCCAGGGATACGGACTCACCGAAACCGCCCCGCTCGCACTCGTGATGGGACTCGACGAGTCGGCGGCCAAGATCGGCGCCGCGGGTAACAAGGTGTTGCCGCTGTCGGATGTGCGACTCGTCGACGCCACCAATTCGCCTGTCCCGGTGGGCACCCCGGGCGAGGTCTGCGTCCGCGGCCCGCAGGTGATGGTCGGGTACTGGCGCAACCAGGCCGCCACCGACGCGGTCATCGACGACGAGGGGTGGTTCCACACCGGCGACATCGGTCGCGAGGACGACGACGGCTACATCTACGTCGTCGACCGCGTCAAGGACATGGTGATCACCGGCGGCGAGAACGTGTACCCGGCCGAGGTCGAGAGCGTTCTCTACAGCCATCCCGCGGTCGCCGAGATCGCGATCCTCGGGCTGCCCGACGCGAAGTGGGGCGAGGCGGTCACCGCCGTCATCGCCACCGCCCCCGGCCAGGAGGTCACCCTCGAGGAACTGCGTGACTTCGCCAAGGACCAACTGGCCCGCTACAAGCTGCCGCTGCGTCTGGAGTTCGTCGACGCGCTGCCGCGCAACCCCTCGGGCAAGGTGCTCAAGTACCAGCTTCGTGAGCAGTTCTCCACACCCGTCCCCCAGGGATGATCAACCGATCCGACCTGTGGGGGAGCGGGTCGGACTGTCGGGGTTCGCCGGTACTCTCGACGCGTGGCCCTGTATCGCACCTACCGTCCGGCGACGTTCGCCCAAGTCGTGGGCCAGGAGCACGTCACCGACCCCTTGAGCCGCGCACTCGACAGCGGACGGATCAATCACGCCTACCTGTTCTCCGGGCCGCGCGGCTGCGGCAAGACGTCGTCGGCGCGCATCCTCGCCCGCTCGCTCAACTGCGTGCAGGGCCCGACGTCGACGCCGTGCGGTGAGTGCTCGTCGTGTGTGGCACTCGCGCCGGGCGGGCCGGGCAACCTCGATGTCATCGAACTCGACGCGGCCAGCCACGGTGGTGTCGACGACACCCGTGAGCTCCGGGATCGCGCGTTCTATGCCCCGTCCGAGTCGCGCTATCGCGTGTTCATCGTCGACGAGGCGCACATGGTCACCAACGCCGGGTTCAACGCCCTGTTGAAGATCGTCGAGGAGCCGCCGGAGCATCTGATCTTCGTGTTCGCGACCACCGAACCGGAGAAGGTGCTGCCGACGATCCGCTCGCGCACCCACCACTATCCGTTCCGACTGCTCGCCCCGCCGGTGATGCGCGGGCTCCTCGAGGACATCTGCGCCAAGGAGCACGTGCAGGTGGCCGCCGACGTCTATCCGCTGGTGATCCGCGCCGGCGGCGGTTCGCCGCGCGACTCGCTGTCGATCCTCGATCAGCTCCTCGCCGGAGCCGGCGACGAGGGCGTCACCTACGAGCGCGCGCTTGCCCTCCTCGGTGTCACCGACATCGCCCTGATCGATGCCGCCGTGGACGCTCTCGCCGTCGCCGATGGAGCCGCGCTGTTCACCGTGGTGGAGCAGGTCGTCGACGCCGGCCACGATCCCCGCCGTTTTGCCGTCGATCTGCTCGAGCGTCTCCGGGATCTGATTCTGCTGCAAGCGGTTCCGGATGCCGCCG
Source organism: Gordonia polyisoprenivorans NBRC 16320 = JCM 10675 (assembly GCF_000241325.1). Classification (GTDB taxonomy): domain Bacteria; phylum Actinomycetota; class Actinomycetes; order Mycobacteriales; family Mycobacteriaceae; genus Gordonia; species Gordonia polyisoprenivorans. Next base: position 66,876 of record NZ_BAEI01000075.1, on the reverse strand, counting down.
ACCGCGGTTTGGTGGAGGCACCGGGCGATCAGCTGGCACGGATGCGCAGTCAGATCGATCGTCTCGGCCCGGGCGGTCTGACGCGTTTTGCCGAGATCGTCCACAACGCGCTGGGCGAGATGCGCGGCACCACCTCACCGCGCCTGCTGCTGGAGGTGATGTGCGCGCGCATGCTGTTGCCCACCACCTCTGCCGACGACGCGGCACTACTGCAGCGTCTCGAGCGGATCGAATCCGGGGTGGTCGTGGCCGCACCCGCGGCGTCGGCGGCCCCGACCCCGGCGGTATCGTCGGCGCCTGCCCCGGTGGCCCCCACCCCGGCGCCCCCCGCCGACGAGCCGCCACCGAAGTACGTGCGGCCGTCCCAGCGCAAGAGCACCGAAGATCAAGTCGGACAACAGGACACGCCGCCGTCGGCCGGTGCTCCGGATGAGGCGGAGCGGGCGGCAGCCGAGCGCGCGGCGGCCGAGAAGGCGGCAGCGGAGAAAGCTGCGGCAGAGAAGGCTGCGGCAGATCGTGAGGCCGAGAAGGCTGCTGCTGCGAAGGCGGCAGCGGAGCGCGCGGCGGCGGAGAGGGCGGCAGCGGAGAAAGCCGCGGCAGAACAGTCGTCGGAACAGTCGTCGGCCGCGGATCCGACTGCCCCCCAACCGCCGTCACGGCCCCGGCCGGAGCCCACGCCGGAACCCGAGCCGATCCCGGAGGTCGCCGGCTTCGACGACGAGATTCCGCTGCCCGACGAGCCATTCGACGAGTACGACGCGCCCCCGGACGAGCCGGTCCCGGCGGCGCCGCGCAGCGCACCGGAGCCCGAACCCACACCTGCGCCGCAGTCGGGCCTTGACGCCGACACGGTGCGCAAACGGTTCCAGGAGGTGCGGACCGCCGTTCGGACCCGATCGAAGAGCCTCGAACCGATGTTGTCGGCGGCGGTCGTCGACGATCTCGACGGCACCACCGTCGTCCTCGCTCATCCGATCGACGTGCTGGTGGGCAGATTGTCTGCACCGCATGCGGTCTCGATCATTCGTGAGGCGTTACAGGAGGTGTTCGGCACCGATCTCGACGTTCGCGCCGTCCACCGTGACACCTCGACGCCGGGGCCCGCGGCCGCGCGTCCGCAGGCTGCTGCCGCACCCAAACGGCAGACGTTCTCGCGGCCGAGTCGTGCCCGCTCGGACTCGGCGGAGGGAAGTGCTCCCGCGCCCGAACCCGATCCGGAACCCGAGGAACCCGAACCGCCACGCTCCGACGAGGAGATCAGTGACGACGAGCGGGCGGAGATGGTCGCCGACGCGCACAACGCCACCCCCGACGCGCGGATCGACCCCGACAAACTCGCCCTGGATCTACTTCAGACCGAGCTGGGTGCGCGGCCGCTCGAGTAGCGAACCAGCTGTGGCGCACGGGGTCTCGAGGCTCCGGCGCTGGCGCGCCTGCGCACCTCGACCAGCGGGGTGGAGGGCGTCCGGCGGGGGTTACAACCGGTGGCCGAGGTAGTCGGCCGATGGGTTTGCATCCGCGGTTGAGGTGGTCGACCGGCGGGCCCTACAACCGATGGTCGAGGTGCGACGAGCCGCAAGGCGAGGAACCTCGAGACCCGGTGCGCTGCAGGTGTACTCGCCCTACGCGTCCCACCACGGCCGCAGCGGCAGCTCGTGACGACCCTTGTCGTCGAGCTTGACGCCCAGGACGTGATGTAGCTGAACGATGTTGCGTTCGAAGCCGATGCGGCAGCCGGCCATGTAGAGGCCCCACAGGCGCGCGGTGCCCTCACCGACCTCCTCGACGGCCTCGTCCCAGTGTTCGACGAGGTTGCGGTTCCAGTCACGCAGCGTCATCGCGTAGTGATAGCGGAAGTCTTCCTCGTGCAGCACCTCGACGCCGCCGATGTCCTGCAGTTTGGAGATGATCTTGCCCGATCCGGTCAGCTCGCCGTCGGGGAAGACGTAGCGGTCGATGAACGACCCGGCCCGCGAACTCTTGGCGTTATCGGGACGGGTGATGCAGTGGTTCAACAACATTCCGCCGTCGCGCAGCTTGTCACGCATGAACGAGAAGTACGCCGGGTAGTTGTGGACGCCGATGTGCTCGGTCAAACCGATCGAGGACACCGCGTCGAATCCCGACTCGGCGACGTCGCGGTAGTCGCTGTGGCGGACCTCGGCGAACTCGGACAGCCCCTCGTCGATGACGGCTTGCTGGGCCCACTGTGCCTGCTCGGCGGAGAGTGTCACGCCGAGTACGTGCACCCCGCGGCGGGCGGCGTAGCGTACCATTCCGCCCCAGCCACAACCGATGTCGAGGAGCCGATCGCCGGCCTTGAGTCGCAGTTTGTCGAAGATCAGCCGGTACTTGTTCTCCTGGGCGGCTTCCAGCGATGCGTCGAGGTCGGGGTACACCGCGCAGGTATAGGTCATCGACGGTCCGAGTACCCACTCGTAGAAGGTGTTCGAGACGTCGTAGTGGTGGTGGATGACCTCGGCGTCACGGGCCTTGCTGTGCCGCAATCCCTCGGCGAATCGACGCCAGCGCGGCAGCGCTTCCTGCGGGGGCGGTGCGATCGGCTTGAAGTGTTCGATACCGAGCGACCTCGCCACCTGCGCCAGCACCAGTGGGGAGGGGCGTTTGAACTCGAGGTCGGCGGCCAGGGCCTGCAGCGCGCCGTAGGGGTCGCCGGGGTGGGCGCCGATCAGCTCCAGATCACCGGAGACGTATGCGCGGGCCAATCCGAGGTCACCGGGGGCGGTCACCAGGTAGGTGGTGCCGCGCGGCGTCACCAGGTTCAGGCCGAACTCGGCATCCTCGGGACCGGCAGCACTGCCGTCGTAGGCGGTGACGCGGATGTTGAGATTGCCGCCCACGATGGACTCGAACACCTGGGCAAGGGTCATCTTGGCATGCTGCGCATCGTTTTTCGACGGTGCGCTGTCCTTGTACGTCGTCATTGCCGTTTCACCGCTTTCGCATAGAGATCGAGCAGCCGGCCGCGTGGGTCGTACCGCTTCTTGAGCAGTCGGTAGTGCTCGCCTCCGTAGAGCTCATCGAAGTCCTCAGGGCTGTAGAAGGATTCCGAATACAGAGACTTGTGGCCATCGAGTTCGGCCACCTTGCGTTCGATCAGTTTGTTGGTGTGCCCAGGATCGCCGGGGGTCACCGGAACCGCCGACCAGAAGCCGACGTTGACATAGGTGCGGTCGGGCTGCAGCGGGTACAGCGGCCACGGCCGCCGCGGATTCGCGTCGGGTGCGCTACCGCCGACCTTCTCCCGAAGCCGTAACGGGCACAACCAAATCGGCTCGATCGGCACGGTGGTCAAGAACCAGTCGAGGTAGTCGGTGGTGTGCTCGATCGGCACCTCGATATCCTGCACGACACGCTCGTTGGCGGGTAGACCCTTGCGCTTGTTGAGACGATCGGCGATGTCGAAGCGCTGGTCGTAGCCGATCAGCTTCCAGTAGAAACTGCTGCGCAGCAACCTTTTCGGCCACAGCCGACGGATGCGGGGCTCTTGCGCCCCGAACGCCCGGGAACACCAGAACCAGTCGGTGTCCCACCGCCACAGATAGTCGTGGATGGTCAGCCGATCGCGCTGGGGGGTGCGCGTCGAATCGTGCTGAATGGACCGGTAATAGATGTCCATCCCGGTGTAGTCGCTGACCGAGCCGGGTTCATCGGTCTGCCGACCCAACGTCAGATAGGCCTCGTCGGCGCTGAACACCGTGCCGTCGAGATAGTCGACCCGCTCGCCGTCGTAGGACCTGTCGGTGACGATCGCATCCATCGTTTCTTGCAACGCCGACAGGTCGGTGAACCGCACATGCCGCAGCGCGACGTACGGGGCGACCTCTTCCAGTTCGATTCGCAGCCGCACCGAATAACCGAGCGTCCCATACGAGTTGGGGAATCCGTAGAAGAGATCCGCATAATCGTTGGTGGGGGTCGCGGTGATGATCTCGCCGTCACCGGTGAGGATGTCGATCTCGAGGACCGACTCGTGGGGCAGACCGTTGCGGAACGAGGTGCTCTCGATGCCCAGTCCGGTCACCGCGCCGCCGAGGGTGATCGTCTTGAGTTGCGGAACGACCTTGGGAGCCAACCCGTACGGCAGCGTCGCGGCGACGAGGTTCTCGTAGGTACACATCCCCGCGACATCTGCGGTCTTGGCGGCTGCGTCGACCGAGATCACCCGGTCGAGGCCGGAGACGTCGAGACCGGGGTGCGGGTTCTTGGCCCGCGCCCGGAAGAGGTTGGAGGTCTTCTTCGCCAGACGGACCGTGGCCTGCGGCCCGATGGCGCGGTAGCTGGCCAGGAGGGTGGCCACACCCTCATCGAATGCCGCTGCCCCCATCTCCATCTGTGCCGAGCTCACTTGGCTAGCCTAGGACGTGAGCAGCACGCCCGCCAATCAGTACATCGTGAAGGAGTTGGGTCAGTGGGTCAGATTTCCGCCAGTCAAACGACAGAGGTGGCCGCGTCCCCGGATGCCGTGATCGGCGCGCTCGCCGACTACGCCGACACCCGCCCGGCGATCCTGCCCGAGCAGTACCGCGACTACCAGGTGATCAGCGGCGGCAACGGCGACGGCACCGTCGTGCACTGGATTCTGCAGGCGACCTCCAAGCGCCAGCGTGACGTCAAGGCCACCGTCTCCGTGACACCCGGCGCCGGGAGCGCAGCGAGCGGGCCGAACGCCGCAGCCACGATCACCGAGAAAGACGAGAATTCGTCGATGGTGACCACCTATCAGGTGTCGCCGGCCGGCTCGGGCAGCAAGGTCACCACCACGACCACCTGGAACAGCAACGCCAGCGGCATCGGCGGCTTCTTCGAGAAGACCTTCGCGCCCAAGGGACTCGCCCGCATCCAGGCCGCCCTGCTCGCGAATCTCAAGACGCGGCTGGAGAAGTAGCCCGCCGCGGTGGGCCGCCGGACCGGGAGACATCGCGGTCGCGCACGGCCGGCACCGCTGCCGCCGCGCGATGGCGTCGACGCCACTCGTGTGGTGTTGCGGTCGGGGCCGGAATCGACCGTCGGTGACTGTCTGCGGGCCACGCCGTCGTTGCAGGAGCTGACCGACGCCGACCTCGCCGATCGTGCGCAGCGGGGAGAGATCGTCGACGCCGAGGGCCGGCCGCTGACGCTCGAGCAGCCCGCGCGTGTCAACACGTCGGTCTACCTCTATCGCGACCTGCCCGACGAGATCACGATTCCCTTCGATCTGCCGATCCTGTATCGCGACGAGAACATCGTCGTCGTCGACAAACCGCATTTCCTCGCGACGATGCCGCGCGGGCAGCATGTCACCCAGACCGCGCTGGTGCGGTTACGCCGCGCACTCGGCACCGATCTCGTCGCCCCCGCACATCGGCTCGACCGCCTCACCGCGGGCGTGCTGCTGTTCACGCTGCGACCCGAGGTGCGTTCGGCCTACCAGGACCTGTTCGCGCAGCGCAGGGCCGAGAAGGAGTATCGGGCGCTCGCCCCGGCAGCGGGGATCGCCGACACCCGGGTGGTCCGCAATCGGATCGAGAAAACTGCCGGTGACCTGCGGGCACGCGTCGTCGACGGCCCGGTGAACGCGATCAGTGAGATCACCGAGATCGAGCAGACCGCGAGCGGGTCGGTGTATCGGCTGGTCCCGCATACCGGCCGCACCCATCAGCTGCGCCTGCACATGGCGCTGCTCGACGTGCCGATCGTCGGCGACCCGCTCTACCCCGAGGTCCGGCCCGACGTGGCCGGGCGCCCCGAGCACGGGGACTTCTCCGAGCCCCTTCGACTCGTCGCGCACAGCTTGTCGTTCGTCGATCCGTTGACCGGGCAGCACCGTCGATTCGAAACCCGCCGCACCCTCACCGAGGGTCACCACTGACCACCGCGGGAACTGGTTACGCTGTCCCCGTGACCATCCTCGCCTCCTACGAACGCCACCCCGACCTGGGATGCGAGGCCGTGGTGTTCATCGACGACGAATCGATGGCCTGCTTCCAGATCCAACGCGAACTTGTCGGCGGGGACCGCGCGGGCGACCGGTACTGCATCTCCACCGGTGCCAGCGCCCCGATCTACGATGCGATCCGGCAATGGCGTCGCATCGAGCACAATCGCCTCGAGTTCGCCCTCACCCCTCGTGCAAGCCGGCTCTTCGGTGACGAGGAGCTGTCCTTCGAGATCACCCCGGTCGGCGACGACACCGTCGACGACATCGTGGCCCACGTCGAGCGTCTGTTGCGCTGAGTCCGGCGCGGGAGGCGAATACAGATTCCACCTGAGCGGGTCGGCGACCCGACTTTTCGGGTTTTCGGCTCGCTGCGGTGGAATCTGTATTCGTGATCCGGTCCGGCCCGGCACGCGCGCCCCGTCGGCACCGCCGACTACCCTGGGGCCCGTGAATCAACCTTTCGATCCCAGCGCACTCTTCGGCGGCGGTGCCGGCGGCGACAACCCGATGGCCGGGTTGCTGCAGCAGGCCCAGCAGATGCAGGCCAAGCTGCTCGAAGCACAGAACGAGATCGCGGCGACCGAGGTCACCGGCACCGCGGGCAACGGTCTGGTGACCGTGACCGGCAACGGGACCGGTGAGATCACCGCGGTCACCATCGACCCCAAGGTCGTCGACCCCGACGACGTCGAGACCCTCCAGGATCTGCTGCTCGGCGCACTCGCCGACCTCTCGAACAAGCGCGAGGAACTCGCCGGCGAGAAGATGGGACCGCTCGCCGGAGGCCTCGGTGGCGGACTGCCCGGCCTGGGCTGAGGTACGACGCACCGATGTACGAGGGCCCCATCCAGGATCTGATCGACGAGCTCGCCAAACAACCCGGGCTCGGCCCGAAGGGTGCCCAGCGCATCGCGTTCGCGCTGCTGGCCGGCGAGAAGAAGGAGATCGACCGGCTGGTCGCGGCTCTCATCCAGGTCCGCGACAACGTCACCTTCTGCGCCGAATGCGGCAACGTCTCGGCCAACAATCTCTGTCGGATCTGCTCGGATGCCCGACGTGACGCGACCAAGATCTGCGTCGTCGAGGAACCCAAGGACGTTCACGCGATCGAGCGCACCAAGGAGTTCCACGGCCGCTATCACGTCCTCGGCGGCGCACTCGACCCGCTGTCGGGGATCGGCCCCGACCAGTTGCGCATCCGCGAGTTGCTGCGACGGCTCGCCACCACCGCCGACGGCACCGACGTCACCGAGATCATCGTGGCCACCGACCCCAACACCGAGGGCGAGGCCACCGCGACGTACCTGCTGCGGATGCTCAAGGACTTCCCGGGGCTGTCGGTGACGCGTCTGGCGTCGGGGCTGCCGATGGGCGGCGACCTGGAGTTCGCCGACGAACTCACCCTCGGCCGTGCGCTGTCGGGCCGCCGCATCCTGGCATGACGATGACCGCGCCCACCCTGTCCACCGATCTCGACGCCCGGCTCGATGACCTCGCCGCGGAGATGATCTCCGGGATCGTCGCCATCGACGGCCCGTCCGGCGCGGGTAAGTCGACCGTCGCCGACGCCCTCGTCGCCCGCCTGCGGGCCCGCGGTACCGGGGTGGTGCTCGTCCGCACCGATGACTTCGCCACGTGGGACAACCCGGTCGCGTGGTGGCCGGAGCTGGAAAGCGATGTGCTGCATGCCTTTGTGCGTCGGCACGATTACCGCTATCGGCCACGGGAGTGGGTCGACGGTGTGCCGCAGCTCGGTGGTCGGGTGTGGGTGCGGTGGGAGCCGCTGCTGGTGATCGAGGGCGTGTCGTCGGCGCGGCGTCGCATCGCCGACCGGCTCAGCCACGCCCTGTGGCTCGACGGCGGCGACGCCGACGCGCGGCTCGAACGCGCCGTCGCCCGCGACGGTGAATCCTCGCGCCCCCTGCTGCAACGATGGCAGCAGTTCGAGCGCGGCTGGTTTGCCGTCGATCGCACCCGCGAGCGCTGCAAGGTCCTCGACTGAGCTCGGCTCGGTGAGTACCGCATGGCCCGACGACGATCCCGATACCGCGATCTCGCCGACCTCGACGCTGCGCTGATCGACTGTCGTGCCTGCCCTCGTCTGGTCGCGTGGCGCGAGAAGGTGGCGCGGGAGAAACGTGCCGCCTTCGCCGACTGGGACTATTGGGGACGACCCGTCCCCGGGTTCGGGCCCGGCGACTCCCGCATGCTCATCCTCGGGCTCGCGCCGGCCGCGCACGGCGCCAATCGCACCGGCCGCATGTTCACCGGGGACCAGAGTGGTGACGTGCTGTTTCGCGCGCTCTACGACGTCGGACTCGCCTCGCAACCGACCGTCGTCTCCGCCGACGACGGGATTGAGCTGTTCGGGGTACGCATGACCGCCCCGGTGCATTGCGCTCCGCCGCAGAACAAGCCGACCACCACCGAGCGCGACCGATGCGCCCACTGGTTACGTGCCGAGCTGGACCTCCTGGCGCCCACGGTGCGCTCGGTGATGGTGCTCGGCGGCTTCGGATGGCAGGTGGGGCTGCGGACGTTCGAGGAACTCGGCTGGCAGATCGACCGTCCCCGACCGAAATTCGGCCACGGTGCGCGTACGGTCATCCGTCGTGACGACGGCGCCGAGCTGACGGTGTTCGCCAGCTATCACGTCAGCCAGCACAACACGTTCACCGGGCGGCTCACCCCGGCGATGCTGCGGGCGGTGATCGTCGAGGCCGCCCGGTACGCCGGATTGCCCGCGCGCGACCGCACTCTCGGGTGAGCCGGCCGTCGGCTGAGCCGTCGGTCACGTGGGCTGTCGATCAGTGGGTGTCGAGATCGATCTCGTAGTGCACGAATCCGGTGTCGGTGGCGACGGCGTCGTAAAGTCTTCGCGCAGTGGCGTTGTGCTGTTGGGTCAGCCAGTAGACCTTCGTGAGTCCGGCGTTGCGTGCCGCGTCGCAGACGTGGTCGATCAGGGCGCGCCCGACGCCGGACCCGCGGCTGTCGGGGGCGACGAACAGATCCTCGAGGTAGCAGTAGCCGGTGCGGCTCCAGGTCGACGGATGGGCGAGCCAGTGGACCAGACCGATGGCGCGACGCTGGTCGTCACGTGCGATCGCACCGTGGATACCGTCACCGGAGACGATGCGCCGGAACGTGATTGCGGTGATCTCGGGATCCAGGTCGGTCTCGTAGAAGCGCAGATAGGCGTCCCAGAGTGGCAGCCAGTCATCGTGATCGTCGGCGCTGCAGGGCGAGATCGTGGTCATGGCGACACAGTACGTCGGGCTGCGGATTCCCGACATCCGCCGTCGTCGTGCGGCGTAGGGTGAGGCCATGTCCCAGCGTGGTGATCAGGTGTGCCGGTGCGGTCATCCGCGGTCGGCGCACGACCATCTGCGCGCGGGCACCGACTGCGCCCTGTGCGGGGCGTCGGGCTGCTCGCGGTTCCGCCGGCCCCGCTTCTGGCATCGGCGCGGACCGGGTGCGGCCGACGGCTCAGCGCCGGGCGGCGGCGAGTCGCTCGGAGCGCAGCCGGTTAACCTCTGGGAGGTCCAGCGGCGCAAGCGAATCGGTCCCGATCGCCCGGGCGAGGAGAAAATCGGCTAGCTCAGGGTTGCGCGCCAGCGCCGGGCCGTGCAGGTAGGTGCCGATCACCGAGCCGGCGACCACACCCTCGGTGCCGTCGCCCACGCCGTTGCCGACGCCGTGACGCACCCGCCCGAGCGGGGTGGCATCGGCCCCGAGAGTACTTCCGCCCCTATGGTTTTCGAATCCCGACAACGGCTGGGTGAGTCCGGGCAACACCGGGTCGGTGACGAGCTCGCCGATGCTGCGGGTCTGCTGCGGTGCGGTGGTGAGGTCGAACAGCGAGATGCCGTCCACGCGTTCGCCCGCCGACGTCTCGTACCAGTGGCCGAGGACCTGGATGGCCGCGCAGATCGCCAGCACCGGACGGCCTGCTGCCGCCGCACGCTGCAGCCCCGGATAGCGGGTGAGGTGCCGGGTGGCCAGCCGCTGCGCGTAATCCTCGGCGCCACCGAGGGTGTAGACGTCGAGTGAGTCGGGGACCTCGTCGTCGAGGGTGATCGAGATGATCTCGGCGTCGATGCCCCGCATCCGGGCCCGCTGCCGCAGCACCAGTGCGTTCCCGCCGTCACCGTAGGTGCCCATCACGTCGGGGAGCACCAGCCCGATGCGCAGTGTCGAGTCGCTCATTTGCGTTCCTCCCGTACGCGTTCCATCGCGGTGCCGAGATCGCGGAAGGCGGTGTAGTTCGCCAGGACCTCGACGCGTCCCGGGGGACATGAGGCGATGGCCTTCATCGGGTCGGCGATGGTGGTGTGCTCGGCGCCCGCGTAGAGCAGCCGCACCGACAGGTCGGCGGCGCGTTCGCCTGCGGCGACCACCGTCATCGTCTCGAACGCCTCGAACCGCACATCCCACAGCCAGGAGAGATCCTCACCGTCGGGGACCTGGCCGTTGACGGCGATGACCAGTCCGTCGGCGTCGTGGTCGATCATCGACAGCGCTTCCTGCCAGCCGGCCGGATTCTTGGCCAGCAGGGTGCGCACCGAGTGGTTGCCGACCTGATGGATGCCGTAGCGTCCGGCGACCTCGCCGACGGTCTGCACCGCCGCCACCGCCTCGGCCGGGTCGGCGCCCATCGCGACGGCCGCAGCGACCGCCTGCGCCGCGTTGCCGCGGTTGGCGCGGCCCGGGACAGCGAGCGTCATCGGCGCGATGAACCCGTCGGGGCCGTAGATGTTGTCGTCGTCGACCCACCAGTCGGGGGTGGGGCGCCGGAAGTTCTCGTCACCGGTCGAATACCAGTCGATACCGCCGGGTGGTATCGACGGTCCGTCGCTGGAGTCGGCGGTGGCACGCGCGATGGGTTCGCCGGTGCGCGGACAGCTCACCGAGTCGCCGACCCAGCTCGACCCGGCCGCCACCCACACCACCTTCGGCGCATCGAAGGCAGCGGAGGTGACCAGGACGTCATCGCAGTTGGCGACGACGATCGTGTCGGGGTGGCGGGCGATGCCGGCGCGCAGGGCGCGTTCGATCATGTTGATCTCCCCCACCCGGTCGAGCTGATCGCGCGAGAGATTCAGCATCACCACCACCTCCGGATCGGTGGCGTCGGCGACGTGCGGGACGTGCAATTCGTCGACCTCGAGTGCGCAGATCGGCGCCGAACGTTGCAGGCTGAGCGTGGCGATGATCCCGGCGTCCATGTTGGCGCCGTCGGCCTGGGTGGCGACCTCGCCGAGTTCGGCGAGCGCCGCCGCGGTCATCCGCGTCGTCGTCGACTTGCCGTTGGTACCGGTGATCAGCGCCGTACGCTTGCCGGCCGCCAGGCGGGTCATGATCTGCGGGTCGATCTTCTCGGCGACCAGCCCGCCGATCATCGAGCCCTTGCCGCGTCCGGCGGTGCGGGAGGCCCAGCGGGCGGACGCGGCGGCGGCCAGGGCCAGCGAGGTGCGCAGCGGAACTCGGTCGGACATGGGGACGAGTCTGGCACAGGGGCGTCGGCGGTGCCGCCGGACCTCGGCGGGGTACCCTCGCGGCCGTGAGTAGGGCCACAACGCTGACGATTCCGCTTCCGTTCCGCGCCGTCCGTTCGGTGATGCGCCTCGGCGGACACCTGCCGCCGGGTCTGCTGGGCGTTGCCTCCCGGATCTGTCCGGTGAACTCCGACGGCGAGCACATCGCCCCGGAGATGTTGGCCGCCGGTGTCGCCACGCGACTCATGCCCGGCGGCGACATGAGCGGCGCGACCGTCGAGCGCGCCCGCCACAACCTCGAGGTGAATTCGGCCATCTCCGCCGAGCGGACCCCGCCGCTGGCGGTCGTCGAGGATCTGGTGATCGACGGGCCGGGCGGCGACCTGCCGGCCACCCGCTACCGCGCCGAGGTCTCCTCGACGGGGCTGGTGCTGTTCTTCCACGGTGGTGGGTTCTCGCTGGGGAGTCGGGCCACCCACGACGCCTACTGTCGGCGACTGGCCCTCGACACCGGCGTCGACGTCCTATCCGTCGAGTACCGGCTCGCCCCCGAGTATCCGTTTCCGGCGGCCGTCGACGACGCCCTGGCCGCGTGGCGCTTCGCGGTGAGTGCGGCCCCGCGCTGGGGTGTCGACACCGATCGCCTCATCGTCGCCGGCGACAGCGCAGGCGGGAACCTGGCCGCGGTGCTCTCCCAACTCGTGCGCGGCGAGGAGGTGACGCCGCGTCTGCAGCTGCTGCTGTACCCGGTCACCGACATGACGCGATCCGGAGGTTCGCGGGAGGAGTTCGCCACCGGCTACTTCCTCACCGCCGAGCGCATCGAGTGGTTCACCGAGCGCTACGTCCCGGCCGGCGTGCCGCGCAGTGATCCGCGGATCTCCCCGCTGCTCGCCGACGACCTCACCGGACTGCCGCCCGCCCATGTGGTGGTCGCCGGCTTCGATCCGTTGCGCGACGAGGGCATCGCCTACGCCGACGCCCTCTCCGGCGCCGGAGTGCGTACCTCGTTGCAACGCGAGTCGGGCATGATCCACGGCTTCGTGAACATGCTCGGCTTCAGTCCCGCTGCCCGACAAGCGGTCTCGGGGATGCACGACGTGGTGCGTGGGGTGCTCTGACAGAGGTCGCCCCCGCGCCGGCCCGCACCCTCGACCGCGGCGCCGCCAACACCCCGGCGGCGCATCCGGCGATGACCAGTGCGGCACCGGCGATCTCGACCCCGCTCGGCACCTCGCCGAGCAGTAGCCAGGCGGCGCTGATCCCGACCACGGGTACCAGCAACGACAGCGGCGCGACCCGGCTGGCCTCGTACCGCTTCATCAGCATCGTCCAGAGCCCGGACCCGGCGATGGTGCCCAGCAGCACGACGTAGGCGAGGCCGGCCAGCGCGATCAGCCCGGACGACGACCCCAGCGTCGTCAACGACGTCAGGTCGGCGCGAGGGCCTTCGGTGGCAAAGCTCAACGCCAGGAACGGGATCGGCGGTACCACCGACATCCACAGTGTCATCCGCAGGGCGTCGTCGGGTTGGGCCAGGCGGCTGCCGATGTTGCCGAACGCCCACGACAGGCCCGCCAGCACGGTCAGCACCATCGGGACGACGATGCCCACACCGATCGACGAATGTCCGGCGCGGTCGACGCCGATGACGACGATCCCGGCGACGGCGATCGCGATGCCGACGATCTGCGCGGGCACCAACCGCTCACGAAGGAAGAACACGCCCAGCAGCACGGTGAACGGCGCCGAGGTCTGCAGGACCAACGAGGCCAGCCCGGTGGGCATCCCGAGGTTCATGGCGAGGAACAGGAACGCGAACTGCCCGAACCCGAAGCCCACTGCGTACAGCAGGAACCATCGCATCTGCACGCGCGGGAACTTCACGAACAGCACCACCGGGACGGCCATCACCGCGAACCGCAGAGCCGCGAAGAAGAACGGCGGGAAGTGGTCGAGACCGACGCGGATGGCGATGAAGTTGAGGCCCCAGAGGACGACGACGGTGAGGCCGAGCAGGCGATCGCGAGTGGTCATGAGTCCATCGTCGGGCCGACTTCGATGAAGAACAATCGAATTCTTTTGCATTGACTGTTCGGAATCACTTCAGTATCTGCGCAGTCTCGAGGACTGATGCTGATCAAGCATTAATCCATGTGTAATCGGTGTTGGACAGGCATCGCCGCAGGCCTCTAGCGTCTGTCGTGTGAGGTGACTCACTGAGGGTCACGCTGGTTGTATAGGTCGCAGCGCAGGGTTTCGTCCCCGACGGCTGCCAGATCGGAAAGGAGTGGGCGATGTCGTTCACTCGCACCCACGGCGCCGCGGTTGACCGCGCGGTCGCCAAGTTCTATCGGCGGGTGGTGCCGCTGTTCATCGTCATGCTGATCTGTAATCAGCTCAACCGCGCCAATATCGGGTACGCCGCCGAATACCTGCACACCGACGTCGGGATCGGTGCTGCCGCCTACGGATTCGGTGCCGGCGTGTTCTTCATCGCGTACGCCATCTTCGAACTGCCCAGCAACATGATGATGGAGAAGTTCGGGGCGCGGATCTGGTTGACCCGCATCATGATCAGCTGGGGTGTCATCTCCGCGGCCATGATGTTCGTACAGAACGAGATGATGTTCTACATCCTGCGCTTCTTGCTCGGCGCCGCCGAGGCCGGATTCTTCCCCGCCGTCATTTTCTACCTCGCCAAGTGGCTGCCCAACAGTTCCCGAGGTCGCGCCACAGCACTGTTCGTGGCGGGTTCGTCTCTCGCCGCAGCTATTTCGGGCCCGGTGTCCGGGCCGCTGTTGTCGATGCACGGGCTGCTCGGACTGCACGGGTGGCAGTGGCTGTTCCTCATCGAGGGTTCGTTGTCGGTGGTCGTGGGCATCATCGCCTACTTCTTGCTCAACTCACACATCTCCGATGCGAAGTGGCTGTCCACCGAAGAACGCGACGCGCTCTCGTCGACGATCGCCGAGGAGGAACGTCGCAAGGCGGCCGGTTCGGGTGTGGCGCACAAGACCTCGCGGTGGAGCATGCTGGCCGATCGGCAGCTCATCATCTTCTGCGTCATCTACTTCGCCATCCAGCTGTCGATCTATGCCAACACCTTCTGGCTACCCTCGATCGTGCGACGTATCCAGGGCACCAACGACGTCACCGTCGGGCTGCTGTCGTCGCTGCCGTGGATCTGTGCGGTCGTGGCCATGTATGTCTCCTCGCGCATCGGGGACCGCACCGGCAATCGCCGCCCGCTGCTGGTGATCGCGTTGCTGGTGGCCGCAGTGGGCACCTACGCCGCAGCCGTCGTCTCCCCGTGGCCGGCGCTGGTGTTCCTGTGCATCGCCGCCATGGGCTTCAAGAGCGCGAGCCCGTTGTTCTGGTCGATCCCACAGTCGACCTTGCACCCGATGGTGCTCGCACCGGCGATCGCGATCATCAACTCCCTGGGCAACCTGGGCGGTTTCGTCGCGCCCTTCGGCTTCGGTCTGGTCAAACAGGCCACCGGACAGGTCACCTGGGGTCTCTACGGTCTGGCCATCGCCTCGGTCATCGCCGCGATCCTGGTGTTCTTCCTGCGCCGCCCGACTCCCGAGTCGGAGGCTTCGGTGAATACCGACGTCCTCACCGACACGCCGGCGGTGACCCCCACCGCCGCCAACGCCGTGGCCACCCGCGCGGCGGAGAACAAGACCGCGCACGGTGTGGACCGATGACCACCGCCGTCGCTGCCACCCCGTCGCCCAAGGAGCGCCCGATGTCAAGCCACACCACTCCCGTCGTCGCCGAGATGGCCGTTTATCCGGTTGCCGGACGCGACAGCATGCTGCTCAATCTCAGCGGCGCCCACGCCCCGTACTTCACCCGGAACCTGGTGGTGCTCACCGATTCCGACGGCCGCGTCGGTGTGGGCGAGGTACCCGGCGGCGAAGCCATCCGTCGTACCCTGCAGGACGCGCGTGAGCTGGTGATCGGATCGTCGATCGGCCGCTACCACGCCACGCTGGGTGCCATCCGGACGACCTTCGCCGGACGCGATGCCGGCGGCCGGGGAGCGCAGACCTTCGATCTTCGGGTCACCGTGCACGCGGTCACCGCGATCGAATCGGCGTTGCTCGACCTGCTCGGTCAGTACCTCGACGTTCCGGTGGCGGCGCTGCTCGGTGACGGCCAACAGCGAGATCGGGTGCAGGCGTTGGGATATCTGTTCTTCGTCGGTGATCGCACCAAGACCGACCTGCCCTACGCCGCGCCTTCCGACGAGCCGACCGACGCCGACGACTGGATGCGCCTGCGTCACCAGGAGGCGCTGACACCCGAGGCGGTGGTCGCCCTCGCCGAGGCCGCCCACGCGCGATACGGATTCGCCGATTTCAAACTCAAGGGCGGTGTCCTCGCCCCGGTCGAGGAGGCCGCCGCGGTGCGCGCGCTGCACGAACGCTTTCCCGACGCACGAATCACCCTGGACCCCAACGGTGGTTGGCTGTTGCGGGAGGCCGTCGACATCTGCCGTGACCTCACCGATGTCCTGGCCTACGCGGAGGACCCGGTGGGACCCGAGGGATCGTTCTCCGGCCGTGAGGTGATGTCGGAGTTCAAGCGTGCCACCGGTTTACCGACCGCCACCAACATGATCGCGACCGACTGGCGGGAGTTGGGTCACGCCATCCGCTCCGGAGCCGTCGACATCCCGCTCGCCGACCCCCACTTCTGGACGATGAACGGCTCGGTCCGCGTGGCACAACTGTGCGACGCGTGGGGACTGACGTGGGGATCGCACTCCAACAACCACTTCGACGTGTCGCTGGCAATGTTCACCCACGTCGCCGCTGCCGCGCCCGGCACCATCACCGCGATCGACACCCACTGGATCTGGCAGGACGGTCAGCGCCTCACCACCGAGCCCCATGCGATCACCGACGGATTTCTCACCGTCGGTGACAAGCCCGGGCTCGGCGTCGAACTCGACATGGATCGGGTCGAGGCGGCGCACGAACTCTACCGCCGCGAGGGCCTCGGAGCGCGCGACGACGCCGTCGGAATGCAGTACCTCATACCCGGATGGACCTTCGACAGCAAGCGGCCCGCACTGTGCCGCAACTGAATCCGATATGGCGCGGCTAGTCCCATTCCTGCGTGGGCAGGACGTCGGCGAGCATCCGCGCCAGCGCCGGGTTGGTGTTGTCCGACCGCCACGCCGCGTGTAACCGAACCGGCCGCTCGCGGACGGCGGTGACCGGTCGGAACACCACTCCTTCGGGCCGCATCGTGGCCGCCGACTCGGGTACGAGCGCCATGCCGAGCCCTGAACGTACGAGCACCAGCATGGTGTGGATCTGCGTCACGTACTGCACGTGGCGAGGGGTCGCACCGACCGCGGTGAACGTGCTGATGAGCAATTCGTGGAAGTAGCGGGCGTCGACCGGGGAGTACATCACCACTTCACGCCCGTCGAAATCCTCGATGGTCAGCTCGTCGGCGTCGGCGAGGTCGTGATCGTCGGGCAGCGCGGCGATCAGGCGTTCGTGGTGCAGTGGCCTGCTGCTGACACCGGGCCTGCCCGGGCCCGGACGGACCAATCCCAGATCCAGTTCGCCGCCGGTCAGGGCTTCCATCTGGGCGTCGGTGACCATCTCGCGGAGCACGATCTTGACGTCGGGCAGCACTCGTCGGGCGGTGTCGAGGAGTCGTGGCAGGACGGCATGAGCGGATGCCCCGGTGAATCCGACGATGACGGTGCCCAGGTCGCCCGCCGGGATGCGCTTGACCATCAGGGAGGCGCTCTCGGCGAGCCGGACGATGCGGCGTGCCTCGGGGAGGAAGGCGTGTCCGGCGGCGGTCAGGGTGACGGTGCGGCTGGTGCGGTCGATGAGTTGCACGCCGAGCTCGTGTTCGAGTTGCTGGATCTGGCGGCTCAGCGGCGGCTGGGTCATGTGCAGTCGTTCGGCCGCCCGGCCGAAATGCAGTTCCTCGGCGACCGCGATGAACCCCGTCAGGCGCGACAACGCGAACATTGATCCACTCTCCACATGACAAACCCGTACCGTGATACCCGATTCGGATATCACGGTACGGGTTCGTCGATCGGCACGGGCCGGGTCAGGCGCCGACCTCAGCCGCCATCGCCCCGGCGAGCGCGGCACGCCCGGCTGCGGTGATCGCTGCCAGCTCGTCGAGATGAGCCGGGCTCGGATCGACCAGAGGTGCGCGCACCGACCCCGCGGGGATGCCCTCGAGCGTGACGCCTGCCTTCACCAACGACACCGCGTACCCGGGAACGCGATTGCGCAGACGGACGAGCGGATGGAAGAACGTACGCAGCAGATCGTCGGTGAGCGCGGTGTCACCGGATTCCAGCGAGTGGTAGAAGGCCAACGCCAGTTCCGGGGCGAAGGCGAAGGTCGCCGATGAGTACAGCGTCACGCCGATTGCGCGGTAGGCCTGCTGGGTGATCTCGGCGGTCGGCAATCCGTTGAAGAACAGGAACTCCTTGCCGGAGCCGACGAGTGAATCGGTCACCGCACCCACGATGCGTGCCATGGTGTCGAGGTCTCCGGTGCCGTCCTTGAGGCCGATGACCGTCGGCAGCGCGGCCACCTCGACGGCGGCCTGCTCATCGAAGACGGCGTTAGCCCGGTTGTAGACGATCACCGGTAGATTCGTCTGCGCCGCAACCTGTGTGGTGTAGGCGACCAGTCCGGCCGGCGGCATCGTCACCAGGTACGGCGGCAGCAGCAGCAGTCCGTCGGCGCCCTGATCTGCCGCGGCGGCGGCGAATTCCTTGGCCTGCACGAGGGAACCACCGGTGCCGGCGAACACCGGTACCCGACCGGCGACGACGTCGACGGCGCACCGCACGATCCGGGTGAACTCGGCGAGTCCGAGAGCATGGAATTCGCCGGTGCCGCAGGCGATGAACACCCCGCCGGGGCCGGCTGCGACACCGCGCTCGACGTGCTCGGCGAGTCGGTCGTAGTCGACCTCGCCGTCGGCGTCGAAAGGGGTGACGGGAAAGAACAGAACGCCGTCGAGCATGTCAATCTCCTTGTGGTGAAGGGAAAACCGGTGTGGAATCAGTCGCGGGTGAGTGCGCCGTCAATGCGCCGCCAGATGTTCTGCGGGTTGCCGTCGGCGATCGCGCCGGGCAACAGTGCGGCGGGAACGTCCTGGTAGGCGACCGGCCGCAGGAAGCGTTCGATGGCGCGTGAGCCGACCGAGGTGCTCCGTGCGTCCGACGTCGCCGGGAACGGCCCACCGTGAACCATGGCGTGGCCCACCTCGACGCCGGTTGGCCAGCCGTTGAACAGGATTCGGCCCGCAGTGCGCTCCAGGGTCGGCAGCAGGGCGCGCGCCGCCTCGAGGTCGGCGTCGTCGGCGTGGACGGTCGCGGTGAGCTGGCCGTCGAGACCGGCCGCCACCTCGGCGACCTGCGCGGTGTCGCGGCACTTGACCACGATGCTCGACGCCCCGAATACCTCCTGGCGCAAGGACTCCGACGAGAGAAAGGTGTCGGCGTCGGTGGAGAACAGCGCGGCACGGCACGCGTGGGGCGAGTCGGTGTCGAGGCCACGCGCCTCGACGGTGGCAACGCGTCGGAGGTCGTCGACGCCGGCACGATAGCCGGCCGCGATCCCCGGACTGAGCATCGTGGCCGGAGAGGTTGCGGCGACGGCGCTGGCAGCGGCGGAGATGAAGGTGTCGAGGTCGGGGCCGTCGACGGCGATCACGACTCCGGGGTTGGTGCAGAATTGGCCGGCACCGAGGGTCAGGGAGCCGACGAATGCGGCGCCGAGATCGGCTGCGCGGGTGGCGAGAGCGGCGGGGAGCGGGAACACCGGGTTGATCGAACTCATCTCCACATACACCGGAATCGGGCGCGGGCGACCCTGGGCGGCCGCGACGAGCGCCAGGCCCGCGCCGCGGGAACCGGTGAAGCCGACGGCCTGGACACGCGGGTCGGTGACGAGGGCGATTCCGAGGTCGGGTCCGTCGCCGTAGAGCAGCGAGAACACCCCGGCCGGCATGCCGGTGTCGCGTGCGGCGTCGGTGATGGCGCGGCCGACGAGTTCTGAGGTGCCCGGGTGCGCGTCGTGGGCCTTGACGATCACCGGGCATCCGGCGGCGAGCGCCGAGGCGGTGTCGCCACCGGCCACCGAGAAGGCGAGCGGAAAGTTACTGGCGCCGAACACGGCGACGGGCCCCAGTGCGACCTTGCGCTGTCGAATGTCGGCTCGCGGCAAGGGCGTGCGGCCGGGGAGGGCGGGATCGATCCGCGCGCCCTGCCAGCTGCCCTCGCGCAGGGTGTCGGCGAACAACCGGAGCTGGCCGCTGGTTCGAGCGACCTCGCCGGTGAGTCGCGCTGCAGGAAGCCCGGTTTCGCTGCCGGCACGGGCGACGAGGTCGTCGGTGAGTGCGTCGAGTCGTTCGGCGATCCGCTCCAGGAAGGCTGCGCGCTCGGTGGCGCCGGTGCTCCGGTAGGTGTCGAACGCGGCATCGGCCGCGATCGAGGCCGATGTCACGTCGGTGGCGGAGCCGTACCGGTAGCTGGGCTCGAGGTGTTCGCCGGTGGCCGGGTCGATGGCACTGATCGTTGCCCCGCCGCCGGTCACGAGTTCGCCCGCGATGATCATCTGGCCGGTCAGCGTGGACTCGGTCGGCGTGGACTCGGTCGGCGTGGACTCGGGTGCAATCGTGGATTGTGGGGCCATGTCTCGACGGTAGGACCCGGATCAATACATGTCCAAGACCACTTTGGGACCGATCAATGCCGAATGGGTATCAGTCATCGCCGAACGGTGGAGCTACCGCCATCCGAGTGCCGGTGCCACGTCCTTCAGGATCGCCTCGATGACATGCGCGTTGTACTCGACGCCGAGTTGATTCGGCACCGTCAGCAGCAGGGTGTCGGCGGCGGCGATGGCCTCGTCCTCCCGGAGCTGTTCGATGAGCTTGTCGGGTTCTTCGGCGTAGGACTTGCCGAACCGCGCGATACCGCCATCGATGTGACCGACCTGGTCGGAGCTGTGCCGGTCCCGGCCGAAGTAGGCCCGGTCCATGTCGTTGACCAATGGGAAGATACTGCGGCTCACCGATACTCGTGGCTCACGCTCGTGTCCGGCGAGCTTCCAGGCGTCGCGGAACCGCTGGATCTGTTCGGCCTGGAGTTGGTGGAACGGCACTCCGGTGTCCTCGGTGAGCAGCGTCGACGACATCAGGTTCATGCCCTTCTCCGCGGTCCACTCGGCTGTCGCGCGCGTGCCCGCACCCCACCAGATGCGATCGCGCAGGCCCGGTGACTGGGGTTCGATGCCCAGCGGTCCCGGCGGGTTGGGGAACATCGGCGATGGATTCGGCTCGGCGAAGCGCGCACCATCGATGACCTGGAGGAACACGTCGGTGTGCGAGCGCGCCATGTCGGCGTCGGTCTCGCCGTCGGCGGGAACGTAGCCGAAGTACTTGTAACCCTCGATCACCTGCTCGGGGGACCCCCGGCTGATGCCGAGCTGGAGTCGTCCGCCGGAGATCAGATCGGCCGCGCCGGCGTCCTCGGCCATGTACATCGGGTTCTCGTACCGCATGTCGATGACGCCGGTGCCGATCTCGATGGTCTCGGTTTTCGCGCCGATCGCGGCGAGCAGCGGAAACGGCGAACCGAGTTGCCGTGCGAAGTGGTGCACGCGGAAGTAGGCGCCGTCCGCGCCGAGTTCTTCGGCCGCGACCGCGAGGTCGATGGATTGCAGCAGGGTGTCCGCGGCCGAGCGGGTCTGCGAGCCGGCCGACGGGGACCAATGTCCGAAGGAAAGGAAACCAATCTTCTTGCTCATGACACCAGTTAACCGGACTTGGGTCCGCTTTGTTCCACCAGGTCGGCGAGGCGTGCAAGATCGGCCGCGACCGTCGCGGCGTCACGGTCGAACTCTTCGTCGGTGAGGTCGAGTTGGCGCAGGGTGAAGACCACTTCCGAGCCGTCGGGGTGGGCCAGCACCCGCACCGGATTGGTGACCGTCGACCCCGTCGGAAGGGTGACGTCGTGGTCGATGACCCCGTAGTCGTTGGGCGGGACAAAGCGCACCGTGACGGTGCCCATCGGGGATTCGACGAGGAGGTCGTCGCCACGGCGCGTGACCGGTGCCTGCGCCAGCCCCGACGCCCAGAGCGCCAGGTTGCCCGGGTCCGACGCGAACTCGTAGACCTGATCCGGCGAGGCGGCGATGACGTGACTCACGTGGCGACTACGCATTCATCCATCATGCGTGCCGGGTCCGACATGCGTGGAGCTTCCCTGACGTGGGATCTCACCGTCATAGGATCGCGCCATGGAGGTTCGCCGACTGCGGTTGCTGCGCGAGTTCGCCGATCGCGGCTCGATCGGCGCGGTCGCCGACGCGCTGCACATGACGCCGTCGGCGGTCTCGCAACAACTCAAGGTGCTCGCCGAAGAGGCCGGCGTGGCGCTGCTCGAACCGGATGGCCGACGCATCCGCCTGACCGGGGCGGGCCACGCGCTGGTGCTGCGCGCCGATGACGTCATCGCCGCGGTGGAGCGAGCGCAGGAAGAGATGGCGTCGTACCGATCCGGTCACGCCTCGGTGCGTCTGGCGATGTTCCCGTCGGGCGCGACGCTGCTGCTTCCTGACGTGCTGACGCGGGCCGCCGAGGCGGGAATCGACGTGCACGCCTTCCACCTCGATGTCGGATATCCGGAGGCCGCACCGGGTTTGGCCGATTTCGACATCGTCGTCACCCACCGTGACGAGCGGATGCCCGCGCTGACCGATCCGCGGGTCGCGGTCACCGAGCTGATGCGCGAACCGCTGGATGTGATCGTGGCGCGCACCTCGGATCTCGCCGGCCAGCGGCGGGTCGCGGTCTCCGAACTCGCCGACCGCGACTGGATCAGCGTGGAGGGCGGATTCCCGGTCGATGATGTGCTGCAATCGATCTCGGCGCTCACCGGCGTGGCACCCCGGGTGATCCAGCGGATGCTGGATTTCACGACGATCGAGGCGCTCGTCGCCGCCGATCACGGGATCGCCCTGATGCCGCGGCATGCGGCCCGGCAGCCCGACGTGGTCGCGTTGGAGCTCAAGGGAGTTCGTGCGGCGCGGGTGTACGAGGCATTCACCCGGCCGCATCCGCGCGCCGCGATCGCCTCGGTCGTCGACGACCTGCGCTCGGTTGCCGACGCCGTGGCCCGCTGAACGGCTCGCCCCGCTCAGCTGCCGGTGTGCCGGTCGTACTCATTCAGGCGGCGTTGCCCATCGTCTGCAATTGCGATGGCGTGCCGTTGAATCGGTTGAGATCGACCGGCGTCGGAATGCCGGGTAGCTGGCCGGAATCCGTGTACTGCCAGAACGTCCAGGTGCTCCAGCCGCCGTGCGGCATCTCCGGTGCGGCCTGGCCGTTGTAGGACGCGATCCACAGCGGGTGGTCGGCGAACTCGGTGGTGCTGCCCATCGCGGTGTCCCAGAACTTCGGATAGGTGTACAGGATCGTCTTGCGCCCGGTCAGCGACTCCAGGGTGGCGAAGAACTCGCGCACCCATGCGGCGAGGTCCGTCGGATTGAGCCCGCCGGAGTTCTCCAGGTCGAGAACCGGTGGGAGATCCAGCATTCCGTTCTGTCCGAGCACGACCCCGGCGTAGAAAAGTGCTTGCGCGGCGGCCGACTGCGAGGGGTCGGCGTAATGATAGGTGCCGCGGATGAGGCCGGCGGCACGCATGGTGAGGCTGTCGGGAACGAAGTACGGATTGACATAGTTGAGGGATTCGGTCGCCTTCACCATGGCGATCTGCTGGCCGGCGGCGCGCACCGCGAACCAGTTGATCAGCGACACGTTCGGATGCTGGTAACTCGACACGTCCGGCCCGACCGACGGGGCCGCGGTGGCCGGCGCAACGGTCAGTGAGCCGGCGACACCCACCACCGTCGCGACGGTGGCGGACATGACAAGACGACGGCGCATCATGCGCCCCAGGATAGGTCTGCTCGTATCGGTTTACACCTCATTCGTCACTTCTGTAACACACTCGTGGCCGCATGCTCCCGTAACGGTCAAGTCCGGCAGGGGTTTTGACCGAGTTGGGTGGATAGGAGGGTCTCGAGGCCTCGTCGCTGGCGCTCGTCGGCACCTCGACCATCGGCTAGGGCGCCGCCGAAGCGGGGGTGTTTCCCCACCAGGGGGCGGTTGGCAGGGCGTTTCCCACCCGATGGTCGAGGTGTGAGGCGCGTGCGCCGAGCCTCGAGACCGCTTGTGGCAGTGCTGGTTCCGGACCAGGCGGACTACCAGGTCGGATGCTCGCGATAGAAGTCCAGGTGTGCCCGCGCGGCGGAATCCCAGGTGAGGGATCGGGTCAGGACGCGGCCGGCGTCGACGCGCGAATCGGGATCGGCGAGAGCGGCGGCGAGGTGGTCGGCGAGGTCGGCAGGATCGGTGGCATACCGCACGGTCTCACCGAACACCTCACGGAGAATCGGCAGATCACGGGCGACCACGGGACGGCCGGCAGCCAGTGCCTCCATGGCGGCCAGCCCGAATCCCTCCTTGGTCGACGGGAAGGCGAAGGCGTCACACGCGGCGACCAGCGGTGGCAACACGTCGTCGGCGACCGCCCCGAGGACGACGGGCTCGACCCCGAGATCGTGTGCTCGCCGATCGAATTCCGCACGGTAGTTGCGGTAGTCGAAAAGCGTTTCACCGCCGGCGAAGACGAGCGACAGGCCCGGAACGCGAGCCCGCAGCACCGCAAATGCCTCGACGAGATCGATACTGCCCTTGCGGGGTTCGATGCCACCGACCGCCAACACGAAGGGGCCCAGCCGATCCCGCCATCCTTGCCGAGCGGCCGTTGCCGCCGGGTCTGCACCCGCCGCGACCGAGAACCGATCGTGGTCGACCCCGTTGGGAATCACCGTGGGGTGCAGTCCCCATCCCGCTCGCACCTCCTCGGCGACCGATCGTGACACGCAGATCCGCGCATACGGGTTGACGACGGCCTTCTCGTGGCAATCGACGAGGATCGGGGTGGTGAATTGGTCGAGATGATGAATCGTGCGGATGCAACGTCCGACGGCGTTGGCGCTGATGCAGTCCTGGGCGTGCACGATGTCGGTGCCGGTGGCGTCGAACTGTTCACGCATCGTGGTGATCGACCGCATGATCCGGTCGGTGATGGACTCGTTCTCACGATCGGGAAACGGGATGAGACGCAACGCGACCGACGGATTCACGGCTCGGAAGAATCCCTCGTCGCCGCCCCGCGCCAACGACCACACCGTCACCTCGGCGCCCTGATCGACCAGTGCCTCGGCGAGATTGAGGGTGTGGACCACCCCGCCACGCGGCTTGGTCGAATAGGTCAGGAGCGCGATGCGCATGGAGTTCGTCATCTCCGGATCTCGGTGTTGCTCGGCAATCGGTAGGCGTCGGTACGCAATTCGGCCAGATGGTCCAGAACCCTGCGAGCCCGGCCGATCTCGTGCTCGACGTCGACGGTGACCTTGGCGAGCCCACCCTTGGAACGGGTGGTCGTCAGGATGTCACCGCCGGGGCCGACGACCTTGGCCTGGCCGAGGAATCGCAGCGACCCGGTGATGCCGGTCAGATTCGACGACACGACGAACACCTGGTTCTCCGCGGCGCGGGCACTGTCGTAGAGGTCGAACAGGCGCGACTGTCGGTCGGCGGGTAGCCGTGCGGCGCGGTCGGTGACGCTGGCCGGCCAGGCCGAGAGCGCGGCGATGGTCGTCGCCCCGTCGAGGGCCAGGGTGCGCGCCGATTCCGGAAAGGTTTTGTCGTAGTCGATCAGCATGCCGAGCCGGCCGATCGGGGTGTCGAACGCCTCGAACCGATCACCGGCCGTGTACGCGAGGGACTCGCCGGCGGGCTGGTGGACCTTGCGATGTGTTCCGAGCACACCATCACCGTTGACACAGACCGCCGAGTTGTACCGAACCCCATCGGCTGCCTCGGCATAACCGATGCACACCACCATCTTTCCCGCGGCCGCAGCGATGGCCGCCAATTCGGGCCCATCCCGGTCGAGGGTCGGCGGCAGGTCGTCGACGTCGGGCGCGCGGAGATCACCGATGTACCCGCCGAGTGCAGCGTCGGGAAACACGAGCAGGTCCACACCCTCGCGTGCGGCGGCCTCGATGATGCCCAGCGCCTTGGACACTGCGCGCTCGACGTCGCGGCCGAAGTGCGCGGCGAGAGCTCCGAGTGTCACGGTTGTCATGGACGTTCAGCCTACCGAGTGCGGTGGTCGGTTGATGGGTAACTCACGCCGCCCCGAGCCCGGTCACACCGCCGGCCACGGCGACGGTACTGACCCCGTCCGGCCAGCGCAGCCGTACTCCGGCTCCCGCAACCAGACGTCCACACGCCGCCGACACCACGGGTGCGGCCGACCCGGGGTCGGCGGGTCGGGTGTCGGCGAGGAGCATGCCGTACCCCGGAAAACAGGTGAGCCAGTCACCCATCGCGGCTTCGGTGGGCCGCGGCACCGCGGAGACATCGAGTTCGGCACCGGTCCCCGACGCTTCCGCGAGCATTCCCAACGTGCCGACCACCCCGGCCATGCTGACGTCCTTCGCGGCGCGCGGGCGCAGCCGCGCGGGCAACTCCGTCATCTGTCGCAGCGCCTCGGGATCGCGTGAACTGGTGCTGTCCCATTGCCTTCCGTGATATCCGGGCCGCCACTCCCCGGTGGTGTCGGCGAGTAAAGACACGACGTCGCCGACGCGGCCGGCGCCCGCGGCGATCGGACGATCCGTACGGCCCAGCGCGGTCACCGCCAACACCGACGGCACCCCGAACTGTGTATGGCCGCCGAGAACCGCTGTGCCCCAGGCGTCAGCGGCCTCGGCGATACCGCGGATCACGCGTTCGACGTGTGCCCGGGTCGGGCCGCCGACCGCGTCGAGCAGACCGATCGGCGCCGCGCCCATCGCGGCAAGGTCGTTGATGTTGACCAACACCGAGCACCACCCGGCCCACTCGGGATCCCGCTCGACCATGGACGGAACGATCGCGTCGCAGGCCGCAATCAGATCAGTGCCCGGGACCGGCGCACCGTCGTCACCGCGAAATCCCGCCGGACCCAACCCCGTCGGCTGGGCCCGGAACGGCGTGAGGATCTGCGCCAGAGGTGCTTTGGTGGCGTCGGCGGCTCGCTGGATGCGACCGATCGGCCAGCGCATCCGGCGATGGGCCCGGCCGCGCACGGTGACGTCGGCGCCGCAGTCCTCCCAGCCGAGTCCGGTGAACAACCCGGCGAAACGGTCCTGGACGCATGCGTCGAACCGTAGGGCGCCCGCGGTCTCCACGTACGCGCACGCGGCCCGGATCAATGCCGCGCCCACACCGCGGATCGGACGGTCGGGGTCGACGACGAGTCGGCTGCCCGCCCAATATCCGATGTCGGGGTCCAGACAAGGAGCCACCCGCACTCCGCCGACCACAGCACCGTCGTCGGTGACCGCGATCAACGCCACCATGCGTGGATCGTCGTCGACGTCGTCGGCATCGGAACCGTCGAAAAGTCCTTGACGGAGTACGAATTCGGCGCGCCGCAGAGCCCGATAGGCGTCCACCTCGGCGCGGGAGTCGGCGACGTGGATCAGGTGGGCGGTCTCGTTGCCGGACTGTCGACGATGCGGGGTGCCCGCGAGGATCGACAGGTCGCCCCGAGCGGGAGCTGGTGGCGCGGCGTGGGGGAGGCTCCGATGATCGAGCATGTTCTCACCCACCGACGTTCGCCAACACACTGCACGCACCGCAGGCAGCGCATCCGGCGCGTTGGTCGCTGCCGGCCATGTCGATCAGCTGTAGATGGGACGCGACCTCGCGGCTGATCTTCTCCACCGTCGCCGCGTCGGGGCCGGTGGCCCCATCCACATCGACGGCCAGGGTGCCCTGTTGCGGGCGGAACGGCACGATGAACGGGTAGACCCCCATGTCGGCGAGTTCCATGGCACCAGAGATCATTTCGTCGGCATCCTCGCCCAACCCGACGAGGAGGTAGGTGGAGACCTGGTTGCGGCCGAACACGCGGACGGCCTCGGCCCACGCTGCCCGATACTCGGCGAGCGGTACCGTCGACTTCCCCGGCATCCACCGGCGTCGCACCTCGTCGTCGAGGGACTCGACGTGGATGCCGATCGCATCGGCACCGGCGTCGCGCAGGTCGCCCAGAACCGAGAGATCGGCGGGCGGCTCGCACTGCACCTGAATGGGGAGGTCGGGGACGGCATCCTTCACCGCGCGGACGCATCGTGCGAGATGCCGTGCGCCCCGGTCACGTCCGGCCGATGTCCCGGTGGTCATCACCATCTGGGTCACACCGTCGAGGTCGACGGCGGCACGCGCGACCTCGGCGAGTTCGTGGGGTCGCTTGACAGCGGTCGTGGAACCGGCTCGCAGCGACTCCTCGATGGAGCAGAACCGGCAGCGTTGATCCTCGGCGTAGCGGATACAGGTCTGAACGACGGTGGTGGCCAGGACGTTCTGACCGTGCAGCCTCGCGATCTGCTCGTACGGCACGCCGTCCGCGGTGGCGAGATCGTAGAATCTCGGCCGGCCGATCGGCGTGATCTGCACGCCGACGTCGTCCCCGTCGAGGAGTACGCGATCACCGTCGAAGATGAAGGGGCTGTTGTCGTTCCGGGGGATCGCGGCGTGCAGTCCGTCGACGACGAGGTGCCCGTCATCGCTCGGACCGGCACCGCCGGTGCGATGGACCGGCGGCGTGCCCCGGATTCCCAGCAGTGCGAGGTCGACGCGGGTGGAGACGCTCATGATCGTCCTCCGATCGGTGGGGTGAGGGAGCAGGGGTTATTGGCTGGCGGCGAGGCGTAGCGGGGAGCGGGTGATGCCCTCGCAGATCGTTTCCGCGATGTGGCGGGCGTCGCGGTCGATGCCGAGGAATCGTCCGGAGCCCCAGGTGTGCATCCACGGCAGACCGACGAAACTGAGTCCGGGTACCTCGGTGACGCCGCGGGTCTGCATCGGACGGCCCGACCCGTCGAAGGCGCTGGCCTCGATCCACCGGTAGTCGGGTCGGTAGCCGATCGCCCAGACGATGGAGGTGATGCCGGCGTCGGCCAGGTCGAGGGACTCGGGTTGCGAATCCGGTTGCCACACCGGCGTGTATCGGGTCGGCGGGGGTGCGTCGACGCCGTTGGCCGCGATGTGGCGGTCGATGTCGGCGCAGATGGAGTTGTACACCGTATCGGCGTTGTCGAGGGCCGCGGTCAGCGTCGGTGCGAATCGCAGGTGCGCGTCCTTGCCGTCGATGAGGGTGCCGTACAACCGCATGCCCTCGAGTGCGAAGCGTCGCAGATCGATGTCACGGCCCCCATCGCGACCGGTGACATAGTGGTTGGTCTTCTCCCGGGCGGCTTTTCCGCCGGGATACTCCTGCGCCGGGGTGTCGTAGAGGCCCATCTCGGCCAGCCACGTCATGCAGTCGCGTCCACGGTAGGTGCGCGCGACCCGGGGAGCGTTGCCGATCGCGAGATGTACCTCGCGGCCGGCGAGATGGAGATCCTCGGCGATCTGTGCGCCGGACTGACCGGACCCGACAACGAGTACCGCGCCCTCGGGCAATTGATCGGCGTTGCGGTACTGCTCGGAATGAATTTGTGTGACAACGGGATCGAGCGATGAGGCGAACGCCGGGACGACGGGCAGTGGATAGCCGCCGGTGGCGATGACCACCTGATCGCAGGTGAGTACCTCCTCGCCGGCGTCGCCGCTCACGGTCAGCTCGAATCGGTCGTCGGCGATCCGGGACAGGCGCGTCACGGTGGTGTGGGTACGCAGCGGCGGCTCGAAGGTCTCCAGCCAGCCCGCGAGCCAGGCGACCACCTCGTCGCGGGTCATGAACCCGTCGGGGTCGGCGCCGTCGTAGGAGTAACCGGGCAGCCGGCAGTGCCAGTTGGGGGTCACGAGGGTGAAGTTGTCCCAACGGGTATCGGCCCAGGCGTGCATCGGTGTGTCGCGCTCGATGACGACGTGATCGATGTGTGCGTTGCCGAGATACCAACTGACCGACAGGCCGGCCTGGCCGCCGCCGACGATGACGACGGGGATGTGCGGGGGATGGGCGGAAGTGCTCATGGGAGCTCCGAACGATGTGGGGATTCAGGGGTGGGGGAGCGGCGGGTGCATGCTCAGGACTTCGACGACGGCGTCGTCGGCGAAATCCGTTGCGGTGACGGTGATCGCCTCGGCCGTCGCAGCTGCCGACGTGCAGGCGAAACCGAACTTGGCACGGACGCGTTCGGCCGCCTCACCGAGTGCGACGAGGCTGCGGGCGCGGAACTCGGCGACCGTGTAGTGATGCCCGCTGCTCAGATGGTCGTGAACGACCAGCGACGGTGAATAGCATTCCTGCACACGCCCGTCCGGCCAGCGCACCGCGAAGGTCATCTCAGGCATGAGCGGGTTCCCGCCACGCGGCTGCCTCGGTGTCGGTGATGAGCCCGTAGGCATCGGGCCGTCGGTCGCGCAGATGGAACATGCCGGCGCGCATGGCGGTGAAGGTGGCGTCGATGTCGACCTCGGCGACGGCCATCCCGCTGCCGAGGAGGGTGGAATCCAGTACGTTGCCACCGGGATCGACGATCTTGGCGTTGCCGACGTAGCGCAGCGAACCGAAGGTCCCGGACTGGTTGGCGGCGATCCAGAAGACCTGATTGTCCAGTGCGCGTGCGGTATCGAAGAGATTGAAGCGGTAGGTCCAGCGGTCTTCCTGCAGGTTCTCCGCCGTTGCGGTGCGGGCAGCCGGCCACGCCGAGAGACTCGCGATGATCTCGGCACCCTGCAGCGCCATGATGCGTGCGGCTTCGGGAAAGGCCTTGTCGTAGCAGATCTGCAGGCCGACGCGCCCGACCGGGGTGTCGAAGACCCCGTATCCGGTGCCCGCCGAGTAGGACATGTTCTCGCCCAACGGTTGATGCACCTTGCGGTAGCTGCCGTAGATCCGCTCCCCATCGAGAACGGCTGCGGCGTTGTACCGCGTGACCCCGTCCTCGGCGAGTTCGCAGAACCCGATCGCAATGAGCATGTCGCCCGCGATCGCCTGAACGCGCTTGATCTCCGGACCGTCGAGCGAAATGGCCGGTGGCAGTGAGCGACTGGTGGTCGCGACGGTGTCACCGTGATTGCCCAGCGAGGAGAGGTAGCCGCCGATGGCGGCCTCGGGGAAGACGAGGAAATCGACTCCCGCTGCTCGGGCCCGTTCGACGTGGTCGGCGATCACCCGATAATTGTCCTCGAGATCGCGGGTGAAGTTGGCCGCGACGGCGGCAAGTGTCGTCATGAGCTGATCCTGGTCGTGGGCATCGGAACTCGGCTCACACCATGTAGGTGGAGTTGATGATCGCGCCCTTGCGGGCGTAGTGGATGAGCGCGTCCTGCACGTCGAGCGGATGTGCCGGGATCACGCCCTCGATCAGGTCCTCTTCGCGACCGCCATGCAGGGCGAGCCCGAACCGGCAGCAGAAGACCGTTCCGCCCTCGGAGATGAAGGTCGCCAAGGAGTCGTTGATGTTCTGTTCGCCGGGGAAGCCCGAATCGCCGGTGGTCGGGAAGCCGCGGGTGGCAAGGCAATTGATGGCGCCCGGCCCGTAGAAGTAGATGGCCGACTCGAATCCCTTGCGCAGCGCCCGGGTGGCCTGCAGGACGGCGACGAACGAGACCGATGACTCGTGGGCGATGCCGTGGACGAGGGTGAAGTACGATTCGCCGTTCTCCGCCTGGTAATCGGGGAAGATCTTGGTTCCGCCATAGATGTTGGAGCCCTTGGGAAGTGACGGATGGGGGATCTCGGCGAGGGAGGCGGCGATGTTCTCGGTGATGGTCTCGTCGAATGCGGGCATGGCTTCTCCTGTGGAGACGGCGCGTGGATGTGCGCGGCGAATGAGGGGGTGGGCGACGTTGCCCGGGATGTGAACGGGGATCGGAGTCGGCGTGGGCCGGTCGATCACCTGCCACCAATTTCAGACCTCGGGTATTGCGTGGTGGTTACCGGAGGAATAAGGGATCGGCCGATTCATGTAACACAGCCGTGGGCCGACTTGGGGCGCCACCGATGCCTGTTCCCATGGTAGGCCGACCCGTGCGCCTGGACCTTGTGTGCGGGGAGAAACTAGGATATGCAACTATTGCAGACAGGCGAGCAGCGCCGAGCATGTGACAGCGTGAGGGAAGGAAACCGATGGCCGACGACGCGTCGATCCGCACGGAACGCCGGGGGCGGGTGGCTCACCTGGTACTCAACCGCCCGAAATCGATCAACGCCCTCGACCACGAGATGGCGCTGACCATGGACAACGCGCTGCACGCGTGGGCGAGGGACGACGCGATCGAGACCGTGGTGATCTCCGGGGCCGGTGAGCGAGGCCTCTGCGCCGGCGGCGACATCGTCGCCATCCACCGCGACGGCGTCGAACTCAGCAACGTCGACGCCGATGGCGGCGCCCACGACGACCACGACGCCGCGGCGAGCCCGTCCGGACGCTTCTGGCACGACGAATACCTCCTCAACGAGTACATCGCGCACTACCCCAAGTCCTACGTCGCGATCATGGACGGCATCGTCATGGGCGGCGGCGTCGGGATCTCCGCCCACGGCAACACCCGCGTCGTCACCGACCGCACCAAACTCGCGATGCCCGAGGTCGGCATCGGCTTCGTGCCCGACGTCGGCGGCACCCATCTGCTCGCGCACGTCCCGGACCAGTTCGGCACCTACCTCGCGCTGACGGCCGCACCGATCGACGGCGCCGAGGCGATCGCCCTCGGACTCGCCGACCACTATGTGCCCGCCGAGATACTCGACGAACTCGTCGCAGCGCTCGCCGACCGGCCGGCCGCCGAGGTGCTCGCCCAGTTCTCGATCGAACCACCCGCCGCGGGGCTGCTCGAGCAGCGATCGTGGATCGCCGAGGCCTTCGCCGCCGACGACGTCGACGAGATCATCGCGCGGTGCCGTGCCGTCGGCTCGGACTTCGCGACGAAGACCGCCGAGCGGATCGCCGCGAAAAGCCCACTGGCCCTGCGGGTGGCGCTGCGTTCGCTGCGGGAGGCGCAGCACGACGCGACGCTGGCCGACTCGTTGCGCCGCGAATACCGGGTGTCGTTGCGCTCGTTGCTGTTTCCCGACCTCGCCGAGGGCATCCGGGCTCAGGTCATCGACAAGGACCGCAACCCCGCCTGGCGGCCTGCCGCCGCGATCGACGCCGCCGCGATCGACGCGTTCTTCGCGCCGCTGCCCGATGACGTCGAGCTGACGTTCGAGGTCGAATCCTCCGCCGACGCCTGATCTTTCGCATCATCGCCTCGCCGCCGAAGCAATTGACGAACCGAAGCCATTGACGAACCGAAGCCATTGACGAACCGAAGCCATTGACGAAGGAGTCATCATGAGCACCACCGAACCGCAGACGATCCTGACCGAGCGCCGCGACCGCGTCGGCCTCATCACCCTCAACCGTCCCAAGGCGCTCAACGCGCTCAACACCGAACTGATGACCGAGGTGGTCGCCGCGGTCAAGGAGTTCGACGCCGACGCGGGTATCGGGGCGATCGTGCTGACCGGATCGCAGAAGGCGTTCGCCGCCGGCGCCGACATCAAGGAGATGTCGTCGAAGACCTACGCCGAGGTGGTCGGCGAATCGTTCATCGGTGCGTGGGATGAGCTGTCGCGCAGCCGAACCCCCATCATCGCCGCCGTGACCGGGTATGCGCTGGGCGGCGGGTGCGAGCTGGCGATGCTGTGCGACACGATCATCGCCGGCGAGAACGCCGTCTTCGGGCAGCCCGAGATCAACCTCGGTGTCATCCCCGGCATCGGCGGATCGCAGCGCCTGACCCGCGCGGTGGGCAAGGCCAAGGCGATGGACATGGTGCTGACGGGCCGGCAGATGAAGGTCGACGAGGCCGAACGGATGGGTCTGGTGTCGCGGGTGGTGCCCACCGAGGAAGCGCTCGACACCGCACTCGAGGTCGCGGCGACCATCGCGTCGAAGTCGGCGATCGCGACCGCGCTGGCCAAGGACGCGGTGAACCGAGCCTTCGAATCGAGCCTCACCGAAGGTGTTCGCGCCGAACGCGCGCTGTTCTATTCGACATTCGCCACCGATGACCAGACCGAGGGGATGGCCGCGTTCGTCGAGAAGCGGGAGCCGCGGTTCACCCACCGGTGACCCATGGCGTCACCCGACCGGGGTGACGAGTGCGGCGATACGCCGTGAAACGGGCACCTCCGTCGTAGGCTCGACGCGTGATGACGACCGATGCCATCGACGCCGACAAGGAGACGAGTCCGCCACGGGCGGCCCTGGTACTCGGGGCGCTGATCCTGGTGGCCGGTGTCGCCAACATCAATCTGTCCGTGGCCAACGTCGCACTACCCGATATCGGCAAGGCCCTCGACGCCAGTTCGACGCAACTGAATCTGATCGCCGTCGGCTACTCGCTGGGACTGGCGGCGTCGGTGCTGTACTTCGGTGTACTGGGCGACCGTTTCGGCCGACGGCGGCTGCTCATCGCCGGCATGCTGTTGACGTTGCCGGCGTCGCTGATCGCCGGTTTCGCGGTGGGCCCGAACGTCTTGTTCGCCGCACGTGTCCTCGGCGGGATCTCGGCCGGTCTGGCTTATCCGACGACCCTGGCGATCATCACGGCCCTGTGGACCGGTGCCCGCCGCACCGGCGCGATCGCGG
The DNA here is from genome assembly GCF_000241325.1 of Gordonia polyisoprenivorans NBRC 16320 = JCM 10675. Classification (GTDB taxonomy): domain Bacteria; phylum Actinomycetota; class Actinomycetes; order Mycobacteriales; family Mycobacteriaceae; genus Gordonia; species Gordonia polyisoprenivorans. Next base: position 32,713 of record NZ_BAEI01000075.1, on the reverse strand, counting down.
CGTGGTCGGCGATCGGCGCGGCGATCTCGGCGACCGGCCCTGTCGTGTCGGGGGCGTTGCTGGAGCAATTCGCTTGGCAATCGGTCTTTTTGGTGACGTTGCCCCTTGCAGTGCTCGCACTGGCCGGCGCGTGGTTCCTGGTGCCCGCCGACGGCGGTGACACCGCCGTCGCCGTCGACAACCTCGGCGGCGTCCTATCGATCGTGCTGGTGGGTTCCACCGTGCTGGCGATCAACTTCGCCCCGCTGAGCAACATGCGGACCGCGGTGTGGGTACTCGCGGCGATCGCGGTGGTCTCGATCGTCGTGTTCGTGTGGCGCCAGCTTCGGATCAGGGTGCCGCTCTACGACTTCCGGATCGCATCTCGGCCGACGTTCTGGGTGGCGGCGGTCGGCGGCATCGTCATCTTCGGCACCCTGATGGGTGCGATGTTCGTCGGTCAGCAGTATCTGCAGAACGTGCTCGGCTACTCCGCTCTCGCCTCGGGTGCGATGGCCTTGCCCGCCGCCGCGGCGATGGTGGTGGTCGCCCCGCAGTCGGCGAAACTCGTGGAGTCCATCGGATCTCGATACACCCTGCTCATCGGGTATCTGTTCATCATTCTCGGCCTGGCACTGGCACTGATCATGTGGCATGACACCGCGCCCATCTGGTCGGTGATCGGTACCTACATCCTGATCGGCGCGGGCGTCGGATTCGCCGGCACCCCGGCGTCGCATTCGTTGACCGGCTCGGTGCCGGTCTCACGCGCCGGAATGGCGTCGAGCACCTCGGATCTACAGCGCGATCTCGGCGGCGCGATCATGCAGTCGGTACTCGGGGCGATCCTCACCGCCGGATACGCCAAGACCTTGACGGCGGCGATCTCCGCCTCACCCGACGCCGACCACGTCAGCAGCGAGACCCAGGCGGTGCTCACCAAATCCTTTGCCAGCGCAGCGGATCTGGCACAACGCTATCCGCAGTACTCGGACGAGATCATCACCGCCGCACGCGAGGCCTTCGTGCACGGCGACGCCCGGGCAAACGCGGCGGCCATCGTCATCGTGGGATGCGGGGCCCTGCTGGTGGCCGTGTGCTACCCGAAGGCGGCCAAGGAACGAGAAGCGATGCGCCGCTACGCCTCCGAACGCGGGGTATCAGCGTCCGACGACACCTGAGCGGTGCTCAGGTCACCTCGAACGACGGGCTGACGCCGACGATCGGGCGCAGACGACCGGTCGTCGACTTGACGTCACCGAAATACCGGATGCGATGACGACCGGCTGCGCCCTGCGGGATTCGCCACGTGATGGTCACGATCGATGCCGAATCCTGACCGTCGGGGCGCTTCCACTCGAGTTCGCTCGCCGCCTCGGTGTCGTCCTCCGCGGTGATCCAGCGTCCCCCGTCGAAACGCTCGATCACGTAGTAGCCGTCGGTGGGCCGGGACCCGTCGGCGGGCACACGTCGCACACGATTGCTCGGATGTGCTCCGGAGAACGACACCGAGACCGATTGTCCGGCAACGTAGGTGGTTCTCGGCGAGGCGACGACCGCGCCGAAGGTGGTGTCGCGGACCGGGGTGTCGGCGGGGACCGGCGCGAGGAGATTCGGTTGCAGCCCGCTGGTGTCGGCGGGTGTCGGTCCGAGGTCGCCGCGTCTTCCCGCGGCCATCGTGCGGGCCAACCGGTCGAACTCCTGCATGTAGGCGCACAACGTGTAGCGCCCGAACAGTGTCTCGCCGCCCTCGTACTGTTGCGACAGGAACTCCTCCGGCGTCGTCACGTACTGGCTGTAGCCGTTGGCGTAGCCCTGCATCAGCACGTTCTCCAGTGGCACGTGCAGCGCATCGGCGACGATGCGTCGGATGCGCAACCCGGCGACGATGGTGAATTCGGCAGGCCCGCAAGCCAGGACGAGGTCACCGATCCGGATCAGCTGGATCGGCAGCACCTGCTGTATCCAGGGTCGCGGGGGAAGGTAGCCGAGTGGGAACAGGTCGAACTTCGGTGCCTGGATCGCGACCGCCCAGTCCGGCGGCGTCACGCTGGTGTCGACGCCGAGGGCCTGCGCGAACGGCAGCGTCACACCCTCCTGGAGAAAACTCAGCTGGCTCCGCGTGTTGTCCTCGGTGCTGGTGGCCGCGGCGGCCGCACCCATGATCGCCGGGGTGGTGCGGGTGGGTTTGCCGTCCGGGGTGTAGTGGCCGTCGATCCGGATGTCGGAGAGATCGAGGAAGCGATAAGCGTAGCTGATGGCGCCGGTCAACGGCCGTGTTGCGGCGAAAGCACGTTGCGCGGCGCGATATTGGCGGTCGCCGATCATCACCCGGTTGGTGCGGTGGTCGGCGGTGGGTCCGCCGGGGTGCATCTTGCGCAGCCACAGGTTCGGTGTCATGTCGCCGGCGTTGGTCTGCGGGAATGCCGCCACCACACCGGGATTCGCGCTCTCGGCCAGATAGGAGGCGTAGCCCTTGTTGTCACTGGAGATCAGGGTGTTGGCGTCGGTGAGTGAGGTGCCGTGCGTGGCGAACCAGGTGATCTCGCCGATCACGGTGCCGCCCTGGCGCAGTCGCAACGCGGTGACCTGCGGGTCGATGTGTTCGGGGAAGTGCTTCTGGTCGGCTGCCGGATTGCGGACGAACGCCTGCACGGACCGGTTGGCACTTGCGTCGTGCAGCTCGCTGTGGCCGAGCTCGAGAGTTCCCGGAGCGAGACTGTTGTGCGCGGCGACGATGGCCTCGACGATTCCGTCGACCTCGGCGCGATACGAGTTCTCCCGATGCCCGAGTGCGGCAAGGACATACGCATAATCCCAGGCGGTACCGCCGCACGAGTTGTGATTGTGCGTGGCGTTGATGTTGACGTTCTCGTTGGTGTAGGCGTTGCCGAAGCGTTGTGCCAGCGCCTTCATCACTCCGACGCGGTGGGATTCGAAGATGCACGCGAGATCGGCGTTGACGAAGACGATCCGGGTACCGGTGGCGGCGTCGGCGATGATGTAGGCACGCGCCCAGACGCGTTGCAGGAGGCCGGTGGCCACCTGCGAGAGATCGGAGTAGCCCATCATGCCTTGTCCGGCAATGGCTCCGGTGATGTCACCGCGTCCGGCGCCGACGAGATAGCCGCCCGATGGTGCCGCCTGTGCTGGACCGGGGGTACCGGCGACGCCGGCCAAGCCGAGTGCTGTGGCCCCGACCGCCGCTCCGGCCAGTAACCCTCGCCGGCTGACCCCGGCTGCTCTCGCGGTGTCCGTCATCGTTGTCGCCCCTCCGAACCGGTCCTGCCCGCATCGTCGGCGGGTGCCGCCATTGCGGCAAAAGTGGTGGCCAACACGGCGATATGGCGCCGCGCGGCGTCGCTGTCATGATCGGTCAGCCACGACAGCGTCAACCCGTCGAGCGACGAGGTGACGATGTGGGCGAGTTCGTCGGTCGGCATCGTCCACCGCAGTGACATCGTGTCGGCGATGAAGCGCAGGGCGTCGGCAACCGCCGACCGATAGACCTCCCACTGGCGACGCCCGGCTTCCGGATCGTGGCGCATCGCGTGAGTGGCGACCTCCAGCAAGGCGATCTCTCGCCTCGGATCGCTCTCCAGGAGGCGCAGATAGGCGTCCATCGCCGCGGTCAGCACCTCGGTGAGTCCGGTACCGGGGTCGGTGAGTTCCACGCTGAGCAGCGCGCCGAGCCGTTCGGCGCTGGTGATCTCCTCGATCACAGCGCTGATCAGTGCCTCGCGTGAGGAGAAGATGTAGAACAGTGCGCCCTGCGGCATGCCGGCCTCGCCGACGATCGCCCGCGTGGTCGCCGCGGCGAGTCCGTCGCGCGCGATGACCCGGATTGCGGCGTCGATCAGCTCCGCACGTCGCTCGTCGAACGTCATTCGGCGCATCGAGAATCCCCCCGGATCAGTTGATCGTTCGGTCAACTATGCATCACGGGGGGTGATCTGTCGCGCGGATTGCAGGAATTCGTCAGATCGTGTGGTCGTGCAGGGTGGGCAGACTGTCATAGGCGTTGCGGATGTGGCGGGCGGCGAGTCGGGACGCGCGACCGGCGTCGCCTGCGCTGATGGCGTCGAGGATCTCGCGATGCTCGGTCATCAATGCCGCGCGGAGTGCGGACCAGTCCTCGACGTCGGTGAAGGCAGCGAGGATCGCGCGACGCTGGGCATTGCGAATGGCGACCGTCATCGCGGTGACGAGCCGATTGCCGCCGGCCTCGGCGATGGCGGTGTGAAAGGCGATGTCGGCGTCGTTGAAGGCGGCTCGATCGTCGACGGCGGCCTCCATCGCGGCCATCGCCTCGTGGACCGGTGCAAGGCGTGCGGGATCGTGTGCCCGCGCTGCCAATTCGACGCTCGAGGACTCCAGGGTCACCCGCGCGTCGACGACGTCGGCGAACGCGAAGTTCGACAGCGCGATGTGCAGGCGCAGAAAGTGGGTCAGGGCCTCGGCGGGCATCGCGGCGACGAAGGTGCCGGCGCCGGAACCGCTGCCGACCGCCGATCGGAGCACGCCCTGGGCCTCGAGGACGCGCAACGCCTCGCGGACCGCGGGCCGGCTGACCTGCAGGCGCGCGGCGAGATCGCGCTCGGGTGGTAGCGGATCGCCGACACCCAATGCTCCGGAGAGGATTTGCTCCTCGATCGCGTCGATCACCATCTCGTAGGTGCGGGTACGCGCCACCGGTTGCCAGTTCGGGCTGGGCGCGGACGCCGTCGCAGATGACCGGCCGATCGTCATGGGAACCACCTTCCGTGCGGAGTCGGTGGCCCCGCGTCGATCCGGGTCGCTCTGTTGACAGGCGCGACGGGATCACCTTACCGTGAATCGTGTGGTCAGACCACAGGTCTTTCCAGCTCACAGCCCAGCCATCTCCCGCGGAGTCCGTATGCGCATCCCCGATCAGCTCGCCCGGCCATCGATCGCACCGTCGGGGCACCCGTGATGAGGGTCGCCCTGTTCGCCACCTGCTTCAACGACACGATGTGGCCCGGTACGCCCCGGGCGACCGTGCTGCTCCTCGAGCGACTCGGCGTCGAGGTCGAGTTCCCCGTCGAGCAGACCTGCTGCGGCCAGATGTTCACCAACACCGGCTATGCCGACGAGGCGATCCCCGGTGTGCGACAGTTCGCCCAGGTTTTCGGTGAGTACGACGCGGTCGTCGCCCCCTCGGCCTCCTGCATCGGCTCTGTGCGCCACCAGCATCCGGGGCTGGCGGCTCGCTCGGGCGACCACGGGTTGCAGGACGCGGTGGCTGCCTACACACCGAAGGTGTACGAACTCAGCGAATTCCTCGTCGACGTCCTCGGTGTCACCGACGTCGGCGCGTACTTCCCGCACCGGGTCACCTATCACCCCACCTGTCATTCGCTGCGCATGCTGCGCGTCGGCGACAAACCGCTGCAACTGCTCCGGGCGGTCAAAGGCATCGACCTCGTGGAACTGCCTGCCTCCGACCAATGTTGCGGATTCGGTGGCACCTTCGCGATGAAGAACCCCGACACCTCGGTGGCGATGGGTTCCGACAAGTCCGCACATGTCAAGGAGACCGACGCCGAAGTGCTGGTGGCGGGGGACAATTCCTGCCTCGCCCACATCGGCGGACTACTCAACCGGGAACGCGCCGGGGTGCGGATGATGCACCTCGCCGAGATCCTCGCCTCCACCGAGAAGGAGCCGGCATGACCACCTCTCGCGACCCGGTGCACGAGATGCCCACGATGGCACCGTCACTGGCGTTGGGCTCCGGCCATCCGCACGTCGGGGTCACCTCGACCTTCGTCGGAATGCCGAAGTTCCCCGAGGCCGCCAGGACCGAGCTGGCCAACACCACCCAACGTCGAAATCTCGCCCACGCCACCGGGATCATCCGCACGAAGCGCGCCGGGGTGGTCGGCGAACTCGACAACTGGGAGCAGTTGCGCGTCGCTGCCGAACAGATCAAGAACCGTACCCTGCGCAACCTCGACCGCTATCTGATCGAGTTCGAGGAGAAGGCGAGTGCCGCGGGGGCGGTGGTGCACTGGGCCCGGGATGCGCAGGAGGCCAACCGGATCGTCGTCGACCTGGTTCGTCAGACCGGAGCCGACGAGGTGGTCAAGGTCAAATCGATGGCCACCCAGGAGATCGAACTCAATGAAGCCCTGCAGGAGGCGGGGATCAACGCCTGGGAAACCGATCTCGCCGAACTCATCGTCCAACTCGGCGACGACTGGCCCAGTCACATCCTCGTGCCGGCCATCCACCGCAATCGCAGCGAGGTCCGCGAGATCTTCCGGCGAAGGATGAAAGAGGTCGGCCGCCCGGCACCCGACGATCTCACCGACGATCCCAAGCGGCTCGCCGAGGCCGCACGACTTCACCTGCGCGAGAAGTTCTTACGCGCCAAGGTCGGCATCAGCGGCGCGAACTTCGCGGTCGCCGACACCGGCAGTCTCGTCGTCGTCGAATCCGAGGGCAACGGCCGCATGTGCCTGACCCTGCCGGAAACGCTGATCTCGGTGGTCGGGATCGAGAAGATCCTGCCCACCTGGTCTGACCTCGAGGTCTTCCTGCAGGTGCTACCGCGGTCGAGTACCGGGGAGCGCGAGAACCCGTACACCTCGATCTGGACCGGCGTCACCCCCGGTGACGGACCGCAGAACGTGCACATCGTCTTGTTGGACAACCATCGCACCGACGTGCTCGCCGACGAGGTCGGCCGAGATGCGTTGCGCTGCATCAGATGTTCGGCGTGCCTGAATGTGTGTCCGGTGTACGAGCGCGCCGGCGGACACGCCTACGGCTCGGTCTATCCCGGGCCGATCGGCGCGATCCTCACACCGCAGCTACGGGGTACGTCGTCGGAGGTCGACAAGTCGCTGCCGTTCGCGTCGAGTTTGTGCGGGGCGTGCTTCGATGTGTGTCCCGTGCGTATCAACATCCCGGACATATTGGTGCACTTACGAACTCGTGTCGTCGATGAGAAGCGCGGTGGTCTGCCGAGCGGTGAGGCCGCCGCGATGAAGGCCGGCGCGTGGATGTTCGCCGACCATCGGCGGCTCGAGGCGGCGCAGAAGGCGGCCACCACCAGTCACCGGTTCTTCGGCAAGCGGACGACGATCGGTGCCCTGCCGTGGCCGTTGTCGGCGTGGAGCTCGGCCCGTGACGTCCCGGTGCCGCCCGCGGAATCGTTCCGCGACTGGTGGAAACGCGAACGCGGGAACCGTGCGGCCGGGGAGGAGGACCGATGAGCGCCCGCGAGGAGATCCTGACCCGTGTGCGAGCCGCGATCTCCGACGTCGACGACGCCACACGTGAAAGCGACATCGACTGGGACTACGGACAAGCGGTGCCGACCGGTGATCTCGACACCGTCGAACGATTCGCCGAGCGCGTGGCCGACTACCGTGCCGTCGTCGAGCGCGTCGGAGAGCACGACCTGGCACAACGGATCTCTGCGGCGCTGGCCGACGTCGACGGGCCGGTGCTCGCCGACCCGGCGTTGCGCTCGCTACTGGGCGTCGAGGAGAACTGGATCGATGACGAGACACTCTCCCCGACGCAGCTCGACCGGGTCGGTGCGGTGGTGACCACGGCCGCCGTCGGGATCGCCAACACCGGCACCATCGTGTTGGACCACGGCGCCGGGCAGGGTCGGCGTGCGTTGTCGCTGGTGCCCGACGTCCACCTCTGCATCGTCGACGCCGCACAGATCGTCAGCGACGTCCCCGAGGCCGTCGCTCGGCTGATCGCCGACGGTGCTGCCGCACGCCCGCAAACCTGGATCAGCGGGCCCAGTGCCACCAGCGACATCGAACTCGACCGTGTTGAAGGCGTGCACGGTCCGCGCACCTTGCACGTGGTGATCGTGGGCTGAGAGCGGGGTGGGCGGATTGTCCCGCCGTGGGCAGCGATCAACTGACAGATCGTCGGTTGCCGGGTGGAGGTGGACGCAGCACAGTATCGCCATGACAGCTACACCCGATATTTCCGCCGATCCGGCAGCCGTCGAGTACGGCGGCAAGGTTCTCGCCGTCGAACCCGGCGGCAACGAGCCGATTCCTCTCGAGGCCCGGCACGGCAAACCCCGCGGCCTGTTCTGGACGTGGACGGCGCCGAACCTGGAGTTCGCCACGATCTTCGTCGGCGTCATCTCGGTCGCCTACTTCGGGCTGTCATTCTGGCAGGCCGTCGGCGCCGTGGTGCTCGGCAACCTGCTCGGTGCGGTCGCGCACTTCCTGCTCTCCGCCGAGGGACCGCTGCACGGTGTACCGCAGATGGTGTTGGGGCGCTTGGCCTTCGGTCACAATGGCAACATCCTGCCGGCGACGTTCATGGCGGTGATGTGCGGCGTCGGGTGGTTTGCCACCAACAGCGTCAGCGGCGCCTTCGCCCTGGCGACCCTGCTCGGCATCACGCCGCTCGCCGGACTCATCGTGATCGTGGTGCTACAGACGGCATTTGCGTTCTTCGGCCACAATCTGGTGCAGCGCTTCGAGCGCCTGGCGGCCCCGATCCTCGCGATCGTCTTCCTCATCGGCGCGGTCATCATCTTCAGCAAGTCCGACGTGTCGGCGGGCTCGGCCGAGGGTGGTTTCTCGATGGGGGGCTTCCTCCTCGCCGTGGGCGCCTCGTTCGGCTACACGGCGGGCTGGACGCCCTACGCCGCGGACTACACCCGCTACCTGCCGCCGACCGTGTCTAAGATGCAGACCGGACTGTTCGCCTCGGCCGGCCTGTTCCTCTCGTGCACGCTGCTGATGGTGGTCGGCGCCGCGTCGATGACGATCGGTGCGCCGACGTCGGACAATCCCACGGACGCATTCACCGCCAACTTCCCGTCGGCCATCGCCGACCTCACCCTGCTGGCCATCGCGGTGGGAGCGATCGCCGCCAACGCCATCAATGTGTACTCGGGCGCAATGGCTTTCGTGACAATGGGGTTCAAACTCCCGGTCGGCGCGCAGCGGGCACTGGTGTCGGTGTTCTTCGGTGTCGTCGGGTTCCTCGTCGCCTGGTGGGCGCTGGCCGACGCTGCGGCCTCCTATGAGGCGTTCCTGCTGCTGGTCGCGTACTGGATCGGTCCCTGGCTCGGCGTGGTCTTCGCCGACCGTGTGCTGCGACGCGAGCCGCCATCCCTCGAACTCCTCTACGACCGCAAGTACACCAACTGGGGTGGTCTGGCCGCCTTCGTCATAGCTCTCGTCGCCTCGGTCCTGTTGTTCTGCAACCAGGAACGCTTCATCGGCTTCGTCGTCCGGGCGGTACCCGAACTCGGTGACATCGGCGCCTTCGTCGGCTTCGCCATCGCCTTCATCGCCTACCTCCTCCTGGCCCGCTCCCGGGTCGAGAAGTCGGTGCAGCAGTACGGCTGACACGAGGCGTAGGGTTCCAGCGTTTACTTGCGGCGGTCTCGGGGCTCGCCGCACGCGGCTCGCACCTCGACCAGCGGAGGGACCGTTCCCATCCCGGTGGCCGTCCCACCCCGCGCGGAATGCTCCAGGCCTTCCCATCCGATGGCCGCCCCATCCCGATGGTCGAGGTGCCGAGGAGCGCTAGCGACGAGCCTCGAGACCTGTTGTGCTGAAAGGAGTCCGGGGCACGGTGGTCCGGTTTCAGCGCTGCTGCAAGTGGTCTCGAGGCTCGCCGCACGCGGCTCGCACCTCGACCATCGGGGGGAGACGACTCGCCATGGAAGGATACTCGCCCTTCCCGGTGGTCGTCCCATCCCGATGGTCGAGGTGCCGAGGAGTGCCAGCGACGAGCCTCGAGACCCCTTGTGCCGAAAGTAGTCCGGGCCACAGGCGGCACCACACCTCGACCATCGGGAGGGGATTATCTCTATGGAGTTCTCAAACAACAGATGCGGTCCCGGCGATGCCGGGTGCAAGGAATCAGGTAGTGGGGCAGGGTAGGTCAGGCTGCGGCGTCGTCGAGTCGCATGGTTCTACGGTGATACGACGGCACGGGTCGGCGTTTCGGGTCGATGCTGGCGGGTGGGATCAACCAGGGGTGCCGGTCGAATCCCATGATGATGTCCCAGCCGTGGTGATGCACATCATCGTGGCAGCTGGTGCACAGCAGGCATCCGTTGTCGAGGTCGGTGGGCCCGCCCTTGCTCCAGTGGACGAGGTGGTGTCCTTGGCAGCGTCCAGCGTGCGCGCCGCATTTGATGCATCCGCGATCCCGGACGAGTAGTGCTTTGCGTTGGCCGGGGGTGAAGAAGCGTTTTTCTTCGCCGACGCTGAGGGGCACCCCGTTGGGGTCGAGGATGATTTTGGTGATGGTTGTGTCGCACGACAGCATTTTCGCGGTTGCTTCGGTGATGGCGCCCATGTTCTGCAAATTCCCGCCCAGTGCCGGGTTGTCAGCCGACCATGTCCATAACAGGCCGTTGGTCGGTTTCGCCGAGAACGTGGTGTCGGCCAAGCCTCGTGCCGCGAGTTCAACAATCGTCTCGAACGCGGCCGCGCAGATTTGTTCGGGTGTGCGGGGGTCGGGGGAGCCGTCGGGTTGAGGCTTGGGCGCCGACAAGGTTTCCATCAGAGTTCTGGTTTTCTCCCCGGCGATGATGTCGAGGTTCGCCGAGATCTCCAACCGTCCGTCGTCGGTGATGCGGTCGCTGTAGGAGTTGATCGACTTGTCCTCGGCGGCCGGTAACCCGCCCGGTGTTTCGGCCGCCAACTCGTTACCCAACTGCCGCGCGTAGATGTTGATCTCGGCGGGGGTGAAACCGGCAAAGTAATGCGACAGCAGCTTTTGGAGGTATTCACACCGTCGCACGGTGTCCAAAGGTTCGGGGCATCGGGTATCGATGTGCGCCAACCCGCGCACGATGGCATCGGCGTGTTCGGACGAGATGGACCCGTCCGCGGCATGTGCCAACAACAGATCCACATCGGTGGTGGCGGCGACCCGCACATACCGACCTGCGACGGCAGGTGCGCAACCCATGCTGATCAACAACTCCCGCAGTCGGGTGGTCTTGTGATCGGCCACGCCCAGCCGGTCCATCTCGCCGGTGAGGGTGGTGGCGTGGTGATCGACCAGATTGCGCAACAACAGGACTTGTTTCATCGCGCCGAAGGCTTGCGGCCCGGTCATCTCCGGATTCCATTGCAGGTCGCTGAGTTGGGTGACGATGGTGGCGAAGACTGCTTCGGCGTCAACGGTTTCCGCGTCAAGGACTGTAGTGGATTCGATCATGGGCCCCTCCCCGGTGGGTGATCGGTGTAATGCCTCCATGGTACTCGAACATATGGATTAGGGCAAGGGTGTTCGATGATTCTGGGGAGGGAAAAGTGCTTGTGGACAACGGGTTTCGGTGGTCTGCAGGGAGCAGTTTTCTGTCGGTGGGGTGTGGTAGGGGGTGCGGATTCAGCTGTGGATGTTCGATGTGGTTGGGAGGCTTGTTGTCTCGCCGGGTCTCGAGGCTCGCCGCACGCGGCTCGCACCTCGACCATCGGGGGGGCGCTCGGGGAGCGGGGTCCTTGACCATCGGGGGAGGGACTCCTCGACCAGCGGATGGCTGCGGCGGGAACTCACCGCTGATGTGCAGCCCGGGAGTGGAAGACGTTGATGGCCAGCAGGATTGATGCGTACATGGCCGGGGCGGTCGGGTCGAAGCCGAGTAAGGCGCGAATACGATCGAGGCGCTGATACAGACTCTGGCGCCCGATGTGGAGGGCCTCGGCCGAGCGGGTGGCGCTGCATCCGTACGTGAGATGAACTTCGAGAGTATGGACGAGTTGCGAGGACGACGTCGCATCCTGGCGTACCAGCGGCTCGATGATGCGGCTCAGCTCGCTGCGTAATCCGTCCGACAACTCGCGCGCCGCGGCGTCGGAGACGAGTTCACGGCTGGTCCTGATGTCGGTGGCCGTGCCGCCGGCAGAGCGCAATTCGACTGCCACACCCAGCCTTTCCGAACAGATGCGGAGTTCGTCGGCCAACGTCAGGGCGAGGCCGGGACCCGCGCCGGTGCCGGCGAGCGGGCATGGCGTCCCGACGACGACGGTGAGCCGGCCGAGGCGCCGCGGATCGTCGGCCAGCGCCGCGCGGACCTTCTCGGCCGGTTCGGTGAGTCCGGCGTCGGTGGTCACGACGAGGCCGTAGACGGTCGCATCGACGGTGGCGTGGACGAGTCCGCCGAGATCCGTGGCCGCCGACAACGCCGTCTCGACCATCCGGGTGTCGGGTGCGTGGCCGGCCACCGGGACGAGCACGGCCTTGTCACCGACCGGCAAACCCGACGTCGACAGCCGCGCAAGAAGATCCGCGCGCCGCAGAGGCCGACGGTCGACGAGCTCGGCCACCAGTTGCGCACCGATGGACGACCGCCCACCTGATCGGGTCAGCACCGCCGCCAGCGGTCCGGCTCCGACACCGAGCAGCGCCTGCACACGTGCGGCGGGTATCGAGGACGCGCTTTGTCCCGCGAAGACCTGCCCGATCTCGCGGCCGCGCAAGGTGATCGGTTGCGCGGCGATCGCGCCGTCGACCACGCGCCACGCGGCCCGATCGTCGTTCACACCGTGTACCGCCAGCAGGGCGCCGCCACTACCCACCACGACGATCGGTGTCCCGGTCACCTCGGCGATGTGCTCGATCATCGCGGCCGCGGCGCCGCGGGCGAGGTCGTCGTGCAGGGTCGCGTCGAGTCCACTGCGCAGCCGCAGGTCGCCGACCTCCTCGGACACGATCTCGGTGTTGGCCGTCCGGCAGACCTCGATGAACGGCACGATCCGCGTCAATTCGATGATCGGGAGGTGCGCGGCCGAACCCTCGCGAATCATCTCCTCGGGTACCGCGTCGAAGCTGCGGCCGACCTCGAACGCCAACCCGGCGACGCCGCGTTCGGCCAGGTCACGCACGTAATGGCGACGGGTACCGGCATCAAGGCCCGCCAAGCCCAGGCCGGTGGTGAGCAAGAGTTCGCCACCGGTCAGCAGCGGGCCGATCTCGAAGATCTCGCTGGAATGCACCCAGCTCACCGCAGCGTCGAGCCGGTCGTGCGCGGTCAGCACACGTGGGGCGGCCGGGGCGAGGTGCGTCTCGACCATGTGCCGCAGGGTGAGCGACGGTGCGGCGGGCAGCGGAGATTCAGACACGACGCAGACGATATGCCCGTTGACGCTCACTCGCGACCGGACGATTTGTCGGTTGAGTACGGCCGCGCCCGACGGCACCCTCGAAGCATGACCTCCACGATTGCCGACACCGGGCTCGACCCGCGATCACTGCTCGACGTCGCCTACGGCCAGGCGCAGACCGGTCTCGCCGAGGGCGGTATCCCCATCGGTGCCGCCCTGTTCGCCGCCGACGGCACCCTGCTCGGTCAGGGCCGCAATCGGCGCGTGCAGCATGACGATCCGTCGGTGCACGGCGAGACCGACGCCTTCCGCGCCGCCGGCCGGCAACGGGACTACTCCTCGACGATCATGGTCACCACCCTCGCCCCCTGCTGGTACTGCAGTGGGCTGATCCGACAGTTCGGGATCGGGTCGGTGGTCATCGGCGAGACGACGAACTTCTCCGGCGGTCAGGACTGGCTGCGTGAGCTCGGAGTGCAGGTCACCATCGTCGACGACGACCGCTGCATCGCGATGATGAGCGGCTTCATCGAGAGCCATCCGCACCTGTGGAACGAGGACATCGGTGTCGCCGACACCGTGTCCGACCCAGCCGAGGAGACAGCATGACCGCCGCGAACCCCCGAACCGCGAACCCCCAAACCGCCAGCCCCATCCTCACTGTCGATCTGCAGCAATGGCGGCAGGGCGGGGACGCCGCAGCGCAGGTGTGTGCCGCCGTCGACGAATCCCTGCAGAAGGCCGGTTTCCTGCTGGTGACCGGACACGGGATCGATCCGTTCCTTCCGGCGGCGTTGCGTGCCGCGGCCCGTGAATTCTTCGCCCTGCCCGCCGAGGTCAAGGCACAGTATGCGGTCGGCGTCGGCGGTCGCGGATGGATCGGCCCGGGTCTGGAGGCCAACGGTTACGCCGAGGGCACCGAAACACCACCGGACCTGAAGGAGACCTACAATTCCGGCGCACAGACTCCGGTCGGGATTCCCGAGGTCGACGACTACTGGTTCGCCCCCGACGTCTGGCCCACCGAGACCCCGCGACTGCGGGAGTTGTTCACCGCGTGGACTTCTCAGATGAAGGCTCTCTCCGACGACCTGCTCGCGCTGATGGCCGAGGCGCTGGGTAAGGCCGGTGAGGACAACCCGTTCCGCAATCTGGCGGGCAATGCCACCTGGACGTCGAACATCAACCACTATCCGCCGATGACGGTCGTCGGCGATCCCGAGCCCGGGCAATTCCGGATCGGCCCGCATACCGACTTCGGCACCGTCACCGTACTCGACCGTGAACCGGGAGCCGGTGGCCTACAGGTGTACAGCGACGAAAGTGGTTGGGCCGACGCCCCGTACGATCCGACCGCACTCACGATCAACATCGGCGATCTTCTCGAGTACTGGTCGGGTGGACGGTGGCCGGCCGGGCGTCATCGTGTGCTGCCACCGCAGCCGGAGAGCCCGGAGGAGGATCTCGTGTCGTTGATCTTCTTCTACGAGCTCGATCACGACGCCGTCGTGACTCCGCTGGCTCCGCCGGTCGGTCGGGTCTCGGGGCGGCCCGATGTGATTGCCGGGGAGTTCATCAAGGAGCGGTTGGACGCGATCACCCTGGGGTGACTAGAATTCCGGCGTCACGAGTCGTCGGCGAGCCAGCGGCAGCCTTCCTCGTAGGCGAGATCGGCGGCCTCGAAGACGACGTCGGTGGCCATGACGATGTTCTCGGCGCCGAGCGTGGCGGTCAGCCCGGACCTGTCGAGGCGGCGCCGCATCGCCGGGTTGACCCCGGCGAGAATGAAACGTCCGCCCCGACTGCGGAGTTCGGCCGTGCGGGCGGCCAACAGCTTGAGGACGGTCGCCGACGGGACGTCCGGCAGGGTGCGAACGCTCAGGATCAGCACACAGCGACGGGAATCGGGTCCGAGCTGCGGCCAGTCCCTGGCCACTCGCGGCACCTCCGCGAACAGTGACGTGCCCGAATAGTGCACCACGGTGACCTGTTCTGGCGGTAGCTCTTTCGGCGGCGAACCGAGGACCCACCGGCCGCTGTCACGAGTGAGCCCCGCAAGTTGCGCAATCCTCGCCGACTGCACGCAGAACAGAACGAGCGACAGGACGGCACCCAGGAGGATCGCGTTCTGCAAGGGGAGGCCGGTGGTCGCCACGAAGGTGACCAGCATCGCCACCGCACTCAGTGGCGCACTGCGTATCACGAGGACGATGTCGTCCCAGCGCCCACCGATCAACTCCGCACCGATCACGATCAGCAGGGCACCGATCACCGCCATCGGGATCGCCTGCGCGAGTGAACCGGCGATCACCACCAGAAGGATCAGCCAGGCCCCGGCGAACACCCCCGCCCATCTCGTGCGGGCGCCCGCCGACACGGCAACACCGGTGCGCGACAACGAACCACCGGCCGGCAATGCACCGAAGAACGCGCCGACGACGTTCGCGGCGCCCTGCGCGGTGAAGTCACCCGACGCGTCGGGCCGGGACTTGTCCGGGTTCGGTACGGCGGCGGAGATACCGGCCGCCTGGGCGAGGGCGACCTGCGCGATGGCGAACGCGCCGAGAACGAGATGAGGCAACGCCGACACATCGGGAACGGTGATGGGCGGCAAGCTGTTCGGAACCACACCGATGTCGCCGACCGTCTCCACCCCGGTGTGCAACACCGCAACTCCGAGACTGACCGCGAGCAACGCGATCAGCGTGGCGAAGGCGCGTAACCGCTGCCAGAGCCGCGCCAACGCCCAAACGACGATCGTGGCCACCGTGACCAGGACCGCGTCGAGGGACCACTGCGAGATGTGAACGGCGGCATCGACGAACTTCATCAGGGTGTTGTGGGCGTCGGGCGTGTAGCCGGTGACGTCCTTGACGACGCCCGCGACGATCTGCACCGCGATGCCCACCGTGAAACCCGTCATCACGGCGCTGGAAACGAAGTCCATGACGGCGCCGATACGCAGGACACCGAGAATCAGCATGAAGGCGCCGACGAGCAGGGTGAGCAGCGCAATGTTGCCGAGGTCGTCGGCGGCGAGGCCGGCCGACCCCAGCACGCCATGCGCCGACAGCGCGATCGCGCTCGTCAGCGTCGTCACCATGAGGACGGTCCGCGACAGCAGCGACCCCACCAGCGTCGGCAGCATGCCCGAGTACAGGCCCGCCACCGGGGTGAATCCGCCGATGGATGCGTATGCCATGCCCTCCGGGATGGAGAACAGTGCTGTGACCAGACCGGATACCGCGTCGGACACGGTGGGCCGCGCGGTGCTCTGCCAGGGGCGCCGGAGACGAGATCGCCACGATCTCACGTGTTCACCCTAGGCATCGGAGACGGTGCGGCCTCATCCGTGGAAGGTGATTTCCGGGATGTGCCGCCCTCCAACGCTTGCTCTGGCGACGTGGTTCTTGGAAGTGTGAGTCGATGGGGCGCGACACAGAGCGGCGAAAGGTGACGACGTGGGTGCGGTGATCGGCGATGTCCTCCCACTCGCGGTGGGTGTTGCGGTGTCGCCGATCCCCATCATCGGCGCGATCCTCATGTTGCTCGGCCGGCATGCGCGGACGACGAGCGTGGGATTCGCGACCGGATGGCTCGCCGGAATCGTGATCGCCACCGTCGTTTTCGTGCTGATCGGTGGTTCCGCGGGAGGCGGCTCGACCCTCACGGGCTGGATCAAGCTGGCGCTCGGCGTACTCCTCCTCCTGGAAGGGGCACGCGAGTGGCGGGCCCGGGGCGGCGATGTGTCCACCCCGAAGTGGATGGCGGCCATCGACGACATGAAGCCGCCGAAGGCGTTCGGGCTGGGATTCGCGCTCGCCGCCATCAATCCGAAGAACCTGATGATGTGTATCGGCGCCGGCGTCACCATCGGTGCAGCTGGACTCACCAGCGGGTCGGTGGTGGTGGCCGTCGCTGTGTTCGCCGTGCTGGCGGGATGCACGGTGATCGTGCCGGTGGTGGCCTATCAGGTTGCCGCACAAGCGTTGCGGGCGCCGCTGGACCGACTCAAGGAGTGGTTGCAGGCCAACAACACAGCGGTCATGGCCACCCTCTTCCTCGTCATCGGGGTGGTGCTGATCGGCAAGGGCATCTCGGTGCTCGCCTGATCCCGTGCGTCACGGTGTGACGATCGCGAAATCCGGATCGGGCGAATCGAGGTAGCCTGCGAGCTCGGCGAAAAGTGCACCGTCGCCCTCGATCTCGACCGACCCATCGGCCACCGCCGCCGCGGGATCGGCCCCGGCGAGAACGATGGCAAGCAGTTCTGCGCGGGTGCAGCTGACCGTCAGTCCGGCCGCGGTTGAACCGTCGTCGGGTGTGCGATCGTGATGTACCAGAAGACCGTTGCGCAGTTCTGTGCGGTGCAACCGCTCCTCGTCGGTGATCCGCCAGTCGATGATGATGTGGGCATCGAATGCCGCAGGTCCGTTGACCCGCAACGAGACTGCGTCGAACAGTTGGTCCACCGACAGGGCTGCGGCAATATCGGGAGCCGAGGTGGTGGTCGGCGTGCCGATCGGTCCGTGGCGTAGCTCGTAGGCGCCCATCAGATAGAAGTTGCGCCACGTTCCGTTCTCCGAGCCGTAGCCCAGTTGCTCGTAGGTGTCGGCCTGCAACCGCTTGGCGTCGACGTTGTCGGGGTCGGCGAAGATCACGTAATTCAGCACGGTGGCCACCCAACGGTAGTCGCCGTCGTCAAAAGACTTGCGGGCCTTGGTAATCACTTCTTCGGCGCCGCCCATGAATTCGACGTGACGGGTCGCCGACGCCACCGGCGGGTGTTCCCACAAGTGCGCGGGATTGCCGTCGAACCAGCCCATGTACCGCTGGTAGATGGCTTTGACGTTGTGGCTCACCGAGCCGTAATAGCCGTGGGTGTGCCAGGCATTGGTCAATGCGGGCGGCAACTCGATGTCCTCGGCGATCTCGAGTCCGGTCTTGCCCTGATTGAGGGCACGCAGTGTTTGGTCGTGCAGGTAGCCGTACAGATCGCGTTGTAGTGCAAGGAATTCGGTGAGCTCCTCGGTGCCCCAGGTGGGCCAGTGGTGGGAGGCGAAGAGCACATCGGACCGCCCGGCGAAGGTGGTGATGGCCTCGGTGAGGTACTTGGCCCACACGTGCGGATCGCGGACCAGCGCTCCGCGCAGCGTCAGCAGGTTGTGCAGGGTGTGTGTGGCGTTCTCCGCCATGCACAGTGCGCGCATCTGCGGGAAGTAGAAGTTCATCTCCGCGGGCGCCTCGGTGCCCGGGGTCATCTGGAATTCGATGGTGACGCCGTCGACGGTTTCGGTATGACCGGTGGTGGAGATGTCGACGGTGGGCAGGATCAGCGTGGCGGTGCCTGTCGAGGTCGACTGACCCAGGCCCGCGCCGATCGCGCCCTGCGGCCCACGGGGTAGCGCCGCACCGTACATGTAGGCGGCTCGACGGCCCATCGCCGTTCCGGCGTAGACGTTTTCGGCCACGGCATGTTCGACCATCCCGGCCGGTGCGATGACCACGCATTCCCCGGCATCGACGGCCGCCTGTGTGGTCACCCCCTTGACGCCGCCGAAGTGGTCGATGTGCGAGTGGGTGTAGATGACGCCGGTCACCGGCCGCTCACCGCGGTGGGCGCGGTAGAGTGCCAACCCGGCGGAGGCGGTCTCGCTGGAGATGAGCGGATCGATCACGATGACACCCGAATCACCTTCGACGATGGTCATATTGGACAGATCGAACCCACGGACCTGGTAGATGCGGTCGGTGACCTCGTAGAGGCCGTGTTTGGCCACGAGTCCGGATTGACGCCACAAACTCGGATTCGCGGTCGGCGGGCACGAGTCCTCCAGAAAACCGAATTCCGAGCAGTCCCACACCGGATTGCCGTCGCCACCCGCTATCACCGGGGAGTCCAGCGCTGCGACGAAGCCGCGTCCGGAGGCCGCCTGGTCGCGAGTGTCCATGAAAGGCAAGGACGACTGTTGGGGATCGTTGGCTGCGGAGATGGTCGGGGTCGCGTCGCGCGGGTCGGTCATCGTTCACCTCGAGTGAGTGGGTCGACGGTCGGGTGCAGTCGTTCCCAGTCTGGTGGCCACGACATGTCGTGTCCTCACCTTCGGCGGATGACTTCGGACCTCGCGACCTCAGTTGGCGGTCTCGCGGCTACCCGAGGTGTGCTCGACGATGACCTGCGGATTCCAGGGCACCAGACCATCGACGGTCTTCTGTAATGCCGCAACCGGCGGCAGATCGCCCGGCGCCAGGACGTGCACGGTCACCGTGTCCCCGCTCCACGACGCACTGGTCACCACGGCCGAGGGCACGTGCGCGTCGTCGAGCCATCTACGCGTGGCGTCGGCGACCTGCTGGGCCCACAGCGATGTCAGCGAGTTGACGACCATCGGAACGGCCACAACGACCAAAGCGATCAGCAACACCACATAGGCGCGCGCCCGGCGCGGTCTCGCGGCCGACTCTGCGGTCGCCTGCGCGGGATGCGCGACACCGGCGATGGTGAACACGACGACACTCGTGATCACCATCGCCACCACGTTGGACGCGAACAACACGAAGGCGCCCAACGCCAATGACGGCGCACCCGACCCCAGACACACCCCGACGACACCGAGTGGCGGAACGAGGCTGATGGCGATGGCCACTCCCGGCAGCACATCACCGACGTCGCGGCGCGTGACCGCGACCGCGCCGACGAGCCCGGTGGCCAGCGCCGCGAGGAGGTCGACGAGCCGCGGTGACGTGCGGCCCTGCACCTGCGAATTGGTCAGCACGTTGGTCGGATCGGGCAACAGTTGCGCGAAGAGCACCCCGAGCACGGTCACCAGCACGACCCCGGCGAGCACGTAGGCGATGCTCGTCAGCACGAGCCGACCGCGACCGGTGACGATCCCCAGCCCGATCCCGAGAATCGGTGTCGACAGCGGCGCGACGATCATCGCGCCGATGACGGTGGCGGTACTGTCGCCGATCACGCCTGCCACGGCGATGACGGCCGAGAGGGTCAGCATCACCCAGAACGCCGACTGCTTCGACAACCGTTCTCCGGAACCGAGGTCCAGGCGATCGACGAGCTCGTCGAGGGTGCGCCGTTGCTTGGTCGGGACCAGGTGTTCGGGAATGCCAATCATCGGAGCCTCCTCCTTCGCCGAGGGCGAAGTGATCTGCGCCGAGAATAACTGGGACACCGATCTTTCCGGTCTGTTTGTGACCGGACTCGTGCGTGACGCGCAATTCTCACCCCGAAGGGATGACCCGAACCGGTCAGGGCCGCAGGAACCCCTTGACGCGTACCGCGTCGCGCCGGTTGTCGACGCCGAGCTTGCGATACAGCGAGCGGCAGTGCGTCTTGAGCGTGTTGGGAGAGATGAACAACGCAGCCGCGATCTCCTGCACGGTCATCGGCGTCCGGAGGTATTCGAGCACCTCGAGTTCGCGTGTCGTCAGCCCTCTGGTGGACTCGGAGTCGTTGCGCAACAGTGTATGCCGTCGAGTCAACATCTCGGCCAGGAAGCCGGGCTCGGACACCCGGGGGGCGTGCGCCGCGAGTAGATCGGTGGTGGGCTGGTCGTGATTGTCGAGGAAGGGCAAGGCGATGAACTCGGGGGCGGCGAGGGTGATCGACCGGTCGAGCAGGCGATGCGCCGCACGCCGATCACCCGACTGCCACGCGACGACCGCATCGGTGAGCATGGCGTACACCCGAACGTAGGCAGGCAGGTCGGGAGCGTCGAGTCCGTGGGTGAACCGCCGCGCCTGGATGAGGTCACCCTGGCGGCGCAGCATGCCGGCGAAGAGTGCGCGCGACACCGGTACCGCCGAGGTGCTCTCCACCTCGGCGGCCAGTCGCCGGACCTCGTCGTCGGCGTTGCCGAACTCCGCCGCCCGCGCCTGGGCCAGACGTCGGTAGACCGGCCACGGCACACCGTGCAGATCTTCGTCGGTGACCCACTCCAGGTCGGCGCTCGCGGAGTCGACCTCGGCGCCACGCCGCAGAATCGACGCACTGATCAGGCGATATACCCGCGCCAGCGGCGGATATCCGTCCATGGATCGCGAATTGTCGTGGCGGGAAAAATTGTGCAGCGCGGCGTCGAGATCGCCGGTCCAGAAATCGATCCAGCCGCGGGTGAAAGCATTCATGCCGACGTCGTAGTAATCCCATTCATCCCCGCCGTCGGAGTCGGCGATGACGCGGGTGATCTCGGTGAATCGCCCGGCGAAGGCAAGTGCGAAGGTGTGGCTACTCTCGGCGCGTGTGGCCATCGCGGTCAGTCCGGCGGCCCGGCATTCCTCGATTGCGTTGCGCAGCAGGTCGACTCCTCGGGCGGGGTCGATACGCAGCCGCGGAGCGGTCCATCCGACGAGAAAGGTGCAGCCGGCGCGGAAGACCGGTCGGATGCGGGCGTCCTGCGCCGGATCGTCGAGTACCGACACGATGTGGGTGTGCGCCTGCACCAGCAGGCGGTGATCGTCGTGGTACAGCAGCGTGGCGACGGCGCGGGTCAGGTCGGTATCGGGATTCGGGTGGAGCTCGTGGAGGGCTTCGGCGTCGGCGAACAATCGGCGAGCCCCGATCGCGTCGCCCCGGATCGCCCGGCAGCACGCACGGATGTAGGTCAGTCGGCTGGCGCGGACCGGGTCGTCGACCTGGGACTCGAGTGCGGTGGCCGTGGTCTCGGTTGCCGTGACGCCGGAAGAGATGACGAGGCCGATCCAATTGTCGGTGAGGATGTCGACGGCACGTTCGGCGTCGTCGGCCAGCAGGGACAGCTCGGCGGCGTGGAGGGGGTGGGAATCGCGAAGATGTTCGGCGGCGGAGATTCGACGTTTGCGCTGACGGTCGGGGTCGGTGCGCTGCAGGATCAGCCGGCAGTGCTCGACGAAGAGCGAATGCCACGTGTAGACGGTGGTCGGGTCGCCGTCCGTCGAACGCCGGTCGGTGACCCGGCTGAGGAACAGCCCGCGGACGACGCAGTCGGCAACCAGGGTGGCGGCGTCGGCGCGGCCGCTGAGTGCCATCGCCAGCGCGAGATCGAAGCGTGACGTGGTGGTCATGTCGAGGATGAACTCGGCAAGTTCGGCCGGCAACGGAGCGAGGATCTCGGTCGCGACGTAGTCGGTCAGCAGGGTGGAAGGGGTGTCGGGGCCGGTGGGGGTGAGGCCGCCGCCCATGAGCGCGGCGTGGACGGCGATCGGCCATCCGCCCGTGGCCGCCCAGAGTTTTTGCGGATCGAGGGATGTTCCCGACGTGGCGCACGTTCCCGCCACCTCCTCGGTGGTGAACGTGAGGTGGGACGCATCGACCATCGCGCACGTGCCGTGCAGCAGTGCGCGGCTGAGCGCGTGGGTCAGTCCACCGCTGTGACCGACGAGGACGAACCGGAGAGTGTCCGGGCCGTTCTCGATCAGGTCGGCGATGCCGGGATCGGCGAGGGCGTCGGCGACGCGATGGGCGTCGTCGATGACCACGACCACGCGTTGACCGATGGTGTCGATCGCGTCGGCGAACTCGCACGGCCTGATCGATGCCGTCACCGTGGGTTTGTGTAACGAGGCCAGCGTCGGATGATCACCTAGTTCGGGCAGGCGACTGATCGCGCTGATCATGCCGCGTAACAGCTCGGCGGGATCGGCTTCGGTGCGGGGCATCGACAGCCACGCCACCGGGAGCCCGGTGTCGCGGGCCCAGTCGGCGACGGCGACGGTCTTGCCGTGGCCGGACGGGGCGTTCACCGCCACCACGCGGTGCTCACCCACCAGGGTCCCGAGTGCGATGCTGAGACGGTGCCGAACAATGGTGTCGGGCCGAGCGTGAGGAATCGAGGTCAAATACCACGGAAAAGGCTGCCACACCGCTGACGTAGAACTCACAGGGCCTCGCGGCGCCACACGGATTGCTTTATGCAATTTCGCATTCTCAATCCCCGAATCGTTGAATAATGCGTGTGATGCGATTGAGCTTATGTCACAAACCGTCCTCGGTGACGGCGAGCTTGACAAAATCGCCGCCGGTGTCCTGTTATCGGGGGACACCGATCGCGGATCGGGGCTGACGTACCGTGGCCACGTGGACTTCCGAATCTTCACCGAACCCCAGCAGGGCGCCGATTACGACCAGTTGCTCGCCGTGGCCACGGCGACCGAGGATCTCGGATTCGATGCGTTCTTCCGGTCGGATCATTTCCTGGCGATGGGCGATGCCGACGGCCTACCCGGCCCGACGGACGCGTGGGTGACGCTGGCCGGTCTTGCCCGCGACACCTCCCGTATCCGGCTCGGTACGCTCGTCACCTCGGCGACCTTCCGGCTCCCCGGGCCGCTGGCGGTCTCGGTCGCCCAGGTCGACCAGATGAGTGGTGGCCGTGTCGAATTGGGCCTCGGAGCGGGGTGGTTCGAAGAGGAGCACCTCGCCTACGGCATCCCGTTTCCATCGCTCGGAGAACGGTTCGACCGGCTCGAGGAATCACTGGAGATCATCACCGGACTCTGGCAGACACCCGTCGGCGAGCGCTTCGACCACCATGGCGCGCACTACACGGTGAAGAATTCCCCCGCATTGCCCAAGCCGACGCAGTCTCCGCGGCCGCCGATCATCATCGGGGGCATGGGCCGCACACGGACGCCCGCCCTCGCCGCACGCTTCGCCGACGAGTTCAACATCCCGTTCCAGTCACTCGACACCGTGGCCGCACAATTCGACACGGTGCGCTCGGCGTGCGCCGCCGCCGGCCGCGACGCCGACGATCTCACCTACTCGGTCGCCCTCGTGTTGTGTTGTGGCCGTAGCGAAGACGAACTGTCACGTCGCGCGCAGGCGATCGGTCGCGACGTCGCCGAACTGCGTGCGAACGGCGCCGCCGGCACACCCGACGAGGTCGTCGAGACGATCAGCCGTTTCCGCGACATCGGTGTGAGCCGCGTTTACCTGCAGGTCCTTGATCTCGCCGATCTCGATCATCTCGAACTCGTGGCGAAAGAGGTTGTGCCGCAAATCGCTTAGCACTGCGCAGATCGGCGGGAACCGCACAGCTCGGCGAGAACTGCGCTACCGTACCCGAGAGGATTGCCCGATTCGGGTGATCAGGTCACGACCGAGAAGGCTCTCAGGGGGCCGAGAGGGCGGTGCGGGTATGCGGGTTCGGGGTCGGTCGGTACGCCGCACGGCGCTCGTGGCGGTGATCGCCGCGACGGTGATCGCGACGGCAGGAGGTGCCGCTGCCGCACCGGCTTTCGCGAGCACGCTGCCCGAAACATACGGCACCACGGTCGCCGGTGGGGTGACGGCGTCGAATGTGTCGAATCACCTTCGGGCACTGCAGGACATCGCCAACCGCAACGGCGGCAACCGTGCCCTGGGCACCGCCGGGTACCTCCGAAGCCTCGACTACGTCGAGACCCGGCTGCGCGAGGCCGGCTACACCCCGACGCGGCAGGAATTCAGCGCGACGATGTTCGAGGAGAAGAGCCATCAGCTCAGCGCGGGTGGCGCGCCGATCGATTCGCAGGTTCTCGGCTATTCCGGGGCGAGTGCGCCACTCACCGCGCCCGTGAGCGCGGTGCCGACCACCGACACCACCCCCGGTTGCCAGCCGGGCGATTTCCCGGCGACCGCCCGCGGCGCGATCGTCGTGGTCGACCGTGGTGTGTGCCCATTCGGTGACAAGGTGGCCAACGCGAAGATCGCAGGGGCGCGCGCAGTGGTCATCGTGAACACCGAGAATGGCCCGCTCCAAGGCACTTTGGGTGAAGACGCCCGCGATCCGCTGCCGGCGGTGGCGGTGTCACGCGACCTGGGATCGCAGGTGCGGCAAGCGGGGTCGCTGACCCTGGCGGTCGATGCCCGCACCGCGCGCGTGACATCGTGGAATCTCCTGGCCGAGACCCACACCGGCCTGCCGAATTCGGTGGTCATGCTCGGCGCGCACCTCGACAGCGTCCCCGAGGGCCCCGGCATCAACGACAACGGCTCTGGCTCCGCGGCCGTGCTGCAGACCGCGCTGGCGATGACCGCACTCGCGCCGGTGAAGAACAAGGTGCGCTTCGCGTTCTGGGGCGCCGAGGAGGAGGGGTTGATCGGCTCCACTCACTACGTGGAGACGCTGCCCGCCGCCGGCCGTGCCTCGATCCGGCAGTACCTCAATTTCGATATGCTCGGCTCCCACAATGGTGGCTACTTCGTCTCCGACGGCGACGGGTCGTCGCACCTGCCGGACTCCTACGCCGGGCCGCGAGGGTCCGGGGAGATCGAGCGGGTGTTCACCGACTTCCTCACCCGCAGAGGAGTTGGCCCCGAGCCCTCCGGATTCGACGGCCGCTCCGACTACGATGCGTTCGCGCAGGCGGGCATCGCCACCGGCGGCGTCGACTCCGGTGCCGACAAGGTCAAGACCCCCGAGCAGGCGACACGCTGGGGCGGGACCGCGGGTGAGATCTTCGATCAGAACTACCACACCGCCCGCGACACCTTCGCCAACGTCAACCAGAAGGTGCTCGGCACGATGGCCCCGGCCGTCGCGTACGCCGCGGGGTACTTCGCGATGCTCTGACCCGGGCCGCCGCGAT
This sequence comes from Gordonia polyisoprenivorans NBRC 16320 = JCM 10675, assembly GCF_000241325.1. GTDB lineage: Bacteria > Actinomycetota > Actinomycetes > Mycobacteriales > Mycobacteriaceae > Gordonia > Gordonia polyisoprenivorans. The sequence goes on along the minus strand of NZ_BAEI01000075.1, from coordinate 7,085 downwards.
CGGCTACCCTAACCACGTGAGACGAATTGCAGAATCCATCTCAGACGCCTCTGTCGCGGGCGGTGGCGACGTGGGCGCCGGCGCACTGCCGACCGCGTACCGCTGGCCGTTGGGTGATTCCGCGCATCGTCGAGTGGCCGAGCGGGTCAAGCGATGGACCGGCGTTGACCTGCTGCCCGACGAGCGCATCGCGCAGCGCTACGGCGAGTTGCTGCTCGCGGGTGACCCGGTGGCCGAGCGGTTCGTCGCCGACACCTACCGCGGCGAGCTCGGTCCGCAGCGCAGCCGCGAGTTGCTCGACCGCGCGCTGGACGAGGGAATCGACGCCGTCGACGATGCACCGGAGTCCATGCGTGCGTTGTTCGCCGACTTCGACGCGATGCCCGACTGGGCCGATCCCGTCCAGATCGAAGCCGGCGCCGCGGTGTGGCGTCGGTGGGCGTACGCGCTGGGCGGCGTCGGCAACGCCGGAACGATGGATACCTACACCGAGGGGTCGCTGGCGGTGCCGCTGTCGTTGGCCGGAGGCTATGCCGGCGAACGCGCACTCAATCGCTATCTCGAGACAAGCCGCTGGTGGATCGAGGTCTCGCGGCCGGGAGCCATTGTGCGCCAGGGAAGTCTGGCCCGCGCGATCACCATGCGCGTTCGGGTGATGCACGTCTCGGTGCGCGCCGGGGTCCGGCGCCACGACGAGTGGGACGACCAGAAGTGGGGGCTGCCGATCAGCCAGAGCGAGATGATGCTGACGCTGCTCGGCGGTAGCGTGGGGCCCGCGATGGGGCTCTACGGATTGGGCTACCTCACCTCGAAGGCCGAACTCGAGGCATCGTTGGTCTTCAATCGCTACCTCGGCTATCTGCTCGGGGTGCGCGTCGACGACATCTATCCGCGGACCATCTCCGACGGTCTACGCCTGCTGTATCTGTTCGACGCCACCCGATCGCACGATTCCGGTTCTGCCGGAGCCGAACTCGTCGAATCGTTCGTGCCCGGCTTTGCGCCGCGACCCGATATGACCCGACGCGATCGATGGCGCGCCTGGTATCACCTGCAGGCCCAATCGGGATATGCGCGACTGTTCATGCTGCCGCAGAATCGCCGGCGTTTCGATCTCCCGGCCGGCTGGATCGGCGTTGCGCTCCTGCTCGCGCAGGTGCCGCCACGACTCGTCGGTGAGGTGGCCCGACGACTCGTACCCGGCGTCGACGAGCGTCTGCAGCAGTGGTCGGTGGCTCATTGGGAGCGTTGGCACACGTGGCAGTCCGATCGTCCGGCGGAGTTCGCGGCGCCCTCGGAATTGCGGCGCTGACGGGAAATGATTCCGGTCAATGAGTCGAATATCGCAGCAGTGCAACCCCATTGGTGAACGACCGCGCTTCCAGCAGGCGTAGCTGTGGAGCGGACCCGTGCTCGGGAAACAGCCTGCGGCCGCGGCCCTGCACCGCGGGGTAGACGAACAGGCGGAACTCGTCGACGAGGCCGGCCGTGATGAGTGCGTGGGTGAGTATGATGCTGCCGGTGACGACGATGTCGAGGCCACCTCGTTGTTTCAGTGCCGCAACGGATTCGGTCACGGACGTGCCGGGCACGATGGTCGAGTTCTGCCACCCGGGTTCGGTGAGAGTGGACGACACAACATACTTGTCGACCGCGTTCAGGTAGTCGGTGATGCCCGTCGGATCGTCGTGCTGGTGCGGCCAGTAGCCGCGAAAGTCCTCGAACGTCCGGCGTCCGACCAGGAGTGCGTCGGATTCGGCGTCCTGACGGTGACTCTCGGCCATCAGGTCCGGGGTCTGGTCCGTCGGATCGAACCACGACGTCAGCATCTCGATCGATCCGTCCAGGGTGACGTTCTGGGTGACGACGAGCTTGCGCATGACTTCTCCTCTGCCGGTGGTTGTGGCACAGAGACAGACCGCCCGGCGCACGTGAACTCATCGGGAGGGCACCCGCTCACGCCCCCAACAGCGCCTCCCGATGTGCTTCGACGACCTCACGGATCGCCTCGACCATCGCGGCCACCGCGGGCCGGCGATAGGCCTCGGTCCGGGTCACCAGCCAATAGGTCAACTGGGCGTTGACATCCGGGAGTACGCGCACCAGATCGTCGTGGCGATCGGCCAGATAGCAGGGGAGTAAACCGATCCCGGCGTGGGCCCTGGTCGCCTCGACGTGGACGAAGACGTTGGTCGAGGTGAGCCCCTCGGCCATCTGCGGGACCAGGGTGCGGGCGAGGTCGAGATCGTCGACCTGCAGCATCGAGTCGACGAAGTAGACGAGCGGATGCGAGGTCAGCTCCGTGGCGGTGTGCGGCATGGCGTGTTCGGTGACGTAGCGCCGCGACGCGTACAGCCCGAGCCGGTAGTCGGCCAACCGCATCGCCTCGGCCCGATGGACGTGCGGCTCGCCGACCACGATCTCGATGTCGAGACCGGTGCGGGTGTGCGAGGCCAAGCGGGTCGCGGTGACGATCTCGACCCCGATACCCGGATGCCGGGTGCGCACCGCGACCGCGGCGGGTGCGGCGAGCAGGGCGGAGAAGCCGTCGGTGGCCGAGATCCGGACCACGTCGTTGATCGACACACCGTCCCGCGCATCGGCACCGAGGTCGCGAACGGCAGCCTCGATCTGTTCGGCCGCGGCGAATGCCCGCCTGCCGAGATCGGTGAGCTCCCAACCGCCCGACCCGCGCGCCAACGCGCGACCGCCCAGTGCCTTCTCCAGGCTCTCGATTCGCCGCGCGACCGTCGTGTGGTTGAGGCCCAACGAGTCGGCGGCGGTGGTGAAGCGGCCGGTCCGTCCCACGGCCAGCAGCACCAGCAGGTCGTCGGAGCTGGGGCTGGTGGACGGCATATCTGCATATTTGCAGATCCGATGCGACGAAGAGGTCATTGAAAGCGCATTGACGGGCATTGATACTCGGACGAGATGTGAGTGGCATCACACCCGGTGCCCGGAAGAGGAGTGATCATGGCCAACCGTGAGAGCGCAGACGGGCCGAATCCCGACGCTGCGCAGACCTATCGACCCTCGGGGCTGCGACGCGTGGTGGCGGCGTCGATGGCCGGCACCGTCGTCGAGTGGTACGAGTTCTTTCTCTACGGCACCGCCGCGACCCTGGTGTTCAGCAAGGTGTTCTTTCCCGCGGGTGGCAACGAACTCGACGCCATCATCGCCGCGTTCGTGACCTACGCCGTCGGCTTCGCCGCCCGCCCGCTCGGCGGGGTGGTCTTCGGTCACTACGGCGACAAGTTCGGTCGTAAGAAGTTGCTGCAACTGAGCCTGGTGCTCGTCGGCGTCTCGACGTTCCTGATGGGCTGTCTGCCGACCTTCGGCGCCATCGGCTACCTCGCGCCGGTGCTGCTGGTGGTGCTGCGATTCGTCCAGGGATTCGCCGTCGGCGGTGAGTGGGGTGGCGCGGTGCTGCTGGTGGCCGAGCACAGCCCCGACCGCAGCCGCGGCTTCTGGGCGTCGTGGCCGCAGGCCGGTGTCCCCGTCGGGAACCTGTTGGCCACGATGGTGCTGCTGATCATGACCTCGACGTTGAGCGACGCGGCCTTCCTCGGCTGGGGGTGGCGGGTGGCGTTCTGGCTGTCGGCGGTCATCGTGTTCGTCGGCTACTACGTGCGCACCAAGGTCACCGACGCCCCCATTTTCGTTCGCGCACAACAGGAGATCGAGGATGCCAAGGCCACCTCGTTCAGCGTGCTCGAGGTGATCCGGCTCTACCCGCGCGGGGTGCTGACCGCGATGGGCCTGCGCTTCGCCGAGAACATCATGTACTACCTCGTCGTGACCTTCTCGATCACGTATCTGAAGGTCGTCGTGCACGCCGACACCGAACTCATCCTGTGGTGGATGCTGGTCGCCAACGCGGTGCACTTCGCGGTGATCCCCTTGGTGGGGCGGCTCTCCGACCGCGTCGGCCGCCGACCCGTCTACGCCCTCGGCGCGTTCGCCACCGCATTCTGGGGATTCTTCGCCTTCCCGATGATGGACACCGGTCATCACCTGGTGATCATGTCGGCGATCATCATCGGCTTGGTGTTCCATTCCTTCATGTACGCCGGTCAGCCGGCGATCATGGCCGAGATGTTCCCCACCCGGATGCGGTATTCCGGTGTGTCCCTGGGCTATCAGGTCACCTCGATCGTCGCCGGATCGCTGGCGCCGATCATCGCCGCCGAACTGCTGAGCAGCTTCCACTCCTCCGTGCCCATCGCGATCTATCTGGCCGGGGCCTCGGTGGTCACCTTGATCGCGGTCGCCTTCGCCCGCGAAACCCGTGGTGCGTCACTGGAATCCATCGACGCCGCCGACGCCCGGGACAATCTCGGTGTGCGGCAGGTGCGGACGGAGGTCACGGCATGAGCGCCGCCGGAGTCGATCTCAGTGGCCGTCGGGCACTGATCACCGGTGCCGCCAACGGAATTGGCGCCGCCTGCGCCCGCGGTCTCGCCGCCGCAGGAGCACAGTTGACGATCGCCGACGTGGACGGGATCGCCGCCAAACAGGTCGCCGCCGACCTCGACGGCGAGGTCTGGACGGTCGATCTGACCGACACCACCGAACTCGACGATCTCACCCTCGACGTCGACATCCTCGTCAACAACGCCGGTATCCAATCGGTCGCGCCGATCGAGGAGATGGCGCCGGACACCTTCCGCCGGATGCACCGCCTGATGGCGGAGGCGCCGTTCCTGCTGATGCGCGCGGCGTTACCGGCCATGTACCGCAACGGGTTCGGGCGGATCGTCAACATCTCGTCGGTCCACGGGCTGCGGGCGTCGGCATACAAATCGGCCTACGTCTCGGCCAAGCATGCGCTCGAAGGACTGTCGAAGGTCGCCGCACTCGAAGGCGCCGCGCACGGTGTCACCAGCAACTGCGTCAATCCCGGCTACGTGCACACCGATCTCGTCGACCGGCAGATCGCCGATCAGGCACGCGTACACCACATGTCGGAGACCGAGGTGGTCGAGAACGTGCTGCTCGCCGAAAGTGCCATCAAGTCGATGACGACCCCGGACATGGTGGCCTCCCTGGTGGTCTGGCTGGCCTCGGAGAACGCGGCGATGGTCACCGGTGCGTCCTACCCGATGGACGGCGGGTGGAGCGCGAGCTGAGACGGTCAGCCCCGCATACGATCCCGCACCACAAACGACTGCGCGGTGTGCCGTTGGGGGCACACCGCGCAGTCGCTGGTGAATGACGTGCCGTTACGTCACGGCGGTGCTCATCGCACCGTCGGGCGGTCGACGCCGAGACCGATGTCGACGGTGGTGCGCTCGCCGGTCACGACGCGTGCCTGCACCGCTGTCGGCTCATACATGTTGGCGACCAACGTGAATTGGGCGTCGGTGAGGCCCTCGATCCGGTAGCGGCCGTCCGCGTCGGTGGTCACCGACGCGACGATCGTCTGATCCGGCCCGATCGCCGACACGGTCGCCCCGACCAACGGGGTGCCGTCGACGGTCCGGACCGTGCCCTGGACGCCGCCGGTGGCCGACAACACGATCTCGGCCTCAGCGGCAGAACCGTTCTCAACCGTGATCAGCTGGCTCGACGGCGCATAGCCCGGTGCCGAGGCCGTCACCGCGAGGGTGTCGCCGGCCGACAGACCGGTGACGGTGAACCGACCGTCCGAATCGGCCTGAGCGTTGGCGATGACCGCACCCGACTGGTCGGTGACAACCAGATTCGCGGGCAACGGACGATGCGCGTCCCGGACCCAGCCGCGCAGCGACGCACCGCCACCGAGGGCGAAGTCACGCCGGAAGACCAGATCCCCGACCACCGAGACCGCCAGCGCCCGCGGCGAGAGCCCGGGAGCCGTCGCGATCACCGTGTAGGTGCCGTCGACCAGATCGGTCACCGCATACGACCCGTCGGGGTGAACCGCGGTCGCGCCGACCTGATGGCCGCGCAGATCGGTGACGGTGATCGCCGCGTCGGTGACCGGCGACCCGTCGCCCGAGGTGATCAACCCTGCGATTCGCGGCCGCACCGGTTGCGCCCCGGCCTCGCCGGTCGAGGTCAACAGATGCCGCGGCGCAGCCATCGGGCGAGTCGACTCCTCCTCGGTGACCAACTCGGACGGCGTGCCGAAGCCGACATCACCGGCCACCGCGGCCAACTCCGCACCCACGGTCTCCGGAGTCGCAGGCTTCTTCTTCGAGCCGGTGAACAGTGAGGCGATGGCGCCGAGGACGCAGCAGATGAGTGCGAAGGTGAATGCTGCGGTGAGGCCGTCGGAGAAGGGGTCGCTGATCAGGTGGGGGAAGAAGTTGAGGCCGGTGAGGTGATCGACGCTGGTTTGGGGGAGTCCTTGCAGTGCTTGGCCGGCGACTTCACGGATCGGGTTGTAGCCGAGGAATGCCGCGAACAGGATGCCGACGGTCGGGATGTGGGCGATGCCGTCGGCGGCGGGTGCGGGCATACCGTTGGCGGTCAGTCCGGAGTACATGGCGTCGGGTAGGTGGGTGGAGAGTCCGGCGATCATCAGCGAGAAGAACAGGCCGATGGACAGGACCATGGCGGCGTTCTGGAAGGTGGTCATCATGCCTGCACCGGAACCACGCGAGGTGATGGGTAGGGAGTTCATGACCTCGGCGCGGTTGGGGGAGGCGAACAGGCCCATGCCGATGCCGTTGATGAGGAGCACGAGGGCGAACACCCAGTAGGTGAAGTTCACCGGCATCGCGATCAGTGCGCCGAAGGTGCCTGCGGTGATGAGCATGCCCATGGTGGTGAACCACTTGGTGCCGAGCTTGTCCGAGAGTGCTCCGGAAACCGGTGCGCTGATGAGGAAGCCGATGGTCATCGGGATCATGTAGATACCGGCCCACAGCGGGGTACGCGAGTAGTCGTAGCCGTGCTGCGGCAACCAGATGCCCTGCAGCCAGATGATCAGGATGAACTGCAAACCGCCACGGCCGATGGAACCGGCGAGGTTGGCGAGGTTACCGAAGGTGAACGACCGGTTCTTGAACAGGCTCAGTTCGAACAGGGGGCTGTCGACCTTGGTTTCGATGAACACGAACGCGGCCAACACGATGACGCCGCCGATCAGCCCGGTCAGC
>NZ_BAEI01000076.1 GCF_000241325.1 Gordonia polyisoprenivorans NBRC 16320 = JCM 10675 | reverse complement strand
CAGTTAGCCCAGGTGTGACTGTTCTTCCCCAAGACTTTCACTCTTCCGTAAGAAATCTCCAGCGGAAGAACGAAAGTCTTGGGGAAGAATTGGTTTCGGCCCTCACCACCCAGTGATCAGGTGCTCGGGCATCTGCCCGAGCACGGCGGCCATATTGTATTGGGCCATCGTCGATTTCCCCTCGACGTCGCGCGTGTAGGTGGCGTGGCCGGCCGAGCCGACGCGCCGGACACCGGTGCGATCGACGCCGGCGCGGGTGGCGAGGCGGATGAGCGACGGGCTCTCGACGGGGTCGCTGCCGAACAGTCCGAGGTCGGCGATCTGGTCGTCGTCGTTCTTCAGGACATAAGCGGCACCGGACACGAGGTTGAAGCTCTCCGGCGTGTAGTCGAGGTCGAATCCGCGGTCACCGCCGAGGCCGGGGGAGCCGTAGAAGATGACGTCGTCGATGAGGCCATGAGTCAGCCGGAGGGCCTCGGCGGTGACCAGTGACCCGTACGAGTGGCCCAGGGCAACCAGGTGGGGTCGGCGATCCGACGCCGCGACGAGGCCGGCGAAGAACCGCGACAGGATCGGTGCGGTGTCGCGCGCCTTGCTCGACGTGGCGACATGCATAGCGCCGCGGGCCGTGGAGACGCGGCGACCCGGTCCCTTGAAATTCGGTGTGTCATAACCGATCCAGGCGATCGCGGCGACGGTCTCGGCAGGGCGTCCGACGATGGCCAGCTGGCGCAGGGTCTCCTCGCGCAGCAGGCGCCCCTCACCGCCCATGCCCTGGTAGGGCAGATCGCCGGTCAGGGACGGGTGCACGGTGGTCCCCAAACCGGGGGTGGTGACGCCGATGTGGTCGGCGGAGTCGGGATTGCCGATGGCCACCGCGGCGTGCCCGCGCTCACCGCTGTGCATGTCGAACGAGATGAGCAGCCGCGGATGGGCCGGCTCGGAGCGGCGGAGCTCCCGTTCGATGGCCCCGATGTCGGCGATCTTCGCGTCGACGTACCACTTGCGCGAGTCGTCGGAGGTGAACGTACCGCCGAATCGGTTGTCGGCGAGCCGTTCTGCCAATGTGCGGCTCTGCTTCTCCAGATTGTCGCGGACCGTGGGCAGCAGCGCGCGATTCGCGAGATCGCGGTCCGCGGCCGGGATTCCGTCGCTGTTACCGATCCACTCCGGATGCTCGGTGTGCAACCGCTCTCGCTGCGCGACAGGCAGATCCGCCCACCACGCAGCACGTGTGGTGGGCGGACCCGAGAGTTCGGCCGGACGGTCGTCTGTCGATGCCACGACGTGAGACTAACGGCTGGCTCGTCGAAGGTCATGACCGCTGCTCCCGGAGAGCGGCGTGTGCGGCCGGTCAGTCGGCGACCGGGGTGAACGTCGAGGCCGCGACCGGGACGCCGAGAACCGAGTTGATCGCCTGGTAGCCGGTACCGGTCTTGACGAAGGTGGTCCGGCTGACCGGCGGGATGTCGGCGTAGGCGCCCCAGGGCGTACTCACCAGGTCGAGGGTGCCCGCCGTCCCGATCAGCTTGTCGCCCTCGACGGTGTAGTCACCACAGCGTTGCTCGACCGAGCTGCCGTATTGGGTGTGTACACACAGCCGGTACGCCCCGTCGGGGAGCGCGGCAGCGGCCGCGCCGGTACCGACCACGAGTCCGCCGGCGGCGGTGGCCGTGCCGGCGAGGGCGAGGACGACTGTTCTTCTCATTCTTCCCATGGCCGACATCATCACTGAGGGTTACCTAATAAGTCAAAGGGTGACCTAACCTTGAGCAAGGGTGATGGCTCGGGGGAGTATTGAGGCGATGGGGTACCGGTTCGGGGTAGACGATGTGGCCTTCCTACGGTCGCGACACGGGGCGAAGGCCCTCGAGATGGTGTCGGCGTTGCCGCTGACCGATCGGTCGATGCTCGCCGACGTCACCGAGGCGCGCAGCCGTTATGCCCCGCACGACGCAGCACTGATCGAGACCGTGCGGTGCCGTCGGCGAGCGGCCGGAAAGCTGTGCCACGCCGACGATCTCCTGCTCACCGACGATGCCCTGCAACAGGCGACCGCATCCCCGGTGGCCGGGCACCGGGCCACCGAGATCGCCACCCGCTGGCCAGGGGCAGTGGTCCACGACGTCACCTGCTCAATCGGCGGTGAGCTGATCGAGCTGGCCGCTGTTCCGGGAATCGGTGGGGTGATCGGCAGTGATCTCGACCGCGTACGACTGGCCATGGCCCGGCACAACACGGTGGTCCAACAGAGCACGGGGGTCCAACAGAGCACGGGGGTCCAACAGAGCACGGGGGTCCAACAGAACACGGGGGTCCAACAGAACACGGGGGTCCAACAGAACACTGTGGACCCGAAGAGCATGGCGATCGGTACGGGCCGGGTCCCGACGCTGCTCGTCGCCGACGCCCTCACGCCGACGTCGAGAGCCGATGTGTTCCTCGCCGACCCGGCTCGCCGTTCGGGTACCGGCCGCGTCTTCCGTCTCGATGCCCTGACACCGCCGCTTCTCGATGTGCTGATGACCTACGCCGGGCGGCCACTGGTGGTGAAATGCGCTCCGGGACTGGACTATCAGGTGTTGCGCGACCGGTTCGGGTTCGCCGGTCAGGTGCAGGTGACGTCGCTGGATTCGTCGGTGCGCGAAGCTTGTCTGTGGTCGGGCCCGGGGATCGACGATGGGCGTCGGGCCACGGTGATGCGTACCGACGCCGACGGCACGGTGCGGGTGTGGGAGATCACCGACGCCGAGTCCGACGATGTCGCCGTGGGTGACCCCGGGACGTTCCTCCTCGATCCGGACGGAGCGGTGGTGCGCGCGGGTCTGGTGCGCCACTATGCGCATCGGCACGGGCTCTGGCAGATCGATCCGCACATCGCCTATCTCACCGGCGATTCGGTGCCCGACGGTGAGCGCGGTTTCCGCATCATCGAGCGCCTGCCCTCGACAGGGGAGAAGGTGCTCCGCAAAGCGCTCGCCTCGTATGACTGCGGTTCACTGGAGATCCTCGTCCGCGGCCTCGACGTCGACCCGGACTCGCTTCGAAAGCGGCTCAAGCTCAAGGGTTCCCGTCCGCTGGCGCTGGTGCTCACCCGGATCGGCCGCAAGGGGGTCGGCTTCGTCTGCGAGCCCGGCGTCCGGGCGGGCTGAGAGCCGGATCGCCGCACAGCATCCGGCAGCGATCACGCACAGGGCGGCGGCCACGTGGAAAGCGTTGTCGTAGGAGCCTTGTGCGTCGCGGATGTAGCCGGCGCCGAAGGCGGCGACGGCCGCCCCCACCTGATGGAAGGCGAAGACCCAGCCGAACACCACCGGCGTGTCGGCGCCGAAGTAGTGGCGGCAGATCGCAATCGTCGGCGGAACCGTTGCGACCCAGTCCAATCCGTAGAAGATGATGAACACCCAGGTGCTCGGTTCGGCGTGGGGAGACAGCAGCAGTGGCAGCAGGAGTAGGGACACGCCCCGTCCGAGGTAGTAGACGACGAGAAGGACGCGAGGATCGACACGATCGGTGAGCCACCCGGAGAACACCGTGCCCGCGACGTCGAAGATGCCGATCGTGGCGAGCAGCGAGGCGGCGACGGTCGTCGGCATGCCGTGGTCGTGCGCGGCCGGGATGAAATGTGTACCGATCAGACCGTTGGTGGTGGCCCCGCAGATCGCGAAACTCGCCGCCAGCAGCCAGAAGGCGCGTACTCGCATGCCCTGGAGCAATCCGCTTGCGGCGGCACCGAATCCACGAGTGGGTAGTACCGAGTCCTCGCTACCGGGAGGAGCGCCGTAGGCGGTGGTGCCGACGTCGGCGGGCCGGTCGCGGATGAACAGCAGGACCAGTGGCACGACGGCCAGGGCGGCCACGGTGACGACGATCGACGCGACGCGCCACCCGTGGGAGTCGGTGAGGTGGGCGACGATCGGCAAGAAGATGAGCTGGCCGGTCGCCGACGCGGCGGTCAGCACTCCGGTCACCAGGCCGCGGCGTTCGACGAACCACCGAGTGGACACGGTCGCGACGAAGCCCATCGAGATCGACCCGGTGCCGAGTCCGACGAGCATCCCCCACAACACCAGCAACTGCCAGCTCGCCGTCATGAAGACACCCAGACCGGTGCCGGCGGCGATGAGGACCAGCGCGATGGTCAGGATCGGCCGGACCCCGAAGCGATCCATGAGTGCCGCCGCGAACGGAGCGGTGACGCCGAACAGCACCATGTTGATCGACATCGCCAAGCCGACCGTGGCGTGCGACCAGCCGAACTCCATGTGCAGCGGATCCATCATGACGCTGGGCACGGCGCGGAATCCGGCAGCGCCGAGGATCGCGACGAAGCTGACGGCGGCGACGATCCACGCCCAGTGCGGCCGGCGTCGCGGGCGTGCGGGTGGCCCGGCACGGCGGGTATCGGTGGTCACCCGAACAGCATCGGGGATGGCCAAGACCACGTGCCACTGGCATGATTGCCAATATGTCGGAAAATTGTGCCACGCCGGTTCCGCACCGGGTGGCGGTACTGCTCGTGCCACCCGTGGTCGGCTTCGATGCGACCATCCCGCCCCTGCTGTTCGGGCAGGCGTCTGACGAGGCCGGGCGCGCGTTGTACGAGGTGACGACGGTGTCCATCACCCCGGGGCCGGTGGCGACCACCACCGCCTATCAGCTGATCGCGGGAGCGGGGCCGGAGGTGATCGCAACGGCCGACACCGTGATCGTCCCGGGCACCCGTGACGAGAACTGCCGTCGACGGGCGACGATGCCCGACGGCGTGGCCGCGGCGTTGGCACGGATCCGTCCCGACACCCGGATCGTGTCGATCTGTACCGGGGCGTTCCTGCTCGCCGCCGCAGGCTTCCTCGACGGTCGCCGTGCCACCACCCACTGGCGCTACGCCGACGACTTCCGAAGGCTGTACCCCGATGTGGCACTGGATGAGTCGGTTCTCTACGTCGACGAGGGCCGGATCCTCAGCTCGGCGGGGTTGGCGGCGGGAATCGACCTGTGCCTGCACATCATCCGTCGCGATCACGGCGCCGCGGTCGCCAATCGGGTCGCGCGGCACTGCGTCGTCCCGCCGTGGCGCGAGGGCGGTCAGGGACAATTCATCGAGCGCGGGGTCCCCGACGACGCCGGTCACCTCACGCAGGCCACGCGGGAGTGGGCGCTGACCCACCTCGACGAGGCGCTGAGCGTGGAACGGCTTGCCGCGCATGCGCATCTGAGTGTCCGCACCTTCATCCGCCGATTCCGGGAGGAGACCGGAACGGCGCCGGGATCGTGGCTGCGTGACCGGCGACTCGATCTCGCGCGCGAACTGCTCGAGACCACGGGCGCCTCGATCGACGAGATCGCGCAGCGGTCGGGCCTGGGGTCGGCGGACAACCTGCGGCACCATCTGCGCAACGAGCTCGGCATGGCTCCGTCGGCGTACCGCAAGACCTTTCGCGGAGCGTGAGCCGACTGCGCCCGTGGGCCGGCATCACCGGCTCGCAGGTCTATTGTCCGGCGATGTTGCGCTTGCTGTCGAAGAAATACACCTCGCCGATATTGGTGGCGGTGGCGATCTGACCGGACGACGACACCGCGATCCCGGTGGCGAACCCACCCGAATCCGGCAGCGGCACCGACCGTTTCGTCTTGCCGTCGGTGGTCGACACCTCGGTCAGCGACAATGTCTGCGCACCCGCGTCGCGAACCACGGTCCACGCGGTACCGGCACTGGTCAGGGCCGAAAGGCTCACGGTGGCGAGATCATCACGCTGCCACACCTTTTCGGCGCGGTTGCCCTCGTCGCGCAGCAGGGTCAGCGGTGCCCCGATCACGCCCGTCGGAATGATCAGGCCATCCGGCGAGACCGTCATGGTGGCAAAACCGTAGCCGCCGTTGTCGTAGGTCCAGCGGGTCCGGCCGGTGGCCGCGTCGAGTGCCACGATCTGGCCGAGCCTGCTGAAGGCGTAGATGGTCGCGCCGTCCGCCGAGACCGTCGCCGGCCCGATGACCCCGCCGGGCACCTGGGCCTTCCACAGTTCGGTCACCGTGCGCTTGCCGTCGGTGGCGGCATAGGAGAAACCGCGGATCTCGCTCGCGATCGCGCCGGTCGGCCAGACGTTGAGGAAGAAGCGTTGATGGGCGACGTCGACCGCGGGTGGTGCGGGGACCGTACAGCGGGGACCGTTGGTGACGCAGTCACCGAAGCCGTACAGCGGATCCCCCGGATCGGCCTCCGGGCGCAGGCGCACCTCCGGGGCAACGGGGTTCGAGGTCTGGGTGTCGAGCAGCAGGATCTGACCTTGCGTGGTGACGACGAGGACCACCCCGCTGTCGGCGAACTTCGCCGAGAGTGGTACCCCGATCACCGGCATCCGCCAGCGGATCGCGCCGCCGGCGTTGAAGGCGAGGAATGTGGTCTCCTCGCCGATGTAGGGCTGATCGTATTGATCGGTGAGCATCGCGTTGGAGGCCACGCCGTCGCGCATGTTCTTGCAGAAGTTCTTGCGGCCGTTGCGCTGATCGAGCACCAACAGGTCGCACCCCGAGGAGTTCGACGTGACGCCCACATTGCCGGTCGCCGAGATGGTCACCGGCGCGGTCACCGTGCCGCCGGTCGGACGGGTCCAGCTCAACGCGAGATCATCGGGGACGGTGGGGTAGACGAAGTTCGAATTGCCGGCGTTGCCGCCGAAACTCGACCATCCCGCGCCGTAGACGGAACGGATGTCGATGTGCCCGTCCGAACAGGACGACAGTGCCATCGCGGTCACCAGACCGAGTACCACGGCGACGAGCGCCGGAAACCGGCCTCGGGCACGTGACCGTCGGGCAACCGCCATCGGAGCTCCTCTTCGCCTGGCCGTCGGAACCTCGCACCGGCGGCGCCAACGGTAGAGCCTATCGTGTGGCCCGCCGACGACGGCCAGGCCGGGGCCGTCGATTATGGTGGCCATCCATGACGACGATGTGGAATGCCAGCTACCGGTCGAGGTGGCGGGCGGGGCGACGTCGGGATCCGGCGCAGGCTCGATTCGTCAGCCTCGACTCCCTGCGGTGGGTGCTGCGGAATCGGGCATATACGCCGTGGTATCTCGTGCGATACCTGCGGTTGGCGCGGTTCCGGCTCGCCAATCCCCACATCGTGTTGCGCGGCATGGTGTTCCTGGGGCGCAATGTGGAGATCCATGCGACCCCCGAGTTGAGCCGGATGGAGATCGGTCGCTGGGTGCACATCGGCGACGGCAATTCCATCCGCGCGCACGAGGGCAGCCTGCGCATCGGCGACAAGACGGTGTTCGGATGCAACAACGTCGTCAACTCCTACCTGGACCTGGAGATCGGTGGCTCGACGCTGATCGCCGACTGGTGCTACATCTGCGATTTCGACCACCGGATGGACGACATCACCTTGCCGATCAAGGATCAGGGAATCGTCAAGGGGCCGGTGCGCATCGGGCCCGACACCTGGATCGCGGCCAAGGTGTCGGTGCTGCGCAACACGATCGTCGGACGCGGGTGCGTGCTCGGCTCACATGCGGTGGTACGCGGGGAGATCCCCGACTACTCGATCGCGGTCGGTGCGCCGGCCCGGGTCGTCAAGAACCGCAAGGATGCGTGGGATGCCAACGCCGCCCAGCGCGCGGAACTCGAACGCGCACTCGCCGACATCGAGCGCAAGAAGGCGCAGGCCGACATCGAGCGCAAGAAGGCGCAGTCGGAGAAGTAGAGCTCACTCCGGCTGCGCCGGGTCTCGTTCGGGCAGTGGGCGTTGCGCGATGATCGGTCGCCCCGACGGTTGGCGCACCCGGCGTTTGGCCGAGGCGTAGACGGACGCGGTGCGCGCCGCGACCTCCGTCCACGCGAAATCCTCCGACAACCGTGCCCGCGCCCGCCGGGCGCGCTGCGCCGACGAGTCGGGATCGGTCAGGGTTGTCCGCACCGCCGCGGCCAGTCCGGCAACATCGGCGGGCTCGAACGACAGGCCGGTCACCCCGCCGCGGACCGCCTCACCCAGGCCGCCCGCGGTGGAGGTCACCAGGGGAATGCCGGTCGCCGCGGCCTCGAGTGCCACGATCCCGAACGGTTCGTAGCGGCTCGGCAGCACGATCGCGGCGCACCGATGCATCAACTCCACCAGGCCCTGATGATCGACCGCGCCGAGAAAGGTCACCGCACGCCCGACCCGATGTCGGCGGGCCTGCTCGGTCAGCCACTCCAGCTGTGTTCCGGTGCCGGCGATGGTCAGCGTCGTGCCCGGGTGGGTGCGACGGATACGGGGGAGTGCGGCGAGGAGGTCCTGCACGCCCTTCTCGTATTCGAGCCGGCCGGCGAAGAGCAACTCGGCGGGACCCGTCGGCGTCGGCCGCGGCGCGAACGGCCACGCGCGGATATCGATGCCGTTGTGGATCACCGTGATATCGGCGAGGCGGAGGCCCGGAACAGGGCGCACGATGCCGGCAGGGTCAGGCACCGACGAGTCGGGCACCGACGGGCCGAACAGGCGAGTCACCTCGTCGCGCATCGACTCCGAGCATGTGATCAGGGCGTCGGAGTCGGTCGCCAGCCACCATTCCACCGAGTGGACCTGGCGGTTGATCCGGCCGCTGACCCACCCGCTGTGGCGTCCCGCCTCGGTTGCGTGAATCGTGGAGATCAGTGGTACGTCGAAGATCTCGGCGAGCGCGATGGCCGGGTGCGCCACGATCCAATCGTGCGCGTGGACGACCTCGGGGGTCCAACTCGTCGCCCGTGACCCCCGCTCGCCGGCGAGGATCGTCAGCCCCGCGCGGATGAAACCGTGGCCCATCGCCAATGTCCAGGCCATCATGTCGGTGCCGAAGGAGAACTCCGGCGGGTCCTCGGCCACCGCGATCACCCGCACCCCGTCGACGACGCGATCGGTCGTCGGATGCGACACCGCATCGGTACCCGAGGGACGGCGGGTGAGGACGACGACGTCGTGGCCGAGGCCGGCCAACTCGGTGGCCAGGTGGTGGACGTGACGACCCAGCCCGCCGACGACGACCGGTGGGTACTCCCACGAGATGAGCAGGACACGCATCACCGGCACCGCCCGGTGGTGGTGTCGGTGATCTCGAGCAGTCGGCGCGCGTCGAGGTCGGCGAACAGGTTGTCGGCGCGAGACCAGTTGCGGCGCAGCCTCTCCGCCGCGACGGCGCGGCCACGCAGGGCGGCGTCGACGATCTCGCGGGTCGCGTGGGCGTGGGTGTGGGCCCGGCCGATCGCGTAGTCGGCGGCGGTGTCCTTGGACACCATGAACGGCCAGTCCGACGAGACCGTCAGCAGCGCTTCACGGACGATCTGGTCGGCGACGTGGTGGCGGCCCGCCCGCGGGTCGACGATCTTGTCGACCGCGTCGAGAGCGGTCCGGCTCACCTCGGCGTTGAGCTGCACGAGATGCGACACCTGCGGCCCCTCCCAGACCCGCCAGTCCTTGCCTGATCCCCACGACGAGGGCGGAAGATCCACGGGCGCACCGACATAGCCGTGTGCGGCGGCGCCGGCGAGGGTGCCCACCTGCACGCCCGCCTCGGGCAGCCTGCGCAGCACGCGCTCGAGCCAGACCGGTCCCTCGTGCCACCAATGACCGAACAACTCGGTGTCGAAGGCCGCGACCACCAGCGCCGGCCGTCCGATGCGCTGCGACTCGGAGATCAGGCGTCGGCGGACATGGCCGATGAAGTCGTCGACGTGGCGGTCGATCACCGCATCGGCGCGCTGCGGGTCGTAGGGCTTCTTGTCCTGGCCGGCCACGGTTTTGCCGGTCACCCGGGACGGCTTGAGCCCGGTTGCGTGATCGTAGGTGTGGAAATCGCGATACGCGGCGTGCCCCGGATACCCCGATTTCGGGGACCACACCCGGTAGCTGACGGTCAGGTCACGGCCGAAGGCCAGGACGTCGCCGGTGCCGACGGGCCGTCCGAGTGCGGTGTCCCCGCGCAGCGTCGGGCCGTCGACCATGAAGTGGCCGACGCCCGCGGCGGCGTACTCGGTTTCCATTCCCGGGGCGAAGGCGCATTCGGGAGCCCAGATCCCGTGCGGTCTTGTGCCCCAGCGTAAGTGGGCATCGGCGAGGCCTTCGCCCAGGGAGAATCGCCGCAACCGGGCGTCGAGCAACGGTGCGAACGGATGGGCGAGCGGCCCGCCGAGGATCTCGGCGACGCCGCTGTCGGCCACCTGTCGGATCGTCGCGGCGCCCCCGAGACGCCAATGGCGCTCGAATTCGGCCAATGCCTGTGTCGCGCTGCGATGTTCACGCAGACCCAGGGCACGCCGGTCGGTGTCGGCGTCGACGGCCGCCTCCATCGCCCGCAACCGCCAGTCGGCCAACCACTCATACATCGACGCCGTGCAGTGCGGGTCGTCGAGCTGTGCGGCGAGCACCGGGGTGATCCCGAGCGAGACCATGTCGGAGAAACCGTCGGCGGCCAGTCGTCGCAGCATCGCGAACACCGGCAGATACGAGGCGGCCCATGACTGATACAGCCATTCCTCGCCGACGGGCCATCTGCCGTGGTTGGCCAACCACGGCAGATGCGAGTGCAGGACCAGGGTGAACTGGCCCGGGACGGGGGACGGCGGGGTCCGGTGCGGGGTGGGCACGCGCTACGACCGCATCGCGATCGCGAGCAGATCCAGACTGGCGTCGATGTCGGCGTCGTCGGCGTCACGGATGTCGAAGTCCTCCGCGCCGATCCCGGCGACGTCGGCGACCAAGTCCTCGGGCCAGGGTTGGCCGGCGAGTGCGCGTTCGATCTGTGCGTCGATGAGCGAACCGCCCCACTTGCGATCGAGACCCGCGAGCCGTTCGCCGTGATGGACGCCGAGCATCGAGGTGAGGGTGAAACCGGCGTCGGCGAGTAATCCACTCAACTCGGCGGCGTCGAGTTCGCGGGTGTGGAACGGGTTGAGCGGGGTGTCGCGGCCCGGGGAGAAGGTGATCCGGTTGGGGGTGGAGATGAGCAGCTCGCCGCCCGGTCGCAGGACGCGCGCGCATTCGGTGAGGAAGGCCGGCTGATCCCACAGGTGTTCGATCACCTGGAAGTTGACCACCACGTCCACCGAGCCGTCGGGTAGCGGCAAGTCGATCAGATTGCCCTGCCGGATCTCCACCTGCGGATACCGACGACGTGTGTGGGCGACGGCCGACTCGTCGTAGTCCACGCAGGTGACCTGCGCGCCGGCGTCGGCGAGCATCGCCGCGCCGTACCCCTCACCCGAACCGGCCTCGAGGACCCGGCGCGCGGCACATCTACCGACGATGTGGGCATAGGCGACCTCATGACGACGGAACCAATAGTTCTCCGCGGGGATACCGGGGACCGTGCGCTCCCCGGTGAGGGCGAGCTGTTCGTCCGATGTCAGGCTCCGCGGCGTGCCGGGCGTTACGTCCCGGTGTACGTCGGTCATCCGCACGACAATAGTCTCCCGTCCATTTTGTGAGCTAGTCGATGTTCTGCCCGATAATAGGACGGGCTAAAGTGGGGAAGACCGATGGCCTTACCCGCCGGTAAGTTGCCGAACCCGACGCAGGAGGTCGACGAAGACCCATGACAAATATTGTCGTTCTGATCAAGCAGGTCCCTGACACCTGGTCCGAGCGCAAGCTCTCCGACGGCGATTACACCCTTGATCGTGAGGCCGCCGACGCGGTGCTCGATGAGATCAATGAGCGTGCGGTCGAGGAAGCGCTGCAGATCAAGGAAGCCAACGGCGGCGAGGTGACGGTGCTGACGGCTGGTCCGGAGCGGGCCACCGAGGCGATCCGCAAGGCGCTGTCGATGGGTGCCGACAAGGCCATTCACATCAAGGACGACGCGCTGCACGGCTCGGATGCGGTGCAGACCGCGTATGTGCTCGCGCGTGCGTTGGGCACCGTCGAGGGTGTCGAACTCGTGATCGCCGGTAATGAGGCCACCGACGGTCGCGTCGGGGCGATCCCGGCGATGATCGCCGAGTACCTCGAGCTGCCGCATCTGACGCATCTGCGCAAGCTCACGCTGGAGGGCGAGACCCTGACCGGGGAGCGTGAGACCGACGACGGCATCTACCACATCACCGCGGAGCTGCCGGCGATCGTCAGCGTCAACGAGAAGATCAACGAGCCGCGTTTCCCCTCCTTCAAGGGCATCATGGCCGCGAAGAAGAAAGAGGTCCAGGTCGTTGGTCTGGCCGAGATCGACGTCGAGGCCGACGAGGTGGGTCTGGCCAACGCGGGCTCGGAGGTCACCAGCTCCACCCCGAAGCCGCCGAAGACCGCGGGTGAGCGGGTCACCGACGAGGGTGATGGTGGCGTGAAGGTGGCCGAGTACCTGGTCGCGCAGAAGATCATCTAGCACCGGCCCGCAGACCACCACCGTGCCCGCGGGCTTGCGCTCCGGCGTCATCCGAGTGCGAATTCCGCAGGGCCCCACATACATCCAGGAGTAAACGAAAATGGCAGAAGTTCTCGTTCTGGTCGAGCAGGACGCCGAGGGCGCCCTGAAGAAGGTGACCAGCGAACTCATCACCGCCGCCCGCGCGTTGGGCGCTCCGTCGGCCGTCGTGGTCGGCGCGCCCGGCAAGGCCGACGGCATCATCGACGGCCTCAAAGAAGCCGGTGCGGAGAAGATCTACGTCGCCGAGTCCGAGGACGCCGCGACCTACCTGATCAGCCCGAAGGTCGACGTGCTCGCCTCGATCGCCGAGTCGGCGTCGCCGGCCGGCATCCTCGTGGCGGCCACCGCCGACGGCAAGGAGATCGCCGGACGCCTCGCCGTTCGGCTGGGCTCGGGAGTCCTCGCCGACGTCATCGACGTCAAGGAGGGCGGCATCGGCATCCACTCGATCTTCGGTGGCGCGTTCACCGTCGAGGCCCAGGCCAAGGGCGATGTGCCGGTGTTCTCGGTCCGTCCGGGTGGTGTCGAGGCGGCTCCGCAGGCCGGTGCCGGTGAGCGCGTCGACGTCGAGGTTCCCGCGCAGGCGGAGAACGCGGTGAAGATCACCAAGGTCGAGCCGAACGTCGGTGGCGATCGTCCGGAACTGACCGAGGCCTCGATCGTGGTCTCCGGTGGTCGTGGTGTCGGGTCGGCGGAGAAGTTCTCGGTGGTCGAGGAACTCGCCGACTCGCTCGGTGCCGCTGTGGGTGCCTCGCGTGCCGCCGTCGACTCCGGCTACTACCCAGGTCAGTTCCAGGTCGGTCAGACCGGTAAGACGGTCTCGCCGCAGCTCTACGTCGCCCTGGGAATCTCCGGTGCCATCCAGCATCGTGCGGGTATGCAGACCTCGAAGACCATCGTCGCGGTCAACAAGGACGAAGAGGCCCCGATCTTCGAGATCTCGGACTTCGGCATCGTCGGCGACCTGTTCAACGTCGCCCCGCAGCTGACCGAAGAGGTCAAAAAGCGCAAGTAGTCGCTTCCTGCGTCACCGACAGCGCCCCCGGGATGTCCGATCTCCGGGGGCGCTTTCGGTGTTTGCGCAGAGTTCACGCTGCCGTCGGCCACGCGGGACGTGTTCACCCGACCAGCACCGACACGACGGCCCGCCGTCGCACTCGCGATGCCCGGTCTGGCTTTCATCTCAGGTATGACACCTGGACCTGCTACCGCTCTGACCAGCACCGACCGTGGCTCGTCCCACCGCACCCTGGTGCACGCGGGGCCGCTGCGGATCGTGCTCACCGACGACCCGGCCGACATCGCGGCCGCCCAGCGATTCCGGTTCGAGGTCTTCGCGGCCGAACCGGGATTCTCCGATGACATCGGCGACCCCGAATCCCGCCGTGACGCAGACCATTTCGACGACCACTGTGAACATCTGCTGGCTCGACACGACGACCACGGCATCATCGGCTGCGCCCGGCTGCTGGCGCCGCCCCGCGCCATCGCCGCCGGCGGCTGGTACAGCTCCACCGAATTCGACCTGACCGCACTGGACGAGATCGCCTCGATGACCGTCGAGATGGGCCGGGCCTGCGTGGCGACCGGACACCGGGACGGGTCGGTCACCGCGTTGATGTGGGCGTCGATCTTGCGCTACCTGCAGGAGTCGGGCTACCGCTATCTGATGGGGTCGGTGTCGATGCCGCTCGGCGGGCCGGCCGTCGACGGCTCGGCCCGGGGCAGCGCGCTACGCGGCGCAAGGGACGAACTCAACGAGCGTTACCGCGCACGGTGGCGGGTGCGCCCGCACGAGAGTCCACGGGTCGACGGCGTGGCGCTCGACGACATCCCTGCGCCGGATAGGGTCGTGCTTCCGCCGCTGATGCGTGCCTACCTGCGCCTCGGTGCGCGGGTGTGTGGCGACCCGGCGGTCGACCCGGCCTTCGACGTCGGCGATTTCCCGACGGTGCTGGATCTCGACTGTGCCAACCTCCGCTATCTCGACCGGCTCCGTGACACGGTCCTCCGGCTCGGGGGCGCGGCGTGACCGCGGTCAGCGTTCGGGTCCCGTTCGCGGACCCGCGGATCGAACCGGGCCCCGCGGACCCACACCCCGCCGAATCGCCCGAACTCCCGACCGCCGGCGAGGTGAGCGCCTCGGGGCGTACCGAGGTCGAGGTGAGGCACGCGTGGTATCCGACGAGCCCGTGTGGGTCGCACTGTCTCGACGACGCCGGGCCGCGGGTCGGGCCGATCGTGGTGGCCCTGCGGATCGCCCGTCTGCTGACGACGGCCGTGATGATCGGACTCGTGGGGCTGATGGCCACCGTGACACCCCGGCTGGTGCGCCGCGCCTACCTGCGGTGGGCGGCACGAGAGCTGTTGCGCGCCATCGGAATCCGCGTCGTCATCGACGATCGCCGACCGTTTCCGTCGCGCGCCCGCGGCTTGATCGTCGCCAACCACATCTCATATCTGGACATCCTGGCGATCGCGGTGGTGCAGCCCGCGCACTTCGTCGCCAAGTCCGATGTCGCCGCCATGCCCGGCATCTCGACGCTCGCTCGGCGACTGGGCGTCATCTGTATCGACCGCGGCTCGCTGCGGATGCTGCCGACGGTGATCTCCGAGGCCGTCGCCGGGCTCGAACGGGATTCGTCGGTGGCGGTCTTCCCGGAGGGCACCACGTGGTGCGGCCGCGCGCAGGGCGGGTTCCGGCCGGCCTTCTTCCAATCGGCCCTCGACGCGGGGGTGCCGATCCTGCCCATCGGTATCGCCTTCAGTGCCGACGGAATCCCCACGGCCGAACCGGGTTTCATCGGCGACGACGGACCGGCGGACACCCTTGCCCGGGTGCTGCGGATGCGGGCCGTCGCGGTTCACGTCAGTCTGCACGAACCGCAGCTGCCCTCGGGCGACCGACGGACGATGGCCGCGCGCTGCGAACAGCTGATCCGATCGGCGCCACGGGGAGACCGGGCGTCCATCCGGCATCGGGAATCAAACAACATATATGATGTCAGAACGCCTGTGCGTGGCGTGACACCGTTGTTTCCCGGGCCGGAAGGGGCCGCTGCATGTCCGACACACTCTCATCCTCGACGAAGCTGACCGTCGATCAGGCACGTGCCCGATTCGCCGACCTGCGCGCGGCCGACGGCACCGTCGACGACGCCGACCTCGACGCGATTTGGGCGGCGCTGCCGACCCTGCGCCCCGAGGAGATGCTGGGACGGTGGCGCGGTGGCGAATTCACCACCGGGCACAAGGTCAACGGGATGCTCCCGCGCGTCGGTTGGTACGGCAAGACCTTCATCTCCCGCTCCGAGGTGCAGCCCCTGGTGTGTCGCAACGCCGATGGCGATCTGTACTCCAACACCGAACTCGGCAAGGGTGAGGCCAGCCTCTGGATGATCGAGTTCCGCGGTGAGGTCACCGCCTCGATGGTCTACGACGGCCAGCCGGTGATCGACCACTTCAAGAAGGTCGACGACACCACCGTCATGGGGATCATGAACGGCAAGGGCGGAGTGGTCGACGGTCGGCATCTGTACTTCTACCTCGACCGGGACTGACCCGGGACTACAACTGCCGGGTACCCAAGCGGTCGGCAAGGGGTTTCCAAGAGGGTGACGCGACAGTCGGTTCGACAGCATCGACCCGACGAGAGGCCCTGACGTGTCCCCGCAGACCGACCGCCCGCAGACCGACCGAACCGAGACCGACCGAACCGAGACCGATCACCGCACAGCGCGATTAACCCCGACCCAGCGGGTGACCCTGACCGTGGCCTGCGCCGCCACGGCGATGCTGATGCTCGACATCGCCGTGGTGAACACCGCCCTGCCCTCCATCGCCCGCGACTTCGGTGCCGATTTCACGAGTCTGAAATGGATCGTCGACGGCTACACCCTGGCGTTGGCCACCGTCGTGCTCTCGGCCGGTGCCTGGGCCGACCGCATCGGGCGGCGGCTGGTCTTCGTCATCGGCGCCGTCGTCTTCACCGTCGCCTCGACCTTGTGCGCGGTCTCGGCGGACATGGTGATGCTCAACCTCTCTCGGGTCGTCCAGGGGCTCGGTGCGGCGTTGCTGTTCGCGACGTCGCTGGCCCTGCTCGCGCACGCCTTTCCCGAACCCGCGCAACGAACCCGGTCACTGGCCGCCTACGGCGCCACGATCGGCGGATCGTTCGCGATCGGCCCACTGCTGGGCGGCGTGCTCACCGAACTGCTCGACTGGCGGGCGATCTTCCTGCTGAACGTCCCGGTCGGTGTCGCCATGCTCCTCGGCGCCCGCTGGGTCGCCGAATCACGCAGCGTCACACCACGACGCGGCGACTGGGCCGGCTCGGTCACCGTGGTGATCGGACTCGCGGCGCTGACCTACGGTCTGATCGAAGCGAACACGCGCGGCTGGACAGACCAGGTGACGCTGGCCGCACTGGGGGTCTCGCTCGCCGCACTGGTCACCTTCGTCGTCATCGAAAGCCTTGTGCGCCAACCGATGGTGCCGTTGGCGATGTTCACCAATGCGGCATTCGCCGGCGCCCAGGCGGCGACCTTTGCCATTTCGGCGTCGATGTTCGCGGTATTCGTCTACGTCACGATCTATCTGCAGGGTGTGGTCGGGATGTCGGCGATCGAGGCGGGTCTGGTGTACCTGCCGGGCACGATGGCGATGTTCGTCGTCGCCGGACTGACCGATCGCATCGTGGGCCGGGTCGCACCGCGATGGCTGATCGGCGTGGGGTTGGCAGCGGTCTCCGGTGGCCTCGGGTGGATGACCGTCGCCGGTACGGACGGCTCCGGGTGGGACATGGTGGGCGGATTCGTCCTTGCCTGTGTCGGCGCGGGGATCGTCAATCCCGTGATGAGTGGTGTGGTCCTCGCCGAGAGCCGCCACGACGACGCCGGGCTGGCCGCGGGCATCAACGACGTGTTCCGGCAGTCGGGGATCGCGCTCGGTGTCGCTGCCCTCGGCGCGTTCTTCCCGAGTCGTTCGGTGCTACACGGCGGGTCACCGGAGGACTTCGTCTCCGGTCTGCATGCGGCGCTGTGGGTGGCGAGCGCGGTGGCACTGGCCGGTGCGATCGTCGCCGTCGTGACCATGCGTCGGGCCCGGGCAACCGGTGGCGGATCGCACGTCGATGTCACCGTCGCCGACGGTTCCGACCGGCGTTTCGGGGAATCGGGCAGAAGCGACGAGCCGGTCGCGACGCGATGACCGTGTCGAGGGCCGCCGTGGCGCATACACTCCCGGAAGAAGACGGCGGGAGTGAGGAATTCGGCGTGCGGGAGTATCTGGTGCTCGGTCCCCTCGAGATGCGTCGGGACCGGGCGCCCGTCGACCTCGGCCCGCCCAAACAGCGCGCCGTTCTCGGGACGCTGCTCCTCGCCCGTGGCCGGGTGGTCACGGTGGACCGGCTCGCCGACACCCTGTGGGGGGAGCAGCCGCCCGTCGCCGCCACGACAAGTCTGCAGGCCTACATCTCGAATCTGCGGCGTGCGCTGCGCACCAGCGGTGAGGCGTCGCCGATCGAGCGCGTCGGCGCGGGCTACCGGATCGACGTCGGCACCGATGTCCTCGATGTCGTCGAGTTCGCCGAGCTGGCGCGCAGCGCGCGCATCGCCCGTGACGAGGGGCGGTGGGCGGATGCACTCGCCGATTCCGCTGCCGCCCTGGACCGCTGGCGCGGTGACCTCCTCGGTGGTGAACTCGACGACGTCGATTGGGTCGCCGCCGAATCGGCGGCCCTCGACGAGAATCTGATGGCCACCCAGGAGATCCACATCACCGCGCTGCTCGCGGAGGGCGATGTCGGTGGCGCCCTCGGCGCAATCGTGACGTTGAGGTCCCGAGAACCGTTGCGCGACAGGGGAGTCTGGCTGCACATGGCCGCCCTGTACCGCGCGGGTCGAGCGACCGAGGCGTTGGAGGTCTACGCGGAGCACCAGCGAGTCCTCGACACCGAACTGGGATTGATCCCCGGAGCCGAGCTGGTCGACCTGCACGGTGCGATCCTGCGACACGATCCGGTGATCGCCGCGTGGCCGCGGCCGCCGCACTGGTCGGGGGCGGTGACGGTGACCGGCCCGGCGGGCCCCGAGACATCGGTGGCAGGGGAGTCGGGGGCAGGGGAGTCGGGGCCGGGGGAGCCGGGGATCGGGGCCGGTGACGTGGAGGGCGTCGCGCCGAGGTCGGGATCGATCGTCGGTGAGGTGCGGCTGGTCGGTCGGTCGGCGGAAATCGACCGTATCCGAGCGGTGTACGGCTCGTCGGGGTCGTCGACCCGGTGGCTGCTGCTCGGCGGGCCACCGGGCATCGGCAAGACCCGACTGGCCGAGGAGGCCGCGCGCATCGGCGCCGAAAAGGGCTCGCAGGTGGTGTGGGTCCGGTGCCCCGACGCCGAGGGTGTGCCGGCGTGGTGGCCGATGCGGCAATTGTGCCGGGCGCTGGGCGTCGACCCGGCGGGTGTGCTGTCGGTGCCCGACGGGGTCGACGCCGACACCGCGCGGTTCGCGGTCTACGACCGCGTCCACACCATGCTCGAACAGGCCACGAGGCTCGAACAGGCCACGAGCATTCGGGGTCTGACCGTCGTCGTCGACGACGCCCAGTGGGCGGACGCGATGTCGCTGGGTTTGCTCACGTACCTGACGACCGTCCTGCGTGACGCGCCGATCGTGCTGATCGTGACGGCGCGCGACGGTGAGGGCGGCCACGATCTGCAACGGTTCCGTACCGCGGTGGCGCGGGCCGGCGGCGTCGGGATCGACATCCCCACCCTCGGTCGGGCCGGGGTCGCCGACCTCGTGTGCGCGGTCGCCGCCCTGGACGCCGACGCCGGGGAACTCGATGCCGACGAACTCGACACGCTGATGCGCCGCACCGGCGGCAACCCGCTGTTCGTCACCGAGTTCTCGCGCCTGCCGCCGGCGCAGAGACGCACCGAGGCGGTTCCCGCGGCGATCCGATCGGTCCTGGACCGCCGTCTGGCCACCCTGGATCCGGCGGTTCTCGACGTCCTGGGCCACGCCGCGGTCCTCGGTGAGACCATCGACGCCGGGTTGCTCGCGACCGTGATGGACCGCGACGTCGGCGAGCTCGCCGATCGTATCGACGAGGCGGTCGACGAGCGCATCCTCGTCACCGCCGGCGGTTCGGCACGATTCGCCCACGCGTTGCTGCGGGAACAAGCACTTGCCGGTATCCGACCGCTGCGCCGGGCGCGAATCCACCTGCGGGTCGCCGAGATCCTGTCGCGGCGGCACACCGCGGGCTCGACGTCGCGTCGAGCCGCCCACCTGCTCGAGGCGCTCCCCGTGGCCGATCCCGCCGATGTCGTCGCCGCATGCCGCGCAGCCGCCGACGAGGCCACCGCACACTGGGATTCGGAGAGTGCGGCCCACTGGCTCGGCGCCGCCCTGCGCACCCACGAGTCGGCCGGATTGCCCGACCGCGAGGAGCGCGACGACCTGTTGATCGGGATGCTCGCCGCCCAAGCCCGAGCCGGACACGTCGAGACGGTCCTCGAGGGTGTCGGGCAGCGGATGCAGCAGGCCATCACCGACGGGGCCACCGCCACCGTCGGGCGACTCGCGAGCGCTCTGATCCGCGCGGGCGGGTCGTGGCCGTGGGTGGGCCCACACGTCGACAACGAGACCCTGCAAACGCTCCTCGATCGTGCCGAGATCGCGGTGTCGGACGATCCTTCTGCGTCGGCTCGGGTGGTCGCAGCGTCGGCGATCGGGCAGTGCTACCACAAGGACGCGTCGGTTCCGGCCGGGTTGCTCGCCCGGGCCGATGCCCTCGCCGCGGACATCGCTGACGACGACATCACCGCCGATGTCTGGATGGCCCGGCTGATCACCTACTCGGGGGTGGCCGAATACGCGGCGTCCTCACTCGACCTCGCCGAGCGACTGCGGGCGCTGCCGCACACCGATCAGGCCGTCGACGAGGTCATCATCGACACCGCGCTGACGATGGCGACCATGACCCTCGGCGACGTCGCCGGGACCGCGGCCCTGGTGCGTACGGCCATCATCGGCAGCGAGCGCCTCCGATTACCGATCCTGCGCGCCCAATTGCGGTGGATGGAAGCGTCATTGGCGGTGTGGCACGGCGACTTCGCCACTGCCAAACACCACTTCCGTACCGCGGTCACCGTCCATCAGATGACCGAGCTGTACGTCGCGGGGACCGGCACCATCGCCCTGTTGGCGCTGGCCGCCGAACGCGGGATGCTCGACGACCTCGCCGACACCGGGGACCATTCGCCGATGGAGTGGGCGCGGATGATCGCCGAGGACTTCACCGACGACCAGGTCGCGATCCTGCTCGCGGCCGGGATCGCGATGATCGCCGGCGCCGAGGGCGACCGCGACCTCGCCGAGCGGATGATCGTGTCCTGGCTCGCCGACGACCGGCCGATGATCTGGACGTCGTTGTGTCAGGCGGTCCTGCTCGCCCACGTGGTGGCCGATCTCGAACTCGTCGAGCACGCAGCACGATTCGCCGAGTATCTGACGCCGTACCGCTCGTGTATCGCGACGCTGGGCCAGCTCGGCTGTATCGGCCCGGTCGGTCTGGCGTTGGCCCGGGTGTGTTTTCTCCTCGGCCGGGTCGAGGAGGGGGAGGCGGCGCTTGCCGCGGCACGGGACCTCTCGGAGCGCGAGGGTGGGGTGCCGTCGGTGTTGCGATGCCGACTGCTGGCCGCACAGCGCAGCCCGCGTTCGGCCCGCCGCGACGCCGAACTCGCCGAGATCGCCGAGATCGCGGGCCGGTTCGAGGTCACCCAGGTGCAGGCCTCGGCCCGGGAACTGCTCGGCGGGACGGATTCCTCTCGCTGATCGGGTCTCGCCGGCCCGAGGGCGTGCACTGACTCGGTGGTCCGCGCGAACGCGCCAAGCCCGCTCCAAGGACCGCCCAAGCGGTTCGGAACACCCTCATGGGGCGACCGCAACGCCGTCGCCCCGGCACCGATCGGTCCGGGCACACCGTTCCCACCCGAGGAGATCTCCGATGACATCGACCCGCAGCGTCGATCAGGCCGACATCGCCGCCCTGCGACGCGCCGTGCGCGGCAGCGTGCACCGCCCCACCGATCCTGGATATGCCACCGTCGGTTTCAACGTCGCCGTCGCCCAACGCCCCTGGGCGGTCGTGGATGTCGCCGACGCCGCCGATGTGGCCGCCGTCGTCGGATTTGCCGCCGCCAACTCGATGACCGTGTCGGTGTGGGCCACCGGGCACGGCGCCACCGGGGTCGATGGGCATTCGATCCTGGTGCGCACCACCGGATTGGACGTCTGCGAGATCGATCCGGCCACCCGTACCGCGCGGGTCGGCGCCGGGGTGCGATGGCAGCAGGTGCTCGACGCGGCGACACCGCTGGGGTTGGCGCCGCTGTGCGGTTCCGCACCCGCGGTCGGGGTGGTGGGCTTTCTCAGCGGCGGCGGGATCGGCCCGCTGGTGCGCACGGTCGGCGCATCGTCGGATCACGTCCGGTCGATCACGGTGGTCACCGGCAACGGCGCACTGATCCGGGCGACGCCGGAGTGCAATCCCGAACTGTTCTGGGGCCTGCGTGGTGGCAAGGCCACCCTCGGGCTCATCGTCGAGGTGGTCATCGATCTGTTGCCGATTCCCGAGATATGCGGTGGGGCACTGTATTTCGACGGCGAACAGGCAGAGACCGTGGTGCGGGGCTGGCGACGCTGGGCGACGGAGCTGCCCCGCGAGATCACCTCGTCGCTGGCCCTGATGCGGCTTCCCGCCATGCCCGGGATTCCCGAACCACTCGGCGGACGCCTCACCGTGGCCGTCCGGGTCGCCGCCGTC
The DNA here is from genome assembly GCF_000241325.1 of Gordonia polyisoprenivorans NBRC 16320 = JCM 10675. GTDB lineage: Bacteria > Actinomycetota > Actinomycetes > Mycobacteriales > Mycobacteriaceae > Gordonia > Gordonia polyisoprenivorans. Next base: position 8,355 of record NZ_BAEI01000076.1, on the reverse strand, counting down.
GGCGACCCGGGGCGCGCCGCCGAACTCTGCTCCGGCCTGTCCGCACTCGGCACGCCGGTGCTCGGCGGGCTCGGTGTGATGCCGTATGCGCGTATCGGGGAGATCCATGCGGACCCGACCACACCGATGCCGGTCGTCGAAGCCGGCACACTGCTCGGCGAGCTGGACGAACCCGCCGTGGATGCCTTGCTCGCGGCGGCCGGACCCGCGTCGAGCACGGGCCCGGTGATCGTCGAGGTCCGCATGCTCGGCGGGGCGTTCGCCGACGAGCCGCCGGTGCGCAGCGCACTCTGTCATCGTGACGCGGCGGCGCATCTGTACACGATCGGGCTCGCGGGCGGGCCCGAGGCGACACCCGGCGCCGGGGTCCTCGACGCGATGGCGCCCTGGGCGACCGGCGGCGAGCTCCCGAACTTCGCGGCGTCCGCCGATGCCGTGCACATCCGACGGTGCTATGACGAGGACACCTTCGCCTGGCTTGCCGCGCTCGCCGCCCAACACGATCCGTACGGGGTCCTCCACGTCGGGCAGGTGGTGCGCTGAGCGCATCCGCGGGGGGACGCGGCGCGTCGAGAATCTCGGGCCGTCGAGAATCTCGGGTCGAGTGGAATTGGTTGGGACCCCGCGCGCGTTTATCCTTGGCAACGACATGTCCATGCCCACCCGAGCCCCCGTCTACCTCGATCACGCCGCCTCGACCGCGATGCTCCCCGAGGCCATCGAGGCGATGAACGCCGTCTACGCCCAGCCCGGCAACGCCTCGTCGCTGCACGGGGCGGGACGGTGGGCGCGGCGTCTGCTCGAGGAGGCCAGGGAGACGATCGCGGCCTCGCTCGGTGCGCGGCCGTCGGAGGTGATCTTCACCAGCGGGGGCACCGAGGCCGACAACCTTGCGGTCAAGGGGATCTACTGGGCACGACGCCAGGCCGACGACCGACGCCGTCGGGTCGTCATCTCGTCCATCGAGCACCACGCGATCGTCGACTCGGCGCAATGGCTGGCCACGCAGGGCGCCGAACTGGTCATCCTGCCGGTCGACGACGCCGGGTTCGTCTCGCCTGCCGCACTGCGCGCCGAACTCGCCGCGCACGCCGACGAGACCGCCCTGGTGTCGATCATGTGGGCCAACAACGAGGTCGGGACGATCGAACCGATCGCCGACCTGGTTGCGATTGCCACCGAGTTCGGCATTCCCATGCACTCCGACGCGGTGCAGGCCGTCGGCCACATCCCTGTCGACTTCGGGGCGAGCGGGTTGTCGGCGCTGAGTGTGGCCGCCCACAAGTTCGGCGGTCCGCAGGGGGTCGGCGCGCTGCTGCTCGGTCGCGACGTGCCGTGTGTGCCGCTGGCCCATGGCGGAGGCCACGAGCGTGATGTCCGCTCGGGTACCCAGCCGGTCGCGGCGGCCGTCGGTATGGCGACCGCTCTGCGGATCGCCATCGCAGAGCTACCCGAATCGATGGTCTCGGTCGCCGCATTGCGCGACGAATTGTTCGCCACCATCCTCGACATTCCCGGCACGAGCGCCAACGGACCGCGCGACGAGCGTCGGCTGCCGGGTAACGTTCACGTGTCCTTCGAAGGGTGCGAAGGGGATTCGTTGCTGATGCTGCTCGATGCCAACGGCGTCGAGTGCTCGACCGGTTCGGCATGTACGGCCGGCGTCGCGCAGGCCAGCCACGTCCTGTTGGCGATGGGTCTCGACATGGCCGAGGCCCGCGGCTCCCTGCGGTTCTCGTTGGCCCCGAGCACGACCCGTTCGGACATCGAGACCGTCGCCGACGTCATCGGCGAGGTGGTCGAGCGTGCCCGCGTCGCCGGACTGGTGTCGGCGCCCGGCGGAAGGACACAATGATGCGGGTCCTGGCAGCCATGAGCGGGGGCGTCGACTCGGCGGTCGCCGCCGCACGTGCCGTCGACGCCGGTCACGACGTCGTCGGCGTGCATCTGGCGTTGTCGACCGCTCCGGGCGCCCTACGCACCGGCTCGCGGGGGTGCTGTTCGCGTGAAGATGCCGACGATGCCCGCCGCGCCGCCGACGTCCTGGGGATCCCGTTCTACGTGTGGGACTTCGCCGATCGCTTCAAGGACGACGTCATCGACGAGTTCGTCGCCGCCTACGCTGCGGGACAGACCCCGAATCCGTGTCTGACCTGCAACGAGAAGATCAAATTCGCGGCGCTGGCCGACAAGGCGATGGCCCTGGGTTTCGATGCGCTGGCCACCGGCCACTACGCGCGCCTGTCCGGAGGACAGCTGCGTCGGGCCGTCGATCCGGACAAGGACCAGTCCTACGTCCTGGCCGTGCTCACCCGGGACCAGCTCGACCGCGCGATGTTCCCGGTCGGCGACACGCCCAAACCCGCGATCCGTGCCGAGGCGGCGCAACGGGGATTGTCGGTGGCCGCCAAGCCGGATTCGCATGACATCTGCTTCATCCCCACCGGCGACACCCGCGCATTTCTCGGCGCACGCATCGGCGTGCGGCCGGGTGCGGTCGTCGACGCCGGGACCGGCGAGCGGTTGGCCGATCACGACGGGGTGCACGGCTTCACGATCGGCCAACGCAAGGGACTCGGCATCGAGGCGCCGGCCGCCGACGGTCGTCCGCGCTACGTCACCGACATCGATCCCGAGACCGGCACGGTCGCCGTGGGCTCCGAGGAGCATCTACAGGTGCATTCGATCCGCACCCGCAACGCGGTGTGGACCTCCGGAGATGCGCCCGAGGGTCCCGTCGAGGTGACCGTTCAGGTTCGCGCGCACGGCGGGCTGGCTCCCGCGGTGGCCACCCCGGTCGACGGCCCCGACGGCCCGTTCATCGAGATCGCGCTGGGCGAGCCGTTGACCGGGGTGGCGCGTGGGCAGGCCGCGGTACTGTATCTCCCCGATCCCGCCAACGGTGATCTCGTACTCGGTTCGGGCCGAATCGCTTCCACCTCGTCGGACCCGGAATCTGCGGCCCGGCCGGTGTCGGCGTCGCTCGCCGAGTAGACCGATGACCGATCTGCCCACCGGGGTGGGAACGGGTGTCGGTTCGATGCCGGGCACCGATCCGCGCGAGGCGGCGGCGATCATCAACGGCGAACTCGACTTCGCCCATCTCGCCGAGTTGCCCGCTCGTGGAATCGGTGCCGACATGATCGGGCGGATGGCTGCGGTACTCGTCGACCTCCCGATCGACTCGGCCACCTGGGGCTACCGGCTCGGCGCCCGTGGCTCCTCGGTCGCGCGACGTGCGCGGGGGTTCCTCGCCGCAGATCTCGACGCGATCGAGGAGATCTGGGATGCAGCCGGTTTCATCGGCACCGGACGGCCGATGAAGGTCGCGGTCGCCGGGCCGTTCACGTTGGCCGCCTCCATCGAACTCGTCAACGGGCACAAGGCCATTCGCGATCGGGGCGCGCTGCGCGATCTCATCGACTCCGGTGCCGAGGGGCTCGCCGGATTGGTCGGCGAGGTCCGTCGCCGGCTGGGCGCCTCGGTGATCGTGCAACTCGACGAGCCGATGGTGGGGACGGTGATCGACGGTCGGGTGCCGCCGCTGACCCGGCTCGACGTGATCCCGCCGATTCCGGTCGCCGACGTCGCCGAGGCCTTGCGCTCGGTGCGCGAGCACCTCGACGTGCCGATGATCGTGCACAACTGTGGCGCGCCGAGATGGGATCTCGTGCACGCACTCTCGGGTGTGGCGTACGGCATCGACGTCACGGGCATCGGATCTGCGGACACCGCGGCACTCGACGGGATCGGCGGCCTGATCGACCGCGGCGATGTGCTCGTCGCCGGGGTCCTGCCGGGCGACCACGCAGACCCCGCCATCCATGCCGAGACGGTCGCGACCACCCTCGCCGAGCTGGTCGACCGCATCGGTCTCGCGCGAAAAGTGCTGTCGGACAACGTGATCGTCAGCCCGACATGTGGTCTGGCCGGAGCGTCCCCGGACTGGGCGCGCACCGCGCTGAGTATCTGCGCCCGCGCCGGAGAGTTGCTGTCCGCCGACCCCGACGCGCTCTGAGACCGTCGTCTCAGGCGACTTCCTCGACGCTGGCCTGCTCACTGCCGAACTGCACGCCCTTGCGTTCCCGGCCGAACGCGGTCAGCACGATGACCGCGATCAGGACCGGGACGATCGTCACGGTCAGCGCGAACGGATAGCCGTGACTGCCGGCCACCGCCTCCTGGATCGGAAGATTGAAGGCGGCCAGGCAGTTTCCGAGCTGATAGGTGACGCCCGGGTAGAAGCCACGGATCTCGTCGGGGGACAGTTCGGTCAGGTGTGCCGGGATCACACCCCACGCGCCCTGCACCATCATCTGCATGAGGAAGGCGCCGAGTGCGAGGTAGCCGGCCGTCGAGGAGTAGGCGAACAACGGCACGATCGGCAGCGCGATCACCGCGCACGCGATGATCAGTGTCTTGCGACCGTACCGTTCCGACAGTGCGCCGGCGATCAGACCGCCGATGATGGCTCCGACGTTGTAGATCACCGCGATCCAGGTTGCGGTGCTTGCGGCCAGGCCTGCTCCGGAATCGTTGTGCGCCTTGAGGAATGTCGGATAGACGTCCTGGGTGCCGTGGCTCATCCAGTTGAACGCCGTCATCAGCAGGACCAGGAAGATGAAGCGTCGCCAGATGACCGGATTCGACCAGATCTCCCGTGCGGTGGTCTGGGTCTGACGCACCCGGTCACGTGTGGCCTTCCACGCCTCGGATTCCTCCACGCGCGCCCGTATCAGCAGACTGATCAATGCGGGGATGATCGACAGCGCGAACATCCACCGCCAGTTCAGGCCGAGCCATGTGTTGAGAACCAGGAATGCCAGTGCGGCGCAGAGGTATCCCATCGAATAGCCGCTCTGCAGGAAGCCGGAGAAGAAGCCTCGTCGGGAGACGGGGATCTTCTCCATGGCCAGTGCGGCCCCGAGGCCCCATTCGCCGCCCATGCCGATGCCGTAGAGCATGCGCAGCACCATCAACACCCAGAATCCGGGTGCGAAGGCGCAGAGGAAGCCGACCACACTGTAGAAGGCGACGTTGGTCATCAACGGGATGCGACGACCCTTGCGGTCGGCCCAGAGCCCGAAGATGAACGCGCCCACCGGTCGCATCAGCAGGGTCATGGTGGTGATCAGCGCCATCCGGTCCAGCGGAACCCCGAAATCCTTGGCGATGTCGGCGTAGATCAGGACGACCAGAAAATAGTCGAATGCGTCCATTGCCCAGCCCAGATATGCCGCGGCGAAGGAATTGCGCTGATCGGCGGTGAGTTTCTCCCGCGGGGTCGATGAGGTTGCCATGCTCGAATCTCCTACAGACGTCGCAGATCTCGCTTTCCCGGCAGAAATCCCACTGTAGTCCGGCTGAGTCCGGCGCATGGGTTATTTGCAGTCCGAAATACTCGCGAAATGCCTTTATCGGACATCGGTGTATTCATGTGAGCGCATAACGTGGCTTGTCGTCCGATCGAGGGCGTCCGGCTGTGCGTGTCCTGATCTGTGGGAGTTTGGTCCTGGACGCCATGGCAGGCGTTCGACACCATGGACCCATGACGCGATCAGTGGTGGTCCTCGGCTTCGCCGGGGTGCAGCCGCTCGACATCACCGGGCCGCTCGACGTGTTCACAGCGGCGTCGCTGGTGCTCGCCGGACGTGATGTCGCGCAATCGGGTTACGAGATCTCGCTGGTGTCGGTGGGGGGTCGGCCGGTCTCCTCCGGTGTCGGCCTCGATTTCGTCGCGCACCCGCTGCCGGCACCCGACACGCCGATCGACACCTTGGTCCTGCCCGGGGGCATGGGCGTCTTCGAGGCCCGGTATTGCTCCGAGATGATGACGTGGATTCGCGCCACGGCACGCCGAGCACGGCGGGTGGTCACCGTGTGCAGTGGGGCCTTCCTGGCTGCCGAGATCGGTCTGCTCGACGGGCATCGCGCGACCACGCACTGGGCTTCGGCACAGCTGTTGGCTTCCGAATATCCGGCCGTGCAGGTCGATCCCGACCCGATCTTCATCCACAGCTCCGAGCGCGTGTGGACGGCGGCCGGTGTCACCGCGGGCATCGATCTCGCTCTGGCACTCGTGGAGGAGGACCACGGCACCGAGCTTGCGCAGTCTGTTGCGCGGTGGCTGGTCTTGCATCTCCGACGTCCGGGTGGGCAGTCCCAGTTCGCGCCGCCGGTCTGGATGCCACGGGCCCGGCGACGTCCGATCCGAGACGTGCAGGACGCCATCGAGAACGATCCCGCAGCGCCGCACCCGATCACCGACCTCGCGGCGATCGCCGCGATGAGTCCGCGGCATTTCACCCGGGTGTTCACCGCCGAGGTCGGCGAGTCGCCGGGCGTCTACGTCGAGCGGATTCGGACCGACGCCGCCCGTCGGCACCTCGAAGAGAGTGACGATCCGATGCCTGTCGTGGCGGCCCGATCCGGATTCGGCTCGGCAGAGACCATGCGACGTGTGTTCTCGCGGCGTGTGGGGATATCGCCGGACCGTTACCGCCGATCCTGTCGCTGATCGACGGCCGGCAGGCAATGACCATCCGAACACGTCAGGGGGAATCCGCATGACCCGCATCGCGATCGTCGTCTACCCGCAGTTCACCGCTCTCGACTTCGTGGGCCCGTACGAGGTGCTGCGCATGCTTCCGGATGCCGAGGTGCGATTCGTCTGGCATGAGCCGGGACCGATCGTGGCCGACTCCGGTGTTCTGCTGGTCGGGGCCACGCATTCGTTGGCCGAGACACCGAATCCCGACGTCGTGCTGGTTCCGGGAGGTCCCGGGTGCGCGAAGGCGGCGCGGGACGAGCGGCTGCTGGCGTGGCTGGCTGATGTATCGACGACCGCGTCGTGGATGACCTCTGTGTGTACCGGCTCGGTGGTGCTGGCGGCCGCCGGACTGCTGGAGGGCAGGCGCGCGACATCGCACTGGTCCGCGCTGGCCGCGTTGTCGATGTTCGGAGCGACGCCGGTGTCGGATGAGCGGGTGGTCCGGGCGAGCGCAGCGTCGGGGGAGGGTGACGGGGCGAGCGCAGCGTCGGGGGAGGGTGACGGGGCGAGCGCAGCGTCGGGGGAGGGTGACGGGGCGAAAGTGGTGACGGGGGAGGGTGACGGGGCGAAAGTGGTGACGGCTGCCGGGGTGTCTGCGGGGATCGATCTGGCACTGTGGCTGGCCGGGCAGATCGCCGGCGAGGAACGGGCCAAGGCCATTCAGCTCGTGATCGAATACGATCCGCAGCCGCCGTTCGATTCGGGTCACCGCTCCAAGGCGTCAGCGTCCACCGTCGCGCGTGGCGCGGCGCTGCTGTCGCGGGACGCACTGCGGCCCAGCCCGCTGACGGCGGCGACGGCGTTGTCATGGGATCGTTCGCTGCGCCGGTTTCGTCGTGGCGATCGTCGCGCGGGCGGTCACATGCTTTCTCGGGCATCGAGTTTCGCGATCGACCGCTTCGGTGCGATTTGGCGGTAGCTCGCGTCGAGTAGCTCGGCGACCTCGATCCAGTCGGTGGCGTCGTCGAGCAGGATGCCGAGCCAACCTGCGGGTCCGAAGTAGGCGGGGACGAAAAACCTCGGATCCTCGACGAGCGCGGCACGCTCGGCTGGGTCGGCGAGGAACAACACCGAACGGTCGTGGCGGATTCCGCCTTTCTCGCCACCGCCATAGTTGCCGAACATCTTGCCGCACCGGAATGTTGGTCGGCCGTGCGCGACCACCTCGGTGGCGTCGGGGAATGCCAGAGCCACTTCGCGTACGCGGATGAGGAAGGGGTCGGCGTCGTCGAACATGATCGGATGTGGCACGGGTCGACTCCTCGATACGTGGACAACTCCGGTGGCGGGACTTTCACGCTACCGCGCCTTCGGTGCCAGTTTCTGTGTCTTGTGTCCGTTGTCCGGCTCGTCCTTGATCGGTGGTCGAGGCGCTTCCCGATCGGTGGTCGAGGTGCGAGGCGCCCCAGGCGCCGAGCCGTTCATCGGTGGTCGAGGTGCGAGGCGCCCCAGGCGCCGAGCCTCGAGACCGAGCCGAACCCCCAGCTGGAACCCGCCCGAAAAAACTTTCGACAACCTCTTGCCAACCCGACAAACCCGGCATACACTCGAACACAACAACACACAAACACGTGTTCGCTAGCCCGGGGGGGGTGACAACCATGGTCGACACCGCACTCCCCGACGCCGCACTGCCGGACGTGTCGGGGTTGTCGACCGCCCAGAAAATCGCCCTCGCCCACCGCTTGGTTGATTCGCTGGCCACCGATGATTTGACCGGGCTGTCCAACGACGACCTGGTCACCGTCGCTCAATCCACCGAACAGTTGATCACCCGCATCACCGTCCAAGGTGATCGGCAGATC
>NZ_BAEI01000077.1 GCF_000241325.1 Gordonia polyisoprenivorans NBRC 16320 = JCM 10675 | reverse complement strand
CGAGGCGGCGCTGATGTCGATGAGTCCCGACAGTGTGATCGAGGACCGCGACACCATCACCGACCTGGTGGAAAACGTCACCATCACCCCCGAGGTTGCCGGGCACTCCACCTTGGATGCGGTTGTCCCCGCCCACTATGGGGTGTTCTTCACAACGCAGATCGAGGCGCTGATCGAGGAACGCACCTGCCGCAAGGACCCGCGCCGCGTGGGGTCACTGCGGGTGATCGCCCTTGGGGAGATCACCGGTGTGCCCGGCGCGCACCTCGACTGCGAATGCGGACAAGATGACTGCCCGAAACGAGGTAGCGGCACCGACAGCAATGGGTCGGCCGAAACTCCCGCTGACGCCGAGGATGCGGCAGCGTGGGACGACCTGTTGCCCGAACCCGCCGATGCCGACGCTCCCGAAGTCGAGTTGGTGGAGCCGGTCGTCGAACCCGAGATCCCCGACCCTACTGAACCTTCCACCCCTCCTGAGGTGGCGGTGGCGTTCGGACGGGCCCTGGTCGTACCCGGTGCACCCGTCCTGACGGTGTTGAAGGACCCCGACGGGATTCTCGTGCCCCGGTTGCAGGGATACGGGCCCATCGACCGCGACTACGCCACCACCCTCGCCGACGTAGCGAAAACCATCCACTACCCCGAATCCGCACGCACGGCTGGACCGTTGATCCCGCAGATCTCCGACCGACCCCAAGCCCCACCGGCCGACCCCACCGGACACGGCGGCCACACCATGCCACCACCTGGGGCATTGACCTATGCACCCAGCGCCACACTGCGCGCTGAGGTGCTCGCCAACGACGCCTGGTGCCGATACCCCTACTGCGGGATGCCGTCACACCTGTGCGACCTCGACCACTGGCGACCCTTCAACCACACCGACCCCGAGGCCGGTGGCTGGACGGTGCTCGGTGATCTGATCCCGCTGTGTCGGGCCGATCACCAACGCAAGCACCTTGCGGAGTGGGTACCGACGCTCTACACCGATCGCAGAGTGGAATGGCGCAATCGGCGCACCGGGCAGATCATCGTCACCCACCCGCGGTGACTCCCGGTTCGCCGCCCTTCCCGCCCAGCGCGCCCACGGTGCTCTAGGTTGGTTACACCGGCATCCGGATCGGCGGCTGCCGGACGGCACGGAGGCGTATGGGTTCCTGGTGGGCCCCCCGGTCTTCAAAACCGGTGAGATCGAGTATCTCGGTCTGGCGGGTTCGATTCCCGTCCGCCTCCGCCGTGCCGATCGAACGACCGTGCCGACCGAACGACCGGACTCGAGGAGGTGTCCAATGGGTGCACCCGATCCTCGTCGACACATCCCTCGTACCGACCACCTACTCGCCGATCCGGACATCGCGCAGGACCGAACTCGTCTGGGCGACAAAGTTGTTCGCGAGGCCATTCGTGAAGCACAGGACGCTGCACGCCGCGGCGAGATCGCACCCACAGATGTTGCCGGTTCACTCATCGAGTCCCTACGCCGACGTCGCCCGTCGAGCGCACGGCCGGTCCTCAACGCCACCGGCGTCATCGTGCACACCAACCTCGGGCGCGCGCCGCTATCGGCCGCGGCCCGGGAAGCGGTGGCGGCATCCGCCGGGTACGTCGACGTCGAACTCGATCTGGCCACCGGCGCCAGATCACGACGCGGCACTGCCACCCGCGAGGCCCTGCTCCGCGCCTGCCCGGCGGCCGGCGACGCCCTCGTCGTCAACAACGGGGCCGCCGCACTGGTGCTGACGACCACCGCGCTCGCGATCGGACGTGAGGTGGTGATGAGCCGCGGCGAGATGATCGAGATCGGCGCGGGCTTCCGGCTCACCGACCTGATGGCGTCCACCGGCGCGCGTCTACACGAGATCGGCACCACCAATCGCACCCATGTGCGCGACTACCTCGACGCCATCGGCCCCGACACCGGCTGCGTGCTCAAGGTGCATCCGAGCAATTTCCGCGTCGAGGGATTCACCAGCGAGGTGAGCCTGCCGCAGCTGCACGAGATCTGCGTCGAGCGCGGCGTGCCGCTGGTCGCCGACCTCGGCTCCGGACTCCTGCACCCCGATCCCCTCCTGCCCGATGAACCCGATGCGACCTCGGCACTGCAGGCCGGGGCCGATCTCGTGATCGCCAGCGGCGACAAGCTTCTCGGCGGCCCGCAGGCCGGCATCATGCTCGGTGACGCCGATCTGATCGCCCGACTCTCCAGACATCCGCTGGCGCGGGCGGTGCGCACCGACAAGCTCACCCTCGCCGCCCTCGAGGCCACCCTCGACGGACCGACCCCTCCCGTCACCGCCGCCCTGCACGCCGACCCCGACGACCTCCGCCGCCGCGCCGAACGCCTTGCGGCACAACTCGACGCACCCGTCGTCGCCCATGACGGACGGGTCGGCGGGGGCGGCGCACCCGGTGTCGCGCTACCCGGATGGGCGATCCGACTTCCCGAACACCTCGCATTCCACCTGCGGACCGGCGACCCGGCGGTCCTGCCCCGTGTGCACGACGGCGCCTGCCTGATCGACCTGCGGTGTATCCCCGAGTCCGACGACGACGCCGTCCTCGCCGCCGTCCGGTCCGCCGCGCATGCCGTCACCGACCACACGGCCGATATCAACGGAAACCTTTAGGCCACAGAGGTGTTCGTCGTCGCCACCGCCGGTCACGTCGACCACGGCAAGAGCACACTGGTCCGGGCGCTCACCGGGATCGAACCCGATCGATGGGCCGAGGAACGCCGCCGAGGCCTGACCATCGACCTCGGATTTGCCTGGACCACACTGCCTTCCGGTCGCAACGTCGCATTCGTCGACGTCCCCGGCCACGAGCGTTTCCTGGGTAACATGCTCGCCGGCCTCGGCCCCGCGCCGGTCGTACTGTTCGTCGTGGCCGCCGACGCCGGCTGGCAGGCGCAGTCCGACGACCACCGCGACGCGATCGCCGCTCTCGGCATCACCCGAGGTCTGGTCGTGCTCACCAGGTCGGATCTCGCTGCGCCCGAACGGATCGCGCAAACCCTCACCGAGACGCGCGCCGGACTCGCCGACACCGGGCTCGCCGAAGCGCCCGCGGTGACCGTCTCGGCCACGCGGGGAACGGGGTTGACCCAGATGTGCGCCGCACTCGACGAGATTCTCGCCGGATCACCGACAGCATCCGTCGACGCCCCGATCCGGTTGTGGATCGACCGGTCGTTCACCGTCTCCGGCGCAGGCACCGTGGTCACCGGGACGCTGTCCGCAGGGACCGTGACGGTCGGCGACACCCTCGATCTCCTGACAGCGCAACGCATCCGACGCGTCACCGTTCGCACCATCCAGAGCGAAGAACGAACCCTGGCCTCCATCGGGCCGGTCAGCCGGGTCGCACTGAATCTTCGGGGCATCGACTCCGACGAGATCGCCCGGGGCGACGTGCTACTCTCCCCCGACACCTGGCGGCGCACCGACGTCGTCGATGTCCGGCGCGTCAGCGGTGACGAGTTCACCGATGCACCAATACATCTCACCGCCCACATCGGCAGCGCTGCACTGCCGGCACGGATGCGCCCGCTCGGCGCCGACCACGCGCGACTCACCCTCGACCGGCCACTCCCGTTGATCGTCGGCGACCGGATCGTGTTGCGCGACCCGGGAACCCGCATCGTCGGCGGCGGACAGGTCGTCGACGCCGAGCCGCCGCCGCTGAGTCGTCGCGGTGACGCCGCCCGGCGTGCCGCGAGCCTGGCGGCCCGCCGGCCGACCGACGATCTGCGTTCCGAGGTCGCCCGACGCGGCTCGGTCACCATCACCCACCTGCGCCGTCTCGGCCTGCTCGATGCGGTCGCGGAACCGGGAACACCGCCGGATGGCGTGCTCGTCGTCGGTGACCGCTGGGTCGATGCCGACGACCTCGCTCTCCGCGCACGCCGACTACGGACGGCGGTGCAGACACTGCACCGCGAGGATCCGCTGGCGGCGGGGATCTCCCGCGCCGCGGCGCCGGATCTGCTCGGCCTGCCCGACGACGCCGCGCTCCTCGACGCGGTGATCTCGGCGGCAGGCGTCGAGACGACAGACGGCTACCTCGCGATGCCCGACCGGGGCACCGATCTCGGTCCCGCCGAGGCGGCGATCGCGGCCGTCGAACGACGTCTCGCCGACGATCCGTTCGCCGCACCTGAGGCCGACGACCTCGCCGCGCTCGGCCTCGGCGACCGCGAACTCGCCGCCGCGGAACGTACGGGCCGCCTTCTCCGCCTCGGATCGGGTGTGGTGCTCACGCCGACCGCACCCGCCCTGGCCATGCGCAGCCTCGCGCGGCTGCCGACGCCGTTCACCACCAGCGAGGCCCGTCAGGCCCTGCACACCACGCGCCGCGTGGTGATACCGCTGCTCGAACACCTCGACGCGCGCGGCTGGACCCGTCGTCTCGACGCCGGCCACCGCGAAGTGATCCGGTGATCTGCGACCGGTCCGCCACGACCGCGAGGCACGCCGATTCGGTCGGACCCCGGTTCTGTCGGACCCCGGCCGTAGGCTGACCTCCGTGGCAAAACCGAAGTCGAGCTTCCGCTGCAGCGAGTGCGGTCATCAGGTCCCCAAATGGGTCGGACGCTGCGCCGAATGCAACGCCTGGGGCACCTTCGACGAGGTCACCACCATCAGTGCACCCGGCGGGGCCACCACGACGGTCACCCCGACCAGCCCGGCCGTACCCATCACCGCCGTCGATGCGGCCACGTCAACGGCGATCCCCACCGGAATCGACGAGTTCGACCGCGTCCTCGGGCGCGGAGTGGTGCCCGGCTCGGTGATCCTGCTGGCCGGTGAGCCGGGTGTCGGCAAATCCACGCTGCTGCTCGAGACCGTCAAACACTGGGCGGCCGGTGGCCGGCGCGCGCTCTACATCACCGGCGAGGAATCCGCCGGGCAGGTGCGCATGCGCGCCGAACGGACCGACGCGGTGCACGAGAACATCTACCTCGCCGCCGAATCCGACCTCGCCACCATCCTCGGCCACGTCGACGACGTTGCCCCGTCCCTGGTCATCGTCGACTCGGTGCAGACCGTGGTGGCCACCGGCACCGACGGCGTGACCGGCGGTGTCACCCAGATCCGCGCGGTCACCACCGCACTGGTGTCGCTGGCCAAGAATCGCGGTGTGGCGATCATCCTGGTCGGCCATGTCACCAAGGACGGCGCCGTCGCGGGCCCGCGGTCGCTCGAGCACCTCGTCGACGTGGTCCTGTCGTTCGAGGGCGACCGCCACTCGTCGTTACGGATGGTGCGCGGCATCAAGAACCGCTTCGGCGCCTCCGACGAGGTCGGATGCTTCGAACAACGCGACGACGGCATCCATCAGGTCAGTGATCCCTCGGGAATCTTTGTCCACCAACACGATTCCGACGTCAACGGGTCGGCGACCCTGGTCACCATGGACGGCAAGCGAGCGCTCGCGGGCGAGATCCAGGCACTGACCACGACGACGAACATGGCCACCCCACGCCGCGCGGTCTCCGGTCTCGACTCGCCTCGCGTGGCGATGATCCTCGCGGTCCTGCAGAGCACACTCGAGGTGCCCGTCCACGAGCGCGAGGTGTACGCGGCGACCGTCGGCGGGATGCGCGTGACCGAACCCGCCGCCGACCTCGCCATCGCGCTGGCGGTGTTCTCGTCGATGACCAAGCGGCCGATCCCCCGGACCACCGCCGTCATCGGCGAGGTCGGGCTGGCCGGTGAGGTGCGACGCGTCTCGGCGGTGGCGCGCCGCGTCGGGGAGGCCAAGCGACTGGGATTCAAGCACGTGCTGATCCCCACGGGCACCACCGAGAAGATCCCCGGCGGCATCAAGGTCACACGCGTCGCCACACTCGCAGAGGCGTCGGCGGCGGCATTCACGGCGACGCTGCGGGTTGTCGACGCACCTTTTTGACAAATGCACCGAAATGCACATTGAGAATTGTCTGAGAATCGACACCGAAAATGCCTGATCACCGGGTTGGGTGCGGCGGTTTGGGTGTTTTGCCGGATATGGACGAGTAACAAGATCATAACAGTGCAGGTAGCGTGTCGAATCGTCACGCCTGTGATTTCGTGTCGCTCCATCCCTCTTCGTCGAAGTGAGTTGTGAATGTCCTCGAGGCGAATCGCGTCGGTTCTGCTGACCGCCCTGCTCACCGTCTGCGCCCTGCTCGCGGGCACGTCCACCGCGTCGGCATGGGGACCGCCCGCCTCGCAGGTCCGCGGTTTCATCAACGCGACGATCAACAACTACGGCATGGATCACCCGGTGTGGGTGCGAGCGTGGCCGTCCCAGACCACCGCCCCGTCGAAGGCGCCGACCATCATCTTCCTCGACGGCCTGCGCGCCACCAACGACTACAACGGTTGGGAACGCGAAACCAACGTCGCCTACCTGTCGCAGCGTGGCTACAACGTGGTCATGCCGATCGGTGGCCAGTCCTCGTTCTACGCCGACTGGAATGCCCCGAGCCCCACGGCCGGCCAGGTGCACCCGTACCGCTGGGAGACGGTGCTCAAGAACAGCCTGCCGCAATTCCTCGACGCCCACGGCTTCCACAACCGCACCCTCGTCGGGCTGTCGATGTCGGCGAGCCAGGCCGTGATGATCGGCAACGAGCGCCGCGACCTGTACTCGCGGGTGGTCTCGATGTCGGGGTTCATGAACATCGTCGCCACCGGCATGCAGACGATGATGCGCGGCGCGGCGTGGGATGCCGGGCACTACGACCTCAACGACATGTGGGGCTGGTTCCCGAATCTGCAGGCGTTCCAGCATTCGCCGACCGAGAACCTGCCGTCGATGAACGGCCTGCACCTGTGGATGTATGCGGGTACGGGCGTGTGGGGCGACCACCAGCCCCCGGGCGCCAACAACACCGACTTCTTCATCACCGGCCTCAACTCGACGGCGATCGAATCGGTTGCCGGTGAACAGAGCCGCACCTTCGCCCTCGCCGCCCCGGCCTTCGGCGTCAAGCTGCGCACCGACTTCCCACTGACCGGCACCCACGCGTGGGGCTACTGGCAGCAGGCGATCTGGAACATCTACAACGCGGGCTGGTTCAAGAACGGCTGAGCGGGGCGCCCCGTCACGGCCTCGAAAGCCGCTGCTTGTACTCGTCGGACATCTGACTGCGCTCGACGTGGTCGGCGAAGTGCTCGCGCGCGTTGATCGACACGAAGATCGAATGGCCAACGGCGACCGGCTGGTCCGGATCGCCGATGTGACCGACCGCCTCGACGTAGATCTTGCGTCGCTGACGGCCGAGCAACCGGGCACTGAGCTGCAGGCGCGAGCCGACGGGCACCGGCGCGAGGAAGTCCACCTCGAGGTGCACGGTCACCGCCGACGGCCCGACGAGTAGCGGCGCGGTGCCCATCACCTCGTCGAACGCGGTCGAGAGCACACCGCCGTGGATCACGCCGGGACCACCTTCCATCCACGGTTCGACGTCCATCTCGGTCTCCACGGTGAAATCTTCGCCCGCCCGGACCACCAGATGCAGCCCGCGGGGCGCATCCTCGCCACATCCCAGGCACATCGGGTTGTGCATACGGATGGGCTCACCCGGTCCGGCGGCCTTCGGATGACGCGTCATGGCCTCGATGTCGGCGGGCACGACGAATCCACCGGGCCGATCGGGACGAGAAGGGGTGCTCACGTCCCGTTACCCTAGTCATGCCGATTCCCGCACGTGTCAGGTGATCGGACGCGATGACGCAGGAAGGGACAACGATGGTCGAGGGAGCCAGAACCGACCAGTACGGGCGCACCGACGCCGGGCGCTCGGAACTGATCAAGGAAACGCTGGCCCGCGTGGCGCCCGGCACCGGTCTGCGCGACGGTCTCGAACGCATCCTGCGCGGCGGTACCGGAGCGTTGATCGTGCTCGGCCACGACTCCGACGTCGAGAAGATCTGTGACGGCGGCTTCCAGCTCGACGTCGAATTCGCCCCGACGCGTCTGCGGGAACTCGCCAAGATGGACGGTGCGGTGGTGCTCTCCACCGACGGCAAACGCATCGTCCGCGCGAATGTACAACTGGTGCCCGATCCGTCGATTCCCACCGAGGAGTCCGGAACGCGCCACCGCGCCGCCGAACGCACCGCCATCCAGACCGGGTATCCGGTGATCTCGGTGAGCGCGTCGATGTCGATCGTCAGCGTCTACGCCGAAGGGGTGCGACGCGTCGTCGAGAGCCCGGACCCGATTCTCTCGCGCGCCAACGTGGCGCTGTCGACCCTCGAGCGCTACAAGGCTCGCCTCGACGAGGTGATCTCGGCGCTCGGCCGCGCCGAGATCGAGGACTACGTCCTACTGCGCGACGCGATGTCGACGGCGCAGCGGATGGAGATGGTCCGCCGGGTGGGTGTCGAGATCGAGGAGTACGTCCTGGAACTGGGCACCAACGGACGACAGGTGAGTCTGCAGCTCGAGGAGTTGATCTCCGAGAACGACACCGTCCGCGAATTACTGGTCCGCGACTACTACGCCAGCCCCGAGCCGGCGACCACCGAGGAGGTGCACCACACCCTCGAGACGGTCGAGGCGCTCTCCGACGCCGACCTCCTCGATCTCACGCTGCTGGCCGGCGCCTTCGGCTACCCGACCACCATCGAGGCCCAGGACACCGCGATGAGCCCGCGCGGCTACCGCATGCTGGCCCGGATCTCACGACTGCAGTTCGCCCACGTCGATCGTCTGGTTCGCAGCTTCGGCACCCTGCAGGCGTTGCTGGCCTCCTCGGCCGCCGACCTGCAGGCCGTCGAGGGCATCGGCAGCATCTGGGCCCGCCACATCCGCGAGGGGCTGTCGCGGCTGGCCGAGTCGAGCATCGAGCGCTACGACTAGCCACGCCGGTCCTCGCCTACCGGTCGTCCTCGCCCAACCGCGGCGGCGCCGTTCGGTAGGTCGGTGGCGTCGCGCTCATCCGAATGGGGTTGGCGATCTGGGTGATCGGACCGTCGCGCCGGGGATCATCGATCTCGACGACCGGCGCGAGCCCGAGTCGCTCGGCGAGTGCGATCGCATCGGCGACGTCGTTGAGCGGTCCACATGGCACGCCACGCGCGGTGAGCACGGTGAACCAGGCGTCGGCGGTGTCGTGTGACAGTGCCTCGTTGAGCAGCCCGACCAGCTCATCGCGGTGTGCCACCCGGGCCTTGTTGGTCGAAAAGTGTTCGTCGGCAGCAAGATCGGGCTGCCCCAGCACATCGGCGAGCGCGGCGAACTGCCGGTCGTTGCCGACGGCGAGCACCAGTGGCCGGTCGGCCGTCGAGAACACCTCGTACGGCGTGATGCTCGGGTGCCTGTTCCCCATGGCGTGCGGCACCACACCCGCGGCCACATACGCCGACGACTGGTTGACCAGGGCCGAAAGCAATGACGAGAGCAGGTTCACCTCGATGCGCTGGCCCTGGCCGGTCACATCCCGATGACGCAGCGCGGCAAGGATACCCACCGCGGCGTGCAGACCGGTGATGACGTCGACCATCGCGACACCGACCTTGGTCGGGGTGTCGGCGTCGGGTCCGGTGATGCTCATCAGACCGCCGACCGCCTGAATCAGCAGATCATAGCCCGGTAGCTGATTGTTGCCGCCGAAGCCGGTGACCGAGCAGTACACGATATCCGGATTACGTTGCGCAACAGCGTCGTATCCGAGACCCAAGCGATCCAGGGTGCCGGGCAGGAAGTTCTCGACGACGACGTCGGCCCGATCGGTCAGCTCGTGGGCAGCGGCCAGCCCGGCGGGGTCGGCGAGGTCGAGGGCCACCGACTCCTTGTTGCGGTTGACCGACAAGAAGTACGACGAGTCCTCACCGACCCACGGCGGACCCCAACTGCGGGTGTCGTCGCCGGTGCCGGGTCGCTCGACCTTGATGACCTCGGCGCCGAGGTCGGCGAGCAGCATCGTGGCGTACGGACCGGCCAGGACCCGACCGAAGTCGGCGATGACCAGCCCGTCCAGGGCGCCCGTCACCGGAACGCGCCCTCCCCGGTCAATGCCTTGCCTATGGTCAGCTGGTGCACCTCCGAGGTGCCCTCGTAGGTGAGTACCGATTCGAGGTTGTTGGCGTGCCGGATCACCGGGTACTCCAAGGTGATCCCGTTGGCGCCCAAGATGGTTCGGCACTCACGAGCGATCGCGATCGCCTCACGCACATTGTTGAGCTTGCCGGTGCTGACCTGTTCCGGGCGCAGTTCGCCCCGGTCCTTGAGTCGGCCGAGGTGATAGGCGAGCAGATGTCCCTTGCCGACCTCGAGTGCCATGTCGGCGATCTTGGTCTGCGTGATCTGGTATGCCGCAAGCGGTTTGTCGAACACGGCGCGGGATTGGGAGTATTCGACGGCCGTTTCGAGGCAGTCGCGGGCGGCACCGATCGCACCGAAGATGATGCCGAAGCGCGCCTCGCCCAGGCTCGTGAGCGGCCCGCGGAGCCCGGCGGCCTCCGGCAGCATCGCCGACGCCGGCAGCCGCACGTCGTCGAGCACCAACTCGGAGGTGACCGAGGCCCGCAGCGACATCTTCTTGGTGATCTCCGGCGCCGAGAACCCCGGGGTGTCGGTCGGGACGACGAATCCCCTGATGCCGCGCGGGGATTCCTCGAGATCGGTCTGCGCCCACACCACCGCGACATCGGCGATCGACCCGTTGGTGATCCACATCTTGGTGCCGTTGAGTACCCAGTCGTCGCCGTCGCGCTTGGCGTTGGTGCGCATCCCCGCGGGATTCGACCCGAAGTCCGGCTCGGTCAGCCCGAAGCATCCGATGGCCTCACCGGCCGCCGTGCGCGGCAACCATTCCTGCTTCTGTTCCTCGCTGCCCCAGTGGTGGATCGAGAACATCGCCAGCGATCCCTGTACCGACACCAGACTGCGGATGCCCGAGTCGACGGCCTCGAGTTCGAGGCAGGCCAGACCGTAGGCGGTCGCACTCGTCCCCGGGCAGCCGTATCCCTCCAGGTGCATGCCGAGGGCGCCGAGCGCACCGAGTTCCTTCGCCAGCTCGCGCGCCGGTAGCGCACCCTTCTCGAACCAGTCGCCGATATGCGGCCGCAGCCGCTCCTGACCGAACTTGCGGACGGTGTCGCGGATGGCGATCTCGTCGGCGTCGAGCAGCGAGTCGAGGGCGAACAGTTGCGTGAGGTCCTGAGCGGGCATGGGCATCCTCCTGGCGGGTGCGAGAACCGTGTGCAATCGTTTGTGAGAACGTTTGCACGATCGTTTGCATCACGTAGGCTATGGCGCATCGCCGCATCCGTCAACAAGCGCGCCGACCCGAGGAAGGACCACCACCGCCGATGCCAGGACAGTCGTCAGACGGCCGGCCGACGCGAGGCGTGCGGGCACCGACGCTCAAGGAGATCGCCGAGCACGCCGGGGTCCACGTGTCGACGGCGTCGCGGGTATTGCGGCAGCCCGAGCCGGTCGACGGTTGGTCGCCCTCGGCCCAGCGGGTGCGTCGCGCCGCCGAGGAACTCGGCTACCGCCGCAACGTCTGGGCGGCCAGCCTGCGTACCCGCAAGACCACGACTCTCGGGGTCGTGATGACCCGCCTGACCGATGGCGTCGTCGCCACGACCTATCAGGGCATCGACGAAGCCGCCACGCGCGCAGGCTATTCGGTGCTGTTGGCGAGCCCACCCGATGACGCCGCCGCCCAACGTGACGCCATCGAGTTGCTGGTCGGCCGCCGGGTCGACGGCCTACTCCTGGGTGGATTACACGCTCCGGCAGCCGAATTCATCGAGTCACTGACGGTGAACGTCCCGATGCTGACGGTCACCCGGCACGCCGACGCCGGCCTGCCCTTCGTCGGTGGGGATGACCGCGGCGGCGGCCGGCTCGCGGCACGACATCTCATCGATCGCGGGTACACCGACCTCGCCGTCATCGGCGGACCCGCACACGCCACCACCGCCACCGACCGGCTCACCGGATTCCTCGACGGCCTCGGCGAGGCGGGAATCGAGTTGCCGCCCAACAGGATCGTGACGTCGGCCTTCGACGTCGACGGAGGTATCGCGGCAGGTCGTCAACTGCTCGACGGGCCCGACCGACCACGCGCGATCTTCACCGTCTCCGACACCATCGCCATCGGCGTGCTCGGCGTGGCCCGCGACCTCGGCCTGCAGATCCCGGCCGACCTCGCGCTCGTCGGCTACAACGACATCCCCATCGCGGCCCAGCTGCCGGTGCCGCTGACAACCGTCGCGTCCCCGGCGCGCCGGATCGGGGCGACCGCGGCTCGTGGCCTGCTCGATCTCATCGAGGGGCGCGACGTCGAATCCGCGTTCCTACCCGTCGAATTGATGGCGCGCGGGACGACTTAGGGCTGGGCGGGCGCCACGAAGTTGAACGTGATCGGCGCCGACTCCTTCTCGCCGAGCTTTCCGATGGCCTGATAGGAGCCGGCGGGCACCGGGGTGCGCGGCTTGTCGCAGCCCGGGTTGCTGGTGGTGCCGGACCACGTGATGGTGTCCTTGACCTGCTGCTGCGGCTGCAACACCTGGTTGTTGACGGTGTTGATCTGCGAGCAGTCGCTCGCGGTCCACAGCGTGCGGGTGCCGTCGAGGGTGCGCACGATCACGTTCTGGGCGGCCTTGCCGACATCGCGTGCACATGCGGAGAGTCCCGCGTTGGTCACGACGATGGTGAACACCGGCTGGCTACCGGTGGTGTAGGTCGGCTTGTCGGTGTAGAGCACGACGGCGATCGAGTTGTCCGGGCACAGCGGCATGTTCGCGTCGGCAGCCGCAGGATTGCCTCCCGGCGCCGGTGGGGCCGCCGAGCCCGACGGCGACGCGCTCGGGTTGGCACTGCTGTCGGCGGGTGCACCGCCGCCACCACCGCCGGTGCCGCCACCGGACGGCGCCTGCGACGGATCGACCGAGGCATTGGTCGTCGCGGTCGACGGTGTCGTCGATGAGGGGGTCGCCTTGGATGCGGTATTCGACGTGTCGTCACCGCCACCCGATTGCGCCCACACGACCAACCCGACCACCAGGGCGAGGACAGCCACCAGCACACCACCGGCGACGATGCGGCGTCGCCAATAGATCTCGGGTGGGAGTGGCCCTTGCGGTTCGATCACGCCCCAACGCTAACGGCCCCGCCGACCGCCCTCGGCGAGGTCGGTCGGCGTGTCGCATGAAACTTGCGGGGCCGGTGAGGTAACGGGGCCGGTGAGGTAACGGGCATCACGCGCGCACCACGGCCCGCGGGCGCCTAGGCCGATTCTGCGTCAGGGAGTTCGGTGTGCTGCACCGGCAGGACGGCCTGACCGCTCACACCGATGTCGCCGTAGACCCCGCGCAGCTGAACAGCGCCCTCGCTGAGGGCGTACGTCAGCCCGACGATGGCCAGCTTTCCCGCGGCGACACGGTCGGCGATGATCCGGCTGCGCTGCATCAGCAGTTGACCGGTCTCAACGACGTGCCGGGCCTCGAACTCGTCGACACGCGTCAGGCCCTCGCTGCGGCCGGCCAGGATGCTGGGCGTCACCCGTTCGACGACGTCGCGGATGTAGCCACCGGGGATCTGCAGGTCGTCGAGCGCGTCGAGGGTCGCCTTGACCGCACCGCAGCTGTCGTGACCGAGGATCACGATCAGGGGCACCTCGAGGACCTCCGCTGCGTATTCGAGCGAACCGAGGACCGCGGAGTCGAGGACGTGACCGGCGGTGCGGACGACGAACATGTCGCCGAGGCCCTGATCGAAGATGATCTCGGCGGCCAGGCGTGAATCCGCACATCCGAACAGCACGACGTGCGGGTTCTGCCCGGCGGCGAGGCGGTGGCGGTCCTCGATACCCTGGCTGGGATGTTGCGATTCTCCGGCGACGAAGCGCCGGTTGCCCTCCAGGAGTACCTGCCATGCACGTTTCGGGGTGAGTCCGATCATGGGAACCAGTCTGCCACCAACCACCGTTCTCGCATGGTTCGATCGCCATGAACGCGATCTGCCCTGGCGTGCACCCGGGCTTCCGGCCTGGCAGATCCTCATCAGCGAGATCATGTTGCAGCAGACCCCGGTGTCCCGGGTGATCGGCCCGTGGACCGAATGGGTACAGCGCTGGCCCAAGCCGTCGGCGATGGCGGCATCGACTCCGGCCGATGTGCTGCGCGCCTGGGGCAAGCTCGGCTATCCCCGGCGTGCGCTGCGTCTGCACGAATGCGCCAAGGTACTGGCCGCCGACCACGCTGACCGCGTCCCCGAGGACGTCGCGACCATGCTGAGTCTGCCGGGCATCGGCGACTACACGGCACGCGCGGTCGCCTGCTTCGCCTACGGACAGGCGGTGCCCGTCGTCGACACCAATGTCCGACGAGTCATCGCGCGGGCGGTGCACGGCCGGGCCGAACCGGGTAATCCGTCCCGCTCGGATCTCGCCGATGCGGAGGCACTGCTCCCGCGGACCCCGCGTGGATCGTTCGCCCGCAACGCGCCCCGTTACTCGGCGGCGCTGATGGAGTTGGGCGCGCTGGTGTGCACCGCGCGCAACCCGCGCTGCGACGACTGCCCCATCACCGGTTGTGCCTGGGTGACGCTGGGCCGGCCCGCCCATGTGGGACCGCGTCGTCGGGTGCAGAAGTTCGCCGGTACCGACCGCCAGGTGCGCGGACTGCTCCTGGACGTGTTGCGCGACAATGATTTTCCGGTCGATCGGACGCGTCTCGACGCGGTGTGGACCACCGACACCCCGCAGCGCGATCGCGCGCTGGACTCATTGCTCACCGACGGCCTCGTCGAACTCACCGCCGACGGTCGGTACTGCCTGGCGGGTGAGGGCTCGTGAGAGGCCGATTCCGGCGCCGGCAACCATCTCCGCCCATCGGAGGACAGATCTCTACAGACCGGATGACACCGTGGGCGCAACTTCACCTGATTGCGGCTTTCACCTGCTAACTTGTCCCCCATGACAGAGCCGCCCAACGAGGGTCCTGACTTCAGCAAGCCGCAACAGCCCGGATACGGTCCGCCGAATCCGCAGGGCCCGGGAACCCCCGATCCCTACGGCTCCACCCAGTACGGGCAGACACCACCCCCGCAGCAGCCGCCGGGCTACGGCCAGCAGCCCCCGTCGTACGGACAGCAGCCTCCCGGATACGGTCAGCAACCCCCACCGTACGGACAGCAGCCGGGTTATGGTGCACCCGAATCCGGTGCTCCGGCAGGCGGATACGGTGCTGTGCCACCCGGGGCCACGCCCCCGCCGTACGGTGCACCCGGTGCCGGGGTACCCGGAGCCCCCGGGGCACCGACGGGTGCTCCGCAGCAGGTCAACGTCGGTGAGGCGCTGAGCTGGGCGTGGGCCCAGTTCAAGGCCAACCCCGGACCGATGATCGTGCCGGGACTAATCATGTTCCTCATCGGCGGTGTCATGGTGGGCGTGTACTTCGCGATCATCGCGCTGTCCACGTCGACGACCACCGAGACCATCGACAACGGGTACGGCGGTACCTACAGCTACAACGTGCAGACCAGCAGCCTCGGAGCCGGTGGCCTGCTCCTCGGAATCGTGCTGTATGTGGTCGTTTTCGTCGCCATCATGTATCTGTCGGCGTCGATGATCACCGGCGCGCTCCGCGTGGCCGACGGTCAGCCGGTTTCCGTGGCGACCTTCCTGAAGCCGGATCGCTTCGGCCCCGTTGTCGGTACCGCCATCGTCGTCGGCCTGATCACCGCGGTCGGCCTGGTGCTCTGCATCATTCCCGGTCTGATCGCGATCTTCCTGCTGCAGTTCTCGATCTTCTTCGTCATCGACAAGAAGCTCGGCCTCGGTGCCGCGATGAGCGCATCGACCAACCTGTCGCGCTCGTCGGTGTCGAACTCGTTGTTGACGCTCGTGGTTGCCTACGTGCTCTCCTACATCGGCACCATCCTCTGCTACATCGGCCTGATCGTGACGTGGCCGCTCGGGCAGCTGTTCTACGCGCACTGCTACCGCCGGCTGACCGGCGGTTATGTCGCGCCGGCGCCGGTGTAGGCGAAAGTCCCTCTCAGCACCGCCCTCTCAGATAACGCCGACGCCCGTCGTCACCTCACGGTGGCGGCGGGCGTCGGCGCATCAGGACCTTCGGTGCGGACTCCCCCAGCTGCCGCAGGATCTCGTCGACCACGTCGCCGATCGGGACGGTGGCGTCGATATCGATGGCATCGGCCGGGACGGGATCAGTGGGGACGGCGTCGTCGCCCTGATGGATGCGCACGATGAGGTCACGCTCGTGCCGTATTCCGCCGAATTCACTCTCGGGCCGCTGGTCGAGCCTTCGACGCAAGGTGACGAGATCGATGCGCAGGACGAAGACGGCGCCGAAGAGGTCGACGAACTCAGCAAGGTTCCTGGACCCGCCGCAGAAGAATGTGGCCGGTCGGATGCAGTCGCCTGCAAGCGCGCGAACCGCGTTGACATTCCAGATGTGGTGCCAGTGCGAGGCACGCCTTCCCGTCGACGTCATTGCGATGCCCGTCGTCGGATCTCCTTGATAGGCAAGGTCCGTATCGCCGTTCACGGCGTGGTGCCCGCGCCGGCGCAGCTCCGAACACACCGACGTCTTACCGCTGCACGACACCCCGGCGATGAGATAGTTGCGCCGACCCATGACGCGAGACTATCCGCGCCGGATATTGCGTTCCAGCAAGTAACGGCCAGATACAGTCGGCCGTTCAGCGCAACCGCGACGACAAACCCGAGAGGAACGCCTCGACGGCCCCGCGATAGAAGTCGGGTGCGTCGTCGTGGATCAGATGACCAGCCCCGGTGGCGAGTAGGTACGTGGCGAAGTCGTTGCCCAACGCCATCTTTCGCATCTGACCGGACGGGGTGACGCCGGCTTGGGCCTCCATCACCAGGCTCGGTACGCCGACTTTCCACCACTGCGCCCAGAAGTCCCGCCGACCCCACTCGTCGGCGATCGCGGTCCAGGTATCCAGGTCGCCGTGCAGCCGTCCGTCGTCAAAGGCCTCATAGAAGTAGCGACCCGCGACCGGACCGAACATCGCGACCGCCTCGGCGGGTGAATCGAACCGCTCCGGCCAGGACGAGAACCACGGGGTCCAGTTCTCGGTGGTGCGGCCGCGGAAATCCGGGGCCATGTCCTCCACCACGAGCGCCGACACCAACTCCGGGTATTGGGCGGCCACACACCACGAGTGCAGCGCGCCCATCGAATGACCAACCAGCACAGCGGGTCCCAGGTCGATCCAGGTGAGGATCTCGGCGAGGTCGGCGACGAACCGCTCGGTCGACACCTGACCCGGATCGGCGAGGACGGCATCGGGGGCACCGGTGTGGAAAGCCGCGTCGAAGGTGAAGACCCGACCGTAGCGCCGTAGCCACGGCACCTGCCGACGCCACGTGCGGCCCCGGCCCATCAGACCGTGGACGAGCACGATCGGACCCACTCCCTGGGCCGGGTCGTCGGCACCGAGTCCCCCGTAGTCGAGCAACCCCCGATCGAGCAGCCCCCGGCCGGCCACACCTCGCGTCACAACCGACGAGATTACCTCCGGCGTCCGATGCGCCCGAAGATCGGCGCTCGCCGTGCGATTCGGACTCGGTGCGGGGTCTAGGCTTTGTGCCATGGCTGTTGTGAAGATCAATGCAATCCACGTCCCCGAGGGCGCCGGGCCCGAACTCGAGAAGCGTTTCGCCCACCGGGCCCATGCGGTCGACGGTTCGAAAGGCTTCCTCGGATTCCAGTTGCTGCGCCCGGTCAAGGGTGACGACCGGTATTTCGTGGTGACCCAGTGGGAGTCCGAGGAGGACTTCCAGGCGTGGGCGGCCGGGCCGGCTCGCGAAGCGCACGCCGGGGAGCGCGCCAAGCCGGTCGCCTCCGGAGCCGACCTCCTCGAGTTCGAGGTGGTCCTCGACGCCAAGCCGAGCTCCTGACGCCCACCGGACCCGAACACTTCGCCGGCGCGCAACCGCGCCCGGCGCCGATGTTCCCGCTCGGGGCCGCACTGCTCCCGGGAGAAAGCCTGCCGCTGCGCATCTTCGAGCCGCGGTACCGGCAGATGTTGCGCGACTGTCTCACCGGTGACGCATCGCCGGACGGATCGACGGCCGACGACCCACCGCTGTCCGGTTTCGGTGTCGTGCTGATCGCACGCGGCCGTGAGGTCGGTGGCGGCGACGTCCGTCACGATGTCGGAACCTTCGCCGACATCGACACCGCCGTGACCGAACCCGACGGTCAGGCCCTGATCTCGTGTACCGGGACCTGGCGGTTCCGGGTCGTCGACTGGCTCCCCGACGACCCGTATCCGCGCGCCCTCATCCGACCGCTGTCCGAACCGTCGCTCGACGACGCGTCGGTGCGGCGACTCACCGGGATCGGCGCTCGCGTGCGCCAACTGGTCGAGGAGTCGTTCGCCGCGCGCGGGGTTCCCCTCGACGACGACGTCCCGCTCTTCGACGCCGCCGACCTGGCCACCGTCGGCGTCTTCGGCTGGGCGGCGCGGCTACCCATCGGGCCGGCCGACCGCCAGGAACTGCTCGAGGCCGCCGACTATCCCACCCGGTGCCACGTGTTCGACGAGGCCGTGGCGACCATGGAAGCCCGGATCCGCTTCGGCGCCTGAGCGGGTTTGTCGAGACCATCGGCGGCAATCAGAACGTGGACAATTAGAACGTGTTCTAGTATCGGTGGTGAAGGCATTTCACACGCGCGCCTCGCCATGTCCGGCGATGTGCCCGCAGGACCGAGGGAGCATCTGTCATGACCGAGACCGTCGAGGCCGGCACCCGCGTCGGGGGCGACCAGACCAGCCTGTACCTGGGAGGCACCTGGGTCGCACCGCATTCCTCCGAGACTCTTGAGGTCTACTCCCCTGCCACCGGCGAACGCGTCGGATCGGTACCGCTGGCCGACGAGACCGATGTGGACACCGCCGTACGCACGGCGCGCGCCGCATTCGACTCGGGCGTGTGGTCGGCGCGACCGGCCGCCGAGCGTGCCGAGATCCTCGAGCGCGTCGCCGACCTGATCGATGCCCGCTTCGACGAGATCGGCGCCGTGGTCTCCGCCGAGATGGGCGCCCCGCCGAGCGCCATCGACATGCTGCAGAAGCTGCCCGGGACGGGTGTGCTGCGGGCCTACGCCGACGCCGCGCGCAACTACCCGTGGCAGGAGTACCGGACCGGACTGTTCGGCACCACGCTGGTCACCCGTGAACCCGTCGGTGTGGTCGGTGCGATCACCGCGTGGAACGTCCCATTGTTCTTGGTGTGCAACAAGTTCGGGGCAGCGCTTGCCGCCGGTTGTTCGGTGGTGCTCAAACCGGCACCGGAGACACCGATGACGGCCAACCTGCTCGCGGAGATCTTCACCGAGGCCGGCGTACCCGAGGGCGTCATCTCGGTGGTGCCCGGCGCGACCGCCACCGGCGAAGCCCTGGTGAATCACCCCGACGTCGACAAGATCACGTTCACCGGTTCGACCGCGGCGGGTAAGGCGATCGGCGCGGCCTGCGCGCAGAGCCTCAAGCGCTGCTCCCTCGAGCTCGGCGGCAAGTCCGCGGCCATCGTCCTCGACGACGTCGACCTCGCCAACATCGGCATGTTGGTGTTCCTGGGGCTGTTCAACACCGGGCAGGCATGCGTCGCGCAGACGCGCGTCCTGGTGCCACGCAGCCGCCACGACGAGATCGTCTCGGCGATGGTCGAGGCGGCCAAGGCGATGAAGGTCGGGTTGCCGACCGATCCGGAGGTCCAGCTCGGCCCGGTGATCAGCGAGCGCCAACTGCAACGCATCGAGGGATACATCGAGGCCGGCAAGAAGGCCGGGGCCACACCGGCATTGGAGAGTACCCGCCCCGCCGATCTGGACGGCGGCCACTTCATCACCCCGACCATCTTCACCGGCGTCACCAACGACATGACGATCGCCCAGGAGGAGATCTTCGGCCCGGTGCTCTCGGTGATCGACTACGACGACGTCGACGAGGCCATCGCGATCGCCAACGACTCCGACTACGGATTGGCCGGGTCGGTGTGGACCTCCGACGTCGAACGCGGCATCGAGATCTCCGGCAGGATCCGCACCGGAACCTTCGGCATCAACTTCTACGCCATCGATCCCGGATCACCGTTCGGCGGCTACAAGAACTCCGGTATCGGTCGCGAATGCGGGCCGGAGGGACTCGAGTCCTTCGTCGAGCACAAGTCGACGATGCTGCCGATGGGGTACGAACCCGCGCAGTAGCCGGTGACGCCCGGGTTGTGTGCGCGCAACTCAGGTGAACAGCATCGGCAGATGCCACAGCCGGGAGTGCGGCTCGATGAGCCAGAGCCGCACCCCGGTCAGGCGGATCAATCGCATGGTGCCGACGATCAGCAGTGCCGCCAGCGGGAGTTCACCGAAGGCCGCGGTCAGCAACGAGATCCAGCGGTCCGCCGGAGCGGCGGTCATGATGTCGAACCACGCATCGCAGATCAGCAGGACACCGGTGGCGAAGCCGGCCAGCACCAGCATCTGTCGGCGCTGCCACGCCAGGACGGCCGTGGTGGCCATCATCGCGACGAGCAGGACGTCGAAACCGACCCAGGTGATCGACCAGTTGTGGGCGACGTAGTCGACCGGAAGGCTCAACCCCAGGAAGACGATCCACGGGATCAGGCCGATCGCACCACCGGCCATGAGCCCGATACGGGCACGTCGAATCCGATTGCGCTTGACCGGATCCGGCAACACGTCGTCGAGCGGGCGGGCCAGACGGACGATCAGCTCGCGGCGGTCCTCGGAGGTCAGGGCGGCGATCTGGTCATCGGTCAGAATGTGATCGCTCATCGCGTCGCCTCCCTGGGGTTACGGGGTCGGCACCACCGATGGCGCGGGCGCGCTCGATGGGGGTGCCGGGGTGGACGAATCACTCGGTCCAGGCAACGGTACCGCTCCGGGCGGCGGGGTCGACACCTGCTGAATCCGGCTGCGGAACGAGTCGTCGGTGATGACGTCGATGTTCTGGATCATCCAGCGACCGTCCTGCTTGACCATCGCGAACGTCAACCGACTCGGGTCGACGCGCACCAGATCCTTGCCGCCACGGCTGACCGACTGATTCATGAAGATCAGGACCGTCGAGGAGTCGCGGGTGTTGGTGACCACCCCGGCGTCCTGGATGACGGCCTGAGAAACCACCTGCTGCTTCTTCACACCCTCGACGAAGTCGATGTTCTGTCCCTGAACGGGATTGGTGATCAGCTTGTCGTACTGGGACTTCGCCGCCCCGGTGACCACCGACTTCGAACTGTTGACGTGGGCTTCGACGTTGCCCGGGTCGTAGCCGAACATCGCGGTGGCGTACGACTTCGCCGCATCCAGCGACGAGTCCCGGGCCTGCTCGGTCCATCGGGCGTCGAGGTAGCGGTAGCCGAGTACCCCGGCGAGCGCCACCGATGCCACGACCAGCAACGCGAGAACGCCCGCGAGAACCTGCGCAACCGAGAGCCGCATCACGTCACCCACTCGAAGTCGGTCATCTTCAGTTCGCCGTTGATCCGGGTGATGTCGACCCGCCAGCGGAAGGTCTGGACGATGGTCTGCTCCTTGGGATCCGTCGGCTTCATCTGCCAGCCGTAGACGACGATCACCGTGCCCTCGTCCGCATCGGCCTTGGTGACGGCGTCGCTGATGACGGTGGACTGCACGTCGAGTTTCTGGTCCCGGATGAGCGAGACCGCTTGCCCCATGGACTCATTGAGTCGTTGCTGGGCGGTGCCACTGGTCTTGTCCGACATGGTCTTCATCGCGGCGTCGACGTTGCCCGGATTGAGACTGGTCATCGTGACCGTCATCTGCTGGGCGAACGACGAGTACTCGGCGCGCAGATCCCGCTGATGGTCGATGCGTCCGAGTGCGATGGCGAACACCGCCGAGGCCACGAGGCATCCGACGATGACGATCACCGCGAGTCCCGTCGCGACCCACGCCAGGATCGAGCGATCCGACCGCGCCCGCAGCGCGGACACCTTGGTGACCGGTGCGGCATCGTCGCCACCCGGGGCGGCAGCCATCCGGCGTTGACGCCGCTCGCGATAGCTCAGGGAGGAGACCAACTCGTCCGGGTCGGCCACCGGGCCGGTGCGCTCGGGTTTGGTCAGGTTCACCGCGGGCGACGGCTGCTCGGGCGTCGCGGTGTCGGTCGGCGCGGTGTCGGTCGGCGCGGTGTCGGTCGGCGCGGTGTCAATCGCCGGCGCCTCGTCGGGCTTGGTCGGTGTACGACGTCGGCGCAGTGGCGCCGACCGGACCGGGGTCCGGGCCTGCGAAGCCGGCGTCACTGGGCGTCCACCGCTCCGGTGATCAGGCTCTGCCATGTGCTGCCTTGTCCTTGCTGATTGTTGTCGGTGCCGGTGCCGGCGTTGTACGTGCGTCCGTCGGGGCCGATGAAGTCACCCGACTCCGGATCGTACGTGGCGCCGTAGACCGCGGGTCCGTCCTCTTGTTCGGTCGGCGTCCCTTGCGTGACATATCCGGCGGGCGCGGGCAGGATGCCCGGAATGCCGTTGGGGAACGGCACCACCCGATTGCTGATCGGTTTGTACCCGGTGCGGCATTCCTCGGGGGTCGGGGCCCGCCTGCCGGGGAATTCCGCACACGGAAAGTTGCGCGCGCCGCGCACGGCGATCTGCGAGTTCTGCGGTACCCGGCACAACATGCCCGGCGGCAGGTCGCGCGCGGTCTGCACGGCGGGGCTGCGCCACTGCGACGGCGGCAGGTAGCCGATGGTGCACGGCGGCGGATCCTGGAAACCCAGCGAGAATTCGACGCTCGGGCCGTACCGCGGGTCGCCGGCGTTCAACGCGGTCAGCAGGGTGTCGATCAGACGCGGATAGATCACCAGGACCTGTTGCAGGTTCGGCAGATACACCGCCGTCGTCTTCGACACCGTGTTGAGGTTGGCCAGCAACAGGGGCAGCGACTGGTCCATCGAGGCGAACAGCTTCTGCGCCGACGACGCCACCGAGGGTCCCTTCTGAAGCAGGTCGGTGATCTCGGGGTTGTTGGCGCGCAACTGATCTGTCACCTTGACCGCGTCGGCGGTCCACGCCCGGATCTGATCGGCGGTGGCCGACTGGGTGGCCATCAACGGTCCCGCCTGTTTGACGAGATCGATGGTCACGTCCGAGTTCTTGTCGGCGTCGTCGACGAGCAGGATCATCGAGTCCATCAGGCGCCGCAGGTCCTCGGCGGTGCCGTTGAACGCGTCGAAGGCCTCGTCGATGAGTGAGCGCAGATTGGCGTCGCCGACACGATTGAGCAAGGTGGTCGCCTGGTCGAGGACCGACGAGATCTCCACCGGCACATCGGTTGTCGACACCGTCGCACCGTCGGCGAGGTAGTCGGAGCTGGAATCGCCGGTGGGCGGGGTGAATTCGACGTACTGCTCACCGACCGCGGACACACTGTGCACCGACGCCGCGGAATTCGTGGGGATCTTGGTGCCACTGTCGATGGACAGGGTCGCCGCCACCCCGTTCTCGGTGAGCCGCACCGACTTGACCTTGCCGACGTTGACGCCGCGGAAGGCCACGTTGGCGTTCTCATACAGCCCACCGGTGTTGGGCAACTGGAGGGTCACCGCATACCGCCCGACCCCGAACATCGCCGGAATGCGCACGTAGAACAGGGCCATCGCGACGATCGCGATGACGGTGACGATCGCGAAGATGATCAGCTGGATGCGGACGAAACGGGTGATCTTCATCAGTTGCCGCCTCCGTTCGATCCCGGGGTGTTCTGGGTGGCCGGAATGGGAGGGGCGTTCTCCGAGCGGGTTTCGTCACCCGGCTGCAGCGGCGAGGTGAACGGGTTGAGACCGCGTCCGGCTGCGCCGGCGGGCTGGCCGGTGACGCCCTCCGGGCCGACGACGCCGACCGACCGCAGGATGCTGCGTTGCAGCTTGGGGATCGTGAGGTCGAGGACGAGGTCGGAGTTGATGTAGTCGCCCTTGACCATCGTCGGGATCTCCTCCTCCAGGAACGGGAAGGTGAGAAGCAGGCGCAGCGAGCCCGGCAGCGCCGGACCGGCGGCGGCCAGACCCTGGAAGGCCTTGGCCATGTTGGCCACGATCGTCTTGATGTCCTGCGAATTCGCATCGAGGACGTCGTTGGTCGTCGACGACAGACGCCCGACCGCGTCGAGCGCGTTGACGAACTGCTGGCGTTGATCGTTGAGGAGCTTGAGGATCTGCGGGCCGTCGCGCAACGCCTTCTGCAGCGTCGGCGTCTGCTGATTGACCGCGACGGTGAGCCGGTCGAGACCCTCGCCGGCGCGAATGATGTTGTCGGTCTGGTTGTTCAGGTCGCCGACGAGCGTGGTCAGCTGCGGGATCAGGGCCCGGATCTGCTGGTCGTGGCCGTCGAAGATCTGGCTCATCTCGTGGACGATGTCGCCGAACTGCGACAGCCCACCACCGTTGAGCACCACCGACAACGCGCTGAGGACCTGCTCGGTGGTCGGATAGTTGCAGCCGGCCACCTGTTGGGCCGAATTGATATCGGCGACAGCGGTTTCGGTCGGCTGGGCGATGTTGTCGACCTTCGGGCATTTCGGCAGCGGGATCTGATCACCGGGCTGCATGTAGCCCGTGGCGGTACCCGTCGGCTCCACGATCTCGAGGTGGGTCGACCCGAGCACGCTTGTCATCCCGACCATCACGTGCGATCCGTCGGCCACCTTCACGCCCGGGTTGAGCCGGATGTCGACCTTGGCGTTCCAGCCGGGTGCGACGCTGATCGACCCGATGCTGCCGACGGTGGCGTCGTCGATGAGCACGGGCGCGTTGTTGGTCAGGCCCGCAGCGCTCGGGATGACGGCGCTGATCTTGTACGAACCGTCGCCGGTGCCCTGCGCGCCGGGTACCGGCAGGCTGTTGACGCCGTTGAAGCCGCACGCCGTGGCCAGCACCGTCACCGTGGCGACGAGCAGGGTCAGGCGTAGGTCACGCCACCGCAGTCGGCGCATCAGCCCGCACCGCCCCACGGGACGAGCAGGTCGGCGAGCGGCCCGCCACCGTCGGCGCGCCGGGTCGCCGCGTCCTGGTTTCGGATGCCCTGCTGGGCGCGCGCGGCCACGTCGGCGTTCTGGTAGGTCACCTGGCCGGGTGTCGCGTTGATGCCGTTGACCGGGTTGGACATGAACGGTGGGTAGGCGACGACGATGGACTGCAGTACGGGTGCCAGGGTGTCGACGCACTTGTCGATGTCGACCTGGCTCTGGCCGGGCCGGTTGTTGGCCTCCATCGTGCCGCACAGCAGCGTGATCAGGTTGTTGCCCATACCGAGTCCGAACACCCCGGACAACGATCCGGTCAGCGGGTTGTAGATGTTGTAGAAGTTGGCGAGCTGGTTGGGCGCCGAATGCAGCAGCCCACGCATCTGTTCGTCCTTGGCGGCCAGGATGCCGGTGGTCTGCGCCAGCCGCGACACCGCGCCGGTCAACGAGTTCTGGTTGGTGTTGATGAAGTTCTGGACGTCGGTCATCGCCGAATCCAGATTGTGCAGAGCGCCGTTGAGTTGATCGGTGTTGTCGGCGAGCACGCTCGTCACCGATGCGATACGTCCGTTGAACTGCACCATCTGCTCGTGGCTCGACGAAAGCGCATCGGTCAACTTCTGCAGGTTGCGGATGGTGGTGAACAGATCATCACGCCCCGACACCAACGTTCCCATCACGTCGGAGAGCTGGGTGATCGAGCTGTTGATGGATTGCCCTGCGCCGTCGAGGTTTTGCGCGCCGACGTCGATGGCGCGCGCCGCGGCACCCGGGTCGGCGCCGTTGGGGCCGACCGCATCGGTCAGTCGCTGCAGTTGCTGTTTGACCTGATCCCACTCCATCGGGACGGCGGTCCGCTCCATCGGGATGTCGGTGCCGTCGGTCATCTGCGGGCCCGACGAGTACACCGGGGTCAGCTGGATGAAGCGGCCCGACACCAGGCTCTGGGCGACGACGACCGCACGTGCGTCGACGGGGATCTTGACGCTGCGATCGACATCCATCTCGACCTTGACGTCACCGCTGCGCGGGGTGATCGAGGTGACGTGACCGACGTTGACGCCGAGCACCCGCACCGGGTCGCCGTTGTAGAGGCCGGTGGTCGTGGCGAAGTAGGCGGTCAGCCGGGTGTTGGTGACCCGGTGGTAGCCGATGTACCCGGCCACCACGAGCAGTACGAGCAACACCAGCAACGCGATGATCTGCCATGCGCGCTTGCCGATTCCGAGACGTCCGGTCATCTCAACCACCTGGCCTGGTCGTCGGGGTCGAGGGCGGCGGGGTGGGAATCGTCGGCGAGGGCACGGGCGTGCGGGGCGGGGGGTTGGCGCCCGGTGCCTGGCTCCACGCGTTGGGCAGCAACGGGAATCCCGAATACGAGAAGGCTTGCGCGACTTCGGGGTACTTCTGCTGCAGCACCTTCATGAACGTGGCGGTGTAGTCACCGAAGGTGCTGACGCCGACCAGCGAGTCGAAGTTGGGTCCGTTGGCGACCGATTCGCCGAGGGCGTTGGCGAACGGGCCGAGCCGGTCGACGGTCTCCTTGAGGTTGTTCTCGTTGTCGTTGAGGATGTCGAGCACCTTGTTGAACTTGTCGAGCACCGGCGTCAGCTGGGCGTTGTTGTCGTTGATGAATCCGCTGATCTGCGCGGCGACATCGCGTGTGCCGCTGATGAGCTCGGCGATCGCCGCACGCCGGAACTGCAGCTCGCCGAGCAACATGTTGGCGTCGAGGAGCAGTTGGTTGAGCTGCTTGCTGCGGTCACCGATGACCTGGGTGACACCGGAGGCCTTGGCCAGCAGCTCACGCAGCGCATTGTCGCGGTCGGCGACCGCCTTGGACAGCTTCGCGACACCGTCGACGGCGCCCTGGACCTGGTCCGGGGTGGCCGAGAACGTCACCGACAGAGTGTCCAGCGCCTTGTTGAGTTCGGCGGTGTTGGTCTGCGAGAGGGTGTCGGTCGCATTGTCGAGGGCGTCGGTCAGCGAGTACGGGGCGACGGTGTTGCGGTTGGGGATCTCCCCACCCGGCTCGATCCGCCCGGTCCCGTGCGGCAGGATCGTCAGATTCCGTCGGCCCAGGACGGTTTCGGTCTTGATCGCGGCCTGGGTGTCGGTACCCATCGAGACCGTGTCGTTCATCCGGAAACTGACGGCGGCCTTGGTTCCGGCGTCGGTCGACGCCAGGCGGATACCCTCCACGGTGCCCACGTCGACCCCGGCGACGGTCACGATGTCGCCGGTGACCAGACCGCCCGCGTCGTCGAAGTAGGCGGTGTAGGTGCTGATCGGCGAGATCAGCGGCAGCTTGTCCATCTGCAGGGCCACCACGACCACCATCGCGGTCACCACGATGCCGATCAGACCGATCTGCCTGCGGGTCCGCCCGCCACGCTTGTTCTCGCGGGCGACATCGGCCTCATCCGACCCGGACCGATTGCTGCGGAACAGATTCCCGAACGGACCCCTACTCGTTCCCGACGTACTCATGATTGCGACGAACACCTCCCCCCGGCCTTGGTGGTGTCCCCCATGACGTCGTTGGAGGTGAAGAAATACTGTTTGCCGTCCGGACCACTGAGCAGCAGGCGAATCCGGCAGAAGTAGATCTGCAACCAGGCGCCATAGCTACCGAGATTCGAGAGCATCTTGTAGTCGTTGGGCAGGCGCGGCAGCAGCGACCGCAGGAACGGTTCGGCCGCAAGCACATTGTCCGAGGCGACGCCGATGCTGGTCAGGGTGGACTTGAGTCCGGGGCGGGTCGACGACAACAGGTCGGCGAGTCCATCGGTCACCTGCGCGGTCTGGGTCAGCGAGTTGCCGATGGTGCCGCGCTGCGCCGACAGTCCGGTGATGAGCATCTGCATCTGGTCGAGGCTGGTGTCGAGGCCACCGCGGTCGCCGTCGAGGGTGCCGAGCATCTGATTCAGGTTGTCGATGACGCTGTCGATCAACTGATCCCGGTCACCGAGGGCGTTGGTGAACGAGGCGGTGTCGGCGAGCAGTTTGTTCAGCGCCGGACCCTGCCCCTGGAAGACGGCCACCAGCGAGGTCGACAGTTCGTTGACCTCGTTGGCGTCGAGGGTGCGGAACAACGGTTTGAATCCGCCGAGGAGCTTGTCGAGGTCGAGTGCCGGTTCGGTCTGCGAGGCCGGGATCTCATCCGATGGCGCGAGGGTGTCGTCGGGGTCGCCGGGTCCCTGCTGCAACTCGAGATACCGGTCGCCGGTGAGGTTTTCGTAACGGATCAGCGCGCGCACCGACTTGGGCAGCTTGTACTGGTCGTCGACGGAGAACTTCACCAGCGCCTCGTTGTCGGGGGTCAACGAGACGTTGTCGACCGAGCCCACCTCGACACCGGCGATCTTGACCTTGCTGCCCGACTTGATCTGCGAGGCGCTGGTGAACAGCGCCCGGTAGTCGTCGGAGCTGCCGGACCGGTAGTTGCTGAACACGACGACGAGTCCGATGAACACCAGCACCATCACGATGGCGAAGGCGCCGAGTTTGATGACGGTCGCGCGGAACGCGCGTGCGCGGTTATCCAAGGTCGGGCTCCCCGAACAAGAGCTGGAAGAGCTTCTCCCGGTTGACCTTCGGCGTCATCCGCGGCTGGTAGGGCACCGGCGCGTTGTCGGTCACGTAGAACTTCGAGTGCTCGGTCGTGTTGGGATTGCTCAGCCCGCCCGCGCAGGTCGGAGAGCCCTGGGCGTCGACCCGCGGCAGACTGTTCGGATAGGTGTAGGGCTCCTTGCCCGGCAGCAATCCGGCGTAGAGCTTCAACATGCCGTTCTCGCCGCCCTCGTAGGGTTTGGCCATGTCGGCACCGATCGCCGTGGTGCGCAGGAAGCACGAGATACCCGGTGACTGGTATCCGAGAAGCTGTGACACCGGGTCGAATTGGGACAGCGTCGCCATCAGGTCGGCCTTCGACGGGGCCAGGACGTCGTTGTTGATCGTGTTGGCCATGCCGGTCACGTTGATCAACAGCGCATCGAAGTTGGAGGCGTTGTCGCGCAACGTGTTCCCCGTGTACACCGCGTTGTCGATGGTGCGCATGAGATCACCCATCACATCGCCGTAGACATTGGTCACCGTGGCCGTCTGGCGGATCAGCTCGTCGAGTTCGGGCAGATGCGGATTGGTCTTGCCGAGCAGCCCCGACAGCGTGCCCAGCGAATTGCCGATGTCGGCGCCACGGCCGGACAATGCCGTGTTGACCGCGCCGACGGTGGCGTTGAGTTTGTCGGGCTGGATGTCGGCGAGTACCGCGACCAACTGCTGATAGACGGTGTTGAGTTCGACGACGACGTGTTGGGCGTCGATGTTCTGGCCGGGCTGCAATTGTCCACTCGGTCCCGTCGTCGGCACCTCGAAGTACACCGACTTGGCCCCGAACACGGTGTTGGACTTGATCTGTGCGGTCACGTTGCCGGGGATCTGCGACATCTGATCGGAGTTGATGTCGAGGGCGAGCACCGCGTGGTCACCGGTCTCGGTGATCGATTTGACCGTGCCCACCTGCACCCCGCGTAGGCGCACCTTGGCGTCGGGACTCATCACCAGGCCGGCACGCGGCGCCTGCAGGGTCACCCGCTCGGTGGAGGCGAACCAACCGAGGAACGACCCGGAGGCGGCGGCGATGATCGCGATCAGCCCGCCCACCATGATGACCGCGGCCAGCTTGCGTACCCAGTTACTGC
Organism: Gordonia polyisoprenivorans NBRC 16320 = JCM 10675; assembly: GCF_000241325.1. Taxonomy (GTDB): domain Bacteria; phylum Actinomycetota; class Actinomycetes; order Mycobacteriales; family Mycobacteriaceae; genus Gordonia; species Gordonia polyisoprenivorans. The sequence continues at coordinate 227,386 of NZ_BAEI01000077.1, read as the reverse complement.
GTCCCTGTCGACTCGCCATCCCTCAGCCCGCCAGATTGAACTTGCCGTCGGACCCGTAGATGGCCAACGAGGTGAGCAGGGTGATGACGACGACCACGACCAGCGACGCGCGCACCGCGTTGCCGACCGCCACGCCCACGCCGACGGGACCGCCGGTCGCGTTGTAGCCGTAGTAGGTGTGGATGAGCATGACCGCGATCGCCATGCAGATGGCCTGCACGAACGACCACAGGATGTCCGACGGGATGAGGAAGGTGTCGAAGTAGTGGTCGTAGACGCCGGGTGACTGTCCGTAGATGAACACCGTCGCAAACCGGCTGGCGAGGAAGGAGGCCAACGAGGCCAGCGAGTACAGCGGGATGATCGCGATCATCCCGGCGACGATGCGGGTGCTCACCAGGTACGGGATCGAGGCGATGGCCATGGTCTCGAGGGCGTCGATCTCCTCACTGACCCGCATCGCGCCCAATTGTGCTGTGGCACCGGCCCCGATCGTCGCGGCCAGGGCGATGCCGGAGATCACCGGGACCGCGATGCGCACATTGATGAACGCGGAGAAGAAGCCGGTGAGCGCCTCGACACCGATGTTGGCCAGCGAGCTGTAGCCCTGCACGGCGATGGTGCCGCCGGTGAACAGGGTGAGGAAGCCGACGACCACGACGGTGCCGCCGATCATCGCGAGAGCGCCCGTACCCATGGAGATCTCGGCGATCAGCCGCAGCGTCTCCTTCTTGTAGAGGCGGACCGCACGCGGGATCGACACGACGCTGTCCCAGTAGAACAGCGCCTGATCGCCGATCTGGTTCCAGTCCTCGCCTGCGCGCTTGACCGCAACGCGCGCGGTGCGCAGCCGGGTGGTGAACGGAAGTACCATCGCTCTACCCCGCCGTCGCCTTCAGCCCGACCGCGGTGACCACGACGTTCACCACGAACAGCGCCATGAAGGAGTAGACGACGGTCTCGTTGACCGCGTCGCCGACACCTTTCGCGCCGCCCTTGACGTTGAGTCCCTGATAACACCCGACCATGCCGGCGAACAGGCCGAACAGCGCCGCCTTGACCATCGAGATCATCAGCTCGCCGAATCCGGTGAGCAGCGTCAGATTCGCGATGAACGCACCGGGATTGACGTCCTGCAGGTACACCGAGAAGACGAACCCGCCGCCGATGCCGATGGTGCACACCAGGCTGTTGAGCAGGATGGCGACACCGGTCGAGGCGATGATGCGGGGCACGACGAGGCGGTGCACCGGGTTGATGCCGAGCACCTTCATCGCGTCGATCTCCTCGCGGATGGTGCGGGCACCGAGGTCGGCGCAGATCGCCGTCGCCCCGGCACCGGCGACGATGAGCACCGTGACGATGGGGCCGATCTGGGTGATCGTGCCCAAGGCGGCGCCCGCGCCGGAGAGATCCTGGGCACCGATCTCGCGCAGCAGGATGTTGAGGGTGAAGCTCACCAGCACGGTGAAGGGGATCGCGACGAGCAGCGTCGGCACCATCGACACACGGGCGATGGCCCAGGACTGTTCGACCGTTTCCCGCCATTGGAATGGCCGGCGGAACAGTTCCCGGACCGAGTCGACCCCGAGTGCGACGAAGTCGCCCACCCCATCGAGGGGTCCCGCCAGCCTGCTCAGCACAGCACTCCTCAAGCCTTGGAACTCACGCGCAACATATCACTGGGTTCGGTCAATACTAGGACACTTGACCCACAACAACCGGTCAGGACATCAGGTCGCGGGCCGAGAACGTCCGACGCGGGTCGCGGTCGGCGAAATAGCTGCTCAGCGTCTTGGCGAGATCCCCGTCGTCCCATGCATCCCCCTCCGCGGTGAAGACCTCATCCACAGTGGGCGCGGCCATCACCATGACTCGGGGACCGTACACGACGAATACCTGCCCCGTGACCGAATCGGCGTCCGGACCGGCGAGGTAGGTGACGAGCCGGACGACGTGATCGGGCGAGAGCGGATCGACACCGTCGCCGGGTGCGTCACCGAAGACCCCCGCGGTCATCGCGGTGCGCGCCCGCGGGCAGATCGCATTGGCGCGAACCCCGTAGCGGCCCAACGCCCGTGACGCCGACATGGTCAGCGCGGTGATGCCGGCCTTGGCCGCGCCGTAGTTCGCCTGGCCCTCCGGTCCGAGCAATCCGGCCTCGCTGGAGGTGTTGACGATGCGCCCGTAGACGGGACCGCCGGCGGCCTTGGATTCGGCTCGCCAGTGGGCGGCGGCGTTGCGGGTGAGCAAGAAGTGGCCGCGCAAATGGACCCGGATGACCAGATCCCAGTCGTCATCGGTGAGGTTGAAGAGCATCTTGTCGCGAACGACCCCGGCATTGTTCACCACGATGTGCAGCCCGCCGAGCTCGGCGGTTGCCGTGCGCATGATCTCGGCGGCGGTGGCCGAGTCCGAGATGTCACCGGGCACCGGTACCGCGGTGCCCCCGGACGCGGTGATCTCGTCGATCACATCGCTCGCGTCGAGCGCGTTCGCGAGGTCGTTGACGATGACCGTCGCACCGTGTCCGGCGAGCCCGAGAGCCTCGGCGCGACCCAATCCGGCACCCGCGCCGGTGACCACCGCGACGCGCCCCTCCAACGATCCAGCAGCCACTGCCAACCCCTCCAGCCGAACGCGGTGTGAACGAAAACTAGAACCTGTTCTAACACGCTAACCGGTCGGGGCGTCAAGCCGGGGCGGTTTCGGCGAAATTCACTCCTCGATCGACAGCGCCGACTTGGGGCAGTTGGCGACGACCTGACGCAGTTCCTCCTCGCGACCCTCGGGTACCTCGTCTTTCAGAATGACCAGGTAGTCGTCGTCATCGAGATCGAAGATGTCGGGTGCCATCCCGACACAGATCGCGTTCGATTCGCACAGGTCGAAATCTGCCTTGATATGCATCGACTCGCTCCTCCTCAGCGTGCCCGCTGGTTGACGGGCTGTGCCAAACAGGTTAGAACGTGTTTCAGATATTGGCGAGTCCCCCACCGATCGATCCACGACGGAGTCCACCCATGCGCATTGCCTACACCGACGAGCAATCGGCGCTGCGGCGCGAGTTGCGCGCCTACTTCACCGATCTGATGACCGAGGACCGGCGGGCGGCACTCACCGGCGGCGACGGTGAACTCGGCGAGGGCGACGCCTACCGCGACGTGGTACGTCAGATGGGTGCCGACGGCTGGCTGGCACTGGGGTGGCCGACCGAGTTCGGCGGCCAGAACCGCTCGATGATGGATCAGCTGATCTTCACCGACGAGGCAGCGATCGCCGGCGCGCCGGTACCCTTCCTGACGATCAACTCGGTGGCACCGACGATCATGCACTACGGCACCGACGAGCAGAAGGCATTCTTCCTGCCGCGCATCGCCGCGGGCGAATTGCATTTCTCCATCGGCTATTCCGAGCCCGGTGCCGGCACCGACCTCGCCGGGCTGCGGACCACCGCAGTGCGCGACGGTGACGACTACGTCATCAATGGGCAGAAGATGTGGACGTCGTTGATCGCCTACGCCGACTACATCTGGCTCGCATGCCGCACCGACCCGGCGACCCTCACCGACGAGGGGCGAGCCCGTGGACTCAAACGCCACCACGGCATCTCGGTGCTGATCGTGCCCGCCGACGCCGATGGGTTCTCCTACACCCCGGTGCACACCATGGCCGGTGTCGACACCAGCGCCACCTACTACTCCGACGTCCGGGTGCCGGTCAGTTCGCGGGTCGGTGAAGAGGGCCGGGGCTGGTCGCTGGTCACCAATCAGCTCAACAACGAACGGGTGGCACTGTGCAGTGCCGCCCCGATCCAGACCGCGCTGCGGGAGACGCTGGCCTGGGCGCAGCAGACGAAAACCGGTGACGGACAACGCCTCGTCGACTCCGAATGGGTTCGTCAGAACCTGGCGCGGGTGCACGCCAAGGTCGAGTTCCTCAAGCTGCTCAACTGGAAGATCGCCTCCGCGGCCAGCTCCGGTGGCGCGCCGAGCCCCGCCGATGCCTCGGCCACCAAGGTCTTCGGTACCGAATTCGCCACCGAGGCCTACCGATTGCTGATGGAGGTCGTCGGTCCCGCCGCAACCATTCGGGCGGGCAGCCCGCGAGCACATCTCCTTGGTCGTCTCGAACGCTTCCAGCGCACCTCGCTGATCCTCACCTTCGGTGGCGGTACCAACGAGGTCCAGCGCGACATCATCGCGATGACCGCCCTCGGCCTGCCCCATCAGCGACGCTGATTGCCGCCCACCCACATTGAAGCGAGAGCAACACAATGGATTTCACACTCCCCGAAGTGACCGAGGACCTGCGCGGACTCGCCCGTGACATCACCGAGAAGGTGAGCACCGACGACCGCGTGGCGCGGCTCGAGGCCGACGACGCCGCACTCGACGATGTGCTGTGGCGCGAACTCGGTGCGGCCGGACTCCTCGGCCTCGAGGTGGGGCCGGAGGTCGCGGGCGACGCCGGTGCCGGCCAGTCGATCCTCGAATCGATCACCGTCGCCGAGCAATTGGGCCGCGGGCTCGCTCGGGTGCCGTACGGAGTGCACGCCATCGCCGCACTTCCCGCGATCGCCACACACGGTTCGGTGGCCCTTCGGGGGCGCCTCGTCGGCGACGCCGCGACCGGCACGGCCGTGCTCACCGTCGCCCTCGAGGAGGACCTCGGAACCGGCTCCGATCATCCGCAGACCCTGCTGAGCCGCACCGAACACGGTTGGGCCCTGACCGGATCCAAGGTCAACGTCGCCTATGCCGGTGCCGCCACGGCGATCGTGGTCAACGCGATGTCGCCGGACGGGGTTTGCGCGGTGGTCATCGACGCCGACGCCGCGGGGATCGGACTCACCCCCACTCCGGCGACCGGGAAGACGCCGACCTTCGTCGTGGATTTCGACGGCGTGGTCGTCGACGACGATCACGTGTTGGATGGTGGCGCGGGTACCGTCGCCGACATCGTCGACCGCGCAACCCTGGCGGTGTGTGCCGATCAGTCCGGAAACCTCTCCCGTGCATTGGAACTCACCGCCGCCTATGCCGTCGAGCGGGAGCAGTTCGGTAAGCCGATCGGGTCGTTCCAGGCGGTCGCCCAGCGACTCGCCGACGGCTACATCGACACCCAGGGACTGTCGCTGACCACGCTCGCCGCGGCTTGGCAGTTCACCCGGATCGCCGACGCCGACGAGGACAACGACGACGGTGGACTGCACGTCGCGGTGCAGACCGCCAAGTTCTGGGCATGTGACGCCGGACATCGGGTGGCACACACCGCGGTCCACGTCCATGGAGGCGTCGGCCTGGACACCACCCATCCGGTACACCGGTATTTCCTGCGCGCCAAGCAGAACGAATACACCCTCGGTTCGGCACCGATCACGCTCGCGGCCATCGGCGACGTGCTGGCAGCGGCGCCGGCCTGATGACCGAGCCACGTCCATGACCGAACCGTCGACGGCGGTCGCGCTCGGGTCGTCGACCGCGACGATCACCTCCCTGTTGCCGGCGCTGACCGATGTCGAGGACCGTGGCATCGAGCACGAGGGCGGCTTCCTGTCGTATGCGGAGCACCTGCGGCGATCCGCGGCCTGCGCGCGGCGCCTGCGCGATCAGTTGGGCGACACCGCGACTCCCCATGTCGGGGTGTTGCTGGACAACGTCGTGGAGTTCAGCATCCTGGTGGCCGCGGCCGCGCTCGACGGCCTGGTGGTCGTCGGTCTCAACACCACGCGGCGCGGTGCCGCGCTCGCCGCCGACATCGCCCGCGCCGACTGTCGGTTCGTGCTCGTCGACGACCACACCGCACCGTTGTTGGCCGATGTGCCACTCGATGTCCCGGTGCACCGGGTGAGCCGCTACACCGAGCCCGATTCCGTGGTGGCGTCGGTGATTCCCCGAGAAGCATCCCCGGACGAGTTGCTGATGCTGATCTTCACCTCGGGCACCACCGGCGACCCGAAGGCCGTGCGCTGCACCCAACGCACCTTCGCCGCGGCCGGGGTGATGCTCGCCGAACGGTTCGGGATCGGCCCCGACGACGTCGTCGGACTCTCGATGCCGATGTTCCATTCCAATGCGATGATCGCCGGATGGTCGGTGGCACTGGCCGGCGGTGCGTCAATGGTGTTGCGCCGCAAGTTCTCCGCGAGCGGATTCGTTGCCGACGTGAGACGTCACGGGGTCACCTACGCCAACTATGTCGGTAAGCCGCTCAACTACATCCTCGCCACCCCGGAGTCGCCCGACGATGCGTCGTCGAGTCTGCGCATCATGTACGGCAACGAGGCCTCGGCGGCCGATCGGGAACGCTTCGCCGCGCGTTTCGGCTGCCGGGTGGTCGACGGTTTCGGTTCCACCGAGGGTGGCGTCGCGATCACCCGCACCCCCGATACTCCCCCGGATGCGCTGGGCCCCATGCGCTCTCCCGTAGCGGTGGTCAACCCGGACACCGGTGCACCGACGCGTATCGGAGAGATCGGGGAGATCGTGAACACCTCGGGGCCAGGCCTGTTCAGCGGCTATTACAACGACCCGGACGCGACCGCCGAGCGGATGCGCGGCGGCATCTACCACACCGGCGACCTGGCCTGGGTCGATGACGCCGGTTACCTCCACTTCGCCGGCCGCCTCGGCGACTGGATGCGCGTCGACGGCGAGAACCTGGGAACCGGACCCATCGAGCGAATTCTGCTGCGCCATCAATGCATCCGCCAGGCCGCCGTCTTCGGTGTCCCTGTCGAGATCGGCGACCACATCGAGGCGGTGCTGGTGACCGACGGCGATCTCGACCCCGTTGAGTTCACCGATTTCCTCTCTGCACAAACCGATCTCGGGCCGAAGCAATGGCCGCACCGGATTCGCATCGTCGACGCTCTACCGGAGACGGCCACCTTCAAAACCCTCAAGCGCCGGCTGCGGGAATCCACCGAGCCGCCGACCTGGGTCCGCATCGACGGCCGTTATCAGCGGCCCTGACGTCCGAGACGGTCGAGAACACAGTCGGCACAAAAGGTCTCGAGGCTCGTCGCTATCGCTCCTCGGCACCTCGACCACCGGGGTGGGACGAGCATCGGATGAGACGGGCCACGGGACGGGAAGGCCGAACGTCCTTCGATCGCATCTTCCCCCGCTGGTCGAGGTGCGAGCCGCGTGCGGCGAGCCTCGAGACCCGGCGAGATAACAAGCCTCCCAGCCACATCCATCCACCCCGGCTCCTGAACGCGCACCGAACTCGTAGACTCCGCCTTTGCACGAGCCGCGCCTGAGCGCTGACACCGCGTACCGCGTTCCCCGATGACCGAGCAAACCCTCCTGATCGATGGTCGAGGTGCGAGCCGCGTGCGGCGAGCCTCGAGACCCGGTGAGATAACAAGCCTCCCAAGCACATCCGTCCACCACAGCAAGAACCGCCCCCTACCAGACCCCACCGACAGAAAACTGCCGCCAGCCCACCACCGAAACCCGTTGTCCACAAGCACCTTTCCCCACCCAGAATCATCGAACACCCTTGCCCTGATCCATATGTTCGAGTATGATGGAGTCATCACACCGATCAGCCACCGGGGAGGGGCCCATGATCGACACCACCGCAACTCTTGACGTCAAAGATGTTGACGCCGAGGCAATCTTCGCCAACATCGTCACCCAGCTCAGCGACCTGCAATGGGATCCGGAGATGACCGGCCCTCAAGCCTTCGGCGCGATGAAACAAGTCCTGCTACTGCGGAATTTGGTTGATCACCACGCCACATCACTTACCGGTGAGATGGATCGCCTGGGGGTGGGCGATCACAAGACCACCCGGCTTCGGGAGTTGTTGATCAGCATGGGTTTCGCACCCGCCGTCGCAGGTCGGTATGTGCGGATCTCGGCCACCACCGATGTGGATCTGTTGTTGGCGCATGCCGCGGACGGGTCCATCTCCTCCGAACACGTCGATGCCATCGTCCGCGGATTGGCGCACATCGACACCCGATGCCCCGAACCTTTGGACACCGTGCAACGGTGTGAATACCTCCAAAAGCTGCTGTCGCATTACTTCGCGGGTTTCACCCCCGCCGAGATCAACATTTACGCGCGGCAGTTGGGTAACGAGTTGGCGGCCGAAACACCTGGCGGGTTACCGGCCGCGGAGGACAAGACGATCAACTCCTACACCGACCGCATCACCGACGACGGCCGGTTGGAAATCTCGGCGAACCTCGACATCATCGCCGGGGAGAAAACCAGAACTCTGATGGAAACCTTGTCGGCGCCCAAGCCTCAACCCGACGGCTCCCCCGATCCCCGGACACCCGAACAAATCTGCGCGGCCGCGTTCGAAACGATCGTGGAGTTGGCAGCACAAGGCCTAACGGACACCACGTTCTCGGCCAAACCCACCAACGGCCTGTTGTGGACCTGGTCAGCGGACAACCCGGCACTCGGCGGGGATTTGCAGAATATGGGTGCCATCACCGAAGCCACCGCCCGTATGTTGTCGTGCGACACCACCATCACCAAAATCATCCTCAACACCGACGGCGTACCCCTCGACGTCGGACGCCAGGAACGGTTGTTCACGCCCGGCCAACGGAAAGCGTTGTTGGTGCGGGATCGCGGGTGCATCAAATGTGGTGCACACGCCGGGCGCTGCCAAGGACACCATTTGCACCATTGGGCCGATGGTGGGCCCACCGACCTAGATAACGGTTGCCTACTGTGCACCAGCTGTCACGACGACGTGCACCACCACGGCTGGGACATCATCATGGGATTCGACCGGCACCCCTGGCTGATCCCACCCGCCAGCATCGACCCGAAGCGCCGACCAATACCGTCCTACCACCGACGCACCATGCGACTCGACGACGCAGCAGCCTGACCCGAAGCGCCTCTACTACAGCCTGATTCCCCCGCACCCGGCCCGGCCGGGACCGCATCTGTTGTTTGAGAACTTCATAGAGAATTCCCCACGCCCGATGGTCGAGGTGCGCGTGCCACCGTGGCCCGGAATCCTTTCGGCACAAGGGGTCTCGAGGCTCGTCGCTATCGCTCCTCGGCACCTCGACCATCGGAGTGGGACGGCCGTCGGGCAGGTAGGGTGGGGCATCACAGATCGATGGTCGAGGTGCGAGCCGCGTGCGGCGAGCCTCGAGACCACCTGCGCCAAGGCTGGTTTCGTACCGAAGCGCTACCCCTCCAATGTTTTCTGCATCCGGGCGACGGATTCCTCGTATTCGGCGACCATGTCGGCGATCAGCTCGGCGACCGGGGTGATCGCGTTGAGGCGTCCGACGATCTGACCGGCGGGCATCGCCACGACCCCGGGGTCGCTGGACGCGGAGATTCGGGCGTGCGCCTCGGAGACGAGGATGTTCTGCAGCGGCATCGGCAGCGGCTCCGGTGCGCCCTGGGCATCCCACGCGTCGGTCCACTTCGTCTTGAGCAGTCGAGCGGGCTTGCCGGAATAGATGCGGCGGCGCACGGTGTCCCGCGAGCTCGCGTCGAGCAGCGCCTGCTGCACGGTCGACGGCCCCTCCTGTCCCTCGGGCACCCCGAGTTTGTACTCGGCGGCGGTGAGCCAATAGGTCCCCATCCAGACACCTTGTGCGCCTAGGGCAATCGCGGCAGCGATCTGTCGGCCGCTGCCGACGCCGCCGGCCGCAAGCACCGGGGCCCGGTCGCCGACGGCGTCGACGAGTTCGGGCCACAGGATCATCGACGTCACCTCACCGGTGTGACCGCCACCCTCGTATCCCTGGGCGATGACGATGTCGACTCCGGCGTCGACGTGATGCAGCGCATGATCTTTCGCGCCCGCCAGGGCGGCCACCGACACACCGTGGTCGTGGGCGGTGGCGATGACGTCGGCGGGGGGTGACCCGAGGGCATTGGCGATGAGCTTGATCTGGCCGTACTTGTCGGCGTGGGTCATCGCGACGTCGACATGCGAACGCGCCACCGAATGCAGCCAGCCGAGTACTCCGGCATTGACCCGGTCGCCGTCGGGCAGCGGCGGCACACCGAGGTCGTCGAGCGTGCGTTCGACGAACGCGCGATGCTCGGGCGGGATCATCGCGTCGAGGTCGGTGTGGCTGCCCTCGGTCGGGATCTTCGCAGGCATCACGATGTCGACGCCGAACGGCTTGCCGTCGGTGTTGTCGTGCATCCACCCGAGGACCTCGTCGAGTTCCTCCGGATCGTTGAACCGCACACACCCCAGGACGCCGAGGCCACCGGCCCGGCTGATCGCCGCGGCCACGTGTTGGCTCGGCGTGAATCCGAAGATCGGGTAGTCGATCCCGAATCGTGTTGCCAGTTCTGTCTTCATCGAGTGGCCCCTTTGATCTCTGTGTCTGCTGTCTCATCGGCCGGGCGGCTCTCGGTGACCGACGCCGCCCACCGGTAGTCGGGCTTGCCCGCCGGTGATCGCTTGATCTCATCGACGAACCACACGCTGCGCGGCGTCTTGTAGCCCGCCAGTTCTTTGCGCACCACATCGGCGAGCTCTCCGAGCGTCGGCCGCGCCGAGTCACGCGCGGCGATCACCGCGGCGACTCGCTGCCCGAACCGGTCGTCGGCGACCCCGACGACAACGGTGTCGAAGACGTCGGGGTGTGCCTTGAGTGCCGCCTCGACCTCTTCGGGATAGACCTTCTCGCCGCCGGTGTTGATCGACACCGATCCGCGGCCCAGCATGGTGATGGTGCCGTCGGCCTCGACCCGCGCGAAGTCCCCCGGAATCGAGTAGCGAATCCCGTTGAATTCCTTGAACGTCTTGGCCGATTTCTCCGGATCGTTGTGATAGCGCAGCGGGATGTGACCGGTGCGCGCGAGCACCCCGACCTCACCGGTGCCGGGCTCCACCTGGGTCCCGTCCTCGCGCAGCACGTGGGTTTGCTTGTCGGCGTTGACCCGTGGCGCCCCGACGTGTGACTCACCCTTGACGACGGCGGCCATCCCGCCGAATCCGGTCTCCGACGATCCGATCGCGTCGATGATGACGGCGTTCGGGAAGCGTTCGAGGAACTGCTCTTTGATGCTCGGCGAGAACAGGCACGCGGACGACGCCACGGAAACGAGTGTGGAGGTGTCGTAGTCGCGCTGACCGAGCGCCTCGATCATCGGTCGCCCCATGGCATCTCCGGTGATGAACATGACGTTCACCCGGTGCCGGCCGACCGCCTCCCAGACGGCGTGCGCGTCGAAATCGGGATACACCACCGCTTTTCCGCCACCGAAGAGCGCCTGGAACACCGCCCACTGCGAGCCTCCGTGGATGAACGGCGGGATCGGGAATCGGACGAGTTGTCCGCCCGCGGCGCCGGTGCGCGCGTGCTCCCACTCGTCGGTGACCGGCTCGCCGGTGTACCAGTCGATGCCGCCGCCGAGAACCCGCCAGACGTCGGCCTGCCGCCACACGACACCCTTGGGTTTGCCGGTCGTGCCGCCGGTGTAGAGCATGTACAGGTCGTCGTCGGAGCGCTCCTCGAAGTCACGCTCGATCGATTCGCCTGCGATCGCGTCGTCGTAGAGGACCGGGGCGGCGAGCGTCCCGATCTCGACGTCACTGCCATCGGGGATGACCACGCGGTGGGCGACGACCGGCCGCACACCGCCGGCCGCGTCGCGATTCGACAACACGTTGCACACCCGCGTCGAATACTGACGTTCGTGGATGAGCACGGTCATCCCGGAGTCGGAGAAGATGTGGTCGAGTTCGGCCTCGACGTAGCGGTAGTTGACGTTGACCATCACCGCCCGCGCCTTGAAGATCGCGACCATCGCCTCGATGGATTCGATCGTGTTTCGGCTGTACAGACCCACTCGGTCACCTGGCTGCACGCCCAGCGAACGAAGGTGGTGCGCGAGGGCGTTGCTGCGGGCCTCGAGTTCGGCATAGGTGCGCGAACGGTCGCCCGATTCGACGGCGGTGCGGTCCGGCATGAGGTCGACCGCATGCTCGATGAGGTCCCCGATGGTGAAAGCCATGACACAAAACTAGAACGTGTTATCGTTTCCGGCAAGAGCACGTTCCTCCCACATGCCACTTCCACCGATCTGGGGGTCGAGATGACCACGATGTCGCATGCCGAATCCGCCACCGACGAGGCGCCACACTGTCTGGTCGAGCAACGCGGACACGTTCTGATCGTCACCATGAACCGCCCCGCCGCCCGCAACGCGCTGTCCTCGGAGATGATGGCGATCATGACCGAGGCCTGGGACCGGGTCGACTCCGATCCCGAGATCCGGGCGGCGATCCTCACCGGCGCGGGGGGCGCGTTCTGCGCCGGCATGGACCTCAAGGCCATGTCGCGCAACGCTCCCGGCGACACGGTCAAACAGGGCGCCTGGGACCCGGCGTCGCTGCCTGCGCTGCTCAAAGGCCGCCGACTGACCAAACCGCTCATCGCCGCCGTGGAGGGCCCGGCGATCGCCGGCGGTACCGAGATCCTGCAGGGCACCGACATCCGGGTGGCCGGCCGAAGTGCCAGATTCGGTGTATCCGAAGCACGTTGGGGACTCTTCCCGCTCGGCGGCAGCGCAGTACGGCTGGTGCGACAGATCCCCTACACCGTCGCCTGTGACATTCTCTTGACGGGCCGTCACATCACCGCCGACGAGGCCAAGGAATACGGTTTGATCGGCCACGTCGTCGACGACGGCGCCGCCCTCGACAAGGCTCTCGAGCTCGCCGATGCGATCTGCGCCAACGGTCCCCTCGCCGTACAGGCGATCCTGCGGACCATCCGCGAGACCGAGGGGATGCACGAACTCGACGCCTTCGCCATCGAGGCGCCGATCGGCATCTCGGTGTTCCAGAGCAAGGACGCCAAGGTCGGCCCGAAAGCATTCGCCGCCAAGGAAAAGCCGGTCTTCACCGGCGAGTGACGTCGGGCGACGTTGACACCACCGCCCACGACGAGCATCGTCGAGGATGTGTTGCGACGCCCGCTGAAAAACGACTGGTCCGGCCAACGATTCCCGCATGCCGGCACCCGGCGCCCGGTCATCGGTGACCTCGGGGTCTCCGATCCGCGTAATCCGGTGTTGAGCATCCTCGAGTGGGGCCCGGGCCTCGGCCCGATCTTCGAGATGCAGATCTTCCGGCAGAAGTTCGTGTTCGTCGCGTCGGCCGAGCTCTCCGCCGAACTCTGCGATGAGACCCGTTTCTGCAAGGCGTTGCCACCGGCGATCACCGCGCTGCGCCAGTACGCCGGCGACGGTTTGTTCACCGCGCGCAACGACGAACCCAATTGGCAACTGGCGCATGAGCTGTTGATCCCTGCATTCACCAAGTCGGCGATCCGCTCCTACCACCCGACGATGATCTCCACCGCGAGTGAACTCTTCGACTATTGGGACCGTCGCGGTGGCGACACCGATGTCACCCGGGACATGACCAAGTTGACCCTCGAGACATTGACGCGCACCGCTTTCAGTCAGGATTTCGGCTCGTTCTCCTCTGCGCAGCCGCATCCGTTCATCGGTGCGATGATCCGCGCCCTCGAGACCGGCCGACGCAAGGGCGGCTTGGGTACCGCTCCGGGTGGCCGATTCCTGATGCGCTATCTCGACCGCCGCAACGCCGAGCACCAGGAGTACGTCGACTCACTCCTCGACGGGGTGATCGCGGCCCGCGCAGGCGATCCGAACCGTGACGATCTACTCGGCATCATGCTCAACGTCGCCCATCCCGAGACGGGCGAGAAGCTCTCGATGCTCAACATCCGCTACCAGATCCTCACCTTTCTGGTCGCGGGGCATGAAACCACCTCCGGGGCATTGTCATTCACCCTGTACTACCTCTCCCAGAACCCGGAGTGCCTCGCGCGCGCCCAGGCCGAGGCCGACGAGATCCTCGGTACGGATCCGTCGGCGATGCCGGAGTTCGAGCAGGTGCCGAAGTTCCGCTACATCCGACGCTGCCTCGATGAGGCGCTGCGGATCTGGCCGACCGTCCCCGCCTTCGCCCGCAGCCCGCGGGAGGACACCGTGATCGGCGGTCACCACCGGATGCGGACCCAGGACTGGGCGATCGTGCTGCTGGGCCTGGTGCACCGCGATCCGCAGGTGTGGACCGACCCCGACGTCTACGACCCAAATCGGTTTCTCTCGGCGAACATCAAGAAGCGGCCCGCGCACACCTACCAGCCGTTCGGCACCGGGGTGCGCTCGTGCATCGGACGCCAGTTCGCCCTGCACGAGGCGGTGTTGGTGCTCGCGAGCCTCCTACACCGATACGACCTGCGCGCCGACCCCGACTACCAACTGACCGTCGACGAGCGTCTCACCATGGTGCCCAAGGATTTTCACTTGTCGCTGAGCGAGCGCCGGGTGTCGGCGACCGCGGGTTGAGCGTGGTTCAGACCAGCCCGGCCAAGGCCTCGATGGTCTCGACGTCACGCGCGGTGACCATCAGCATGTCGACTCCGGCAGCCTCCCACAAGGAGATCTGCGCGCGTACCTCGTCGGCGGTGCCGGCGATCAGGGTTTCGCGGACCATCTCGTCGGGCACGGCCGCGATCGCCTCTTCCCTGCGGCCCGCCCGGAACAGACGGCCGATCTCCTCGACGGCGTCGCCGTAGCCCATCCGTGTGTAAAGCGCGGCGTGAAAGTTCTTCTGCTCGGCCCCCATTCCGCCGACGTACAGCGCCGTCGACGGACGGTACCGCTCGACGGCCGAGGCGACGTCGTCGGTGACGACGACCTGCACGGTCGCCGCGACCTCGAACTCCTCACGCGTTCGTCGCGCCCCCGGTCGGGCGAAGCCCTCGGCCAACCACTGCTCGTACTGATCGGCCAGGGCGAGACTGTAGAAGATGGCGAGCCAGCCATCGGCGATCTCCGCGGTCTGCGCCACGTTGCGCGGCCCCTCGGCACCGAGCCAGATGGGGATGTCGGCCCGCAGCGGATGGGTGATCGGCTTCAGTGACTTGCCCAGGCCGGTCGATCCGGGCGCGTCTGTCGGATACGGCAGCGGGTAGTGCGGCCCGTCGCTGCGCACCGGTGTCTCGCGCGCCAGCACCGCGCGGACGATCTCGACGTATTCGCGGGTCCGGGCAAGGGGTTTGGCGAATGGCGCGCCATACCAGCCCTCCACCACCTGCGGGCCCGACACCCCGAGTCCGATGATGTGGCGGCCGCCGGAGAGGTGGTCGAGGGTGAGCGCGGCCATCGCCAGGGAGGTCGGCGGTCGCGCCGACAGCTGGGAGACCGCCGTGCCCAGGCGGACACGGGACGTGGCCGATCCCCACCACGCCAGCGGGGTGTAGGTGTCCGAGCCCCACGATTCGGCGGTGAACACGGCGTCGAAGCCGTTCGCCTCGGCGGCCGCGACGAGCTCGGCCGCGCCGGCGATGGGACCGGCTCCCCAATATCCCAGTTGCAAAGCCAGTTTCACGGTCGATGCCGTCCTCTCGGGGTTGTCGATCCTCGGCGTGCCGACGTGCGTCTTGTGCCCAATACTAGAACGTGTTCTACTCGATTGTGTGAGCAGCATCGCAACCAGTGACCGTCCCGGAGTCCCAGACCCGGTGGCGGTCGTTCCCGAACCCGAGACCCCCGTCCTCACCGCACCGCTGACCAACACCTTCGGGTACACCCGGTCGCTGGGTCCGGTGCTGTCGCAGTTCGCGCTCGGTCTGCGCGACGGCCGGATCGTCGGCTCACGCGCCGCGGATGGCACGGTCTCGGTGCCGCCGGTCGAGTTCGATCCCGGATCGGGTGCCCCGACCACCGATCTCATCGACGTCGCCGCCACCGGCACCGTCGTCTCGTGGACGTGGGTCGACCAACCCGCCGCTCCCCAACCGCTCGACGTGCCGTTCGCCTGGGCGTTGATCCGCCTCGACGGCGCCGACACCGCTCTCTTGCACGCCCTATTGGTGGATTCGGCCGACGACGTGACGACGGGGCTGCGCGTGCACGCCGTCTGGCGCGCCGCACGGACCGGCCGAATCGACGACATCAGCCATTTCGCCCCGGGTGAGACCGCAACGCCGGCCGAACCGAATACCGCCGAGGTCGACGCCGGCGAGCGCGTCGTCATCACGACCCCGATCACCACCACGATCACCCACTCGGCCACCGAGGAGGAGTCCTGGTACCTGGAGGGGCTCAAGGCCGGCAAACTCTACGGCTCCCGGATCGGGTCGGGCGTCGACGCCGGCCGGGTGTACTTCCCGCCGCGCAAGGTCAGCCCGTCCGACGGTGCACCCGCGGTGGAGCGGGTCGAGTTGGCCGACACCGGGATCGTCACCACCTTCTGCATCGTCAACGTCCCCTTTCAGGGACAACGCATCAAGCCGCCGTACGTCGCCGCCTACGTGCTGCTCGACGGCACCGACATCCCGTTCCTGCATCTGATCCTCGACTGCCCGGCAGACGAGGTCCGGATGGGGATGCGCGTGCAGGCGGCGTGGGTCCCCGAGGACGAGCGTGAACTCTCGTTGGGCAGCATCAGCCACTTCCGGCCGACCGGTGAGCCGGACGCCGACTACGCCTCCTACCGCGAATTCCTCTGAGCCCGAACACTTTCTCGCCCATCACAAAGGACATGTCGTCATGACCCTCCCCCGGATCGCGATCGTCGGGTTCGCCCACAGCCCGAATGTCGTCGGGACCCACGGCACCACCAATGGGGTGGAAATGCTGATCCCCTGTTTCTCCAAGCTCTACGCCGATCTCGGCATCAGCCGGACCGATATCGGCTTCTGGTGTAGTGGATCGTCGGATTACCTTGCCGGACGCGCTTTCTCGTTCATCTCGGCCATCGACTCGATCGGTGCGATGCCGCCCATCAACGAGTCGCACGTCGAAATGGACGCGGCGTGGGCCCTCTACGAGGCCTGGGTGAAGATCGCCACCGGCGAGGTCGATCTGGCCCTGGCCTACGGCTTCGGCAAATCGACTGCCGGCGACATGGATCTGACCCTGGCGCTGCAGACCGACCCGTACACGGTGGCACCGCTGTGGCCACAGGCCCGGTCGCTCGCCGCACTGCAGGCCCGCGCGGGACTCGATGCCGGAACGTGGACCGAGGCCGACATGGCGGCGGTGGCCGCCCGTACCACCGGCGCCTCGATGGACGACCTCCTGGGTGCCGACTACGTCGCGAATCCCTTGCGCGCCCACGACATCGCGCCCTACACCGATGCCGCGGCGGCGGTCATCATCGCCTCCGAGCGTCGGGCGCGTGAGCTGGTGGCCAATCCCGCGTTCATCACCGGGTGGGATCATCGCATCGACACCCCGAATTTCGGCGCGCGGGACCTGACGGTGTCGCCGTCGACGACCCTGGCCGGCGATACCGCGTTCGGCGACCGGAGCCGCGCCGTCGACGTCGCCGAGATCGCGGCACCCTACACGCATCAAGAACTGATCGTGCGCAACGCGTTACGCCTGCCGGAGTCGGTGCGCATCAATCCGTCCGGCGGTGTCCTCGCCGGGAACTCGCTGTTCTCGGCCGGATTGCAACGGATCGGTTACGCCGCGAACGAGATCCTCGGCGGCAACGCGCAGACCGCGCTCGCGCACGCGACGAGCGGTCCACTGCTGCAACAGAACATGGTGGTCACCTTGGGCGCCGACACCGCGGGAGACGAGAACTGATGGCACACAACAATCGGGCGGCGGTTCTGGGCACCGGCCAGACACACTATGTCGCCAAACGGCACGACGTGACGATGGCCGGGATGTGCCGGGAGGCGATCGACGCGGCGCTGGCCGACGCGAAGGTCTCGATCGATGACATCGACGCCATCGTCATCGGCAAGGCCCCGGATCTCTTCGAGGGCACCATGATGCCCGAGCTGGCGATGGCGGAGGCGCTCGGCGCCGTCGGCAAACGACTGATCCGGGTACACACCGCGGGTTCGGTCGGTGGTTCCACCGCCAACGTCGCGGCGTCACTGGTATTCGCCGGGGTGCACCGTCGGGTGCTGGCCGTCGCGTGGGAGAAGCAGTCGGAGTCGAACGCCATGTGGGCGTTGTCGATTCCGGTGCCGTTCACCAAGCCGGTGGGCGCAGGCGCGGGCGGATTCTTCGCGCCCCACGTGCGCGCCTACATCCGGCAGTCCGGTGCCCCCGAGCACATCGGTGCGATGGTCGCGGCCAAGGACCGTCGCAACGGCGCCCTCAATCCGCTGGCACACCTGCATCAGCCCGACATCACCACCGAGTCGGTCATGGCGTCGCAGATGCTCTGGGACCCGATCCGCTACGACGAGACGTGCCCGTCGTCGGACGGGGCGTGCGCCGTGGTCATCGGCGACGAGCAGATCGCCGATGACGCTGTGGCACAGGGAACTCCGGTCGCATGGATTCACGCGACCGCGATGCGTACCGAGCCGTTGGCCTTCGCGCACCGCAACGTCGTCAGCCCACAGGCCGGTCGGGATGCCGCCGCGGCACTGTGGAAGGCCGGCGGCATCGACAACCCCGTCGAGGAGATCGACGCCGCCGAGATCTACGTGCCCTTCTCCTGGTTCGAGCCGATGTGGTTGGAGAACCTGGGTTTCGCGCCGGAAAACCAGGGCTGGAAGCTGACCGAGGCCGGCGAAACCGAGATCGGTGGACGCATCCCACTCAACGCCTCCGGCGGCGTGTTGTCGTCGAATCCGATCGGCGCGTCCGGCATGATCCGCTTCGCCGAGGCTGCGATCCAGGTGATGGGCAAGGCCGGAGCACACCAGGTGCCCGACGCCCGCAAGGCCCTCGGCCACGCGTATGGCGGTGGTTCGCAATACTTCTCGATGTGGCTCGTGGGGTCCGACAAGCCACAGCACTGACGTCTGTCTCGGATTCTTCCCCAAGGATTTCGTTGTTCCCCTGGAAATTGTCAGGGGAGGAATGGGTTTCTTGGGGAAGAACAGGTCAGCCAACGATTCCTGCGCGGCGGAGAGCCCCGAGGATCTTGCGGACGAAGGCGTCGGGGTCGCGCAGATCCTGCCACGTCCACCGCACCACGACGATCCCGCACTCACGGATCGCGTCCTCGCGCAGCTTCTCCGCGTAGATGACGTCCTCGGCAAGCCGATGCCCGCTGGCCGCCGAGGCACGGTGATACTTGAACCTGCCGTCGAACTCCCCGACGACCAGCAAACTTCCCTGCGAGTCACGCCACCCGAAATCGCAGCGTTTCACCGAGCCGTCGGCGACGACGACCTCCGCCTGGAGCTCGGGCCGCGGCACCGACTTCGACTCCATCATGACACCGCGGCTCAGCGACTCGCCGATGCTCTCGGATCGATCGTCCGCCAAAGGCAGGGCGCTGCGCAGTAACGCAATTCCGTGCTGTCGCCGCATACCCGCTGCGACACCTTCAAGGTCGACGGAAATACCACGCTTACGGCCCTGGTAGAGCCCGGAGTCGAGAGCGCACAACGCTTGCCGGAAAGTGCCTTCCCGCGCGACGTCACAGACGGTACGTGCGATCGACGTCACGAGAACTCCGTTGGCCTCGACGAGATCGGTCGGAGTGATGTGGGCTTGGTGAACGATCAGACTCTGCGTGGTACGGCCTGAGGCTTTCGAGGTGAAATGAACCTTCGAGGTATCGCTGTCCAGCAACGGAATGCCCAGCAGCGCCGCCGCCGACTGATGGCTCGGGTAACGCCGTTCCCCGCCGATCCGAACCGCCGCGAGGACCGAATCGCGATACCGCTCTTCGCGAACCGCAAACTCATCGAGCTCGCAGTCGCCTTTCACCGGGACGTACCCACCCCACCCCACACGCGCAAGAGTCCCGTCGCGTAGACCACGTGCGATCTCGGCGTCGGTCGCACCTCGCTTGATCGCATCACGTCGCAGGATCAGACGGTCGTCGGAATTCATGGGGATGAGCATGCCCGAGAACGAGCAGGCGTGGTCAAGCTCATCCACAGCTGTGGATAATCGCCTTTCCACCGGGATCCTGGCGATTCTTCCGCAAGAAATCCGTTCCTCCGCAGGAAATTTCGCGGGGAAGAACGAGAAAGTAGGGGAAGAAGATTCTTCCCCTACTTTTCATGGGTCGAGCGCTCCGAGCGGGTGAGAGGGTCCGCTAAGCCGGGCGCACCGAGTTGATCGTCTTCTCGACCTCCCAGAACGCCCGCAGCGCAGCGAGTTTCCCGTTCTCGTCGGCGCGATAGGTGAACACACCGTGGGCTTCGGAGACGTGACCGGCGATGTGGGTGACGATCTTACCGACGTAGGCGACCTCGTTGCCGCAGATGATCTCGTCGTCGAAGACGAACTCGATGCTCTCGGTGGTCGCTATCGACAGATCCCAGAACTCCGAGATCCGTTGGTGCCCGCTGAATCCGACGCCCTCGGCGTCGAACATCGACGGCCCGACCGGGTCCTCGACCTTCGCGTCGGCGGCGAAATTGTCCACCCAGGCCTGCTTGTCCCGGGCCTCGACGAACTCACGCGAGCGCCGTCCGGCGACCACCGCCGGATGGTTCTCCCGATCGATGTTCAGATACGCTGGTGCGGTTTCGGAATGAGTCATTTCGTCCCGTAGTCGACCCGGAGTTCCTTGACGCCGTTGATCCAACCGTGCCGCAGGCGACGCGGTGCCTCCAGCCTACTGATGTCGGGCACCAGGTCGGCCAGCGCGTTGAACATCAGGTTGATCTCCATCCGTGCCAGGTTCGCACCGACGCAGAAGTGCGCACCGTTGCCGCCGAAACCGACGTGCGGGTTGGGATCTCGCAGGATGTTGAACTCGTAGGGCTTCTCGAAGACCTCGTCGTCGTAGTTCGCCGAACCGTAGAACAGCCCGACGCGCTCGCCCTCGGCGATGTCGACGCCGCCGACCTGCGTGTCGCGCTTGGCGGTGCGCTGGAAGCAGTTGACCGGCGTGGCCCAGCGGACGATCTCGTCGACCGCGGTGGCCGGCCGCTCCCGCTTGAACAGCTCCCACTGATCGGGGTGCTCGAGGAAGGCGTTCATGCCGTGGCTGATCGCGTTGCGCGTGGTCTCGTTGCCGGCGACGGTCAGCAGGATGAAGAAGAAGCCGAACTCGGCCTCGTCGAGCGACTGGCCCTCGATATCGGCGTTGACCAACACGCTGACGATGTCGTCGACCGGATTCTTGCGGCGCGCCTCGGCCATGTTGTAGCCGTAGCCGAGGATCTCCGCCGACGCCATCTGCGGGTCCTCGCCGAACTCCGGGTCGTCGTAGTTCATCATGTTGTTCGACCAGGTGAAGAGCTTGACCCGGTCGTCCTCGGGCACACCGAGCAGATCGGCGATGGCCAACAACGGCAGGTCGACGGCCACATCGTGGACGAAGTCTCCGGTGCCCTGTTCGGCCGCATGCCTCACGATCGTCCGGGCCGCGTCATCGAGCTTGTCCTCGAGCGCCTGCACCGCGCGCGGCGTGAAGGCCTTGGACACCAGCTTGCGCAACCGCGTGTGGTCGGGCGGATCGTGGTTGATCAGCAGAGCCTTGGTGACGTCGAGCTGCTCCTGGGTCATCTCGTCGTCGAAACGCATGATCACGCCCTTGGACGCGGTCGACCAGTCGGCGTTGTTCTTGGAGATCTCGCGGATATGGGCGTGCTTGGAGATCACCCAATAGCCGCCGTCGTGGAATCCGCCGCCCTTGCCCTCGCGCTGCGCATTCCACCACACCGGGGCCGTCGAACGCAGGGCTGCGAACTCCTGGACCGGGATTCCCTGTTCGAGCAGGTCGGGATTGGTGAAATCCCAGCCCTCCTGCGTCATGAACGGGCTGCTGCCCGCGTCTTCCGTTGACGACGTCGCCCCGCTCGGCGACTCCCCCGCGGAAACGTTGACGGTCTTGACCACTGTCACACCACCTGTCGTTACCTGTAGTGAGATGAGAACGGATTTCGGTCTCACTTGTGTGATCCACGGTACACAAGAAACCCGGACTACACGAGAACCTGTTCTACTTTTTTCTGGACGGTCGCCCCAGTCCACGCCGCCTATACAGTGTTGGGCGACCGTCCCACTTCGACTTTTCTGGACTGATGTCCAGGAAACTGTCCCTTTCGCCCCTTCCCCGACCCATCGGCGTCGCCATATCGATCCCGAGGCTGGACGCAAACGAGAACATGTTCTAATTTGAGCAGGACAGTGCCGGTCGTCAGACGGCAGCGAACCTCGTAGGAGAGGAACCACCATGGGTGTTCCGGTGATCGTGGAAGCAGTGCGGACGCCGATCGGAAAGCGGGCCGGCTGGCTATCGGGTCTGCATGCCGAAGAGCTCCTCGGGATGACCCAGCGCGGCCTCATCGAACGGGCGGGCATCGACCCGGCCTTGGTCGAACAAGCGATCGGCGGCTGTGTCACCCAGGCCGGCGCCCAGGCGGGCAACATCACCCGCAAGGCCTGGCTGTCGGCGGGTCTGCCCGAACACACCGGCGCGACCACGATCGACTGTCAGTGTGGGTCGGCGCAGCAGGCCAATCATCTGATCGCCGGACTGATCGCGACCGACACCATCGAGGTCGGCATCGCCTGCGGCGTCGAGACCATGACACAGGTGCCACTGGGCGCCAACGTCGGGACGAATGCCGGTCCCTACCATGCCGATTCGTGGCACATCGACCTGCCCAACCAGTTCGAGGCCGCCGAGCGCATCGCGCGCCGACGCGGCATCACCCGCGCCGACATCGAGGCGCTCGGACTGCGGAGCCAACAGCGTGCGCGAATCGCCTGGGACGAAGGACGTTTCGACCGCGAGGTACTCGCGCTCAAAGCACCGGAACGCACCAAGGACGGTGAACTCACCGGCAACATCCTCGACGTCGTCCGCGATCAGGGGCTGCGCGAGACGACCGCGGAGTCGCTGGCCGGACTCAAGCCGGTGATCGAGGGCGGCATCCACACCGCCGGGACCTCGTCGCAGATCTCCGATGGCGCCGCGGCGATCCTGCTGATGGACGAGGGGCGCGCACGGGAACTGGGCCTCACCCCCCGGGCTCGGCTGCGCGCGCAGGCGCTCGTCGGCGCGGAGCCGCACTACCATCTCGACGGTCCGGTCCAGGCCACCGAACGAGTACTGAGCAAGGCCGGAATGTCGTTGTCGGACATCGACCTCGTCGAGATCAACGAGGCGTTCGCCTCGGTGGTACTCAGTTGGGCCCAGGTCCACGGCGCCGACATGGACAAGGTGAACGTCAACGGCGGCGCGATCGCACTCGGACATCCGGTGGGTAGCACCGGTTCCCGGTTGATCACCACCGCCCTGCACGAACTGGAACGCACCGACAAACAGACCGCCCTGATCACGATGTGTGCGGGCGGGGCGATGGCCACTGGCACGATACTGGAACGCATCTGAGCCGGTGGATGCGAACAACCGTCCACCCCAACTCGATTCGCCTGTTGTCGCGCAGCTGATCAAGGTGGGCTCGCGGCTCAACACGGTGGTCTACCGCGCCACCGGTGGCCGCCTGGGCAACACGTGGCGAATCGGGGCGGCACTGCACAAGCCGGTTCCGGTGTGCCTGTTGACCACGACCGGCCGCAAGTCTGGTAAGCCTCGCACCGCACCGTTGCTCTATCTGCGCGACGGCGAGAACTTCGTCGTGGTGGCCTCACAGGGCGGACTGGCGCATCACCCGGCGTGGTATCTCAACCTGCGCGCCAACCCGGCGGTGACCATCGAGGTCGGGCGTGATCGCCACGAGTTGCGGGCCCGCACCGCCGATGAGGCCGAACGCGCGCGCCTGTGGCCGAAACTGGTCGACGTGTATGCCGACTTCGACACCTACGACGCCTGGACCGAACGCGAGATCCCGGTGGTGATCTGCGAACCCGCCACCGGCTGACGCCGCCTCGGACCTCGGCCGGGCGGGCTCAACGAATTCCGCTCGGAAGTGCACGGATCGCCGATCCCAACCAGCGGTCGAGGAACTCTCGGCGATCCGGAGCCGAGTGCGCGTGGCCGGGGTCGATGATCAGTGATTGCAGGGTGCGCAAGACGATCTCGACGAGGATCTCGATGTCCTGGTCGCCGTAACCGCGTGCGGTCCAGTCGACATCCATCCGCTCGATCATGCTGCGCGCGAATACGCGCGCGTTCTCCGAGGTGATCTGTCCGATCACCGGGAGGCTCTGATGTCCGGGCAGCAGCAGGATGCCCATGTAGCGGTCGTCGGCGAGCGCCTCCAGCACCGCTGAAACACCCTCGACCACAGCCACATCCGGCTCGGTGAGTCCCGCCAAGCGGCCGGCGATGCGGTCGAGGAACGCTCCGACGGCGTCGATGGCGGTTGCCGAGAGCAACGCCTCGGTGCTCGGGAAGTAGCGATACACCGTCTGGCGGGTCACGCCGAGTCGTCGCGCCACGTCGGTCAGACGCGTGGCCTCTCCCTGTTCGTCGATGACCTCTCGGGTGGTCGCGAGAATGCGCGCGACCGCCTCCTCATCGGTGGCGGGTACCGCACCGGCCCATCCGTGCGTCCGCATCAGCGTGCCCCATGGTCGATCGGCCTCACCGGGCACTCGCGCGTCATGAGAATCCACCCTAATCGGCGAACGACGCCGAGATGTTTGACCATACAGATATTCTTCTGGTGTATGGTGTGGTGATGCAGACCACATCGGCCCGTCCGTTCGACGCGGGCATCGACTTCACCGATCCCGACCTCCTCGAACGCGGTATCCCCCTTGTCGAGTTCGCTCATCTGCGCCGGACGGCACCGGTGTGGTGGAACGCCCAGGAGGAGGGCAAGGGCGGCGGATTCCACGATGGCGGATTCTGGGTGGTCTCGAAGCATGCTCACGTCCGCGAGGTCTCACGCAATCACGCGCTGTGGTCGACCAATGCCAACGGCGCGATCATCCGCCTCCCCGAGTACGTGACGGCCGATCAGATCGAGTTCACCAAAGCGCTTCTCATCAACCACGATCCGCCGTCGCACACGCGTCTACGCAAGATCGTCTCGCGCATCTTCACGCCGAAATCCGTTGGTGCGCTGACCGACACGTTGCAGGAGTCGGCACGCCGGGTGGTCACCGAGGCCGCGGCGCGCGGCAGCGGGAACTTCGTCGACGACGTCGCCGTCCACCTCCCGTTACAGGCGATCCTCGACCTCATCGGTGTACCCACCGCCGATCGACCGAGAATTCACGAACTCGTCGACGCCATCATCAATTCCGACGATCCGGATCAGCTGATCGATCCCACCACGGCGAACGCCGAATTGCTGGGTTACGCATACCAGATGGCCGAGGATCGGCGACGTAATCCGCGTGAGGACATCGTCACCACCCTGGTGCAGGCCGACATCGACGGTGAGGCCCTCGACGAGATGGAGTTCGGTTTCTTCGTCATCCTGCTGATCACCGCCGGGAACGAGACCACCCGAAATGCGACCACACACGGAATGAATGCGTTTCTCGATCATCCCGCCCAGTGGGAGCTGTTTCGCCGTGAGCGGCCCGCCTCGACGATCGATGAGATCCTGCGCTGGTCGACGCCGGTCAACGCCTTCCAGCGAACCGCCCTCGCCGACACCGAACTCGGTGGCGTCGCGATCACCGCTGGGCAGCGGGTCGGACTGTTCTACAGCTCGGCCAATTACGACGAGGACGTCTTTTCCGACCCATTCACCTTCGACATTCTTCGTGACCCCAATCCCCATCTCGCGTTCGGCGGGAATGGGGCACATTTCTGCATCGGGGCCAACCTCGCCCGCCTCGAGCTGAACCTCATCTTCAACGCCATCGCCGACGTGCTGCCCGACATCTCCCGGGTCGGGCCGATGCGGCGGGTCCGATCGGGCTGGCTCAACGGGGTCAAGGATCTCCCGGTGGACTACGGCACCCTCTCCCGGGTGCCTGGTCCCTGACGCTCGGTGGCCACGACGCGAAAGGCCACATAGACTTTCGTCCATGGCCGACGAATCCGATTCCACAGCCGACCACCTCTGCCCATCGACGCCCGCAGTCGCGGTGATCATCCCCGCATACAACGAGGAACGCCTGATCGTCGACACCCTGCAGGCCTTGCAGGATCAGGAGTTCGACGCCCCACTGCATCGTGAGGTCCTGCACGGATTCCGCGTGGTGGTGGTCGACAACAACAGCACCGATCGCACCCCGGACCTCGTCCGCGAGTTCATCGAGGCCGGAACCCGGTTCCCCACCGAATTGATCTCCGAAACCGAAAAGGGTTCGGGCTGTGCGGCCGACACCGGCGCGCGTCACGCCATCGCTTCCGGAGCTCGCTACATCGCGCGCACCGACGCCGACTCGCATCCGGCGCCGGACTGGCTCGCCACCCTGCTGACCCCGCTGTTCGCCGGGAAACGGCTCGTCGGCGGCCGGGTGAAAGCCCGTGACGACGAAGACGTCTCACCGTTCCTGTTCAACGCGGTCGGCAAACTCTGGCGGGTCGGCCACGCCGTGGAGTACCTGCGGACCGCCCGCGGACCGGCCGCCGCCCGCCGCAGTTATGCGGTGGTGGGCAACAACATGGCCATCGACGTCGAGATGTACCTGGAATCCGGCGGCTTCCCGCGGACGCGGATGGAGGACGTCGACGACGACACCGTGTTACAGAGTCGCGTGCGGTCGCTGGTGGGCCCCAAGGGAATCGCCTTGCAGAAGAATGCCCTGGTCTACACCTCGCAACGCCGCCAACAGGCCTTCGGGATCAAGGGCCTGCTCGAATGGTATTCGGGTGACCGCAGTTCCACCGACCTCGCCGCCGATGTCCGCTGAGCCCCGCGTGGCGGTGATCGTGCCGGCCTACAACGAGCAGCGTCTGATCACCTCGACGCTGCGCGCCCTCGACGCCCAACGCTTCGATACCGTGCTCGAACGTCAACTGCTGAACGGTTTTCGGGTCATCGTCATCGACAACAGCAGCACCGACACCACCGCAGAGGTGGTCGAGAAGTTCATCGCCGAGGGCACCCGCCGGCCGTTCGAGCTGATCACCGAGACACAGAAGGGCATCGGATCGGCCGTCGACACCGGCGTACGGCACGCCATCGACACCGGCGCGGTGTTCGTCGCCCGGACGGATTCGGATTCGGTCCCCGATCCGACGTGGCTACACGAGCTGCTCCAGCCGTTGCTGGCCGGCCGGCGACTCGTCGGCGGCCGATTACGGGCACGCCACGACGAACCGTACTCGCCCGTTCCCTACGACCTGCTCGGCCTGCTGTGGCGAGTCGGACACCTGCAACAGAAGTGGCGGACCCGACACGAACCCCCGTATGCGCAGCGGACTTTCGGGGTTGTCGGCCCGAACTGCGCCTTCGACACCGAGGTCTACCTGGCCGCAGGCGGGTATCCGCGACTGCCTCTCGAGCAGGTTTCCGACGACTGGGAGTTGCAACAACGTGTACGCAAGGTCGCACCGAAGTCCGCGGTGGCCCTCGCACCCCGTGCCATCGTCCGCACCTCCCAGCGACGTGTACGACATCTGGGCATTCGTGGGAATTCGGCGTGGTACGCCGCCGACCATCGGGGCGGACGAGCCGACCTCGCGGAGTCGACGGGTCAGGCGATCGACATCCGCTGAGCAGTGACGCCGGTATGAGATCTCATGCCATACCGTGTGCCTGCGCAGCAGGCATCGTGACACGATCGACGATCTCACCGATCACCGAAACCGTCTCGGACAGAACGGCGTCGATGATCTTCTCGGCCTGATCGGTATCGGGATAGCGAACCCGCACATGGATGCCGCTCTCGTCGCGCCACAGCCACCACTGCGCGTTGTCGGTGTCGTGATCGCCGGAGAGTTGACGGACCTCGACGCCGTCGGCCGGTGTGTACCAACGGGTGTAGTCCACATAGGACAGCATGAACACGTCGTCTCGGCTGCGGCGCAACCGATCTCCGAAGGTCTGATAGACCGGGGTCAATCCGATCTCGGCCAGCGGTGTCGCCTCGGCCACCCGTCGTGCGTTGATCCGGCTGAGCTCCAACGGATCACCACTACCTGCGACGCGCATCGGGATGTTGTCGACCACCCAACCCACGAAGCGTCGGTCCGTCTGGGGTCCGGCCGGGATGATCGTCGACATCTCCTCCGGGCCTCCGGACCGATGGACGGCCACTCCGATGGCGGTCAGCAATGCCGAGAGCGTACGGCCGCCGAGGCGTCGGATACCGGAACTGAGTTCGGGGGCGTCGTCGGCGGCCACCAGTGTGCGCATCGCGGTGCGCATCGGCTTGCGCTCCCCCGGGCCGACGCCGAGATCCAAGGGGAAATCCGGTATCTGCCAGTCGGATTGTTCGAGAAAGCGTTCCCAACCGGCCAGCCGCGGGTCGTCGGCGGGCACGTTCGGAACACGGATGTGGGCGCGCACCTCGTCGAGACCCGATGCCGCGGGTCGTAACGGGCGTTCGGCGAGAACATCGGTGATGTCGGCGGCGATCACCGTCAACGACCGGGCGTCGACGTAGGCGTGGTCGAAGGCGCAGATCACCGTCGTCGAGTCCGGCCGGCAGACGGCGGACAAGAAGTGCCCACCGGATCGGAGTGGATTACACGCCGATGCCGTTCGTCGCAGTACTTCGTCGGTGAGTGCCTGCGCGTCCCAGTCGCGCGCATCGATCTCGTCGTCGACCATCGCCAGGACTTCCTGATGATGTTGGCGCACATAGTCGTCGCCGGCGACGAAATGGCTGCGCAATGCGTCATGACGCGACATCAGCTCCGATGCCATGCGGCGCAGCAGTTCCCGGGGCACCGATCGGGGTAGATCGACGACGAGGGTCATCCAGCCCAGGTGACCCTCCTGCACCGAGTCGAGATGGAAACGCTCGTTCTCCGAGACCGCCATGACCGTCACAGCCGACGAGTTCGCCGCTCCGCACTCCGGCACCCACTGCACGAAGCAGCCGGGTTGCACCGAATAGTGTTCCAGGCTCGCCAGTTTCATACCGCTGCCCCGGTCGCGCCGGTGTGCGGTGCGGGCCGCTCGGCACCCGCGGCGAAGTCGTGCAGGATATCGGCGATCGCGTCGAGGTAGTTACCGATGTTCCGCCGGGCGGTCGCGTTGTCGGGGATCTGGGTCTCGACCGTCACGCAGTCGGTCATCCGGCTCACCCAGAGGTTGGCGTTCTTGGTCTTTCCGACACCGGGGAAACCGACCGTCGTCCGCACCGTCGGGTCCTCGACCCCCGGCAGCCGACGATGATCGAGGTAGGTCACCATCTGCGGCGAACCCGTGATCGGCGGCAACTCACCGGTCTGTGCCAACACCCCGAGTACCGCACCCACCGGCGCGGCTGCGGCGGAGCGGGCGTCGCGGACGGCGTCGGTGGCCGCCCCGATCAGCGACACGAAGTCGGCGTCGGGGTCCACCTCGAAACAGATCGGCGCAAAGTTGCACAACCAGCCCTGGGTGCTTTCGTGCCCGGGGGGACGCGTCGCCAGGGCGGTCGTCGTACAGAACAGGCGATCACCGGTCACCGCGAACTGCGCCGATGCCATTGCCGCGTACAGACACCCGGTGAAGGTGCAGCCGGTCCCGGCGAGCCGCTCGTCGATCCGGGCGGCGTCATCGGCGTCGATCAGATCGCGACGGGCACGGACCGCCGGTACGGCGGTGTCACCGTCGAGCCCGAGATCGAGCGGCGAGGTCGGAACCCCGCCCTTGGCCCGCAGTGCCGCCCGCCAGGTGTGGACGCTGTCGGCGTCGGCGGCGACCGCCGCGGCCGACATCGCCTCGGCCCGGATGAAATCCGCGTACTTGCCGACCGACGGCAGATCCGCGGGCTCGCCGTGCACCCGTGCCCGGTAGAGCGCGACGATCTCGGCGAGCGCGAGCCACACCGAGTATCCGTCTCCGTGGACATGGTCGGCGCCCAGATAGAACGTGAAACCCCGCTCACCCGCCGCCGCCCCGAATGCCATGGCGGGTACCGAATCGAAATCGGTCAGCGAGGTGATGCGTTGCGCCGCATACTCGCCGACCGACGCCTCGTCGAGGACGAGGTCGGGGTCCGGCACGGTGGTGACCATCTCCACCGAATCCGGTGGCGCGACCACGCGGGTGATCCCCGATTCGTCGACCACGTAGTGCGCACGTAGTTCCTCGTGGCGCCGCACGAAGTCGGTGAGCGCCTGCGCCATGACCTCGGCGTCGAGCGGCTCGTCGAAACGCGTGAGGGAGCCGATGATCGCCCGATGCGGTTCGCCGCGTAGACGAGCGGCGACCGCGGTCGCGAGGTGATCGGACTGCAGGAAGGTTCCCGCACCCGAGGGAGACGAGCCGAGTCTGGCCCGATCCGGGGAGCGCATGGTCCACTCCACGACGGACCCACCCGGAAACGCCTCGCGCAGAAGCGGTCCGAGCTCACCGGGTGGTGAGAACCGCACCGTCACCGGCGCCGGCCGGTCAGTGCGGAGGTATCGGCGAGGACGACCGGGCAGTCGCCGTCGGCGATCACCGAGCGCAGTATGGCGTGGAACGTCGAGAGGAACGCCTCGACTGCAGCGCCCTGCGGACCGGCGGTGAACCGGGCGGAGACGTTGAGGCCGTCCGGGATTCGGTTGATCCAGAAGTACACCTCATCGGCGTCGGCGGTGGCGCTGCGCAGGACGCGGGCATTGCGCGCGTCCCACTGGTCGGCGCCCTCGGCACGTCGCAGGTCGATGTAGGAGATGACGAATCCCGGCGGGGTCACGTCGCCGCCGATCAGGTCGGCAATCGGGGCGAACGGAGCGCTGCCGGCATCGCGGTACCGTCCGACACTCGCCGCCACGGAGGGCAGTGCCTCACGGAATGTGGTGGCACCGCCCAATCGGGCGTGCATCGGGATCACACCGACGAACCATCCCACCGCCTCGCCCCACTCGGGGCCGGTGCGGGTGTGGACGGGGCTGATGAACCGCAGATCGTCGGCCCCGCTGCAGGCGGCACCGGCCATCGTCAGCGCCGTGTACACACCGACGGCCATCGAGGTGCCCGCGGCTTTGCACACCGTGTCGAACGCCTTGGTCTGGGCGGGATCGAGGAGATATGTCGACAGGCTCGACTGGTATCCGTCGTCGGGGATGCGAGGGCAGGTGATCGTCGGAGAATGGCCGTCGGGAACCTCGAAACGAGGGAAGGTCGGCATCGGCCCCGGCTGCGCGACCGATGTCGGGGTCTCGAAGAACTCGCGCCACAGGGTGACGGCGATGTTGTTGGCGTCGATCTGCTCGCCGAGATCGCGTTCGGCGTCGGCGAAATCGAGGTAGCTGCCGTAATCCAGCAGATTGTGCGGCGTTGCGTCCAGTGCGGCCTCGTACAGGGTGGTGAGCTCGCGGATCGCGAAAACCTGTGTGTAGGCATCCATCACGGTGTGGTCGGCGGCGAAGACCAGCAAGAAACGATTGTCGTCGCCGTCCGGTTCGACGGTGACCGCAACGCAGTGGGGCCACCGGAGCGGTGACACGGTGGTGTTGAAGTACTCCTGCACGCAGGCCTGGGCGTCGTCAGCGCTCATCGCGTCGCCGAGTGCGCTCGTGCGGACCGAGATCGCCTGGGCCCCGGTGGTGATCCGGGTCAGATCGTCCTCGGGGCCGGTAC
This sequence comes from Gordonia polyisoprenivorans NBRC 16320 = JCM 10675, assembly GCF_000241325.1. GTDB lineage: Bacteria > Actinomycetota > Actinomycetes > Mycobacteriales > Mycobacteriaceae > Gordonia > Gordonia polyisoprenivorans. The sequence goes on along the minus strand of NZ_BAEI01000077.1, from coordinate 195,897 downwards.
CGGCATCGGTGCGCACCGACGACCGGAACGCCTCATGTCTGCGGTACCACTCCTCGATGGCGGCCGCGAGTGCCTCTCGATCGAGGGGACGGTCGATCATGAACGCTGTGCCGATCCATTCGCTGTACCAGTCGGCACCCATCGTCTGGGCGCGGCGCGCGTGCTCGAGGTGCATGTAGGACAGCCGCCGCGGATCGGGCTGCCAGGCGGTGGCGTCGGCGGTCGGCTCCCACGCGGTCACCCGACCGCCGGGAATCCGATAGTCGGCGAGCTCTGTGTATTCCATCGAAACCTCCGGTAATGATCGTGTGAACGGGACGGAGCAATTGTTGAAAGCGCATCAACTGTTCAAGCCGCGGGCAATGGTGGGCCAACTCTGCGTCTGCTGGTCGCGCCAGTACGGCCAGGAGTGCGTTCCCGGATCGACGTATCGAATCGTCGCGGGAATGCCGGAGGCGACGAGTCGGGACTGCAATTCCCGTGTACACAGGTAGGTACCGAATTCGATTCCACCCCCGACGACCTGGCGATTCGCCGGGTCACTGTTTCCCGGGTACCCCGGCTCGTCGTACTTGCCGGGCATCCCGGTTCCACTGGAGACATACACCGTCGTGCCGCGCAGATTGCCGGCCAGCGACACCACGTCGTGCGCGGCCCATTGGGGATCGTTGGGAGGGCCCCACATGTTGTCGGGGTTGCCGCCGAATGCGGTGACGATTCCCCGCGGATACGTCTGTCCGGCCAGGCCGGTGGTGGTGTAGCAGCCACTGTAGGAGGCGACCGCCCGATAGAAACCCGGATGGCGTGCGGCGAGCACCAACCCGGCACCCGCACCCATCGAGATGCCTGCGATCGCCCGCTTGCCGTTACCGTTGAACGTGGCATCGATCAGCGGCGGCAGCTCGTCGATCAGGAATGTTTCCCATTGGTAGCGGCCGAGTTTGGGATCATCACGTTCCCAGTCGGTGTACAGGCTGCCGTTGCCCGCCAGCGGCATCACGACGTTGACGTTCTTGTCGGCGTAGAAGCGCCTGGCATCGGTCTTGCGCAACCACATGCTGTTCTGCGGGTCTTCTTCACCGAGGCCGCTGAGCAGGTACAGCGACGGACGAGTCCGGTCGGCGTGTGCCGGGGTGAGCACCTGCACCTTGATCGTCTTGCGCATCGCCGGGGAGTACACATAGAGGGCGGTGAGGTCGGTCCCCTCCGACGCCGTCCGTACGATGGACGCCTTCTGCGGCGTCGCGTATGCGGCCCCCGGCTCACCGACGACCCCGGTCATCACCGCGGCAGCGACGACCAGAAGACCCGCGGAAACGCGGAAACGCCACCGCGAACGGCGACCAGAATCACCCGACAAATCAGCACCTCGCGAACAGTGAACAACCGAGAAATGTGGCTCAGATAGACCGCCAGCACGCTCAAGATAACCCGAACCCGCGGTATTCGTCACAATTTCTTTCTCCGGATCAATGAATTACGTTGTCGAACCATGTGGCGCTTTCTGCGAGATTCCTGTGAAATCACCCGTGGCGGGTAAACCAAAGCAGACTTTGAATGGCGCCGAATCGTCCGGATCTCGGTAGGCTACGTATCGCAATCGCGTCGAGAAAGGAGCCCGGCATGGTCGTTTTGCCTTCGACCGCCATCGAGGCCGCGTCGCTGCGCAAGACGTTCGGGCGGGTCACCGCGGTCGATGACGTCTCCCTGTCGGTCCCGACCGGCTCGGTGTGCGGACTGCTCGGCACCAACGGCGCAGGTAAGACCACCACGGTCCGCATGCTCTCGACGCTCCTCCGCCCCGATGGGGGCAGCGCGCGCATCTTCGGCCGCGACGTGGCGACCCAGGGCACCGCCGTGCGCTCCCTCATCGCATTGACCGGTCAGTATGCATCGTTGGACGAGGATCTCAGCGCCGAGGAGAACCTACGATTATTCGCCGAGCTGCGTGGTTTCAGCAAAGTCCGAGCGCGTTCTCGTGCCGACGACCTGATCGGACAATTCGGACTTTCTCACGCCGCCCGCCGTGCGGTCTCCGGCTATTCCGGCGGAATGCGCCGTCGCCTGGATCTGGCGTGTTCCCTGATCACCGCGCCGCCATTGCTGTTTCTCGACGAGCCAGCCACCGGCCTCGATCCGGCGACCCGGGCACGGGTGTGGCAAGCCGTGCGTGAACTCGTCTCGGGCGGCACTACGGTACTGCTGACCACGCAATATCTCGACGAGGCCGACAAGCTGTCGGATTCCATCGTCGTGATGGATTCCGGACGTGTCGTCGCCGAGGGCACGGCCGACACCCTCAAGGAACGCATCGGCACCAAGTCGCTGCACGTGATCATCACCGACGCCGCACAACTGCCCCGCGCGGCCGGGGTCTTGCAGCAGAGCCTGGGTACCGAGGTGGCGCAGGTGGCCGGCGAGGCACGACTGTCGGCGTCGATCACCGATCCCGGACTGGCGGCGCGCGCTGTCGCCGATCTGGAGGCCGCGTCGGTCGGTATCGTCGAATTCTCGGTTCAACGCCCGACGCTCGACGATGTGTTCTTCGCCCTCACCGGCGATCCGGCGACCCACGATGCAGCGGGCAACGAGATCTCGTGGCAGGACGCCTCATGACCGAAGACGTGCTGGGCGCCCGCACCATCGAGACCGCCGACGCCATCGAGGGTGCCGAGAACCCGGCGGTCGGCATCGAATGGCCGATCACCCCACTCGATCGGGTGCCGCTCTCGCAGGCGCTGCGACAGATCCTCGCCCTGGCACGGCGAGGTTTCCTGCGGATGCGCCACTCGCCGCAAGGCCTCATCGACGTCGTCGTCGTACCGATCGTCTTCACCGTGATGTTCGCCAACATCTTCGGCGGTGCGGTCGCCGGTGGCGTCGGAAATTACCTGCAGCTCTTGGTTCCCGGCGTGTTGGTCTCGGTGTCGGTGACGACGTCCATCGTCACCGGAACCCAATTACGGGAGGACATCGACAGCGGCGTCTTCGACCGGATCGTGTCGATGCCGATCGCTCGGATCGCCCCCTTGGCCGGACTGCTCATCGCCGACACGGCGCGCTACCTCATCGCGACCACGGTCTCGCTGGCGGTGGGTCTGGCGATCGGTTATCGACCCACGAGCCCCCTCGGTGTGCTGCTCGGCGTGGTCCTCGTCGTCTTCGCCGCGTTCTCGTTGAGCTGGATCTTCGCCCTCATGGGTGTGCTGCTGTCGAAGGTCTCGGCGATCCAGGGCATCTCGATGCTGATCCTCATGCCGATGACGTTCACCTCCAACGCCTTTGTGCCGACCTCGACGATGCCCGGATGGCTCGGGGTGATCGCCGAGATCAACCCGATCTCACACCTCATCTCGTCATTTCGCGCACTCGCCAATCACGGGCAGTTCACCGCGGACGTCGGATGGACACTCCTCGGCTGTTGCGTGATCCTGGTGATCTTCGCCCCCGCGACCCTGCGCGCCTACCTCACACGCCTATGACCAACCACGACAGGGACATCCGGCGTCGCCCCACCGAGCGTTTGGGTACCGAGCGCCTGGGTACGGAGCGCCTGGGCACCGACGACGACCTGTTCATCCGCATGGAGCACGCCCTCGGACTCGGTGTCATCAACCAGGGGGCATGGCGATTCGACGGCCGTCTCGATCCGGATGTCTTGTCCACCCTGGCGACTCGGCTACGGTACGGGCGTCTGTCCCGCCTCGCACGACGTCGCCCGCCTCCGGTCCGTGATCGCTGGCACTACACACCGGCAGCGGGGATGACCCACTTCGAGAACGAGCCCGTCGCCGAGGGTGACGCCGTGGCATGGGCGCGACGGCAGGCCGAGCGCGGGGTCGACAGCGTCGACGGACCGGCGTGGCGACTGACCGCCGCGTACTCGGCGGACGGGCGCTCCACCCTGGTCTCGCTGATCGCCGCACACGCCGTCGCGGACGGATGGTCGATGGTGACCGCGGTCGAAGAAGCCGTTCGCGGAAACGATTACGCCGTCACCACCGAACCGGTGGGTCCACTCGACGACGTCATCGACGGTGCGCGGACCGCCGCTCGAGCCGCGCTGGCCACGGGTCGACTCATCGCCGGCACGGTCGGGTCCCGGCGCGAACCCACCCCGGCCGGCCCGGTGCGACCGGCGGGACTCATCGCGGAGGAACCCTGCGGAATCCTGTTGAGCATCCCGGCCGACGACTACGCGCGCGCTGCCGCACGTGCGCACGGCAGCGCGAACGCGTTGTTCGTCGCGATCATGGTCGGACTCCTCGCCGAGGCCGGGATCGTGGGACCCGATGACGTTGTTCCCGTATCGATTCCGGTGTCGATGCACCCCGAGGGGGACCGTCGGGCCAACGCCACCACCGGGACGACGGCCCGGATCCGGGTATCCGACGACCGCTATCACGATCTCACCGCGATTCGGGTGGCCTGCAAGGAGGCCTACCGCAGCGTGACCACGGCCGCGTCCTCGATGGGGAACCTCTCGCAGATCGCGCAGGCGCTCGGCGACGGGCTGGTGCGACGCCTGGCCGCCAACGGCTCGACGCCGATGTGCCTGGCGTCGAACCTCGGCGAATTGTCGCCCGAATTCTGCAGCCTGGGAAGCGGACTCGATGCCGAGATCGCGGTGCGCGCCTTCACCGGCCGGCCGGCGGGCACGGCCGACTTCGGTGGCGGTGTGAGCGGATGGTTCGGCGTCGGACCCCGTGCGATCGGGCTGGCGGTGACGTCCCTCGATCCGCGGCTGGCCGCCGATGACGCCGCCCTGGCGGCCCTGGTGCGCGCCGAGTTGAAGCGATGGGAACTCGAGGCGAGCGAGTGGGGCGGATGAGAATCGCCTTCGCGCTGCACGGCAGCCGCGGCGATGTCCAACCGGCGGCCGCGGTGGCCGCCGAGTTGGTGCGGCGTGGTCATTCGGTGCGATTGGCCGTGGCGGCCGATCTGGTGGAATCCTTTGCACGAACGATGATTCCGACCACCGAGCTCTGTCCGTCGACCGCGGATCTGCTCGCCAGTCCACTGATCCGCAACGACCTCAAGTCGCGCAATCCGCGCACCCGATTCCGGGCGCTGCGCGAGGTCAGCGCGTACGGGGTGGAGCAGTCCGAGCGGGTGATGGCCGAGCTCGCCGACGAGTCGGACGTCCTCGTCACCGGCCTGCTCGCCCAGGACCGGGCCGCGACCATCGCCGAGAGCCGCGGGATCGCCTTCGTTCCCCTGCACTACTGCCCGGTGCGTGTCTCGGGCTCGGTCTCGCCGGTGTATCGGGATGTGCCGCAGTTGGTCTCACGCGTGGCATGGACGCTCGCCGATCGGGTCATGTGGCGCTCGACCCGCGGCGCCGACCGCCGACTGCGCGCACGTTTGGGGTTGCCGCCGGACCGGCGCCCATTCAGCAGACGTCTGCGCGCGGACGGAACCCCCGAAATCCAGGTATATGACCCGGTCCTGTTCCCCGACCTGCCGCGCGAGTGGGGATCGCAGCGCCCCTTCGTCGGATTCCTGTGCCCGGACAAGGAGATCCGGACGGCGATCAACGACGGCCTGGACCGGACCGACGCGGCCATCGGTTTCGCCTGCTCGGGACCGCCGCCGGTCTATGTCGGTTTCGGCAGCATGCGAACCCCCGTGGACCGGATGGAGTTCGTGGTCACCACCCTGCTCGATCGAGGTCTGCGAGTGATCGCCCACACCGATCTGGACCTTCCGATCACGGATTCCCGTCTGTTCCGGGTATCCGGAACGGTGGATCACGAAGCGCTGCTGCCGCATTGCCGCGCCGCGGTGCACCACGGTGGCGCCGGGACGACGGGTTCGGTCCTGCGGGCCGGGATTCCGTCAGCCGTCGGATGGTTCAGTGCCGACCAACCGATCTGGGCGGCCGCGTTACGCCGCTGCGGTGCGGGTACCGGAAGCCGGTTGAGCCGGATGAGTGCTGACGATCTGTCGGTGCTGACCGACCCGGGCGCGCAAGCAGCCGCACGTCGGATCGCCGAGCGACTCCTTCCCCCGCATCATGCGGTCGACGTCGCGTGCGAGATCATCACGACCGCCGCGGCGTCGACGACCTGAGTTGTCGACCACCGAAGGGTTGTCGTCCGCCTGAAGGACACGGCTGCGACTCGGATGGCGTCGAGCCGGAGCGTGATGTTTGGATGGCGGCATGTTCGGGGTCCTCACACCTTGTCGTCACCGTCTGGGAGACGAACTCGCCGACCGGTGGCGCGCACATCTTTGCGGGTTGTGTCTGGCGTTGCGCGACGGTCACGGCCAAGCCGCGCGACTGACCACCAACACCGACGCGGTGATGATCTCGATCCTCACCGAAGCCCAATACGGCGGTGCGGCAACGACCACACGAGCGGGCCGATGCCCACTCCGGTCCCTGCGGACGGCAACGGTGGTGACCGCCACCGACCCGGGTATCCGGCTGGCGGCCGGCGCGTCGCTCACCTTGGCCGCGGCCAAGGCCGACGATGTCCGCGCCGAGCAGCGCCTCGGACTCGCGCCACACTCACCGATGAGGTCGGCAACCGCCCGGGTGATCGGATCACGGTTACATGCGGCGGCGTCGAATGCACCGGTTGTCGACGTCGAGCGCATCCTGCTCACCCTGCACCGTCAGCCCGAGATCGAGTGCACTGCCACATCTCTCGGCGAGATCACCGATCCCAGCGGCCAGGCGTGCGCCGAGGTGTTCGCTGCGACCGCCGATGCCTCGGGCGTGCCGGACAACCGCGCCGACCTCGCGGCCATCGGTTACGACTTCGGCACGATCGCCCACCTGCTCGACGCCGTCGACGACTATCACGCCGACGCGCTCGATGGTGCATACAATCCATTGCGCGCCACCGGAACCGAGGTGACGACGGCGCTGGCCGAGTGTCGCGACCGGCGTGACCGGATCACCGAGCGATATTCCCGGCTCCGACTCGACGACGACCGGTTGCTGCGGGCAGTATTCCTCGACGGTCTACGGCACGCGATCGCCCGCCGGATGCATGCGCGGACCCGGTGGCCCGCCACGCGACCACCGGACTTCCCCGACTCCTGGCCCTATCCCCCGCCGTTCCCACCGAACCGACGATTTCGTGATCGCCTCGGCCCGTTCCTGTGGACCGGCTGCACGGGCCGGGCGTGCTGCGCCGACCACTGGAATCACTGCAGTGACAAATTCACCGGCCCCTGCTGCAACGACGACTGCGGGGATTGCTGCGACTGCTGCGACTGTGATTGCACCTGAACGCTTTCGGTCGATGCCGCTCAGCCGACCCCGCGTCCGGCCGACTCCCAGAACTGTGCGCGCAACGCCTTCTTGTCGGGCTTGCCCAGCGCGGTCAACGGCAGCGCGTCGGCGAAGATCACCTGCTTGGGTGACTGCACCGCACCCTTGCGTTCCTTGACCGCACTCTGGATCTCGGCGGTGATCCGCGCCCGTCCCGCATCGTCGGATGCGGCGTCGGCACGCAGCACGACGACCGCGGTGACCGCCTCGCCCCATTTGTCGTCGGGTACCCCGATCACGCCGACCTGTGCGACGGAAGGATGTTCGGCGACAACGTCTTCAACCTCCCGCGGAAAGACGTTGAAGCCGCCGGTGACGATCATGTCCTTGGTGCGGTCGACGATGTACCAGAAGCCGTCGTCGTCTTCCCGGGCGACATCACCGGTCCGCAGCCAACCGTCCCGGAAGGTCGCCGCGGTCTGCTCGGGTAGGCCCCAATAGCCGCCGGCGAGAAGCGGTCCGGCCACACAGATCTCGCCGGGTTCACCCGGCGCGACGGGCGCGTCGTCGGGGCCGAGGAGCGCGGTGCGCAGGAAGGCCGACGGCCGGCCACAGCTCGACAGTCGGCGGGTGTCCTCGCCCGGTTTCGGGTGGTCGTGCTTACCGAGGTAGCTGATCACCATGGGGGCCTCGGACTGCCCGTAGTACTGGGCGAAGATCGGACCGAAACGTTCGATGGCCTCGGCGAGCCGCACCGGATTGATCGGCGAGGCACCGTAATACACGGTTTCCAGCGACGAGAGGTCACGGGTTTTCGAGTCGGGATGATCGAGGAGCGCATAGAGCATCGAGGGCACCAGCATGGTGGCGCTGATCTTCTTCTCCTCGATCGTCGCGAGAACCTGTGCGGGGTCGAACTTCGACAGCACGATCATCGTGCCGCCCTTCATCAACGTCGGCACGAAGAACGCCGCACCGGCGTGCGAGAGCGGCGTACACATCAGGAACCGTGGTCGCTCCGGCCATTCCCACTCCGAGAGCTGGATCTGGGTCATCGTCGCCATCGCCGACGCGGTTCCGATGACACCCTTGGGTTTTCCGGTGGTCCCGCCGGTGTAGGTGATCGACACGATGTGATCGCCGGGCAGCGCCGCCGCGGTCAGCGGGCGGGGCGAGAACGTGTCGGCCTCGGCGATGATGTCGCGACCGTACGCGGACAGTTCCTCCGGCACCGGCCCCAGGGTGAGGACCTGCTTGAGGCTGTCGACGCGGTCCACCAGCGCCACCGCCCGCTCGACGAACATCGGCACCGGATCGATGACCAGTGTGGTGACCCCGGCGTCGGAGAGCACGTAGGCGTGATCGTCGAGCGAGCCGAGCGGATGCAGCGCGGTGCGCCGCCAGCCCTGGGTCTGCCCGGCACCGATCACCAGGAGTACCTCCGGACGGTTGAGCGCCAGGAGTCCGACCGCGGTTCCCGATCCCGCCCCCACCGACTCGAAGGCCTGCACGTACCGGCTGACCGCGTCGGCCATCTCGCCACCGGTGAGTTCGGTGTCGCCGAGCTCGAGCACCTTGTGGTCGCGATGCCGTCGCAGGGCCGCGACCATGAGATCACCCAGATGGACCCCGCTGCGCAACGGGTCGTATTCGGTCACAGAGCTGTCCTCAGTCATACGACCAGACTAGGACGTGTTTCAGAACTGAGGAAGGGTGTGGCAAAGATTCGTCGATGACGTGCACAGATATCGCCGATCGTAGGAGAGAATAGGACTAGAACGTGTTACAGATCGAGTCTGCCCTCATGGGCGGCGACTCCACACTAGGATCGAGTCATGACTGACCTGGACCTGGCGACCTCCCGTCGCGACATCACCGACGCACTTCTGACCGCCCTCGAGCGGCGCCACGAGGTTCTCGACACCATCGTCGAGGCCGACAACCACTCCGAGGCGGTCGCCGCGATTGCCGAGCTGCTGGACAAGTCCCAGCTCGGGGCCGAGGCGATCCTCGACATGAAACTCGATCAGCTCACCAAGGACGAGCGCCGCAAGAATCAGGCCGAACTCGACGACCTGAACTCGGCGCTGACGTTCACCCTCGCCGAGCGACCGGCCTCGAGCGGTGACACCCTCGATCTGCGCCCGTTCTCCCCGGAGGAGGACGCCGACCTCTTTGCCACACGTACCGCCGAACTCGGCGTGGCCGGTGACGGCTCGGGCGCTCCCGCAGGCGATCTGGCCGAGGAACTGAGCAAGGCGACCGCGCGCGTCGACGACGAGGAAGCCGTCTGGCTCGTCGCCGTCGAAGGGGAGTCCAAGGTGGGCTTCGTCTTCGGCGAGTTGACCTCCGGCGAGGTCGATGTGCGGATCTGGATTCATCCCGAGCACCGCAAGAAGGGTTACGGCACCGCCGCCCTGCGCAAGTCACGCTCGGAGATCGCGGCCTACTTCCCGGGTGTGCCGATGGTGGTTCGGGCGCCTGGCGCCTGAACGGTGGTGACCTCGTGCGGGTCGGTGCGCTCAGCCGACCCGCCGGGGCAGCCCGAATCGGGCGACGATCGCGCGAATTCGGGTGTCCTCGTCGATGACGAAGGTTTCCGACACCGGCGCCGCGAGCCCCAGCATCTTCGGTGCGACGTGTACGAGGTAGCGGGTGGTGACGCTGTGCCCGTCGACGGTGGCCTCGAATCCACTGACACGGTGGATCAGCCGGAACTGCGGTCCGCGTTCCAGACTGCGTGCGATATGAGGTCCGTTGCGCCCGGTCTTGACACCGAATTCGACTCGGGTGCAATCCGGATGCAGGTCGACCCCGCTCGCGTCGTGACTGACCAGTGCGTCGACATAGGCCCGTGCCGCCGCGACACGGGCCGCCGCCACGGAGTCGGTCATGGTTCCCCCAAGAGGTATCTGCCCAACGGTGTCAGCGCGCGCCGTAGACCGGCATCGGCACCGGCGCCTTACCGATGATCTCGGCGATCACCGGGCCGAGTTCGGACGATTCCCAGCGCGCACCCTTGTCGCGTTCGACGCTACGCTGCCAGCCGTCGGTGATCGAGATCTTGCCGCCTTCCACCTCGAAGACCCGACCGGTGACCTCACCCGACTGCGGCGAGGCGAGCCAGCACACCAGCGGCGAGATGTTCGCCGGATCCATCACGTCGAAGGAGCCGTCGTCGGGGGCGGCCATCTGCGCGGCCATCGCCTCGCCGGCACCGAGGGTCATCGCGGTGCGTGCCGCCGGTGCGATCGCATTGACCGTGACACCGTAACCGCCCATCTCGGCGGCCGCCTGAACGGTCAACGCAGCGATACCGGCTTTGGCCGCGACGTAGTTACCCTGACCGACCGAGCCGTACAGGCCCGCCCCGGACGAGGTGTTGACGACGCGGGCGGTGCGCGGGCTGCCGGCCTTGGCCTGCGCCCGCCAGTAGGCGGCGGCATGACGCAGCATCACGAAGTGCCCCTTCAGATGCACGCGGACCACGGCGTCCCACTCCTCCTCGGCCATCGAGACCAGCATGCGGTCACGCACGAATCCGGCGTTGTTGACCAGGACGTCGAGTGCGCCGTATTCGTCGACGGCCGTGGCGATGATGCCGGCCGCGGTGTCCCAGTCGGCGACGTCTCCGGTGGCGGCAATCGCGTCCCCGCCACGGTTACGGATCTCGTTGGCCACCGCGTCGGCGGCCTCGGCCACGAAGTCGTTGACGACCACCTTGGCGCCGTCGGCGGCGAAGGCCACCGCATGGGCCCGGCCGATTCCCTGACCCGCACCGGTCACCACGACCACACGACCCGCATTGGACGCGCTCTCAGCCACTGTTGTTGTCCTCTCAGATGTTTCGGTTCACAGCGTAGTTGTACAGATCAGGCGTCCGGGCAGATCAGACGTCGTTGCCTGCGTTCGCGGCGGCGAGGAAGGCCGGTAGCTCGCCCCCGCCGTGGACGGTCAGTGTGGCGCCGGTGATGTAGCCGGCCAGTGGCGAGAGGAGGAACGCCGCGGCGGCGCCGACATCGGCGGGGCGCGCCATGCGACCCATGGGAATCGTCCGGCCGACCGCGGCGATGCCCGCGTCGTCGCCGTAGTGCAGGTGGGCCTGCTCGGTTTCGACCGGTCCGGCGACGATGGAGTTCACCCGAACCCGGGGCGCCCATTCCACGGCGAGTGAGGTGGTGAGACTGTCGAGTCCGGCTTTGGCGGCCCCATACGCGGAGGTACCCGGGGAGGCGCGATGCCCACTGACGCTCGAGATGTTGACGATCGCGCCACCGCCCTCCTGACCACGCATGACGGCCTGCGCCGCACGCGCGACGATCAGCGGGGCAAGCAGATTCAGTTCGACGATCTTGCTCGCGAAGCGTGGTGAGGCGTCGGCCGCCAGCGCGAACGGCGACCCGCCCGCATTGTTGATCACGCCGTCGATCCGCCCGTGGGTCTCCACAATTCGCGCGAGGGTGGCGGCCACGGCGTCCTCATCCCGCACATCACACGGCAGAAATGTTGCAGCGGAAACTGATTCGAGCTCGTCACTCGAATGTCGAGCGCAGGCCACCGGGGTCGCGCCGAAATCGGCGAGGGCGGCAACGATGCCGAGTCCGACACCTCGGGCACCGCCGGTCACCAACACGACCCGTCCGGCGAGCCCGAGGTCGTATCGGCCCGGCCGTCCGGTCACCTGTGCCCCTGTCGTCATGGGTGCTACCCTACCAAAGAACCAAGCAATTGCTTGGTTGGTTTTCTTCAGCGCTTCGCCGAGAGGAGCACGCGTGCCGATCACCACTACCCGCACCGATGGCGGGGTCGTCACCGTCACCGTCGACTACCCGCCGGTCAACGCGCTGCCGTCGTCGGCGTGGTTCGACCTCGCCGAAGCCATCACCGCAGCGGGCAACGACCCCAGCACGCACGTGGTGATCCTGCGGGCGGAGGGCCGCGGTTTCAACGCCGGCGTCGACATCAAGGAGATGCAGGCCACGGAGGGATTCGGGGCGTTGATCGCCGCCAACCACGGCTGCACCGCGGCGTTCAGCGCGGTCTACGACTGTGCCGTCCCGGTGGTCGTCGCGGTCAAGAACTTCTGCGTCGGTGGCGGAATCGGGCTGGTCGGCAACGCCGACGTGATCGTCGCCTCCAAGGGCGCGGTCTTCGGTCTTCCCGAGGTCGATCGCGGGGCACTGGGCGCCGCAACACATCTGGCGCGCCTGGTTCCCCAGCACATGATGCGCACCCTCTATTACACGGCCCAGAACGTCACCGCCGAACAACTCCTGCACTTCGGCTCGGTCCATCGGGTGGTGGCCGCCGACGAACTCGATTCCGCGGCACTCGATGTCGCTGAGAAGATCGCCGCCAAGGACACCCGGGTGATCCGCGCGGCAAAGTCGGCGATCAACCACATCGACCCGGTGGACGTGAAGGCCAGCTACCGCCTCGAGCAGGGATACACCTTCGAGCTCAATCTGGCCGGCGTCGCCGACGAACACCGCGACGAGTTCGTGGCGACCGGCAAGGCCCTCAACACAGGAGGACACGCCTGACATGGCAGCAACACCCACCCCATCAACACCCACCGCGTCAACACCCACCGACAAGACGAGCACTCTCGACGATGTCATCGGCGAGCTGCGCGACGGGATGACGATCGGCATCGGCGGCTGGGGGTCGCGGCGCAAGCCGATGGCACTCGTCCGGGCGTTGGCCCGCTCGGCGGTGACCGATTTGACCATCGTCACCTACGGTGGACCCGATCTCGGATTGCTGTGCGCCGCAGGCAAAGTCCGACGCGTCTACTACGGCTTCGTCTCCCTGGACTCCGCCCCGTTCTACGATCCGTGGTTCGCCCACGCCCGCACCACCGGCGCCATCGAGGCACGCGAGATGGACGAGGGCATGGTCAAGTGCGGTCTGCAGGCCGCCGCGGCCCGGTTGCCGTTCCTGCCGATCCGGGCCGGACTCGGTTCCGACGTGCCGGCATTCTGGGAGGGTGAGCTCAAGACCGTCGAGTCCCCGTATCCCGACCCCGACGGCCGCACGCAGACGCTCATCGCGATGCCCGCCCTGCGACTCGACGCAGCCTTCGTCCACCTCGATCTCGCCGATGCCCGCGGCAACGCCGCCTACACCGGTGTCGACCCGTACATGGACGACCTGTTCTGTGCCGCCGCAACGCGCCGATATCTGGAGACCGATCAGCTCGTCGACACCGAGGTGCTCGTCAAATCCGTTCCCACCCAGCGTCTTCTGCTCAACAGGATGAATGTCGACCGGGTGGTGCATACCCCGAATGGGGCGCACTTTTCTTTCGCGGGGGACTACGGTCGCGACGAGGCGTTCCAACGGTTCTACGTCGAGCAGGCCAAGGACGCCGACACGTGGGCCGCGTTCCGCGCGCGCTTCCTCGACGTCGACGAACCCACCTATCAGCGCGAGGTTGTCGCCTGGCGTGCCGAACAGGAGGACCGCAAGTGACCACAGCGACCACCGGGGTCACCCGGGCCGAGTACTGCGTCGTCTCCTGCGCCGAGATCTTCCGTGGCGCAGGCGAGATCATGGCGTCGCCGATGGCGCCGATCCCGCTACTCGGGGCCCGTTTGGCGCGGCTGAGCTTCGCGCCCGATCTGCTCATCACCGATGGGGAGGCGTTGATCCTCGCCGACACACCGGGCATCGGCAAAACGGGCGCCATCGAGGGGTGGATGCCGTTCTCCAAGGTGTTCGACGTCGTGGCCTCGGGCCGGCGCCATGTGGTGATGGGCGCCAACCAGATCGATCGTTTCGGTAACCAGAACCTGTCGGCGTTCGGCCCGTTGCAACACCCGACCCGACAGATGTTCGGCGCCCGTGGCGCTCCCGGCAACACCATCAACCATCCGACGAGCTACTGGGTCCCACGGCATTCGGCACGCGTGTTCGTCGACGCCGTCGACATCGTTTGCGGACTCGGCTTCGACAAGGTCGACCCCGACAACCCCGCCTTCGACGACGTCGACATCGCGCGCGTCGTCACCAATCTCGGTGTCTTCGACTTCGGCGGGCCCGACCACACGATGCGTGCACTGTCGCTGCACCCCGGGGTGAGTGCCGAGGAGGTCGCGGAGAACACCTCCTTCGAGATCGACGGACTCGCCGAGGCCCCGACAACGCGGGAACCCTCCGACGAGGAACTCGGCCTGATCCGGGATGTGCTCGATCCCAAGGGTGTTCGCGCCAAAGAGGTGCGGTGAGATGACCGGCGATGAGAGGACCGGCTCTGACACAACGGGTGCTGGGCGCGCCGCGCCCCTGCCGACGAGCTTCACCGACCTCGTCGGCGTCGAGTACCCGATCGTGCAAACCGGGATGGGCTGGGTGTCGGGGCCGTCGCTGACGTCGGCAACGGCCAACGCCGGCGGTCTGGGAATCCTCGCGTCGGCAACGATGACCTACGACGAACTCGAGGCGGCCATCGCCAAGACGAAAGCGTTGACCGACAAGCCCTTCGGGGTCAATATCCGCGCCGACGCCACCGACGCACCGCAGCGGATCGACCTGCTGATCCGCGAGGGCGTCAAGGTCGCCTCGTTCGCGCTGGCGCCCAAGAAGGAGCTGATCGCCAAGCTCAAAGAGCATGGTGTGGTGGTGATCCCGTCGATCGGCGCGGCCAAGCACGCGGTGAAGGTGGCCTCCTGGGGCGCCGACGCGGTGATCGTGCAGGGTGGCGAGGGCGGCGGACACACCGGACCGGTGGCCACCACGTTGCTGCTGCCGTCGGTACTCGATGCCCTCGCGGAGAACGGATCCGACATGCCGGTGGTGGCGGCCGGCGGATTCTTCGACGGCCGCGGACTCGCCGCCGCTCTGGCGTATGGCGCACAGGGGGTGGCGATGGGGACGCGGTTCCTGCTGACCTCGGATTCGGCGGTGCCCGACGCCGTCAAGCAGGAGTATCTGGCCCGTGGCCTCGGCGACACGGTGGTGTCGGTGAAGGTCGACGGGATGCCGCATCGGGTCTTGCGTACCCCGCTCGTCGAGGCACTGGAGAGCGGTAGCGCCGTCAAAGCCCTTGTCGCCGCGGCCCGTAACGCCAACGAGTTCAAGCAGCTGACCGGGATGCGCTGGACGACGATGCTGCGCGACGGCCGCGCCATGCGACGCTCCGGAGAACGCACCTGGCAGCAGATCATCATGGCAGGCAACACCCCGATGTTGTTGCGCGCGGGACTCGTCGAGGGCGACACCCGCGCGGGCGTCCTCGCCTCGGGTCAGGTCGTCGGCATGATCGACGATCTGCCCAGCTGCGACGAGTTGATCCAGTCGATCATGATGCAGGCCCACGAGCGGCTGCACGCACTCGCCGCGCCGGTCAGCGCAGTGTGAGGAGTGTTCGCGTAACGAGATCGGCGACGATGCCGCGACGCGAGGAGTGCGGCTCATCGCGGTCGAGACCTTGGGTGTGGCTGTAGACCACTCCCTCCAGGACGGTCACCAACCGCCGGGCCGCCACGTGCGGCTGCGCGGACCCCAGCGACTGCATCAGCCCCGCGGCAGCGTCCTCGGAGAAGAAGCAGCGGCGCAGGCGCCCACGGACGTCGTCTCCGATTCCGGCGTCGAGTAACAGTGCCTGGCGCGCGGTCACCTCGGCCACGCGGTCGGTGACGAGTTCGGTGACGTAGTCGCTGATCACCTCGACCGGATTGGTCTGTCCGGCGGACAGTTCGAGCGTGCCGCGGAACCGCTCACGGGAGATGGTGATCAGCCGGTCGGCGGCGGCCAGCAAGAGCGCTTCGCGAGTGCGGAAGTAATACGAGGTCGATCCCTTCGGTAAGTCGAGCCGACGATCGATCGCCTGATGGGTGAGCGCGTGTGTTCCCCCGGACGCCGCGAGTTCCAGCGCGGCATCGGCGATTCGTGGGCGACGGTCGGGACGGGGCACACATCACATGATAGCCAGACTCTACGATGATAGAGTTTGGGAATGTTCGGTCGTCGAAAGCAGTCCGCGCCGCTGGTGGGTGACGACGTTGTCGTCGAGGCCGCGACCCGGGCCGGCTTTCGACTCGATCCAACCCAACTCGTTGCTGCACAGCATCTCTCGGGCCGTGATCATCTCTATCTCTCCGGGCCGGTAGGTCGAGGGAAGACGTGGCTTGTCGACACCTACCTCGGCGCACTGCCCCCGAAGTGGGTACGGCGGCTGCATTGGCACGAGTTCGGACGTGATCTCGATGCGTTGATCAAAGACCGCGGCGTCGAGGGAGCGCTGGCGACGATCACGTCGGGTGTCCGGGTCCTGTGTTTCGATGAATTGACCGTCGACGACCGCGCCGACGGGATCTACGTCGACGCGGTGATCCGGCGAGCGATCGAGCGCGACATCCGCCTGATCATCACGTCCAATCATCGACCTTCTGATCTTATGCCCCACCCGTTACTCCACGCCTCCTTCCTGCCGACCATCGACTTCATCGAAACACACTGTATGGCGGTAGAACTCGACGGCGGTACGGACTACCGCACGATTCGCCGTCCGAACCCGCGCCGCGACCACGGCTTCGCCGGCGGTCTGTGGA
This sequence comes from Gordonia polyisoprenivorans NBRC 16320 = JCM 10675, assembly GCF_000241325.1. GTDB lineage: Bacteria > Actinomycetota > Actinomycetes > Mycobacteriales > Mycobacteriaceae > Gordonia > Gordonia polyisoprenivorans. The sequence goes on along the minus strand of NZ_BAEI01000077.1, from coordinate 179,118 downwards.
TCACCGTGAACGGCACACCAACACAACGGGTCTCGCAGTCCACGTCGGTCAACGGACGAACCATCTCCGTGTGGGACTCGACTCGCGACCATCTCGGGGTGACGTTCGGGGAGATCTGTGGCCGCCCGCTCGGTGCCGCCGACTATCTTCGCCTTGCTCACCGATACCGTTCGTGGACCGTCAGCGGCGTGCCCGGTCTGGCCACAACCGACCGCCAGAGTGCCCGTCGCTTCGTCCACCTCGTCGACATCCTCTATGACCAGGAGGCGGAACTGAACATCGAGTGTGCGCTCGACAGAACAGAATTCGCCCTTTGCGCCGCTCTGGATCCCATGTCGCGGGCCCGCGTGACGAGCAGACTGTCAACGCTCGGCGAGTCTGCCGCCTTGTGACTCCCACTCCGCGTACAACTCGTCGAGCAACGCGCCGATCTCCTCCACGGTGTCCCAGGTGTCGGGTACGCGGTAGTCGTTGTCGTACCGGGCCATCAACTCGGTGCCGGGTAACGCCCGGAGATACGCGTCGTAGCACTGCTCGGCGAAGAGATTTCCGCGCGGAGTGAGGTTGTTGACGTTGATCTGCGAGACGAAGTGTGTCGCCACGAACCCGGTAGGACGGTCGGTTTCAGAGGTGGCGTCGGCGATCGCGTCGGCATGGTCGTCGGCGGGCACCAACCCGCGTCTGCACGCCCAGCCCATGAAGGCCGCGATGTGGATGGCGCCCGCGGACTCATCGAGGCCGAGGTCGATCACCGAATCCGTGTGCCACTCGGCATCGTCATAGGTCACGACGGTCAGCGTAGGGTGCGGAGCCCGACCCGCCCAGCCATGTCGACCGGACGACGGACCGAGCCGAGAAAATCCCGCAGACCCGCGGAATAACTGCGGACCACGGTCCGGTTACATCCGGTATGAGTTCTCACATCGCCATTTTCGGAGGCACCGGGTACGCCGGTGGTCACATCGCCGCAGAGGCCGTTCGCCGCGGCCATCAGGTCACCTCGTACAGCCGCTCCGGCGCACCCGCAGACCCCGTCGACGGCGTGACCTACGACGTCGGATCGCTCGCCGACGCCGACTTGGTGAATCGTGTCGCCGAGACCGCCGACGTCGTGGTGATCGCGGTACACGGTGCCGATGTGGATGGGAAGCCTCTCGTCGATCTGATTCCTTCGGTGACCGCGGCGGCGCTCGCGCACAACACACGCGTCGGTGTGGTCGGAGGAGCGGGTAGTTCGTTGGTGGCCGAGGGCGGTCCACGGCTGGTCGACACCCCCGACTTCAACGACGAATGGAAGCCCGAGGCGCTGGCCCACGCGGATGTACTCGACGCACTACGCGCCGGCCCCGAAGAGCTCGACTGGTTCTATGTCTCCCCCGCCGCCCTGTTCGGGTCCTGGGCACCCGGTGAGACCACCGGTAGCTATCGCACCGACGATGATCTCCTGGTGACCAAGGACGACGGCAGCTCGGAGATCTCGGGTACCGACTACGCTCGCTCCTTCGTCGACGAGATCGAGCAGCGCGCGCATGTCCGGAAGCGGTTCACCACCGGACACTGACGACCTTACCGGCGACACCGCCGGTGGCCGGTTGCACCGAGTGCCGAACCGACGAGGACCCGAAACGCCCAGGCACGATGCCGGTGTAGCATCCGAACCGATTTGCCGCATCGGCGGCAACTCGGTCGACGCCAGAGGGGGCTCGCGTGTCCGGACATCTCACCGAGAAGGTCATCATCATCACCGGTGCTGCAAGCGGCTTCGGCGCGCTCATCGCCGAGAAATGTGCGGCCGGCGGCGCGCGGGTCGTCGGGGTCGACGTCAACGAGGCGGGCCTCGGAGCCGTCATCGACGGCATCCGCGACGCCGGCGGGCAGGCACTGGCGATCGGCGCCGACGTCACCGATCTCGCCCAGATGCGCGATGTGGCAACACAAACCGTCGCGGAGTTCGGGGCTGTCGACGTCATCGTCAACAATGCCGGCGTGATGCCGCTGGCGTTCTTCGCCGACCACGAGCGGGCCGCCGACCGTTGGCATCGGGCCATCGACATCAACATCAAAGGCGTGCTCAACGGCATCTCGGCGGTCTACGACCAGATGATCGAGCAGGGTCGAGGCCATGTCGTGAACATCTCGTCGATCTACGGCAACGCGGGCGTCGCCGGGTCCGGGGTGTACAGCGCGACCAAGGCGGCGGTCAACGCGCTGTCGGATTCGCTGCGCATCGAGACCAAGGGCAGGATCAAGGTCACCACGGTGCGCCCCACCGGCGTCGCCGGAACCAACCTGGCCAGCTGGATCGTCAACGGCGCAGCCATCTTCGGGATGGTCGGGCAACGCGCGGCACAGTACGCCGAGCACACCAAGCAGATGATCGCGGGCACGCTGCCCGACGAGCTCACCGACCCCGACTCCGCCGAGTACTGGTTGATCACACCCGACGAACTCGCCGACGCCGTCGTCCATGTGATCGATCAACCTTGGGGCATCAGCCTTTCCGACGTCACCGTGCGCGCGAGTGGCGAGGACTACCTGTACTGACGCCCCGCTACCCCGCGATCGAGTTGTGCTCGACGCGCAGGTCCTTCTTGAGGATCTTGCCGCTCGGGTTCTTCGGCAGGGCATCGGCGAACACGATGTATTTCGGCCGCTTGTATCCGGCGAGGATCGGCTCGAGATGGGCTGCAACGGCCTCTTCGGTGAGGGTCACGCCATCTTTCGGGACGACGACGGCGGTGACCGCCTCGATCCACTTCGGGTGTGGCACACCGAAGACCGCGACCTCGGCCACCCCGTCGAGCAGATAGATGGCTTCCTCGACCTCACGTGAGGCGACGTTCTCCCCACCGGTCTTGATCATGTCCTTCTTGCGGTCGACCACCGAGAGGTAGCCGTCGGCGTCGATGATGCCGAGGTCGCCGGAGTGGAACCATCCGTTGCGGAATGCCGCTGCGGTCTTCTCCTCGTCCTGGTAATAGCCCAGCGCCGCATGGGGACTGCGGTGCACGATCTCGCCGACCTCCCCCACCGGTACCGGATTGTCGTCGTCGTCGACGACCTTGGTCTCGACGTTCAATGATGCCCGCCCGGCCGACCCGGCGCGGTCGATCTGCTCATGCGGCTGCAGAATGGTTGCCAGCGGCGACATCTCGGTCTGGCCGTAGAAGTTCCACAACAACACCTCGGGCAATCGGCGCGACACCTCGCGCAGGATCTCCACCGGCATCGGTGAGGCGCCGTAATACCCCTTGCGCAACGACGACAGGTCGCGCGTGTCGAAGTCGGGGTGACGCAGCAGCGAGATCCAGACCGTCGGCGGGCAGAAAAGTTTGGTGACACGCGCGGACTCGATGGTCGCCAGGATCGTCGCCGGATCGGGCGCGGGCAGGATGATGCTGGTCGCCCCGAGGTAGATGTCGGTGGAGAAGAAGCAGTCGAGTTGCGCGCAGTGATACATCGGCAGCGAGTGGATCTCGACGTCATCACCCGACATGCCGCCGTCGACGATGCACGAAACATACTGCGTGATCAGCGATTTGCTGGAGAGCAGCACACCCTTGGGCCGGGACTCGGTGCCGGAGGTGTACATCATCCGAACCGGCTCGTCGTCGCCGACGACGATGCCGGGAGCAGTCACGTCGCCGGTGGTCATCCATGCGGTGGCGTCCTCCCACCCGTCGGCAGGCGCGGCACCGGACAACGCGATCCATCCGCGGATGTCGACCGCGGCGGCGGCGAGGTCGATCGCCGCGATGACCGTCGGCCCGAGAGCATCCTCGACGACGAGGCCGCGTGCCCCGCTGTGGGTCAGGATGAACGCGATCTCCTCGGCGCCGAGCCCGAAGTTGATCGGCACCAGGATCACCCCGAGGCGGGCGGTCGCGAAGTTGAGAACGCCGAACTGCCAGCAGTTGTGACTGATCAGCGCCAACCGGTCTCCGCGTTGCAGACCGCGCGCGGCCAGGGTGTTGGCGCACCGGTTCACCGCGGAATCGAACTCGGCGAACGTCAGTTCCGTGTCCCCGTCGATGATCGCGATCTTGTCGGGGCTGCGCTGGGCGCTGCGATGCAGCAACGCGCCGATCGAATGCTCGCGCGCCGTCCGGATCGCGGCGTCGGTCGATTCGCTGAATTCCGATCCCATCACTGCCTCCGTTGCCCGCGGGGTGTCGTCGACCTCACAAATTACTAGGTCGTCCAACCATGCGGAACCGCCCGCCACCCATCCGCTCCGTTGTTGGCACATATTGATCGATTCGTTTCTTTGAGGCAGAATCCTGTCGGTGACCCACAGCCTCGCCGGCCTGCGCCGGATCGCCGTCGAACTCCGCGCCACGGGCCGGCTCGCCCGCGCCGGCATCCTGCCCGGCCCGACCGAACTACCCAGGTCGCTTCGCGCCGCTCGAGCCGGCGGTGGAGCGATGCTGACCGAGGTGCTCGCCGCCCGGTTCGGCGACTCGGTCGCCGTCGTCGACCGCGGGGTTCCGCTGACCTACCGTGACCTCGCCACCGCCACCCGCCGGTGGATCACGGTGTTGCGTGACCTCGACACCACCCGCGAACGCCCGACCGTCGGCATCATGTGCCGCAACAGTGCGCAGCTGGTGATCGCCCTGCTCGGAGCACTCGCCGGCGGTGTTCGGGTGGTCTTTCTCAACACCGACATGGGTTCCACGCAGCTGACGACCATATGCGAGCGCGAGCACATCGATCTGTTGCTCCACGACGACGAATTCACCGGTCGGCTGTCGGAGCTCACGGGAGTGCGCACCATCCGCACCGAAGACCTCGACTCGGTGCTCGCCGCCGCCGACGATTCCATTCCCCCACGCGCGCATGGCAATCCCGAGCTGGTCATCCTCACCTCCGGAACCTCCGGCGTGCCCCGCGGCGCAGCCCGCAGCAGTTCTCCGCTGACCATGCTCTCGACGCTGGCCGGACTGCTGGAGAAGATCCCGCTGCGTCGATCCGACGTGATCTACCTGGCGCCGCCGGCATTTCACGGATGGGGCCTGATCGCCACCCTCACCGGACTGCTCGCCGGGGCCACCCTCGTCTTCGACGGGCGGTTCTCCGCCGAGCGTGCCGTGGCAACGATGCTTGCCGAGAACTGCACCGCCTTCGTCGCGGTACCGACGATGCTGAAGCGGATCATGGATCTCGACGACGCAGTGCTGCAACCACTATCCGGTCGTCTGCGCATCCTCGGGTCGGGCGGCGCGCGACTCGACCCCGATCTCGTCACCGCCGTCACCGAACGGTTCGGCCCGGTGTTGCACAACCTCTACGGCGCCACCGAGGTCTCCTACATCACCATCGCCACCCCCGCCGACCTCGCGCACGACCCGTCCTGCGCCGGGTCCGCTCCGCTCGGTGTCCGGGTGGCGATCCTCATCGACGGCATGCCCGTCGGACCCGGACGGGTCGGCGATATCTACGTCCGCACCGGAGCCCAGATGCGTTCGTATACCGATGGAAGCTCCAAACACAGCGTCGACGGCATGGTCGCCACCGGCGACACGGGTTACCTCGACGGCGCCGGCCGCTTGTACGTCCGCGGTCGATCGGACTCCATGATCGTCTCCGGCGGTGAGAACGTCTACCCCGAAGAGGTCGAACTCGCACTGCACCGTCACCCCGGTGTCGCCGACGCCACGGTCTTCACCGTGGACGACGCCGATTTCGGTCAACGGCTCTCGGCGGTGGTCGCCCGCCGCGCGGGCCACGACGTCGACGACACCGCCCTCAAGGAACACATCGGCCGGGAGCTGTCGCGCTCACGTGTCCCGCGCGACATCGTCTTCGTCGACGAGATCGCCCGCACCGCAACCGGAAAGGTCACCCGCGCCTGGCTCGACGAGGTGACCGCCGGCAACTCACACGTCGGCTGAGACCGTCATCGTCCACCCCGCCGCGGCGTTGCGCCGCGTCCAGAAGTCGACGTAGGTGCCACCGCGCGCCAACGGTTCGTCGCGCCGTCCGATGTCAGACCCGCGCGGTCTGCACCGGCCCGTCGAGCAGCAGGCCCGACCCAGTTCCACGATTCCCACGAACGGGACGACCGTTGCCGCCGAGGCGATCACCTCGTTAACGCGGACAGCCAGCCGGAAGCAAGGGTTACCTAAGTCAAGGAGATCTCAGCGCGGCAGGATGCCGTCGAGGACCACCGACAAGTATTGGTCGGCGATCTGCTCCACGCTCAACGATCCGCCCGGCCGATACCAGCGGACCGCCACCCACACCGTGTCACGCAGGAAGCGGTAGACGAGTTCGACGTCGAGGTCGGCGCGGAACTCACCATCGGCGACCCCACGCGCCAGCACCGAATGCCACAGCCCGCGAAACTCTTCATTGCGGTCGCCGATATAGGAGAAACGATCTTGCGGGGCAAGGCGCTTGGCCTCGTCCTGATAGATGGCCACAGCATGGTGATCGGCGTCGATGGACTCGAATGAGGCAATCACCAACTGCCGCAACGTCTCGGCGGCCGACAGACCGGCGTCGGCGATCTGCCGATAGCGGGCGAACAAGGCGTCGAGGAAACCCCGCAGGATCTCGTCGACCATCGACTCCTTGGAATCGAAGTGATGATAGAGACTCCCCGAGAGAATGCCTGCGGCATCGGCGATGTCACGCACGGTCGTCGACCGCAGACCCTGCTCCGCGAACATCCGACTCGCCGTCGTCAGCAGTTCGTCGCGTCGGGAAGTTCCGTTACGTGGCGCCACCCCCGTACCCTAGCAAGCGCTTGGGTACGGGGGTGGCTCCCGTGAGAGGATTCAGCGCTTGCGCACCTTCTTCTGCGCTCGCGCATTGAGCTTGGTCCACAGCTTCAGCTGTCCGTTGGCCATCTTCTTGTCGCGATTGGTGAACGGCGGCGACATCATCTCGGCAACGGTGAACGGCATCGTCGAGAACGCCACGGCGCGTGCATGACTGAAGGTCTCGAAGCCGGTCTTGCCGTGGTAGCTGCCCATCCCACTACGCCCGATGCCACCGAACGGCAGTTCGGCACCGAACATGTGCAGGGCGAAGTCGTTTCCGTTGATCGATCCGCTGCGGGTGTTGTCGGCCAGCCGTGCGAAGTTGTCGTTGTCGTCGCCGCACCAGTACATCGTCAGCGGGTGCGGATGGCCGGCGATGTAACTGATCGCCTCGGTGAGATCCCGGTACGGGTAGACCGTCAGCACCGGACCGAAGACCTCGTCCTCGGTGATCTTCATCCCCGACTTGACCCCGGTGAGCAGGGTCGGCGGGATCTTGCGACGCTCGGCCGACGGCAGCGGTTCACCACCGGGGATGACCTGTCGCTTCTCGGCACCGAGTGAGACCGCGTCGTCGATCAGCCCGATGATGCGCTCGTAGTTCTTCTGGTTGATCGTCGAGGTGTACTCGGGATTGTCGTAGATCGTCGCGAAGTTGGCGGTCCAGCGGGCCATCACCTTGTCGGTGAACTCGCCGAGTTTGGCCTCCGGCACGAAGACGTAGTCGGGGCACAGGCAGACCTGACCGCCGTTGACCATCCGGGCGTCGGCGAGCATCTTTGCCGCCTTGTCGATGTCGGCGGAGACGTCGACGACGGCCGGGTTCTTGCCGCCGAGCTCGAGGGTGACCGGCACAAGGTTCTTTGCGGCCTCCTGGGCCACCGAGGAACCGACCTCGGGCGAACCGGTGAAGAACATGTGGTCGACCTTGAGTTTCGCGAAATCCGATCCCGACCCGTGCTTGGGCGTGATGACCGCGAGTTCCTCGATCGAGAAGTAGTCGGGGGCGTACTTGGCGATCACGCCGGTGGTGCGCGCGGTGATCGACGACGGTCTCATCAGCACCCGGTTGCCGGCCGCGAACGCCGACGCCGCGGGCACGAAGGTCAGCTGCAGCGGGAAATTCCAGGGGCCCATGATGCCGACCACGCCCAGCGGATCGTGACGCACCCGCTGCTTGAAGCCGAGGGCTCCCTGCACGCGCGCCGAGACCGAATCGGCCATCCACTCCTTGACCCCGCGGCGCTGGTGGGTGAGGTCGATCATGCAGCCCGCGACGTCCGCGGCGATGCTCAGTTCCCTTGGCCGCGAACCGAAGTCAACGGTCAGCGCCTCGGCGATCTCGTCACCGTGATCGAGCAGCAGCGACGACAGCCTGGTGATGCGGTCGATGCGGGTCGCCGCGTCCGGGATACCGTCCCGCAGGAACGCCGCACGCTGGATCTCGAGCAGTTCGGTCATCGAATGCGCCTCCGACGAGACACGTCCCTCGATCTTGCTGGTCACGTCAGCAGGTTTGGTCATTCGCCACCCTCCCAAGGTCGAGCGGCGTCTCGCGACCGTCGCTGAGACGTTTACGCTCGCTCGTTCCTCCATAGTATGCGTCACGTCACAGTGATGTGGCTACACGTGTTCCCAGATCCCTCGCGACAGCACTCGTCATATCGCCGACAGCGCTCGATTTTGCGCCCACAGCGCTCGAGTTTGCGCCGATAGCGCTCGCCATGGCGTCGACGGCGCTCGGCAAAGCGCTACCGGCATCGTGGCGGGCGGTGTCGGCGAGTTGACGGGTCAGCCCAGCCGCTCGATGATGGTCACGTTGGCCGTGCCACCGCCCTCGCACATCGTCTGCAGCCCGTACCGGCCGCCGGTGCGTTCGAGTTCGTTCAGCAGGGTGGCGAAGAGTTTGGCACCGGTCGCACCGAGCGGATGGCCGAGGGCGATGGCACCGCCGTTGGGGTTGACCTTCGCCGGGTCGGCGCCGGTCTCCTTGAGCCAGGCCAGCACCACCGACGCGAACGCCTCGTTGATCTCGATGACGTCGATGTCGTCGATGGACAGGCCCGTCTTGTCCAGCGCGTACGCGGTTGCGGGGATCGGCGCGGACAGCATCATGACCGGGTCGTCGCCGCGCACCGAGAGGTGATGGATGCGGGCCCGCGGGGTCAGCCCGTAGTCGGTCAGCGCCTTCTCGGACACCACCAGCGCGGCCGATGCGCCGTCGGAGATCTGCGAGGCGACGGCGGCCGTCAGGCGCGATCCTTGCGCCAACGGTGCGAGCCCGGCCATCTTCTCCAGCGATGTCTGGCGCGGACATTCGTCGACGACGCAGTCACCGAGCGGCGCGAGCTCGTTGTCGAAATGACCCGCGGCGATGGCCTGTGCCGCGCGCTGATGTGACTGCAGCGCCCACGCCTCCATGTCCTCACGGCTGATGTCCCAGCGCACTGCCATCGCATCCGCGCCCGCGAACTGCGAGATCTCGGCGTCACCGAAGCGCTCCCGCCACCCGGCGGATTCGGCTGTCGGCGTGGTGAATCCGAACTCCTGACCGGCGATCATGGCCTGACTGATCGGGATGGCGCTCATGTTCTGCACACCGCCGGCGAGCACCACGTCCTGGGTACCGCTCATCACGCCCTGCGCGGCGAAATGGATCGCCTGCTGCGAGGATCCGCATTGCCGGTCGACGGTGGTGCCCGGGATGGCGAGCGGCCCACCGGCGGCGAGCCACGCGGTGCGGGCGATGTTGCCCGCCTGTGGCCCGATGGCGTCGACGCAACCGAAGACGACGTCGTCGACGATCATCGGGTCGATGCCGGTGCGCTCGAGGATCGCGGTGATGACGTGGGCGCCGAGATCGGCGGGATGGGTCTTGGCCAGCGAGCCGTTACGCTTGCCGACCGGTGTGCGGACGACGTCGACGATGTAGGCCTGGGGTGACATCAGTTCTCCTGGTGGGTGATCGGGGTCAGGCTCGCTGGCTGGAGATCGAGACGACCTCGCCGGTGAGATAGGTGGTGTAGTCGCTGGCGAGCATCGCGATGGTGGCCGCGACCTCCCAGACCTCTGCGGCACGTCCGTAGGCTTCGTGCGCGGCGAGCTCGTCGAGCAGTTCGTCGCTGGTGACCTTCGCCAGGAAGGGATGTTTGGCTATCGACGGCGCGACCGCATTGATGCGCACCCCAAAGTCGGCGGCTTCGACTGCGGCACAACGGGTCAGTGCCATCACACCGGCCTTGGCGGCGGCGTAGTGGGCTTGTCCGCGTTGGGCGCGCCAGCCCAGTACCGAGGCGTTGTTGACGATGACGCCGCCGTGTTCCACGGCCCGGAAGTAGCGCAGGGCAGCACGAGTGGCGCGGAAGGTGCCGTTGAGGGTGATGTCGACGACGCGGTCCCACTGTTCGTCGGTCATGTCGGCGACCGGCGTCTCACCGCCGAGTCCGGCGTTGTTGACCAGGACGTCGATGCGGCCGAGTTCGTCTGCGGCACGGGTGATCAGCGCATCGACCTGCGCGGTGTCGGAGACGTCGCAGGTTGCCTGTGCGACCGTCCGGTCACCGAACTCCGCGGACAGTTTCTGGGCGGCCTCGCCGAGCCGGCGTTCGTGCCAGTCGCTGATGAGAACATCGGCACCTTCGAGCAGTGCCCTTCTGGCGGTGGCGAATCCGATGCCGGTTCCCGCGGCCGCGGTGACCACGACCTTGCGTCCCGACAGGAGTCCGTGCCCGGGCGTCTCCGTCGGTGGGTCGGCCAACGGTGAACGACGGTTCTCGGTGTCCGGGATGGTCATGCACGGGCCTCTCGGGGTAGGCCGAGCACACGCTCGGCGATGATGTTGCGCTGCACCTCGTTCGAGCCGCCGTAGATGGTGTCGGCGCGAGTGAACAGGTACAGCCGTTGCCATTCGTCGAGTTCGACGTGTTCGGGATCGGTGAGGTCGTTGAACGCACCCTCGGCGGTCGTGGCGGGTCCGATCAACGCCGACGCTCCGCGCACGGCCATTCCCAGCTCGCCGAGATCGCGATGCCAGTTGGACCACAAGAGTTTTCCGACCGAGTCGGCACCGGGAACGCCGTCGAGCACCGCCGGCGCATGGGCTCGCATCACGCGCAGGCCGATACCGGCGCGCGCGATGCGGGTGGCGATCTCGGGATTGTCGAGGGCACCGTTGCTGCGCGCGAGATCGGTGACCGCGTCGAGTTCACGTGCGAAACCGACCTGCTGTCCGAGGGTGGAGACGCCGCGCTCGAATTGCAGCAGTCCCATGGCGACCTTCCATCCGTCACCGGGCTCGCCGACGATGTTGTCGGCATCGGTGACCGCATCGTCGAAGAACACCTCGTTGAATTCCGATGTGCCGGTGAGCTGTTGGATGGGCCGGACGGTGACGCCCTCCTGATCGAGGGGGACGAGCAGAAAGCTCAGCCCCTTGTGCCGCGTCGAGCCCGGCTCGGTGCGACAGAGCACGAACGCCCACTGTGCGACGTGCGCCAAGGACGTCCAGATCTTCTGCCCGTTGATCTGCCACCGTCCGTCGGCCGGACTCGCCGTGGTCGCCACGCCCGCGAGATCCGAGCCGGCACCCGGCTCGGAGTAGCCCTGTGCCCAGAGTTCGGTCACGTCGACGATGCCGGGCAGGAATCGCTGTTTCTGCTCGTCGGTCCCGAATTCGATGAGCGTCGGACCGAGAAGCTCTTCGCCGAGATGGTTGACCCGGGCGGGCGCATCGGCGCGCGCGTACTCCTCGTGGAAGATGATGCGCTGGGCCAGCGTGGCACCGCGGCCGCCGTAGCGCGTCGGCCAGCCCAAACACGTCCATCCGGCGCGCGCGAGGTGACGATCCCACTCGAGGCGCTCGGTGAAGAACTCGTGTTCACTGCCGGGACCGCCCCGACCTCGCAACGACGCGAAGCTCCCGGCGAGGTTCTCCTCGAGCCACCCCCGGACCGCCACGGCGAACTCCGCGTCGGCGTCGGGCGTCCGAGCTGCCCATTCACCGAGATCCAGGGATCTGTCGGCGAGATCGATCGAGGTCATGGCCGCTAGCATAACCTACCAAGCAAGTGCTAGGTTGGGGAGCATGGAGAGCGTCTCGACGACCCCGTCCGCGCTGCGTCGGGCGGCCCGCGAGTGGCCGGATCGTCTCGCCCTCGTCGATACCCAGTGGAGCAGTCCGGTCGAGTACTCGTGGTCACAATTGCATGATCGGGTCGTCGATACGGCCGCCGCCCTGATCGCGTCGGGGGTGGAGCACGGGGATCGGGTGGCGGTGTGGTCACCCAACAGCCATCACTGGCCGGTTGCGGCACTGGGCATCCATTACGCCGGTGCGGTGCTCGTACCGCTCAACACCCGCTACACCGCCGGCGAGGCCGTCGACGTGATCGAGCGGGCAGGGGTGCGTGCCGTCGTCGTCTCCGGCGAGTTCCTCGGAGCCGATCACGCTGCCGAACTCATGACCACCCATCGCGATGCGATGCCGGACCTCGTGGTGCGGATTGGCTTGTCGGACAAGGGCGCGGCGCCCGACGGCGCACTCGACTGGAGCGATTTCCTCGACCGTGCCACCGACGAGACCCGCGCGCAGGCCCGTGCGCGCGCCGACGCCGTCACCCCCGACGACCTCTCCGACATCCTGTTCACCTCGGGTACCACCGGCACATCCAAAGGCGTGCTGGCCGAACATCAGCAGACCGTCGCGGGTTCACACGCGTGGGGCGCCAACGGCCGCCTGTCCCCCGACGACCGCTATCTCATGGTGAACCCGTACTTCCACACCTTCGGCTACAAGGCGGGCATCCTGCCGTGCGTGCTGTTCGGGTCGGCGATGTTCCCGCAAGCCGTGTATTCGCCCGCCGAGGCGATGAAGCAGGTTGCTGCGCAACGGATCACCGTCTTCCCGGGAGCGCCGACGATCTTCCAGACCATCCTCGACGACCCCGCTCGCGAGAGCCTCGATCTCTCGTCACTACGGCTGGTGGTGACCGGTGCGGCGATCGTTCCGGTCGTCCTCGTCGAACGCATCCAGCGTGACCTCGGCGTCGACACCGTCATCACCGCCTACGGGCTGACCGAGGCCAGCGGGTTCGTCTCCACCTGCACCCCGGACGACGATGACGAAACCGTCGCAAGCACCTGCGGGCGCGCTTTCGACGGCATGGAGATCGCGGTGTCGGAGCAGGGTGAGGTACTCGCGCGCGGAAAGATGGTCATGCGCGGCTACCTCGACAACCCCCAGGCGAAGGCCGAGACGATCGACGCCGACGGCTGGCTGCACACCGGCGACATCGGCACCATCGACGAACGCGGTAATCTGCGGATCACCGACCGCCTCAAGGACATGTACATCTGCGGCGGCTTCAACGTCTACCCGGCCGAGGTCGAACAGACCCTCGCCCGCCTCGACGGCGTCACCGAATCCGCCGTGATCGGCGTCCCCGACGACCGACTGGGTGAGGTGGGCCGGGCCTATCTCACCGTCCGCGACGGCGCCGACCTCGACGAAGACCGTGTGATCGCCTACGCCCGCGAACATCTGGCGAACTTCAAGGTGCCGCGGTCGGTGGTCTTCCTCGACGCCTTCCCGCGCAACGCGGCCGGGAAGATCCTCAAGCGCGAGTTGGGGTGAAGGTTCTTCCCCTAGCTTTCGGTTCTTCCCCTGGAGATTTCCCGGGGAAGAAGGGGAAAGTAGGGGAAGAACGGCGAGGGCCCGGTCGGCACGATCCGAGCGACTGTGGTCGGATGGGACTGTGTCGACCAACCCCGACCCCACGACCGAGCTCCTCACCGCGGCAGGCGCCCTCGACCCCGACCTGCCCACCGATCGGATCGTCACCCACGGCGCCGTCGTCTTCCTCAACGGCACCCACGCATGGAAGATGAAACGCCCTGTGCGCCTGCGGTTCTTCGACTTCTCCACCCCAGAGCTACGCCACGACGTCCTGCAGCAGGAGCTGACACTCAATCGCCGGTTCGCGCCCGAGGTCTATCGCGCCGTGCATGCGATCCGACGTGCCGATGACGGCAGCCTCACCCTCGACGGACCCGGCGAGACCGTCGACTGGGTACTCGAGATGACACGCTTCGACGACGACGCACTCCTGGTCCACCGTGCCGAGCCCGGCAACCTCGACGACGCGTTTCTCCGAACGCTCGCCGAGAGCGTCGTCGACCTCCATGCGTCCTCGCCGATCCGCGACGATCCGCACGGTGCGGCCCGGTTGCAGGAGGTCGTCGACGGGAACCTGGCGAGTATGTCGGTCTTCCCTGATGTCATCGATCCCGCTGCGGCGCGGCGTCTGACGAGCCGCATCACCGCGATGATCACCGAGCGCTCCGAGACCCTCGACGCCCGGGCCCGCCGGGGGCGGGTGCGGCGCGTCCACGGCGACCTGCACCTGGGCAACATCGCGATCATCGACGGCCGTCCCGTGCCCTTCGACTGCCTGGAGTTCGACGAGGAGATGGCGACCACCGACGTGCTCTACGACCTCGCGTTTCTGCTGATGGACCTGTGGGCGCGGGACCTGCGACATGAGGCGAACGTCGTCGTGAACCAGTACCTGGACCGCTCCCCCGACGACGAGGACGGGTTCTGTCTGCTGCCGATCATGCTCGCCGTGCGGGCGACGGTCCGTGCGCACGTCAGCGCCGCCGCGGACGCCGTCGACGACGCCACGCGTTACCTGTCGCTCGCGCTGGGGTTCACCGAGCCGGTCGCGCCGCGGCTGATGGCGATCGGCGGTGGGTCGGGCACCGGGAAGACCACCGTCGCCCGCGCGATCGGTGGGGACCTCGAGCCCGCGCCGGGTGCACGGATCCTGCGCACCGACGTCCTGCGCAAGCGGCTCGCCGGTGTCGGCGAGACCGAGAAGCTCCCGCGCTCGGCCTACACACCGCAGGCCCGGTCGGCGGTCTACGACGAGCTGAACCGGCTGGCCACAACGGATCTCGCAGGCGGCATGAGTGTCGTCGCCGACGCCGTCTTCGGCAGAGCCACACAGCAACAGGCGATCGCCTCGGTGGCCACCGAGACCGGCGTCGACTTCACCGGATGGTGGCTGGAACTCGATGAGGCCGAACGCATCTCCCGCATCACGCATCGGGGGCCCGATGCCTCCGACGCCGACGAGTCGGTGGCGAGAGGGCAGACCGCGACACTCGAACCGCCTGACGAGTGGATCCACGTCGACGCGCACGCCGACCCGTCGTTCTTCCTGAGGAATTCCGTTCGTCCGCAGGAAATCTCCCGGGGACGAACGAAAGAGTAGGGGAAGAACGTTCTTCCCCTACCTTCGCTCAGCTGATCGGCTTGACCAGCGGGAACAGGATCGTTTCGCGGATGCCGAGGCCGGTCAGCGCCATCAGCAGCCGGTCGATGCCCATACCGGTGCCCGCGGTCGGCGGCATGCCGTACTCCATGGCGGTGAGGAACTCCTCGTCGAGGCGCATGGCCTCGTCGTCGCCGGCGGCGGCCAGACGAGCCTGGTCGACGAAGCGCGCACGCTGGATGACCGGGTCGATGAGCTCGGAGTATCCGGTGGCCAGCTCGAATCCACGGACGTAGAGGTCCCACTTCTCGACGACGCCGGGCACGCTGCGATGCGCGCGGACCAGTGGCGAGGTCTCGACCGGGAAGTCGCGGACGAACACCGGCTGCGAGAGCTTCTCGCCGACCATGTGCTCCCACAACTCCTCGACGAGCTTGCCGTGCCCGTAGCCCTTGCCCTTCGGGATCTCCAGACCGACCTTCGCCGCGATGTCCAGCAACTCGTCGACGGTGGTACCGGGATGATCGGCGCCACCGTCGGGCACGATCTCTTGCCCGAGCGCCTCCGACAGTGAGGGATACATCTGCAACGACGTCCACTCGCCGGAGAGGTCGTAGACCTCGCCGTCGGGCATCGTCGGGGTCAGTGTTCCCAGGGCACCTTGCGAAACCTCTTGGACAAGTTCACGAGTCATGACCGCGGCGTCGTCATAGGTGCCGTAGGCCTGATAGGTCTCGAGCATCGCGAACTCCGGCGAATGCGTGGAGTCGGCGCCCTCGTTGCGGAAGTTGCGGTTGATCTCGAAGACGCGCTCGATACCGCCGACGATGCAACGCTTGAGGAACAGTTCCGGCGCGATCCGCAGGTAGAGATCGATGTCGAAGGCGTTGGAATGGGTGACGAACGGCCGCGCCGCGGCGCCGCCGTGCAGGGTTTGCAGCATCGGCGTCTCGACCTCGAGAAATCCCCGCTTACCCAGCGCCGCACGCAGTTCGGCCATCACCGAGATCCTGGTGCGGGCGATCGAGCGCGCTTCCGGCCGCATGATGAGATCCACGTAGCGCTGCCGCACCCGGGTCTCCTCGTTCATCTCCTTGTGCGCGACGGGCAAGGGACGCAACGACTTCGAGGCCATCTCCCAGGCGTCGGCCATCACCGACAACTCTCCGGTGCGAGAGCTGATCACCTGGCCGTGGACGAAGACGATGTCGCCGAGGTCGACCTCGGCCTTCCAGCGCGCAAGCGACTCCTCGCCGACGCCGTTGAAGGAGATCATCGCCTGCAGTTGGGTGCCGTCGCCTTCCTGCAGCGTGGCGAAGCAGAGCTTGCCCTTGTTGCGCAGGAAGATGACGCGGCCGGCGACGCCGACCATCTCACCGGTCTCGGTGCCGGCCTCCAGGTCGGGGAATTGTGCACGGATCTCCGAAAGTGCATGCGTGCGCGGGATCGCCACCGGGTAGGCCTCACGGCCCTCGTCGAGAATCCGTTCCCGCTTCTCCCGCCGGATGCGGAGTTGTTCGGGGGTCTGCTCGTCGGCAATCGTCTCGTCGGGCGCGTCACTCACGTCCGTGAGCGTATTCGGTGGTGGTGGCGTCCACCAAGTTCGGCGAGCTGTCCGTTCGGTGCGCCCGCCATCAGCGCCCCCGCTGTCAGGTGCCCCGCTGTCAGTGCACCGCTGTCAGGTGCCCCGCTGTCAGTGCACCGAGAAGATGTCGAGCTCGGCCTGGCTGATCCGGCCGTTGATACCGGCGCGGCGCAGGCCGCGGTGACCGCCGACCACGAACACCGCCCCGCTCACCCCACGCGCCTGCAGATGCCAGCTCAGCCATTCGGCTTCGTGGCCGTCGTCGGAGACGAGAATCCAGCGGGCGTCGTGGGTGGCCGAGCGCAGTGCCGTCGGCGATCCGGGGGTGAGCAGATCGAGTGCCTCGGCGGCGTCGAGTGCGAGTGCCCCGATCAAGGCCCCATCGGCCTGACGCTTGCGGTGGCTGCGGATGTCGACGGGAACGGCTCCAGCCGCGACAGCCTCGGCATAGTGGCTGACCTGCAGCGACAGCAGGCCGTTGGGTGCGGGAGCAGAGACGGGTGCGAGAACCTGGACCGATGCGGTCATGGTGAGAAACCTCGAGTGATCGAAAAGTGAGCGGGGAGCGCGAAGGAGGGCGGCCGCAGATGCGGACTCAGCCCTGACAACACTCCTGACAGCTCTTGATCACGTCGGACAGTTTGCCACAGTGAACGCCAGCGGGTCCAGGGTCAGCGGGGTTTTGTGCACCGGGCGAGCAAAAGTCGATCTGCTTCCCTCGCGTGGGCGCTGTCGGCGCGGTGGCGAGCGCTGTCGGCGCTATTTGCGTCGCACGGCCGCCTTGGTGCGTTCGTGCACCAGACGCAGGCCCTCGAGGGTGAGATGGCTGTGGTGGGTGGTCAGCGTCGGGCACTCCTCGAACATCAGGGGCGCCAGGTAACCGGTGGCCACGACGGTGACGTCGTCGCCGTCGAAACCGGCGACCGTGGTGCGGATGCGGTTCACCAGGCCGTCGATCTGACCGGCGAACCCGAACAGGATGCCCGACTGCAGGGCCTCGACCGTGTTCTTCCCCAGGACGCTGCGCGGCGGCATCAACTCCACCTTGCGCACGGTGACGGTGTGTTCGCTGAGCGCCTCGACACCGAGGTCGACGCCGGGTGCGATGGCGCCGCCGAGGAACTCGCCCTTGACCGACACCGCGTCGACCACGGTGGCCGTCCCGCACGCCACTACGATGGTCGGCCCGCCGTAGGTGTGATAGGCCGCAAGGCAATTCGCGACACGGTCGGTCCCCACCTCTTTGGGATTGTCGACCAGTAGCGGAACCCCGGTGCGCACACCGGGTTCCAGGATGACGTTGTGCGGGTTGTCGAAGTACCGGCCGACCATCACCCGGACCTCGCGCAACAGCGACGGTACCGTCGACAGCGCCGCGACACTGGTGACCTGCTCGATGTCGGAGCCGAGGAGTCCCTGGATCAGCAACGCCAATTCGTCTGCGGTGCGCTCGGGTTCGGTGTGCAGGCGCCAATCGCGGACCAATCGCGCATGCGCGCCCGTACCGGCGAACACGCCGAGATGGGTGTTCGTGTTACCGATCTCGACGGTGAGCAGCATCAGCGGGGGCCGACCGTCAGAGGGTGGCCGACCTCACGCATGAGTGGCGGCGAGGTCGTCGGCGTGCCGGGGATCGCGCAATCCCGAACCCTCGGGCGCGCGGGCCGGGTCGGTCCCCTGCTCGAGAACCCGGTTGTGTTCGTCGACGAAGACCACGTGCGGTGCGTACTCGGCGATCTCCCGCTCATCGAGGATGCCGTAGGCGATGATGATCACCAGGTCGCCGGGGTGGACGAGATGTGCTGCGGCCCCATTGATCCCGATGACCCCGGTACCTCGCTCACCGGCGATCGCGTAGGTCTCCAGGCGGGCACCGTTGGTGATGTCGACGATGGTGACCTGCTCACCCTCGAGGAGATCGGCGGCCTCGAGCAGGTCGGCGTCGATGGTCACCGATCCGACATAGTGCAGGTCGGCCTGGGTCACGGTGGCGCGGTGGATCTTCGAGGTCATCATGGTGCGCAGCATGTGCGGTTCCTCCGATGTCGTGGACAGGGTTGGCAGAGAAGTGGTTTGAGTCGCAACGGTTGTCGACGGGTCATTCGGACCTGGCCTCGCGTTCTTCGAGGCTCAATCCGATCGCGACGCCGACGTTGTCGATCAGCCGCGCCGCGCCGAGGCGGGCCGCGACCAGCAACCGCCCGTGGCCCTTGTCCGGCGGTTCTTCCAACGACCGGCCCCGCAGGGCGAGATAGTCGAGTTCGATCTCGGGCTCCGAGGACAAAACCTCCTGCGCCACAGCCAGAATGGCGTCGGCGCCCTTCGGAGCGGCGTGCGAGCCCGCGGTCAGCGCGGCCGACAGGGTGGTGGCGAGTTGGCGCTGCTCGGCGGAGAGGTAGCGGTTGCGCGAGCTCATCGCGAGGCCGTCGGCCTCGCGGACGGTGGGGACACCGACGATCTCGACGTCCATGTTCAGGTCGGCGACCATCTGACTGATGAGCACCAGTTGTTGGTAGTCCTTCTCCCCGAAGTACGCCGTGTGCGGCGCCGCGATGTGCAGAAGTTTGTTGACGACGGTGAGCATTCCGGCGAAATGCCCTGGACGCGAGGCACCGTCGAGGATATCGCCGGCCGGTCCGGGATGGATCATGGTGCGCCGGCCATCGGGATACATCGCCGCCTCGGTGGGCGCGAAAACCAATTCCACGCCCAACGGCGCCAACAGCTCGAGGTCGGCGTCGAAGGTCCGCGGATAGGCGTCGAGGTCCTCGCCGGCACCGAACTGCAGCGGATTGACGAAGATCGACACGATCACGACGGTGTTGCCGCGTTCCTTGGCCGCGCGGACCAGTTCGAGGTGCCCGGCGTGCAGGGCACCCATCGTCGGCACCAGGGCGACCCGTCGTCCGGTGCTGCGCAGTGCCGCGCTCACCCGGTGCAGTGCTGCCGGATCACGGTGCACCGTCAGGGTTCCGGGGGTGAAGAGGTTCGCCTCGTCGGCGATCACGTGGGCACTCATCGCTGCTCCCGTATTCATCTGGGCCTCAGGATTCATCTGGGCCTCAGGGCATCGAGGACCGCCTGCGGCGCATCCGACTGGTGGGCGGCGCGGCGGGCCAGCACACGGTAGGCCTCGGCGATCGAATCCCCATCGGTATCTGCACCGTCGGTGTCCGCACTGTCGGCATCGGCGTCGGGCAGTGCCCGCAAGGCGGCCAGGTGCGCGGCGACGGCAGCGCCATCCCCGCGTGCGACGGGGCCCGTCAACGCCGACGCTCCGAGGTCGAGCACGTTGTGCAGCGACGCGGTCACCAGCGGTCCGAGAATGCGTTCGGCCAGGCGCACCGGGTTTCCGTCGACGGTGGCGGTCGACTGCCCGGTCCCGGCGGGACCGGCGATCGCATGGTTGAGTGCGGTCACCGCATCGTTGATGAGCGCGACGAGATGGTTGGCACCGTGGGCGAGCGCCGCGTGATACAGGGTGCGGTCGGCCTCGGCCACCCGCACCGGCTCACCGCCCATCTCGATGACGAGGGCCGCGGCGATCGCGTCGCCGACCTCATCACCTGCGGTGATCCCGAAGCACGCCCGCGTCAGCCGCGAGGTGTCGTCGGCCGTGCCGACGAAGGTCATCGCCGGGTGGATCGCGAGTCCGGTCGCACCCAACGCGGTCAGCGGGGCGAGGATGCCGACGCCGTGCGCCCCCGCGGTGTGGGCCACCAGGGTGCGCGGGCGCAACCTGCCGGTGGCGGCGATGTCGGCGATCACCGACGGCAGGACGGCATCGGGCACCGAGATGAGGAGGAGTTCGGATCGGGACACCACGTCGGCGAGGTCGAGGATCGCCGACTCCGGCAGCCGCTGCTCGACCCGGCGGCGCGATTGTGGTGAACGCGCGACGACGGCACCGACCACGTGTCCGGCACGTTCGAGCGCTTCCCCGAGCGCCGTGCCGACTCGTCCGGCGGACACGATGCCGACGGTCAGTCGGGCGGGGGTGGGGAGGTTGGTGATCCCGGGGATCGCGGCGCTGTGGTGGGCATACCCGTCTCCGCCCGGCCTGGGTAGGCCGGCAGACGCCGCACGGGCGTCATCGTTCGACGAGGTCACCACTGTCCTCCGGGTCGTTCCAGTCCCGAGGGCTGCCGGGCGGCGTCCACAGCGGGTGTGGGGCGCCGCGACGGCCGGGTACCGGACGTTGCAGAGTCAGGGTAGGCGTTGGCGACAGCCCGGATCCATCCCGTGTGACGGGGCTCACCGCACCGGGCCGGTCAACAGAGCGGTGGTGTTGCGGGGACGCGATCAGTCGCGGCGACGGCGACGGCCGCCGCCCGCGGCGTCGGTGTCGCGGAGTTGCTTGAGCAGTTCCGACACCGGAAGCCCGTTGGAATGCGCGCTGTCGGCGTCGTCGACGGGATCCTCGACCGCCACCGGCTCCGGCTGCTCCTCGGGGCGTCGCCGACGCCCCCCGCCACCGAATGTGGTTGCTGCGCCTGCGGTTTCGTGTCGACCACGCGACCACGCGGGGATCGGACCATCGGCAGTCCGGGCCCCGGCAGCCTCGGCGGCGCTGCCCGGCGTGGACACCTCGGTGCCGGGTCGATCCCATTCGTCGGTCGGGGTGTCATCGACGAACGCAGCGGGCTCATCGACGGCGTCGTGACCGGACTGCTGGGGAGCCGTCTGCTCGGGACCGGTCTGTTCACGTCCCGCCTGGTCGCGACCGGGTTGTTCCGGGGCTTCCGACGTCGCGGAATCCTGTGCATGATCGGCCGTCGACGTGGCGAAGCGTCCCGACAGCGGGTCGTCGGTGACGATCGGGATGACCTCGGTCATCTCGTTGGGGTCGGCCTTGCGCTCCACGTGGCGGCCGTCGTCGGCGGCCGGAACGGTCTCGGCGAAATCGCGTGCGGCGACCACACCATCGTCGGGGGCGTGAAAATCGGCGGCGCCGAAGCCTTCCGGACGGTACTGATCCGGCGCGTAGCCCTGCGAGCCGTAGGCGCCACCATGTCCACCGAAGGCGGAGTCTCCGCGCCCGGAACTCCCGTAGGGCGCGGAATACTGGTGGGGATCGAGCCCGCCGCCGCCGAGGCCGGAGGCGAGCTCGCGCAGCTTCTCGTTGGGCAACGCGACCTGATCGTCGGGGAGGGCTTCACCGAGCAACCGTTCGAGGCTGGCGCGCAGCGAGATCACCTGTTCCTTGAGGGAGGCGAGTTCGGCACCGGATTCGGCGGCGACCTCCTTGCGGATGGTGGTCTCGACGTCGAGCTCATACTGACGACGCGCGGCGATCTCCCGTTCGAGCTGGAGTTCGTACACGAGCCTCAGGTCGCGGCTCTTGGCCTCGGCGGTCTCGGCCTGCTTACGGAATCGGGTCACCAGGATCGCGCCGATGACCGCGGCCCACAGCGCCGCGATGACGGCGAGACTGCCCGAGATCGACAGGTTGTCGGTGAAGATCATCAGGATGCTGGCCGCCAGGGCCAGCACGATCAGCAGCCCCAGCAGCCACTGGCCGACCGAGCGGCCGGCGCGCCGGGGGTCCGAGGAGCGGCCGGTGGAGGTCGTCATATCTGTGCAACTTACCCGTTGACCTGTCTTTGGGTGTACAAGCCCGGCGGAGAGTCACGAATCGTCGATGCGCTATGGCGCGGCGTGAGTGGCGCCGCCGGAATCATCGGCGTCGCCGCGGACTTCTCAGGCCGGGCCCGGTCGCGTGTGACCGTTGCCGTTGACGGAATTGTCGTCGGGGTCGTCGGGCGCGCGGCAACAGTATTCGAGCCAGAGGGCGGCAACGGTGAGCACCACACCCCCGATGAGGCCGACGACCGCGGCGGGCGTGTCGTGTTCGGCGGCGCTCACGCCGGTCTGATTGAGCAAGAAGACAAGCACCCCGCCCCACAACCCGGTGGCGATCGCCCCGAGAATCGCCGACGCCTTGGCAAGCGCGACCACCCTGGCTGCGGTCAGCGGGTGCAACTGCCCGCGGGCCCGGCCGACCTGTTTGCCCTCGACGCGTGCCCGCACGATGAACCCGGTGACCGCCTCGATGACGGCGAGGACGTAGAGGACGATGCCGGCCAACGCCGGGATCGGCGGGACGCTGGAATAGTTGTAGCGCACCAGAATCCACGCGGTGACGCCGACGATGACGGCCACGAGGACCAGGTCGAGGGGCTTGGTGGGTCCCATCCCCTGGTGCTCGTCGTCGTCCCTCTTGGGCGCGGAGGGCTCGCTCATCGCAGTGCGGACCTCGACAGCGGCCCGGTCCGGCGTACCCCGTCGCGCTCGTCGGTGGGCAGGGCTGCGGCCAGCTCGGCGACCCGCCGGGGCCCGGCCTCGGTGAGGAGTTCGGCGTCGGGATCGATCTGCAGCCAGGGCAGCAGCACGAACGCACGCTGATGGGCCCGCGGATGCGGCAGCGTGAGGTCGGGGTCGTCGGAGTGGACGGTGCCGTCGGCGGTGTCGACCGTGATGACGTCGACGTCGAGGGTGCGGGGTCCCCATCGCACCTCGCGGGTGCGGTGCGCCCGATTCTCCAGGTCGGCGCCGATCCGCAGCCACTCGTGCGGCTCCCGTTTGCCCTCCACGATCAGCGTGATGTTGCAGAAATCGTCCTGCTCGACCCCACCCCACGGCGCGGTCGCGTACACGTCGGACACGGCGACGACGCGGATATCGGGGCCTGCGGTGGCGAACCCGTCGGGCACCAGCGCCAAGGTGGCCACCGAGTCGCCGATGTTGGACCCCGCGGACAGCACCGCGCGGCTGTGGCCGACGGGGACGGTGCTCACTTGACCGACTTCCGCGACCGACGGGTGACCACCGCGATGTCGTCGAAGGCCAACGGGATCGGCGCCGACGGCTTGTGCACGACGATCTCGCAAGCCAGGATGCGCTCGTCGGCCATCACCGCGTCGGCGATCTCCGCGCCGACCGTCTCGATCAGATTCCGCGCCGGGCCCGCGACGATCGCATGGATCTGGTGGGCCAGCGCACCGTAGTCGACGGTGTCGGCGAGGTCGTCGCTGGCTGCCGCGGAACGCAGGTCGGCCCACAGTGTGGCGTCGACGATGAAGAGCTGACCGTCATGGCGTTCATGCTCGAAGACACCATGATTGCCACGGACCCGCAGCCCCTTCAGCTCGATCCGATCGGCCATCAGCGCTCCCCTGCCTGTACGTGGGCGTGTACCCGACCGCATCCACCTGCTCGCCAGGCCGCGGCCACGAGGACCGCGTCGCGGCTGGCGGCGACGTCATGGACCCGCACCCCCCAGGCCCCGCCGGCAGCGGCGAGGGTCGACACCGCTGCGGTGGCGACGTCCCGACCGGCCGGTGGCCGGTCGGCGCCGCCGGCGGCCAACAACGTGCCCAGGAAACGTTTACGAGACGCGCCGACGAGGATCGGAAAACCCAGTCCGACGAACGTCGGCAACGCGTGCAGCAGCGCCCAGTTGTGGTCGGCGGTCTTGGCGAAACCCAGGCCCGGGTCGAGGATGATCCGATCCGGGTCGACGCCCGCGCTGACGGCGGCATCGACCTGGCCGAGCAGTTCGCGACTGACCTCGGCGACGACGTCGTGATAGCCGCCGACGTCGTCGACCCGGTGAGTGAAGCGGCGCCCGGCGTCGGAGTCGTCCCCGGCCGGACGCCAGTGCATGAGGATCCACGGCAGCCCGGCATCAGCCATCACACGGGCCATATCGGCGTCGGCACGGCCTCCGGACACGTCGTTGACGATGCGCGCACCCGCCTCGATCGCAGCCGCGGCGACCGAGGCGCGCATGGTGTCGACGGAAACCGTTGCCCCGAGGTCGGTGAGCGCGGAGATCACCGGGGCGACCCGCGCCGTCTCGATCTCCGGATCAACGCGAACGGCGCCGGGACGGGTGGATTCACCGCCGACGTCGATGAGGTCGGCGCCGTCGTCGAGCAGTTGTTGCCCGTGCGCGAGCGCGGCGTCGAGATCCAGGTAGCGGCCGCCGTCGGAGAACGAGTCGGCGGTGACGTTGATGATGCCCATCACCTGGGTCGGCGCGGGACTCACCGGGTGATGAGGTCGAGCGCTTCGCCCCGCGAGACCGCACTGGTCTTGAACAGACCGCGCACCGCCGACGTGGTGGTCCGCGCGCCCGGCTTGCGGATGCCACGCATGGCCATGCACAGGTGCTCGGCCTCGATCACGACGATCACGCCGCGCGGATTGAGCCGTCGCACAAGGGCATCGGCGACCTGGCTGGTGAGACGTTCCTGAACCTGCGGACGTTTCGCGTACAGATCGACCAGTCGCGCCAGCTTGGACAGACCGGTCACCTGCCCGCTGACGCCCGGGATGTAACCGACGTGCGCGACCCCGTGAAAGGACACGAGGTGATGTTCGCACGTCGAATACAGCGGGATGTCCTTGACCAGCACCAACTCGTCGTGGTCCTCGTCGAAGGTCGTCGCGAGCACCTCCGACGGATCGGTGTAGAGCCCGGCGAACATCTCCCGATAGGCGTTGGCGACACGGGTCGGGGTGCGCCGCAACCCTTCTCGATCCGGGTCCTCGCCGATCGCGAGGAGCAGTTCACGCACCGCGGCCTCGGCCCGGGCCTGATCGAACTCCCGCACCGGTTCCGCAGCCGAATCCGGACCCCGCTGGTCGAGTGTCGTCACATCCGTCCCCTTCGATCGCCTCGAGTCGCCACCGGACTCAGGCGCCGGTACCGTTCACGTCTTTTCCGGTCTCGTCCGGCCGCCCGGAATGCCCGTTGGCACCCGGGCCACTCCCGTTGCCCCCGTAGCCGTTTGCGCCATTTGCGCCATTGGGCTCGGTGCCGCCGTTGACCCCGGGGCCCTGCTCGCGCGGCGGCCACCCGGGCGCCGACCAATCACGCGGGGCGCCGTAATCGGGCCACGTCCCGGCCTGATGGCCCGGCTGGGGCTGCCCCTGCGGCGGGTATTGGGGCGGATAGGACTCGGGCGGATACGACTGCGGTGGATATGACTGGGGCGGATACGGATTCTGCTGCGGCGGGAACTGCCCCGGATGCGGATACCCGGGTGCCGCCTGCGGAGGATACGCCGGTGCCCCCGGTTGTCCTCCAGGAGGGCCAACCGCGCCGACCGGCTCGGGAACCTTCACCGGCTCCGGCGGCGGCCAAGGCTCACCACGCTCGATCGCGAGCTCACCCGGCGTCTTTACCGGCGGCTTGTCACTCGGCGTGCGCTCGCCGAAATCGTTGAACGTGGTGATCCGCGGCCGCTTCTCGACCTGCGAGAAGATCTTCTCCAGATCCTTCCGGGTCAGCGTCTCCTTCTCCAACAACTCGCTGGCGAGCACATCGAGGGTGTCGCGGTACTCCGAGAGAATGGCCCACGCCTCGGTGTGCGCAGCCTCGATCAGCCGGCGCACCTCCTCGTCGATCTCGCCGGCAACCCCCGCGGAGTAGTCGGTCTGGTTGCCCATCGAACGGCCGAGGAACGGATCACCCTGCTCCTGCCCGTACCGGACCGCACCGAGCTTGGCGCTCATACCGTATTCGGTGACCATCGCCCGCGCGATCTTCGTCGCCTGATCGATGTCGGACGACGCGCCCGTCGTCGGCTCGTGGAACACCAACTCCTCGGCGGCACGACCACCCATCGCCATCACCAGGCGGGCGATCATCTCCGAGCGGGTCATGATGTCCTTGTCCTGCTCGGGTACGGCCAGCGCATGACCGCCGGTGCGTCCACGGGCCAGGATGGTCACCTTGTAGATCGGGTCGAGATCCGGCATCGCCCACGCGGCCAACGTGTGACCGCCCTCGTGGTAGGCGACGACCTTCTTCTCGTGCTCACTGATGATGCGGCTCTTACGACGCGGCCCGCCGATCACACGGTCGACGGCCTCCTCGAGCATCTCCGCGGTGATCGTGTGCTTGTTCTCACGAGCGGCCAGCAACGCCGCCTCGTTGACCACGTTGGCCAGATCGGCACCGGACATGCCCGGGGTCCGCTTGGCCAGACCGTCGAGATCGGCGTCGGAATCGATCGGCTTGCCCTTGGCGTGCACGCGCAGGATCGCCCGGCGCCCGGCCATGTCGGGATTGCCGACCGGGATCTGCCGGTCGAAACGACCCGGACGCAGCAACGCCGGATCGAGGATGTCGGGACGGTTGGTGGCCGCGATCAGGATGATGCCCTGCCGGTCCCCGAAGCCATCCATCTCGACGAGCAGCTGGTTGAGAGTCTGCTCGCGCTCGTCGTGACCACCGCCGAGACCCGCACCACGCTGACGCCCGACCGCATCGATCTCGTCGACGAAAATGATGCACGGACTGTTGTTCTTGGCCTGCTCGAACAGGTCACGCACACGGGAGGCACCGACACCGACGAACATCTCGACGAAATCCGAACCCGAGATCGTGAAGAACGGCACCCCGGCCTCACCGGCGACCGCGCGAGCCAACAACGTCTTACCGGTACCGGGCGGACCGTAGAGCAACACGCCCTTGGGGATCTTCGCGCCGAGCGCCTGATAGCGCGTCGGATTCTGCAAGAAGTCCTTGATCTCGTAGAGCTCCTCGACCGCCTCATCCGCGCCGGCGACATCGGAGAACGTGGTCTTCGGCATGTCCTTGGTGAGCTGCTTGGCGCGCGACTTGCCGAAGCCCATCACGCCGCCACGACCACCACCCTGCATGCGACTCATCACGAAGAAGAACAAACCGAACAGCAACAACATCGGCAGCAGGAAGATCATGATCTGCCAGAACACCGACTGCTCGTTGACATTCGTCTGATACGGCGCACCGGTCGCCTTGACGTCGTTGAAGATCTCCTCACTCGCCGCCGAGGGATACTTCGTCGAGATCTTGGTCGACTCGTCATCGCCGACCTTGACCGGCGTATTGGTCTCGATACGCAGCTGCTGCTCACGGTCGTCGATCTGAATCGACTTGGTGTTCTTCGTGTTGAGCTGCGTCAACGCGACCGAGGTGTCGACGGCCGTGTAGTCGCGATCATTGTCGCGCCAGACGCTCCAGCCCCAGAAGGCGAGCACGATGACCGCCACGATGGCGAGATTGCGGAAGACTGTCTTGCGGTTCATGCCAGTGAGGGGTTGGTCGGCGGTGGTGACACCCGACCGGTCCCGTTGGTCCTTCCCATCGATTCGTGACCACAACAAGCCGAGTTGACGCGGACAAATCGTGCAGACGCACGCCGAGCATCGACCGTGATCGTTGTGATAAGGCTACCGGTCAACGATCGCGCAGGTAAAACCGTTCCCTGTGTTTGTTGGCGCCGCCTCCGGCGTCGCGGGTGCGTGCGCCCTTTAGCACCGCTCTTCGTCGATCGCGCACATTGTCGCTACGCTCCTCGTGCGCTCCTCCTCATCGCGGCGCGGCACACGCACGTTGTGGGGCATTGTCGCTGCGCTCCTCGCCGGCTCCTCCTCATCGCGGCGCGGCACACGCACGTTGTGGGGCATTGTCGCTGCGCTCCTCGCCGGCTCCTCCTCATCGCGGCGCGGCGCACGCACGTTGTGGGGGGGCTTTGTCGCTGCGCTCCTCGCCACGCCGCCACCATCGGCAACCGTTACCCGTCGCCGCGAGGGGATCGCTCAGCCTTGGTACACGCTCGGGCGCAGCCGACCGATGAACGGCAGGTCGCGATAACGCTCGGCGTAGTCGAGGCCGTACCCGACCACGAACTCGTTGGGGATATCGAAACCGACCTCGGCGACGTCGACCGGCGAGCGAACCGCCTCGGGCTTGCGGAGCAGCGTGCACACCTCCAACGACTTCGGCGAGCGGGTCGCCAGGCTCTTCATCAGCCACGACAAGGTGAGCCCGGAGTCGATGATGTCCTCCACGATCAGGACGTCGCGCCCGGCGATGTCGCGGTCGAGGTCCTTGAGAATGCGGACGACACCCGACGACGACGTCGCCGAACCGTAGCTCGACACCGCCATGAACTCCATCTGCGACGGAATGGGCAACGCCCGCGCGAAGTCGGTCATGAACATGATCGCGCCCTTGAGCACACCGATGAGGACGAGATCGTCCTCGATACCGGCGTAGCGCGAGGCAACCGACTCGGCCAGCTCGGCGGTGCGCTGTTTGATCTGTTCCTCGGTGATCAGCACCGCTTCGATGTCGTCGCCGTAATGGTGTTCGATCTCGTTCGCCACGGCCTCTAGCTTGTCATGCCCGACGACCGGGATGGATCCGACGTCGGCGAGCGCCGTCGGGCGTCAAGGAAGAAAGGCAAGGGCGTGCATTTTGTCCGCCGTTTGACGACATAACATCACAACTCGATAACGCGACGCCACAGCGGTCACATCTCACGCGATTTTTTGGACTTCTGACGCATTCAAGTTGAACAATCTCCAAAGCAGTAAGAAAACCTGTGCACCGAAACCCCGGACATGCCCCGGCAATGTCCGGATTCCATCATTCCGCCCGGACGATGACGTCCACGTTTGCCCCACTCGGCATTCTTCGTCGCCCGGATCGGACCGACCCGCCGAATGGACACCCCATGCACACCTCATCGCCACCACCGACAGACCACAGGAGCCCGAGCGGCCGATCCCGGCACCGCAGCATCATCCTCTTGGTCGCGATTTCCCTTGCACTGGTGTTGATTTCGCGTGGGACCCCGGCCAATGCAGCGCCGCCGACCCCGGTGGGCTACACGCTGTCGAGCACCAGCACGTCGCTCACCCTGACGTTGCAACACGGCACATTCAAGCGTGGCCAGAACTCTCTGGCAATCGTCGACAATGCCGGTTCGGCGGTTTTCCAAATGCCGTTGAGCTACCGCCTCGAGGACCGGGAGTACCCGATTGCGGCGCAGATTTCCGGCAATTCGGTGACACTCATTCCGTCACACCGCGTGGCCGACTCACGATCAATCGATCCACAATTGGTGGAACCCGTTCGCGCCGCCGCAGGAAAGCAACTCGTCGACGCCCCGACGACCCGGCAGGAACGCGACAATCAGGCATTGGCGCAATTCATGCAAATCCTCGGCGCAGGCACCACGATCGGGACACTGGTGGGCACCATCATCGGCGCGATCGTCGGCGGCGTCATCGGTTGCGCGATCGGACTGGCCGCCGCGGTCATCGGCTGCCTGGTGGCCGTCGTCCCCGCAGCGGGTCTCGGCGGTGTCGCGGGCACGATCGTCGGCGGTGGCGGCACCCTCGTCGTCGCGGGAATCCAGTACCTGCAGACCATCAACTCCCCGTTCGTCCCACCCCGGACCAGCTCACCCCAGAAGTGAGCCGGTCCAACCCCGCACGCCCGGGTCCGGCGACGTCAGCGCGGTGAGTCCCGCACCGTGAGTACGTCGCCGACCCGGGCGACCTCACGTCGGGACCCGCCATCGCCGCCGACGGCGACACCGCCCTGACCGTGCCAATCGACGACCAACGCGTCCACGGCACCGATCACCCGGCTCGTCGGCTCGGTGGCCCCGACGTCGAGAAGCCACCGCCGGATCACCCTGGTCCGCACCGCGGCGGCGAGATCTCGCACCCGCTCGATCGCCAGGCCCGCGTCGGTGCGGGCGGCACGGTGATACTCCTCGGCGAGCGCGTCGAGGGCGTCGGTGTCGGCGCGTAACGCATCGGCCGTGCGGCACAGCGCCTCGACGACACCGCCGTGGACGACGTCGTCGAGCAGCGGCAGGACCTCCGAACGCAGACGCACCCGGGTGAACCGGGGATCACGGTTGTGCGCGTCGGCATGTGGAGCCAGCCCGAGTTCGGTGCAGGCACCGACGGTCTGCGCACGCCGGACACCCAGGAAGGGCCTTCCCCACGGCGCCGACCACGCCCGCATCCCGGCGATCGAACGCGCGCCCGAGCCGCGTGCCAGTCCGAGCAGAACTGTCTCGGCCTGATCGTCGGCGGTGTGGCCGAGCAGCACCGGCCATCCGTCCCGGGCCTCCTCGAGTGCCGCGTAGCGGGCCGTCCGGGCCGCTGCCTCCATCCCACCCGCGGTGCCGACACTCACCTCGATCAGCTGCGCGCGGGCACCGAGCCCGCGCGCCGCCACGGCCGCGGCGTCGGCGACATGCGCCGACCCATGCTGGAGCCGGTGATCGACGACGAGCGCACGAACCTCGAACCCGGCGCGCACGGCGGCCGCGGTCAGCGCCAGCGAATCCGGACCGCCGGAGAGTCCGACGCAGACCTGCCGGTGGCCGTCGAGGTGGTCGGCGGCGAATCGCTCGACCGCCCGGGTCAGAGCACCCGCGCTATCCATTTCGCCGGTTCGTCGATCTCGGCGGGCAGCGGCATCGTCTCCGGCGAGGTCCAGATCGTGTTGAAGCACTCCATGCCCACCGTCGAGACCACCTCGTCGACGAATGCCTTACCCCGAATGTATTGGGCCAGTTTGGCATCCATACCGATGAGGGCACGGATGATGCGTTGCACCGGATTCTTCGGTCCCGTGCGCCGCTTGTCGAACGCCGCGCGGATCGACGCCACGGTGGGTACCTGCGCCGGGCCGACGGCGTCCATCACGTGATCGGCGTGGCCTTCGAGCAGGGTGCCGAGCATCAGCATCCGATTGAAGGCGTCGTACTGTTCGGGCGTCTGCAGCAACTGCATCGCACCGATCACGCCCTTCTCCCGGGGCTTGCCGCCCTTGAGCGCGCCGGTGATGCGTTCGACGACGTCGGAGATCGACTCGCCGGCGTCGGAGGTCAGCACCTCGATGTTGTCGAGCATGTACTGCCGCAACCACGGGTTGGCCGAGAACTGCACCCGGTGGGTCACCTCGTGCAGACACACCCAGAGCCGGAAGTCCGACGGGACCACCTTCAGCGTCCGCTCGACGCCGACGATGTTGGGCAGCACCAGCATCAACACACCCGGGTCGTCGGCGGTCCCCGATACCGACTCCTCCGGCGGCGAGAACGGGTCGTACTGTCCGAGGATCGCGGTGGAGAGGAAGGCCAGCAGACCCGAGGCCTGCAGCCCGCCGATGCGCCCGCTCAGACCGGGTGAGTCGTCGGCGCCACCTGGCCCCGAGAGCATCGATCGCATGGATTGCCCTGCGGCGTCGATCCATTCGTCGCGTTCGAGCACGCGTGCCGCGGGCACCGCGAGGCCGTCGGCGAGACCGGTGACCTCGCGGACCGGCGCCTCGGCGCGCACCGCGGCGTCGGCGAGTTCGACCCGGGCGGCCATCCGCGTGTAGTCGGTCATCTTCGGGCCGGGCCGCGAGAGTTTCTTACCCACCGTGGACGCGAGGCCCCAGTCGATCTTGGCGCCGACCGACTCCAGATCGTGGTCTGCGTGATCTATCGACATCCGCACTCCCTCAGGTCGCCGGGGATGGCGTCGAGTGCCGGGCGGGCGTCGGCCGGGGAGGTTCCCCCCGACATCAACGCGAACGACAACACCCGCCCATCGACGGTTTGCACTATGCCGGTCAACGAACTGACGCCGGTCAGAGTTCCGGTCTTGGCCCGCACCCAGCCCGCTGCCGGGTTGTCCGGTTCGTCGAAGCGGTCGGCGAGGGTCCCGGTGCCACCGGCGATCGGCAGGCCCTCGAGGATCGGGCGTAGTTTGGCGTTGCGGGCACCACTGGGGCTGTTCGAATCGTCGGGACCGCTGATGGCGCCCATCAGGGTGTCGAGGAATGCGGCCGGGATCTTGTTCTGATACGAGAGCCCCGACGAATCGTGCAGGGTCACCCCGGAGGTGTCGAAACCGTTGTCCCGCAACGTTTTCACCACCGCTGCGGCGCCTCCGGACAAGGTGGCCGGACCACCCTGGGACACCGACAACTCGATGGATAGCGCCTCGGCCATCACGTTGTCGGAGAAGCGGTTCATGTCGTCGACGCGGGTGAGCAACGGGGCCGAGGACACCTTCGCGAGGGTCTGCGCACCCGCCGGCGCGGTCGTCTCGGTGACGTCGGTCGACACCCCGAGGGCCGTGGCGAGCGCCTTGCCTGCGGCGACCGCCGGGTCGGCGACGCGCGGCGAGTACTCGTCGAGCGGTCGCGCGGTGCGGCCGCCGTCGATCATGAGCGGCTGGATCGGGGTGATGTCGCCGCCGGCGATGTCGGCGCGATCCCACGTCGGGTCCATCGACGGTCCCGTGTACGCGCTGACGTCCACGGCCACCGACCGCACGTCGACCCCGGAGTTCTTGATCTGGTCGGCGAGCTGCGAGATCCGGGCCGGGTTGGTGTAGAAGGTGTCGACCCCGGGCGGCTGGGCGCTGAGCGTCGGGTCCCCCGCGCCCTTGAGGATGATCTGCCCGTCGGGCCCGGCGAGCACGGTGGTGGTGATGCGCTGATCGTGGGGCAGGGCGAGCAGCACCGCCGCCGCGGTGAGGATTTTCGCGTTCGACGCCGGGGTGCGCGGCTGGTCGGCGCCCTGCGACCACAGCACCGTCCCGGTCAGCGCGTCGCTGATCTGGCCGGTGAGGGTGCCCAGTGCGGGCGCTTTGAGCGACGCGGCGATGGCTCGCTGGACCCCGGCCGGGGTCGGTTCGGGCGCGGTCGCCGACACCGGGTCGATGGCGGGCGTGAAGGCGATCGGCGCGGGCCGGTCGGGGGTGCCCGGCGGAAGTGGGTCGGGTTTGGTCAGCTGCAGGTAGGTGAACACCCCGCCGACCGCGATGACGGCGACCAGAGCGATCGAGAGCAACGACCAGATGAGGCGCCGACGACGCGTCCGCGGCCGGTTCACCGCGGCGCTTCCGTGATGTGCACCCACACAACCTCCGGGTCTCGACGTTCCTTCATGTGGACCTAACAGTATCGTTGAGGCGATTCGCGCCGCCGACTCGCACGATGAGCCGATACCTGCATCCGGCGTTTCGGGCAGCGGCGGCCGCGCTCACCCCAACGACAGTGCCACGATCAAGGAGGACGCGTGGAATTCGATGTGACCATCGAGATCCCCAAGGGAAGCCGCAACAAGTACGAGGTGGACCACGAGACGGGCAAGATCTATCTCGACCGCTACCTCTACACCGCGTTCGGTTACCCCGCCGATTACGGCTACATCGACAACACGCTCGGCGAGGACGGCGACCCGCTCGACGCCCTCGTCCTGCTGCCGGAGTCGGTGTACCCCGGTGTGATCGTCCGGGCCCGGATCGTCGGCATGTACACCATGACCGACGAGGCCGGTGGTGACGACAAGCTGCTGTGCGTCCCGGCCAAGGACGTGCGCTGGGATCACATCCAGGACATCGGTGACGTCCCCGAGTACGAGCTCAAGGCGATCGCGCACTTCTTCGAGCACTACAAGGACCTCGAGCCCGGCAAGCACGTGAACCCGGGTGGTTGGGTTGGTACCGCCGAGGCGGAGAAGGTGGCGCAGGAGGCCATCGAGCGTCTCGAGAAGCAGCCACACGACGCCAACGAGCCCTCGCGCGGCTGACGCTGGCTTTCGAGCACGAGAACGGCGCCCGTCCCCCGATCGCGGGGGCGGGCGCCGTTTCTTCTCACGCCGGGGGCCGAGCCGGTGTCTACTGCGCGGGGCCGGTCGACTCCGGGTCGCCGAGCGGTTTACCCCTGCGCAGCGGCAATTCCTTCCACGTGACGGTGCCTATGATCGCGAGCAACGAGATGATCGAGACCGTCAGGAACACGCGGTCCATCGAGTTGGCGAAGCCCTGTTTGATCGGTTGGGCCAGCTCGGTGGGGAGCTTGCTGATCACCGAGGTATCCGACATCACGCTCTCCGATGCCGAGCCACCCCCGGCACCCGGATTCTGCGCCGCACTGATGAGACCCTTGGCGAATCCGCTGACCTGCGGGTCCGGACTCGACGCGGCGGTCATCACCGCGGTGCGGTACTGCGGAGCCGCCGCCGCGGTGACCATCTCGTCCTTGATGTTGGGGCCCATCAAGCTGAACAGCATCGAGAAGAACACGGCCACACCGAGCGTCGCACCGATCTGCCGGAAGAAGGTCGCGGTACCCGTCGACAGTCCCATGTCCTTGGGCGGCAGGATGTTCTGCATGGCCAGGGTGATCGGCTGCATGAGGTTACCGAGCCCGAAGCCGAGGAAGAACGCGTAGATCATGACCAGCCACACCGGCGTCGACAGTCCGACCGTGTGCAGCATGAACATCATCACCGTGATCAGGACCGAACCCAGGATGGTGAAGATCTTGTACCGTCCGGTCCGCGAGATCAGCTGACCCGACAGCACCGACCCGGTCATCAGCCCGAGCACCATCGGCAGCATCTGCAGGCCCGCGACCATCGGGCTCGACCCGCGCAGCACCTGGAAGTACTGCGGCAGCATCGAGATGCCGCCGAACATCACCGCGCCGACGACCATCGAGACGACGATGCCCTGCGCGAAGACGCGATTCTTGAAGACGCGCAACGGGATCAACGCGTCATCGCCCATCAGGTGCTCGATGAACACGAACACCGCGAGCCCGACCGCGCCGACGATGTAGCACAGCCAGGACCAGCCCGACAGCCATCCCCATTCGCGGCCCTGTTCGGCGACGATCAGCAGCGGTGCGACGGTCACCGCCAGCGCGGTGGCACCCCAGTAGTCGGTGCGGCCACCGACGCCCTTGTTCTGGTCGTAGTTGAGGACCCGGTAGACCACGGCGAGGGCGAGGATGCCGATCGGCACATTGACCAGGAACACCCAGCGCCACCCGGAGACCCAGAGGATCGAGGACTGCCCGGCGAACAGTCCGCCGAGCACCGGTCCCAGCACACTGGAGGTACCGAACACGGCCAGGAAGTAGCCCTGGTACTTGGCACGTTCGCGGGGCGGGACGATATCGCCGATGGTCGTCAGCGCCAAGGTGAACAGGCCGCCGGCACCGAGACCCTGGAAGGCGCGGAACGCGGCGAGCTCGTACATCGAGGTCGCCATACTGCAGGCCAGCGAACCGATCACGAAGATCGAGATGGCCAGCAGGAAGAACGGCTTACGCCCGTAGAGGTCGGAGAGCTTGCCGTAGAGCGGTGTGACGATGGTCGAGGTGACCAGGTAGGCCGTCGTGACCCAGGCCTGCATGTCGTAGCCCTGCAGATCGTCGGCGATCGTGCGGATCGCGGTCGAGACGATCGTCTGGTCGAGCGCCGCGAGGAACATGCCGAGCATCAGGCCGGTCAGCACCGTCAGGATCTGCCGGTGCGAGAGTCCCGCTCCGGCGTGCTCCTCCGGGGGACTCACCGCAGAGGTGGTGACGTTGTCGTTGGTCATGAGTTCCTCGTGGTCGTAGGGGCTGGGGGGATACGTGGTGATTCGGACGCCGGTGCCGTCTCGGATGGCCGGCGTTCGCACGCGGGCGGGACCAGGGTCTCGGCGGCGTCGACGAAGCGGGTGAGAAGGGTTACCAGGGTCGCCATTTCGTCGGCAGACCACTCGCTCATCGCGGAGTTCACCGCCGAGCGGCGGCCCGCGCGCATCGACTCGACGCGGTCACGTCCGGCGTCGGTGACGACGAGCAGCGTCGCGCGCCCGTCGTGCGGGTCGGCTTCGCGTCGGATGAGCCCGAGGTCGACGAGTTGACTGACGTGCCTGCTGACCGTCGACGGATCGGCGCCGAGTTCCGCGGCCAGCTCTCGCGAGCGCATCGGGCGTTTGGCCAGATGGAACAGGCCCTTGAAGGCCGCCGTCTCGAACTCACCGTCGGGCGTACGGAAGGTCGTGTGGACCGCGCGGTCGCGGATACGGATGTAACGCGCGAGTGTGTCGAAGAGCTGATCGATGTCGCGATCTCCGAGCATGCCGATCCCCCGATCGATGACGATGTCCGATTTCCTTGCCGACTACAACTAGTTGTTGGCTACATGTAGTTGGCGGCCGCAAGTATGCGCTCGAGTTCGTCGTCGTGGCAAATCCCATTAGGATCGACGGTCGTGACCCCTGTACCCCCACCGACGTCATCGGGTAACCGTCCGCACTTCACGTCCATGCCTGACCTGGCCTTACGGGACCTGGGCGGCGCCGTCGTGTGGACCAACGACGACCTCTTCGCCGAGGCACAGAACCTGATCAAGACACCCCCGGCGCAGTATCAGCCCGCGACGTTCGGTCACAAGGGTCAGATCTACGACGGCTGGGAGACACGACGGAGGCGGGAGGCGGGAGTCGATCAGGCGATCGTCCGGCTCGGCGCGCCGGGTGTCATCTACGGCGTCGTCGTCGACACCGCGTGGTTCAAGGGCAACTATCCGCCGTTCATCTCCGTCGAGGCCGCCGCCAAGGAGGGCGTCGTCTCCGTCGACGAGCTGCTGACCGATACCGAGTGGGTCACCATCGTCGAGAAGAGCCCCGTCGACGGCGACACCCGCAACCCGTTCCGGGTCGATGCGAAGGACCGCTTCACCCACGTGCGTCTGACGATGCATCCCGACGGCGGTGTGGCCCGATTCCGGGTGCACGGGCGCGGCGTACCCAACCCGCACTTCTTCCGTTACGGCCATTTCGATCTGGCCGCGCTGGAGAACGGTGGCCTGATCACGGCCTGCTCCAACATGTTCTACAGCTCGCCCAACAATTTGCTCATGCCCGGCCGTGCACGGCACATGGGCGAGGGGTGGGAGACCTCGCGTCGGCGCGACGACGGCAACGACTGGGTGCAGGTGCGCCTGGCCGGGCAGGGCCGGGTGAGTCTCGTCGAACTCGACACCAGCTACTTCCTGGGCAACGCGCCCGGCGCGGCGATGGTCCGCGGCCGCGATGGCGAGGACGGCGAGTGGTTCGAGGTGTTGGGCCGCACCGACTTACAGCCCGACACCCGTCACCGGTTCGTCATCGATCTCGACCGCCCGATGACCGAGGCGCGCATCGATGTCTATCCCGACGGCGGCATGGCCCGACTCAAGCTGTACGGCCTGCTGACCGACGAGGCGCAGACCGAGCTCGTCGAGCAGTGGGAGCGCGGCGAGGCCTGAGCACTCCTGC
The DNA here is from genome assembly GCF_000241325.1 of Gordonia polyisoprenivorans NBRC 16320 = JCM 10675. Lineage (GTDB taxonomy): Bacteria > Actinomycetota > Actinomycetes > Mycobacteriales > Mycobacteriaceae > Gordonia > Gordonia polyisoprenivorans. Next base: position 141,592 of record NZ_BAEI01000077.1, on the reverse strand, counting down.
GCAGAGATATCAAGCCGCGCGCCGCTCCGCGAACGACGGCAACACCAGCTCGCGCACGCGGTGCCGCGTCGCCGAACCGTCGAGTGAAACGAGGATGACGGCGTCGGCGACCTCGGCCGCGTAGATGTCGCGGATGAGGGTCACCAGACCGCTCGGCGTGCCGACGTAGCGCACGGTGCCGCCGTCGATGTCGTCCGGGATGTGTGCGACCGCCGCCCGCGCCGATGCGGCGCTGGGCGCGATCGCCACCTCCACCTCGAGTGCGACGGAGAAGTTCGCGGTGTCACGGGTGCCGGCCCGCAGCAGTGAGCGGGCCCGCTGGGCGTCACGCAGCGTGGGTCGACGGACGACGATCGCCGAGGAGTCGGCGGGAATGTCGTCGGCGAGCGCGACCCGCAGCGATGGCCGTCCGATGCTGATGCGATCGAGTTCGATGGTCATGCCGGGTTCCCTCCGGGTGAGGTCGAGATCAGTTGTGCCAGAGCGTCGATCAAGCGGTCGATGTCGGCGGCCCCGGTGCCGAGGCCGAAGCTCGCGCGCACGGCGCCGTCGGGGTGGCCGAGGCGATTGAGGATCGGGTGGGCGCAGAACTTTCCGTCACGCACGCCGATGCCGTGTTCGTTGCTGAGATACTCGGCGACGGCGCGCGGCGCAATACCGTCGACGCCGAACCCGGCAATCCCGACGCGATCGGTGATGTCGTCGAAGATGCGCAGTTCCTCGACGCCGTCGAGGCTCGCGAGCCCGTCGTCGAGACTGCAACGCAATTCGTGCTCGTGCAGGCCGATCGCCTCGAAGCCGATCTCGGTGATCGCCTCGCAGGCGGCAGCGATGGCGATGGCGCCCAAGACATTCGGCGACCCTGCTTCATGTCGCGCGGCACCGGTGTGCCAGGCGGTGGCCGCGCAGTTCTCGTCGGGGCCGTCGACGACGCTGACCTGCGCCGACGCCCCACCGCCGGCGAGGTAGGGGTCGGCGGCGTCGAGCCAATCCGACCGTCCGATGAGCACTCCCGCGCCGTACGGCGCGTAGACCTTGTGACCGGAGAACACCAGGTAGTCGATACCGTGGCTGACCATCGACACCGGCCGGTGGGCGACGAGCTGGGCTGCGTCGACGAGTATGTGCGCGCCGTGTCGGTGCGCGATGGCGGCGATGCGTCCGATCGGCAGGACCTCCCCGGTGACGTTGGAGGCCGCGGTCACCGCGAGCAACGCCGCGGGCGCCGCCGCGAGTTCGCATTCGAGTGCGACGAGGGTGTCCTCGATGCCCGGGCGCGCGGTCACGATGCGGGCCGTCCCGGAGTCGCGCGAGACCCACGGCAGCAGGTTGGCGTGGTGCTCGATGTCGAGAACCACGACGTCGCCAGGGGTGCAGTGGGCCGCCAGATTGATCGCGTCGGTGGTGTTGCGGGTGAACACGACGGTGTCGTCGGCACGCCCACGCACGAAGCGCCGCACCGTCTCCCGGCACTGCTCGTAGCGACGGGTGGTGACCTGGGACAGATGGCCGGCGCCGCGGTGGACGCTGGCGTACTGGTGCAGCGACGCGGCGACGGCGTCGGCAACCGCGGTCAGGGCGGGGGCGCTCGCCGCATAGTCGAGGTTGGCGTAGGCCACCTCGCTCCCGTCGACGAGCGGCACCTGTTGTCCTGCGCCGACGACCTCGGCGAGCGGCTCGATGGACGACGGATCTGCGCCCACGGTGGCGGCGATCGATGCGGGGGTGACGACAGCAGTCATCGAAAAATCTCCTTGGGAATCCACGCTTGCCGTGTCCGGGTGGTACACGGCCAGGTCGTCACCCGGAGCACCCCACCGCGGAGGAGGGTTGCCGACCAGCGAGCCGGGGCTTGTCACTGGCACTCATGACCTGCACCAAGGGTGGCCTATCACGCGGGAGGGTGTCAATTTTCACTCAGCGTGGGCAAAATCCCGACGCCGTCCGGCGCTAGGTTGGTCGAGTGAGCGGCGAACGTGTGGACGATGAGGGAACGGGGCCTGCTCCGTTCGTGTTGTCGCGCCCGCACGGGGTGGTTCGCGCCGAGGGCGTCGCGCGACGGTTCACCGCGGTCTCCGACGCCGTCGACGCGCTGCGATCCGGTGCGGTGGAGTCGGTGGTCGGTGCGCTCCCGTTCGACCCCGCAGATCCGGCCGCGCTGTTCGCACCCACGCGGCTATATCGGGAACAGGCGCTCGGTGGGCGCGCCCCCGTCCGTCATTCACTGACCCACTTCGTCGAGATCCCCGACGCCCCCACACATCGGGAGCGGGTGCGGCGAGCGGTGGCCGCCATCGACGCCGGCGACCTCGACAAGGTGGTGCTCGCGAGAACCGTTGGTGCGGTGCTCGATTCGACGGTAGAGATCGATGAACTCCTCGGCGCGCTGGCGCACGGCAACTCCGAGCACAATGCGTTCGCGGTCGACAGCGGCCACTCGTGGCTCCTCGGCGCGAGCCCGGAGTTGTTGCTGCACAAGAGTGGCCGCGAGGTGACCTGTCATCCGTATGCAGGTTCGGCTCCACGCTCGTCGGACCCGGACGCCGATCGCGAGGCCCGGGAGAAGCTCGCCGCGTCGGGAAAAGACCATCGCGAGCATGCGTTCGTCGTCGAGCATCTGCGTGAACGGTTGGCGCCGATCAGCGAGGAGCTTTCCGTCGCGACCCGACCTCAATTGCTCTCCACCGGCGAGATGTGGCATCTGGCCACACCGATCCGCGCCCGCCTCGCCGATCCGGATGTCGGCGCACTCGACCTGGCCCTCGCCCTGAGCCCCACCCCGGCGGTGTGCGGGACACCGACCGACGCTGCGGCACAGTTCATTCGGGATCACGAGGAACCCCGCGGACTCTACGCCGGCGCCGTCGGCTGGGCCGACGCGCGTGGCGACGGCGAGTGGATGGTCACCATTCGTTGCCTCGAACTCGACGCCGACCGACAAACCTTTCGCACGTGGGCCGGCGGCGGTATCGTCGCCGACTCCGATCCCGATGCCGAACTCGCCGAGACCACCGCGAAGCTGCTGACGGTATTGCGAGCGTTGGGAATCTCGGGAATGTGACGTCGTCATTCGCAAGACCGACACGGTGCGAGGGCGCGTGTTGCAACCTCCGAACGTCGGATATATTGGCGCGTTGATCGAGCGGGGAGGGCCAGTGCTGCAACCGGGAGCGAGTTTCGCCGGATACACGATCGAACGTCTCCTCGGCGCAGGCGGAATGGGTGAGGTCTACGTCGCACGACACCCACGCCTGCCACGATCCGACGCACTGAAAGTGCTGGCCTCCTCCTTGTCGGACAACGATCAATTCCGCCGCCGATTCGAACGCGAAGCCGACGTTGTCGCCACCCTGTCCCATCCCGGAATCGTGACCGTTCACGACCGCGGCGAAGCCAATGGGCACCTCTGGATCGCTCTGCAACTCATCGACGGCACCGACCTCTCCGAAGTCCTACGCACTCACGGCCCGATGCCCGCTCCCGAGGTTGCACGCATCGTCGCTGCCGTCGCCGACGCGCTCGATTACGCCGGTAGCCGAGGCCTGGTCCACCGCGACGTCAAACCCGCCAACATCCTCATCGAGACCAACGGGCGATTACAACTGACCGATTTCGGCATCGCCCACACCCGTACCGACACCAATACCCGACTCACCGCGACCGGCACCACCATCGGCACGCTTGATTACGCGTCCCCCGAACAACTCCGCGGCCTCTCCCTCGACAGCCGATCCGACCAGTACTCCCTGGCTTGCACCGCTTTTCACTTACTCGCCGGGCATCCACCGCACGAGGACACCAACGCGGTGGCAGTCATCACCCGCCACCTCGAACAACCACTACCCAGTCTGCGACACACCCGGCCGGAACTCTCCCACGACGTCGACGCGGTCCTCACCCGCGCCACCGACAAGGACCCCGCGCGCCGCTTCTCCTCGAGTTCGGAGTTCGCCAACGCATTGGCTGTGGCACTGCGACAAACTACTTCGACACCGCGACAAACGATTTCGGCACCGACGCCGACGCCGGCGCCGACCGTGCGTCCGCAACCGGATTCCGGCCATCCGGGCAGGCCGCCGGTCGTCTTCGGGTCCGTCCAACAGGCCCCTGCGCCCGGGTGGCCGGTGCCGGCTCCGCCTCGTCGGCGACGCCGGCGTCCCGGTCGGCTCACCATCGCCCTGGTGCTCGGCCTGGTCGCGGTTCTCGCGATCACCGGCGGAGTACTCGGATGGCATTTTTACGAGAAGTCGGTGGCAGGCGCACACGAGTTGGCCGATCTCACACATGTTCCCGCCTCACCGCTGAGCCCGTCCCTGGCCACCAAACCGGCGCGGGTGAAATGGACGTATTCCGGCGCGGGGATTCTCGGCGGCACCATCCAACTGGCGATCGGCGCGCACGACGCGGTCACCGAGGGATCCGAACCCGCGGTATTCGACGTCCTCGACGCCAACACCGGAAAAGTGTTGCGGAGCATCTCCGTGCCGGTCATGGGCCCCGACGGCTACGTCGCCCAACCCTGTGTCGTCGCCGCGACGATTGCTGCCTGCCCGATGACCAACACGACGGAAGTTCTGCTCGACCTACAACGAGGAACCGTCGTCGGCCAGGTGACCGCCGACCAGATGGTCGCCGCCGACACCGGCTTCTTCGCGCTGAAGCAATCCCCGGGCGACGACGCCAACCGGACGACGGTGATGAGCGTCGACTCCTCCGGAAGGGTTCGATGGCAGGAAGACTCGCGCGAGTATGCGCTTCCGGCGACCGGCAGCGGGAGTGCGCTGATCAATCCGGTACAACAGCCAGGTTCCTTCCAGGGCCCCGCAGTCGAGATCCGCCGCGCATCTGACGGCAAGGTCCTCTATCACCGCGTGCTCCAAGAATGGGAAGAGTCTCCGGCGTGGGCGCCTTTCCCTGGGGGTTTCGTGGTGGACGGAGCCAACGGTCCCGAATACTACGATCTGGACGGCAAGCGAACCGCCGTTGGCGCATCCGACTGGCATCCGATCGGAACACCGCTACGCGCCGGGATCAATGCACTACCCGCAGCCGGTCCGTCACTACCAGTTCTCAGCAAGGGTGACATCGACCGCATACCTCAGACGACAACCACCATCGGAGTGGCGAATCCCGCCACCGGAACCATTCTCTGGCAGAGCGAGACCGGCGGTGGCAGAGACTCGTCGTCGACGGCCGTCGGCGTGGGAACCGCAGCGCAGCTGACACTGACGACCAACAATTCCGGCACTTCCAGGGAAACAGAGTCCCACGCGCTTGCCCTCTACTCCGGATTCGTCCCCGACCACGTCTTAACCGACCTCCGGTCGCAGAGCCTGATCGCCGACGACGGCACCCGAACAGCCTTTGCGTCGAGCTCCGAAAACTCTTGTGAGACACCTATTTACCTTGCAAACGACTGCACCACGACCTTGACGGCTTACGGTTCGGACGGCAACCAGTTGTGGGACCTGAACAGCCAGGGCACTCCGGAGGGTTTCGCCGGGATGGTCTTCATCGGCACGAGTCGCATCATCTGACGGACGCAGATTACCGGTGGAAATGTCTGCTCAGCACGGCCTCTCGTACTCGACCTCATCGATGTGCACTCCCCAGACCTTCCCCGACCGCACCTGCCCCGTGGGAGCCCAGCCACGTTCGGCGTAGAAGTCCATGGCTCGCTCATTGCCCTTCAGCACGTGCAGCCGGGCGACCGGATAGCCCTGACGGGCGATCTCCGCCTCCGCGTGATCCATGAGGGCCGACCCGATCCCCGACCGCCAGTGATCCGGATCGACGTAGAGAGCCATCACCGTGGCATGCCCGTCGAGTTCGCCGATGGTCACGAAACCGGTGATACGGCCGGATGATTCGGCAACCCAGGTGTGGGGCCCGCGGTCGTCGTCAAAGGTGTAGTGCTCGGCGCGGTCTTCCGGGCGCATCGCCCGCAGTTCGGCGTCGGGCAGCAATCCGTGGTAGCCACGCTGCCACGAACGCACGTGCACCCGCGCCACCGGAAGCGCGTCGGCGGCGGTGGCTCGCCGGATCAGCATCGACGGTTGTTCTCGTCGTCGGCCAGCGCTCGACGAAGCTGGTCCGCAATATCCGGTCGGAACGTCGACATCTGCATCGCTGCGATCGCCTGCGCTCCGACGGTCGTCACGCCGAGCTCCGACACCAGCCGCCGGATTGCATCCTCCTCGGATTCGGCACGTTGCATGAGCGAGAGAACCTCTGCGGAACGATCGAGCGCTGTCACGCAGGCACGCAACACCTCTGATCGCTCCTGCCGCCCGACCTCAGGATCCGGTCGTGCCCGGCGCCCGCGTGGCGAAGGCGCTTCGACAACCGGCCCATCCCACTCGAAGAGTCCGTCCGGGAGCGAGGCATGCTCGGTGAGCTCGACGACTTCCGACGATCCCGAACCGGCCGACATCGTAAGCCGCACGATCACCCCGGTCGACTCGTCGATGGAGATCTCACCGTTCTTTCCGGAGCGGTCCCCCACCAACACCGCCCAGGCTCGACGGCCACCGACATCCACCGCTCGTGGCTCGTCGCGCACGACGACGTCACGACTCATGCTGTGCAGCAATGAGTTCTGACCGAGTAGCTGCAACGGGCTGACCCCGCGACCGAGTATCGGCATCCTGATATCGCCGTCCAGCAGCGTCATGTGGCCGTCGATGCGCACCAGCGATCTGTCACGACCGCTGAGATACACCGGCTCACCATCGATCTCGATACGCCACCGATCGGTCGGCGCATACCAGAACCGATAGGACTCATCGAGTTCGGTTCCGCGATCCGAGCCGAGGGATCTGAGGGCTCCCGAGACCATCACCGAGCCGGACGCCGCATTGCGCCCGATCAGTTCCACCCACGAGACCCCCATCCCCGAGCTACCCCAGCGCCTGATCCAGATCCGCGAGCAGGTCGTCGATCCCCTCGAGCCCCACCGAGAGCCGAACGACGGAGTCGCTCAAACCGATTGCGGCGCGCCCATCCGGCCCCATGGCCCGATGTGTGGTGGTCGCCGGATGCGTGATCAGCGACTTGGAGTCACCGAGGTTGTTCGAGATGTCGATCACGCGCAGAGCGTTGAGGACCTCGAAGGCACGCTTCTTGCCGTCGACGCCGTCACGGTCGTTGAGTTCGAAGGTCACCACCGTGCCACCGCCGGACATCTGTGCGGTCGCCAGCTCGTACTGCGGGTGCGAGGTGAGGAAGGGGTATTTGGTCCACCGCACACGCGGGTCGGCCTCCAGGAACTCCGCGATCCGCAGCGCCGAGGCCACCGAGGCATCGACGCGTAGCTTGAGCGTCTCGAGTCCCTTGACGAGGGTCCACGCGTTGAACGGAGAGAGCGCAGGTCCGGTGTGGCGCATCAGGGTCTGCACCGGCCCGTCGATGTACTCCTTGGTACCGAGCACCGCACCGCCCATCACCCGGCCCTGGCCGTCGATGTGCTTGGTGCCGGAGTAGACGATGACATCGGCCCCCAGGTCCAGTCCCTGCTGCAACAACGGGGTGGCGAACACGTTGTCCAGCACCACCTTTGCTCCTGCAGCGTGTGCGAGCTCGGAGACCTTCGCAACGTCGACGAGGCTCTGCATCGGATTCGACGGGGTCTCGAAGAACACCGCCTCGGCGGGCGTCGACAACGCCTGCTCCCACTGCTCGAGGTCTTCGCCGTCGACGAAGTCGGTGTGCACACCCCACCGGGGCAAGATCTCGTTGGCGACGACGAAGCACGAACCGAACAGACTGCGTGCGGCGACCAATCGGTCGCCGGCCTTCAGCAGCGCACCCAACGACACGAAGACTGCGGCCATTCCGCTCGCGGTGGCGAAACATGCCTCGGCACCCTCGATCAGCCGCAGCCGCTCCTGGAACATCTCGACGGTCGGATTGCCGTACCGGGAGTAGACGAAGCGCTCGTCCTCACCGGTGAACGCACGCTCGGCGGCTTCGGCCGAGTCGTAGACATAGCCGCTCGTCAGATACAGCGCCTCGGAGGTCTCGAAGAAACCCGACCGATCGAGCCCGCCCCGGACCGAGAGCGTCTCGGCCGAAACCCCCTCCGGCAGACCTCGGCTCACGACTGCCTCCACGGAAGGTCGAGGGCACGCCAACCCTTGGAACCACGGTGATCGAATTCGTCGAGCGGCCCCTCGAAGCCGTCGACGATGTTGTACGCCTTGGCGACACCGTCGGCCGTGGCCGCCTCGGCGGCACCGATCGAGCGATGCCCGGAGCGACAGATGAAGATCACCTCGTCGTCGTCGGCCACGCCGGCATCACGCAACTCGGCGATGAACCCCTCATTCGGAGTGCCGGTGGGAAAGGTGTTCCACTCGATGAAAAGTGGTTGCTTGCCTAGGATTTCGAGGTCAGGAACCCCGACGAAGGACCATTCGGCGCGGGTGCGACAGTCGACGAGTTTGGCCTTCGGGTTCTGCTCGAGCTTCTCCCACGCCTGCGTAGGAGTCAGATCTCCGGCATACGTCATGGCTTGCACACCTTCCAGTTCCCGTCTTCCCGAATCGCGGCAACCTTGGTCGTCTGCGTCTGATCGGACTTCTTGTCGAAATGCCAATGTACCGTCGCGGTCGCCCGGTCACCGGACACCTGCACGTCGCTGATCGTCGGAATCACGATCCGCCCGTTGGTGTCCAACGATTGTCGGTTCTGCGTCGCGAACTCCGGTTGCGATGGAAATCCTGCCGAATTCAGGTCGGCGCTGCAGGTGTGCTCACGAAAGGCTGTGTAGTCGACGTTGTTGCGCGCGGTGTACAGATCGTTGATCGCGTACTGCACCTTCGCCGAGTCACTCGCCCGGTCCTCCGCCGGACGGAACACGTACGAGAGCGCGATCCCGCCGGCCGCGAGTGCAACGACCACCAGGGCGACCCAGAACGGCCACGCGTTGCGCCATGACGGAGTGGCCGGCTCGTCCGGGACGACGTCCGGCTCGGCCCGCTTGGCTGCGCGTTTTGCCATGTCGGCGAGTGTATCGACGCAATCGGGACGCGAAGTGGGCGCCCTCGGCCGGCCGTGCCGCCGGTCACACGTGGTTAAGTGAGGCTATCCAAGGATGCAGAATCCGACGAAGGAGACGCCATGGTGCCCACCCGACCGGCCCGATTCGCCCGCCGACATCGAGGCCGACGCTCCGGCGTCGCGATCGCCGGGCTGGCGTTGAGTGCAGCGGTGGCACTCGCGGGCTGTAGCGCTCCCGCCGACGATTCCGCGTCGTCGAGTGCGCCAGCGCCCGAGGCCGGAGCGCTGCCGGTCACCATCGAGCACAATTACGGCTCGACCACCATCTCCACGCCGGTGACCCGCGTCGCCGCCATGGGGGTGGGCGACGGCGACACCCTGCTCGCGCTGGGCTTCCAGCCGGTCGCCATGGCCCCGTTCGGCACGCCGGCGAAGGTCCGGACCCCGTGGACGGAGAAGTTGCTCGGCTCCAACGAGCCGGTGTCGCTGCCCGAGGCCTCGCAGCAGTTCGGCAACGAGATCGCCAAGGCGCTGTCCACGAATCCCGACCTGATCACCGCCGTCGGCGCCGCGCCCACCAAGGAGCAGTACGACAAACTCGCCGCCGCGGTCCCGACCATCACCCGGCCCACGAACTACCCGGATTGGCAGGTGCCGTGGGACGTGCAGGCCGCCGAGATCGGGCGGGCCGTCGGCCTCCCGCACAAGGCCACCGAAACGATCACCGCGACCAAGAAACACGTCGCCGACCTGGCCGCCGCGCATCCTCAGCTCGAGGGCAAGACCGCGGTCGCGGTGAGCGCCTCGCCGGACGGCACCATCTCGATCTTCGGGCCCGGCGACGGCCGCGAGCAGATCCTGGAAAGCTACGGGCTGACCTTCCCGGAGGGCTTGAAGTCCGCGGTCACCAGTGGGTTCTACGGTTCGATCTCAGCAGAGAACATCGGCATGCTGAACCAGGCCGACGTCGTCGTCCTCGACTGGCAGGGCGCCAACGACCAGCTCCGCAAGAACGCCAACTGGACCGGCCAGCCGTTCGTCACCGGCGGCCGCACCACCTACATCAACCAGGAGGTCGGGACCGCGATGGGCGTGCCGACCGTGCTGTCCATCCCCTGGATCGCCGACCAATCGATCGCACAGATCGCCGACGCGGCGGGCCACGCGAGCTGACGTCGGCACTGACACGGCACGGACGGGTGTGAGGTCACCCTAACCGCAGATTTTGGGTACGGGCTGCCAGGGCCTACCGTAGAAGGGATAAGCGTCGACGCACCGCCTCGTACCGCGGGCGTCTGATCTCCGTCGAGAACCGAGGTACTGACACTCCATGACCGATCAAGCTCGCCCGCTGCGCGTGGCCATCGTCGGCGCGGGTCCCGCCGGGATCTACGCCGCCGACGCCCTGATGAAGTCCGACACCGCCAAGGACCGCGGCGTGTCCATCGACCTCTACGAGCGCATGCCCGCGCCCTTCGGCCTCATCCGGTACGGCGTCGCACCCGACCATCCCCGCATCAAGGGCATCATCACCGCCCTGCACAAGGTCCTCGACAAGCCGCAGGTCCGTCTGCTCGGCAACATCGACTACGGCACCGACATCACCCTCGACGAGCTCAAGTCGCACTACGACGCGGTGATCTTCTCCACCGGCGCCACCGACGACCGCGCTCTCGAAATTCCCGGTGTCGACCTCGAACGCTCCTACGGCGCAGCGCAATTCGTCGCCTGGTACGACGGTCACCCCGATTTCCCGCGCGAATGGCCGCTCGAAGAGGAGAAGGTCGCCGTCATCGGCGTCGGCAACGTCGCGCTCGACGTGGCACGCGTGCTCGCCAAGACCGGCGACGAACTACTGCCAACCGAGATCCCCGACAACGTCTACCAGGGCCTCAAGAACAACAAGGCCGTCGAGGTGCACGTCTTCGGTCGTCGCGGTCCCGCCCAGGCGAAGTTCACCCCGCTCGAGCTCAAGGAGCTCGACCACTCGCCGAACATCGAGGTCGTCGTGAACCCCGAGGACATCGACTACGACGAGGGCTCCGCTGTGGCGCGCCGCGGGTCGAAGATCACCGACCAGGTCGCCACGATCATCGAGAACTACGCGATCCGCGACCCCAAGCAGGGCGCCATCCACAAACTGTTCCTGCACTTCTTCGAGAGCCCCACCGAGATCCTCGGTGAGGACGGCAAGGTCGTCGGTCTGCGCACCGAACGCACCCAGCTTGACGGCACCGGCAACGTCAAACCGACCGGCAAGTTCACCGATTGGGACGTCACCGCGGTCTACCGGGCCGTCGGCTATCTCTCGGACAACCTGCCGCAGATCCCGTTCGACAGCCAGGCCGGCGTCATCCCGAACGAGGCCGGACGAATCTTCGACGAAGGCGCCCACCTGACCGGGCTCTACACCACCGGGTGGGTCAAGCGCGGACCCGTCGGGCTCATCGGCCACACCAAGGGCGACGCCAACGAGACCGTCGACTGCATCATCGAGGACATGACCAACGGCGCGCTGCTCGAGCCCGCCCATCCCGCCGAGGACGCCGTCATCGAGTTGCTCGAGTCCAAGGGCATCCCGTTCACCACCTGGGACGGCTGGTACCGACTCGACGAGCACGAGCGTTCCCTGGGCGCCGAACAGGGCCGCGAGCGCGTCAAGGTCGTCGAACGTGAGGACATGCTCGCCGCCTCGGAGCCGCACAAGATTCAAAAGGCCTGACTACGTCAGGGGTTCAAAAGGCCTGACACTCACTCCAGAGACACGGCTGACGAAAGTGGGGGAAGAATCTTCTTCCCCCACTTTTCCGTTCGTCCCCAAGCAATTTCCAGGGGACGAACGAAAAGCCTTGGGAAGAAGCCAGACACACACAGCGAGGGGCGAGACGGAGATCCGCCTCGCCCCTCGCTGACTGTGAGAGATCAGTTGGTGCCGCTGGGCGCGTCGGGCACTGTCTGTTGGTTGCCGGGCGCCTGCTGCACGTTGGCCCAGAAACCGAAGTTGTTGGTCGGGTTCTCGACCTCGGAGCCGATGGTGTAGCCGGAGATCGAGGACGGCCAGCAGCCAACCCAGGTGGTCTCGAGTTGTGTCGGCTGGAAGGCCTGACCGGGCAGGAGCTCACCCGAGACGGTGTTCCGCGCGGTCGACGGAACCGCACCCGCGGCGATGGCCTGCGCCTTGGTGCGCGCGGGCACCCGAATCGCGGCCCCACCGAGTTCGGTGATGGTGACGTTGTGCATGGTGGCGCCGCCGATGTTGCGGACACTGATCCAGCGATGCATACGCCAACCCGGCAGGTTGTCCCAGGTGGGTCCCCAGTTCTTCCAGTAGCAGTTCACCCCGCCGAACAGCGCCAGGTCACCCGGACCGGTTGCGGCCTGCGCTTCGCCTGCGGCAGCCATCGAGCCCCCGGCGATACCGGCGGCAACCGCAACCGCCGCGACGGCTCGCTTCATCGTCTTCTTCATGTCGACTCCTTCTTCGTCGAGCGGGCCCCGAAACCGTGGACGACCCCGAGGCTGCGAACTCCTACGACGCCCCCGCGCCGAAATGCGTACGTCTCCTTGTATCGCACTCTCACAGGTAACCGTTACGTAGGTCTCAGAATCGTTGCCGCACGGCAGCCGGATCGTCATCGAATCCGACAACCCGGGCTGAGGTAAGGTTGCCCTTCGTGCGACGCCTCACCGGACTACTGCTGATCCTCGCGGTGCTCGTGGTCGCCACCATCGGGTCGGTGTTGATCGGCACGAGAGAGATGCCGCTGGCCGCCACCTGGGATTCCTTCACTGCAGGCTGCTCGCAGATCTGCCAGGCCCTGATCCACCTGCACATGCCGCGGATCGACAAGTCCTCCGACACCGCGGGCATCGTCTGGGACCTGCGTGTGCCGCGTACCGTGCTCGGTCTCATCGTGGGTCTGGCCATCGGCGCGGCCGGCGCGATCACCCAGGGCCACACCCGCAACCCCATCGCCGACCCCGGGTTGCTCGGCGTCAATGCCGGCGCAGCCTGCGCGGTCGTCGGCGGTGTCTACCTGTTCGGTATCTCCTCACCGCTGGCCTACATGGCATTCGGGCTCGGCGGGGCGATCATCACCTCGGCCCTCGTCTTCGGGATCGCGGCACTGACCGGGACGGGTCCGATCACCCTCGTGCTGGCGGGCACCGGCCTGTCGGCGATGCTCGTGGCGATCACCTCGGCGATCGTGCTCAGCGACACCGCGTCGCTCGACGCGTGGCGTTTCTGGAGCGTCGGTTCGACGGCCGGCCGCAGCATCGACATCTTCTGGGCCGCATTGCCGTTCATCGGGGTCGGTCTGGTGCTGGCGCTGGCGTCGGGGTTCTTCCTCAACATCCTGAGCCTCGGCGACGACATGACCACGGCGCTCGGCAGCCGCGTGTTGGTGATCCGCGGCGTCGGCATCCTCGGGATCACCCTGCTGATCGGGGCGGCAACCGCCGCCTGCGGACCCATCGTCTTCCTCGGTCTGGTGGTGCCGCACATCGCGCGCGCGATCACCGGCGCCGACTATCGCTGGATCATCCCGTACTCGGCGCTCATCGGCGCCGCGCTGTTGTTGGTGTGCGACATCATCGGTCGCGTCGTCGCCCGGCCCGGCGAGATCCAGGTCGGCGTCGTGCTGGCCTTCGTTGGGGCGCCGTTCCTGATCGCCATGGTCCGCCGGACGAAGTTGACGAGCGTATGAGCACCGACACCGAAGCCGCGTCGGCCGCCGACCACCGGCCGGCCCACGCCTCGCGCCGCATCGTGCGTGTCGGACCGACCTCGTGGGTGTGGCGTCCGCGCATGGTGATCGCGGTGACCACCTCACTGCTGATCGCCTTCGTCCTGTTCCTGATGAGCGTCACCATCAGCGACTACCCGGTGACACCGATCGACGTGATGCGCATCCTGCTCGGTGGCGGTACCCGCATCGAGAACGTCGTCATCCTCGACGACGCCGTGCCGCGCGCGTTGGTGTCGGTGCTCGTCGGCTTCGCGCTCGGTATGTCGGGATCGCTGACGCAGTTGATCGCCCAGAACCCTTTGGCGACCCCCGACATGCTCGGCATCACCGCCGGGGCCAGCGTCGCGGCCGTCTCGGCGATCGCCTTCGGAACCGGGTGGGGCGCCGGACTCGCCGAGCTCGGCGTGCCCGCGTCGGCCCTCATCGGCGGACTGGGCACCGCCGTGGTGATGTACCTGCTCGCCTGGCCCGGACGCGGAGTCAGATCGGCCCGCTCGCTACGCTCCCGGCGCCGGGCCAACCACGCCATCAATCCACTGCGGCTGGTGCTCATCGGCGTCGGCATCACCTGGGTGCTGCAGGCCGCCACCTCTTATCTGCTCACCCGCGCCGAGATCCGCGATGTCGGCCGCGCCCAGACGTGGCTGGTGGGGTCGGTGGCCAACACCTCGTGGTCGAGTGTGTGGCCGGTCGCGATCGCGGTGGTGCTGGCCGTCCTCGCCGTCGGGGTGCTCGCCCGCCAGATCGACGCGATGAGCCTCGGCACCGACCTGGCGCGCTCGCTCGGCGTGCGGACGATGGCGGTCTCCGGTGCGATACTGCTGATCGCGGTGATCGTTGCGGCACTGGCGGTCTCGGCGGCGGGGCCGATCGCCTTCGTCGCACTGCTCGCCCCGCAGATCGCCATGCGCCTGACCGGCAGCGCCATCCCGACCCCGGTCGCTTCCGGGGCGATCGGCGCGATCCTCGTGGTCGGCGGTGACATCCTGTGCCGCACGGTACTGCCGTCGGGCCTGCCGGTGGGGATCGTCACCGCCGCGCTCGGCGGCCCCTTCCTGATCTATCTCATGGTCTCGATCTCCCGAAAGGCCACCGTATGAGCCGACTTTCCGCACGCGACCTCGTCGTCGGCTACGACGACCGCATCGTCATCGACGGCCTCGACGTCGACATCCCCGACGCGGCGATCACCACGATCATCGGACCCAACGGTTGCGGCAAATCGACGCTGCTGCGGTGTCTGGCGCGGCTGCTGCCGGCCCGCTCGGGCGTCGTACGCCTCGACGGCACCGACATCACCAGGATCAAGCCGAAGACCGTGGCGCGCACGCTGGGTATTCTGCCGCAGAATCCCGTTGCGCCCGAAGGACTTACCGTCGAGGATCTGGTCAGCCGGGGCCGTCACCCCTACCAGAAGTGGTATCAGCAGGCCTCCGCCGAGGACGAGGCCGCCGTCGCACTGGCCCTGGAACTGACCTCGACGACCGACCTCGCCGACCGCACCCTCGACGCGCTCTCCGGCGGTCAGCGCCAACGGGTCTGGATCGCGCTCGCGCTGGCGCAGGGCACCGACCTGCTGCTGCTCGACGAGCCGACCACCTACCTCGACCTCGCGCATTCCCTCGAGGTCCTCGACCTCGTGCACTCCCTCAAGACCGAGCACGGCAAGACCGTCGTCATGGTGCTACACGACCTGAATCTCGCTGTGCGCTACAGTGATTCACTGTTCGTGATGAATGACGGACAACTGGTCCGACATGGCTCACCCGACGAGGTGATCACCGCCGAACTCCTCGACGACGCCTTCGGCCTGCGCGCGCAGGTGGTCACCGACCCGGTCTTCGGTGGCCCGATGATCGTGCCGATCGGCGCGCACAGCGCCCGTGGGATGACCAGTGCACGCGGTATGACCGGTGCACGCGGGGTACTCAGCGAGCCGTAGGCCGGTCTGTCACAGGGCGGCTGCCCTGCTGTCGTCACAGGGCGATCGCCCCGGCCAGCCACGTCCCCGACGCGAGCAACGCGCCGAACAACTCGATACCGATCGTCACCACCGCCGCCTTGGTCGCCGCCACCGTGCCGCGCCACGCCGCGCCGGCCGTGCGGGTCCGCACGAGCTCGGAAACCAGTGCGCCGGCAATGAATCCGAGGAACAACCCGACGACGGGCACCACGAAGAACCCGACGATCCCCACCACCCCGCCGACCACGATGGTGCGGTTGGGGATCTCGTGCCGACGCAGAACACGGCCGGCGACAACGTATTTGACGATCTCACCGACACCGATCAGCACCACGGCGAGTGTGAACACCGCCCAGGCCCAGCCGCCGACGATGATCGCCCACACCAGGATCGACACCGCGACCAGCAGGGTGCCGGGCAGCACCGGGACGACGATCCCCAACAGCCCCACGGCAATACAGACACCGACGATCACCTCGCCGTACAGGGGCATGAATCGGCCGCTCTACTCGACCTTGGCCGGGGAATCCGACCCGGCCGCCTCCGGACGCGGCGCCCCTGGCCCCGCCGGGGGGCGCTGCCCCGGGCCCGGCGCTCCCGCGGGTCCGGGCCCACGCGGTCCCGGTGGCGGACCACCCTGAGGCCCGCCCGGACGCGGACCACCCGGTGGTGGTGCGACCGGAGGCGGTCCCATCGGCGGCCGGCCCGGGGGGCGTCCCGGCCCGCCGGGAGGCATCTGTTGTCCCGGCTGCGGGCGCGGCGGCATCCCCGGGGGCGGTCCACCCTGCGGCCCACCTGGCGGTGGCCCCACCGGCCCCCGTGGCGGAGGTCCGGCCGGGCGTGCCGGCGCCGGGGGCGGTACCGGTGTGGGAGCACCGCGACGCGCCTCACGCCCTGGCGCCGGGGTGACGATCGAAGCGGCCTGCACCGCACGTTCGCGGGCCGTCGTGACGTCGTCGGCGGTCGCGGTGACCACCCCGACGCGTCGTCGATGGAAGCTCTCGGGTTTGCCGAACAGCCGAATGTCGGTCTCCGGCACGGCAAGTGCTCGTGCGACGTTCTCGAAGCCGATCGCCTTCTCGTCGAGCTGACCGTAGATCACCGCCGACGCCCCCGGCGAGGCCAGCGTCACGTCGACCGGCAGCCCGAGGATGGCGCGTGCGTGCATCTCGAATTCGCTGAGTCGCTGGGTGGCCAGGGTGACCAGACCGGTGTCGTGCGGGCGCGGACTGACCTCGGAGAAATAGACGTCGTCGCCCTTGACGAACAGTTCGACGCCGAAAATGCCACGGCCACCGATCTTTCCGTCGCCGAGCGCGGTGGCGATCCGTGCGGCGATCGAGGTTGCGGCACCCAGCGCATCGGTGGTCATCTCGTGCGGTTGCCAGCTCTCGACGTAGTCGCCGTTGACCTGCTTGTGCCCGATCGGCGCGCAGAAGTGGGAGGTCAGTCGTCCGGTTGCCGGGTCGATGGCACGCACGGTGAGCAGTGTGATCTCGAAGTCGAAATCGACCCAACCCTCGACGATCACGCGTTCACCGGCGACGCGCCCACCCGTGGTCGCGCGCTGCCAGGCGGATTCGATGTCGGCGGCGCTCTTGAGAACGGTCTGCCCCTTACCCGACGACGACATGACCGGCTTCACCACACACGGGTAGCCGATCTGCTTGACCGCCACGGTCATCTCGTCGAGCGACCCGGCGAACAGGTACGGCGACGTCGGCAACCCGAGGTCCTCGTCGGCCAGTCGACGGATGCCCTCGCGGTTCATCGTTGCGATCACCGCCGACGCGGTCGGGATGACCTCGGCCAGCCCCTTCTTCTCGACTGTTCCGAGCGCCTCGGTCGCGATGGCCTCGATCTCGGGCACCACATAATGCGGGCGATACCTCTCCACCAGCGCGAGCACCGCGTCGCCGTCGGTCATGTCGATGACCTCGGCGTGATGGGCCACCTGGTGACCGGGAGCGTTTTCGTAGCGATCCACCGCGACCACCTCGACGCCGAGTCGCTGGAAGGCGATCACGAGTTCTTTGCCGAGTTCGCCGGCACCGAGCACCATCACCCGGGTCGCGGTCGGCGACAACGGTGTCCCGAGGATGTCGGGCGGGCCGACCGGTGCGGACGCGGGCCGACGAACCGCCTGCACCTGCGTGGGCGCCTGGGCGACCGCGTCCGCCTTCTGCAATCCGACGGCGGGCTCACCCGCCGGCTCGCCCCCCGGCACCGGCACCGCGACCACCGGCGCCTGCACGGACGACGACGGCGCAGATGACGACGGCAACTCCTGCGGAGACGGCGCGTCGGGACGCGAAGGCTCCTCAGAGGCGGCGCTGCTCTCGGTGTTCGAGGTCATTCTGTGGATTCTACGTGGCACCCGATCGGTGGGTCATCCACACCGCGCACGGTCGGCACCACTCGATACACGGCTGTGACCTGCGCGGACACCGGCCGACGATAGGTTCAGCCGACCACCTGATGGATGTAGCACCACCGCCAGAGTTCACCGGGTTCCGCCGAACGCATGACAGGATGCCCCGACGAGTGGAAGTGCGCGGTCGCGTGTCGGCGCGGCGAGGAGTCACAACACGCCACGTGCCCGCACTCCAGACACTTGCGCAGATGCGACCAGTGGTTCTCCCCGATGGCCATGCAGTCCTCGCACTCGTCGGTGTGTCCGGCAGCTGCGGCCGGATCGGTCGCGGGGTCGAGACCGATCTCGGCGAGTTCGGGACACCGCCCCGACGGGGTCGACGGCTGCGCCTTGGTCTCGGTGGTGCGGGAACGACGTCCTAACAGTGCCATGTGCCCATTATCGTCGCCCGGTAGGTTCAGGCGGGTGAGTGCATCACTCCTGCTGGTGGCCGCGGTATCGCTCGCGATCGCCGCCCTGTGCCGCCACTTCGGTTTGTCGGCCCCTCTGGTGTTGGTGGCGGTCGGCCTCGGGATCTGTTGGATCCCCGGGCTCCCCGACGTCGGACTCGACCCCGAGTTCGTGCTGTTCGTCATCCTGCCGCCGCTGCTGTACTCGGCCGCGCAGGACAGCTCGTATCAGGAGATCCGGGCCAACCGACGCGCCATCGGGCTGCTCGCGGTCGGGTTGCCACTGTTCTCGACGATCCTGGTGGGACTCGTTGCATGGGCTCGCATCCCCCATGTCCCGCTTGCTGCGGCGCTGGTTCTGGGTGCGGTCGTCGCTCCGCCGGACGCGGTGTCCGCGCAGGCGATCGGACGCCGCGTCGGATTGCCCCGTCGCATCATGACGCTGCTGGGCGGGGAGAGCCTGCTCAACGATGCAACCGCCCTCACCGCCCTTCGGGTCGCCCTGGCCGCGGCCATCGGCGCCACCACGACGGTGGTCAACGGCGTCTCCATGTTCCTGCTCGCCGCGGTGGGCGGTGTCGCGGTGGGGCTGGCGATCGGCTACCTGACCGCCCGCGTCCGCGACTGGCTGACCGACCCGACGATGGAAACGGCGATCGGGATCATGGTGCCCTTCGGCACCTACTTCATCGCCGAGGAACTGCATTCCTCCGGGGTGATCGCGGTGGTCACCGCCGGCCTGTTCCTCGGACAACGCTCGGTCCGACTCGGCTACGCCACCCGCATGCAGGACGACGCCGTGCGCCGATCCATCGATGCCATCCTCGAGGCGTTCGTCTTCCTGCTCATCGGTTTGCAACTGCCCGAACTGATCCGCGGGCTCTCCGGCCAGTCGTGGACACAGATCACCATCGACGCGGCCATCGTCCTCGCCGTCGTCATCGCGGTCCGCTTTCTCTGGGTGTTTCCGGCCACGTATCTGCCGCGGGTGTTCTCCCGGAAGGTTCGCGACGCCGAACCGGCACCCACGCCGAGCGCGGTGTTCGTCGTCGG
Source organism: Gordonia polyisoprenivorans NBRC 16320 = JCM 10675 (assembly GCF_000241325.1). Classification (GTDB taxonomy): domain Bacteria; phylum Actinomycetota; class Actinomycetes; order Mycobacteriales; family Mycobacteriaceae; genus Gordonia; species Gordonia polyisoprenivorans. The sequence goes on along the minus strand of NZ_BAEI01000077.1, from coordinate 122,002 downwards.
ATGGGCCGGGATGCGCGGCGTGGTCTCGCTCGCCGCGGCGTTCTCGATCCCGCTGTACACCGACTCCGGTGAACCGTTCCCGGCGCGCGCGGAAATCCTGTTCCTGACCTTCGTGGTGGTGGTCGGCACCCTGCTGATCCAGGGCACCACCTTGCCGTGGGTGATCCGGCGTCTCGGGGTGACCGGTGACGATCCGACCGAGGAGTTGCTCGCCTACGCCGGCGCGCAGGATCGCGCGACCCGTGAGGCCGAGAATCTGCTCGACCGCATCGAAGCCGAGATGGCACCCGATGACGTCCGTCGTCATCAGATCGGGTTTTTGCGCAAATGGGTCACCACACAACGCAATACGGCGTGGGAGGACCTCGGCCGGGGTCCCGAGGCGATCGGTGAGAGTCCGAACGCCGCAGGTAATCGCATCCGACTGAAGCTGGTGCGGGTGCAGCGCAAGGTGTTCATCGAGGAGCGCGACGCCGGCCGGATCGACGACGAGGTGTTGCGCAAGGCATTGCGCCGGCTCGACTTCGCCGAGGGCCTGACCGACCGCGACGACACCTGATCACTCGAGCGCCGGTATGACCGGTTGGTTCGCTTGGTCCGTGTGATCACGAGGATCCCAAGTGGGACAACTGGTTCAAATGGGGCGTCTGTGACTGAAGTTGCACCGAACCGTGATGGGACCACAACCGAATCACGGGCCGACCGGCAGTAGGTTGCCGATATGAGACGCCGGATGGCCGCGGGTGCGGCAGTACTCACCTGTGCCAGCGCAGCCTGGTTGGGCCTCGCAGCGCCGGCCCACGCGTGGACCACCGGCACCGCCCACGCCGGATCCGGGACGATGAGCGGCAACACGGTCACACTCTTCGGCGTCAACAACTCACCACTGGCCGGCGGACAGGGACAGTGCAGCGCCTTCGTGTATCCGATCTCGGCCCTCGGAGCACTCGAACAAGCCGCCCAGGTCGGCACGCAACGGGCAGCGGCGCGCGTACAAAACCAAGGGCCGCAGGTCGATTCGCTCAACAACCAGTACGACCAGGACATGTCGGGGGTGGGCACGCCGCTGGCCGTCGCCGACACGGTCACCGTCGGCGCGACCCCCACCACCCTGCTCACCTACCAGGGCACTGCCGCCCAGTACGCCGGATACGTCGTGTGCAGCTCCACCGCCGGACAGTCCAGCGATGAGGACTACACGGCCTTCCCGGTCTCCGCCTCGGCGCCCACCGCGCCCTCTCCCACCGCACCGTCGACCCCGGGCCACACCGACACCGACGGCGTACTGAACTCGGCGAGCAGCTGGATGAAGTGGTTGTGGACGTGCACCCAATCGAGCACCACGACCTGCGGCAACGCCCCTGCGCTGCCGGGCTTGACGCACTGACTGTTCGGGCACACTGACCGTTCGGGCACACTGACCGTTCGGGCGCGCTGCCGGCTCCAATGCGGCGGTCAGGATGCTTCGGACACCGGATCGCCCACCCCGGCCGCCTCGTAGACGACGGTCTCCTCGGTGCGCCCGCGGAGCGTGGCATGTTCGGCCTCACGCCACTTCTCGCGCTCGGCGGGCCGCGCGGCCTCCACGGCACGCCCGGATGCCAACGGGTGCCGCGGATTTCGTTTGGCGAGTTCGGACAGTCGCGCACTCTCGTTGACCGGGTCGCCGATCACGGTGTATTCGAAACGCTGGATCGCACCGACGTTGCCCGCCACAACCGGCCCATGGCTGACGCCGATGCCCGCCGACAGTTCCGGCACCTCCTCGCCGAGTCGTGTGGCGATCGTCCTGGCCGCCGCCAGGGCCGCACCGGCACAGTCCGACAACGCGATCGGCGCACCGAAGATCGCGAGCACCGCGTCGCCCTCGAACTTGTTGACCAGCCCCTTGTTCTCCTCGACGGCGGCGACGATCACCCCGAAGAAGCGATTCAGGATCTCCACCACCTCGACCGGTGAGCGCTCGGCGGCCAGTGTCGTCGAACCGATCACGTCGACGAAGACCGCGGCCACGACCTTCTCGGTGCCCCCGAGTTCGGGGTCGGAGGCCAGGGCGGCCTCGGCGACTTCGCGTCCGACGTGCCGACCGAACAAGTCGCGCATGTGTTCTCGTTCGCGCAGGCCGCCGACCATCAGGTTGAAACCGGCCTGCAGATCACCGAGTTCGGTGCCGTCGTAGACGACCACCTCGACGTCGTCGAGTTCTCCGGCTTCGACCCGGTGCAGCGCGGTACGCACGCTGCGGATGGGGCCGATGATGCTCAGTGACGACAACAGCGTCAGGATCAGTCCGGTGGCCAGGGCCGTCACCGCCAGTACCGCGACACCGACGAACATGTCGACCTTGGACGTCTCGGGCCGGAATGCTCCGAACAACACGACCAGCAGGATGCCGGTCACCGGGATCGCCGAGCCGACGAGCCACGACACGATCGCCCGGCTGCGCACCCCGCTGCGTTTGCGTCTGCGGTATCCGGCGCTGATGAGTTCGGCGGCCACGGGCCGCAACGAGAACTCGATCAGCAGATACGAGATCGCGACGACCACCACCCCGCTGAGACCGACGACGAAGATCGTCTTCGGGATCAGTTCGGGATGCGGAATCCCGAAGCAGAGGGTGAAGAAGATGACCGCACCGATCCAGAGGATCGCCTGGATGCTCACCAGGCGCCATGGTGCGCGACGGGCACGCCGCGCATCCCGTTCGGTCGGCGGCCGATCCCGGATCGCCCAACGCAGATCGCGCACGACAACGATCGTGCCCCAACCGATTCCGATGACGAACGCCCCGGCGACGTAGAGCGGCAACGCGAGAAAGTTGACCCACCAGAGATCGGGCTGGAACACCGACGGCTCCGGAATCCCCACCGACGACAGTGCGATGGCGATGATCGCGCCCACCAGGTTCGCGACGACGATCGACGCGGTCAACAGCGTCTGGATACGTAACCGCTGTTTGGACCCGCTCTCACTGGCCGACCCGAGCAGGATCGAGCCGTAGTCGCGCCTCCCCCGCTTCGGTGCCATGGAGCTACCCTGCCATACCCGAGTCCGTCACCGGGCTGTTGTCATACGCGGGGCAGCGCCGAGCGCGCCTTGAGCGCCAGCCAGAGTTCCATGCGGTCCTCGCCGTCGTCGAGCCTGCGCCCCGACAGCGTGGCGATGCGATCGATCCGATTGCGAACGGTGTTGCGGTGCACCGACAACCGGGCTGCCGCCGGGTCCCACGCGCCGTTGACGCGCAGCCACTCCTCGAGGGTCCGCATCAGTTCGACGCGCTCGCGCTCCTCGAGTTGATCGATCGGGGCGAGCACGGCGTCGGCGAATCCGCGGAGGAGCCGTGGCTCACCGAGCCCGATGAGCAGCTCGACGGTGCGGCCCTCGCGCGCATCGACCGGCCGACCAAGGCGTTCGCTGGCGCCCACCAGCGAGCGCGCCTGGGTCAGCGACACCGGCAACGACGCCACCGCGACCGGGGCGCCCAACCCGATCGGCGTGCCGGGAGCGATCGCGGTGAGCGTCGCGAGCAGCCCGTCGGATTCGGGGTGGGCGATCTCCACGAGCCGCCCGTGCGACCGGACGAGTCCGGCCGTCAAGGAGGACTGCAGGCGGAACAGCAACGCGTCCGCATCGTGGGGTGCGGGCGCGATCACCGCCGCGACGACGAGCGTCGTCCGCCAACCCAAGGAGTCCGCAAGCTGTTGTGCGCGTGCCGGTTTCAGGCCAGGACGAACCAGTTGGGCGAACACCGCACCTCGGCGCTGACGTTCGGGTTGGCCGGCGACGTGGCGACGTTGCACCTCCAACGCGAGCAGCGAGACGAGCACCGTCGACGAATGCCGCGCCACCGGATTGAGCTGGGCGTCCAACACGATGAACGCCAGCGCGACACCGGAGCCGACGGTGTGGATCTCTCGCCCGGCACGCAACACCCACGACTGTCCGGGCGGTTCGCGCGAGGCGGCCACCGCCAATTCCACGGCCTCCGTACGCGCCTGCTCCGAGGCCCCGGGAGAGGCCGCGATCAGCCGGCCCACACCGTCGCAGACCACACAATGCGCGCTCGACGCCTCGGCCCAGGTCTCCAGCAGCGCCGGCAACGGCGCGCTCGACGTGGCCACCGCGGTCAGTCGGCGATTGAGCTCCATCGCCTCCTCGAGATCGTGTCGCTGCTGGGCGGCCCGCTTCTCGAACACCCACTTGGTGATGGCGATGAAAGGCACCTCGACGGGGACCACGAGGAGCGGAACACCGATCTCGGCGGCCGCCGCACGCAGCGGCTCGGGGCAGGCGGCGTAGCGCGGGCCCAGACCCAGCACCAGGCCCGCGACACCACCGGCGCGGCAGTTGCGCACATACTCGCGACACCCTTGCTCGGTCATCTCCACCAGCAACCCGATGGTCATGAGCAGTTCCCCACCGCGCAGCCATTCGTGTGGGTCGGTCAGCTCGGAGACGTGCACCATCGTGACCTCGGCGTCGAGCGCCTCCCCTCCGGCCGCCACCTGCAGGTGGAGTTCGTCCGCTGCGGCGACCTCGCCGACGGTGATCATCGGATTCCCCTGGGCCCACTGTTGTACATATTGCCCAATCGTAATGACCGGATTGGACATTTTCGCACTGTCGGTGCAGGTCAGTGCGCCGCACTCTTGATGCACCGGCGACGACGCCACCCACCGAGTGTTCCGATCGACCCGAAAGCCCGTCATGACCCTCGATCTCCCCGCCGACGGCCCGACCGCCCGCGCCACCACCCGTCCTGCCATCGAGACCCGCTCCATCGACTACGTGCCCGACGACGAACGCCACGGCAAGGTCTCCGCACAGGGGCCGTTCTGGTTCGTCGGCAACTTCCAGCCGTTCACCCTCGCGCTGGGCTTCGTCGGCCCGGCGATGGGGTTGTCGTTGCTCTGGAGCATCGTCGCCGGCCTCGCCGGTATCGCCTTCGGCACATTGTTCATGGCGTTCCACGCCACGCAGGGCCCGGTCCTCGGGCTGCCCCAGATGATCCAGTCCCGAGCCCAATTCGGCTATCGCGGAGTGCTGTTGCCGCTGATCGGCACGCTGTTCACCTTCGTCGGCTTCAACGTCGTCGACATCGTGATCATCAAGTCCGGTCTGCAGTCCATCTTCGGCTGGAATCCGGTGGTGGTCGCCGTCGCGATGTCGGTGATCGCCGCCGCGCTGGCCATCTTCGGCCACGACCTACTGCACCGGGCGTTCAAGGTCCTCTTCTGGATCTCGTTGCCGCTGTGGCTGATTCTCACGATCGGCATCCTGGCCGGCTCGGTGCACGGGTCCCTCGGACCGGCCGGTCCGGGCGGCTTCACCCTCGTGGCGTTCCTGGTGCAGTTCTCGGTCGCGGCGTCCTACAACATCACCTACGCCCCGTACGTGTCGGACTACTCGCGGTACCTGCCCCGGGACACGCGCCCGTCCTCGATCATCGCCTCGGTGTTCCTCGGCGCTGCCGCCTCGCCGGCGTGGCTGATCCCGGTGGGTGCGTTCCTGGCGACCTACCTCGGTGCGTCGGACGCGTTGAGCGGCATCAATGACGGTGGCAATCAGGTCATCTCGGGCCTGGGTAGCGTCCTGGCGGTGGTCGCGACCCTGGTGCTGGTGGCGACGATGGGCCTCAATGCCTACAGCGGCATGCTGACCGTGGTCACCGCGATCGACTCGGTCCGCCAGATCTCCCCGACGCGCCGGCTCCGCGTGATCACGATTCTGGTCCTGACCGTCGTGTGGCTGGCGCTGTCACTGGCGTTGACCGATGCCACCGAATCACTGAACACCGCCCTGCTGATCATGCTCTACCTGCTGGTGCCGTGGACGGCGGTGAACCTCACCGACTACTTCTTCGTCCGCCGCGGCCACTACGTCATCGCCGACCTGTTCACGCCCGCAGGCGTATACGGCCGGTGGCCCTGGCGCGGTATCGGCGCTTTCCTGATCGGCATCGCCGCCGAGATCCCCTTCATGGACCTACCGTTCTTCGTCGGGCCCGCCGCGTCGGCGATGGGCGAGGTGGACATCGCCTTCGTCGTCGGTCTGGTGGTCTCGGGCGGAGCCTACGTGCTGTTCACCCGCACCCAGGATCTCTCCGCCGAAACCCGGCTCCTCACCGGCCACCCCGAACTGTCCGACCCGGCAGGTACCGGCGAGATCCGCACCGAGATCGCCGCAGAAGAGCACAGCATGGAGGAGAACTCATGAGTGACAACGTGATTGCCGGTCTCGACACCCAGTTCCCGGTCATCGACGGGGTGGTGGGGCAGGTCGATGCAGCACGCTTCCCCCGCTACGGCGCACCGGCCACCTTTGCCCGCCTGCCGCGTCGGGACCAGGTCGCCGATGCCGACGTGCACATCCTCGGCATCCCGTTCGACACCGGGGTCAGCTATCGGCCGGGCGCACGATTCGGCCCCGGGCACATTCGCGCATCGTCGAAGTTGCTGCGGCCCTTCAATCCCGCCCTCGGCGTGGCACCGTTCGCACAGCAGCAGGTCGTCGATTGCGGTGACCTGTCGGTTAATCCGTTCGCCATCACCGAGGCCATCGACACCATCAGCGCCGCGGCGAGAACCCTCGGCGCCGACGGCGCCACCCCGCTGATCCTCGGCGGCGACCACACCGTCGCACTGCCCATGCTGCGCGCGCTGCACGACCTACACGCGAAACCCGTTGCGGTACTACACTTCGATGCCCACCTCGACACCTGGAACTCCTACTTCGGTGCGCCCTATACCCACGGCACACCGTTCCGCCGGGCCAGCGAGGAAGGACTGATCGACATGGAACGCTCGATGCACGTCGGCATCCGCGGACCGCTCTACAGTGCCGCCGACCTCGACGACGACTCGGCGCTCGGGTTCGCCGTGGTACGCGCCGATGACTACGAATTCGACGGTGTGGCAAGCATTGTCGAACGGGTGCGCACGCGCCTGGCCGGTGGTCCGGTGTACGTCTCCATCGACATCGACGTCCTCGATCCAGCGCACGCACCGGGCACCGGAACCCCCGAGGCCGGCGGCCTGACCTCCCGCGAGCTGTTGAACACCCTGCGTGGCCTACGCGGCCTCGACATCGTCGGCACCGACATCGTCGAGGTCTCGCCCGCCTACGACCACGCCGAGATCACCGGTATCGCCGCCGCACATGTCGCCTACGAGATGCTGTCGATCCTCGGGCCCCGCCGCTGAAGCGGCCGGCCCACCGTCCCTGCCCTTTCCCACCTGAACGGATCCCCCATGACAACCGACACGCTCACCGCACGCGCACTCGATGCCCTCGACGCCCTGGTGGCCGCGTTCGCCGCGAATGACGAGGACGCCTACTTCGGCGCATTCGCCCCCGACGCGCAACTGGTCTTCCCCGATCAGGACCACACCGCGATCGGCGTCGCCGACTACCGGGCGCTGTGGCGTTCCTGGCGTGCCGAGGGCTGGGGTGTAGCCACGTGCGCGAGCAGCGATCGGCGCGTACTCGTCGTCGGCGCCGTCGCGATCGTGACCCATCGGGTGTCGACCACGCTGGCCGACGGCACCACGCTGTCCGAACGCGAGACGGTGGCCTTCGACCTCGACGCCGACCCCGGCCCGCAGGTCGTTCACGAACACCTGTCGGCGTGAGGCGCGCCGGGTGATGTAACGCCGCGCCAGGTCGTGAGCGATCCTCACGGTATCGGCGTCATCCCTCTCGACGCCGGCTGATGGCAGGAGTGTTCATGTCCGGTTCCGACGACACCCGCACCGCGGGCGGCGACCACGACTCGTCGATCGCGGCGAACTGGATGATTCACCCACCGCAGGCGCCGACCCCGGCGCCCCGTCGTCGGCGACGCCGGTTGATCGTGGTGGCCCTCATCGCGACGTTGACGATCAGCCTGTACGTACTGAGCTCGCTGATGTCGGGCGGCAATCGGGCTTCGGCGCTGGTCGGGCACCCGGAGGTCCTACGGCCCGGCTGCACGTGGGATTCGTCGGGCAACTACGTGCAGAACTGCAAGGTGTGGTCGGCGTCGATGAACAAATACATCGTCGTTCAGATCCGCGCCTCCAACAACAGCACGCAGGGCATCTACCTGCTCGACGGGATGCGCGCGGTGGATTCGCGGTCGGCGTGGACCACCGACGTACAAGCAGCAAAGGTCTACGACTCCAGCACCAACACCACGCTGGTGATGCCCGCCGGTGGCGCGTCGTCGTTCTACACCGACTGGAACGGTCCCGCGGGCGCGAACACCACGATCAAACAGGAAACCTTCCTGACCTCGGAGCTGCCCGACTATCTGTCGCAGAACTTCGGGGTGAGCAAGACCGGCAACGCCATCGTGGGCCTGTCGATGTCGGCGGGACCTGCGGTCACCCTGGCCGAGAAGCACCCCGAACAGTTCAAGGTCGTGCAGGCCATGTCGGGCTACTACCAGCTCGACAATCCGATCGGCGCGCTCGGCGTCCTCGCCTCCCAGACCATCGTGTCGAACTACACCAACGGCATCCTCAACATGTGGGGTGCGCCGGGTAGTGCGCAGTGGGCGGCCAACGATCCGTCGCGCAACGTCGACAAGCTCAAGCAGAACGGACAGGTGCTGATCATCTCCTCGGGCAACGGCTTCCTCACGCCGGCCGAGGCCGCCAAGCTCGCACCGCAGGATCAGATCAGTGCGATGGCGCTGGAGATGCTCTCGGCGGTCTCGACGGTGCTCATGCAGTTGCAGCTCGGCCAGTCCGGGGCATCGGTGATCTCGCTGCCCAACTATGGCGGCCACGACTGGGACAACTGGGGCCGGAGCCTGACCGACGGCAAGGACGACCTGCTGAACGCCTTGCGCCAGAACCCGCCGGTGACCGACAAGGCACAGGTCGTCAGTGCCACCGGAGCCACCAACACCGACGGTGTCACCGCGGCCGCGGCGAACATCCGCAAGGCGGCGAACACCACGGTGGCATTACCGGCCGTGGTGGCGAGCAGTTCGTCGGACGCAGCGGCGTCGAGTGCGTCGAGTGCAGCGGCGGCGAGTGCGGCGTCGTCGAGTGCCGAATCGTCCGCACCGGAGAGCGCGAGTTCGTCGGCGAGCACCACGACGTCGGAGGCCCCGTCGAGTGACAACCCCACCTCCGATGACGCGACCACGAGCGACTCCACCCCGACCGCCCCGTCGGCCGACTCGCAGTCGACGCTGACGACGACCACCCCGGCCTACTGACCAACGAAAGCTGCGGCGCCGGACGTTCATCGCGTCCGGCGCCGCAGCGTGTCTGATAGGTCAGGGTGTCTGAGGTGAGCGTTCGTCAGCTCACGCGGATCATCTTCTTGTTGACGAACTCGTCGATGCCGAAACGGCCGAGTTCGCGGCCGAAACCCGAGCGCTTCACACCGCCGAACGGCAACTCGGCACCCTCGGCACCCACGGCATTGACGAACACCATGCCGGCCTCGATCTTGTCGGCCACGCGCAGCGCCTGTTCGGAGTCGGTGGTGAACACATATGAGCCCAGGCCGAACGGGATGTCGTTGGCGAGTGCGACGGCCTCGTCCTCACCGGAGACCTTGTAGACCGTGGCGACCGGACCGAACAGTTCTTCCTTGGCCACCGGCGACTCCGGATCGATACCGGTGAGCACCGCCGGGGGGAAATGCGCGCCGGAGCGTTCACCCGCGGAATCCAGTGTCGCACCGGCCTTCACGGCCTTCTCGACCTGCTCCTCGAGGCGTTCGGCGGCGGCCAGCGACGACAGCGGCGCGAGGCCTTGCGCGGTCGCCTTGACCTTCTCGGTGAACTTGCCGAGGAACTCGTCGTAGATGCTCTCATCGACGATGAACCGTTTGGCGGCGTTGCAGGCCTGCCCGGTGTTCTCGAACCGGCCGTCGACGGCCGCGGAGACGGTCGCGTCGAGATCGTCGGTGGACAGCAGGATGAACGGATCGGACCCACCGAGTTCGAGGACCACCTTCTTCAGGTTGCGACCGGCGATCTCGGCGACGGCGGCACCGGCGCGCTCCGACCCGGTCAGCGACACACCCTGCACGCGCGGGTCGGCGATGGCGTCGGCGATCTGCTCGTTGGTGGCGTAGATGTTCACATACGCGCCGGCCGGATACCCGGCGTCAAGGAAGATCTGCTGCAGCGCCGCGGCCGACTCGGGGCACTGCGGGGCATGCTTGAGCACAATTGTGTTGCCCAGCACCAGGTTCGGGCCGGCGAAGCGGGCGACCTGATAGTAGGGGTAGTTCCACGGCATGATGCCGAGCAGCACGCCGACGGCACTGCGACGGATGAATGCCGACCCCTCGCCCTCGAGCAACGTGATCGGCTCGTCGGCGAGGAACTTCTCGGCGTTGTCGGCGTAGTACTCGTAGATCGCGGCACTGAACTCGACCTCGCCGACCGACTGATCGAGCGGCTTGCCCATCTCGCGCTGGATGATCGCGGCCAGCTCGTCCTTGCGTTCGGTGTGCAACTGCGCGACCTTGCGGATGAGGTCGCCACGCTCGGCGACCGTCGAGTTCTTCGACCATGTGGCGAAGGCGTCGGCGGCGGCGTCGATCGCGGCGCCCACCTGCTCGTCGGTGGCGGTCGGATATTCCTTGACGACCTCACCGGTCGCGGGATCGGTGACGGCGTACAGGGCCATCGGAACACTCTCCTCGTTCGCAGGGCAGCCCGGATGGCGCCCACTGCTCATGAGGGTAGCCTCCGATGCAACACCGCGCTCGGGAAACCGCAGAATCGGAGACTGATTACAGAGCTATTCGCAGCAGATCCCGACTTACGCGACGGAATCCGTCGGAAAGCCACCAGCCGCCGATGCTCCCGGAGTCAGACGATGGCCCTGCGCACAATCGTCTGGTCGCGGCCCGGGCCGACGCCGATGCAGGAGATGAAGGCCCCGGAGAGTTCCTCGAGCCGCAGGATGTAGTCCTGGGCGTTGCGCGGCAGCTCGTCGAAGGTCTTGCAGTTGCTGATGTCCTCCCACCAGCCCGGCATCTCCTCGTAGATCGGCTTGGCGTGGTGAAAGCCGGTCTGGGTCATCGGCATGTCCTCCACGCGCTCGCCGTCGACCTCGTAGGCGACGCAGATGGGCACCGTTTCCAGGCTGGAGAGGACGTCGAGTTTGGTCAGGAAGTAGTCGGTGATGCCGTTGACGCGTGTCGCATAGCGAGCGATCACCGCGTCGAACCATCCGCAGCGGCGGGCGCGTCCGGTGGTGACGCCGACCTCGCCGCCGGTCTTGGCGAGGTAGGCGCCCCACTCGTCGAAGAGTTCGGTCGGGAACGGCCCCGAGCCGACGCGCGTGGTGTAGGCCTTGAGGATGCCGAGCACGGTGGTGATGCGGTTGGGCCCGATCCCGGCGCCGACCGCTGCACCGCCCGCGGTCGGATTCGAGGACGTCACATAGGGATACGTGCCGTGGTCGACGTCGAGCAGGGTGCCCTGCGAGCCCTCGAGCAACACGGTCTCGCCGCGTTCGAGGGCCTGGTTGAGCAGCAGCCGGGTGTCGGCGATGCGGTGTTTGAAACCCTCGGCCTGGGCGAGGACCTCTTCGACGACCTGCTCGGGCTCGAGTGCGCGCCGATTGTAGATCTTCACCAGGATCTGGTTCTTGAGTTCGAGTGCGGCCTCGACCTTTTGGGCCAGGATCTTCTCGTCGAGGACGTCGGCCACGCGTACTCCGACACGGGCGATCTTGTCCTGATAGCAGGGGCCGATCCCACGGCCGGTGGTGCCGATCTTCTTGTTGCCCAGGAAGCGCTCGGTGACCTTGTCGATGGCCACGTGGTACGGCATCAGCAGGTGGGCGTCGGCGGAGAGCAGGAGCCCGGTGGTGTCGACGTCGCGGTCCTCGAGTCCGCCGAGTTCGGTCAGCAGCACGCCGGGGTCGACGACGACACCGTTGCCGATGACGTTGTTGACGCCGGGGGTGAGGATGCCCGACGGGATGAGGTGGAGCGCGAAGGTCTCGCCGTTCGGCAACACCACCGTGTGTCCGGCGTTGTTGCCGCCTTGGTAGCGAACCACCCACTGCAACTTGCCCCCGAGGAGATCGGTGGCCTTTCCCTTGCCCTCGTCGCCCCACTGGGCGCCGATCAGCACGATCGCGGCCATGTTCTCTTTCCGCCCTTCCGCTTGCCTTCGCAACCGGGACAACCCTACTGGTTCGGTCAGCTCGATACCCTATTCCCATGTCTTTCGCGGTCATCACGTCATCGCAGGTGTCGGCGTCGGGCCTTTCTCGCCGCGCGATCCGGGACGCGGTGGCGCAGCGGATCGCCGACCCCGCCGTCACCCGGCTGATCGTGGAACCCGCGGCCGAGTCCACAAGTGCAGACAGGGGGTCGTCGACCCACCCCGACGCCCACCTCGCGCAGGTCATCGCCGCTTTGATGCTCTCCGAACGCCTCGACGTCGAGGTCGCCTACGTGGCCGATCGCCCCACCGGCGCGACCCGCACGTACGGGTTGCCGCACGGGTCGGCGGCCCGCGATCTCGCCGAGCACGGCGACGCCGTGGCATTGCCGCTGATCCGCGACGACGCGGCGACCGTGCTGGTGGGCGTGGCCCGGCACCTCGGCGCCGAGGGGGCGCCATTGCACGGCGAGAGCTATGTCGACAGCGTCCGACTGTTCACCGGCGAGGTCCGCGGCATCCGGATCGAGCCCACCCCGCACGAGCCGGGTCTGCGGGCGCGCCTGGAGACCGGTGCGCTGGGCCGCTGGACGCGGCGAGGCCGATGGCACGACGGTCGGGCGATCCAGACCGGCGGCACCAATATCGTCGTCGAGCGGGAGGGCGTGCTCACCGATCGGGTGGTCAAACGGTCGACCTACTACCGTCATCACGTGGATCTCAACCTGGTGTGCCCCCGATGACCGGCCCGGCCTTCGGCAGACGCCGCAACCCGACGATGACCGAGATGGCCCGCGCCATCCAGCCCGGCGTCGTGTTCTTCGCGCTGATCGCGGTGGCGGTGCTCGGCGGCTGGCTCGCAGCGACCGCCGGCTCCGATCGCTCGTCGGGCAAGGCGACCCTGGGTGTGATCCTGCTCGTGCTCGCGGGTTGGGTGATCTCGTTGTGTCTGCACGAGTTCGGTCATGCGGTCACCGCCTACCGATTCGGTGACCGCGACGCCGAATTGCGCGGATATCTGACCCTGAATCCGTTGCGCTACACCCATCCGGGGCTGTCGCTGGGGTTGCCGTTGCTCATCATCCTGTTGGGCGGCATCGGTTTTCCCGGCGGGGCGGTGTACCTCAACGAGCGTGGCTTCACCAAGGCGCAGCGCACCATCGTGTCCCTGGCCGGTCCGGCGTGCAACATTCTGCTCGCCGTCGTGCTGCTCGGGGTGATCCGCGGGTTCGGTCCGTTCGTCGACAGCCCCATCGGACGCCTGCTGACCTCAAGCGACAGCATCAATCTGTGGGACGGACTGGCTATGCTGGCGTTCCTGCAGATCACCGCCGCCGTACTGAACCTGATCCCGATGCCCGGCTTCGACGGCTACAACGCGATCGAGCCGTACCTCTCGCCGCAAACCCGGCAGAGCGCTGCCGCCGTCGCACCGTACGGCTTCCTGCTCATCTTCGCCCTGCTGTTCATTCCGCAGCTCAACAAGGCGTTCTTCGACCTGATCTTCTGGCTGTTCGAATTGTCCGGCGTCCCATCCGGTCTGGCCGAGTGGGGGTGGGACACCTTCCTGTTCTGGCGGCGTTAGGGCAGCGTTGCGACTCCGGTCGACGCCGGGTCAGCTCACCCGTTCCCAGAAGGCGCCTGTCGCCCGGATCCAGCTGCGGGTGTTGACGCCCGTGCCGATGTAGCTGCCCTGACCGCAGTCGGTGGCGGCGAACCCGCTGCGATCGGTCACGGCGCTGGTGCGGTGATAGAAGATCCGGACACCCTGTGTCTCACCGGAATTGCGGCCCACCCCGACGCAGTCGAGTTCGAGGACCACCTTGACACCGGCCGGGCAGTTCACCGACGCCCCGGCCCAGTAGTTGTAGATACGGCAGTCCCGCGGCGATGCGGCCTGCGCATCACCCGGCGCAACGACGGCGGCGCCCAAGGCGATTCCGGACACGGCGAAGCCCGTGGCGATACGTGCGGCGATGGTCATGCGAATACCTGCTCTCCTGTGGGGGCCACGTCACCAGGACATTCGTCACAATTGCGGCAATCGTTACGCCCGTCGTCATGGGGGTCGGGGTCACGGGGTCAGGATCGCGGGGTCGAGAACCCGACGAGTTCAGGACGATCGACTCGTCCGGCACGAGCGGCGGTCACCGCCGCCGCCCCTAGGGCTGCGACGGCCAGCACGAAGCAGGCGATCGCATACGCCAGGCTGCCGGTCGGGGTGCCCGCAGCGGTGACGCCGTCGACGGCATCGAGGTAGGCCGGCAGCGCACTGATCCACAGCACCGCGAAGACGACGAGGTAGAGGGCCCCGAACACCACGATGAACGGCATCGCACTGCGCGGGTCGACACCGCTGGTGCGCTGCGGATCTCGCAGGTGACGGGCGAGCACGACCAGTCCGATCACCCAGAAGGCGGCGAGTTCGGTGGTCAGCACGATGGTCTGTGCGGCGACGTTGGGGGTGCCCTGGCCGAAGATCGCCGTGGGAATGGAGAACACCACCATGCCGATCGGCGCGCACACCCCGGTGACGACGATCCGCCATCCGAGCGAGAATCCGCGCGGTGGAGCGCCGGCCGCGCTGCTCACGCCGATCAGACGGACCGCAAGGTAGATCAACACCCCGAACGACACCGACGCGAACAGCCAGATGCTGTTCATCGGCACCGACGCCAGCATCGGGGAATTGGCCTTGTTGCCCAGATCGCTTGCGGTTCCGCCGAAGAAGGGTTCGTCGACGTTCCATGCCCACCACTTCATCTGAGGGCCGAGCTGATCGAAGATCTCGTAGAACGCCTGATACACCAACGCCGTGCACGCCGCTCCGGCCAGTGGGCCGCGGCGGGTGAACACCCCGAGGGCGCGGACGATCTCGTAGGCGAGCTGGCTGACCGCCGGATAGAACGCGACGATGTAGAGCGGCAACCGGTCGTACATGAACTGCACACTGAACACGTTGTGGGAGAACATGAAACCGACGGAGTGTTGCAGACCGAACCATTGTGGGAAGTACAGCGGCGGCTCGATGACGAACAGGTAGAGCAGCGATGCCAGCCAGATCGCCAAGTTCGTCGGATCACCGTCACGCCGCCACCGCCGCATTGCATGAAGCAGTGCCAGCACCGCGCCCAGAATGATCGTGTACTCCAGCACCGGCAGCGTCCAGTTGGCCAGCTGCGCCGGATTACGCAGGGTGACAACCGGATCGGCTGCCGAACAATCGAACCCCAGGTATCTCGTGATCAACTCCGCCGCCGACCCCGGCACACAGACACTCATGTCGAACCCCCTACTCGGCGGTTGCGGCCGTCACCGGCCCGCGGTGAGACCGGCGGCGTCGGGCAGCGGAATCACCTCGGCGTTGCGGCCCGGGGTGGCCCGCCCGTCGACCCAGACGTCGGCGGGCGGATGCCCGGTGGAATCGAATCCCGGTGGCAGTACGGTACGTCCCGTGGCGCGTTTGCACCAGTACCACGCCAGGCCGGCGAGAACCCGTGGACTGCGGACCATCTGCACCGCCGGTTCGTCGAGATTGAAGACCTTGGCGAAGTGGTCCTCGACCACCGAATCCTCCCGGGTGGTGCCGGAGATGAGGTTGAACACCGGCCAGGCGAGTCGCCCGACGATCCGCCGTCGCCACGGCGGCACCACCTCGGTGCCCTCCGCGCTGTCGTATCCCTGATCACGCGCCAACGCCAGCGTCCACGGGACCTTCAGCGACTTCGCCTGTGCGCGATAGAAGTCGGTGAAGAAGTCCCGATCCAGAGTTGTTCGGGCGGTGAGCTTCTCGTCGAGCAGCAGCGCCGAGCGGGCCGCCGAGCTCATCCCCTGGCCGTAGAGCGGATTGAACCCACAGATCGCATCGCCGATCACCACGAGGCCGGTCGGCGGGGCGTCGAGCAGATCGTAACGGCGCCAGGCGTTTCCGGTCGATTTGGTGACGAAGACCTTGGAGATCGGTTCGCACACGTCCACCGCCGCACCGAAGGTGGGGGCCCGAACCGCGTGGGCGGCATCGACGAAGTCGTCTTCCCGCAGCGGCATCTTGTGTCCCCACGACCCCATGGTGACCAGCACCCGATCCTTTTCGATCGGGAAGATCTGACAGAGGTAGTCGTCGACAGCGGGATGCTCGCCGGTGTCGGTGGTCGGCAGAACCGACAGGTGATGCCACCACCACCAGTCCGGTCTGCTTGCCCCCGTGGGCTTTTGGTACCACCGCGTCGAGTAGGTCGCACCGGCGTCGAGCGTGCGTACCGGCACCTGCGGCCATCCCGCCCGGTGCAGCCACTCGCTGACGCGTGAGCCGCGACCGAGCGCGTCGACGATGAGATCGGCCTCCACGACGTTGCCATCGGGCCCACCCGGGCGACCCGACAACCGGACGCCGGTGACCCGACGACCGTCGGCACCATCGGCCGTCTCGAGGCCGCTCACCCCGACACCCTCCTCCACGGTCACATTCGGTATGTCGCGCAGCATGTCCCGCAGAACGCGTTCGACGAGCAGCCGGGAGGAGTAGATCATCGTCATCGTCGACTCCTGCCGCGGAATCCAGCCACGACCCTCGCAGTGCGCGGCCGCCATCGACGGCATCAGTTGCATCCCACCGGCCTGAACCAGCGCGCGCTCGAAGCCGGGGAAGATCGTATCCATCGCGCGACGTCCGGAGTTGAGCAGAAAATGCGGGTGCCGGCTCTGCGGCACACCCCTCCGGTGTTCGGCACCGTCGGGCAGCACGTCGCGCTCGACGACGATCACCTCGTCGACGTGCCGCGCGAGGACCCCCGCCGCGCAGATCCCCGCGATACTCCCGCCCATCACCACAGCCCGCCCACCGTGCGACATCGCCACTCCTCTTTCGTCATTCGTCTTGATCATACAGTATCGCTTATGTGTATGACCGTAACCACGAAGGCGACGCGGAGTCAATGGTGAACTCAACGGGACGGGTACCCGAATACGTACGATGGGGGCGGCCGACCTGCACCGATACGCTCGGCACCACCCCCAGACGTGCCGGCCACACCCGAGGACCGAGGATGATCCCCATGGAGTTCACCGATTGCGCCGAGAGCGTTCGCTGATGCGCACCCGAGGATGGAACGGCACCCCGCCGGCCAGCGACGACGAGGCACGCGAACGCATCCTCGATGTCGCACGCCATGCGATCACCGTCGACGGCGCGATCAACCTGAGCATCACCGACATCGCCAGGGAACTCGGGGTGACCCGGCAGACGGTGTACCGCTATTTCCCCAGTGCCGACGCCGTTCTCATGGAGGCAGCGCTGCGGTCGGCGACCGCGGGCTTCCTCGATCGTCTCGCCGGGCACCTCGTCGGCATCACCGACCCGGCCGAAGCCGTCGTCGAGGGTCTCGCGACCACCCTCGAGGTGCTACCGGTCGATCCCTACGTCAGCGTGGTACTCAGTCCCGGCCACTCCAGCAGCCTGCAGTCCGCGATCACCTCCGAGGTGGCCATCGAGCTCTGCCGATCGATGTTGATGCAATTCGACATCGATTGGGCGCAAGCAGGTTTCGATGATGCCGAACTGGAGGAGCTGGCCGAGTTCCTGCTGCGGATCCTGCAGTCGTTCATCCTCGATCCGGGCCACCCGCCTCGCCAGGGCGCACACCTGCGCCGATATCTGCGGCGCTGGGTCTCCCCGGCGGTACGGGTGGCCGGTCTATCCGAAGGCTCCGGCGAATCCCGGACCCGCGCAGGTAGAAACACATGACCGCCAGCACGCTGCCCAGCACCCCGGTGTAGGCGCCGAACACCTGCGCCTCGACGGTCGAACCGACCTTGGTCAACCCCACGGCGAGCATGACGAAGAACGCCAGCGGGGCGAGATCGAGGATCGGGTGCAACGGCGGCGACGAGTCGGCGCGGGCGAGCCGCGCGCCGGCAGCCCTGGGCCCGATGACCCTGGTCAGCACGACCACCTGCAGGAACACGAGCAGCGTGAATCCCGGGAACACGCGCAGCGGCATCGCCATGTGGTCGGAGCCGATCGGCGACCCCCAGTAGCCCGCCACCTGCCCCGACTCGATCTGCGGGTAGGTGTAGGCACCGATCTTGATGCAGATGGCCTCGTAGATGACCGGCATCCACGAGACGAACATGCCGGCGATCAACGCCACCGAGATGGTTGTGAGCCAACTCCGGCCACGGTGGTCGACGGAGTAGTCGCCGCACAAGATGATCGAGGCGGCGCAGAACGCCGGCCACACCAGCACCGCGATCGAGACGGGCGGCACGATCGGCACGCCGAACAGCTGCGGCCCCCACAGACTCGTGTACGCGAAATGCGCTCCGTACCAACCACCGTCGGTGGCGATGTCGACGTACTCCGAGACCAGTTCCAGCGCCATCATCGTCACGAAGTAGACGATCATCGCGCGCACACCGAGCACACGTGTGATGTGCATGAGCAGCATCACCGCGATCACCAGCACCTGCGGGATCAGCAACCAGGCCGGCAAGAACGCGCCTTGCGGCAGAAAGAGATTGGCCGCGATCGAGACCATCCCGAGCCCGATCACCACCAGCAGAATGCGATCGAAACGAGTCCTCGTCGCCGAGCGGAGAACGGCGCGGATCGTCACCGCAGGCCGGTCGGTCGTTTCCGTCATGAGCGCCTCCCGGGGACCTTCAGGTCATACATTTGCCGTGCAGTGTATGACCGAGCGGGCAGTCACGTCCAGGGGTCATTGTGAGAACGTTGCCGTGGCGCAGTTCGGCGCGGGAACACCGCACGACTCGACGCAGGACCTCAGCACATGAGCTGGAGGCAGACCGCTGTCACCAGTTGAGATCTTCCGAGCATCTGTGCTGATCGTCGGCGGGATCGATCTGGACGGTCGCGTGACCGAGCCCATGGCGTGACAGCACGGCCTGCGCGGCCGGGAGTACTTCGGCATTGGGCCGGTCGCTGCCGAGGTGCACCGTCGCGACGTCCATTCCGGTGGTCAGCGACCAGACGTGCAGGTCGTGCACATCGGTGACCGAGGGGATCTCGGACAACTCGCGACGCACCTGGTCGACGTCGACGTGGGTGGGCGCCTGCTGATTGAGGATACGGAGGGCGTCGACGGCCAGCCGCAGGGCACGCGGCACGACCCACAGCGCGATGCCGACGGCCACGATGATGTCGGCGTAACCCCATCCGGTGGTCAGCGCCACGATGCCGGCGACGAGTACCCCGACACTGCCGACCGCATCGGCCAGCACCTCGAGGTAGGCGCCGCGAACCGCGATGGACTCCTGCGAATCGGCCCGCAACAAGAACATCACCAGCACGTTCACGGTCAGACCGACCAGCGCCACGACGATCAGGGTGAGACCGGGGACCTGGGGGTCCGACCCGATGCGCTCGATCGCCTCGTACAGGACGAAACCCGCGACGCCGATCAGCAGGACCGCATTGGCGACCGCGGTGAACACCTCGGCGCGGTGCCAGCCGAAGGTCCGGGTGTCGGTGGCCTTGCCGTGCCGGGCGAGCAGTAACGCGATGAGGCCCATGACCAGGGCGACGACGTCGGTGAGCATGTGTCCGGCATCGGCGATCAGCGCCAGCGAGTTGACCGCGAAGCCGACCAGGAGTTCGACGACGAAGTACGACCCGATCAGCCCGACGGCCACCGCCATCGGCCAGATGCGACGCTGCGACGCATTCGTCACGTCCACATGCGAATGGCTGTGGGAGTGCGACGGCGCGGCGGAGTGTGAATGTGAATGTCCCATGGCCCCGCCAATATATGCACGAGTACGCATATATAGCAAGGCTTAGGTGTGCCTGACCCCCCCGCCTCCGCCATCCCCGCCGATCGGGCGCCTATCTCCGTCGGCTGGGCGCTCATCGACGTCGACCGGGCGCCAAATCTCGTCGACCGTGCGCCATTTTTCACCGATCGGGCACAGCCACCCGAAATCGAGAGCACTACTCTTGCAATCGGCACCTCCGACGCGGATACTCGGGGGCATGACCAAGAGCACCGCTCTCGAAAACTCTCGTTCCCCGCACTCGGACGCCGTCACGCCACTGCCTCTCCACGGCACGGAGTACCTCTGGGGTGCCGGGGTGTTCGCCGTCGAGATCACTCTCTGGGCGGGCAGCGCGGCAGCCGGATACCATTGGGGTGCCCGGGCGGCGGGCCCGATCGGTGGGATCGGCCTGGCTTTGGCCGTGTTGGCGCTCATCGGGGTCTGCTGGGGTCGATGGATGGCCCCGAAGGCCACGCGACGATTGCGGGTGGCACCTCGCGTGGCAGTCGGCGTGATGCTGCTCTGCGCGGTCACCGCCGCTGCACTGCCGATACTGGGCGCCGGTGTGGCGATCGGATGTCTCGCGATCGCCGTCGGGGTCTTCGCGATCGGTCAGGTACGGATCGACGGCAAGGCCTGATCGAGCGCTTCGATGCTCATCGCCGCGGTGTCACCGGCCTTCACCAGGATCAACATCTCGTCGGCCAGGCGCTTGCGACTCAGGGACACCACCCCACGATAGAGCCCAGGCTCGCCTTCTACAGGTCGCAGCAGGTGCCCGTCGGCCCACACGCGGACCCCTGTCGCCTCCTTGGTTACCGACTCTTGTTCGGCTACACGCACTTTCACGTCCCACGAGCGGTCGGTATGCCCGATGTCGACCGAGTACGTCGGAGCCGGCGAACCGCCGTCACCAACGTCACCAGCCGGCTCGATCTGGTTGGCGGGCAACGTCGGCGTGAGGAACGCGGGTTCACGGCGCGTCGTCGCGGCCTCGTAGGCGCCCGCCAGATCCAGCAACCTGTCGTCACTGTAGGCCGCTCCGGCGAAGGTCAGTCCGACCGGCATCTGGATGTCGCCCATGACGCCCATCGGCACCGTCACACTCGGGATACCCAGATGGCGCAGCACCCGGTTGCCGTTGGAGTAGACGACGCCGTTGCGCATGGCCTCCTCACGACTCTCGGTCCGGGAGAACAGATCGGCGCGACCGACGCCGCCGGCAGCCGGGAATACCACTGCATCCAAGCCATTTTCGGTCAACCAGTCCTCGAAGTCCGCGGTGCGCGCCTGCTCGAGCCCGCGTAACAGATGGTCGATGTCCGGCACGTCGTCGTAGGACTCCGGAAGCCCCTGCTTGACGAGTTCGGCGAGCCGCTGCCAGTCGAATCCGCCGCGCGCGCGGGTGATCCACACCGCCACCGGTGCATCGTCGGCGGGAAACACCGTGTCGCCGTCGACGTCGGCCCAGCTGTTCAACGCGGGATCTCCGTTCTCGCGCAGGAATTGATCGAGGGCCATCGCGGTGATCGTGCCGCCCTCGAGCGCACGCCAGTTCGGTGGGACGAGGCCACGTTCCGCCGGCCCGTCGGCACTCGGGCGGTCCTGCTCGTAGTTCGACACGACGGGGAAGTCGACCTCCACCACCTCGGCTCCGAGCGCACGCAGATCGCCGAATGCCCTGTCCCACAAAGCGCGAACCGACGGTGTGATCACCGGGGGATCGAGTGGTACGCGGTCCTCGCCGATGTACATTCGCGGTACGCCGAGCCGCACACCGTCGAGTCGACTCGGTCGCGGGCGATGCACCGGCTGCGGGAGGACCTCCTCCGGGCCGCGCAAGGCTACGCGGGTCTGCTCTCGCCAGAAGTCACCGGTGCGGATCGGGTCGTCGACCGCCAACACATCGAGCAGGATCAGCAGATCCTCGACCGAACGGGTATGCGGCACAACCACATCGCAGGTCGGACGCAACGGCCAATTGCCGCGGATCGACAGCACACCCCGGGACGGCGTGTAGGCGACCAGTGCGTTGTTGGAGGCCGGTGAACGCCCCGACGACACCGTCTCCTCGGCCATCCCGAAGCCGCAGAAACTTGCCGCCACCGCCGTTCCGGAACCGTTTGACGACCCGGAACCATATGCGGCGGTGAGGAACTCCGGGTTGTACGGACTGCGCGCGTAGTCGTACACGCCGGGCTGGACACCACCGGCCGCCATCGGCGGCATGTTGGTCTTGCCGAGTAGCACCGCACCGGCGGCACGCAACTGCGCGACCGTGGCGGCATCCTCTCCCGCGACGACATCGGCCAACGCGGGCGAACCGCAGGCCACGGTCATCCCCTTGACCTTGTAGCTGTCCTTCACGGTGAACGGGACGCCTTCGAGCGGCCCGGCCACTCCGGCTCGCCGACGACGGTCGGAGTCGGCGGCCTCGTCGAGACAATTCGGGTTGAGCACGGCGATGGCGCGCAGACACTGACCGGTCCGGTCGTAGTAGGCGATCCGGTTGAGGTAGGCACACACCAGATCGACACTCGTCACGAGACCGGACTCAAGCGCATCGAGCATCTCTGCGACGCTCATCTCCACGACGTCAACGCGGTCCACCATCGACCCACCGGCCTTTCTCGTCATTGTCGACACAGGGTTGCGCGACTGAATTCTTGTATTTGCCGATTCAGCATTACTTCTCGCCGACTCAGCGCAGTGTCGCCACCGCAGACGATCGCCGCAATCCGGCGACCATCAACAGATCGACGAGCAACGACCGGATCTCGGCGAGCAGCGCGGTCTCTGACATCCCGCGTTCGGCGACGAGTTCGGCTCGCGCCTTGCGGGCAATAGTGCGCAGGACGCGTGCGGCGTCGGCCGGGTCCGGCGAGTGCCCCGGGTCGGCGAGCATCATCTCGCGCAGTATCTCGAAAGCGTCCCCGAGATCGCCGATGATCTCGATGAGTTCGGGACGCACCTCCTCACCACGCTGGGTGATCCCCAGGGCCCGTCGCGCGATGATCCGAAAGTTGCGGACCCCGTTGTCGATCGGGTCCGCGGTCGCCGAAATCCGTTGCAGCCGAAGCCGTGACCCCCAGTACAGCGGGGACAGCGTGCTGATCTCGCGGCCGCCGCTCATGTCCTGTCGCATCGTGTTGATCGCCCCCTGGGTTCCTCGCGCCTTCTCCAGCGCGGCGAACACCATGGATTCGTCACCGGCACGCATTCCCTCGGCCAGTTGCCGGGCGGCATCGCGGACCGTCGCGAGGACGGTGGCCGCGTCCCGGCGGGCGCGGGCAGCAGGATTCGCGGGCAGCAACGCACCGACCAGGATTCCGATCAAACCGCCGGTCAGGGCGTCGATCGCGCGATGGAAACCGCCGATTCCACCCGGCGGTAGCAGGGTCGCCACGAGCACCGCCGAGGACGCCGCCTGCATCGGGATGAGCGGGCCGTCGTCGAGGAAGACGGCCACCGCCATCGCGAGCGCCACCACCACGACGATCTGCCAACCGCCACTGCCGATTTCGACGATCAACAGGTCGCCGACGAGGATGCCGATGGTGACGCCGGCGACGAGCTCGACCGATCGGCGCCATCGGCGGCCCAGGGAGAGCCCGAGGGAGATGACCGCGGCGATCGGGGCGAAGAACGGTTGCTGGTGACCCAGCACCTCCAGCGCGAACCACCATGCGAGGCCGGCGGCGATCGCGCACTGCGCAATCGGGACCGCCGACAGCCAGAGTCTGCGGATGCGCACCCGCAACAATCGCGGCAACGCCTCGTAGCGGCGGCGAGCCCAGGTGGTCATCGGCGTCACGAAATCGGGTCGGAAGGAGTCCGAGTCAGTTCAGACCGAGCTGTCCGGCGGCATTCGGGTCACTGTCGTTGAGCAGATCGAGGCATCGCAGGTACTCGTCCTCCTCGCCGACCGCCTGGGCAGCACGGGCCAGCGCGCCGACACAGCGCAGGAAGCCCTGGTTGGGTTCGTGGCTCCACGGCACCGGGCCGAATCCCTTCCAGCCGTGGCGCCGCAGTTGGTCGAGGCCGCGGTGATATCCGGTGCGGGCGTAGGCGTAGGCCTCGATCACCTTGAGCGTGTCCGGTGTGCCGCTCAACGCACGTTCGGCCAGGTACGCCCAGGCGATCGACGCTGTCGGGTGCGCAGCGGCCACCTCGGCCGGCTCGGCACCGTTGAGCAGCGCCGATTCGGCGTCGTCGTCGCCGGTCAGCAGGACGGGTTGAGGACCCAGGAGGTCTCCGAAGGAAGTCACCCCACCATTCAAGCATCGAGGCACGCGCGACCACGACACGTCGCGCGAGGTCGACCCCGAGACGGGTACGTCGGATTCATCCGTTCGATCGGATGACCAAGTCTCCCCAGGTGATGATGTGCGCGACCGTTCGCTAGTGTGAATGACGCACTTCGTGGCGTGACGTTGTGTGATGCCGTTCTCAGTGTCGGACGGATTTCTCGTGGGCAAACTTCGAGCGTGGTGTTCGAGGAAGGTTGGGTGATGACCGATGGCGCAGTCTGACGACCGGAAGTCAGCTGTCACCAGGGCTTTCTCGAAGCTGCGCAAGATGCGGGAATCACGCGGGTCCGAGCCTGCCGACGTCGGCCGACCCCCGCGGCCCACGGCTCCCGGGTCGCGGCCGACGTCGAATGTGCCGCCCCGACCACAGTCCGGACCGACCGGCGCACCCGGTGGATCGCGCCAGGGTGGACCGACCGGTGGGCGTCCCGTATCCCCCGGCACCCCTCCCGCTGGTTCGGATGCCCAGACGAGGCCGCTCCGTACGCCGCCCGCCGGGCCTGCTCGCAACGCGTCGCCGTCCGAGCGACCTACAGCATCCGAGCGACCGGATGACCAGAGCAGCGCCGACGGTAGTAATGCAGACACCACCTCGCCGGATTCGGCCGACACCACGGATACAGGAGACAAGGTGACCGAACACCCGAGGCCGCGCGGGGGACGTGGCATCGACTCGGCGACCAAGGTCATCAGCCGATCCAACCTTCCCGACGCCGCCGACCTCGAGGATCTCGAGAACGTCGACCCCTACGGCGGTGCACGGGACGAGAGCGCTGCGACTTCCGACTCGGAAGACGCGGCCGAACAAAGCGCGGCAGGTGCGGAGAACACCACCGATTCGGTGCCCGCGGAGGCGGCCGCCGAGCAGTCCGACGACAGTCGTCCCGACGAGGACTCCGACACCGCGTCGGCACCCGTCGAAGCAGCCGGAGCAGCCGAGGCAGAGGACACGGGGAAGGGCGACTCCGAGGAGACCGGCTCCGAGAATACCGACGAGACTCCCGCCGACGAGACCAGCTCGGACAAGACCGACTCCGACGGGACCGATTCCGACGGCGACCACAAGGCCGCGGCCACCGTCGCCGCGGCAGGTGCCGCTGCCGCCGGTACCGCCGCAGCGGTCGCGGCAACGTCCTCGGACAAAGACGACGCCGACACCGACGGCACCGACACAGTCGCCGACACGAGCGAAGCCGACCGGCCCGAGTCCGACGCGGCAGATGACGCTGCGACCGCTGCCCCGGACACCGAAGACCCAGCCGCCGAGCAGGCCGTAGCCGAACCCGTCGCGCCAGACTCCGACGAACCGGCCACGCCGGATGCCGAGGTGAGCGAGGCCGCCGACTCGGAAGACACCGAGTCCGAGAACACCCAGTCCGAGAACACCGACTCCGAGGCCGCAGCTTCCGAGGACTCCACCGTCGAGACCCCTGCTTCCGAGACCCCCGACGCCGAGACCCCCGAGGCCGAGGAGCCTGCCGCCGAGGTTGCGGAGTCGGCAGGCGAAGAAATCGTGCCAGAGACCGAGACCGAGGCCGACTCCGACCAGACCGAGGAGCACGTCGCCGAGGCCGATGCGGACGAGGCGCTCATCGACGAGGACGTCGCCGACAAGGTCGACGCCGAAGAAGCCGAGACCGCTGAGGCAGACGACGAGTGGGACGAGATTCCCGCCGACGCCGAGTCCAGCGAGGCCGAGACCGCCAAGCTGCCGGCAGCACCGGCCGCACCGGACACTGCCACCGAGACCCCCGCCGACGAGACTGGGGCCAACGAGACTGGGGCCGATCAGGTCCCGGCGGACGACTCGAAGACCCAGATCCTCACCAAGCCCGCCGCGGCGGCCGGAGCAGGTGCTGTCGCCGCAGGCGCAGCCGCCGCGACCGGAACCGCTGCCACCCAGGGCTGGTCGACCACGGCCCACCAGCCGCAGGTCATCCCCGGTGATCAGGAGAAGCAGCCGAAGCCGGCGAAGTCGGGCGGCGGCCGCCGTCGGACGGGCATCCTGATTTCGGTGGTCGCCGCGATCGTCGTCGTTGCCGCGATCGTCATCGGCGTCTTCGCGTACTTCCAGCTGCGACCGCAAGCACCCGAGGACGCGGCCGCCGACGCCGCGAAGACCTATGGCAACGCGGTGTACAACGGCGACCTGCAGACATTGCGCAACGTCACCTGCGGCAACAAACTCGCCTACTACCAGAACATGCAGGACGGCGACTGGACCAAGCTCTACCAGTCGCAGAAAGCCCGCAACGAGCTGGTCAAGGTGGAGAGCATCAACGCCGTCCGCGTCGATGGCAACACCGCGCTGGTCGAGGTGACGGCCGTCAATACGAGTACGCCCAACCAGCCGCAACGCGTCGCGATCAACCTGCAAAAGCAGGGCGACAACTGGAAGGTCTGCGACCAGCAGTGACCGACGAGCGCACCGCGGGTGATCCGCCGGCGGACCACGCCGGCGCCGACGCGATGCCCACTCGACCATTCGACGGTCAAGGTCGCCACCAACGTCCGGCGCCGCCTCCCGACCGTCCGCCGCTGCCGATGGGAGTGCGCCCGGCGGTCCCCAACGGCCGACCTCCCGTACCCGGCGCACATCACGCTGATCGACCTGCACCACAACAGAATTCGGGATTTCCCGCGGCACCGGCAGCCGACTGGGGGCCGCCCCCGGCGGAGGCGGACAGCGTCTTCACACACGCCACCGAGCCCCTCGTCACTCCCGCGCCACCGGTGCCGGGGGAACCGAACCCGCGCAGGATGCAGGCCCCTCCGCCACGGGGCCCCGTCGCGCCGCAGACACCTGCTGCACACGCCGGCCCACACGCCTACGCGCAGCCGCCGACACCCGACGCAACCCGGAGCGCGACGTCGCGGCCCGGCTCAGCGCGGCCCGACTCCTCACGCGCCTCGTCGACACGGTCCTCGTCGACACGGTCCTCGTCGACACGGTCCTCGTCGACACGGTCCTCGTCATCGCACTCCTCGTCGGGCCACGACGCACAGAGTCGGGCCCACCGACATCGTCGCCCCGACCCGATGGTCATCGGTGCGGCGATCGTGATGGTCCTGCTCGCGGTCGCTGTTCTCGTCGGCATCCTCACTCTCTGAGGTCACACCCGAGCGCGCCGACAGCGCTGTCCCCCCACGCCCACAGCGCCCACCAGAGCGCCGTCGGCGGGGACGAAAGCACAACGGCGGCGCCCGGATTCACCGGACGCCGCCGCCGACACCCCCGGGGATGCTCACCGGAGAGCGTTCAACTACTTCAGGCGCTGATCGACTTACCCACCGACTTGAGGTCGGTGCAGGCCTCGACGACGCGCTCGCTCATCGAGGTCTCTGCCTTCTTGCTCCACACGCGCGGGTCGTAGGTCTTCTTGTTGCCCACGTCGCCGTCGACCTTCAGCACGCCGTCGTAATTGCTGAACATGTGGCCGGCCACCGGACGCGTGTAGGCGTACTGGGTGTCGGTGTCGACGTTCATCTTGACGACGCCGTAGCTCAGGGCCTCGTCGATCTCGCTCTTCAGCGAGCCGGAGCCGCCGTGGAAGACGAAGTCGAACGGCTTGGAGCCGTCGGCCAGGCCGAGCGTCTTGGTCGCCACTTCCTGGCCGGTGTTCAGCACGTCGGGACGCAGCTTCACGTTGCCGGGCTTGTACACACCGTGGACGTTGCCGAACGTGGCAGCCAGCAGGTACTTGCCCTTCTCGCCGACGCCGAGCGCGGCGACGGTCTTCTCGAAGTCCTCGGGGGTGGTGAACAGCTTGTCGTCGATCGCGGCCTCGACGCCGTCCTCCTCACCGCCGACGACGCCGATCTCGATCTCCAGGATGATCTTGGCTGCGGCGGCCTTGGCCAGCAGTTCCTGCGCGATCTCGAGGTTCTCGTCGATCGGGACCGCCGACCCGTCCCACATGTGCGACTGGAACAGCGGATCCTTGCCCGCGTCGACGCGCTCCTGGCTGATCGCGAGCAGCGGCCGGACGTAGGTGTCGAGCTTGTCCTTGGGGCAGTGGTCGGTGTGCAGGGCGATCGTCACGTCGTACTTTGCGGCGACGACGTGGGCGAACTCAGCCAGCGCGACCGCACCGGTCACCATGTCCTTGACGCCGAGACCCGAGCCGAATTCCGCGCCGCCGGTCGAGAACTGGATGATGCCGTCGCTGCCGGCGTCCGCGAAGCCTTTGATGGCCGCATTGATCGTCGACGACGACGTGCAGTTGATCGCCGGGAACGCGTAGCCACCCTCCTTTGCCTTCTGGAACATCTCGGCGTACTGCTCGGGGGTTGCAATGGGCATTTCACGTCCTCCAACCGGATAAGGTTTCACGCTTCGAGTCGGGTCACTCCTGTTCAGTATGGCAAGGTCGCTCACACCGCGCGCAGCGGCGTCCGAGGGTCGCCGACCGGCAGGTTCTGCGAACGCTCGCCTCCGACAGGTACCCTCGGGACCCGTGACCGAATTCGCATTTGCCGCAAACACGACAAATCTGGCCCTGCTTCCGGGGTTCCTCGATCCGGTCAACCTGCTCAACTCGTTCGGCACATGGATTCTCGCGGGCTTGCTGCTGGTCATCTTCATCGAGTCCGGCCTGCTGTTCCCGCTGCTACCCGGCGACTCGCTGCTGTTCACCGCGGGGCTGATCGTCGCCGCGAAGTCCGCCGACATCGAGCCGTTCGCTCCACTGTGGGTGCTGCTGGTGACCATCCCGATCGCCGCCTTCCTCGGTGACCAGGTCGGTTATCTCATCGGCAATCGCCTCGGATACTCCCTGTTCCGGCCGAACGCGAAGGTGCTGAAGGAGAAGTACATCGTCGAGGCACACGAGTTCTTCGAGAAGCACGGTCCGATCACCATCGTGTTGGCGCGCTTCGTCCCGATCGTGCGGACCTATGCCCCGCTCGTCGCCGGTGCGGCGAAGATGCGGTACTCGATCTTCCTCACCTACAACGTCGTCGGCGCGATCCTGTGGGGTGCCGGCGTGACGCTGCTCGGGTATTTCCTCGGCCAGATCGCGTTCATCCGCGACAACGTCGACTACATCTTCCTGCTGATCGTGTTCGTCTCGGTGCTGCCGATCATCTCCGAGGTCGCCAAGCGGGTTCTGCGCTCGCGTCGGGCGATCGTCGAGGAGCCGGTGGCCTCACCCACGCCGGCCGACCACTCCTGACCGCACCACCCGTCCCCGGTCCGGCCCCACGCCACACACCGACCCGCCAGCATCCATCTGGCTAACCCTCAGGCTGCCCGCGTAGCCTGGTGACCCGTGATCGACTCCGCACTTGCCCACACCACCACCACCGTGGTCGCGCTGCCGGGCATCCTCGACCCCATCAACGTGCTCAGCTGGTTCGGCGCCTGGGCGTTCTGGGGTCTGCTCCTGGTGATCCTCATCGAATCCGGCGTCCTGTTCCCGGTGTTGCCGGGCGACTCGCTGCTGTTCGTGGCCGGCATGGTCGTCGCCGCGGGTGCCGGGGGCACCGAGGGCATCGACAAGTTCGCCTCGCTGTGGCAGCTGCTCGTCTTCGTCCCGATCGCGGCGATCATCGGCGGTCAGATCGGCTACTGGATCGGCCGCTTCATCGGTACCGAGATGTTCAAGCCCGACGCCCGGTTCCTCAAGGAGCGTTACCTCGTCGAGGCCAACGAGTTCTTCGAGAAGCACGGACCGATCACCATCTTCTTGGCTCGCTTCGTGCCGATCGTGCGCACGCTCGCCCCGATCGTCGCCGGCGCCGCGCGGATGAAGTGGGCGGTGTTCGCCGTCTACAACGTGGTCGGCGCGATCGTCTGGGGTGCGGGCATCGTATTGCTCGGCTACTGGCTCGGACGGTTCGAATTCATCCAGAAGCTCATCGAGCCGATTTTCATCCTGATCGTCATCCTGTCGATCGCACCGATGCTCATCGAGTGGTATCGCAGGCGCCGGGCCGCCAAGCGCGCCCCGGTCCCAGACGTCGCCGCCGCCGACGTCACAGCAGCACCCGCCGACGACCGGCGGACCGACACCGTCTGAGTCGACGGTGCCGGCGGTCAGACGCTACCCGCTCACCGCGTACGCCGCGGCCAGGTCGATGCGCACCCATCCCCCGTTGACACCGGCCTGATCCAGCGGATAGCCGGCGGGAATGGCGGTGCGTCGCAGGATGTCGAGGCGCGCGGCGTCACTGAGGTGCGGGAATCGCGAGCGCAGGAGCGCCGCGGCCTGCGCCGGGATGGCGTTCACCTGGTTCGGGGAGATCCGCGGGAATCCGAATGTCATCAGCTCCTGGGCATTGGACACCGCCTGCGACGTCGAGGCCACGGTCGGGTCGTCGGCGAGCGCCCGGGCCACCGGCTCACCGAGCGCGGTTCGGAGCTGCTCGCGCAACTGATCACCGGCGGCGTCGACGAGCCGGGCGAATGCGGGATCGGAGAGCCGCTCGGAGGCGACGGTCAGACCCATGATCCGTCCGCCCATCACATCGAGCGGATAGTGCACGCCGAGCACCATGCGACTGAGTCCGATGTGGCCGGACTGGGCGAGGATCTGCGGTCCGGCCTCGGGCAGCCAGTAGGCCAGCAGCGCACCCTGCCAAAACGCCTGGCTGGAGTGGCCGGACGGGTACGAGCCGTTGCCGGCGAGGTCGCCGTAGAGATCCGACCCGGGCCGGTTGTAGCGCTTGATCTGCGCGGGCGCGACGACGAAGGGCCGCGGATTGTTGTAGTACTGCTTCTCGATCAGCGTGGTCTGCAACGGGATTCCGGCACGCGCGGTGTCACCCTTGACCAACTGCGCGACCTTGGGCAGTTTGCCCGCGGCCAACAGCTGCCGGAACGCGGTACCGACCTTGGTGCCCAACGCCTGCGACAGGGAGACGATCCGGTCGTCGTAGTTGATCGCAACGGCGTCGGCCTGCTGGGCCGGTGTCGCGGAGTTGTTGACCGACACCACCTTTGCGAGGTTCTGCTTCATGAGGTCGGGCCGCTGGGCGCGCAGCGCCGCGAAGCCGTCGAGCTCGGGGAGATACGTTCCGCCCGGCGGGACGTCGGAGGCGAACGGACCGACGAGCTGCGCGGTGGAGAATCCCGCGGGCGCGGTGGCCGGTGCCGGTGCCGCGTGCGCAACGGGCGCCCCGAGCATCAGGAGCACCGCGAACATCGAGAGCAGGACCGAGCGCACACGCAACGACATGGCCATCACTCTGACTGATGTCCGACTCTCCGGGCAAGGCGGGGGCGGCTGTTCACGTCGCATTCGCCGCACCGTCACCCACGCCGGGCAGCTCAGCCGAGTGCGACTACCAGGCCTGCCCGAGGTCGGCGTGCTGACGAATCCACGCGTGCATGGCAATTCCCGCAGCCACCCCGGCGTTGATGCTGCGGGTGGAGCCGAACTGTGCGATCGAGACGGTCAGATCGGCCTGCTCCTGCGCATCCGCGCTGACGCCCGGCCCCTCCTGACCGAAGAGCAGCACGCATTCGCGCGGTAGTTCGGCGGTCTCCAACGGCTGCGCGCCGGGGGTGTTGTCGACGGCGACGACCTTCAGATTCTTTTCGCGCGCCCACGCGATCAGGTCGGCGACGGTGTCGTGGTGTTCGAGGTGTTGATAGCGGTCGGTCACCATGGCGCCGCGGCGATTCCACCGTCGACGTCCGACGATGTGCACCGCGGCCACCGCAAAGGCGTTGGCGGTGCGCACCACGGTGCCGATGTTGGCGTCGTGGGCGAAGTTCTCGATGGCCACATGCAGTGGATGCCGCCGGGAGTCGATGTCGGCGACGATCGCTTCGCGCGTCCAATATCGGTAGGCGTCAACGACATTACGGGTGTCGCCTGCTGCCAGCAGGTGCGCGTCGTAGCGCGGGTCATCCGGCGGCGGACCGTCGTGCTCGGCCGCCCAGGGCCCCACCCCGACCGCCGGCGCCGACCCGAACTGCCACTCCGTCGGACCTGGCTCGTCGGCGGTCGGCTGCGGGTCGTCGTCTGACACGCCTCAGGCGAGGCCGAGATCGGCCAGCGTCAACAGCGACCGGTAGGGCACGCCGAGCGCCTCGATGACCTCATCGGCGCCGGTATCTCGATCGACAACGGTCGCCACCCCGATCACCGTCGCGCCGGCTTCGCGTGCCGCCTCGACCGCGGTCGACGGTGACGCCCCGGTGGTCGAGGTGTCCTCGACGACCAGCACGCGGCGCCCGGAGATGTCGGGGCCCTCGATCCGACGTTGCATCCCATGGGTTTTGGCGGCCTTGCGCACCACGAAGGCATCAATGGCACGGCCACCGGCATGCATGATCGACGTCGCCACCGGGTCCGCGCCCAGGGTGAGTCCGCCGACGGCGTCGTATTCCCAGTCGGCGGTGAGTTGACGCATGAGCGTGCCGATCAGCGGCGAGGCCTGATGGTGCAGCGTCGCCCGGCGCAGATCGACGTAATAGTCGGCTTCTTTGCCCGACGAGAGCGTCACCTTGCCGTGCACCACCGAGAGTTCTTTGACCAGTTCGGCGAGGACCTCTCGATCGGCGGTATCGACGGACGGAATCGCTGCGGACACTACAGAACTCGCTCTCTTCTCGCGGATCGGGCACCGGCCCCGACGGGTCGGTCGTGTGATCAGTTGCGGCGGTGACGGTTCCGTCGCGAGGGCATTTCACTCGGACCGGTCCGTGCCTGTCGCGTCGGCGGCGCGACATCGTCGTCGTCGAGATCGACGTCGTCGTCGAGCTCCGGCGGTCGAGTTGCCTTGCCGCGCACCGGCATCGGTGCCATCGGACGGCCGGCGGGCCGGGGATCGGCCGGAGCCGAACGGCCTTCGGCAGGCGGGGCGGCACGTCGCGGCCGCGGTGCCACCTCGGCCGGCTTGCGCAACGCGGTCGGCACCGCGGCGTCGGAGCCCGTACCGTCACGCTCCACCCTGTCTCGACCTGCGGCCTCCATGCGTGCGCGCCGGTTCTTGTCGCGCATGTTCTCGGTCTTCTCGTCGGCCAGCTCGGCGCGGGTCGGACCGTGCGGATCGCGCGGGTCGGGGGCGTCCTGCGGCTCACGCAGCGGCGGCAGCACCCGCAGCAGGTCGGCGAAGCGCCGCACGACCTCCAGTCCGGTGTCGAGTTCGGTGGCGTCGTCGGTCAGCGGTAGCGACCCCAGCGCCCAGTTGCCCTCGTTCCACAGCACCTCGACGTAGGCCGGGGCCTTGTTGGCCAGCGCGACCATGCGCCGGTCACACACGCGGCGGGCGGCGTCGAGATTGTTGGAGAACATCACGCGCGGGCCCATCGCGCCGAGCAGTTCCACGTCCTCTTCGGCGGGGGCGAGGACGTCCTCGTGCCGCAGGTCGACGACCACGGCGGACGGGGTCGACCGGCGGACCGCGATCACCGTGGCGGTCTCGGAGAGGTCGAAGACAACTGCCTCGGCGCCCCCGTAGTGCCCGTAGGCCACGTTCTCCACGGCGACGGTGTCGGGCACGTTCATGGTGGCGCGGCGGAACACCGTACGGAGCTTGGTGTCGGTCTCGCGGAACTTGAAGTCGTGCTCGTCACCCCAGATCGCGCGCTGGTGCCTCGTGACCGAGGAACGGCGGCGATCGAGCCACAGCAGGGCCACCGCCCCGGCCAAGGCAATGGCGGCGATCACGAAATAGACGATGGTCATCGCGCTACAGACTACTTCAGGGTGTGTGCGGATCGCGCCGCACGACGTACCCCCGGGCCTTGTCGACGACGTTGTCGAGGTGCGTTTCGAGGTCGTCATCACCGGCGCCGACGTATCGCCGCAGGTTATCGAGGATCTGCGCGCTCAGCACATCCCGCCATCCGACGACGTCACCGCTGAGATGCGCCGAGATCGCGACGTTGTCCATCCCCCACAGCGGGCTGTCGGCGGGCAGGGGTTCGGTGACGAACACATCGAGCGATACCGCACCGATCTCGCCCGTCTGCAGCGCCTCGATCAACGCCGGTTCGTCGACGAGGTCGCCGCGCCCCACGTTGATCAGATGGGCGTCGGTGCGCATCGCCGCGAGCACCTCGGCGTCGATCATGGCGCGCGTCGCCGCGGTCAGCGGGGCGATCGCGACGACCGTGTCGAACCCGCCGACGTACTCGGCCAGTTGTGCGGTCTCGTGGACCACGCCGAAGTCGGGGTCGTGGTCCCGAGCCCGTCGTCCGGCACCGGTGACCTCGATTCCGACCGCGCGCAGCAGCCGAGCGATCTCCCGGCCGATGCCACCGGTACCGATGACCAGGGCCGACGTACCGGTGGTCGAGCGCGTCTCCCGCCAGCGCCACTCACGACGCGCCTGTAGGCGCATCGATTCGTGCAAGAGTTTGTCGCGGGCCAGGATCGAGGCGAGGACGAATTCCGCGATGGGTCGATCGAAGACGCCGTGGGCGTTGGTCACCACCACATCGGAGTCGGTCAGCTCGTCGAACAGCAGCGAATCCACCCCGGCCGCGCACACGTGCACCCACCGCAGCGCGTCGGCCTGGGCCCAGTTGTCCCGCAGTGCGCGCGAGAAGAAGTCCCACACCACCAGCACATCGGCGCCCGGCAGCGCCGAGCCGAGTTCGTCGGCGGTCGTGTGCCGGATGTCGGCAATGGCCTCGAGCGCCGCGAGATCGGTCGGCGGCGGAACGTCCGGCGAGCCCAGTAGGGCGATCACGGGACGGACCTCGGTGTCTCCGGTTGCCATGGCTCCAACGTAGCGGCGAGCACCGCTGTGATGACAGCCTGTTGTCATATTGACACGATGCTGTCATAGTGGGTGTGGGCCGGGGAAGCCGGACCTCATCGACCGGACCTCATCGACAGGGAGCACCCATGCAGACCGTCCACCTCGCCGTGTACGACACCCTCGCCGACTGGGAGTACGGCTATCTCGCCGCCGGCGTCAACAACCCCGAATTCCAGCGCACGCCGGGCGAATTCCGGATCGAGACCGTGGGCGCGACCGCCGATCCGATCACCACGCTCGGCGGTGTCACGATCACCCCCGACATCACACTCGACGATGTCGATCCGGCCGCGAGCGCGATGCTCGTAGTTCCGGGCGCACAGACGTGGGACAGCGGGAACGACGAATTCATCGACGCCGCCCGACGGTTTCTCGACGCCGGGATTCCGGTCGCCGCAATCTGTGGTGCCACAGTCGGACTCGCGAGGGGCGGGCTACTCGACGACCGCGCGCACACCAGCAATGCACCGCAACAGCTCGCGGCCACCGGTTACTGCGGAGCCGACCGGTACCTCGACGTAGCGGCCGTCACCGACCGCGAGGTCATCACGGCAGGCGCGGTGGCGCCCATCGAGTTCGCACGAGAGGTGTTCGCCCGCTTGGGTGTTTACGACGACGCCGTGCTCGACGCGTGGTATCGGCTCTATGCGCATCACGATCCGGCCGGATTCCTCGCCCTGGGACAGCAGTGACCGATCATCCGACGTCTCAGGAACTACTGAGCCGAAGTGCGCTCGCCGCATTCCGGCTCAATGGCCAGTTCCTTGCTCTCGCCGAACAACTCGCCCGGCCGGCCGGGCTCACCGCAACACGGTGGCAGGTCCTCGGGGCGGTACTGCCGGGCCCGTTGACCGTCTCCGACATCGCCCGCGCCATGGGCATCACGCGCCAGAGCGTGCAGCGCACCGCCGACCTCCTGGCCACGGAGGGGCTCGTCGAATATCACACGAATCCGGCACATGCGCGCGCAAAGCTGGTGGCCCCCACCGACGCCGGACTCGCTGCGATCAACGACATCAACCCGCAGCACCGCGCCGCAGCCACCCGCATCGCCGCGCGCCTCGGATCCGATCAATGGCACGCCACACTTACCGCCCTCGAATTGCTCAGCGCATCACTTGCCGAGATCGATAATGACCCCGGCGAAATGTGAGTTCGACACAACCTGCACTATCCATCGCCGCGGAGTACCAGCCACTTCCGTATCCCGTGTGTCCCAGATCACAATTCAGGGTTCGGGAATTCGGTGGCGTATATTGCCCTAGGTGATCGCGACGCTGGACGACAAATATGCAACCCATGTGAGAAATCTCGGGCAATTCGC
Source organism: Gordonia polyisoprenivorans NBRC 16320 = JCM 10675 (assembly GCF_000241325.1). Classification (GTDB taxonomy): domain Bacteria; phylum Actinomycetota; class Actinomycetes; order Mycobacteriales; family Mycobacteriaceae; genus Gordonia; species Gordonia polyisoprenivorans. The sequence continues at coordinate 85,746 of NZ_BAEI01000077.1, read as the reverse complement.
CCGTTTCGGCATCGTGGGCGCATCCGGGGTCGTCGTCAACATGCTCGTCGCGGTCCTGATGAACAAGGCGCATGGCGGTACCGCCAACGCGTTCAATGTGATCTGGCATATTCCGGGTTCGGCCTACAACGTGCGTTTCACCGTGCTGGTGTGGATCGTCGGGTTCCTCGTGGCCAACTTCGTCAACTTCCAGCTCAATCGGTCGTGGACCTTCAAGAGTTCCCGGCATGCGACGTGGTGGTCGGAATTCTGGCCGTTCCTCGCGGTGGGCAGTGTCGCCGCGATCGTCGGACTGTTCCTGAAGGTGGGCTTCACCAACCCCACCTCACCGCTCTACCTCTCGTCGTCGTTCTTCCATGAGGCGGCCGGGCTGCACTCCCGTGAGTACTGGGCGCAGATCATCACGATCGTCATCACGATGCCGATCAACTTCATCGTCAACAAGCTCTGGACGTTCCGGGCGGTCCGCTCGCCGGCGGAGCCGGCTCCCGTCGACGCCGGCACCCCTGTCTGAACACCACCGTCTGAGCACCACCCGTCTGAACAACGCGGCTGGGCAACCCGGCTGGGCAACCCGGCCTGGGCACCAGTGTCGGCCGAGGCCCCTAGGCTGGTCCTCATGACACAGCGGGCGCGCATCGCCGTTCAGGTCAAGCCCCAGCACGCATCGTTCGCCGATCTGCGTCGTGCCGCGGCGTTGGTCGAGGAACTCGGCGCCGACATGCTCCTCACGTGGGATCATTTCTTTCCGCTGTCCGGTGATCCCGACGGCCGCCACTTCGAGGCCTGGACCACACTGGCGGCCTGGGCCGAATCGACCGACCGCGTCGAGTTGGGCGTTCTGGTCTCCTCCGTGGGTTACCGGAACCCGAACCTGTTGGCCGACATGGCACGCACCGTCGACCACATCAGTGCGCGCGACGGTGCGGGCCGGTTGGTCCTCGGCATCGGCGCCGGCTGGTTCGAGCGCGACTACACCTCCTACGGCTTCGAATTCGGCACGGTGGCACAACGTTTACGGACCCTCGACGACGATCTACCGGTGATCCGCGAGCGCTGGGGCCTGCTGAATCCTGCGCCCACCCGCAGAATCCCCATCCTCATCGGCGGTGGCGGCGAGAAGGTGACCCTGCGGATCGCCGCGCAGCACGCCGACATCTGGCACGGCTTCGGTGACGCCGAGACCATTGCCCACAAGCACCGGGTGCTCGACGACTGGTGCGCCCGGATCGGGCGCGATCCCGCTGAGATCGTGCGCTCGGCCGGGGTGAGCCCGAAGCCGGGACGCTTCCCCGAGGATCTCGACGACTACCCGGCGTCGGCGGAGAAGTTGTACGCCGTCGGTACGCGGATCTTCACCGTCGGACTCGAGGCCCCGACCTGGGATCCCGGACCCATCCGCGATCTGGTCGCCTGGCGCGACGCGCGTAACGCCTGACGTCACCACCGGCCACACCTCCGGCGACGCTGTCCAATTGTTGACAATCCGACGATTGGCCGTCACCGTGGTCCCATGACCGCCGTCGAACACCTCACCCAGACCGCGACCCTGTCCCCCATCCTCAAACAGGCCACGCCGGTGATCGTCGATCACGCGCAGGGCTCGTGGGTGCACGGGACCGACGGCCAGTCCTACCTCGACTTCACCACCGGCATCGGGGTCACCAGCACCGGCCATTGCCATCCGCGGGTGGTTTCCGCCGCTCAGGAGCAGTGCGCCAAGGTCATTCACGCCCAGTACACGACGGTCATGCATCCGCCGTTGCTCGAGTTGACGGCGAAACTCGGCGGGGTACTCCCACTCGGCCTCGACTCGGTGTTCTACGCGAACTCCGGGTCGGAGGCCGTCGAGGCCGCGATCCGCCTGGCCCGGATGGCCACCGCGCGGCCCAATATCGTTGTCTTCCAAGGCGGTTTTCACGGACGCACCGTCGCCGCAGCCAGCCTCACCACCGCGGGCACCCGGTTCTCCGCAGGCTTCTCCCCACTGATGGGCGGGGTCCACATGGCCCCGTTCCCCTACGCCTACCGCTACGGCTGGGACACCGAGACCGCCGTCGACTTCGCCCTCACCGAACTCGACTACCTGCTCACCTCACGCGTGGCACCCGACGACACCGCCGCCTTCCTCATCGAACCTGTCCTCGGCGACGGCGGCTATCTTCCCAGTCCCCCAAGGTTTCTCGCCGGACTACGCGAGCGCGCCGATCGCCACGGCATCCTACTGATCCTCGACGAGGTCCAGGCCGGCTTCGGTCGCACCGGACGGTTCTGGGGCCACCAGCATGCCCCGATCAGCCCCGACATCCTGATCACCGCCAAGGGACTCGCCTCCGGTTTCCCGATCTCGGCGATCGCCGCACCCACCGAGCTGATGACCAAGGCCTGGCCGGGCTCGCAGGGCGGCACCTACGGTGGCAACGCTGTGGCCGCGGCAGCCGCGATCGCCACCCTCGACGTGATCGCCGAGGAAAACCTCGTCGACAACGCCGCCATCCGCGGGGAACAACTCCTCGCCGGCATCCGCGAGGTGACCACCGGACTCGACGCCGTCGGCGACGTCCGCGGACTCGGGCTGATGATCGGTATCGAATTCGTCACCCGCGTCGGTGACCGCTGCATGCCCGACGCCGCTACCGCACTTGCGGTTCAGCGCGCCACGACGGCCCACGGGTTGCTGACCCTGACCTGCGGCCCGGCCGGCAACGTCGTGCGCCTGATCCCTGCACTCGTCGTCACCGCCGACGAGATCGCGCTCGGCATCGAACGCTTCGGCGCTGCGGTGCACTCGGTTCTCGGCGCATGATCAGCTCATGACGAGTGTGTCGCAACAAGCACTGGGCCCGGATCTCGATACCGACGACGCGGCCGGCGCACTCCTCGACGACCTGACCGCCCACGATCTGCTCGTCGACGCCTCGACCCGCCGGCGCGCGGAATACTCCTACGACGCCTCCAACTATCGGGTACCTCCGCTGGCGGTGGTGTTCCCCCGCAATGCTGACGAGGTCGCACTCACCGCACGGCTGTGCCACCGCCACGGGGTGCCGATCATCGCCCGTGGCGGCGGAACCTCCATGGCGGGCAACGCGATCGGCGCCGGCATCGTCATCGACCTGTCCCGACACATGCGAACCGTCGGCGTCGTCGACGCCGACGCACGCACGGTCACCGCCGATGCCGGGGTCATTCTCACCGAACTCGCCGCGCAGGTGCGCACCCGCACCGACGGTCGGCTGACCTTCGCCCCCGACCCGTCGTCGGCGTCACGCGCCACCCTGGGCGGTGCTATCGGCAACGACGCCTGCGGCAATCATTCGGTTCGCCACGGACGCACCAGCGATCATGTCGAGGCACTGCATCTGGTGACCTCCGACGGTCTACGCCTCACCGCCACCCGCACCGGGGTGCAGGCCACCGAGCCCGACGACGCCGAGTCCGATTCCCGCGCAACCGAACTCACCGCGGCACTGCGCGATCTCGTCGGCCGCAACCTCGCGATCCTGCGCACCGACCTCGATACCATTCCGCGCCAGGTGTCGGGGTATCACCTGTCACACCTGTTGCCGGAGCACGGTTTCGACGTCGCCCGTGCGCTGGTCGGCAGCGAGGGCGGCTGCGCGATCGTCACCTCGGCCGTCGTTCGTCTGGTACCCGTGCCGACCTCACAGCTACTGCTCTGTGTCGGCTATCGCTCCGCCGCCGACGCCGCACGCGACGTGCCGGCCATCCTGCCGTTCGAGCCCTCGGCGATCGAGGGAATCGACCGCAAGATCGTCACCACCATGGCCGCCCGACGCGGACCGGAGACGGTCGCCGGACTTCCCGACGGTGACGCATGGCTGTTCATCGATCTCGACGACACCAGCGCGGCAGCACAATCGGCGGTCGACGTACCCGCCACCATCGATCGCCTGCTCGCCGAGTTGCGTGCCGCCGGCCGCATGGTGGACGCGACCGTCGTCTCCGACCCCACGGTGCGGTCATCGCTGTGGCGGGTCCGCGAGGACGGCGCGGGACTCTCGGCCCGCCTGATCACCGAGGATCACACCCATGAGTCGTGGCCCGGATGGGAAGATGCCGCCGTCGCACCCGATCGCCTTGCCGACTACCTCGTCGACTTCGAGCGACTTCTCGACGAGCATGGCCTCACCGGAGTCATGTACGGACACTTCGGCGCCGGGTGTATGCACGTGCGCATCACCTTCGATCTACGCACCCACGAGGGCCGCGCGGTCATGCGCCGATTCTGTACGGATGCAGCACATCTGGTGGTATCCCACGGCGGATCGCTGTCGGGTGAGCACGGTGACGGGCGAGCACGTTCGGAGTTGTTGCCGATCATGTATTCACCGGAGATGTTGCGCGCCTTCGACGATTTCAAACGACTCTGGGATCCGTCCGGGCTCCTCAACCCGACAGCCGTCGTCGAGCCGGCACCGATCACCGCCGATCTCGCTCTCGCCGAGGTGCCGAATCGGGCGTGGATCGATGCCGGTTCGGTCACCCAACAAGGCTCGACCCCCACGGGATCGTTGGACTCCTTCATTCATTCCGTGCAGGGCTGCATCGGGGTGGGCCGGTGCCGTACCTCGTCCGGCGGCGTCATGTGTCCGAGCTATCGGGCCACCCGCGACGAGAAGGACTCCACCCGTGGTCGGGCCCGCGTACTGCAGGAGATGGTCCGCACCGTACCGACCGTCGAATCCGGTTGGCGATCCACCGATGTCGCCGACGCCCTGGACCTGTGCCTGTCGTGCAAGGCGTGTTCCACCGACTGCCCGAGGGGCGTCGACATGGCGACGTACAAATCGGAGTTCCTCGACCACCACTACCACCGACGACTCCGCCCGGCCTCGCACTACTCCCTCGGCTGGATGCCGGCGTGGCTACCGCTCGCGACCGCGGCGGCACCGCTGATCAATCGGTCGATGAGCGTACCGTCGTTGCGCCGCATGGCATCTCGGCTCGGCGGTCTCGACGATCGCCGTGCGATGCCCGCCTTCGCCGCCCGTCGCGAGGTGCGTACTCACCTCGCCCCGCTGCCCGCGGTCACCGACACCACCGACACGGTCTTGTTTGTCGATACCTTCACCCGAGCCTTCCGACCGCAGGTCGCGACCGCCACCGCACGGCTGCTCGGCGCCACCGGAGACAGCGTCGGCTGCCGCAGCGACGCGTGCTGCGGGCTCACCTGGATCTCGACCGGGCAACTGTCGCGGGCCCGAAAGACCCTCGCGCACACCGCCGAGATCCTCGACGACGGCACCGACCGGCCGATCGTGGTCCCCGAACCGAGTTGCGCCGCAGCCTTGCGCAAGGATCTTCCCGAACTCGTCGACACCGCCGCGGCCCGACGGGTGTCCGCGCGTGTGCACAGCGTCGCCTCGATCGTCGGACACCTCCTCGACGCCGGCTTCACCCCCACCGGTCTCCCGGCGGCGGTCACGCTGCAAACCCACTGCCACGAGTACGCGACGTTCGGCGCCCGCACCGGTGCACAGGTACTGTCCCGGCTCGGCGTACAGGTCCGCACCGCCGACGGATGCTGTGGTGTGGCAGGCAACTTCGGATTCGAACGCGGCCACTACGACGTCAGCGTCGCCGTCGCCGAACACGCCCTCGCCCCGGCGCTGCGCGCCGACCCCACCACGCCGGTCCTGACCGACGGATTCAGTTGCGCGATGAGCGTCGAGCACCTCACCGCCACCGACCCATTGATCAACGCCACCGGTATCCACCTCGCCGAACTCCTCGCACCCCCGCCCGACACCCATGGAGGTTCCGCATGACCACCACCGAATCCCGCACCGTCCCGGCCCTCAGGGGCATCCACACCGACCTCTTGATCGACGGTCACTGGCAGCCCGCGGCGTCGGGCCGGCGGTTCGAGGTGGAGAACCCGGCCACCGGCGAGATCCTGGCGTCTGTCGCCGACGCCGGAGCCGACGACGCGCTGGCCGCGGTGCGGGTCGCCGCCGACACGCAGGCACGGTGGGCCGCGACGAGTCCCCGCGCGCGCAGCGAGATCCTTTATCGTGCTTACCAACTCATCATCGACCGCACCGACGAGTTCGCCGCGGTGATGACCGCGGAGATGGGTAAGCCGTTGGCCGAGGCGCGGGGTGAGGTCGCCTACGGCGCCGAGTTCTTCCGTTGGTTCGCCGAGGAAGCGGTGCGTATCGGCGGCGACGCCACCACCACCGGCGACGGCGGTAACCGGATCGTCGTCACCCGCCGCCCGGTCGGTCCGTGCGTCCTGATCACGCCGTGGAACTTCCCGCTGGCCATGGGAACCCGCAAGATCGGGCCGGCCGTCGCGGCCGGCTGCACGATGGTGTTCAAACCCGCCGAGCTCACCCCGTTGACGTCGCTGTTGCTCGCCGACGTGCTGCGCGAGGCAGGTCTGCCCGACGGTGTCCTCAACGTCGTCACCACCTCCGATCCCGGGGCCGTCGTCGGGGCGTGGATGGCGTCGGGTCTGGCCCGCAAGGTCAGTTTCACCGGCTCGACCGAGGTCGGCAAGCTGCTCATCGCCCAGGCCGCCGAGCACGTCATGCGCACGTCGATGGAGTTGGGCGGCAACGCCCCGTTCATCGTGTGCGACGACGCCGACGTCACCCGCGCCGTCGACGCGGTGATGGTCGCGAAGATGCGCAACATGGGACAGGCGTGTACCGCCGCGAACCGGATCTTCGTACACCGCAGCGTGTTCGACGAGTTCGCCGACGCGCTCACCGACCGGATGAGCGCCCTGACCGTGGGTGACGGCGCAGTCGAGGGCACCACCGTCGGCCCGCTCGTGGAGGAGAAGGCCGTGGCCAAGGTCGAACGTCTCGTCGCCGACGCCGTCGGCCGTGGCGCCCAGGTGCGCTGCGGCGGTGCCCGCGTCGACGGCGCCGGGCACTTCTACCTGCCGACCGTGCTGACCGAGGTCGATCCCGATTCCGACCTCGTGCACACCGAGATCTTCGGTCCGGTCGCGGCCCTGATCCCCTTCGACGGCAACGGTATCGACGCAGATCAGAAGGTCCTCTCCCTCGCCAACTCCACGCCGTGGGGACTTGTCGGTTACGTTTGCAGTGAGAACGCCGACCGGCTGTCCGATCTCGCCGATGCCCTCGAGGTCGGGATGGTCGGTCTCAACACCGGGCTGGTCTCCAACCCGGCGGCACCGTTCGGCGGGATCAAACAGTCGGGCCTGGGTCGCGAAGGTGGTCGGCTGGGCATCGAGGAGTTCCTCGACGTCAAATACACCTCCAGCCCGGTCCGCCGGCGCTAACACCCACCGGCCGAACCAGGAGAGGCCACGACGCCACGAAGGAGGCGATGAATGTACCTCGGCGCGCAGCTGTTCACCGACAGCGAGTACGAGCGGAGGCTGACCCGGGTGCGTGAAGCGATGGATCTGCAAGGTCTTTCGGCACTCATCGTCACCGAGCCCGCGAATCTCTTCTATCTCATCGGCTACAACGCGTGGTCGTTCTACACGCCGCAGATGCTGTTCGTGCCCATCGAGGGCGACATGGTCTTCTTCGCCCGCGAGATGGATGCCCATGGCGCACACCGCACCACGTGGCTTCCCGAGGAGCAGATCGTCGGCTACCCGGAGAGCTACGTCCACCGGCCGCACGTCCACCCGTTCGACTGGGTCGCGTGGGCACTGCGGCAACGCCACCTCATCGCCCCGGCGTCCAAGGCCGGCTCGGTCGGCCTGGAGATGGATTCGCACTATTTCACACCGAAAGCCTATCGGGCGCTGTACAACGCGATCCCGGAGTGGAAACTCGTCGACGGCTTCGAGCTGGTCAACTGGGTCCGGTCGGTCAAGTCCGACGCCGAGATCCAGCTGATGCGGCAGGCCGGGATGGTGTGCTCGGAGGCGATGCGCGCGGCGATCGACACCATCGATGTCGGTGTGCGGCAATGCGATGCGGCCGCAGTCATCTCCCAGGCGCAGATCACCGGCACCGAGGAGTTCGGTGGCGACTACCCGGCCATCGTGCCGATGATGCCGACCGGCGCGGCCGCCGACACCCCGCATCTCACCTGGAATCAGGGAACATTCGTCGAGAACGAGGCCGTCGTCATCGAATTGACCGGCGCACACAACAGATATCACTGCCCACTCGCTCGGACCGTCGCGCTGGGCAAGCCGTCCAACGATCTGGATTACGTCGCCCAGGCCACCGCCGAGGGCCTGAACAATGTGCTCGACGCGATCCGTCCAGGGGTGCCGACCCGCGAGCTCGCCTCCACCTGGAACTGGACCCTCGCGAAGTACGGCCTCGAAAAGCCGTCCCGGCTGGGCTATTCCATCGGTATCGGCTATCCACCGGATTGGGGCGAACGCACCATCAGCATCCGCACCGAGGACGAAACGATCCTGGAGACCAACATGACCTTCCACATCATCTGCGGAATGTGGATGGACAACTACGGTTTCGAGCTGTCCGAGTCGGTGCGCGTCAGCCCGACCGGCGTGGAGACCTTCACCAGTTTCCCCCGCGAACTGATCCAGAAATGAGGTGAGGACATGACCACCATCCACCCCGCCACCGCGCACCCCGCCGCTGCGCACTCGACCCCCACGATCCCACTCGCCGGGCGCGCCAAGGATCTCGTCGGGTCGATGATCGACTCCTCGACCTCGCTGCTGGCGGCACAGAGCCACGACATCGTGCGATTCGCGATGGGCTCCCCCGCCGACGAGGCGGTGCCCGCCGACGAGTTCCGAGAGATCGCCGGGGCGATCCTCGACAACACCTCGTTCACCTACGGCGCCACCGAGGGCGAACCACGACTGCTGCAGTTGCTCGTCGACTACCTCGCCACCACCCCGGTCCCGTCGAGCCACGACCGGCTCGTCATCACCACCGGGGGCATGCAGGGCCTCGACTTGGCGTCCAAGCTGTTCGTCGATCCCGGCGACCTCGTCGTCGTCGAGTCGCCCACCTACACCAACGGCAGCGCCACGGCGCTGTCCTACGGTGCGCAACTGCTCGAGGTGCCGGTCGACGACGACGGCATGCAGGTCGACACGCTCGTGGACCTCGTCGCCCGCACCCGCCGCACGCCCAAGGCGATCTACACGATCCCGACGTTCCAGAATCCGTCGGGCGTCACGCTGTCGGAGGAGCGCCGCAGAGAGCTTCTGCGGCTGGCCCACCATTGGGGTGCAGTGATCATCGACGACGACCCGTACGGGCTCCTGCGTTTCGCCGGCGAGGACATCCCCACCTTCCAGACCCTCTCGCCCGCCGATCCGCTGGTGTTCTCGGTGCGCACCTTCTCCAAGATCCTGGCGCCGGGCTGGCGGGTCGGCTGGGTTGATGCCGACCCGTCGCTGCGGCAACTGCTGATCAACGGCAAACAGGCCATGGACACCTGCACCAACGTCCCCAATCAGCACATCGTCGCCGAATACATCTCGCGCGGCGGCCTGACCGATCACCTCGCCTCACTGCGCAGCCTCTACCGGGCGCGCAAGGACGCGATGCTCGACTCCATCGGGCGTCATCTGGGTGAACGCGTCACCACCACCAACCCCGACGGCGGCTTCTTCCTGTGGCTGACCTTGCAGGGCGAGTTCGCCGAGATCGACACCCGCGAACTGTTCGAGGTGGCCTTGGCCGACGGCGTCGCCTTCATTCCCGGCCCGGCACTGTCCCCGGGTGGACGCTTCCGCAATGCGTTGCGTTTATGCTTCGCCTCGAGCACTCCCGAGCGAATCGAGGAGGGCATCCGACGCCTGACCGGCAGTCTTGAGAAGATGGCCGGGTGAACGGTGCACCCGGACCCCTGCCGACCGACGCCCTGCCCATCGACGCCGACGAGATCACCGATCTGACGGTCGCGCTGGTGCAGGCGCCCAGCGAGAACCCCGGCGGCACCGAGGCACAGGCCGTCGCCGTCCTTGAAAAGGCGTGTCAGAACGCCGGGTTCGTGGTCGGCACGCACGAGGTCGCACTCGGCCGGCCGAATCTCGTCGCCACCCTGCCCGGCGGCAACGGCCCGGGTCTGATGTTCCTCGGGCACTCCGACGTCGTGCCCGCGGGCCCGGGCTGGACCGGCGACCCCTACCGTGCGCGCGTCGTCGACGGATCGATCATCGGCCGCGGCACCACCGACATGAAGGGCGGGCTCGCCGCGATCGTGACCGCCATGTCGGCCCTGGCGTCCTCCGGCATCGAGCTCACCGGTCCGGTGCAGCTGGTGTGCACCGTCGACGAGGAGGAACACGGCAGCGGCGTGCGTGATCTCGTCACCGATCATCCCGGCGAGTTCCTGGGGTGTGTGGTGGCCGAGCCGACCGATCTCACCGTGGTCCGCGGCTGCCGCGGCGCGTCCTACATCGAGATCGACGTGACCGGCCGCGCCGCGCACTCCGGACGCCCCGACGACGGCCGCAGCGCCATCTACGCCGCCGCCGCGATCGTCGAGCTCATTCGCGCCGACCACGAGGCGATGACCGCCCGTGCCGACGGCCTACTGGGTTCTGGGACATGGAATGTCGGCACCATCTCCGGCGGGCAGGGCATCTCCGTCGTCGCCCCGATGGCCGCGCTCGGCATCGACCGCAGGCTGATGCCCGACGAGACCGCCGACGGCGTCGCCGACGCGTTACGTGCCCGAATCACCAAGGCGGGCATCGATTCCGACGGCATCGGCGTCGATGTGCGGGTCACCATGGAGATGCCCGGCTTCGAAACACCCGCCGATCACCGCCTCGTCGCCACGGCTGTCGGCGCACTCGAGAGCCTCGGCGTCGCCACCTCCGTGGGCGGATGGAGCGCCGCCTGCGACGGCGGCTTCGTCAGCCGCGACCTCGGCATCCCGGCCGTCGTCTGCGGTCCCGGCGACATCAACACCCAGGCCCACCAGCCCGACGAGACCGTCCGGATCGCCGACGTGGTCACGGCCGCAAGGGCATACACCCAGATGGCCCTGACCCTCCTCGGCCCGCGCGCCTGAACGCCCCATGAATGTGCGAACGCGGGGTCAGTTGGCAAACGCCGCTGGTACACCAACCGCGTTCGCCAACTCGACCAGCGAAAATTTCGATGGAGCCTTTCGGCCGCTTGGTGCGTCCAACCTTGCATGACATCACTTCCCACAGACGAGCACGGCATCGTTTATCGACACGCGTGCATCGCCGCAGGCTTCACCGACGACGAACTCCGTAAGGCTCGCCGGTCCGGGGCCATCGTGCCACTGGTGCGGGGCGCCTTTGTGACCACCGCCGATCGCTCACGCGCCGAGATGCACCGTCTGGCAGTCATCGCAACGCACCAGTTCGGGCGGTTCGGCACGGCGGTGCCCAGCCATCAGTCCGCCGCCACGCTCCACCGCCTTCCCATGCTCAAGCCCAACCTTCAGCGCTTGCACACCACTACCGGAAAAGCGGTCAACGGCTCCCGTACGTCCACCCGACACGACCACGTCGGCACCATCCCCGACGAACAGATGACCACCGTCGACGGGATCGACGTCGCGACCATCGAACGAACGGCGGTCGACGTCGCGTGTACGTCGTCGATGGGTTTCCCCGGCGCCTTCGCCATCTTCAATTCGGCACTCCGCGCCGGCGCCGACCGCTCCACCATGGTCGAGATCCTGCGCACCCAACGGCGCGGCGTCGCCGTCGCACGGCGGGCCCTGCACCATGCCAACGGAGAGGCGGAGAATCCCGGCGAGGCCTGGAGCCACGCCGTCATGATCGAGGCCGGACTACCCACACCCCGGCAGCAGCACGAGTTCTTCGACGATGACCGACGATTCGTGGCACGCACCGATTTCGACTGGGCCGGGAAGCTGGTCGGCGAGTTCGACGGCAGGATCAAGTACATGAAGTACCTTCGCCCGGGCGAACAGCCCGCCGACGCGGTGATCCGGGAGAAGAAGCGTGAGGACACTCTGCGACGCATGGGCGTCATGGTGGTCCGCTGGGTGTGGGACGATCTCGAGCAAGGACGCGTCGCCGCGATGCTGACGGAATGGCTGGTCACGCTGGCGTTGATGGCCCCACGCCACTCGGCCTGAAACCGCCCACCGAAATGGTGAATGCGGGTGGCGCACCACCCGCGTTCAACACATCACACCGCGGCCGTCAGCTGCGCACCCCCGCGTTTTCGTCGGCTACCGCGAAATCCTCGGTCCGCTCCGGGATCTCGGTGCCGCGGATCGAGCAGCCCGCGGTCTCCTTGAGGAACACCATCGCGATCATGCCGATGGCACACGCGCCCATCATGTAGATGGCCGGGAACAGCAGCCAGCCGGTATCGCCGACGACGGCGTCGTTGACCAGCGGAGCGGTGCCACCGAAGGCTGCGGTGGCGACGTTGTAGGAGATGGCGAACCCCGCGTAGCGCACCTGGGTGGGGAACATCGCCGGGAAGGTCGCCGAGATCGTGGCGAGCTGCGGGATGTAGAGCAATCCGAGGACGACGAATCCGATGATGGCCCAGGCGAATCCCTGACCCATCAGCCAGTACAGCGGTAGCGCGAGTACGAAGAGGCCGATCAGCGAGCCCCACCACATCGGTTTTCGGCCGGTCCGATCCGACCACGCGCCGAAGAACGGGATCGCGACCATCATCGCGAGCTGACCGATGAGCACGACGGTCGAGCCCGACGACTCCGACAACCCGATCGTGCTCTTGAGGTAGGTGGGTTGGTAGGCGAGCAGGGTGTAGTTGACGACGTTCAACGCGATCACCATGCCGAACATGGTCAGGATCGGCTGCCAGTAGTTCGAGAGGAGATCCTTGAACCTGGTCCACGCCGTGCCCTTGATCTCGTTGTCCTGCTCGAGTTCCTGGAAGACCGGGGTGTCCTCCATCTGCGAGCGCAGGTACAGACCGATGAGACCCATCGGCAGCGCGATCAGGAATGGGATGCGCCAGCCCCACGTCTGCATCTGATCGTCACTGAGTAGCAGTTCGAGCAGCAGCACGATCGCGGTGCCGGCCGAGAAGCCGGCGAGGGTACCGAATTCGAGGAACGAGCCGAATCGGCCTCGTTTGCGATCCGGGGCGTACTCGGCCATGAACGTTGCGGCACCGCCGTATTCGCCGCCGGTCGAGAACCCTTGGATCACGCGTAGCGCGATGAGCAGGATCGGCGCCCAGATCCCCGCCACCGCATGCGTGGGCAGCACACCGATCAGTGCCGTTGCCCCCGAGATGAGCAGGATAGTCATCGCCAGCACGGACTTTCGTCCGATCCGGTCGCCGATCGGTCCCCAGATCATGCCGCCGAGCGGACGCAACACGAACGAGATCGCGAAGCCGAGCATGGTGCCGATCGTGCCGAGATGACCGGGAAAGAATGCGTGGGTGAGATAGGTGGTGGTCGCGGCGTAGACGCCGTAGTCGTACCACTCGGTGGCGTTGCCGATCGCCGATGCGGCGATCGCTTTGCGCAGTAGCGCTTTTCCTTCGCGCGATTCCGGATCGGGCGCGAGATCCTCATATGTTGCCGAGGAGTTTGCCGTAGCCATCTGTGCCTTCCTGGTGGAGTCGGGGCCAGTGTCGTCGGGCTGACTCACATCGGTGGGCGATGATCTCGAGGGCGATGTCGATCGCGTTGCCCTACAACGCGATCCCCGCAGTGGACCCGGACCCCTCCTGTCCGCCCACGACGTCACCGATCAAGCGGTGCAGCCCATCCCTCATGTGTTCGATCATCAGCACGTCGGCCGCCTGCGGATCTCCTGCCGCGATGGCGTCCACCAATGCCTGGTGTTCGTCGATTCGTTCCTTTCCCGAGGCGTACGTTCCTCGCATGGCCCGCAGACACATTCGCGTCTCCACGCGGATCGTCTCGTGCAGCCGCGAAAGACGCTGACTACCTGCGGCTTCCACCAATCGCTGATGGAACCGCATATCCGCTTCGGCCATGGCTTCACCGTTCGGATCATCGACGCACTCGCGCATCATGGCCACCGCACCATTGAGGGCCGCAACCGATTCCGGGTCATCGGCGGAGATGACCTGCTCGATCGCGGCCCGTTCGACGGCGGTGCGTGCTATGTACATGTCGCGTATGTCGTCATCGTCCATCGAGACGACGAACAGACCCCGGTTGCGGTGGCTCACCAGCAGACCCTCTGCGGTGAGCCGCTGCATCGCCTCGCGCAACGGACCACGGCTGACCCCGAGGTCGGCCGCCAGACCCGATTCCGTCAACTGCGAACCAGGCGGAAAACTACCGTTGGCGATGGCCTCATGCAACTTCCGGGCGATGATCGCAGGTGTGGACTCCTGCACGATCGGCGCCAGCACGCGTTTGCGTGCCGAGGCCGATCTCCCATCACCAGTAGACCGCATATTCGCCATCTCTGTTCTTCCTTCTTACTCGCTACACGGCCCAATGTCAGCTTTCCGCTGCGCATTTCGGCCTGCTCGCGCCGCATGCAACCCGGTGAGCTGCGACGATGCACCCGAGGTGGTGATTCGTCACGGAGACCACCCTTCGCATGCCGCAGCGTTAATTGTTAGATTGTTGACAATCTACCCTGGCGGTTGGTCCGGTGACAACAACATCGGACTCATTCCCGAACGAACCGGTAGCCCATCCCCGCCTCGGTGAGCAGATGCCTGGGGTGAGCGGGGTCCTCCTCGAGTTTGCGGCGCAGGCTCGCCAGGTAAACGCGCAGATAGTTCGACTGGCCGGTGTAGGTGGGCCCCCACACACCGGTCAGGATCTCGCGCTGGCCCACCAATTTGCCTTCGTTGCGCACCAGCATCTCCAACACGCCCCACTCCGTGGGAGTCAGATGTACCCGTTCGCCGTTGCGCGTGACCTGTTTGGCACCGAGGTCGACCGTGAACGACCCCGCCGACACCACCGGGTTCTCGGCGGTCGGCTCCCCCGACGAACCGGCCCCGCGCCGGATCGCGGCCCGCAGGCGTGCGACGAACTCCTCCATCCCAAAGGGTTTGGTCACGTAGTCATCGGCACCGGCATCGAGGGCGGCGACCTTGTCGACGGCCTCGCCGCGGGCCGACAACACGATCACCGGCACGTTCGTCCACCCGCGCAGACCGGCGAGCACCTCGAATCCGTCGATGTCGGGGAGCCCCAGATCCAGTACCACCGCCTGCGGGTTGGTCTTGGCCGCCGCCGCCAGTGCGGCTGCGCCGGTCGCCGCGGTCGTCACGTCGAAACCACGTGCCTTCAGGTTGATCCGCAACGCCCGCAACAACTGTGGCTCATCGTCGACGACGAGCACGCGCGCCCCGTCAGCCATGCGCCACCCCCTCCGCGGGCGCGGACTGCTCCGACTGCTCGATGGCGGGCAGATCCACCACCATCGTCGTACCGCCACCGGGCGTGTCGACGACGGCGAGGTTGCCACCCATCGTCGAGGTGAAACCCTGGGCGACCGAAAGGCCCAGCCCCACACCGCCATCGGAGCCGTTGCGGTCGAAACCCTGGCGGAAGTCGTCGAAGATCTGCTCACGCCGTTCGACCGGAATCCCCGGCCCGTGGTCGACGACCTCGATGATCGTGCGCGGCGACTGCGGGTCCGACTCGTCGAGCGAGGTGGCCACCTCGACCTGCCCGCCGCCGTGGCGCACCGCGTTGTCGATGAGGTTGGCCAGCACCCGTTCCAGCAGCCCACCGTCGGTCCATGCCCAGACATGACCGAACCGGAAGGCGATACCCGCGGCGGCCGGTCCGCTGCGGTTGGCCGCCCGGTGCACCACCTCGACGAGGTAGGTGCGCGCCATGTTCGGGCGGATCGCACCGGCCTCGAGCCGCGAGGAGTCCAGCAGATTGGCGACCAGTGCCGAGAGCTGATCGACGGATTCCTCGATGGTGGCCAACAATTCGGCGGTGTCCTCCGGCGAGAACGTCACCTCCTCGCTGCGCAGACTCGACACGGCCGCCTTCGCACCGGCCAGCGGGGTACGCAGATCGTGGCTCACCGCCGACAGCAACGCCCGCCGGAGTTCGTCGGTCTGTGCGAGGGCCCGTGCGGCGGCGGCGCCCGCCTCGAGGTCGGCGCGTTCGAGTGCGGCGGCCGCCTGGGTGGCGACGGCCGTGAGCACCCGACGATCCTGCGCCTCCGGCGACGCCCCGCACAGCAGCAACTCGTATTCGTCGCCCCGCGCGGGCAGGACGGTATCGGCCTCCGAATCACGTTGTGGTGGGTCCTCTCCCACCGCAGCACTGACCTCGACGCTGCCGTCGGCACGGCGGTGCACCACCGACACCGCGCGTTGATCGTAGGTCTCCCGGACGCGTTCGAGCAGACCCGCCACGTCCGCGCCGCCGAGGACGGCGTCACTGAAGACCGCGAGCAACTCGGCCTCACGCGCCGCCCGTTGTGCCTGAACCCGCCGAACCGTGGCCGAATCGACCAGTGCGGCAACCGCTATCGCGATGACGAGCATCACCAGGATGGTGATCAGATTGTCCGGTTCGTTGATGGTCAGGGTGAACCGCGGTGCGGTGAAGAAGTAGTTGAGCAGAACACCGGAGACCACCGCCGACAATGCGGCCGGCGCAACACCGCCGAGCATCGAGATCGCCAGCACGGTGACGAAGAACAACGCTGTCTCACTGGCGAATCCGAGCCAGCGGTCGAGAATGGCCAGGATACCCGTCATCACCAGCGGTACCACCACCGCCAGGACCCAGCTCAGCGGCCGATGAAACCGGGTCTCGCGGATGTCGAGGCGGTTGCGTTTCGCGGTTTCCTCGTGGGTGACCATGTGGACGTCGATCCGTCCACTGCTGGCGACGACCGTCGCGCCGACCCCCTCGTCGAAGATGCGCTTCCACCGCGGTCGCCGAGACGTGCCGAGCACCAGCTGGGTCGCGTTGACCCCGCGCGCGAACTCCAGCAAGGTGGTGGGGATGTCGTCGCCGACGATGGAGTGCACGCGCGCACCGAATCCGGCGGCGAGTTCGGTCAGTTCGGACAGTTCCACACCGGAGCGTCCGGCCAGCCCGTCACCGCGGACCACGTGTACGACGATGAGCTCGGCACTCGACCGTGAGGCGATGCGGCTGGCGCGGCGGATCAGTGTCGACGATTCGGCGCCACCGGTGATCGCCACCACCACCCGCTCACGTGCCTCCCAGGTATCGGTGATCGCATGGGCCGCACGATAATCGGCCAGATTGTCGTCGACGCGATCGGCCAACCACAGCAACGCGAGCTCACGCAACGCGGTCAGATTGCCCTGACGAAAGTAGTTGGCGAGCGCGCCGTCGATCCGGCCGCTGGGATAGACCTTGCCCGCCGAGAGTCGTTGGCGCAGCGCCTGCGGGGCGATGTCGACGAGCTCGATCTGGTCGGCGGCGCGCACCACCGCGTCAGGGACGGTCTCCCGCTGGGTGACGCCGGTGATCTGGGCGACCACATCGTTGAGACTCTCGAGATGTTGGATGTTGACGGTGGTGAGCACGTCGATACCGGCGTCGCGGAGGACGTCGATGTCTTGCCAGCGCTTGGCATTCGCCGATCCCGGGACGTTGGAGTGGGCCAGTTCGTCGACGAGGGCCACCTGCGGGCGGCGGGCCAGCACCGCCTCGAGGTCCATCTCCTCGAGTTCGGCGCCGCGGTAGACGATCCGGCGCCGCGGGATGACCTCGATGCCCTCGATCAGCCCGGCCGTCGCGATACGACCGTGCGACTCCACCACCGCGATGACCACATCGGCGCCCTCACCGATCAGATCGTGTGCGTGGGCGAGCATCTCATATGTTTTACCCACGCCCGGGGCGCATCCGAGGAAGACCTCGAGCGAGCCCCGGGCGTCGGCAGTAGAAACCATGCCTCCGAGTCTATCGGCGAGAGTGCCTCACGACCGAGGGCACACGGTGTGTCCCAAGGCGAGATTCACCTGGAGCACATCGACCGTGGGCTGGCCCAAGAAACCCCATTGGCGTCCCGAGGTGTACTTGTCGATGATCGCCTGCACCTGCGCCTGGGTGCGGCCGCTGTTACGGGCGATACGCGGTACCTGTAGCTTCGCGTACCCCGGGCTGATGTCGGGGTCCAGCCCCGACCCGGAGCCGGTGACCGCATCGACGGGTACCGCCGCCGGCGCCACCCCCTCGCGCTGAGCGATGATCTTGCGGCGCGCCTCGATCATGGTGGCCAGATCCTGACTGTTCGGTCCGTCGTTGCTCGACGCGGAGGCGGACGGGTCGCCGGGGGCCATCGGGTTGTCCGACGAACCCAACACCCGCGCGTGCAGGAACGAATCGGGCTGCCCGGCAACGGGTTGCGGATCGATCCCGATGATCGACGACCCGGCGTTGCAGCCGCGGGCATCGGAGATCTGTGATCCCTCCGCGGCGTGGGTGTCGAGCCGCGAGGCCGCCCACACGACCGCCGGATAGGCGCCACCGAGAAGGACGGTCAGCGCGATCATTACCCCGATCGCGGCGACGCACTGCCGCGCGAAGGTGGAGATGACGGTGTTCATGTATTCCTCACCCCATTCCCGGAAGGAAACGGACCACGAGATCGATCAGCCAGATGCCGAGGAACGGTGACACGACGCCACCGAGGCCGTAGATCAGTAGATTGCGGCCGAGCAGGCGCGAGGCCGAGCTGGGCCGGTATTTGACGCCACGCAACGACAGCGGGATGAGCGCGACGATGATCAGGGCGTTGAACACGATCGCCGAGACGATCGCCGACTGCGCCGAATGCAGGTGCATGATGTTGAGCACGTGCAGTTGCGGATAGATGACCGCGAACATCGCCGGCAGGATCGCGAAGTACTTCGCGAGGTCGTTGGCCAGCGAGAACGTCGTCAGCGCGCCGCGGGTGATCAGCAGTTGCTTGCCGATGGCGACGACCTCGATCAGTTTGGTCGGATCGGAATCGAGGTCGACCATGTTGCCGGCTTCCTTGGCTGCCGACGTCCCGGTGTTCATCGCCAGCCCGACGTCGGCCTGCGCGAGCGCCGGGGCGTCGTTGGTGCCGTCGCCGGTCATCGCGACCAGCCGTCCGCCTGCCTGCTCGGACCGGATCAGGGCGAGTTTGTCCTCCGGGGTGGCCTCGGCGACGAAGTCGTCGACCCCGGCCTCGTCGGCAATCGCCTTGGCGGTCAACGGATTGTCACCGGTGACCATCACCGTGCGGATGCCCATCGCCCGCAGTTGCGCAAAGCGCGAGCGCATTCCGGGCTTGACCACGTCGGAGAGCTGGATGGTACCGAGGATGCGTGCGCCGTCGACGTCGTGGACGGCGACCAGCAGCGGCGTGCCACCACCCTGCGAGATCTCCGCGACGCGATCGGTGACGACCTCCGGTACCGAGCCGCCGAGCCGGCCGATCCAGCGGGTCACCGCGTCGGCGGCGCCCTTGCGGTAGGCGACGTCGGACGGGCCGTCGTGCAGATCGATTCCGCTCATGCGGGTTTCGGCGGTGAAGGCGACGACGTCGTAGTTCGGGTGAACACCACCGCGCGCCGCGTCGGCGTCATCGGCGGCCATCGGGGTCACCTGATGCTCCTGCAGACAGAGATCGACGATGCTGCGGCCCTCGGGGGTGTCGTCGGCGAGACTGCACCGATACGCGGCGGACGCGAGGTCGGCGGTGGAGGTGTCGGGGCCGGGGAAGATCTCGGTGGCCCGCCGGTTACCGAAGGTGATCGTGCCGGTCTTGTCCATCAGCAGGGTGTCGATGTCGCCGGCGGCCTCGACCGCCCGGCCCGACATCGCCAGCACATTGCGTTGCACCAGTCGATCCATCCCGGCGATACCGATCGAGGACAGCAGCGCCCCAATCGTCGTCGGGATGAGGCAGACCAGCAGCGCGATCAACTTGATCGGATCGGGGCTCTGCCCGGCGTACTGCTGCATCGGACCGACCGCGACGACGGCGAGCAGGAAGATCACCGTCAGGCTCGCGAGCAGGATGTCCAGCGCGATCTCGTTGGGGGTCTTCTTGCGGGCGGCGCCCTCGACGAGCGCGATCATTCGGTCGACGAACGTCTCTCCCGGCGCCGTGGTGATCTTGACGATGATGCGATCCGACAGCACGACGGTGCCACCGGTGACCGCGCATCGGTCCCCACCGGATTCGCGAACCACCGGCGCGGATTCGCCGGTGATCGCCGACTCGTCGACGGTCGCGATGCCCTCGATGACGTCGCCGTCACCGGCGATCACCTCACCGGCCTCGACGATGATCCGGTCGCCGACCACGAGATCGCTGCCCGATACCGAGACCGTCGAACCATCGGCGCCGATCCGTCGGGCCATGGTGTCGCGCTTGACCTTTCGCAGACTGTCCGCCTGTGCACGGCCGCGTCCCTCGGCGACCGCCTCGGCGAGGTTGGCGAAGATCACCGTGAACCACAGCCATGCGGCGATCAGCCAGGAGAACCACGACGGCCGCCAGATCGCGAGCACCGTGGTGACGATGGCGCCGAGGAACACCACGAACATCACCGGGTTGCGCGCTTGGTCCTTGGGGTTCAGTTTGCGCGCCGCCTGCGGCAACGAGGTGATCAGGCTGCGGGCGTCGAATGCACCGCCCGACACCAGTTCCGGGGCATCGGCGGACTCGTCGGTGGGCTTGTGCCCGCCGTCGGTCCGGTCGATCGTATCCACACTCACAGAGCTGCCTCCGCGATCGGTCCCAGCGCCATGGCCGGGAAGAAGGTGAGTCCTGCGACGAGCAGGATGGTTCCGAACAACAACGCGCCGAACAGGAGTCCGTGCGTCGGTAGGGTCGATGCGGTGTCGGTGCGGGCCTCGAGCGCGACCGCGCCACGGCTGTCGGCGTCTGCGTCGTCACCATCGGCCGCCCCCTGACCGCTGGTCGAGGTGCGAGGCGCCCCGGCACTCACTGCGTCGCCACCTCTCCCCTGACCGCTGGTCGAGGTGCGAGGCGCCCCGGCGCCGAGCCTCGAGACCTCCTGCCCCGGTGCTGGTTCCAGCCCATCGGCCTTCGCACCCCGCGGCCGCTGGCGCGCCAGCAGACCGGCCAGCGCCAGCACGAACACGATCGGCAGGAACCGACCGAGGAGCATCGCGAAGCCCAACGAGCTCTGGAACCAGTCGCTGGTCACGGTCAGCCCACCGAATGCGCTGCCGTTGTTGTTGGCCGCCGACGCGAACGCGTAGAGCACCTCACTGAATCCGTGGATCGACCCCGCGGTTCCGGGCGACCCACCGTTGCCCTGCGCGTCGAGCGTCGAGGAGAGGACCACCGTGATGCCCGCACCGATCAGCACGAGTGCCGGCATCACCAGCACATAGAGGGCTGCCATGGTGATCTCGTTCTGCCCGACCTTCTTTCCGAGGAACTCCGGAGACCGTCCGACCAGCAGTCCGCCGACGAAGACGGTGACCACCGCCATCATCAGGATTCCGTAGAGTCCCGAGCCCACGCCGCCTGGCGCGACCTCGCCGAGCAGCATGTTCCACAGCAACACACCGCCACCACCGGCGGAGAAACTGTCGTGGGCGGAGTTCACCGCGCCGGTCGAGGTTCCCGTCGTCGACACCGCGAACAACACCGACGCCGGGATGCCGAATCGTTGTTCCTTGCCCTCCATCATTGCTCCCGCGACCTGCGCGGCCACACCGTTGGTGCGCGACTCGAAGTACCAGGAGACGGCCAGCATGATGCCCCACAGTGAGGCCATCACACCGAGCAGGGTGTATCCCTGACGCCGGTCACCGACCAACGTGCCGTAGGTCCGTGTGAGGCACACCGGGATGATCAGCAGCGCAATGATTTCCACGATGTTGCTCAGCGGCGTCGGGTTGGAGAAGGGGTGGGCCGAGTTGGCCGAGAGGGTTCCGCCGCCGTTGGTTCCGAGTTCCTTGATCGCCTCCTGTGAGGCGAACGGTCCGACGACGCTGTGTGCCGACGCACCGTTGAGCGTGGTGAAGTCGAAGCCGGTCTTGAACGATTGGACGGCACCCTGTGTGATCAGGATGACGGCCATGATGATGCTCAGCGGCAACAGGATTCGGATGACGCCGCGGACGAGGTCAACCCAGAAGTTGCCGAGCTGACCATCGCCGCGCCGGTTCACCAGTCCGCGGATGAGCGCGACGGCCACCGCGAGGCCCACCGCCGCCGACGCGAAGTTCTGTACCGCCAGACCGATCATCTGGGTGAGGTTGCTCATCACCTGTTCGGGTGAGTACGACTGCCAGTTGGTGTTCGAGACGAAGGAGACCGCCGTGTTGAACGCGGTCGCCGGGTTGATCCCGGGTTTGCCGTCGGCCCAGGGCAATACACCCTGAAGTCGCTGCAGCAGATAGAGGAACAGAACACTGACGACCGAGAAGGCGAGCACCGCAAGCGCATAGCCGACCCAGGTCTGTTGGCGCTTCGGATCGATCCGGGCGAGGCGATACAGCACTCGCTCGGCCCCGAGGTCACGTTCGCTGCGATAGACCGAGGCCATGTAGTCGCCCAGCGGCACATAGGCCAGGCCCAGCACCACGAGGAGGAGCGCCACCTGCAAGGTGGCGGCCAGAGCGGGATTCATCGGGCTCAGAACCTTTCCGGGAAGATCAGCGCGACCATCAGGTAGACGGCCGTCACCACCGCGAGGGCCAGCAGGACGGCGTTGATCACGCCGTCGGCGGTCATCGCCGGATCCTCACGTCGACGGCGCGCACGGCGAGCACGCACAACGCGAAGCCCACCAATGCGGCGAGAACGTACAGGAAGTCAGCCACTCTCACTCCTCACACCGCAACCGTCGAGTCAACCGACGGCCATGCCGATGCACCGGCCGGCGGCCGGTGCGCAGGACCACTCTGCGCTCCCGATGCCGATCGGACGAAGTGCCTTAACGCGATCAATACGCGCGGGCAGGCAATGTTGACGCGACCTTCTCATCAGGGGGTGCGACGGCCGGCTCGTCGATCATCGGGCCACGACGCTCGAGGGCCTCCGAACAGCTCGCGGTGCGCGTCAAGGACGCGTCAAAATCCCAGCGCACGGCGTCGAGATCGTGTGAGAACCCCTTACCGCGCGATGAGCCGCGGATTAGACCTGAGGTCATGAGCAGCACAGCACCGCGGCGCATCGTCGCCGGCGACTATCGATGGGGATACGTGCAGATCGGTTACGCCCGCCAGTGGGTCCGTGACCGGATGGTGCTCTACCCGCCGGGGACCTCTGTCGAACAGCGCCGCTGGATGCGGGCGTGGCGCTGGCTTCCGGCGATCGTCGCAGCCATCGTCCTGGGCACGGCTTTCATCTGCGGATACGTCAATTCCGCGCTCGTCGTCGCGTTTGCGGTGGCGATCGCGGTGTCGGTGGGTTTGGTGATCGTGGTCGCCGAACGCACCCGGGGCATCCGTACGGCCTCGGTGTCCGTCGAGGGCTGGACGGGTCCCGACGCCGACCTGACGTCGCTGTCGAACATCGCGCTGATCCGGCGCATCTCCGCGCGACTACGCGATGCCGACTCCGACCTGCGCGACGGTCGGATCGACGAGGTGGAGTACGAGGTCATCTGGGCGAGCTGTCACACCGACATGGCCCAGACCCTGCGGCTGACCACCCCGGACAAGCCGGTGTTCGAGCGACCGCGGTTCCGCAAGGCGAGCACCCAGACACCGGAGCGGCGCCACAACTCGGCCCTCAGGCGACAGGCCTGATCGCGAACCCGATGGTGCCTGCTGATCCGCGACGCAGTTTGCTGCCGACGATCACGAGTCGGGCGAGTAGCCCATACTTTCCGACCAACAACTTCTTGGCGCGATCGGTGCCCGCCTCGTCGAGCAGCTCGGCCCGACCCTCAACCGGATTGCCCTCCAACGTCTTTCCCATGCGATCACACGCCTGGACGACGACCTTCTGATCACGGCGAAGACGTTTGATCTTCCACGAGTCGGCAGGTGTCCACATGAACATCTCGTTGCCCTCGGTGACGCCCCACAGCGGTGAGGACACCGGGGTGCCGTCCTTGCGGTAGGTCGTCAGGAGGACGAACTTGGCGGTGGTCGCGGCGTCGAAGGGCGCGCCGGTGTTGCCGTGCGGGTCGCTGGTCACGGGTCCATCGTAGAGCTGCGCCCGCCGCGAACTTCGCAGAAGGTGCAAGTCACGTGGGCGCCGGCGGTGTGGGCGTACAAAGTAACGATGGACCGGGACGGCGATAGGCGAGACAGGAGCGACCCGTCACGGGAGGCGCTACGCGCCGAGCGCGCACGCACCGCGGCACTGATCGACGCTCTGTCACAACGACTCTCGGCGGTCATCGAGGCGACGGCCGACGAGGCCGCCGACGACGAGCACGACCCCGAGGGTTCGACGCTCGCGGTGGAACGCGGCCAGCTGGTGGCCCAGGTCGAGCGATCGCGGGCGCGCCTCGTCGAGATCGACGCAGCCCTCGAGCGCGTCGGCCACGGCAAGTACGGGCGGTGCGAGACCTGCGGCTCGCCGATCGGCGCAGAACGCCTGGGGGTGCTACCGGCCGCTCGGCAGTGCGTGGCCTGCGCGATGCGCAACCCGACCTCGCGGTGGTGACGTCCGCCCCTACCCGCGACAGCGCCCTCCAGCACGCCGACAGCGCCTCCCACCCCCGACAGCGCCGTCGCGAGCTCGGCGTTATCAAACCGTTATCCGCGTTGCTAATCCGTCGCGTTTGGTCACGGGCCGTGGTGGCAACCCGAATCGGTACATAGCGTCGAGACGCAGAGGCCGGACACCGGTGATTCGCCACCGAATCCACATCGGATGTCTGACCACCCGGCATTTAAGGAGTCCGATGAGCACACACGACGACGATCTCGACGTGCTCTTGACGCGTGTCGGCTCCGGCGATCAGGTGGCCTTCGGGCGGTTCTACGACCTCACCTCGGCACGCGTTTACGGCATGACCCGTCGTGTGCTGCGCGACGCCGGAATGAGCGAGGAAGCCACTCAGGAGGTGTATCTCGCGGTGTGGCGCTCGGCGGATGGGTTCGCCGTCGGTAACGGCTCGGCGATCAGCTGGCTGATGACCCTCGCGCATCGTCGCGCGGTGGATCGCGTGCGGTCGGAGACAGCGAGCCGGCGCCGCACGATCGATTACGGCACAGCCGATCTCGGCTCGCGGGTCGAGCGCGATGTGGTCAGCGAACTCGCCGAGCGTCACGATACGAATCGTGAGATCCGATCGAGTCTGTCGGTTCTCACCCCACTGCAGCGCGAGTCGATCGAGCTCGCCTACTTCGAGGGGCTGACCTACCGGGAGGTGGCCGATCGTCTCGGCGTCGCGCTACCGACCGTCAAGTCTCGAATCCGCCAGGGACTCAAGCGACTTGCCCCGCAGATGTCGGGCGTTGCGGCGTAGCAGCCGGCTCAATCATCAGCGATCGGGGTGTTCTGACCGGCTGTCACCCACCATCGTCCGTCCCGCTCGACCAGCACGTACATCGCCATCTCGGAGAATCCACCCCCGCGTGCGTGGCGTCCGATCTGGGCAACCACCACTCCGGGCGCGATCATTGCGGCCTGCGCCACCGAGAAGTCCGACGGTGGCGCCACGGCTTGAGCGAACAGCCGCTGATGAATCCAGTTCAAGGTGGAGAAGCCTTGCAATACCGCACCTTTGGGTGATCCCCAAAGAATGTCGGCGGCGAACATCGCGTCGTAGGCATCCGCGTCCGAGCGGTCCATTCCGAGCTGTAGCGCGGCGACGAGTCGATGTGCCACGTCGAGCGCGTCCGGATGGGCGGGCGCGAGGTACGGCCTATCACCGTGGTTCGTCATGACAACGACGGTAAGACCTCAAGCTCGATTGAAGTCAAACCGTCGTGGTACGCCGCCCTACTGCACCTGACGCCACCAGCGCCGCGCCAGCCGTCGCACACCGCCGCCGTCGCGGATCGGGATCTGCGTCACGCGGAGTGTGCCGAGTACCGGGATGCCAAGTCGCCGACGAAGGCGGAAGTCGATCATGTACGACCACAGCAAACCCAAGGCGAGTTGACGTCCGCCGACGCGGTCGAGCACGCGCATCCTTGCCAGCGCCCGGTCGAAGTTGCGTTGGTCGCGATCGGTCCAGTCCCACCCCATCAGCTCCCGGAATCGCGGCGGCAGGTTCGCGCGGGTCATGAATTGGTAGTGCTTGCCCAGCAACAGTGGGAACGGACGTCCGAGCGGCCCCCACGCCTCGAGAACGAACTCCATGTTCGACAGCGTCTCGAAGTCCCGCTTCACCTCTGCGGAGATGGACAGGTGCGATTGCATGCCTTCCCAATACTGGGTGAACTCCGCCCACGTCTGCGGCCAGGACGCCGGACGCACGTTGACGCCGGTGGCCAGCGGTTCACCGGCACGGACGAGGACGTCGAGCTCGGCGGTCGTCAGATCGCCGTAGAGGATCGTGTACTGGTCGAGATAGAAGCGGAAAAGGCAAGCAGCGACCCACAATTGGAGGTCAGGACTGTTGCCGCTGTAACGCACCGGACTGTCCGGGGTGGAAACGACGGGTTTGTGCATCTGCGCGACCTCTGCGCGCAGCTGATTCTTCTCATCCTCGGTGCCGAGCAACGCCACCGCGAGATAGGTACCGGTGGTGCGCGTGCGCTTCATCGGATACCGCCGCGGGCTACCGGACACGACGCGACTCTCGTTGACGCCCGCACCGACCGGCGGCAACGACAGTTGCATGATGATGTTCGCGACGCCGCTGGTGAGACCCTCGACGGTGATCAGGTCGAGCATCGTCGTCGGATGTCGGCGGCCGACCGGCGCCGTTCGGGTCGTCGTTGCGCTCACCATGACCCAGCCCCTATCTGGATACAACTGTTACCAAATGTGACGCTACTCTCACGCCCTGCCGTCGGTCAACGATCACCTCACGCCGGTCGCGGGTGTGCGGAGATCGCGGCATCGACGACCGGCCGGATCGCACAGTCGAACGCATGGTCGTTGACGAATCCGGCGGCCTGCATCAGCGCGAACATCGTCGTCGGCCCGACGAACCGCCACCCGAGCTTCTTGAGATCCTTCGACAGCGCCAGCGATTCGGGAGAGGTCGTCATCGAGCCCGGCACATGGTCCCGGTCGGGTGCGTACCGCCAGAAGAACGCCTCGAGCGAGCCCTCGGCGTCGATGAGATCCTCGGCGTGGCGCGCATTGTTGATCGACGCCTCGATCTTGCCGCGATGCCGGATGATGCCCGCGTCACCGAGAAGCCGCGCCACGTCGGCCTCACCGAAGCGAGCAACCGTCGCAATGTCGAAGCCACTGAACGCTTTCCGAAAGTTCTCCCGTTTGGTGAGGATGGTCCGCCAGCTCAGCCCCGACTGGAATCCCTCGAGACACACCCGCTCAAACAGGGCGGTATCCCCCGACAGCGGGAATCCCCATTCGGTGTCGTGGTAGGTGGTCTCGGGCTCCCGAGCCGCCCAGGTACAACGGGAGATCCCGTCGTCCCCGACGATCACATCCGACATTCCACTCTCCTCGCGTTCCACCCGGCGAACGTATCTGTCGGGTCCGACAAATCGATCGTAGCCACCGAGAGGCCTGCGACTTTTCGCTATGGCACTACCACTCTCAGCTCGAACACGCCGACGGAGGATCGAGGCAGGGTCGAGGCCCGCTCGACCGATGGTCGAGGTGTCCTTCTTATCGGTGGTCAACGTGTCCCACTTTCCAAAGGTCGAGGTGTCGTTCTTATCGGTGGTCGAGGTGCGAGCCGCGTGCGGCGAGCCTCGAGACCCGGCGAGATGACAAGCATCGCAACCACATCCACTACCCACTCGACGCAATGGAGCGCCCACTCGACGCGTCGGAAAAAGTTGTCCACAGATTTCTCCGGCCTGGCGTTCGTCGCGCCGGTTTTGTCGGTACCCCTTCGTACACTTGTTCTCATCAAGTCCGATCGCGGGAGGGGAGGTTGTTCGGATGTCGACCACATTGACGTTCACCGACCCGGAAGCCGACGCTGCCGCAATCACAGCCATGACACGCGATGAGCTCACCGAGACCGGCCCGGACCTGCTACGCGAGTCCCGCAAATACGAAGCCCGGACGGTGCTGACTGCCGCCGCGCTGGCGGAGCGGGTATTTCACGAGCATCTGGCCGGGCGGCCCGAGACCGGTGTGTGGGGTTCCGTCGTCGAGCATGCCGAGAGACTCGGCCGGGCCGAGGTGTCGTTGCAGTTCAAGGTCTCCCGCAGCAAAGCCGGGAGTTGGATAGCGCTGGCGGACCTCCTGGAGAAGCTACCGCTGATCCGTGCCGCCTATCTGAACGGGGAACTCTCCACCAACCGGGCTTCGATCATGGCGCGCGCCGCCCAACGTGGCGCGGACACCGAGACCGACAGCGACACCGACAGCGAAAGCACCGACGGTGACGAGTCCGAGATGTCGTTCGAAGAGATCGTCCTGGATTACGGATCCCGCGCCACCACCGACCCGGTGCTGTCGCAACAACTCGACGCCGCACTGATCTCGATGAACCCCGACAGTGTGATCGAGGACCGCGACACCATCACCGATCTGGTCGGAAACGTGACCATCACCCCCGACGTTGCCGGGCACTCCGCTCTCGACGCGGTCGTCCCCGCCCACTACGGGGTGTTCCTCACCACCCAGATCAACGCCTTGATCGACGAACGCACCTGCCGCAAAGACCCCCGCCGCGTCGGGCCACTGCGGGTGATCGCCCTCGGGGAGATCACCGGCGTCCCCGGCGCCCGGCTCGACTGCGAATGCGGACAGGACGACTGCGCCAAGGGCCGTGCTGTCGACAGGAACGACTCCGCCGAAACTCCCGCTGACGCCGAGGACGCGGCAGCGTGGGACCACCTGATGCCCGAACCCGCCGATGCCGACATCCCTGAAGTCGAGTTGGTGGAGCCCGTCGTCGAACCCGAGATCCCCGACCCGATGAATCCACCGACGCCGGATGAGGTGCCGGTGGCATTCGGACGGGCCCTGGTCGTACCCGGCGCACCCGTACTGACGGTGTTGAAGGACCCCGACGGGATACTCGTGCCCCGGTTGCAGGGATACGGGCCGATCGACCCCGACTACGCCACCACCCTCGCCGACGTGGCGAAAACCATCCACTACCCCGAATCCGTACGCACGGCTGGTCCGTTGATCGCGCAGATCGCCGACCGCGCGCAAGCACCACCGGCGGATCCGACCGGACACGGTGGTCACACCGTGCCACCCCCTGGGGCATTGACCTATGCACCCAGCGCTGCGTTGCGCGCTGAGGTGCTCGCCAACGACGCCTGGTGCAGATACCCCTACTGCGGCATGCCCTCACACCTGTGCGACCTCGACCACTGGCGACCCTTCAACCACACCGACCCCGAAGCCGGAGGCTGGACGGTGCTCGGTGACCTCATCCCGCTATGCCGGGCTGATCACCAGCGGAAGCATCTCGCCGAGTGGGTACCGACGCTCTACACCGATCGGCGGGTGGAGTGGCGGAACCGGCGGACGGGGCAGGTGATCGTCACCTATCCGCGGTGACGGTGTTTCGCGGTGGGATGGAACCAGCTGTGACTCACCGGGTCTCGAGGCTCCTCGCTGGCGCTCGTCGCACCTCGACCACCAGAAAATGGCTCCTCGACCACCAGGAAAAGGCACCTCGGCCATCGGGGGAAGGTCCTCGACCACCAGAAAAAACGTATCCGAAGATGAGAGATGGGCTGCCCCACCGCAGTGGGACAGCCCATCTCTTGGGCGAAATCAGCCGAGCACCAACGACTCTCCGTCGGCGCTGACGTTGACCGGAACGATGTCACCGTCGCGGATGTCACCGGCCAGCAGGGCTCGGGCGAGCTGGTCGCCGATGGCCTGCTGCACCAGACGCCGTAGCGGCCGGGCACCGTAGAGCGGATCGAATCCGCGCTCGGCCAGCCATTCCTTGGCCTTCGGTGTGACCTGCAGTTCCAGTCGACGCTGCGCCAGCCGCTTCTGCAGCTGTCCCAGTTGGATGTCGACGATGGACACCAATTCCTCGGGGCTCAGCGCATCGAAGATCACCACGTCGTCGAGACGATTGATGAACTCCGGCTTGAAGGCCGCCCGCACCGCCGCCATCACGTGATCGGCGTCGCCGCCGGACCCCAGGTTTGAGGTCAGGATCAGGATGGTGTTGCGGAAGTCGACCGTGCGGCCCTGGCCGTCGGTCAGGCGTCCTTCGTCGAGGACCTGCAGCAGGATGTCGAACACGTCCGGGTGTGCCTTTTCGACCTCGTCGAAGAGGACCACCGTGTACGGCCGACGACGCACCGCCTCGGTCAGCTGACCGCCCTGCTCGTACCCGACGTAGCCCGGAGGGGCACCGACAAGTCGTGCCACGGCGTGCTTTTCGCCGTACTCACTCATGTCGATGCGCACCATCGCGCGCTCGTCGTCGAACATGAACTCCGCCAGCGCCTTGGCCAGCTCGGTCTTACCGACGCCGGTCGGTCCGAGGAACAGGAACGATCCGAGCGGTCGGTTGGGGTCGGCGACCCCGGCACGTGCACGACGCACCGCATCCGAGACCGCCACCACGGCGGCCTGCTGCCCGACGACCCGGTGCCCGAGTTCTTGTTCCATGCGAAGCAGTTTGGCGGTCTCCCCCTCGAGCATCTTGCCCGCGGGGATACCCGTCCACGCCGACACGACCTGCGCGACGTCGTCGGGACCGACCTCCTCCTGCAGCATCACGTCCTGGTCGGGATCGGTGCCGGTCTTCTCGATCGCGGCCTCGAGTTCCTTCTCCAAGCCTGGGATTCGGCCGTACCGCAGCTCTGCGGCCCGTCCCAGATCACCATCACGCTCGGCGCGATCGGCTTCTCCACGAAGGTTTTCCAGCTGTTCCTTGACGTCGCGGACGGCGTCGATGGCGGTCTTCTCCGACTGCCAGCGCGCCGAGAGCTCGTTGAGCTTCTCGCGCTGATCGGCCAGTTCCTGACGCAACTTCTCCAGCCGGTCCTTGCTCGCCTCGTCGTGCTCCTTCTCCAGCGCGACCTCCTCGACCTCGAGGCGTCGGACGACACGCTCGACCTCGTCGATCTCGACGGGGCGCGAGTCGATCTCCATCCGCAACCGCGAGGCGGCCTCGTCGACGAGGTCGATCGCCTTGTCGGGGAGGAAACGCGAGGTGATGTAGCGGTCGGAAAGCGTTGCCGCAGCGACCAATGCGGAGTCGGTGATGCGCACGCCGTGGTGCACCTCGTAGCGCTCCTTGAGGCCGCGAAGAATACCGATGGCGTCCTCGACGCTCGGCTCCCCGACGTAGACCTGCTGGAAGCGGCGCTCGAGCGCAGCGTCCTTCTCGATGTACTTGCGGTACTCCTCGAGCGTGGTCGCGCCGACCAGTCGCAGCTCACCACGGGCCAGCATCGGCTTGATCATGTTGCCCGCATCCATCGCGGATTCGCCGGTGGCACCGGCGCCGACGATGGTGTGCAGCTCATCGATGAAGGTGATGACCTGACCGGCCGAACCCTTGATCTCGTCGAGCACGGCCTTGAGCCGCTCCTCGAATTCGCCGCGGTACTTCGCGCCGGCGACCATCGAACCGAGGTCCAGCGAGATGACGGTCTTGTTGCGCAACGACTCCGGCACATCGCCCTCGACGATGCGCTGCGCGAGCCCCTCGACGATGGCGGTCTTGCCGACGCCGGGCTCACCGATGAGGACCGGGTTGTTCTTGGTCCGGCGGGAGAGCACCTGCACGACGCGACGGATCTCGGTGTCGCGGCCGATGACCGGGTCGAGTTTGCCCTCTCGGGCGGCCTTGGTCAGGTCGGTCGAGTACTTCTCCAGCGCCTGATAGGTCGACTCCGGATCCTCGGAGGTCACGCGGGCGTTGCCGCGCACGGCGACGAAGGCCTCACGCAATGCCTGCGGTGTCGCACCGGCATTGTGCAGCAGTTTGGCGACCTCGGAGTCGCCGGTCGCGAGGCCGACGACGAGGTGTTCGGTCGAGACGTACTCGTCGTTCAATTCGGTCGCGAGCTGCTGGGCGGCACTGACCGCGGCGATCGACTCGCGCGACAGTTGCGGCTGAGCGCTGGCGCTGGCCACCGTCGGCGCGCGATCGACCATGCCCTGGGCCTGCGTACGAACAGTCGACGGATCGACCCCCACCGCCTTGAGCAGCGGCGAGGCAATGCCGTCGGACTGGTCGAGCAGAGCGACCAGGATATGGGCGGGACGCACGTCGGGGTTACCAGCAGCGGCCGCCGCCTGCACCGCAGCACTCAACGCCTGCTGCGTTTTGGTGGTCGGGGTGAAGCTGTCCACTTCGGGTGCACCTTTCTCTACGTTCTTAAGTCGGTACGGCTCAAGTATGGCCGTTCGACTCCTACAACGCGAGCAAGGTTGAGTGCATTCCGCTCAACTTATGCAGTTTGGTGATATGGGTCACACTCGGCAAGTGCCGCGCGCGGTCAAAGTCTGGACTGGACGGCGCCTTTTCTGGATTCCTGGACTGGAACGCCAC
Organism: Gordonia polyisoprenivorans NBRC 16320 = JCM 10675; assembly: GCF_000241325.1. Lineage (GTDB taxonomy): Bacteria > Actinomycetota > Actinomycetes > Mycobacteriales > Mycobacteriaceae > Gordonia > Gordonia polyisoprenivorans. The sequence goes on along the minus strand of NZ_BAEI01000077.1, from coordinate 53,341 downwards.
ACCAACCACAACAGTCACAATTTCTGGACTGAACTCATCACATCACCGGCAACCAGCGGCGTCTTTTGAGTGAACCGGGAGACGCATCCCGCTCGTCGGACGTCCTCGACGAGCGGGCGGTCATGCGGTTGCCGTGCATGAGTCGCACAGTGTGGCGATCCACGCGTTCAGATGACGGGCGTCGACGGTTGAATCTTGGGTTCCGCACCATTCGCAGGTGCGGTAGGACAGATCTTCGGCTGTCTCGACGAGGTCGTTGAGCCGATCCTCTAGCTCGCCATCCTCCCAATTGCTGGACTCGATGTAGTAACGCAGACCGCCGTATTTCTGTTTGACCTGCCAGACCTTGTATTCCGGATCGATCGTGGCCAGTCGGGTATCGAGGTCAACGATGATCGGATACCAGCCACGCGACACCCTCACCGCGCGCCCCCAACCATCAGGGATACGGCGGAGAATAGCCATGATGCCGTCCGTGTACTCGCCGGCGTCGGTGGGCATGAACGTAGTGTTCAACAAATCAGCAACGACGTCTCGCTTCTCCTCCATCGACTTCTCCTGCCGTTTTCGGAACAATGCGCGTCTTTGAAAGACGAGTAAATACTCTGTTGCCCAACAGTATTCGACCAATCTCTACCGACTGGCCGCTGCAGGGCCCGCTCTCGGTTCACAGGCGGTCGCAGCACGGCAGCAGGTGATCGTAGAGGCTTTGGCGCGCGGCCATGTGAGTTGTCCGCGCAGTTCACACTATTCGGCTGGCGTCCGAACGGGCTGTCTCGCTCTGACTACGAAGTGCACGGAAGAGCGTCTCATACTCGCGGTAGGTGATACGCCGGGTGACGAAGGCATGTTCGATGTCGTCCCAATTACCGCGCACGTAAGCGTCACTCGCAGCATTGTTCACGTTGGGATTGAAGCCCTCGGTGTAGTCGATGGCCAAGAGCTGCGTCATCATTTGCCGTGCCGTGACAACTCCTGCATCGCGGCCGTCGATGATCTCGAGCAAGCCCGGCTGTCGCATCATCCTCGCCTCCAATGCAGTCAGCATACCCATGCTCGTAAACGACCGTCGAGCTCTTCAGGCACCTCGTCGTCTCGTCTACCGGTTCGAGGCCCGTGAGCGGTGACACGTCGTGCTGAAAGCCTCGAATGTCGAAGTGGTGCCGAACATCGTGGGCTCCCGTGATGTCGACGGTCGATCCCGTCGCGTGCGGTGCACGGTCCGAGGCGGGAACACGATGGTCTCGACGACATCGCGGGGTGTGGGACGGACTCGCGATTCGGTAGTCGCCGTTGATGTTTGCCGCCTGTCGCCGCACGAGTCGGTCGCGCTATTCGGGTGGCGACCGACCAGACTCTGGACCGATGCTCCGTGCCGGGCCAGCACGCGGGTGCCCGGCGGGCGTTTGAGTTCGGTGATCATCTCCGGTTCTTGCAGAGCCTGCTGGAGGAAACGGGTTGCCGTGTCTTTGTCTTGGCGAGGCTGTCCGTTATCTGCTGGCTTACACCACGGGGGCTGGATCGGGAGCCAGGTGCCCCAGACAGACGCAGCCGAGGTCGATCGGGCCGTCCTGGTACGGCTCGTTGTCGAGGAGGCGTCCGGTGGTCCCGACAATGCACGAGCTGAGCCCGATGTCGGTGGCCGCAAGGTGCAGAAGCATCAGCAGCGCACCTGCCTCACGCCACAGCAGCGAGTCGCCGAGTGGGTATCTGCTCAGCGTGAGGGCTGGATCGGCCACTACGAACACCGCTGCGGGCGGGTTGCCAGCGTGTGTCGCGTCCGCGATGTCAGCGAGCGCGGACGTAGCGCGCTCGTCGGTGATCGTGCCGCGCCGGAGCACGGCTGCGTGCGCGTCCAGCACCCATAGGCCGGGCGGGATACCGCGGACGTCACGTGCGAGGAGAGCGAGCTCGAATGGATGTCTGCCACCAGCGGACGGGGCTGCTCGACTGCCGATTGCCATGCCGGTGCTGTCGGTCGCTGTCGCTCGGCTCAGTCCCGCACGTGCGATGACGAGTCCTATCTCTTCTGCGGACGGTGGGGTCAGTCGGCGCGAGCTCACTCGATCAGCGACGACCTCGGCGAAGGGACGGCTGGGTCCGACGTCGCTTACCTGGATGAAGTGGGCGGCAGCGTCGGTCGGGGCAACGAGGGAACGGCGAACGGATGTGGCGCGGCTACCGCCTACCGGGCCGGGCCTGACATGTCGGGCCTGCTCGAACGAGCTCGCCGGATGGTACTGATCTAGTGGGTTCACGAGCGCTCGTCCCGCTCGTCGAGGATCTGCAGCTCGGCCAGCACCCGACGGCGCTTCCAGCAGCCCGGGCATGCACCGCAGGGGGTATCGCTGCGGTGGCAGGAGGTCGTCCAGCCGAGTTGGCTAGGCCCGAGGCCACTTCGACGGAGTAGATCTGTGGTCGAGCAGCCGATCGCGGGAGTGTGTACTTTCACTGCTCCCTCCTGAACCGCCATTACCGTGTTCAGCGCGTCGTAGAACGCCTGCGTGCCATCGGCGTGGCGTTCCCCGTCGCCGGCGACGGTGCCGATGTAGACGTCGTGCAAGCCATTGTTGAGAGCAACAGCAGCGGCAGCGGTGACCAAAAGCTGATTGCGGAACGGCCACCATTCCGGGCTGGCGGCATCAGGTGGCGCGGGGCCGTCGTCAAGGAGAAGCCCACTGCCGATCGCCGCAAGGTCCAATGTGATTGTGGCGCAGACGAGGTCAAGTTCCCGACAGACCGCGGTAGCCGCGCGTGTCTCTGCCGCGGCCGGACGCTGTCCGTAGGCTATGGCCAGGCATAAGGTGGGCCGTAAGATCGCGGCGAGCGCAGTGCTGTCCAAACCGCCGGACAACAGTAGAACACCGGGAGTTTCCGGAGGTGTGGTGTCAGCCGCAACGGTCATTGAGACTGGACCCTGACCCGCCCGGGAGAGAGCGCAGCGCCTTGCGCGGCCCATGCTGCGCGGTAGAGTGCACTCGAAAGGTCTTGATGCAGCTCAACGCCACTTCCGACGAGCATCTTGGTGCCATCGTTGTCGATGTCGGTGATGAGCCCGACCACCGGAAGCTCGTGTCGACGCGCCCAGCCGACTTCGAAGATCGTGCCCGGATCCCAGCCGTCGACAACGGCCAACACAGCGTTGGAGTCGCGCAATCCGTCGAGGTCGGGCCCAGCGACCTCGTCGCCCCCCGGTCCCACGTCGTGGAACGGACTGAACACCGTGATCCCCATCCCTGACAGCGCATTCCGACAGGTTTCGACTAGCCACCGCTCGGCCAGCGAGAAGAACGGTGAGGCCAGGTACACGTCGAACTGCCCGTCCGCTGCTGGCAATTCGGACGCAATTGCCGGGTGGATTGTGCTCGGGTCAGTTCCGCCGAGGATTTTCGGGGGCACCGCGAATACCCTTGTAGCGCACCACCATGCAGCGCTGGCACTACCCACCGCAGCGGCTTCGGCCAGTGTCGCGCCGCCTTCCCAGGCGTGGGTGAACCCGGCAGCGAACACGTCACCGCTACCGATCGGCCACACCGACCTGGTCGGATACGCACCGACTCGGACGATCCGGTCGGAGGCGCGATCGACAACCAGGCAGCCGCGGGCACTGTCTTTGACGATCACCCCGACTGCATCTGTCTCCGCGGCCACGCGGGCCGCAGCGACCTGCAGGTCGTGTTCGCCCTCTGCCAGAGCGCGGATCTCGCGTGCGTTGCCGACCACCACCAGCCGGTCCGCCTCGACGCCGGCAAGGGCTGCGGCTTCGAGTCCCCGGGGTTGCTGGGGGTCGAACACTAAACGATCGGCACGGATCGAGCGGGACCCGGTCTCGACCATCCCGAACATCAGCACCGTCCCGTCGTCCGCCATCAGGGGTGTGTCCAGGACTGCTGAGGGACCGTCGATCACCGGTGACGACATCGGTGTCGTGTACCGGAATCCGACGCGCTGATCGCGACCGACGTTTCGCGCGCTCACGCCGAGGGTGGCGTAAGCGCTATCCGCGTCCGTTGTGTGCGCCTCGTCGACCGCGGTTACCAGCTCACATCGACCAGCGGGCATCGCTGCCGCCGCGCGCAGGCCGCTGCCAGCGAACTGCTCGCTGTCTGGAATGAGCACGCTCTCGTGATAGCTACCACCGACGACGATCACGGCGCTCCCCGGATTACCGCCAACACACCTGCGTCGGTGATCGACACAATCTGCGCCCGGAAGCGCAGGCCCTCGTCCAGACATGCGGCCAGCGCCTCATCCCAATCGAATTGGCCGACGGTCGCCCCGCCGGCGACAGCGACGCGATGCTCGGCGGCAATTCCGGTGGCCGCCTCCACCGTCAGGAGATCGCCTGTGGCGACCGAGCATCCCGGCTCCAGCCGTATCTTGACCAGACGCCGCAACGTCGTGCAGTCCCGCGCCTGCACGTTCAGCTCGATGGCACCGCCAGCGATAGCACGAACAACCGCTACGTACTCGACCCCGCGGCGCAAGCAACTGAGGAGGGCCATCGTCGGCAATATGCCGCCGGCATCGCGATCGAGCTCGTCGGTGATCACCACGACTTCAGGCGGACCCGCGCGTAACAGAACATGACAGACGTCATCGATATGCAGGTCCTTGACAACGTCAGGCACCGGCGCCTGAAGCGTCCGAACAAGTTGCAACGAATGGCAGTCGACCCCGTCACCGCCCGCCCCGGCACCGTACCCGGATGCGCTACTTACTGGTGCATCTGAACCGCTCATCGTCCTCCTTCGGGTCGTGATTTACGAACGATAACGTGGGGCGCCTCTGCGGGTTCGCACTTCTTGCGCGCCCGCGGCCCAGATCATCGCATCGAGGTCGGCGGCATGCACCCCCCCACGGCTGGCCCACGCCAGGAAGAACGCCTCCATTCGGCGATAGTCCCTGTCGATCTGCCAGCGTGGGTCGAACACACCAGCGCGTACGGCAGCACGATGGATGTGTACATCGATGATCGCCACATCATCACTGGACAGGTGATTTCTCACGATCCACCCGGCAGTCTTCGGGCCGATGCCGGGCAGCACCAGCAGCCAGTCGCGCAATGCACGCGCCTCGGTCGGCAAGGCGTCCACCTCGCTGATTCTCGACAGAGCGCCGGCGAGGTATCTCGCGCGTTGACGCGGAAACCGGTATCGCACCTGCCGGTCGCCGACATGAAGAGGGGCCGACAGCACGGCCGCTACCTCCGCCGCGCTCGGCGTGCCGGCGAGCAGTCCGGCGTCGCGCACCGCATGGAAGCCCGCGAGACCAACTTCGAACGGCATGCCGTAACCGCCTAGTAGGCAAGCGGCCACCTCCTCAACAAAGTCGCGCCCCAGTCGGTGCCGTCCCGGCTGTGATCGTGGACGCGCGGCCGCAGCGTCCGCAGTCACCGCCACCCAGTAGTGCGCCGTGCCGACCTGCCAAACGTGCCCCCAATGCACATTTCTAGACTCAAATCCCAAGGGGCTCAATGATATCGAGGGACCTGCATCACTCAAGTGCATCGCAGAGGTGCCCGCGGCCAGCGTCATCGTCGACTCTCTTCGCTGGCGGGTCCGCCCGCGCGCGAATTTAGATCGTCAAGACTCAAGCCCAGCGCAGCGGCCAATCGCGCAACGGTGAGGAATGACGGCAGCGGCACGCGCCCGCACTCGATGCTGCGCACGGCGTCGATCGAAACCTTCGACTGCGCAGCGAGCTGGGGCGCTGATTGCTGACGCGCTGACCGCGTCTCAGCGATGAGTCGGCCCAGCATTTTGCCGTGCGCCCGATCTTCGGGCGGAACCGGACTCCGAGCCATGCTGATTATAATACATGTATTCTAATCAACGGGTCGATCGACGTCGGCGGTAGTCGCCTCCGGTACGGTCGCCTACCAGGGGTTCGTGCCCCGAAGGCCAGTACGTCCGGTTGGAGGGGAAGCGGATGCCCTACCAGGTGAAGGAAATCTTTTACACGCTGCAGGGAGAAGGGCAGAACACCGGCAGGCCGGCCGTGTTCTGCCGGTTCAGCGGCTGCAATCTGTGGAACGGCCGAGAGCATGGCCGGAAGGACGCAATATGCCGCTTCTGCGACACCGACTTCGTCGGGACCAACGGCGACGGCGGAGGGGTCTTCGCGAGCGCGGACATACTCGTCGACGCCGTTGCAGCGACTTGGCAGGGAGCGTCGCACCCACGAGCCGCCCGCTTTGTCGTCTGCACCGGTGGTGAACCTCTGCTACAACTTGACGCGCCGCTAGTGGAGGGGCTGCATGCGGCCGGTTTTGAAGTCGCCGTCGAGACAAACGGCACCAGATCGACTGTGCCTGGCCTAGATTGGGTATGCGTCAGCCCCAAAGGCGGCACCGATCTCGCGATCACAAGCGGGAATGAACTGAAACTCGTTTTTCCGCAAGACGGCGTCGACCCTGCACGGTTCGAGAGCCTGGGATTCGACCGGCTCTGGCTACAGCCAATGGATGGTCCCGACGTCGAGCAGAATACGGCTCTTGCTGTGCGCTACTGTCTCGAGAATCCCCAGTGGCGGTTGAGCATCCAGACGCACAAGCACATAGGTATCCGTTGATGGAGATCTTCCGAGAGTTCGAATTCGAAGCAGCACACTATCTTCCGCACGTACCCCACGGCCACAAGTGCCGCAATCTGCATGGACATTCCTATCACGTCCGGATCGACGTGCGTGGACCGATCGACCCCGAACATGGCTGGGTCCTCGACTACGCCGACATCGATCACGCATTCGCTGGGCTGCATCGGCAACTCGATCATCACTGCCTCAACGATATCGAGGGCCTCGACAATCCGACGAGTGAGATGCTCGCGATCTGGATCTGGGACCGGTTGCCCGCCGACCTGCCCAGGACATGCGTCACCGTGTGGGAATCCAAGCGCGGTGGCTGCGTGTATCGAGGACACGCTACGGAAGGCGCTTGAGTAGGCAAGCTGACAGCCGCGTGGGCGGCGGCGCCATGGTGATCTGGATGGGCGGCGTAGCCGTAGGGCCGACCATCAGCTGCTCGTGGACCTGACGTTCAGGTAGGCGCGTTGGTGCGACCACCGTCGTTGACTGCAGCCCTAGACTGAGTGTGGCATTAATGCAGTCGGCGGCGGTTTCTCCAACGATCGTAGCGAGGATTTTACGATCCAGAAGTAGACAGTCACTTCGGGAACTTTGCTCGACACGTGTTGTGGTGAGCGTGCGGCGATACAATCAGCGTCCATGGGGTGCAGCCTCTTTCGTTGCGAGAGGATCGGTGGGCCGAGCCCAGATCGGGAGTCGGTTGGGGAACTGCCGTTGTGCTTGGCGGAGACCATCATGTACCAATCGGGGAGCGGTGAGCGCTGCAGCGGTGGCCACGGCCACCGCCGCGACAACGTCGCTTAACCAATGCACGCCCAGATAGAGCCGCGTGAGTGCGGCGAGAACGGTGATCGCCATGGAAAGTGTGACGGCGAGTCGCCGAACCGTTTGCGACGCAGTGGCTGTGACGACCAGAGCGGTCGTCAGCGCCAATCCGGCTGTGCCGGTGACATGTCCGGACGGATATGAGTACGTCATCTCGGTGATGCCGGGGTGGTAGTACATGGGTGGGCGGGGGCGGGCGACAACCAGTTTGATCAATTCAGTGATCATCGCTGCTCCGACGACCCCTGTGACAACTGCCAGCGCACGTTCGACCGACCGGTCACGCACGATCAGTATCGCGGCCACCACAACTGACCACAGGCTTACCAGCAGCGGGCCAAACAGATACGACACCGTCGACACCGCCTCCAGGGGTGCGACGCGGTGTCCAGCGATCCAGTTCATCACCGCACCGTCGATCCAGAAGGGCCCACCGTCGTAGGCCAGGCCCACCCCAAAGATGCACACTGTAGCGATGAGCAACGGGGGTAGTTGTGCTCGCCACCAGGAGATTCCCATGTCGATCATGCTGGCCCGCAGATGCTTAGGGGACACTGAGCGGCGCTTAGTGGTGCGCCCGGCGCGGAGTTATGGTCCGTCCATAAACTGTATTTTTCGCGTTAATATTGATCGACTTCCCCGAATGGCTTAATTGACCCTTTCATATAGCCCGTTCTTGAGCTGTCATGACCGAGAATCAACGGTAATCACTCGTGGAACCACTAAACGGACAATATCATTCTCGGGCGGCTCGGATATGACGCACTCGAACTTGACGGCAATCGCTGTGAGCTTCTGACCTTTTCCGAACACCTCGGTCAGCGGATCGCCCGCACGACTTGGCCCGCAGAGTCGGGAGCCGGTGACGATACGGAGCCCGACTTCGTTGATGCGCAAGCTGAACCGAGCAGTGCCGTCACACCGAGACCGGCCCCACCGTAAATGAACTGCCGCCGGTTCACCGGTCACCACCTGTGCGCAGGACCGGTCGGTTGGGGTCGTCCCGACGCGTTCTCCAGAGGACCAGAACGAGAATCGCGGCAAGAGCGACTGAGCCCAGAGCAACCACCCCGTCTCCCCAACCGATCCCGACCGGGGAAGGCTTGCCGAGCCAATCGGCGATCGATGCACCCAACGGCCTGGTGAGGATATACGCTGCCCAGAATGCAACGATACTGTTGAGGCGCAGGAACTTCCACGCAACTCCGGGTACCACGATGAGCGCCGCGTACAGCACGATCGAACCCCCGAATCCCAGACCGAGGAAGAACGCACTCCAGTCCCCCAGCGCCGTGCCCAGGGCAAACGTCAGAAGAACCGTCCCCCAATAGAAGAGCTCGCGCCGGCGCGTGGTGATGTCATGAATGCTGAGAGTCCCTTCGCTGCGATACCACAGCACCATCCACACCCCCAGAACGACGGCATAGAAGAGGCTAGTCACCGTGGTGGACACACCGACCGCGTGCAGCCCATCGGCGCCGACCGTACCGAATATCGCGATCGCTGCGACCGCGCTCCAGTACGTGGGGGCGTGGTAGCGACGGGCACGTAGTTGCCTCACCATGGCCACCGCCACCGCGATGACACCGACCAGCACAGGCAATGCGATGCTGAACTTTGCCAGAAAATCCGACATCGCCTCGCCCATACCGGTGGTGATCACCTTGACCACCCAGAACGAGACGCCGATGAGCGGAACCTTCAAACCCAAGGGCTCGTCGAGAAAGCCCGAAACGCCCGGATCAGTGCGGTCACGATATGCGGAACGACCGGTACCAGACGGTTCGGTCGACTCGAGTGCGGGATCGGTCATGATCATCCGTTCTGCTTCTCATCAGCGAAAGGGTGCGTGTCAACCCAGCATCCACCCCGATCCTCGGGGCAGCCTGCGACTCGGCTGTGCGCCGCACAACCTCATTGCACCCAAAAGTACGGTTGGCCAACTTGTTCCGGCAACCAGACTTACGCCAATCGGACTCAGCGCGGCTTAATGTTGTGACACGGGCACGATGCACCGCAGCGGAAGGGTGAATCCCACCGAAGCGCCACCCATTGCCGAATCGTCGATGATGACTTCGCCGCCATGCGCGTGGATGATCTCGGCCGTGATGGCCAATCCCAGCCCTGCTTGCCCGGCGGTCCGGGAACGAGCGGGGTCCAAACGGACGAATCGATCGATGACTCTCGACTTGTCGGCATCGGCGATGCCGGGACCGTCGTCGGACACCAAGACCCGCACCGTATCTGTCGGGGATTCGGTAGTCATCTCGACGACCAGCCTGCTTCTCGCATGACGCGCACCGTTGTCGATGATGTTGCGCAGTGCACGCCGAACCTTTTCGGAATCCGCGTTGAGCTGTACAGGCACAACCGCCGCCTCGATGTCGAGGGCGGAGATGGCCTCCAGCCGGGCGACCTCCTCGCTCAACAGATCGTCGAGGTCCACAGAGCTCACTCGGAGCTGGAGGCCGCGCTCATCCGAGCGCGCCAGAAGCAGAAGGTCGGCAACCATATGTTGCAGACGCTGCGCCTCGGGAAACAACACCGTCGACGCGGTATCCGCATCGATCGGTTCCCTGGTGACGCGGCACAGGTCGAGCAGCCCGACCACGGTCGTCAATGGGCTGTTCAGTTCATGAGAGGCGTCGTTTACGAATCGCAATTGCTGCGTTCGAGCGGTCTCAATTCGATCGAGCATGGCATTCATGGTTGATGCGAGAGTCGCGATCTCGTCCCCGGTACCGGGGACGGGAACGCGATGGGCGAGGTCACCTCCGGAGATCGCATCGACGCGCCGCCGGATGTCATCGACCGGCCGTAGCGCACGACCGACGAAGTGGTGGGTCAGCAGTGCCATACCGATCACCACGAGTGGGAACACGATTGCGCAGATCAACGCCACGGCTCCGACTGCAGCATGAATGGGTCCCTCGGCGGCGCCGACCTCGATGGTGAGTTCCCCGTCGGGTGTGGCGACCTGCGTGGTCGCGAGCCGTAGATCATGTGCCTGCACGCGTGACACATCGCCGTCGTGACGCGACGGGTCCCGGGTCGTCGGGTTCGCGGCGGCCTGCGACAGAGTCGGGTTGCTGCTCAGCCGTACTCGGCCCGACGAGTCGATGACCGTTATGACGGCGATGTTGTCGCCGTTCGTCATCATCGAGCGATCGATCCCGGCGATCCCCTCGTCGGTCGCCGCCGCTGCGATCTGTTCGGCGCGGGCCGACGTGGCCGAATCGGCATCATCGACGAGGACGTGCCGGAACAGCACGATGATGAGAAGTCCCGCGACCGCGAGGGTCGCAGCGACCAACCCGGCGGCGACCACCGTCAGCCGCATCCGCACCGGACGGCATCGAGTCCAGAGCTGCGCTACCAGCGCGTTGGCCGTCCGGACCACGTACCGTCCGCTGTCAGACCCGACAGTGTCGACCTCAGACCGCCGAAGACGCACGGCGCACCCGCCTCGCGCGAATGGCCTTGATGATCAACGGCGCTACAGAGGCCACCACGATCACCACGAAAATGGGCTCGATCAACTTTTGCACGACCGCGAACTGGCCCAGCCAGTATCCCAACATGGTGACGACGGTCGTCCAGGCGACCGCACCGATCACGTTGTAGGCCAAGTACGTTCGGTGGCGCATGCCAGCGGCTCCGGCGACGATCGGGGTGAGTGTTCGCACGACGGGCACGAACCGGGCGAGCACGACCGTCGCCGAACCTCGTCGCTGGAAGAACTCATGCGCGTCGTCGACGTAACTCTGCTTCAGGATCCTGTTGCCGGGACCGAACCAACGGGTACCAACGGTCCGACCGATGGCGAAACCAACTTCGGCTCCGACAATTGCGGCCAGTGGCGCGAGCAGCAACACCTGCCATAGGGGCGCGAATGCATCGACCCCGTCCTTCCCGCCGGCCGCGATCACCATCCCGACCACGAACAGCAACGAGTCCCCCGGCAGAACCGGGAAGAGAATCCCTGACTCGACAGCGAGGACCAGGAGTAGCCCGACCAACGCCCACGAGCCGAAGTAACCCAGTAGTGTGACCGGATCGAGGATTCCCGTCATCGATCAACCTCCCAATCAGTGTGTGGCGACGCTGTTCTCATTCGCCGAGCCAAATCTACGAGCGCGCGGCTTAAGGCGCGCTTAGTGTCTTCAGACACCGACATCGAAGGGGCCGTCTCGTGACTGACCGAACCGCGACGTTGATTCACCTCGGTCCGGCGCTCGTGGTGGGCGTGCTGGTACTGATCGCCATCGCCATCGCTGTCAACTGGACCACGAGTGCGGTCCTCGCTCGCGACACCGCCGTCGCATCGATTCGCGCCGTCGTCCAGTTGGCCGCGCTGGCCGCGATCCTTGCCGTGGTCATCACCCGGTTGCCGGCGGCGTTGGCTTTCGTCGGGGTCATGGCCGTCGTTGCGTCCTGGACTTCGGCGAGTCGTGTCGTCGCTCACCGTCCGTCCCCTCGTCAGGTCGTGACGTGCCTTGTGCCCGTTGCCGTACCGACCATGCTCGTCGTGGCCTGCTTCGTCGCTGTGGGAGTGATTCCCGCAACCGGCATCGCGATCATCCCCACCACCGGAATCATGTTCGGCGGTGCGATGAACACCACGTCATTGGCAGGCCGCCGCGCTCACGACGAGTTGGTCAGTCGTCACGGGGAGGCGGACGCCGCCCGGGCACTGGGCTTCCCCGAACGCGACGCCCGACTGGAGATCATTCGCACCGTGGCATCCTCGGCACTCATCCCCGGTCTGGACCAAACCCGATCCGTCGGACTGGTGACCATTCCCGGCGCCTTCGTCGGAATGGTTCTCGGCGGCGCGTCGACGACAACGGCGGCAATCATGCAGTTGTTCGTTCTCATCTCACTGCTTGCCGTCAGCTCAATCGCAATGGCAGCAACGGTGGAATTGATTGCCCGCAAACATTTATGAGTCTCTGACTGCGAACGTCTGCGACCGCGTGAGCGCTGTGACAAAGCTCAGCGTGGTCGTCCGACATGTCGCCGAACGCCCACCCAGCCGACGAAATCGGGCAACCAATCTGCATCCGAGAAATGTGGCAGGACGAAAGCCACTGTGACCAGGAGCACCACACAGATTGCACCGATCCAGAGAGCCCTTTTGAGCAGCCCGCGCGCACTCACCTCCGTACCCGCACCTCTCGTGCCACACCGTCGCGGACATCGTCCTCGATTCGGTCAACACGAGACCTAGTCAGGTAGGCCACCAGTCCGACCATCACCATCAGGAACACGATGTTGACGAGAGTCGAATCAATGGCGAGTCCGCCGACATCGGCAGGTTGGGTCAACAGATCGCCGAGTGACGCTCCGAGCGGACGCGTGACGATATATGCGGCCCAAAAGGCCACCACTGCAGTGAGACCGAGAAACCGATGGCACAGATAGATGGCTGCGATGACCACGGCGAAGCAGACCAGTGACGTCCGATATCCGAGGCCCATGCGCTCGGCGATGAGGTCGCCGGCGGCAGTGCCGAGCGCGAAAGTCGTGAGGATCGTGGCCCAGTAGAACCCTTCGCGGCGGCGGGTACGGATCGAGTGGATGGACAGTGTCCGTTCCACCCCGTACCACAAGGCCAGCAGCAGGATCAGCATCGCGGCGAACACTGCTGTCGACACTTCCAGCGGGACTCCCCAGTGGTCGGTGAGGTTGTCGGTGATCAGCGTGCCGGCAACACTGATGACCAGCACACACCACCAATAGATCGCGGGGACGTACCTTCGCACACCGAACTGAGCGAAGAGCGCGACCACCAACAGGGCACCGGTTATCACGGACGTGAATTGCAGCCCGAATCCCAGGGTCATGTTGAGATAGTCCGCAGCCGTCTCACCCACCGTCGTGGCAAGGATCTTGATGATCCAGAAGTAGATGGTGACCTCGGGAACCTTGCTCAACCCCACGCGGTGTGGTGGTTCGCTGGACGGATTCGACGCTCGACCGCTCTTCATGCCCACCACCCTGCTCGCGCATCGCTTAGTGGAGGCTGAGCACAGTTGAGACGCGAATGCGACCCGCGGCTGAGAACTGACTGAGTGCAGCTTGCGGCGCTGATTCTCGTCCGTAATGTCGATTCCATCATCGCCCACGCCCATGATCAGCCGATGCCGCCCCGACAGGAGGAGCCAACGTGGACAGCCCTGAACCACCCGTGAGCCCGGCCGGGATCAATTGTCTGCGAACGATATACAACCTCATGGAGGACAGCGTCCCGCTGCGCCGTATCCGTGTGGCGCAACGGCTCGGTGTCGCTGGTTCGACCATCTCCGAGACCGTCGCTCGACTGCAGGAACACGGGTTGCTGACGACGACACCGGACAACCTGATCGAACTCACGCCCGCCGGCCACCGTATCGCCGCCTCCGTCGTCCGCCGACACCGTCTCGCCGAGCGCATGCTGACCGACATTCTCGGGGTACCCGTGTCGCGCGTGCACTCCGAAGCAATACGGTGGGAACAGGTCATCAACGACGACACCGAACGTGCGATCAGCAATCTCGTGGACGGTTCGGTGAAGTCCCCGTGGGGGAACCCCATTCCGTCGGCGGACGATGGCGCGGAGAACCGAGTGGTGCCGGTACACACCGGAACACCGTTGACCGAGTTGGTCGCCGGGCGTGCGCCCACCGATGTCATCGTCGAATCCATTTCCGAGGAAGCTCAGAATGATCCAGATGCGGTGCGCGCGTTGGTAAATGCCGGGATCGTCCCCGGGTCTCGCATCACGGCTGTCGCGCGGCGTTCACACTATCTACTTCGCGGCACCCACGCCTACGAATTGCCGACCGACAGCGCCCATCTCGTCCATGTTGTCAGAATGTGAACTCACCTGAGCCACTGATCACGTCTGCACCACGACTCTGATCGCATGGACGTACTTCGTCGGGATCTCCAACTTGTCGAGACCGTGGACGATGTAGCACCCGGCCGCAGAGCGGACGCGTGCAGGAGCCCCCGGGATGATGCCGGCCGCGATGAGCGCGTCGATCATCACGGAGTCGCCCTGCGCATCCTCAGAGATCGACCTGATCGTGACACGACAGTCGTGCGGAGGTGTCCCGAGTTCATCGAGTCGCTGCCCCGGCAGCACGATGTCCGTGTTCTCGCGACGTGGGTCGAGCCCGGGAATCGGTAGCCCCCAGGGAGAGTCGAGGTCGCCCAGTAGTCTTGCGGCTATGCCACGTTCGGCATCGTCACTGAGAACGTGCTCCCATCGCAACGCCTCATCATGAGCACGTACGATCGGAACGTCGAGCAGATCGACGAGCATCCGTTCGGCGAGCCGATGCCGTCGGGTGACCGACTCGGCGATCTCGAACCCGTCGGAGGTCAGCGTGATCAGTTGATCGTCTCCGACGCTGATCAGATCGTCACGCACCAGTCGCAGGACGGCCTTGGTCACCGTTGGGCCCGCCTGTCCGAGCCGGTCGCGCAGGCGAGCGCGACGGACCGGAACACCGTCTTCGATGAGGTTGTACACAGTGCGGAGATAGGCCTCCATGGCACTGCTGACCTGCCTCATCCGCGTTGACTCTCCTTTCGCGCCGATCACAATCGACATCGCGCACGGTAGATCAGTGGTGTGCCGAGCCCTAATCGCTCTCAGCGGGCACCAAGCTTTCTGTCCCAGGCGATGGAGGGACACACTTGCTTCGCAAGTGCGTCCCTCCACGGCGTCACGTCCCGAGTACGATTCCCGGCACTTGCGACAATGAAGCCGACAGGGCATCGATCTTGTTGGACAGATCTTTTCTCTGTTCCGCATCGACCTGGGTGTAGGTGACGTAACCGTCGCCGTCGCGGAATCGGTTGATCGTCGCTCGCACGTCGGCGAACTGGGCGGTGATCTTGTTCATCAGATCCGGATTCTTCGCGCTGATCATCGGCTGCATCTCGGCGATGAGTGTTTCCGACCCATCAAGATTCGCCGCAAAGTCCCAGAGGTCGGTGTGCGAGTACCGGTCCTCTTCACCGTTGACCTTGGTGCGCGCAACCTCATCGATCAGGGCCTGCGGACCGGCGACGAATTGTCTTGTCTCAAATGAGAAGTCCGGCTTGTCGATTTCATTACGCAGCTTTGTCACATCGGCGACCAGTCCGTCGGCGACCTCGGCAATGCTCGTGGCATTGTCGGTGGCTTTGGCGTTGGCGGCGTCAGCCGGCGCGATCTGGCCCTCGGCATCACCTATCTCGGACGCGGCAGGCGGCCACAAGTAGCGTTCGATGCGGTGAAATCCGGTGAACGGCTGCGAGCCGTTCTCGGTATCGTCCCAACGCATGTCGATCGCCGGGTCCAGATCGGGGAACGATTCGGCGACCGGCTCGATACGTTCGTAGAAGGTGCGAACCCGACCGAACTCCGCACGTGCGGCAGCGAGGTCACCACTTTTGACTGCAGCCACGAACTGTTCGGTCTGCGACTGCAATCCGGTCGCCTGGCCGCGAACATAGTCGAGGTACCGGGCCTTGGCGGCGTTGACGTCGGCGGGCACGTCGGTCTTCTGCTTCTTCTCGCCCGACACCGTGATCTTCTTCTCGATGCCGGTCCCCACCATGCCCGGTTTGCAGGCAACGGTGTAGGTGCCAGGATCGGTGATCTCGACCGTCAGGTTCCCCGACAGTCCTGGGCCGATGTTCTCGACCTCGCCGAGTACCCGATTGTTGTTGGCGTACACATAGAATTCGGTGACCTTGGAGCCTGAGTTGGCGACTTTGAAGGACACGTTGCCGGTCTGTGCGGTCGAACTCGACAGGTCACACGTGTCTGCGGTCGAGGTCACCTCGATGCTGCCGGTACCGGAGTCCTTGGACGTGCAGGCAGCGAGCACAGCAGGCACGCCCACCATTACTGCCACCACCGCCACCGGCGTGGCGAGTGTTCTCTTCACCTCGAACATTTCCTTTCAGTGACCGGCGTCTGGAGTTGCCGGAGTCTGGGAGGTCTCGGCATCGCGGGCGGCGGCTGCGGGCCGCGCGATGCGGTTGGACCGAACAAAGAGCGACAGGACAACGGCGACATAGGCCGCCCAGGCCACCACCTGTAGCACCGTCGGATCGGGTCGGAAGTTGAAGATTCCCGCCAGAATCGTTCCATACCATGAGGATTGGTCGAAAACAGCGGAGATGTCGAACGCGAGGTTCGCCCCACCCGGTAACCATCCGACGGTCTGGAGGGCGTGTACGCCGTATCCGAGAATTCCGGCGGCGACGAAGATGAGAAAGACACCGGTATAGAGGAAGAATGCATGAAAGTTGAGGTTGACCGCTCCGCGGTAGAGCCCGACGGTGAGTGCGACGGCCACCGCGACGCCGATGACCAAGCCCAACAAGGGCCAGAGTCCGCCGGAGACGCTGTCGGCGTAGCCGACCATCAGCAAGGCGGTCTCGAACCCTTCTCGACCCACCGCGAGAAACGCCAGGCCGTACACCGCGAACCGGCCTCTCGTCAGCGCCGTGGACATGCCCGACTTGAGGTCGGCGGAGATGTGTGCGGAAGCCTTGCTCATCCACAACAGCATCGATGTGACGATCACGACCGCCACCAGCGACGCGACTCCCGCGATGAGCTCGGCACCGAGCGTGCTGACGGTCGAGGTCCCGAAGTGGATCACCAGGAAGATGATCACCACCATCGCGACCGCCGTGGCGACACCGGCCCACACCCACTTCAACGCGTCACGGCGATCAGCCTTGACCAGGAATGCGATCAATACCATGACGACGATGCCCGTTTCGAGCCCCTCGCGGAGCCCGATCAATCCGCTACCGAAGAGCTGGGCCGGAACAGATGGGCCGGCGAGAGACGTGTGAACGAGAGTCATGTCGGGATTCCAATCGAGGCGCTGCTACTGGCGAGAACTGATGAGGAAGAACGGCACTCAGTCCTCGAACAGACGTTGCCCCCACCATTCGTCTGTGGAAAGTCCAGGAGGACAGGCGAAGAGCGCCGAGCCGTTGTGCGTGATGTACTCATTCATTGCATCCTTGGCTGCCAGCGCGCGTTGCATCGGCACGAACTGGCTTCGCGGATCACGGCAATAGGCGATGAAGAACAACCCGGCGTCGAGATGTCCGAACCCGTCGGAGCCGTCGGTGAAGTTGTAGCCACGCCGAAGGATCTGTACGCCGTCGAGATTGTCCGGGTGCGCCAGCCGCACGTGCGCCGTGCGGGCGATGACGGGCGCACTACCGTTGGTGATGTTGAAGTCGGGCCGGTCGAATTCTGCTGCTTGTCCGAGTGGCGCTCCGGTTCCCTTACTGCGTCCGATCACCAGTTCTTGCTCGGACAGTGATGCACGATCCCACGTCTCGATGCGCATCCGGATCCGGCGGGCCACCAGGTAGCTCCCACCGGTCATCCATGCGGCCGAGTTGCGTTGTTCGGGATCGTTGTTGTCCGAGTTCGCGACCCACACCCAGCGGTCCGACGTAGCCGTGTCCTCGGACTTGATGTTGGCAGTACCGTCCTTGAAGCCGAACATGTTTCGCGGAGTCTCTTGAGCGGCGCTGGTGCTGGAGGTGCGGCCGAAGCCAAGCTGCGACCAGCGCACGCTGACCACGCCGAAACCCATCCGAGCGAGATTGCGCACTGCATGCACCGCCACCTGGGGATCGTCGGAGCACGCCTGGATGCAGATGTCACCACCGCACCGCGCCGGATCGAGCTGATCACCGACGAACGCGGGCAGCGGTGTCAGGGCCGCCGGCCGCCGGGTGGCCAGACCAAACCTGTCCGAACGCGTGGGGTCGCTCGCGTCGGGACCGAACAGGGAGGGACCGAAACCTATCGTCAACGTCAACCGTGACGGCGAAAGATTCAGCGCCTCGCCGGTATCGGAAGGCGGAAGGTACGCGCCCTGACCGACCGCGCCCTCCGGCTCGGTTTCGAGCCCTCTGGTCATTCGTTCGGCCGCCGCGGTCCATGCGCGCAACAACGCGATGAGTTCGGTCTTGTCCTCGGTGATGACGTCGAAGGCCGCGAAATGCAGTCGGTCCTGTGCTGCGGTGGCGATTCCCGCCTGATGCGAACCGCGGAACTCCACCACCCCGGGCGACGACTGCGCGGAGTGTCCTGCCATGACGACACCGCCGGCCCCAGCGGCTGCACCCACCGCGACACCGACTCCGGCACCCAACACGGTGCGCCGTGACATCCCGGCCCATCGCGCGGTATTCATGAAGGGCATCCTTGCCTGAGTAAGCTTAGGAGACGCTGAGTAAGCAAGGTGCTGTGGAGTTGCGCGATTGCGTCTCGACAGTTTCTCGTGGTTTCCTTCGACCGTGCGGCCGCCGTTTTCAGGAGTTCATCGCCGGCTCTTGGGGTGGGTCCGTCCGGTCCGGATGCGACTGACACTCACCGCCACCGCTCTGGTCACCATCGCGCTCGCCATCGCTGCGATCGTCGTCGTCGAAGCCCTCCATCATGTGCTGTTGCGCAGTGCCGACGCCGCCACGTTCACTCGCGCGGAGCAGATTGCCACGCAATTGCGCACCAACGGGATTCAGGGAATCGACGAATCCCTGCTGACTGGAAGCCAGAACGTCGCGGTGATCCAGATTCTCGATTCGTCGGGCCACATCCGTACGGTGAATGAACCCACGTACAACCGTCCGATGTCGGGCGCCCTCGCCCCTGGCGAACGACGAACGATCCATGGCGCGTACGCGACCGACACGACCGAGGAGTTCCAGACAGCAGGGCTCGGCGTTGCCTCACTTGACGGTCCGCTGACAGTCCTCGTCGGTGCCGCCGAGGACCCAATCAATCGCACGGTGGTCTTGGTTGCAATCCTGTGTTGCATCGTTTTCCCGGTCATCGTCATCGTCATGGCATTGCTGACATATTTCTCGACCGGGCGAGCCCTGCGACCCGTCGACTCCATTCGCCAACGCGTCGAGGAAATCTCCGGTGGTGACCTGAGTAGGCGTGTGCCGGTTCCCCAGACCGGCGACGAGGTGGCGCAACTCGCCGACACGATGAACGCCATGCTCGGCCGTATCGAAGAGTCGCGTCAACGACAGCTCCAATTCGTCAATGACGCTTCTCATGAGCTGAACAGTCCACTGACCACGCTGGTGGGGCTGCTCGATCTCGCGGGAAGCAAACAGCAACCCATCGATCCCGATACCGCGACCGACGTCATGCTGCCGGATGCGCTTCGGCTCCAACACATGGTCGCCGACCTACTCCTTCTCGCCCGTGCGGACGAGAGCGGGGTACCACTGCTTCTCGACGATGTCGACCTCGACGATCTGGTCAACTCCGAAGTTGTTCGACTCGAAGCCATCTCCGACCTGACTGTGACAGCACGTCTGGTCCCGACGAGAATCATCGGCGATGAGGAGAAGCTGCGTCGCGCGTTGCGCAACATCATCGACAACGCGTCCCGCCATGCACACGGAAGGATCGCCGTCACGATGACGCGGACCGGACCCGATCATCGCGTCACCGTGATGGTCGGTGACGACGGTCCCGGCATTGCCGACGTGGACAAGTCGCGGGTCACCGAGCGCTTCGTGCGACTCGACGCGTCGCGTCAGCGCTTATCGGGAGGCTCCGGCCTCGGCTTGTCGATCGTCAGCGAGATCGTTCACGCCCATCGTGGGGAGACTGTCGTCCAGGACTCCGAATATGGTGGCGCGGCGGTCGGTTTCACGGTTCCCGTACCCACCTCGGAGGCCTAGCCTCCGCCGTCGGCGGCAAACCGGTAACCAACACCCCGGACGGTCTCGATGGACCGGCATCCGAATGGCGTGTCGATGCGCCGCCGCAGATAGCTCACGTACACCTCGACGACGTTGTCGTCGCCGTGGTAGTTGGCATCCCACACCGAGGTCAGGATCTCGGCCTTGGTCACGACCTCGCCCTTGTGACGCAACAGGAACTCCAGTAGCGCGAACTCCTTGGGAGTCAATTTCAGGGTGGTGACACCACGGGCAACGGTATGCGCCGCCGGGTCGAGCGTGAGACTCCCCGCCTCCAGCACGGTCGGGCGCTCCGGCGCGCCCCGCCGTGCCAATGCGCGCATCCGGGCGATGAGAACCACGAAAGAAAAAGGCTTCGTGAGGTAGTCATCGGCACCGAAGTCGAACGCCTCGGCTTGATCGTACTCACCGTCCTTGGCGGTGAGCATCAGAATCGGCGTCCACACCCGCGCCTTCCGCAGTTCCCGAACCACTTCATAGCCGTTCAGTCGCGGCATCATGATGTCGAGGATGATCACGTCGTAGCGGTCCGTGGATGCGGCCTCGAGACCGGCCGCACCGTCGTGGACCACATCGACCACCCAGCCCTCGGCCAGCATCATCCGGCGCACTGTCTCCGCCACGTGACGATCGTCGTCGACTACCAGAACCCGCATCTGCCCACTCTTGCCTCGTTCGCCGAATTCATGAAGATGATCACACCGCACCATACGTTCCGGTTACCTCGACGTGCACCGAACAGGCAATCGCCGGCGGAACCGTGGCCGAGGCGCGGGAATTCGCCAGTACCACTGCGCTTTTACCGATGGTCGCCTTGATCTCGACGCCCGGTTCGATCCCGTTGTCCAGAAGTGCTGCCAGCGCATCGACGTTGCTCTGCAAGTACTCGGAGAACCGGCGGATGACACAACGCGTCGGGGTGTGGAGTGGTAGCTCGGAGATCGGGGTACCGATCACCGCGGGCACGTCGGAGAACCCGAGCATCGAGAGCCCCGGTATGGGATTGCCCCATGGGTCGGTCGCCGGATAGCCCAGCAACGGAACGAGCCGTCGCTCCACGTCATCGACCATCGCCTGCTGCCAGCCGCACGCGATCTCGTGAACATCGATGCGTGGAATCCCGATCATGTCGGCGAGCATTCGTTCGGCCAACCGGTGGCGACGCACCCGTGTCACCGCCAATCGGTTTCCGGATGGGGTGAGAACTATGCGCCGGTCCTCGGTGATCTGCACCAGGCCCGACTCACGCATCCGCTCGATCTTCTGGGACACCGCAGACTTGCTGTGTCCCAACCGCGAACTGATGCGCGCCCGGCGCGGCACAACGCGATCCTCCTCCAGCTCGAAGATGGTCTGAAGATAGCGTTCGGTCGCCTCACTGCGCTCCCTCGCGATCATCGACGAGGTAGCTGCGGCCGACGCGGTTGCCCCCGCAAGGTCTCCATGGTTGACCGATCCTCTCGGACGGTCGCTTAGGAGACGCTGAGTAAGCGCCGATCCCGTCTTGCGCTACCCGGGCGACGCACTGCCGGCGATGCGCTGCGCCGACCTGACGAACCGCATCAACATCAGGGCCGCGGTGGTGGCGAGACCGCACGTGAGTCCCCACCAGACCCCTGCCGCGTTCAGTCCGAGCGGGAAGGCCAGGATCAGTGCGGCGGGCACGCCGACGACCCAGTAGCCGATCAACGACAACCGAAAGCCGGACACGGTATCGCCGAGCCCGCGCAGGAG
This sequence comes from Gordonia polyisoprenivorans NBRC 16320 = JCM 10675, assembly GCF_000241325.1. Classification (GTDB taxonomy): domain Bacteria; phylum Actinomycetota; class Actinomycetes; order Mycobacteriales; family Mycobacteriaceae; genus Gordonia; species Gordonia polyisoprenivorans. The sequence continues at coordinate 31,450 of NZ_BAEI01000077.1, read as the reverse complement.
TCCCACGCCGATGTTCTGTGCGGCGTCGACGAACTGCATGACGATGCCGATCATCAGCAGTGACTTGCAGAGGGCGATCGTCGGTTGGTCGGCGTCGCTGGTGAATGGGGCGAGCACGACGTCGGGGAATAGTAGGTAGACGAGCCCCGCCGCCGTGGCGACTGCTGCACTCGCCGTCAGGGCAAGTCGCATGACGTTCATCGCCTCGTGCGCATGTCGGAGAGCGACCTGGCGGCTGACGATGATCGACGAACCCTGCGAGAGTCCGATCGCGACCTGGAACACGATGTAGGTGATCTGGTAGACGACGCCGTGTGCGGCCAGAGCCGGTGCCGAGATCGCTCCCATCACCAGAGCGAGGACGGTGAACATCCCGGCCTCGCTGGCGTAGGTGGCCGACACCGGGACGCCGAGTTTCAGCAGCGACACGACGTCGGCCCGCTCGACCCGCCAGAAGCGCACCGACAACAACGCCGACAGTTCCGCGTCGCGCCGGACCATCCACCAGAACACCCCGAACGTCAGCAGATAAACGAGTGACGTGCTCAACCCGATTCCGGTGAGACCCAAATCGGGCAACGGCCCCCAGCCGTAGATGAAGGCAAGGTTCAGCACGGCGTTGACCGCCACCGATCCAACGGTGATCCACAACAGCGCCAGAGGCTTTCGCATACCGACGGTGAACTGTCGAAGCACCTGGAACCACAGACAGGGGACGAGGCCGGGTGCGAGCGCAGCCAGCATGGACCGTGCCGCGTCGACCACTCCCGGCGATTGTCCGAGGTACGGCAGCAACGCCCCCACCCCGATGATGGCAATCGCGCCGACTATTCCGGCCAGCGTGGCGACGAGAAACCCGGCGCGCACATGCCCGCGAACCGTCGATGCGCTGCGTCGGCCGTCGGTGTCCGCGGCGGCGATCTGATTGCCCATCGGCACCAGCAGACCAACGCCCATCGTCCGCACCTGATTGAAGATGACCACGGCCAGGCTGCCGCCGGCAAGTGCCCCGACGCCGAGCAGACTCATCATCGCGGTGTCGGTCGTCGACAGGGCGATCTGTGCGAGCTGTGTCCCGGCCACCGGCACTGCCAGGGCGACGAGTTGTCGTGCCAGGTTGTGGTGTGAGACGTCGCGCTGCACGATATCGGGGCTCAATTCTGCGTCGGGATCGGATCGCCGTGCGCCACACGGTACTGGGCAGCGCGTCGCCACTCGCAACGGCGGTCCCCTCGATGACGTCATCGAGCATCTCCTCGACGCGATTCTCGGTGGCCGGGCTCAACAGGTGACGCGCACTCATCCACTCGTCGGAGAAAACGGTGTCCAGGTACTTCTCGCCGCCGTCGCAGACTGTCGTGACAGCGGTCGCGCCGGGCTTCATCATCGGAAGCCGTTCGAGCGCAGCGTAGATCGCGCCACCGGCAGAGCCTCCCAGCAATAGTCCCCGGCGACGGGCAATCACCCGAACGGTGGCGAATGCTTCGATGTCACCGACCTTGACACCTTCGTCGAGCAGGTCATAGTCGACCGCGGTACCGACGACCGCACCTTCCGGTGTTCCGGTCCCCGATTGCCAATAGTCGTGGCCGGGGCCTCCGAAAGCGATCGAGCCGTGTGGCTCGACACCGACCACCGTTGCCGGGTGTCCCAGAGCGGCGAGTTCGCGTGCGGTCCCGAAAAGGCTACCGCCCGTGCCGACCGGACTGATCAAGTAATCAACTCCACCCGGTAGGTCACCGAGCAGTTCGTGGGCCACCGCGTGATAGCTGACGGCGTTCGCATCGTTATTGTGCTGTTCGGTGAAGTAGGCATCGGGCTGTTGCGCCGCAAGCCGCTCCGCGTAATCCTCTCGCGCGGATGTTGCCAACACGTCGTCGCCATCGGCGGCGACAAAGGTGAGCTCGGCGCCCATTGCCGCCATGGCACGGAGTTTGTCGACGCACGCATGGTTGTCCACCACAGCACTGAACCGGTAGCCTCGCTCGGCCGCGACGACCGAAAGTCCCAAACCTGTATTCCCGGAGGTGGATTCAACGATCTTCCCGCCGGGCCGGAGAAGCCCGCGTCGTTCCGCGTCGTCGACCATTGAGATGGCCATTCGGATTTTCGCAGCTCCCGTCGGATTGAACTGCTCGAGTTTGAGCAGGAGCCTGCCACCTCGAGGAGCACGGCACAGTTCGAACAGAGGCGTGTGTCCGACGAGGTCGGTCACCGAGCGGACAACCCGCTCGGTGGTTTTCATTTCGGTATCGGCGTGCTGGACGCTCGTGACTGTCATCGGTCGATACTCCAGGTTGTCGTGGTGTCTCGTTGACGGACAACGAGTTTGGGTGGAAGCGGGGTCTGGTGGAACTCGGACTCGTTCGAGTCCATCTGGTAGCCGGCCGTGTTGGGATAGACGAGCAGGTCTCCCACCTTCGCCCGCCGCGGAAAGCGGATCCGACGTCGGCTGAGAAGATCGCCGTCGAGACAGGTGGACCCGGCGACGACCGCGGACATCGTCTCCGTCGTGTGACCGTGAGGTGCAGTGTCCTCATCGAGGTCGATGAGGCGCGGGTCGGGGAGAAACTCGCTCCCGAACCACTGCTCCGACAGGCTCAACGACGTACCGGACACCGTGACGACTGCCGTTCCGTCGGGCGTGTGGTGTATTCCGCGGACGGTGAACACACTGAACCCCGCACCGTCACACAGCGCACGACCGGGCTCGACCATGATTCGAAGGCTCAGGTCACGGACGCGCTGCGCGACAGATCCACTGTGATCGCCCGGAGCGCGCTGCGACCGCGAGGTACCGAGCACCGCGGATAGCATCTCGGCACCTGCGACATCGGGCGCGTACGGGTAGAGCGAAGCCGGAGCGTTTCCGTCGAAGTACCACTGCGCAACCTCTTCAGCGCGATACGCATCCCAGTGACGCCGATCGAGGTAGTCGACGGCGAAACCGCCACCGAGCGAGATCATTTCAGGACGATGTCCGCAGTCGCGTGCCGCGAGGCACAGGTCGATGGCATGGTGTGCCATGGCCGCGCGTGGGGCGATGTCGTACCCGGACAGGTGAAAGCTCATTCCCCGCAGAACTATTCGCTTACAGTCCCGTAGTTCCGACAGCGCCACCCGAACTTGCCCGTCGGTCAGCCCGAATCGAGTGGTGGCGCCTGGGGGGCGAAGCCTCAGCAGGATACCGAGGTCCTCGGCAGGCGGGCGCGCGCACAGGCGGCGAACGGATTCCAGTGAGTCGATGGCCACGACCGCGTCGTGACGCGCGGCCAGACGCAGCATTTCGTCGCCGTGCGCAGGGCCGGTGACCACGATCTCCTCGCCCCGTACGCCGGCCGTCAGTGCCGCTCCGAATTCCTCGACGGATGCGACGTCGACCCCGAACCTCCCCCGTGCCGCGGACGCTGCGCTTGCACACTCGCGCACGAACGCTCGGGCCTTGTTGGCCTTGTAACCGTATCGAATCCGCCCGTCGACACCGCAGTCGTCGAAGGCTGCGGAGAATGCGGCGAGGTTGTCAGCGAAGGTCGCGGGATCGAGAACGTGGAAGGTGTCACCGACAACGCGTGCCATCTGCGCCAGGGTCTCCGGTTGCAACAGCAGGTCCTCGGCCCATGTGTGCCATCGTGCCGGCATAGGGGCTGCGCTCACTACCACAGCGCCACCTCCGTACCGATCCCGTGCTCACGGGCCTGCGCGATCAGCGCCCGCCCGACAGCCACATCCGTGACGACAAGACCGGAGTTGTAGGCGAACACCCGTTGTCGGTCGTCCACCCGGGCAGGCGCCCGACCCACGAGCACTGCCGGCAACTCCGCATCGACCTTACGCAGCGACCCGTGACCGTCGAGGAGGTCGGTACCGGTGACGGCCATTTGATGGGCGTCGGTCGCGATCACGCGGTCAGCGGCCCACAGACATGACGCGTCGAGGCCGTACCCCACGAGGATTGTCGCCGTTCCCGGCGCGACTTTCTGGGCGCGTACGCGGTGCGGTGTGCCCGGACCTGCTGCGCCGATGACGATCTCCGCCTGTGGCGCAGCATCATTGACATCGTCGACGTCTTCGACACGCACATCGTGTTGTGCCAGCCGTTGCCGGGTCTCGATCAGGCCCGCTGGATGGTTGCCGGCAAGCAGCACGGTTTTCAGCGTCGGAAGTGCGGTCAGCACCGAGGTCACCGTCTCCTGGGCCTGGCGGCCACTGCCGATCAGGAGCAGGGTCGCGGGAGCAGGCGGCGCGGAGACCTCGGCCAACAGGGCGGTCACCGCCGCGGTGCGCAGTGCGCCGATCCTCGATCCGTCGAGCAGTGCAGTCGGTCGGCCGGTCTCGTCGTCGAAGACCGTCAACGTCGTGTAGTAACGCTTGGTGCCGTGCCCGGGACGGGGGTCATGAGTGTAGGACATCTTGAAACCGACCGACGGCGGGCCGACCGATGACGAACACCGGCCGACCATCGCGTACGAAACCGACTCGTCGGCGGTCAACTTCACCTTTCGCGGATTCTGCGAGGAATCCACGGCAAGCCCACGGCACGCGTCGGTGACCGCCGCCTTGACGCGTCGGTGATCGACCATCAGTTGGTCGATGTCGGATCGGCTCAGGACGAGGATGTCACTCATACCAGCGCCCCGGCGTACGGCCGCACCACAACTTGTCCGAATCCCGGCTCGAATGCCTCCGCGGCCGGTCGCAGGCGATGCGACAGCTTGATGTTCAGACGCAGCAACCATCGGTCGGTACCGTCGAATCGTGCAGTGAAGGGGACCCTGCCGTGAACGGCGACGTCGTTGTCGAGGAGCAGAATCTGACCTGGCTCGAGTGCCACGATCTTCGACACCGCGGCAAGTCCTGACTCGAGTTTGGCGTACGCCGATGCCCACGCGGGCCGCGCCGACGCATCCGGGGTGTAGGCGGGGTCGTATCGCAAGCAGGCACCGTCTTCGCGCTGCCACACCGTTCCAACCGGAGAGGGTCGTCCCGCCTCGTCACCGCCGACATACGAATCGTCCGGGAGTATGGGGCATTCCGGCTGCCGCAGATGTGCGACGTCGTCCGCGGACAGGTGATCCCCGGCGAGTACGTCTCGGATCGAGGCCAGCGTGGTGCCGATGGAGTCACGGTTTCTGATGCAGCCCAACATGATCAGGTGAGCGCGGTCGGGATGGAACGCGTCCTCGGTGTGTGGACTGAGCAGGACCGATGAGCTCGCGCCGGTTTGTTCGTTCTCATGTCCTGGAGTGGGAACGATCGAGTTGACGAGGCGTCCCTCCTGCTGGCCGGCCCAGCCGAATGGCTCACCGATCGCCGCGCCGATCATCGCCATCGCAAACCCCAGAGCGGGACAGTCCTGCGCTTCGACCCAGCTCCTCGGGGTAGGCCCATGTCGCGAGTCGTCGACCGGTAGCCGGTCCAGTACCGTCGCCGCTCCCCGCGGGGGGGTGCATAGTTCCAAAATCGAGGACGGCAGCACTTCACGAAGGCAATTGTTGATCGCCGAACAGAATTCGGCGGAATCAGGTGCGCGGTATCGCGCAGCGAACTCAGCTGCTATGGACATCAGCCGTGCACCATCGTCCGGATTAACACGGCGCGTATCAATGGTTGGTTCCGAGATCATTCCTGCTCCAAATGGTGGGAATGTGGATGGAGTGAAACTGTCGATTTCCGCTCGTCGAAGTTGAGCGCACTTCCACCTCTACCAACAACAGGTTTGGATAGGCTATCCAAAAGTGGAATCGGTCACGAATTTCTTTTCGGCTTGCTTATTTGCCGAGCCAAGGAGCCGAAGCGGGAAGGGTGCTCGACTTTGGTTAAGTGCGCTTAACTTCCTTGCGCCGATGCGCGTTTGCCTTTCGGGTGCCACCCGCGAACGACCGCGACACCGCCGCCCGGGCTGACCGGCCCGCCGGATTCGAGAGGTTTCGCAGGTCGCGCGTGGTCCAGGTGGTCGCGTGGCAACTACGTGACCGCGCCGCCGGAGACGCCACACAGGCAATCGACACGCACCGAATGTGATGCCGAGTTCAGTACGGCCTTGCCGGTTGGTACTCGGACATGGTTAGGTGCCCGTCGGCAGGGGTTAGGGTATCCATACTCGCGACCCAAGGGTGATCGTCCGATCAAGAGGGAAATGTCTTCGTGAGAATCAATCGCCGACAGTTTTTGGCTGCGGGAGCGGGTGTTTCCGCCCTGACCGTGCTCGCCGCCTGCGGCTCCGCCGACAATTCGTCATCGTCGACCACACCGCGATCGGGCGGAACATTGAGGGTCGGTGCCATCGGTAAGGCATCAAAAATCGAACAGGACCCACACCAAACACTGAGCAATGACAGCGACTTCCTCATCGCCTCCCTGACGTACGACGCCTTGACCGTTCCCGGCGCCGACCCGAACGTGGCACCCCGTCTGGCATCACGGTGGGAACAACTACCCGATCCTCGGCGTTGGCGGTTCACCATCGCCGAGGGTGCCGCTTTCCACGACGGAGTACCTGTGTCGTCGGCGGACGTCGTCTACTCACTTCAACGACTCCATGAGATCGCCGGTGAAACAAAAGTTCCCGTGACCTCGCCGAATGACATCGTTGCCGACGGACCCAACGCGGTCATCCTCACTACCCCGGCACCCAATCGCGATTTGCCGATGCTGTTGCGGCTGGTGACCTTCACCGTCAAGCAGGGCACCACCGACTTCGCCAAGGCGGTGGGCACCGGACCGTTCATCATGGAAAGCTTCACCAATGGCAACGCCAGGCTGGTCAGGAATCCCAAATGGCATGGCACGCCGTCGGTACTCGATGCGATCGAGGTGACGCGATTCGAGGACACCACCGCGATGGCGAACGCAGTGCTGTCCAACCAGATCGACCTGGCATCCAACGTCGGCGCAGTGGCCGGCCGGACAGCGGAGGGCCGCAACGGATTCACTGTAGTCCGCCGACCCAATGACGTGGTCATCCCGATCGTGATGCGCACGTCGGACGGCCCTTTCGCAGATCCGCGAGTACGGGAGGCCCTGCGACTCACGGTCGATCGCGACGCAATGGTGAAACAGGCGGTGTCCGGCTACGGCGCGGTGGCCAACGACGTGCTGGGTACTGGCGACCCGATCTACGACAAGTCGCTGCCGCAGCGCACCCGCGACCTCGACAAGGCGAAAGCGTTACTATCACAGTCGAATTTCGACCTCACCAAGACGTACCAGTTGATTACCAAGGATGAGGCACCGGGTGAGGTCGATTCGGCCAAACTGTTCGCCGAGCAGGCCAAGGCCGCGGGCCTGAACATCGACGTGGTAACCCAGGACGCCAACGTCTTCTACGACGACACCTGGCTCAAGGCCCCGTTCTACACCGCCAACTGGGGAACCAACGATTCTGTGGTGTTCTTCGCCAGCAAGACCATGTACTCGGGCACCAAATGGAACGAGTCCGGCTTCGCCGATGCCGCTTTCGACACCGCCTACCGAAATGCTCTGGCCGCCAACGATGATGCGTCATACAAGGCTGCCGGTCAGGAGCTACAGAAGATCCAGTACGACCGCGGCGGCTACCTGGTATGGGGTATGGCCGACGGTATCGACATCGCCAATTCCCGGGTACGCGGCCTGCCCACCCTCGGAGGTTTCGGCCGCGTGCAACTCGAACGTGCCTGGTTGCAGAGTTGATCTCTGCGCCGACGTCGGTTGCCCGTCTTCGGTTGCCGCCGTGGCCGACCACCGGTCCGTGGCGCCTTCTCCTGCGCGTCGTCGGGCGCCTCGGCACACTGCTCGTCGTGTTGCTCGTGGTGTTCGCCACGATCGATCTGCTACCGGGCGACGGGGTGCGCGCAGCGCTCGGGCGCGATGCGACCGACGCGCAGGTGGCGGCGCGTGAAGCCGCGCTCGGCCTCGATCGGCCAATCCCGGTCCGCTTTGGCAAGTGGCTGGCCGGCCTGTTCTCCGGCGACCTCGGCACCAGCGTACGGGGCACATCGGTCAACGAGATGCTGTCGACGAAGTTCCCCAACACCCTGCTTCTCGGGGGGCTCGCGTTGCTCGTCACCGCGGTGACTGCAGTCGCGTTCGGCGCTTTGTGGTCGTTCTTTCCGCGCAGCCTGCCCGCTCGTGTTCTCTCCGCCGCAACGATTGCCGTCATCGCCATCCCCGAGTTCGTCATCGCGGTGTGTCTGGTCTTCGTGTTCGCACTCGTCCTGGGATGGCTTCCGGCGGTCACCACCACCGGCCCCTCGGGCGCGCCCGCCGACGCCGCGTCCCTCCTGCTACCCGTCGTGGCTCTCGCGATTCCGCAGTCCGGTTGGAACATTCGGGTGACCAGGTCGGCCCTCGACGAAGCCGCGCAGATGCCGCATGTCGCAGCCGCCGAACTCGACGGACTCACCCGCCGTGAGATCATCCTCCGGCACGTGCTCCCGATCGCCTCGCCGACCATCGCGGCGTCGCTCGCCACCACGGTCGGGATGGTTCTCGGGGGCGCTCTCGTCGTGGAGACGATCTTCAACTACCCCGGCGTCGGCGCAGTGCTCGCCGGAGCGGTCACCGACCGCGATGCTCCGGTCGTGGCCGCGGTCGTGGCGCTGACGGGTGTGGTGATCACCGGTTTGTTGATTCTCGCTGATGCGTTGCGTACATGGGCCGTTCGGGGGCGAGCGTGAAGCGCGCGGTGTATCCGCGGTCGCCGTTGGCGAGGGTCGGTGTCCTGATCCCGGCCGGACTGATCATCGGCATGGCCCTGCTGGCGCCCGTGTTCATCGACACGTCACAGACCGGGGGCGACATCCCCTTCACCGGGCCTTCGGCGAACAGCTGGCTGGGGACCGACCACCTGGGCCGGAACGTGTTGCCGCAGTTGCTGGTCGGCGGCCGCGAGATCATCGTCGTGGCGATGACGATCGCCGTCGTCGTCACTTCCCTCGCCGCAATTCTCGGGACCACGGCAGCTCTGCGCCCCCGGCTGGGCGTCCTCATCGAACGGACGGTCGACGGCGCGATGCTGGTGCCACCCATCCTGGCCATAATGCTCGTGCTCTTGTCGTGGCCCGCCGGCGGTACCGTGGGACTCGTCCTTGTGGCGGTACTCGTCGGAACTCCATACTCGGCGCGCGTGTTCGCCGCTGCGGCAGGCGGAGTGGCCGCGACCGGATATGTCGAGGTGGCCGTGGCCGGCGGGGAGAGCCTGCCGTATCTGGTCACTCGCGAGATCTTGCCGAACATTCGCGACACCACCCTCACCCAGCTCGGGCTGCGCTTCGTCGAGGCGATGTATCTGGTCAGTACTGCTGCTTTTCTCCAGCTCCCGGCGTCCCTGGGAGAGTCGAACTGGGCCTTGATGGTGCGCGAGAACAGCGCGGGCATCCTCCTCAATCCCTGGGCGGTATTGGCCCCGGCGATCGCACTGGCCGTGGTGGCCATGAGTCTCACGCTGGCTGCCGGTAGCGTCAGGCGTCAGGCGTCGGTAGGATGACCGCCTCCATCGAGGTCGAGCACTTCTCGGTCTACCTTCCCCAGCAACCGAATCCAGTTCTCGAAGCGACCTCACTGGTCTGCAATCCCGGGACGATCACCACACTGTCCGGACCCTCCGGCTCGGGCAAGACGACCCTCATGAAGGCACTCGCCGGAGCCTTGCCGCCCAGAGCTCGCCACGAGGGAACCCTTTCGGTGCTCGGGACCGATGTGCTCGAGCTGTCGGCATCCGACCTCCGTGCATTTCGCCGCGAAAACGTCGCCTACGTCGGGCAGGACCCGGGCTCGGCTCTCAACCCGGTCTTCACCGTTCGCACGTTGTTGACCGAGGTCCAAGAACCGCACGCCGCAATGTCCTGGCGAGAATCATTGGGTGTCGTCGGGCTGTCCGACGAGTTGCGCTCACGACGACCGGGAGAACTGTCCGGAGGGCAACAGCGTCGGGTGGCGCTGGCACGCGCACTCGTCCGCGGTGTCAAGGTTCTCCTCGTCGACGAACCCTTCGCCGGGCTCCATCCGGGAGCTCGAGCGGACATCCGTCAGCTGCTGATCTCCTTGTGCCAGAGCATCGACGTCAGTGTTCTCGTCTCGGGTCACGACATGTCGTTGTTGAATGCGATGTCCGACAACCACGTTCGTCTGCAACACATCCGGCGCGCGCGGTCGTCATCGGGTGTCACGGCCGACGGGGCATCGGGACTCGCACAGGACGACTCTCGGCTGCCATCGCAGGACGCGGTGCCGTCCCTGACCGCGCAGGCGGTGTCGGTGTCCCGGGGAAACTCCGCCATTCTCGACGAGGTCAGCTTTTCGGCGTCCGACGGCGTACTCACGGCTTTGGTCGGCAAATCCGGCGCGGGCAAGAGTATCCTGGCCCGGGTTCTGGTCGGCCTGGAATCAACGGCGACCGGGGAGATACATCTCGATGGCGAGGCATTGGCGTGTACATCGAGGCCGCGGTCGACACGTGGCCGAATCCAATTGGTTCCGCAGAATCCGCTCGCATCACTGAATCCACGTCACACGATCGGACAGACCCTCAATCGGGCGCTGTATCGAGCACACACCGCTCGGCGCCGGCGGTCTCAGCGCGATGGTGAGGTTGCCACCCTACTCGCCGACGTCGGGCTCCCTGCCGACTTCCACCAACGCCACCCGCACGAACTGTCCGGCGGGCAACGGCAACGCGTCGCCATCGCGCGCGCTCTGGCAGCACGACCCAGGGTACTGATCTGCGACGAGATCACCTCGGCCCTCGACACCGAAACCGCCCACGACGTCATGGACCTCATCGCCGAGGTGGCCGCGCAGCGACGCATGGCTGTGGTCGTGATCAGTCATGACATCGACCTTCTCGAGCGTTACGCGACAACCGGATTTCTCATCGAGCAGGGCCGCATCACCGCTCACGGACCGATTCGAACGCTGCTCGGCGTGTGATGGGCCGGCGAGCGCAAACAGTGTCCCTGCTTGGGCGAGACGTTGCGGTTGCGGCCGCCTCAGTGCCCGCACCGCCACATCCGACCGAACTGCGGCGCACCATCGATCATTCGTGACGGCGCGTCGTGTGAAGCCTCGATCGCGCGGTTCTTGTGTCAAGACGGAACGCCTTTGGCGGAATCCGCTGCGCGGCGACGAACCCTCAACACCCAATTGCCCAGCGCATACACGGCAGCGGCGCCCAGCAGCCCTCCCGAGACCGTCAGCATGGCAGATGCGCCGAGCGTGGTTCCGGCAAAGTAACCGAACGTGGACACTCCGGCAACCCAGACCACGCCGCCCACGACATTGCAGATCAGGTATGTCCGCAACGGCATCGAGTTCATGCCCGACACGAGCGGCACCAAAGAACGCAGAACTCCCACCCAACGTCCACCCACTACCGCTACGACGCCACGGCTCTTCGTCAGTTGTTCTGCTCTGCGCCAACGCGCTTCGCCAACGCGTCGGCCCATCGCGCTGGTGCGAATACGCGGACCGAGCGTGCGACCGAAGGCATATCCGAGGCAGTCACCGGCTATCGCGGCCACCAGCCCCACGCCCATGACACCGATCAATGTCGCGTGACCGACACCGGCGAGCGCAGCACCGGCGAGCAGCACCGTCTCGGCGGGTAGGACGAGACCGAGCAGCACGGCCGACTCACCGAAAACCAGCAGCCCGACGAGGCAATAGACGTACACAGCGGGCATGGTTGCGAGGGCGGCGAACTGGTGAGACATACGACAAGCCTGCCCGGTCAACGTTGTGGGGCCGCTGAGAGTGCCTTGGCGTCACCTGCACACCGACTGTCAGGTGACTGCGCCGCTCAGGTGGCGGCCAGCACCCCGGATGAGAGCAGGCCTATGAGTATGACCCCCAGAAGGATTCGGTATCCAACGAAGTAGGTGATGGGGTGGTGGCTCACGAAGCGGAGCAGCCAAGCGATCGTTGCGTAGGCCACAATCGCACTGACCAGGGTCGCGATCACAGTCGCCGTCCATCCGACTCCACCGGAGATGTCCGTCGCGGTGGTGGCAGCTTCGTAGCCGCCTGCAGCCGTGAGCGCGGGGATCGACAAGAAGAACGAGAGTCTGGTCGCTGCAACCCGATCAAGACCCAGAAACAGTCCTGCGGAGATGGTTGCCCCGGACCGAGACACCCCGGGGACCAGCGCGATGCACTGCACGGCACCGACAATGACCCCGTCACGGATCGTGATCTCCCGATCGCCGCGACGCTGTGTTGCCCATCGCTCGGCGGCGTACATCACCGCACTCCAGGCAATCAACGCGCCCGCAACCACCCAGAGACTCCGCAACGGACCCGCAATGACGTCCTTGGCGAGGAAGCCGATGACACCGATCGGCATCGAACCCACGATCACCGCCCACGCCAAGCGGTACTCCGGCTCGCGCCGAGCGCTTTCCGAAGTCAACCCTCGGCCCCACGTCGAGGTCAACCTCACGATGTCGTGCCGGAAGTAGATGACCACGGCTGCGATAGCGCCCACCTGAATGATGGCGGTGAAGGCGGTCACCGACGCGTCGTCGATCGTCAGTCCCATCAGTTCCTCGACAATCGTCAGGTGGCCGGTGCTCGACACCGGTAGGAACTCCGTGAGCCCCTCCACCACACCGAGTATCACTGCCTGGACGATGTTCAATGTGCGTCTCCTATCGGCGGGTGGCGGTAGCCAGGTCTCCGACATCAGATCAGACAGTTGCTGTGTCAACGCTGAGTCATCGCATCCTGAAAGCGCTCTCAGCCGTTGACAGCGAGGACTCAGCCGCCCGGTCGCATCATCGTGGTGAATCGCGATCCGCGACACTGCACCGACGAGCGGTCGGACCAGCGACTCATCGCCAGTCCACGAAAGGTCTTTCATGTCTGACACACCATCTACGGAAGCCGTCCAGAGCATCCGACTCAGGGCCTCATCACGCGACCGCGAAGACGCCGCCACCGTCCTGAGAGCCGCCATGGCAGACGGCATGCTCACCCTCACCGAGTTCGATGACCGCTCCTCGTCGGTGTACTCCGCAACCTACCGTGACGAAGTCGCCGATCTGACCGCCGACGTCGATCACGTCCAACACCTCGCGCGCACAAAACCGACCACTTCTTCCGAAGGCCGTATTCGCCACAGCCTCTCGCAGATCTCTGCATTACTGCTCGTATCGACCGGCTACCTGCTGCAGCACCGCCGCGTCGCGGTCGTCATCGGGTCCCTGTGCCTGCTGTTGCTGATGGGCGTGTCGGCCCTGGCCGGGGGATGGATCCTCGACGGGCACGAGCACCACGCTGGAGACCTGCACCATGATGACGAGTGACCACGGCAACGAAAACGGATTCCTTCCCCGTGACGCATCTTTGCCGCTGCGCGAATATGCTTCCAGGGAAACATGATCCATCGTCGGATACCTGGAGTAGCGTAAGCAGCGTTCCACGCTCCCATGTGCTCGGCGACGCTCCTGGGTCGCCCGGCAGTGTCACTCAGCTGCCGATCGCACCTCTGTGTCGACCGGTCCGACGGATTCTGATCTAGCCTGGACCTTCTGATGGCATTCGCGGCCTCGGCAGCTCCTCAGCAATCGATGTAGGTACTGCTACGTCTCTCATTCGTCGGTGCTACCCCGAGACGACCGACGAGAAGAAAAACGAGGAACGCGTCGAGGGCTATGCTGCGAAATTGCGTCGAGGCCTGCCTAGCAACGTCGTTCGCCCCAAAATAGACCGCGCTGAGGCGGATAATGCGCGATTCGGTGTGGGTAACTACACCGATGACGCCGTGTCCGGGGCACAGCTGACCGTGCCCATCTCAAAGTCGACTTCATCGAATATACATCGCCACCGACTGTCACCGCGCTGCCCCGAGACCGAAGTGAATGCACCCGTTGGACAGGACCAGTGGCGGGCCCAGCTGGTCACGAAGCGTGCACGACGAACGCGGTTGCGATGAGGTCGATCACGCGTTCGGAATCACCACCACCGCTCAGCCAGTCGCTCGGCGCCATAGACTCCCCGGCAGCGCTGAGGTCGGGGTGCGGATTCTGCATGAACCAGGCGACGGCGATCGGATGCGCCGTGATGGGAAATGCTGGTGCGACTCGACCCCAGCCGGGTAGCTCGCCGTCACCGGTGAATTGAAATACCGGAAGCCGATGCGCGCTACCAACCTTGACCGACAGGAGCGTGCGGTGTGACAGCCGCTGACGCACCCACCCCGCAGTAACACCCAGTCTGGCTGCAGCGTCATCGGTACTCAACGCGCTCGCAAGGAGGGTGCCGATGCGTCGCAGGGCGGTCGTTGACGCGCGTTCCGCTGCGAGCGGCATCTCGTCGACAAACGACCCCGCCGCCAGCAGCACGGCCTCCTGATCGGCACTCATCGCCCGCGACGGCGCCCACGCCGGGTTGGTCGAGACAGCGTCCGTGAGGGCGAGAAGAAGGTCAACAACCGGGACACGCATCGAACTCTCGATCTGGTGCAGAGCAGCCACAATCGCCACGAGCTCGTCGGGCTGCTGGCGCTCACCCTGGTCTGCAGGGATGATCGCGTCGAGGTCCTGCAGGCCCCTGCTGACCATGGCGTGTGGGCTGACCCGTCGCGGGCTACCCATCGCAGCTCCTTCCTGCCGCCGATGCGTCAATGATAGAGCGCAACAGCGCAGATCACGGCTGTCCATGGCCAGCCCCGTCTCCCCAGGTCGCGATTGATATGCACTCGAAATAGGACTCGGCCTCGGCAGCTTTGCCCGGGCTGTTGATTCGATCGACAGGACACACTTGAACGTGCAATCACTCCGAGAGGTAGGCCACTCTAGGCCTCGTCAGCGTGCCGTCGCGCCAGATCGACCGCCATTTCCAGCAGCGGCGCACGTACGGTTTCGACGGGTCCTTCCTCAAACAATTGCAGCGGGGATTTGAACGCGAACTCAGGGTGGGCGACCGTCCACCATCCTTGAATCTCCCGAGGAGTCAAGGCCTCCGAGAGTTCCGCGACTATCTGGGCAGCTGTCTGCAATCGTGTCAGCGTGGCGGCACCCTTAACGTCTCGTTCGCCTTCAATCCATTGTCTGATTCCGCGAGTTTCCGACACGCCGAGCACTCTCGCCGCAAGGGTGAGGCCCAACGCATCGACTACTCGCTGGGCGAGAGTTGCAGTGTCGCCGAAAACCGCCAGCTCATACGACTGAGACATCTCGCTACTCGGCACCTTCCACAACGAAAAACAGCCACAACTCCAGGTCGAACGATGGCGCAACTCCACATCCAGCACCGCATAGCTCTGACCTGCATGTTCGGTCCTCAAGTATGACATGTCTACCAAGGCGCTGATGGAACGAGAACGAAGCTCAGCCCGCCCCAGACGGAATTACAGCCGCAAACCGTCGTTCTATGTCAACCGCCACGGCATGCCTGCTAGCATCAAGCTCATCGGAGCCTCAATGGGGCGCGGCGATCCTGGGCCGCGCACTTTGAGGCTTTTTGTTTGTGGCGACGGGAGGGATGAGTGGAGCTTGGCGGCCAGCGCGCTCGGTGAGCGCGCCACGTCCAAACGACCCCCGAATCGGGTCTACAGCGGTACAGACGCATCCGCGCTACACACACAGAAGGCCGGGTCGACACCCGGCCCACTGCTGACGTATCTCACGCGACATCCAGCCGGTCAAAGCTCACAGACGTCGCGCCGATCAACTCACCTAGGAGGGTACTCCATGCCCCGATCACAGAACCATTGCACGCTTCCTTGCAAATGGCCCGATCGGTCGGACGTCTCATGACCGAGGACCGCCCGCAGACACCTCGTGTCCCCGCCCGTCGCGGGGCCCGGCGAGTCGACCGGAAGCTCACCGAGCTGCTCGGTAACCAGGTGTCGCGAGTCGATGTGATGCGCGTCCTCGAGGATCCGGACGCACTCGTCGAACTGTCCCAATCCGCCGAGATAATCCTTTGGGACGGCCGAAAACCGCTGATTAGGAGCATGTTCGGTGGTGATGCGCTGCCTCTGGCTGACTTGCACCCGGTCCGGCGCATCGGCACGTTTCACGGCGCTCGGAGTCGATTCGCCTTCCACCCGACGGCTTTTGCGGGCCACCCCCACCTCGTGCTCTGTGAGTCCCTGCTGGAAGCGGCGTGGCTGGCGCAGTTCGATCGGCGGCCGGAGCACTGGGGCTACATCGCTCAGGCCGGCATCGTTCGTTGGCGACTCGGCGACAAACAGATCGTCCATGTACCCGACATCTTGGGCCAGGATGTCGGGGGACATCAGTGGATCGCTGATGTCCGCTATAGAACTTGTCGAAACCGAACTTCTTGGTGCCATCCACGCTCAGTCGACCTGGGCAACCCCGGAACGTACACAACACGACGACGGAGCAAGCGCCCTCGCTCTCCTGACCCCCGCCAAACGGGCCATCACCCTTGAGCGAGCAAGGCATATCCGAGAAATCCTGACCGGGAATCCGACCGGAGAGCCGTTCGATCCCGCCACATGCGACACCCGCTACGATCCGGCTCGCTTCAACGCGGAGACCCGCACGCAGACAAAGGTCTCGGATCTGAAGGGCGCGCGCGGATACAGCCGCTCGACTCTTTTCGAGCTGCGTCGCGCCTACGTCGAATCCGGGGGTAACGTTGCCGCGCTGGCACCGGGCGGAATTCCTGTGCCTACAGATCCTCGAGAGGGTCTCGAACCTCGCGTCGTCGAGTTGGTAGCCGCTATCGTCGCCCAGCTCAATTCCGAAGCCTATTCGGCGATGGATCTGGACTCCAAGATAGTTCACCTGCAGTATGAGCTGCGAGAGCGTGGCGTCATCGACCACCCACTTCTCCGGGCACGGCGACTCAAAGCGCTACTCAAGTTCTTTCAGCGAGGCATTCCTCAACACAACACTGAAACCCGACGGAACAAAGCCGCACGGACAATCGGCCACGTGTCCGCACCCAAGCCGTCTCAATTCCTGGAGAGAGTGGAAGTCGACGCGACGCGCCTCAACATCGACGTTTACGATCCCGATACGAAAGCCTCGTTCTTTCCATACGTTCTGGTTGCTATTTGTTGCGCAACCAAGCTCATGGCCACTCGGCTCTGCGCGAAACAGCCGACGACACGGGACGTGCGCCTATTGCTCTTCGACATGCTTCGACCCATCGTTCTTCCCGACCGCCAGCGCGATCACCTCCTCATGCTAGGCCTACCCAAAGAGTTATGGATCCGCCAGGAAGGCGGCGAACTGCACACAGTCGTGATTGACAACGGCCGCGAGATGCTCAACGTTTCCACCATCGACGTCGCCCTCCGCTTCAAGATCCGGATCGAGGGCTGCCGAAGCGGAACCGGTTCGGATAAGCCATTTGTCGAGTCGGCCAACAAGAATTTGGATCGAGTACAGCAGTGGTTCAAAGGCTATATCGGAAATCGCCCTCACCGACGCGGCAAGAACGTCACCGCAGCAATATCATACCGGGCGGCCGAATTAATTCTGCAGGAATACACCCACTCACTGTATCCGCACTTACCGCATACCGGACTGCCATCCGATCCGGACAGCACCGATCTGCTGACGCCCGCCCAGGCGTACGAGCGCTGCCTGGTTCGCGGCGGGGTCGCAGAAACTCGAGTCCATCCGGACGATGTCTTTACGCTCCTTGACAACGAGGTGGTGGCAGTGACCTCCGACGGCGTACGTCACGGCGGCGCCAAGTTTCGTGGCGAAGCGCTGCGATACGTAGTGCGAGAGGATGATCCGACCAGTAAGTACGCATCGAGTATCAGAATATTCCACGATCCAGCCGACAAATCGCGGGTCTTTTTCTACTCCACAGACAGACAACGGTGGTCCGAACTGCGGGCCATGCACGACGACTCGCAAGCTCTCCCACCCTGCAGTGATGTCCTATGGTCGGACTGGCTCTTCGAACTGAATCGCAAGCGATTCACCGAAGACGAAAAGCTCGATGTCCGCCTCGCATTCAAAGAATTCATCGAACGGATCATCCGCGAAGAGCCACTCCGCTACGCCCATGACCGCGCCTACCTGCACTCATCGGTTCCATCGCCGGTAGGAACTGCTGGCGCCACCTACACCCACGTCGACGACGACAAGCGCCACAGAGACTTTCCCATCGACGTCGACACCCTCATCCCCGACGACCATCAACTCGCCGAACTCCTCAGCAAAGGACAAGACTGGTGATCACCGACCCAGTTCATATCACCCGACCCCTCAGCCCGTATAACCGCGCCGATCTCGCACACTTTCCCCGCCATCTCGATGACATGGCCAACCCGCCCAGCACACGCACCGACACCCCCAGTGCTATCGCACGCTGGATACGGGGTATCGGACCGATAGAAACCTCCGACATCGACAAGATTCACCGCGCGATGATTCGACTCTTGGCCCAGAACAGCGAGTCACCAGCAGGCTCGCGACAATGGCTGGCAATCGATGGCCCACCATTGATGGGGAAATCTTCGTCAGTGATCGTCGGCGCACTCCGCGTGCACGATTGGCTACGCGATCACCAATCAGGAGACGTCAGAGATCCTTTCACCCACATTCCCGTCATCATCGTGTCAGGGAATCTGGGACACACGCCCCTCGCACGAACCCTGCTCGATAACATCGCGCGGTTCATCGGCGTGACACTACCGGCGAACTTGCGTGCAGCGATTACGGCGCTCGACTATCACCTACGCAACGTCGGCGCGCTTCTCGTGGTCGTCGATGACGCACACTTCATCAAACTCCGAGGCGGTTCGCGCAATCTCACCGACGATCTCAAGGACATCCTGACTTCCCTGACAGTATCTTTCGTATTCGTCGGCGCCGGACTACGCAGCAGCGCGCTACTCCATACACCAGGAGCGGACCCGCCCGCGAGAACAGGACGACCCTCGACCGGCACCGAAGCCACCGCCGAAGAGCGGCGCTTCCGCCGGGACCAATACTCGGCGGTTGAGCAGCTGCAGTGGCGCATGACGTACCTCGCATTGATAGAGCAGACCCCCTCGGTCGATGGGGCGCCTGACGATGTCTTCATCAACCGAATGAGCGAGATGGTCAAACAGCTGGAGCGTATCGACGGTTTTGATCCGAAGTATCTGCGCACCAAGACTGGACTCAAACTCGTCTTTCGGCGGGCGAAAGGTCGAACCGGTATCGGCTTCAAGATCATCAGCCTCGCAGCTGCAGTCGCGGCCGAACTCGAAACGACGCCGACCGATCAACATGTGCGGGCCGTGATGCGGCTGTCGGACGCGGACATCATCGATGCCTAGACTACCGCTCACCGATCGTCCGCGATCCGACGAGTCACTGGATTCCTGGCTGGAGTACCTCGCAGGGCTGATGTCCTGCTCGGTCCGGAACCTACTCGCTATGTGCGACATCAATCCTGGGCGTCGTTCCGCGGGATTCACCACCGGTGTCGACGACGATTTCGCTAGAAACCTCGCGGCCGCAACGGGGTCATCGATCGACGAGATCCATCGGGCGACCGTCGCTCGCTACGTCGAGTCTTTGGGGACAGATGGAAGGATCAACCCAAGCCTGCTATCCGGATGTAGCACCAGGTTTTGTCCGCAGTGTCTGGCAGACACTGGTGGACGCTGGAAGCTGATCTGGCACCTCCAGACCAGCACTGTCTGCCGAGACCATCGCTGTCTTCTGCTTGAGCGATGCCCCCGCTGCGGCGGAAAACCACGAATGACGACGAGCCGTAAACCCCAGGCCTTGTGGCCTCCCCGGCAGCGGCATGCGCAAGGACTATGTGGCATCTTGGGATGCATGGATGCGCTTGTCGCAGCCGCGGCTCCATCAATTACAGTCGAAGACAGCGCCATGCTCTCACAGCAGCTGTGGATTGACGCCAACGTCACCCATCCGCAAATATCCATTCGCTCGCTCGGTGATCTCACCGAGCGAACCGGTATCATCATGCGCGACATTGTCAACATCAAGACCGCGGCCGGGCGTGAGACAGTACTCGCTTCCGTCGAGCACAAGACATCATCCCTCTACAGCTCACCAAGTGCGGCAACGACTCGCTTATTCGACGAGATCAGTAATCAAGACCTGGTTAGTCCCTACCTCATCGGTGAAGCTGTTGCACAGACACTTCTCGCAAGCACCTACACAGCAACCGATCGAGATGCCGTCATCGACAATCTCAATTGGTTGCCATCTGCGACTGCTATAAAATCTTGCTACCGTAGGCCGGAGTCCGACAAAAGCTCCGGCCCCGCCGGGCTCAGCACGCGGAAACTGCTCTATCACCGCGAAATGGCCAGATCTTCAAACAATTCCCCTCCCCTTTGGCACGCAGAAATCCTCCAAACGGCCGGAGTTGAACCTCTCCATGCACGCACACTGCCATCGCGAATGTGGCCGGCAGTTGTGCACGCCCATCCATCCACCAAAGTCAGCACTCTGGAGTTGCTGCCTCTCACATCAGTGATCTCCCTCGCCGCACTCGGCTCCCACGGCCCACCGGCAAATCAGCGAAAGAACTTCGGCGTCTTAATCAAGAGCCATCGTCTTGATCTTGAGCTCCAGGCTCTGTGGTCGGGCGACAGCGTCGGCCAGATGCTCGACTTCTACCTGACCCTCCACGAACACCTGCGTTCCCAACCACCCCCAATCGACTATGCCCGCAGACGCCAACGCTTCCCCGCGCCCACGGTCCTTTACGGATCACGGCACCCCCACCCCAACCCTGCGCGTTTCGTCTGGCAAATCCTCACTGGGTCTGACCCGTTCTCCACCGCTGGTGCAGGGCAACAATTCGGCCCAGCTATCGCGAACTACGGTCGTTTCGTCGCTGCTCTTACCACAGCGCAGAAGTCCGTCCTCGTCGAAGAGGCGCGTCGCCTCCTCATTATGGCTGGGATCTTCGATGAGCCAATCTACTATGCACCCGCCTTCGACGGAACAGAGTTCCGGCGACGAGACTCTGACGAACTCCAGCATATGAGCATCGACGACGTGCTTATCCCCGGAACCCACATCATCGCGCTCAGGAGTGCTTCGCAAGATCGCGATCCCGGAATAGTTCTCCAGCGGGCACTCGACGGCGACACCAGTCTCGCGCGAGCACTCGCTTTCTTCGCCGCCACCGCTGGCAAAAACCAGGCGGTCGCCTCTCGACATGTCCGCAAAAGTCAGCGAGGCCTGGCGTACTGCGAAGACGTACTGGAAGTACTACTCGGCCGGGTGCTGCACGCCCGTGGTCGGCGCGGAAACCCCCGTGCTCTGACCCCGACAGGTATTGAGCTTCGTGATCGTTGTATGCCCCATCTCGACCAGCTCTGTGCAATCGGAGGCGTTGCCAGCTTGCCCAGCATTTCGGGCACTCATGAAGGCCACTGACAGTTGTGCACCAGGATGTCAACCATGCTGTGATGCGGACACATTGGTTTGCGTCAGAACTGGTCAGTTTTCGCTGAATACATCGCCCGCAGACTTTTCCACAATCTCATCTACGTGATCAAGTAGCAGTTTTACGGCTATCAGCGCCCTGCTGAGATCGTGGACCATGAGTCCGACATTCTGGTACCCACCACGTTGTTTCACTAGGTCTTCATCCTGACTACCAAGGAAGTCATCGATCGACGATATCGCATCCCGCATATTGCCAATAGGAACTAGCGGCGAGGATTCCTGTCGTCGTTGTAGAACTTCGTACAGTTCCTCAACTGGATTTGGTTTCAGATCAATCGAATTGACCAGCACCTTCTCTGTCTCATAGTTTGACCAGGAGAGACCGTGCGCAAGTCTCGTAGATTTTATCTGATTTTCTATGAAATGCCAACGCGATCTCACGACGTTCCACGCTTCAGTAAACTGCATTAAGTGGATTGACTGGATGAACCCATTGTGGCCCAGACCGGCAACACGGCGACCTTCGGACACCCGGTCTAGCTCGTATTCAGTTCGGGTAATGCCATTCACTGTGACGCTCCGCATAATGTTGTACTCGGCGATGACCTGACTCAGCCCGTCCAGAATGCTCGAAGCTTGCAATATCCCCTCGCGGGCTTGAGGGGTGAGGGCTGAGTCTATAGCATCTCGAAAGTCATCCCACCCACGAACGGTGAGGCGTTCAACCTCGTGTAGCTCTTTGCGCTCGTCCCTACGGCTCACAACTTCTGCGATTACGTAGTATGCGACCGGGACGCCGACCAGGAACCCAATCACCGAGGTTGCGAGGCTTGGTAAGAAGGACAGGCCATTCCACACCTGAGTCCCAACATCGAGGTAGACAAAGACCGCAGCGCCAACAAGTCCTGTGGCAACCATCACCAGGAACGTCGACGCTACACCCGTGGACGTACCCGCCGTCAAGAATCCCCACACACGCTTCAGTATCGCCACCCGACAAGCTCCTCGCGACCGTTAATTTGTTCGCTGCCACGAACATCAACACGATAGCCACAGTCACCGCCGCTTCAAGCGCTGGCGCGACCATCAGCCGCTCGCCGTCAGCCTCCTGACGGGCTGAGATGTATCGAATGAACCGCTACAGCTGGGCTCATTATCGTGCGCAGAGTCACTACTACGTCTGGTTCACCCGCGCCAGGGACACCGTGAGCTCCTCTACTCCGGGTGGTACATGACAAAGTGGGAGCTCGAAAGTGCGCATTTCTTCGTGAAGCTGGTTACGCCCAAGGACGCAGCTGACAGCTAGATCCACAAGACATCGCCGATGGGAACCTCCGCATCACAGCTGAGACGAGACGCCAGCTGGCGGTTCAACGTGAGCTGAGAGAGACTACATCAGTCACATTGCCACGCGCTATTACGTCTCAACGACGTCGACACGCTCGGTATTGATTGGCGATGCGCCTTCAGCGCTTACACGGGCGAGAGCTAGGCGCACCGAGGCATACCGATCCGTTCTGAGCTTGGCGATGATCGGCTCAAATGCGGGTTCCGGCGGCTGTGCCGCGATTGCGGCACCCAGTTGACGTCGTACAGACGTTGACGGGTCTGTACTGAGAAACTCGCCGATCTGCGGGTCTTGCGAGGGCGCTTGCGCCCACAACGCTGCTGCGGCCATTCGCAGCCGTGGTTCGGGACTCAACGCAAGGTCATTCGCGAGGACGTGGGCGTCAGCCTGTATGGCGGCGCTAGCTGTGAGCTCGGCAACCCTCCAATCGGTTGCAGCGAGCCGTATTTGGGATCGGAGACGATCTACGACCACTCGTGTCTCCTCGGCATTGACGCGCGTCATCGCCGCTGTCTCCAGCATCGTGGCTTCGAAGACAGTCCCACCATCACCGAACTTGAAGCGAGCGAGGGGATCCTGGTAATTGGCGCGCTCAATGATATCAACACGGGCCAGCTTTGGGGAATCAAACTGTTCGATGCACGTGCTGAAGGCAAGTCCCTTTTCGGTAGCTCCAAGTCTGCCTATCAGTGCCTGTATCGCGGCGGCAGCATCAACGCGCTCGTCCGCTGACATGAATTGATTTCGGATCCGGTCAACCAGGTGCTCCAGCCACGGTCCCAAGAGAGAGACCGCGTCCGGATCGCTACCTGCGGATAGAGTGGCGTCGAGGGCGACGCTGGCCTCGGTGCACGATCGCCCCACGACGAACGAGCTCTTGGGAGTGTTTAGGGGCTCCTCCATCAGCTTCTCGATCCGTTCCCGAGCGTAGGCCGCTGCGGGTGGAGTCCCTACCTGCCAATGCGCAAGGATACGGCCCGCGGCAGCGCTGTTCTCTTCAACCGCCACACTTGCTATGCGTTTGCGGACTTCAGGAATGTCACCTAGGCGCGCAGCAATTCGCTGCTCAGTATTACCTACGTCCTGGGCTAGCAGTGCTAGAAGCTGGCCTATGGCCTGCTCCCTCAGTGAGGGATGGTACTGGGCGACCACCATGAAGTAGTTGAGCAACTCGCTGTCGATGTAGCGGTATTGATTGTTTTCCCGTGGTACAAGTTCGGCTGCCGCACCATGAATTTGTGACGCAACGTCCTCTGGCAGACGCTCGCTCAGCGCGCCGATCGCATCAAGCGACGCGATAGCGTCATCAGTGTCAATTCGTGCTGGGTCGGTGGCTGTCAAAAATAGACTGGCGAGGGAGTCGGCAACGCGGTCAACGTCCGCGTCCGGAAGTAGATCGACTGTCGCAGCAACTGCGCTCGCTGCGGCCGCCCTCCGCGACTCGGATGGCGAAGCGAAATGTTGAGTGACGTCCAAGAACTCTTTGAGAGCCCCGGCAGCGTGTCCGGCCAACTTCCGACTGCCTAGGTTAATGTACTGGCGGACAGCGGATGTCGCACGGTCCGCCGACTCAAGCGCCCGTGCGTAGTTTCGACGTGCGTAGCTTTCATCACGTTCGGCTCCACTGATGCGTTCAAGTCGCAGCCAATGGTGGGCCCAGCGAACAGCATCGGGTACGTCTGCGCTCACGATGTTATCTAGCGCGTTGATGTTCGCCTGGCCTGCTCCGCTGATGAGCTGGTCGCGGTTCGTCGTCGCCCGAGCGCCAGCCATCGCCAGACTGGCGACCGTATTCGGACCGAACAGCGGGTTTACTTGAGTGATGGAGGCGACACACCGCAACGCTTTGCGGACGTCACCGCCGAGCCCGGCATGCCAAGCATGCATCACCGCTCGTCTGTACGCATTCACCGCTGCGGTGTCGTCACCGACGTAAACACACGCCCGTCCGAAACGCCGTTCAACTAGCGCGCGGAGACCGTCGTCGGTGAACGACTCGTCACGCACGGTTTCATACGCGTCGCGCGGCCGAGCTCCTAGCATGATCTCGAAGTCGGCGATTGCACAGCGCAGGCGGAGCCGGTCGACGCCGACCAACTGAGCTGGCAACGTCTGCAACGCTGACAGCAAGACTCCGTGGTCGTCCCGGTCGTCTTCGTCAGTGAGGACCTGTTCAGCGATTAGCAGTCCAATGCGCGCGCTATGCGGCGCATTGTTCGCGACAAGCAAGGAGAGTTTCTCGACAACGTCGACAACTTCGTAGCCGCGTTCAAACCAATCGGCGCAGTTGCGCAACAGGGATACCGCGGTTTTGGCAGATTCCAGGTGCTGTTCATCGACGCTTCTTGCTATTTCGTCAGCCAGCTTCAGCGATTCCCGCACCGCTGAACAAGATTCAATATCTTCCAGCGCCACCTCAATCGACAGATTCAACGCTCGGCTGTAGTCATGAGCAGCCCCGTAAGCTCGTATAGCTTCGAGCTTCACTGCATCCGCAAGGGGCAATGCATTTTCGCGCAGCTTCCTCGCAATGCGACTGTAAATCTCAGCTGCCGCAGGAGCGTCATTTTCCGGATCTGAAGTCAGGAGTGAGGATGCGCGTTCAAATTCCTCGCGTTCACCGATCGCCGTGAGAGGGTCATCGAGCAGCCCAGCGGCGTTACCGATACCTGCGCGGGCTGGCGGAGTGTAGTGGCAGAAGGTCTCCGCCCAGTACGGACCAAAATATCCGGCAACGATCGCGCCAAAGAAGCGCAGCTCACGCGAAAGGACGTGTGAGTCAATAAGGCGTACACGAAAGTCGCCGGCAAACTCGGCCTTCAGCACTTCGAGCTTGTCAGTTACCGCAGTGTCCTCATTGGGCCAGGACGTAACGAAAACAAATTCGTCGGCATCCGGAAACGGACGCGCGACCGAAACTCGTTCTCCATCCTTAATTCTTGTAGGACTCCCATATTCACGAACTGCCTTTTCGAGCCCATCAGCCGTCAGAGAGTCGACGCGTCGGACCTGATAGACGATTTGCCGTTCACCTTTTAACCCGACAATGTCTAGTCCGCCTTGCCACTGACCTGACCGCCCGTAAGCGTGGACCTCGTCCAATCGATATACCGATTGCGCAACATCGGCCACCAACCGTTCGAAGAGCAGCGGATCCATTAGGGCCAATGGCAGGATCGGACTACCCGGTGTCGGTGTCGGCGCTTCCTCGGGTGCTGGACGACGCGCGAGAACTTCGTTGAGGACGTTTGGCCCTGGTCCCTCGGAGGCTCCGGCATCTGCACCGTTTTCGTCAGTCAAGAACTACCCCATCCACACCGGTGATGATAGATCGATGCAAGCATAGATGCGGACAGACCAGGCACTACGCCTCGAGGTATCGATCGGCAACTGCAAGGTCTGGGTGTTCGAGTGGCGTACCTCAGCGCCTTGGTACTCAGTCGTGAGGGTTCCTGGCGACGCCAATCTGGTCGGTGGTGCCTGGCAACCTAACTGCATGGTATCCGTCACCAGGCCTTGGACCAGACCCATGAGCTCCATGTCAATCACCGTTTCCGACACTATCCTCGATCGGTATCGCCGAGTAAGGGCGTCGGCTGATGTCGCATATGCCAGCGGCCTTGCGTCGGTTCCACTTCTTGTCGCGACCGCTGTCAACCCGATCGTCGCCGGGGTCATCGGGTCGCTTTGCTTCGTGCTCTTCGCCGCGCTACAAGGCTGGATCTACAGATTGCGGCCCTGGCCGAACCGGCAAGGGTTCGGGAAGTCGCAATGTACCGCGACCAACTGGCCAAAGTGCAGCGCGTAGTCGCATTCGCAGCCTTGGCGACAGGGTTCGCCATCATCTCGCTCGATACACTCGTCGAGCTCCGAGTCCATCCCGCGATCGCCCTGGTCAAGGGTTACAGCCGCCGGCTGGAAGTCGTGGTTCATGACTGGTAGAGGTCTGAATCCCGTGCAAGCACATCAACCGCCAGCGACTTACTGAGGGGTCGACCTGTACCCGCAGGTCAAAGCGATTTTGCGAGTGAGTCCGGGCTTTCTGCCGAGACCCAGTCCGGAAACTGGGTGTTTTCCCAGCTCACCAGTCCGGACTTTCAGCGCGCGCGGCACCAAGTGCGATTCAGCCACCGACCCCGGACTTACGCCTGCGCATCCCCCACACCCCGATCACTGCGACGGCGACGACGCTGACCGCGGTGAACCACGGCAACCCGATCGCCACGATCAGCGGCACCGACAGCGCGGTGATCAAGCCGCCACCGAGGAACGGCTCGTACGGTAGCTGTTTGTAGCCATAGGCATTCGCGGTCGAGGTCTCGCGTCGGGGATCGACCATGTCGGCGAGGACGAAGCCGGTCGCGACATTGCCCTGCGATTGCCCGAAGTCGGCGATGGCGTGCTCGAACCAATCCGCACCGTGGAATCGGCGCCCCAGCCAGATCAGACAGACCACACTCCACCCGACACCGACGACGGTGAACACGACGATCGCCGGGACGTTGGAGCCGATGGTCGCCAGCGACATCGTGCCGATCGCACACACCAACAAGACGTCGAGGGCGATCGACGAGATCCCCTCGATCGCACGCTTGTCGACCCGGTGGGCCTGCCCGGTTCTCGTCACCACCCATTGCACGATGAACCCGCCGATGACTGCCACCGGGAACAACGGCATCTTGTCCAGGATGTCGGAACCGAGTGCGGAGACGATGGCCCGCGCTCCCCACAGGATGCCGACCGACACCAGAATCGTCACGCCGATCAGGGCGAAGGCGAGGGTGGTGGGGTGCAGACCGGTCTCGTTGGCGGGCTTGGCATCTGCCGGGACCACGTGGATGTCGTCGACGTCGTAGTTCTCATCGGACCGGAGGGGCTCGTTGCGGCGCAGCGGGATTCGGGGATGGCGGACCGCCCAGCGCACCAGCATCGATCCGACGACCACACCGGTCACCATGCTGATCGTCGCCAGGCCGAGCCCGATGTCGACGAGTTCGGGAGCGCCTTCGTCGCTGAAGACCTGACCCATGCCCGCGATGGTGCCGTGACCGCCGGCAAACGACATCTCCAACAGGGAACCGGCTTCGGCGGGTAGTCCGAAGAAGGGAGTGAGGACCAGGAGCACCGCGAGACCCCCGAGAGCGAACTGTCCGAACGACAGGAACGCACCGAACAATGCGTGCGGTGCCGCGGCGTCCCACAGGGCCCGCGGGCTGGGCAGCGTCTTGCCGAGCATGATGGCCGCGAAGACCACGTTGATCATCAGTCCGGGGATCACCCGCCAGACCTCGATGACGTCCGAGGGGAACAACCCGTGGCTGTCGGTGAGCCGGCCGAGCACCTGGGGTCCGAGGATCAACACCAGGAATCCCGACACCACGCTCGCCGGGATGAACAAGGTGTGCAGGAATCCGACCTTCATGCGCACGGTCCACCCGACGACGAGTACCGCGCCGAGGATGGCCAGCGACAGTCCGACGGTCTGGGCCTCACTGAGTTGTGCGAGCACTACCGCGCCCCCGATTCGGCTGCATGCATCGCCCCATCGTAGGCACCGACGTCGGTGGCGGACGTGTCGGGATCGCCCTACGGAGGCCGTGATGAAGCGAAACCGACGAAGGTGTTGACACCGCTTACTTCGGGTTCTACCGTGAGCCGGGAGGCGTCCACAACAGGAAACGAACCTCCCGAGATCCGACCCGGCCTTCCGGGCGGCAACTCAGCGCGGGAAATGCATTCTCCACCATCGATTCTCGTGCCGCGGTTCTGACACAACCACCCGCGTCGAAAACCTCAACTGCCAGATGCGACTGCAATCGACGCACGCTTCCAGAGGAAAGAGGCTCACCCCATGCCCGAGATTCCCGCTCCCCTGCCCCCCTATCTCGAACCCGCGGCGCAAGAGCTGTGCGCCGCCACCGATCCCCACCCGCGCATCTACGAGGTACCACCCGATCAGGGACGTCAGATCCTGCTCGACCTGCAGAGCGACGAGAGCGTCCCCCGACCCGAGGTCGACGAGGAGTGGGTGGATGTCAACGCCGGCGAATGGGGCACCGTCAGAACCCGGATCATCCGGCCGAAGGGCGCGAGTGGCCAGCTGCCGGTCGTGTTCTACATTCACGGCGCCGGTTGGGTTTTCGGGGACGACAGAACCCATGACCGACTGTTCCGGGAACTGGCCGTCGGCGCCGGCGCGGCCGGGGTCTTCCCGGTCTATGACCGCGCACCCGAACACAAGTACCCCACGCAGATCGAGCAGAACTACGCCGTTGGCCAATGGGTACTCGAACACGGTTCGGAGCATGGACTCGACACCAGCCGCATCGCGGTGACCGGCGAGTCCGTCGGCGGTTGTATGTCGGCGGTGTTCGCACTGATGAACAAGGAGCGCGCTGGCATCGATCTCAAGGCACAGGTGCTGCTCTACCCCGTGGCCAACGCCGACTTCAACACCCCGTCCTACCTCCAATTCGCCGAGGGCTACTACCTCACGCGCGACGGAATGAAGTGGTTCTGGGATGCCTACACCACCGATCCGGCACAACGGGCAGAGCCCCACGCGTCACCGCTGCAAGCGAGTGTCGAAGAACTGCAAGGACTCCCGACAACACTGGTCATCACCGACGAAGCCGACGTGCTGCGTGACGAAGGCGAACAGTACGCGAACAAACTCCGTGAGGCGGGAGTGGACGTCACCAGCGTGCGGGTCGCCGGCATGGTCCACGACTTCCTGCTCCTCGACAGCCTACGAGATACCAAGGCCGCCAACGTGGCCCGCACACTCGCGATCGATGCACTGCGGAGTGCGTTGCAGGGCTGACTCTCAAAGATCGGCGGCACCGGCCACCGTGTACGAGGTGCTGGATCCCTACGCACGTCCGAACTGACCCCGATACTCCCTCGGCCGCATACCGGTGTGCCTTGTGAACAGGTCCGAGAACGCGCCGCCATCCTGGTAGCCGACGGCACGGTGGACGTCGCCGAGGGTGCGGTCGGTGGACGCCAGAAGGTGCTGCGCACGCCGGATGCGGGCCCGCTGTAGATAGGTCAGCGGCGACTCCCCGGTTTCGCGTTTGTAGGTCCGGAGCAGAGTTCTGGTACTCACCGACATCTGCGCCGCAAGGTCTTTGAGGCTGTACGGCTCGGTGAGGTGACGCTCGAGGTGGCGTTGTACCCGCGCAGCGAACGACGACCCGGCGGGCGGCAGCAGCGCGGTGTCGACGTAGGGCGTCTGGCTGCTACGGGCGTCGTCGAGCAGCGCGATCCGCGCGGTGCGACGCGCGACGTCGTCGCCGTGGCGGCTCTCGATGAGGTCGATGACGAAGTCGTACATGGCGCTGAATGCGGCGGTCGTGGTGACCCCCTCGTCGGTGACGACGAGCTTCTCGTCGTCGACCACCGCGCACGGAAAGGCTTGTCGCAGAGCATCGGCGAACAACCACGCGGTGGTGACCGTGCGGCCGTCGAGTACCCCGGACGCCCCGAGCAGAAAGGCGCCGACGCACACCGAGACGACGGGCCGGCCATCGCAAACGTGCCGGCCGATCACCTCGATCTCCGGCGCCAGATCTGCGAGTCTGTCCGAAACATTTTCCCCGGGAACGAATTCGAAACCAGGGATCACCAATACGTCGGTGTCGTCGCCGGCCGCGGACACCTGCAGCGGGATGTCACCGGAGGCGACGACGCGACTGCGCGGCGAGACGATCGAGGTCACCAGCGACGGCTCCTGGTGGTGCGCCCGGGCGACGTGGCCACCCATGGTGAGCACGTCGGTGATACCGAAGATCTCCGAGGCGAAGCACCCCGGGTATGCGAGGATGCCGACACGCGTCAGGTCAGCCATGTTCCTCCGCAACGGTTTCGGAGCCTCCGAGCAGGGCCACGGTCAGGTAGTCCACGATCTCGTCTCGCGCCCGGATGGTCGGATGACCGGCCTCGTCGACGAGATGGGCGGTCACCACGCTGTGCGGCGTGCCGACGACGTCGGCGAAGAACGGCGGCGGACTCGGATTCGCCGACGACCCCGGCAGCACGCGCCCATCGAACCGGTCGCCGAGCAGCTCGGCATAGGCGGCGAATCGTGCTGCGGTACACCACCGATCGGTGTCGAACCGATACCCGATCACCCGCAGGTCGTCGGCGTCGAGCCGGCGACGGAGGGCACGGCCGTCGGCCTCGGACAGTTCGAGACCGCCCGGGTCGTCGAGCGGCAGTGACGGGTGATTGACGACGGCAGCGACGACCGAGTCGTCGAGCATCATCGTGAGGGCGAAGTTGCCGGTGAAACACAACCCGACAGCGCCCACACCCGGCCCACCGCATTCGGCATGCGCCACCCGCGCCAGCGCGCGCAGCGTCGTCGCGATCGGACTCGTACCGCCACCGGCGAAGGCATTGAACTCCCGGCTCACGCACGCCCGCTTCATGATCGACGTGCCGGCCTCGGCCTGCGGGTAGGCTCCATCCACCCCGAACAGCGACGGCAGGTAGACGGTCAGTCCCGCATCGCGTATCCACCGACCGAACCGCAGCACGTCGGGGCTGATGCCCGGCATCTCCGGCAACAACACCACCGCGGGGCCTCTGCCCGAGGTCCACACCGTCAGTTCGTCGCCGGCGAGATCGAGGTGGCGAGCAGTGAAATCGGTCATCGGATCATCAGTCGCGGAGGTCGGGGTCATGTCTTCATGCTCGGTCATGATCAGGTCACGCCGACAGTGGCGGGATCGCCATCCTTCCGGGTGATCCCGCCACGATA
>NZ_BAEI01000078.1 GCF_000241325.1 Gordonia polyisoprenivorans NBRC 16320 = JCM 10675 | reverse complement strand
GTGGTGCATCTGATCCGCAACTCGATGCGGTTCGTGAACTACAAAGACCGCAAAGACGTCGCTCGGGCGATTAAACCGATCTACACCGCCCCCGACGCCGAGACCGCCCGCCGCGAGTGGGAAGCCTTCCGCGACTCGGAACTAGGCGCCAAATATCCGAGTGCGGCAATGGCTTTCGACCGAGCCTGGGATCGGTTCATCCCCTTCCTGGCATTCCCGCCCGAGCTGCGCAAAGTCATCTACACCACCAACTCGATCGAGTCGCTGAACTACCAGCTCCGCAAGGTCATCAAGAACCGCGGACATTTCCCCAACGACATCGCGGTCCGCAAACTCTTGTGGCTGGCCATCTGCGACATCGAAGACAAACGAGCCGCTCAACGCCTCAAAGAACGCGGGACCAGGCGGTCACAGCCCCGTAAGGCCCTCGGACGACTGGTCGAGGGACAGGTCGTCACCAACTGGAAGCAAGCCCTCGGACAGCTCGCTCTGGCCTACCCCGACCGGATCGAACCGCACCTCGGCTAAACCCACGGACCACAAGAAAATCAGGAGTCACGTTCTTACACAGACATCTTGACAAGCTC
>NZ_BAEI01000079.1 GCF_000241325.1 Gordonia polyisoprenivorans NBRC 16320 = JCM 10675 | reverse complement strand
ACGTGCACCATGGGTGGTGGTCAGTGTCATCCGGGTGGGCGACCGTCGTCACTTCTCGGCCAACGCCGAGAGCACTGCGGCCACCCGACGCGCACGGGTCTCTTCTTTCTTCGCATCGGCGACCGAGCGCGCGTACTCCTTGCGGCGGCTGTAGGCCAGCGCGTCGAATGCGGTTTTCGCGACAGGATCGGCGTCGAGCGCCTCGGCGAGCGCCGGCGGGATCTCCACCTCGCGCGGCGCGTCGTCGACGGCGATCGTGATGTCGACGGTGTCGCCGATGGCCACCCCGAGTATGGTGCGGGCGGCCTTGCTGAATCCGATGAGGTTCTCCCCGCCCATGCGTGCCAGGCGCGCGCCGAGCGTCGCGTCGCCGATGCGCACAGTCACCGGGAACGCCTTCTTGCCCGCCCCGAGTTCGGCGACCTGCTCGTCGGTGAGGATCACCGCGGCCGCCGGGCCTCGCGGCTCCAATACCGTTGTGAGCGTGAGCGTTTGTGCCATGATCGATCCTCCTCGATCGCCGGTGGATTACCGGACGTCGATACCGAGTTCCTCGGCGTCGGACTCATGATGGCAGAGATGTCGACCGGCGTCCGGCGCGTGGGCATAGCCTGGGCCTACCACGTCGTCGATCGCAGGGAGCGCACTACATGTCCGAGCAGTTCGAGATCAGCCGCGTGATCCAGGCCGATCCGGCAACCATCTTTTCCGTCCTCACCTCGCCCGACGGGCACGTCACCATCGACAGTTCGGGGATGCTGCAGAGCGCCGAGGGCTCGCCGGTGTCGGCGGTGGGCGACGAGTTCGTCGTGCACATGGATCGGGAGTCGCTCAACGATCTACCGATGGGCAAGTACGACGTGCGGGTGATCATCACCGGCTTCGAGCAGGACCGGTGGATCGAGTGGACGATCGCCGGCACCGTCCGCCCGCCGCTGGATCACCGTTACGGCTATCGCCTGGAGGCCACCGACGACGGCACGCGGGTGACCACGTACTACGACTGGAGTCGCGTGACCAACGAGGACATCAAGGGCCGGTTCCCGATCATCCCCGGGGCCGGTCTGCGCGCCACGTTGGGGATTCTCGCGCGAACAGTGGAGTCGCACTGAACAATTGGCCGACGACGGAGGTGCCATGAGCACGCTGACGATCACCCACGAAGTGCTCGGGCCCTGGTCGCTGGACACCAGCCGTGAGTTCTGGGAGGGATTCACCCCATCCGCGTTGCGCGGCACGCAGGAGCCGGGACGGTTGTCGACAGTGTTCCGGGTCGACGCCGACTGGTCGGCCGCGCGGGTCACCGTGACCCAGCGTGGGCAGACCGCGGAGATCGAGGTGAGCGGCGACGGCGATCTTGACGCGGCCGCCGAGCAGACCGCGCGCTTCCTCGCCCTCGACGTCGACGCCCGGGGGTGGCCCGCCGTCGGCGAGCGTGACCCGGTGATCGGACGCGCGCAGCAAGCGCTTCCGGGGTTGCGGCCCTGCGGTTTTCACTCCGCCTACGAGGCCGCCGCGTGGTCGGTGCTCTCGCAGCGGGTGCGCATCGCCCAAGCCGCGGCGACCCGTGCCGCCATCACCGACCGCTTCGGTGACGACGGAGCCTTTCCCGCGCCGGCGCGACTCGCCGACCTCGACATCGACCTCCCCGGCCGCAAACTCGAATACCTCCACGCCGTCGCCGACGCCGCCGAGCAGGGCGCACTCGACACCGCCGCGCTGCGGGCGATGGACCCGCAGGACGCGATCACCGAGGTGCAACACATCAAGGGCATCGGGCCGTTCGCTGCCGAACTGATCGTGCTGCGCGGCGCCAACGCCCCCGATTACGTGCCCGCCAACGAACGCCGCCTCACCGCCGAGGTGGCGCAGTTGTACGGGCCCGACGCCGTACTCGACGAGATTGCGAACGCGTGGAAGCCTTTTCGGACGTGGGCGTCGGTGTATCTGCGGGCGCGGGCCGAAGGGGGCATTCCGGGTGATGTTGTGCCCGGATTGCGGGCACAACATCACCCTGATGCGGTTTAGGTGGTGCCGCCACACGCGGCGACGGCGCCCTCGCCCGACTTCGTGTCGGTGGCAATCACTTTGCTGCCTTCTTTGATGGTGCAGGTGATGCTTCCCGAGTCGTCGACACCGTTGCTGGCGGCCAGGCTCACGGGTTTCAGCGAGCCGGCGAACGAGACGTCCATCGTCCACGGCACCGACTCATTCTGCGCCTCGGAGACCGTGCCACCCGATGTCATGTACGCGATGAAGGCGCTCGACCCATCGCCGGTGACCTGGTAGGTCACCGTCACCGGTCCGTTGACCTTGTTCTCGACGTCCTTGCCGAAGCCGACCAGCGCGACGACCGCCACCACCACAACGATGATGAGGAGGATGACTCCGCCACCGAGAATCCACGGCCACACCGGCCGCTTCTTCGGCGGCGGAAAGCCCGGACCGCCCTGGCCCGGTTGCGGATACCCGGGCTGCTGGTAACCGGGTTGCGCGTATCCGGGATATCCCTGTTGCGGATAACCCTGCTGCGCATATCCCTGCTCGGGGTATCCGGGTTGCTGATAGCCCGGCGGCTGCGAATATCCAGGCTGCTGGGAGTACCCGGGTTGCTGCACCGGCTGACCCAGCTGCGTCGGCTGGTCGAACTGTGACGGGCCCTGATTCGGGTCGTTCCACGGATTCTGCGGGCCGGTCATGACGTTCCCTTCGCCTTCGATGAGCAGCGACGCCGCCGATCGAGACGTCGTCGCCACACCGAGTTCACCACCTGAAGCGCGCGGGCTCGGCATTTCTGTAGAAAGACTAAACCAGCGGGCCCTCCGGTCGGTGGCGCAGGTGCTTGCGCCGATCGACGCCAAGCGCAGGTCCGGGCGCACGCGGCGCCGGTTATCTCCGTTTTGTCCCAATAGCCGGTCATTTTCTTGCGTCCAGCCAAGTAGTGTTCGAGGTCGCGGGCACGCACTCATTTCGGCTCAACAGGCGCTTTGCGAATTTCGGCACATGATTGTCGATCTTCGAATCGTCAGGCACACAGAACTTCTCGCTGAACGATGCGGCGGCAGTCCCGCGTTCCCGCCAACCGTCTGCATACCGGAGTATGCACAATGCAGCGGCTCTTTGATAACCAATCCTCACTTCCCGAGATTTGCCGATGCCAGCTATCCAAGCTCGTCGTCGAGTGTCCCTCGAGCGGTGGAATCTGGTTCAGAAATACCAGCCTTGGGTGTGAAGACTGATACACCTGATCGGTGCAGAACAGGAACAGCATTCGACGTGCTCTCGCGGGCGCGACAGCAGCCATCGCCCTCACCCTTGGCGTCTTGGCCGGCCCCGCACTGGTCAGTGATCTCGGCGCAGCCCATGCCCAGACGCTTCCTGGCGCCAGCCAGGCCAAGGCTACGAGCTGCAAATCTGGCTACTACCGCAACTCCAATGGCCGATGTGTGCACGTTCCGGACGGCAACTCCGGTGGTGCGACCTTCCGATGCAAGGACGGCACCTACAGCCACGCGCAGCATCGGCAGGGAGCCTGCTCTCGGCACGGGGGCATCGCCGGGCCGGCGAACAGCGGAGACGGAAACGGAAACGGCAGCCTCGGCGCGCTGTTTGGTAGCAGTTAGATTCAGGTCGCGGCCGACACTAATCGCTCGATTCGGAAGCTGAACCGCACCAACGCCAGCGCATGAGCACCGGGCAGGTCCGACACCCTGCCCGTCCGGTCACGCTCTGCCTGCTCGCAGTGATCGTCGTTGCAGTGATCGCCGTCAGCATCGAGGATCGGCGGGATCCCTCTGGGATCGGCGCTGAATGCGACGAGTAAGACGGGCGGGCAGCGGGGATTGGCAAAGGCGCTCTTTGCAGAGTTCGGCGTGTTGGGTTGAGTCAGCTCATCCCCCTCCGGCCTCTTGGAGCCCGAACACATCCCTGATCGAGTCGCCTGGTCATAGACTCGAACATGTGTCGGTGGATGACCCGGACTCCTTGGTAGCGCGGAACGACAAGGCGGAGGTCCTCGCACACGTCTGCGCCCGGTTGGCTGCGGGCGACACCACTAATGCCCGCGAGACGCTTCGCTCGGGGTACCCGTTTGCACCTCAAGCCAAGGTCGCCCGCCGATACACCGAACGTCAGTGCCTGCGCGTGTTCTACCGCGACGGATTCATCGATCGATACTCGGGCACTCGTCTGGTCAATCCCGGTGTTCTGAGGGCACTTTCGCTGATCTTTCCCGATGACTTCCCGGCCCACCCGAACTGGCAGATGGCCGGTACCCACTTCGCGTTTTGGGAGTTGTTTCCATCCATCGACCATGTTGTGCCAGTGACCCGCGGCGGTACTGACGACGAGACGAACTGGGTGAGCACCTCAATGCTCCGCAACTCCGCCAAGGCGCACTGGACCCTCGACGAGCTCGGCTGGAGCATCGTCGCGCCCGGCGACCATCGACGCTGGGACGGATTAAGTGGCTGGTTCGTCGAACATGCTGCGAGCCACCTCAAGGTCGCCACGCACAACTACGTCGGACGGTGGCTGCGCGCAACGATGGCCGTACGAAGCGAGATGACCGAGGGCGACCTCCCACCGCGTACCGTCTGACAGCTATGTCGGACAACATGGTGGTGTACACGAGCTTGGACGCCGACGAGGCCGAAGCCGCGCGTCGGGTCGATACGATCATCGACTGGCTCCTCGACATCGAGATCATCGCTCCGGCCGAAAAACCAGATAGCTTCCTGGGGCAGTATCGCGAGGTTCGACGCTTCGCCCACGCCTTTGACTCGGCATGGATTCCGCCGGAAGTCGTTGCCGGAGGCGCGGCATGGTTGTTCGGGGTCGAGGTCAACAAGGGCTGGCAGATCTCGTGCAATATGGACGGGTTTGAGGGCCCGCCGTGTCCGAGGTGCGGCACGCAGCTGCCCGATTCGGAGATCGGCGATCTCATGCTCGAATGGTACGAGTCCAGGACGGAAACCCCAGTGACGTGCGCGAACTGCGCACATGCCGACCTACTGGGCAACTGGCCACATGTGTTTGCCGGCTATGGCAACTACGGGTCGGTCTCGTTCGTCGACGCCTTCCCGCTGACGGAGGAGTTGGACCGCGAGATCCTCTCGCGCCTGGGTGGTCGACCTCGAAAGCTCTACGTCCACATCTGATCACGCGGCATGGTCGCCAACACCGCTCAGATACCCAACCGGCGCGCCACGTCGGCTCCACCGACGCTGCGCACGAAGTTCGGATCGCCGCACACCACCAGCTGATCACGAGCCCGCGAAAGCCCCACGTAGAGCCGTTCTTTGGATCGGTCCCGAGGCGCGGACTCGTTCAGTGCGAGAACGACGACGCGCCGCTCCAAGCCTTTGAACCCGAGGACGTGGCCGTAGAAGACTTGATCGTCGTCCCAGAAGGTGTCCCAATAAGCCTGTGGCCCTTGCTGTTGCCGCGCGATCTGCTCATTGTGCCGGCTACCGGTTGTGAGCAGAGCGATGTCCTGGAAACGCCAGCCGTCGTCGAGTAGCAGGTCGACCTGATCGTCGGCACAGCCGAGCGCCTCGTCCGGGGTGCACGCCACGAAGCGCACATCGGGCCCTTCTCCTCCCCGCAACTGCATGCGTTGTCCGACAAGCGGACTGAAGGCCGACGCGATCTGGCGGGTGTTCCGCAGGTTCTGATCCAGGAGCAGCGGAACCAACGGCACCGGCGGCGCCCCGTGCCGATCGAACACGCGCTGCGCCTCGTCGCTGAACACGTAGACGCCACTGTCGTCGGGGTCTCGCAGGCACGCCAGTATCGGCCGCCACCATTCGTCGGCGAAGTCTTGCGCCTCGTCGATGACGATGGCGTCGAAGCGGTGTCCGGGATCCAGCGCCTCGGCAAGATCAGTCATCTCGTTCGGCAGCTCGTGCTCCCAGAAGTGCTGTGCGGCATCGCTGACAACCGACTCGTCAGGTCCCGTTGCCGCTCCCCATTCGATCCCGAGCTGATGGAATTCGCCCACGTATGCGGGTCGTTCGGTGTACTTCCAGCCGCCCACCAGACGGGTCAGATATGAGGCGAGACCGTGCGAATAGCAGAGCAGCGCCACCCGTTGGCCGGCCTTGGTCAGTCGCCGGGCCTGCTCGACGGCGAGGAAGGTCTTGCCACTGCCGGCCCCGCCGCGCACCTCCACACGGTGCAGCAGTGAGATGGCGTTCAGTAGCACCGACTGTTGCTCGGTCAGCGCGTCGGCGGCTTCCTCGTTCTCGAGTGATCGGGCAACGACGTCGCGTTGAGGCAGTCCGCGCCCCCTCAGTGTGGTGACGAGTTGCTCGATCGCCGAGGCGTCGAGGGCTGGCAGGTCCTGCTCCTTGTCGAGGAGGACCCGACGGATGAGTGGGACGAGGTGATCGAGCTGGTTACGATCGACGACCTTCCATCGCGGGCAGTCCGGCAACGCGAAGTCGTCGTCGATGAGCGATTGCGGTAGCACCACAACGTGATCCCACCGCAGCCGTCCGCGCGTCCACGCCGGGTGAGTCTCGACGTAGGACCGCAACGCGTAACAGGCGCCGCGTGCTTGGGCAACGGGGTCGATCCGCTTCGGCCGGTTCCCCGGCCGCGACTGCAGCCAGCCGTCACCGTCGTGCCAGACCTCGCCACCCTTGACCTCGACGCACACGATCCCAGCGCCGGCGATCGCGACCACGAAGTCGGCCTCATGGTCCTTCTCGTGATCGGTGACCCGCTGACCGTGGATCACCAAATCGTCGTCGGACAGCTGGTCACGCAGCGCGAGCCACACCGATCGCTCGGTGGGCGTGGCGAACCGAGGGGACTCGGGGAACATCTGGGGCACGGCGACCTCCGTTCGGGCTCACCTGCACTCTGTCAGATCGCCGGGTCGAACCACTGCTTCGATCAGCTCGAAGCTGCTTCGACTCGCTTGTTCGCGTGCCAAACTTGTCCCTGCACCTGCGCCAAGACACCATCGAAGATGCGTGATCCGACGCCGCAGTCCTTGCATCGGAAGCCGAACGTCGCAGTCGACACTGATCAAAGAGGGGCGCTATGAACTCAGCGGACAAGGTATCCCAACTCGCGGAGGTCGCGCGTGAGATCCGCGCCGATCCACTCGCGCGAATCATGTATGGGAGTCGTGAGCTGTTCCACTCCAACCTACTCGCCTGGCTCTGCGACGAATTCCCGGAAAATGTCGGACCCGTTTCGATCAATTAATCGGTGAAGAAGCGGTTCCTCTGCAACTCGAATGTATGAGAGCGCAGCGGGAGTGGCAACACCTCGACCTTGTCCTTTCGTGGACAAACCGGCCTCCGCTGGTAGTCGAGAACAAGGTCTTCTCAATCCCGCGTCAGGATCAGCTTGACGGCTATGCTCAGAAAATCCGTAAGTTGAAAACGCTCGGGCCGGAGACACGTGCTATTTTGCTCAGTCTCGGTGACCCGGGCTGGAGAAAGTACACATCCGTCGGTGAACCGGACGTAGACTGGCACTTCGTCTCTTACGGAGAACTAGCCGCTCGTCTGGCTTCACAATTCCCCTCCGGTCAGAGCTATGAACTCGAGACTGCCAGGAGATACGTCCAACTCGCGCAACAGCTGCAGAAATTGGCCGACCTACTCCAAATTGACGACGAGTCGGAGCCAGTTTTCATTTCTGGCTGGGCCGCAGAAGCCGATGACAAGCAGCTGATGACGGCAGTCTCGAAGCTGCGAGCCTTATACGTGTCCAACTTCATCGACAAGCAGATCCCCAGCTCCGAGACTTCACGTTCGGCGAGTGCAGGCTTTACCCGTGCGACGCCTATCGTCGAGTTCACGTACTCGATAGGCTCGGGCGACGACGATGTGCGGGTTGGCTGGCAGGTCCAGGGACAGCAGTTTCGCCTCTTTGCAGTCCTACCGCACCTTGATGGTAGGACAGAGGATTTGCGGGCCGCTCGGAGTAGGTGGGGTCTCGAGAATCGACAATATTTCGACTTCGGCAGTCTCGCAGAAATCGTTGGCTTGTCGGTGCGCGATACTGTCCCTGCCAACGATACGTTCAACCGCTACGACCCCGACTTCATTTACAAATACCTGAAGATGCCCGATCTGACTGTGGGGGAACTGGTTCAGCTTGCCAAGCGATACCAGGCCGATCTGCCTGACAATGACTGATCTGGTCCTTGCGCATTGTCGACGCCCTGGTCGGCCTCGCGGTGACGAGCTGAGTGGACCGGCCTGATGTGGGTAGTTCCACTTGGGTCACCCCTTCCTGTCGGTGAGGAGCGATCGTATCGGCGGCCTGATGCTGCGGGCCATCGATTTCGTCGGTGCTACTTCACCTGCGCCCCGTCGCCCATCACCGCTCCCTCACGTCGAGGGTCGGCTCCGCCGATCCATCCGCCTCCCGATCGCCACAGGGCGCTTAGTCCGCTGGACTGATCGGCCACCGACACCTGCTCACCGCGTTGCCGCAACCCCGCGACGAGTGGATCGTTTGCGCCGTCGTCGGCGGTGTTGACCAACGGATGCTCACCACCGACGTTCGACACCGGCGTGTTGGCCGAGCCGAAGTCGATCATCGACACCGCCTGCTGCGGGTTGAGGTTCCAATCGAGCATGCCGACAAGCGTTTTCACGACGAACTGGATGATCACCGATCCGCCGGGCGAACCGAGTGCACCGACGAGAGTGTCCGGGGCGCCATTGGTGCCGGGTCTCATCACGATCGTCGGCGCCATCGACGAGCGCGGGCGCTTGCCCGGCGACACCCGATTGGCCAGCAGCGCACCGGAGGCGTCGCGGGGTTCGGCAGAGAAATCGGTGAGCTGGTTGTTCAGAATGAACCCGTCGACCATGTGGAAGCTGCCGAACGCCGACTCGACGGTGGTGGTCATCGTGGCGACGTTGCCGTAGCGGTCGGCGACAGTGATGTGGCTGGTGCCATGCTCGGTACCGGGATAGGAGCCGAGCGGGACGTCGCCCAGGTTGCCGGGCTGGGCCTCGCCGAGCGAGGTATTCGGGCGGATCAATGCGGCACGCCCTTTGAGGTAGGCCGGGTCGAGCATGGTGGCCACGCCGCGGCCGGGGAGCGGGATGAAGTCGGGGTCGGCGACGTACTTGTCACGGTCGGCGTACGCGAGGCGTTCGGCCTCATCCACCAGGTGCACGGAAGCTGGGTTCGGTCGTCCGCCGTCGCGGTTCACGTCGGTGGGTCCCATGGCCGGCAGGTCGAAGTTCGACAGGATACCCATGGTGGAGGCGACGGTGATGCCGCCCGACGACGGGCCGGGCATTGCGACGATGCGGTAGCCGCGATAGTCGGTGGAGACCGGGTCGCGGCGCTTGGCCTGGTAATTGGCAAGGTCGGCGGTGGTCATCAGGCTGGGCGTCATGCCGGCGGCGGTCGATCCGGACTTCTCGACGATGGCCTGCGCGATCGGTCCGGTGTAGAGCGCCTGCGCGCCGTCGGTGGCGAGCGCTCCGAGGGTCTTGGCGTAGGCCGGATTGGTCAGACGGGTCCCGGTGGTCTTGGGTGTGCCGTCGGGGTTGAGGAAGTAGCTGCGCGCCTCGTCGTCGACGGAGAGTTGTTTTGCCGAGTCGGCGATCGCCGCTGCCAGACGAGGCGAGATGTCGAAGCCGTTGTCCGACAGTTGTATCGCCGGATCGAACAGCGACTTCCACGAGGTCCGCCCGTACTGGTTGTGCATCAGCTCGAGCATCCGCACGGCACCGGGCACTCCGATGGAGCGACCTGATGCCCGCGCGTTCGGCTGTGGCGCCCGCTGATCGGTGGGACTGATGTAGCGCAGGTAGTCCTCGGTGGCCGCGGCGGGCGCGGTCTCGCGGCCGTCGAAGGCGCTGGCGGAATGGCTGGCTGCGTCGTAGTAGAGGGCGAACGCTCCCCCGCCGACGCCCGACGATTGCGGCTCGACCAGTCCGAGGACCGTTTGCGCGGCGACGAGCGCATCGGCGGCGGTACCGCCGTCACGCAGCACATCGCAGGCCGCCTGGGTGGCGAGCGGATTGGCGGTCGCAGCAGCGTAAGAGTCGGTCTGCACGGGCTGCATGCCGGTGCGGTAGCCGGTGGCGGTCTCGGGGCGGGTGGAGATGTCGGCCGACGGCTGCGGGGAACCGCTGGCGTCGAGTTGGGTGCCGGTCGCAATCTCTCCGCAGGTCACGGGCTTCGCGGTCGAGTCCGAGTTGTCCGTCGAGCAGGCGGCGAAAATGAGCGCGGGGGCGACGACTAGAGCAGCGGCCCGCAGCAGGTGGGTGGTGCGAGGTGGACGGCGCATGCGTGTCAACCCTAGACCGTGGCCTGGTTGTACGGCTGCAGTCGACAAACGCAGCAAGGGCGAGTTCGGCCTATAGGTGTCGGCCACTCGTGATCTACTCCCAATCGTGACCGATCCGCTCGTTCCTGGCATTTACGAGTCTGTCGTGACGGAGACCCTGGACCACAGGCTTGCCGAGTCCGCTCTGGCCGCAGAGTTCTCCCGCATCACACCGGACGACGAACCGCACGTCTACGCACGGCACATCGCTGCCGTCGTCGAGCGACACCTT
Organism: Gordonia polyisoprenivorans NBRC 16320 = JCM 10675; assembly: GCF_000241325.1. Taxonomy (GTDB): domain Bacteria; phylum Actinomycetota; class Actinomycetes; order Mycobacteriales; family Mycobacteriaceae; genus Gordonia; species Gordonia polyisoprenivorans. Next base: position 56,512 of record NZ_BAEI01000079.1, on the reverse strand, counting down.
CGTCTCGTCGACAAGGACGATCGGCGCGACGCCGCCAACGCGATCATCACGCAGTTGATCGATGGGGGCGTGGACACGGTGTCGCGCCGCGATCTTCTCACCTCGCTTCATGAGTCGACTCGTCCAGCTCCGCGTCGCCCGGCAACACCGATCGCCGAAGTCGCTCTACTGACGAACACTCGCGATGAGCCGAACATGGCCAGCGAGATCGCTCTGGAGCTCGCGAGCGCTGATCGGGTCGACCTCCTCTGTGCGTTCATCCGTTTCGCCGGCATCGCGGTCATCGGCCGTGAGCTTCGGGCACTGAGAGAACGTGGCGTCCCTCTACGCGTGATCACTACGACCTACCGGGGCGCCACCGAACGGCGCGCCATCGACGATCTAGTGACCAAGTACGGGGCCGACGTCCGCATCCGCTACGAGACCGCGTCTACGCGGCTGCATGCGAAAGCCTGGCTGTTTCGACGAAACTCAGGTTTCGAGACCGGATATGTGGGCAGTTCCAACCTGTCGCGCTCAGCGCTGGTCGACGGCCTCGAATGGAACGTTCGCATCTCTGGTATCAGCACGCCAACGCTGGTACGTAAGTTTGAAGCAACGTTCGACACGTACTGGAACGACTCAGCATTCAAGCCCTACGACCCGACAACCGATGCGCACCAACTCGATACAGCTCTGGCGGAAGCCGGCGGATCTGGCTCTGGCCGCGAGACCATCACCGTGTCAGGGTTGGACGTTCAGCCGTATCCGCATCAGGAACGGATCCTCGAAGCACTATCCGTGGCGCGCGAGGTGCATGGACAACACCGCAACCTCGTCGTCGCGGCAACGGGAACCGGCAAGACTGTTGTCGCGGCATTGGACTACCGACGCCTCTGCCAAGAGTCTGGATTGTCACCGAGTCTGCTCTTTGTCGCACATCGCAAGGAGATCCTCGAACAGTCCATGCGCAAGTACCGGGAAGTCCTGGGCAACGGTAGTTTCGGTGAGCTGTTTGTTGACGGTCACCGTCCTACCGAGTGGCGGCACGTGTTCGCCAGTATCCAGTCCTTGAGTGGGCGCGGTGCCGCCGACATAGATCCAACCGTTTTCGATGTGGTGGTCGTCGACGAGTTCCATCACGCCGCAGCGTCGACGTACACACGGCTCTTGGATCGCATCCAACCCCGAGAGCTGCTGGGTCTCACAGCCACTCCAGAACGCACCGACATGCTCGATATTCTGCGCTGGTTCGGCGGACGGCCCACCTACGAGTTGCGACTATGGGATGCCCTCGAACAGGACCTCCTGTGCCCGTTCCACTACTTCGGCGTCGCCGACAACACCGACCTACGAAACGTGACCTGGTCACGTGGCGACTACAACCAGAACGACCTCGAGAACGTCTACACCGGCAACGACGCTCGCACCCGCCTCGTCTTGAACGCGGTTCGCGACTACGTAACCGACCCGCGTTCCATGCGCGCCCTCGGATTCTGCGTATCCATCACGCACGCGATCTACATGGCCCGCGAGTTCTCACGGCAGGGTATTCCGTCAGCCGCCATCTCGGCCAACACACCGAGTGCCGAACGCGCGCAAGCTTTTGCCGACCTTCGGCGCGGATCGATCAGTTGCCTGTTCGCAGTCGACATCTTCAACGAGGGCATCGACATTCCCGACGTCGACACGCTCCTTATGCTGCGCCCGACGCAGAGCGCGACAGTGTTCCTTCAACAGCTCGGCCGAGGATTGCGACGCAGCGCAGGCAAAGCCGTCTTGACGGTGCTCGACTTCATCGGCCATCAACGCGCGGAGTTCAACTTCGCTCCCCGCTTCACCGCTCTCACCGGCGTCCGCGGCCAACACCTCGTCGATGAGATCGGTGACGGCTTTCCCTTCCTACCCGGCGCGAGCCGGCTGGTGCTGGACCGTCAATCTCAAGACATCGTGCTCGACTCGGTCAAGTACGCGCTACCGAAGAACAGGCGGTCGGCGCTCGTTGCATCGGTGCGCGAAGTCAACTCTGCCATTCTCGGTGACTACCTGCATGCCACAGGCGGCGACCTCGCTGACATCTATTCCGGTAGTGGCACCCGCGCGTGGACGCCTCTTCTTCGCGACGCCCACTTGGCTACACCAGACCCGGGGCCGGGAGAGGACGCACTACTCAAGCGCGTGCGAGCGCTCGCCCACGTCGACGACCTTGAACGCGCGACGGTTTACCGTCGACTCGCAGCTGTCGACGGACCGAGCTACGACGACCTGAACCACCGCGAACAGACGCTGGCTCGCATGCTCTTCTTCACGCTGTGGTCTGATCTCGGTGGATTCGCAAGCTACGAGCAAGGGTTTGAGTATCTGCGTAACCATCCGGCGATCTGCACAGAGATTCAGCAGTTGCTCGAGGTGTCCACCCACGGCATCCGCCACGTCCCGCGCGCAGCCGACGACATCGACCCGGAACTACCGTTGCTCACACACGCCCAATACCGCCGCGAAGAAGTGCTGGCCGCCGTCGGCTTCGCCAACCTTCAGCGAAAGGCGCGCGGACAGGCGGGCGGCGTGACCTGGAGCGGGGAGACCTGTGCGCTGTTCGTCAACCTCCACAAAGACGAACGCGAGTTCAGCCCCAGCACGATGTACCGCGACTATCCAATCTCACGCACCGAATTCCACTGGGAATCACCCAACAACACCGCAATCGACTCCGATATGGGTCGACGGTTCGTGCAGCAGCGCACCAATGGTTGCGACGTTATGTTGTTCGTCCGCGACCGACCCCACGGAGACTTCGGAGCGGCGCCGTTCATCTTCCTCGGTCCGGTTGACTACGTGAGCCACCAAGGCGAACGGCCGATCGCGATCACGTGGAGGCTGCGTCGGGCGATGCCGGTGGATGTGTTTGAGAGCGGGTCGGTGGTGGCGAGTTGAGTTTTTCCCATTAGAACTAAACTAAGCGGGCGTCTTGCAGCGTCAGCGCTGAGACCGCACCACCTCGAATAGGTCCGAATCGAGAGTGTGCATCTGCCGCTCGACCATCTCAGCCAGGATCGGATTCTCAATGACCAGTCCTAGTTCGACGTTGTGTCGTTCCGCGCTTTTGGAGAAGTTCGCGCTAGTAACCACGAGAAATTGGTGGTCGACCGAAATGAACTTCGCATGATTGCGCACCAGAGAGTCATCGATTCGCTTTGTTCTCAACACGATTGCGCCGCCCATCTCATCCGCGACCTGTTGTGTCGTTGGCTTCCATGCGGCGGGATTCGAGTCTGCGGCGTCGGTGTCCATGTAGATCCGGACATCAACCTCGGTCCGCTTCGCTGTGGCGGCCAGCGCTTCCCAGAGCGCCGACGATCGCTGGAAGTTGAACGTTGAGCAAACGACGGATTCACGGGCCCGCGTCACGTAATGGTGGACCGATGCGGTTAGCTGACCGTGCTGTGCGAGGTTGTCCGGTGCAGTCCACACCGGGGTGATCGACGTACGTCGGTCGTGGGAGCCCTCGATGGAGCGCAGCACGGCGACGCTCAGCGAGATGGACGAAGGCCCCAGGCCGGCCGCGCGCAATAGTTCACGCACGCGTGTGCGGCGTGCTGAACCGATAACGGATATGGCACTGCTGAGCGTCTCACCGTCACCGATCCGATCGGCGAGCTCCTTTGCCTCGCTGCCGGTGAGGTAGGTCGCCAGCTCGCGACAGGCCACTGCCTCACCAGTCATCGGGCTTGCCGAAGAAACCGAGATCACTCCCAGGCAGAGCCAGCAGGAATCGCCGGTCAAGGAAGCGGTTGGCTCGCTCACACGATGTTTCGGAGGCCATCACGCAGCAGTGGCATGCGGCGCCATGTAGGAAGTCTTCGGGATCGTGTGGAGTGCGGACAGCGCATACCGGGTCCGAGGAACAACGCCCTGCCCGATGCAGCGCCCCACGGACGATAGCGGCCAGCAGGTCAGCCTCGCTCAGCCGCACAAGCCCGCCGAGTGTGCCGTCGCTGTCGGAGGCCGTTGTGCAGATCAGTATTCCGGCCGCGGCCGGCCGAGCGCCGTCGCCGCGCCACGCGTAGATGCGCTCGCTCAAACTGGCAGCCCCATAGCCGGAATCCATCGCCATCTCTCGGATGAGCAAGTGGGCGAGGGTGTGCAGCAGCCAATACCGCGGTGGCCGCATCCGTTCTTCTGGGTTGACGACCTCAGCGGTTTCAGAGAATCGACGCTCGAAGTTTCGTCGGTGCGCGGCCTTATGGGAAGCCCACAGCTCGCTTGACGCGACCCGATCCTCCCAGGCTCGCACCGAGTCCTCGTCCAGTTGAAGGAAAACTCCCTCGCCGCGGTCCTCGGTGGCGACGGTCCATTTCGGGCGGTCGGTCCGGGTCAGCGAGACAAGTCGATTGGTCACGTCATTGACGCGGTCCAATTCGTCGATGCGGGTGAAGCCAACGACGGCGTTGACCTTCCGCAACCGGTCGACCGCTAGGACTCGAGATACGCCGGCTGGCATGTCGTTCGCGACCGTACGAGGCGATAGCGTCAACCCACTGCGTTCGTCGGTATGGAAATCCGACGCCGGATCTCGTTGCAGATAGCGCCATTCCGGCACGAGCAGGTCGATCGGGTCCCAGCGTTCTTTCTTCTCTTGGCGCTGGTCTTCGCTCATCGGTGGCCTAAGCGCCGCGTCGATGAGCTCCCGCAACTGGCTGTCGGACCAATCGTCGTTGTGAACTTGGCGCGCTTTGAGCAGTGCGCGTATGACAGAGATCTGACCGGCGAACGCAGCTAGGTCATCCCCAAGCGCTACTCGGATCCGATCGGCCTCGTCGGCGAGCCGTTCCTTCGGGTCCAGGCGGGGCATATCGATGATCGACAGCGTCGCCGGGAACCACAGGTTCGATGCACCGACCAGCATGAGACGTGGTTCGGCGGTGCAGCTGCCACCGGCAAATCCATCGAGATGCGGTAGTCGCCCACGGCATTGGGGAAGTTTCGCTCGGCCGGCGACGCCCTGGGCTTCGTTCATCGGACGGGTGGCGTTGCAGGACTCGCAAACGATGACGGCGCTCGCCCCCTTGCCGCCTGCGCGCTCACGCATCTTGAGCACCGGGACGTCCGCTTTAGAGCACGGGCTGCCCTCATGCACCCACCAGTCGTAGGGAAACTCGTCAAGATGGCCGTTCACACACGCCAGCAGGTAGCGCGCAGGCACGACGGGCCGGCGGGTCGAGCCCTTCTTCGCGATACGACCACGACGACCGTGGCACGGAGAGTGCTCGAAAATCGCCTCGTCAGTGCGAAAAGGTTTGGTATTGGTGTAATCGAAGACGCTGATAGGTGCCAGCCGGTCGCAACCCGTGCAGCGCATCCATTGTGGGAAGACACGGGCAGGCACACCGAGATCGCGGCCCCCTTGAGAGAAGATCGTCGGCTTCGGTTCCCACGGGAAGGGCCGCAACTCGCCCACCTGCGAGCCGAGCATCACGCGGACCACTTCGAGTAGGCGAGGAGCATGCACGGTCGGGATACCTCCACGTCTCTTCCAGACGCGATCCCAGTCGTCCAACCCGGACGGCATGACCGTGAAGTGCGGCAAATCCATGATCGAGCCAGGGCCATAGGTGTAGAGCAATGATGACGGCCGGGCGGAACCTACCTTGGCGAAGTTCTTTCGCGCGCCGTCCTTTTCGAGAGTTTCGGCGTCGCCCATCGGGTCCAGAGGTCGGGTCGCGTCGTACATCACGCCGGACGAGTCAGTCATCGTTGGCTCCCGTGTTCACTTGGGCCGCCCAGGTCGGTGCGGTGACAGGCGGCTTGTAGTACAGGTTCTCCTTGATCGGGCTGACCAGCAGGTTGATCTCGGGCTGCACTTCGCGCATCGAGTTGGCGACGATGAAGGGTGCCCCGTCGTTCGCGTCGCTGCGTGACCGCGTCTCTTCGGCGCTGCGGATGAGAGTGCCAAACTGGCTGGTGTCCGCGATGCGTTCGTATGCGAGTGAGAGTTGTTGGTCGATGAGCGTGGTGCGGCGCTTGTCCCACTGGTCCAGCCGGTTGAGTAGCCGTACCCGAGCGCGGTCGGCAGATGGCTCGTCTGATGCCCGCCGGACGCGAGCGACCAGCGCCTCGATCAGTTGCTCAAGGAACGGCCGTTCCGCTGCAACCCGTCCAGCGCTCTTCTCCGGAGACAGCCCATTGGCGGTGGCGGCCTGCAATACCCGGGCGGCGCTGACCAGGACCCCGTCGAGACCGCGCTCCATGGACGTCACGGAGAATGGTGTCACCGACAGTGGCTCGACCTGGGCGTAGAAGGTCTCGTGGTAATGCCGGAACTGCTCGTAGTGCGCCAGGTCTCGAGGGCGCGCCCAGTTGCCAAGTGTAACAACGAGTCCCGGCTTCTGTGGATTTCGTCCGACGCGAGATGATGCCTGAATGTATTCGGCGGTGTTCTTGGGTTGGCCGACCAGCAGCATCAGGCCAAGCCGGGTGACGTCGACGCCAACCTGCAGCATGGAGGTTGCGAGGATGACGTCATAGGGGTTGATCTTCCGGTTCGGCACCTTTTCGTGGCGGGCCAGTGCCTCTCGGCGGCGTTTGCGGGCGAGCGTCGAGTCGAATGCGGGGTCGAACGGCGTAGCCATGTCGTCGAGCGTGCGGGTGATGTCGGCGCTTGAGACGCGGGAGGTGAGTTCATCCAGGTTGAGGGAGCCGTATTCCGTCCCGACGCGCCTGGGTAGCGCGGATCCGGGCCGCCCTTTCGACAGTGCAGTCTGGATATCGTCCTGCATGTATCGGGACATGCCCGCCAGCTCTCGGGTGGCGTTGAAATAGCCGACGAGCGTCATATAGGGGTCGGCGGCGTCGCCGTCGGAATCGATGAGTTCCTGGGCACCCGCCATCAGCACCTGCGCGACCTGGATCTCGGCGTTGGTGAGGCGCACGCCGGTAGTGCTGATGCCGATGTAACGTCGCCCCGGTGCGTCAGCGGAGGGCCGAACCTCCGTGGAGAAGAAGGTTTCTCCGGCGTCGATGACTTGTGGTGGGAACACAGTGACTCCGCGGCCATACAGCCCGCGCACCTGGTCCGCGGCGTTGCGGACGGTTGCTGACGAGGCGACGATCAGCGGTTTGGCGACCGCTCCGTCCGGGGTGTGCCAGGTCGTCAGTGCGTCAATGGAGACCTCGAAGAGACCGACCGTGGTGCCGAGCGCCCCGGTGATCAGGTGCAACTCGTCCTGAATGATCAGGTCCGGTGGCCGCAGGCGAGTTGCCGGGTGGACGGCCGCTGCAGGGTGGCGCCCTTTGGACGGGTGCTTGCTGCCGTCCTTGATGTCGCACTGACGGTAGTCGGTGTGGACGTAGCCGTGCCGGTCGCAGCGCCGCGACACATAACCGAAGAGCGATGCGGCCTCACCTTCGCGGGCGAGGCGGGCGAACTTGTCGACGGTAGCGATCACGAAATCTGGGACCAGGCGATAGATCTCCTCATCGACGGTGAGCACAGGGAGTCCGCCGTCGACGGCGCCGCCGTCGGCGAAAGGACAGCCGGCTCGATCATCCCCGCAGAAAACTTGGACCCGGCGCAAGGTGTCTTCGATGCGCACCGACGCCGGAGTGATAGGTGTGCCGCACCAGGGGCACCGCTGGATCTGCAGCACCGTTAGACGGTGTCCACGTCCCTCGTTGACTCGCTTGAGTTCGGCGGCAGCCTCGTCGACCCGTTTAGGCGAAACGTTCGTGCCGACCCACAGCCCGATCCGGAATGGTTGTTCACCCCATAGGTCGGGGCGATCGCAGCGCGCCAGTTCGGCTGCACACATCAGGGTGGTGGCACGCTGGAACTGCTGGGCGGTGAGCAACCGCAACGTATACCGCATCAGCACGGCTACCCCGGCCGAGCCGTCAAGTAGCCCGTCCGGTGTGTCGAGCAGCCCCTGCCGGCGGCGGATCGCGAACGTGAACGCGGCGAGGCCGAGATAGGCCTCGGTCTTGCCACCACCGGTGGGAAAGAAGAGCAGCTCGACCTTAGCCAGATCGCCGGCGCGGCGCGGCGTCGATGGCTCGCACAGTCCCCGGATTTGCATGAGCACGAACGCGAGCTGGAAGGTGCGCCAGGAGTGTGCCTTTGGCCCATTTTCGAGTACCTGCTGCCGTGCCGCATTGACACTCAGCGTCGGGTTTTTGACTCGAGCTTCTGCAATCTGGGTATGGATGCGCTGCTCCGCCATCACTTTGTTCATGAAGCCGAAGCAGCGCACTGCTTCCTCGTTGTCAAGCAAGAAGTTGACACCGTCGGCGAGCTGTTTGTGCACCCTGCGGGCTTCGCTGACCGCGTCGAGTGCTTCGTCCCGTAGGTGCGCAGGCAGCGCCTTCGCCTGAATTTCGCGCTCATCGAGCCAGCCGCCGTATGCCGTGACGATCGGCGCGAGTCCGGCTCGCAGGTTTGCCGTAGTCGCATCGGCGAGCTTGGTCATATCGAGGACTGCGTCCTCGACTTCGACTGCGCGGGTCTGCGGAGTTTCGGACGTTGGGAGCCAGGTGGTGCGCACCTGGGTCGCCCGGCGCTCTCCGGCGCGGACGGTCCAGTCGGCGGAGCAGGTGCGGCCGATCGCAAACTCCAACCGGTCGCGATATTGCAGATTGAGTCGGCTGAGCTCGGTATCAGGCTCCAGGCGTTCGTCGACGGTGACGTCATACACGGGCAGGAAGACGGCCGCGCCACCAGCCTCGACGTAGAGCTGTGTCTGGAAGAGCCAGGCATTTACCGGAATCTTCCGCGGCGTCTCCTGGTCGTTGCAGAGTGCCACCTCGACAAGTAGTCGGTTGAGCGCGTCGTCCCGATAGGTGTCAATACGGAGCTTGACGTCGTGATCGAGCGTCACCTCGTGAGTTGTGCCGGATGTAAGGTCCGCGACCGCAATCGTTTTCGATATGTCGACAGGTGTGCGGCGGAAGCGGCGGATGGCGCGCCCGGCTGCCGTGACTTCGCCGGTGGCTTCGGGGTTGTAGACACCCCAGGACGCCCTGATGGTGAAACTGGCCAGGTCGCAGGGGATTTGGAAGCGCAACCCCATGGACGCGGGGATCATCAGCCCGCGTTTGACTGGCTCGTCGTCGCGATCGCCGCCATTGTCTTCGTCGGCGTCGATCGTGCTGTCGTCGACGGTGGTCATCGGCACGCCACGGCTCTCCAGCGCGTCGAGGTCGTCGCCGAGGTCGACGGTGCTGTCGGCGTCGTCATCATCCACAGATGGCACTTCAGGTTCGTCGGTCAGCCGCACCGGCGCGATGCGGCCGATGAGATACCTCGAGTCCGGCGGGACGTCGAGCACTTCCTCGTCTCCGCTGTCCGGCCCGAGCAGCTCCCGGGTGAGGATGTCGGCGAGGTTCTCCCGTGCGGTCCACGAGGTGCCGTCCGGCTGATGCGTCAGCTCGTACGGTGGGTTCGCGCGACCTGGCGTTGTGGCCGTCATTCGTCGTCACCTACTTCCTTCTCGAGCGCGGCTCGCCGATGGTTCTCCTCCAAGAGCTGGTCCAAGATCTCGACCCGTGCCGCAGGGGAGACGGTCCACCGGGTCATCTGCCGGTAGGTGTGGAAGCCGTGATCGAGCGCCACATCATCCCAGCCGTATGCGGCCATCACCGATTCGTCCAGCTCGACATGAATCTGCCGTAACCGCGCGACATCGGCATCCGAAGAGTCAGTAATGTCAGGGTCATTCACCAGGTTGTAGATCTTGGTGAGTCCGAGATCGCGGCGCAGCATCATCTCGCGACGCTCGGTGTCCAACGACTTGCCGATCCGGTCGAGGTCGCCAGTAGCCATGGGCCGTGGGAACGTCAGGAACACGTCGGATGGTGTGTATCGCACCCGGGTCTCGAGTGTCGATCCGTAGGTGATAGCCCAGAGCTGGTGTAGCGACGAGGACAGCATGGCCTGGTTTGCGAACGACTCGGTCGCGAACACGCCCAAGAGATGGCTGAAGACCTGGCCAGTGGGGACACGCACCGTCATGACGGTCTTGCTGACGAGCGCAATCACGAGTACTTCGTCGAGGTCCGCAATCGCCGTCCGCATGGCCGGCCGTCTATCCGCGTACTGCCACCAGCGCTCCGGAAGCGGCTTGCGCAAGGCGTAGGTTCCATCAGGCTTTTGACGTTGCCGCTCCGGCTTCACCAAGGTTCGGAGTCTCTCAAAGGGCTCCGCATATTGCTTCGCCGCGTCCTCAGTCTTGTCGTTGAAGTCGATGACCCAGCGAGACCCAGAACAGTCCGCACGCGAATTCAGGTCCTCGCCGTTCAGGTAGGGAAACACCACTTCGGCGTTGCGTGGGTCGTCCGCGATCCACTGCTTCGCCTGGTGGGGCTCGAGCACAAACCCCATCCCATGTACGAAGCAGCCAATAAACGAGACACGGTCGTTCTCCGCGAGTCGGGCAGGCGACCCTTTAACCCGACCGGCCGGTTCAAGCAGCGTGGATATGCGGCGGGTAGGCACGTCGTCACAGACGAGCGCCGCGTCGGTGGCGACATTGTCGAGTGTGCCCCAGACTGCGGCGTATTCCAGGTTGGCGCTGCTGGCCGGCCAGGACCGACTCTGGATTCCGCGAGTGATGGTGAAGCCCCGCTCCACCATCCGGTCGAGTCCAATTTCACGTGAATCCCCTTGTGCAACTGTATTGGTAGCGATCAACCCCAGGTCTCCGGACCCGGCGAGCAGGTTCGTCGCACGCAAGAAGAAGTAGGCGACCAGATCGGCGCTGCCTTTCGTCCCGTCCGCGAGCACGTTCACGAACCAGTCTCGGAGGTTGGTGCCCATCGCGCCGGTCAGCTTTTTGCCGCCCAGGAACGGCGGGTTCCCGATGATCGCGTCGAAGCCTCCACGCTCCATCACATCCGGCACGGCGAGTGCCCAGTGCAACGGCTCCCACCGCTCATAGTCGGTCGGCACAGTGGGCGTGAGGCCCTTGGCGATCAGCGCGTCAAGCATTGCTGGATCGCCTTCTCCAGACTTCGGATATGCGCGGCCGGCGGCGACGCGCAGGTCGTCGTACGCCTCGTTGAGAGCTTTCCCTGGTTTGCCGCCAACCCGTAATCCAGCCGCGATGACCCCGTCGGCGATGTGCCGGAGTTGCGCGAGGTCGTGGTTGATCTCGGCGAGTTGTCGCCGCTTGGCGTTTGCGGTGCGTTGCGGGTCGCGATCGTCGATCTCCGAGGCGAGCTGCCGCCGTTTGCGTCGCACTCGCTCGACGATGTGGTCGACGTCGAGCCGCTCAGCGACCTGCCGTGCCTTGTTGACCTCGAATAGTCCCTCTGCCTCCACCGCGTGCGGATCGATGTGCATCGCCTCGATCTGCCGCAGATCGGTCACACCGAGCAGAGAATTGCCGTGCAGCACTTTGTCATCGACGAAGGAGAACGGCAGGTCGCGGTCCAGCGATACCAGCCAAAGCGACAGCTTGCACATCTCAACCGCCATGGCGTTAATGTCCGCGCCATAAAGGCACTGAGCGACCACTTTGCGTCGTGCCGCCGTCTCCAACTCGCTCGGCGACATGGTGGCAGGCCCCTCACGGTGCCACACCTCGACGAGCCGAGCGGCGAGATAGCGCGCGGCCGCGACGAGGAAAGCACCAGAGCCGCATGCTATGTCGGCGACGCGCAGGTCGAGGATGTCATCAGACGAGATCAGTTCCCACTGAGTACGATCCGCGGTCTGATGCGGGCCGGGGGAATAGACGAGCGGCGCCAACGCATGCTCGACGACTTCTTCTGCGAGCGACCGCGGCGTGTAGTGTGCGCCCGCGTTGCGTCGGGAGGGAGTCTCCACCACGACAAGGCCGCCGGGCGGTATGACGACTGGTCGCCCGCGCAGGTCGCGGCGGATCGCGCCAATCCATGGCAGCAGGCGTTCGCGAAGGTCCGCGTCGTCCGGTGCGACGACTCGCACGGCGCGCTCAGCATCCTCCACCGTGTCGCCCGCTGCCAGCGCCTTGGCGAGTTTGGCCGCCGACGGTAGCTTGCTGGCCGGTTGGTCTTCCTTGGCCCAGTCCCGCACTGCCGTGGCGATGGCCGCCTCACCGACGTGCTGCTCAGCCAGTCGCTCCAACTCGGCGAGCGGGATCTCTGGCTCCTGCCCGTCCGTGCCGAGCAATCCGACGATCAGTTCGTCAGCACGGCGGCAGGTGTAACCGAGCAGGCCCTCGTAGATGTAGCCGATCTGCTCAACATCGATGTCCCGAAACGAGATTCGGCGGGCGTCCTGGCCTTTTGGCTTCGCGACCTGGACTGCGTGCAGGACCCGCCACATCACCCGATCGCTCACCGTAAGAGCAAGAGTGCCGCGATCGGTGCGGGCGTCAAGGAACGGGAAACGTGCCGCGTCGAAGAGCGAGCCGCCGTAGGCGGGCAGCCGCAGGTCCTCGAAGGACGCCCCGTCATACAGCGCCCTGGAGGTCGCTAGTAGCCGGTGCCAAGTCAGGTGGGTCGCATCGAGGGAGTCTTCGCCTTCCTCCCGTGCCCGGCCGTCGAGGACGTCGAGCTGCCCGATTAGGCCGTACGCCCCCTCGAAAAGGTCACCCTGCGGCAGGAGGCCTCGCTCCTGCGCGAAGAGTAAGAAGACCACCCGCATGAGCACAGTAACCACTGCGTCGTAGATGACCTCGCCGTCGTCGGGCAATGGGCTGGGCTCCCCGCGACGATGCGCGTCGTCCGCGCTCTCGGCGAAGGCAGCGACAACAAGCTCCACGGCCTTGCGAACCTGGACGCCAAGGGCCTCGGTCACCTGCTCGGCCGCGAGTACTGAATCGGCGAAAAGCGCTGGGAGGCGGTGATCCTCGCGTCCACCTATCAGGCGGATCGGTGCGAGCAACGCGGCGAACGCGTTACGTGTCGCGGGCTCCTCCACCCAGGTCAGCGCGTCGACGATGCCGGACGCGGTCATGGTGCCCGGTGCAGCGCTGACGATGGCCCACCACCGACCATCGGTCACCACACCGACGCGAATCCCGCTGTGTCGCAGCATCGCCTCCATGCGGTCGATCGGGCTGCTTGCCCACCCGTCGCCCACCAGGTCGCGCAGGTCGTCGACCGGATCAATGACCCACGCGAGCGCCGCCACGTTGTCCTCGTGCCGCATGACGGCCGTCGGCTCGACGACGATGCCTTCTGCGGATCGCACACGAGCGGCAGTTACCGCCTCGGGTGCCGCAGCGGCGACACACCACAGGTCGCCCCAACCGAAGACGTCCCGCAGCACGACTTGCACCCACGCGTCTCGCGCGACAGCATAGGCGGCCCTTGACGCCTCATCGTCTGGCCACCGGTCCCAGGCGTCCCACGCCTTGTCAAATGCGGGCTTCGCTTCCGCGAGCGCGACTCGCGAATCGTCAGCGAGCGGTGGAATGCCCTGCGGCCAAGCCTCCTTGAGCGCAGGAATGGCGATGAACGGGCCGTCGGTATCCACCAGCTCCAGCCAAGCCCTGTGTAACTCCGTTACTGTGGGGCCGCTCGATCGTCGTGCCATCACCGGTCACACCATTCACGCGCGTCCTCGGGCGTGATCGCGAAGACCACTGCGGCTGCGGACACGAATGGCCGCACATCGGCATACCGGTCCCTGATACCGGCCAGCTCCCGCGACTCCTCCTCGTCCAGGCTTTGCAAGCGGCGCTCCATTGCCTCGATGTCCCGAATACGTTGGCGTTGTTGGTCATCCGACCACAACATGGCTAGCTGCTCTTCTTCCTCGGTGCGCAGGTCACGCAGCGAGTCGCGCAGGTTAGCGCGGAAAGCCGCGAAGATCTGTTGCGCACGTGCTAGGTCGCTGTCGCGGCGTGTGTTCAGGTTCTCGGTCACGGCTGACTGTCGGGTCTCGGCGCGGCGCCGCATCGCCGTCTCCAAGCGAGCGCGAAGCCGGGAGTCCGCGGCATTCCATTCGTCGCTGAGGTGCGCACGGACTGCGTCATTGGCCAGTTGCAGGCGCTCCCGGTCGAGGACACGGTCGAGTAGGTTGTTGACCTTCTCCTCGGCTAGGGCCTGTCCCTTGAAGCGGATGCCGGTCACAAAGACCTCCTCGTGCAGTCGCAGACCGCCCCGCCCCACCAGCACGACGCGGGATACGGCGGCCACACACGACACCGGGATGTCTGGGACCACGACCGCAGTCACCCTGTGCACGCGGGAACTGCTGCCAAAGAGTGCACTGCGCAACTGTCGTGCCGACTTCTGCAATAGGGCATGCCCTAGGTGGACATGCACAATCTCGTCGCGCCCCTCGTCCATCTCATCGTCGAACGCATCATCGGCAAAGGTGATCGGGCGCAATTCGCCCGGCGCCAGCTTGGTGTCCAGGCCGGCGAGCGCGGCCTGCCACTTCGGCCCGAGTGCTGGCACCTTGAAGACGTCGGCGTCGGTGATGTCACTGCCCACCTCGACCAGCGGCGGCTGCGCATCCAGCCGGAGGGCGGTGTCGACCACCCGGCGTGCGTTAAACGGCGACAGGTGCATTGCAGTCTTCTGCCCGGCGTAGCTCTCGGTGAGCTCGGTCAGCTTCCTGTTTAGCTCCAGCCCCCCAGACATCGTGCGATTGATTACCGCGACGCCCTTAGATTCTGTCTTGGTGGCGGGGCGCTCGACCGGTGCCTTGCCGCCGAACCGTTGCTGCAGGTCCTGATCGATCACCGGGTTGATCGAGCCGAGGTCGCCACCTGCGCGCTCGACCTTCTCGGCGATGCCGCGCATGAACCGCAGGTCCGCGGCAAGCATGCTGCCGTCGCTGCTGGGCGTGAAGTAGTAAATCTCCGGCGTATATCGCTGGCCGTAACGGTCGATGCGTCCGATGCGCTGCTCCAGCCGGGACGGATTGAACGGCATGTCGAAGTTGACCAGTCGATGGCAGTGAGCCTGCAGGTCGATGCCTTCTCCGGCGGCATCTGTTGCTACGAGCACTCGCACCGGATCCTTTGTCGGCGGCGCGGTGAACCGCGCCTTGATCTGCTCCCGCTCGTCATCTGGGGTCGATCCCTGGATCGTCGCGAGAACGTCGGCATACCCCTGCTGTTGCAGGATGCTGACGATCCAGGCGAGCGTGTCGGTGTATTCGGTGAAGACGACAACCCGCTCGTTGCTCCAGGTCTTGCCGTCGGGTCGGCACACAGCGTCGAGCATGGTAAGCAGGGCCGACACTCGCGAATTCGCCTTGTGCTCATAGCTTTCACCCCATGCGAGCAGTTGGTCGATCTCGCCTGACATCGCGCCGACCAGCGGGTCAGAACCCTTGCTCTGGCGCAGCGCCGCAAACTCAGGTTGCTCGAACAAGCCTTCTTCCTCGTCGGTCTGTTCGCTGCCGAGAACCTCGGCGTAGTAATCGTCGGTGACTTCCGGCAACTGCCCGGCGGACGTCGCCGCGACATACGCACCTAACGTTCGCGCGAACGCCCATGGGCTGGACAGGAGGCGCTTCTTCAGTAGCAGGGCGACGATATCCATCGACCGGCGACCGTTAAGCCTGGCGCTGGCGGTAAGTACCTCGTGCAGCAGGGTGAAAGCGTCTTCCTCATCCGGGGTGGGGTCAAAGACGAGAGTCTTCATCTCGCGCGGGTGGAAGTTCTTGCCCTCGATCTGTGTCTTGAGCCGCCGAACCGTGACCTCGCTGAGTGCTGTCTCATCCAGTGCCGCACCACGGCTGAACCGGCGCCCGTCGATCATCTCCATCAATGCCGTGAAGGACTCGGTGTAGCCGTTATGCGGCGTCGCCGACAGGAAGAGTCGGTGCTCGCAGCGTTCGGCCAGCGCGCGAGTTGCGATGGTGCGCTGGCTGTCCACGGCGTAACCGCGACCGCCTCCGAGTGCGCTCGGGCTCGAGGGCGCCACGTGGTGTGCTTCGTCAACGACCAGCAGGTCGAAGGCGTATCGCCGAGCGACACCCGGTTTGGCTACGTCGGTGAGCACGTCGCGCAACAGTCGCTGCGCTCGCACGGTAGGTAGCCACGCCATGCTGACGATGACTCGGGGAAAGAGGCGAAATGGGTTGGCAGCCAAGCCATGTGAGCGACGGACCTGGGACAGGAGATGACTGTCAACGATCACGAACTCGAGGCCAAACTTCTCCCGCATCTCATCGCGCCACTTCACACGCAGGCTGGGCGGGCAGACGATGACGGCAGTGCGTGCGCGATGCCGTAATAACAACTCCTGGATCACCAGGCCAGCTTCGATCGTCTTGCCGAGCCCAACGTCGTCGGCAAGCAGCAGATTGGTACGCGGAGCTTCCAGGGCTCGCCGCAGCGGCTCTAACTGGTATGCCTCAACATTCGCACCGCTGCGAAACGGCGCCTGGAATGCGTCGGCCCTTGCCGAGGTGACCGCGCCCCAGCGGACAGCGTCAACGAACGCGCCTAGCGTGTTGGGGTCGTCGAAGGCATCAGCGTTGATCGTGTCTGGCAGCCCCTGGTCTGGCACGACAGTCTGGCCGACCTCCAGCTCCCAGATGACTGACAGTTCTTGGCCGAGACGGTCCTCCTCAAGTGACTGGAGGGTGACGACGTGTTGTGTCTGCGGTCGGCCTTCGTCGGCGGGGCTGCGCGGGAGTCCCTGATCGCGCACGTCCGCTACGGCCCAGGTCGCGCCGCGAACCTCAACGACTCGGCCGGGTTCGGGCACTTCTGGCAAGGCCGGCCGTCGGAGGTCGCGATCATCCTGGATTACGTCGATGCTCATACCCTTCACCTTCCTCCGAGGAGATGCCTGTGCCGATGTCGCTCAACCATGAGAGCACCGCCTCGATGCTGCACCCGCCGGGGCACGATTCGTACTCTGGCATGAAATTGCGAAAATCGCAACATGCGTCTACGGTGAGTCCCATGAGCACACCCGTCGACCGTGTGCGCGAGGTCATTGCCGCATCCTCCATGACGCAGGGCGAGTTTGCTGCAGCCATTGACCTTGACGCACCCAAGTTGTCTAAGTCGCTTGGAGGCGCCCGCCGGTTCACGTCGTCGGACTACGCCAAGATTGCCGAGATTGGCAACGTCACTGTCGACTGGTTGCTGACCGGCGACGAGCCGACTTTGGCTGTGGCAGCGCGGCGAGCAGCGGGTAGTAGTAGTCAAGTCGCAGTGGGTGAGGCGCAACGCCTACTCGAATTGCGCGAAACCGCAAATGATCTCGGTCACTCTCGTGAGTTCACCGACCTCCATGCGGAGATGCTCAATGGCCCAGCGCGGGCTCAAGGCGAGCGTCTTGCGGAAGTAGCGCTTGCGCACGTTCGAAAGGCTGGCCGACAGTCGACCGAGGCGGACCTTCCCACTCTCATCGAGGTGTGTTTCGGAATAGATGTTGGCATTTGTCCACTGGGGGATGGATTCGACGGGCTGTCGGTAGTTGCGGAGAATGCGCGGCTGATCGTTGGGTCGCCGATCCCGCAAGCTGCGCGGCAGCGGTTCACGCTCGCTCACGAGCTCGGACACGTGCTTGTCGGCGACAATCAAGGCGTCCACCTCGACGAGGACGTCTATTCGCCAGCTGCGCGTAATGACGACACTGAGGTGCGCGCCAATGCCTTTGCGGCGTGCTTCCTCATGCCGCAGGATCTCCTGACCGATCGCGTTCGTCCGGGTTTCGACGAGCGTGCGTTCTGTGCTCTAGTGCTCGACTGCAAAGTCTCACCATCGGCATTGGCGATCCGGCTCGAACGCCTTCGACTCATCGATGGAATGAGCGCCGAGCGGTTCAAGCAGACCAGCTTCGCGAAGGCCGCGCGTCTTGTCGGCCGCGATCACGAACTAGTCGCGTTAACAGCGCAAAGCGTGACGCAACGACCACCCAAACTGCTGGCGGAGGACCTATTCGCAGCATATAGCGAAGGTGGGACAACGCTGCGCCCGTACGCGTCTCTTCTCGGAGTGAGCACCGCTCAGCTACGGTCGGAGCTCGAACTCAATTCAGGGGGGAACTGACCAGTGGCGGCCGCGATCTTCCCAGATAACACGGTCCTAGTGAACTTCGCCGCGATCAAGCGACTCGATCTGCTCGAGTCATGGCTTCGTGGTCGCGGTCGCTGGACGCGTGCGGTAGCGGACGAAGCGCGGATGTCTTCTGGCTACTGGCCAGCGCTGAATGGACTGCATGACTCTGGATGGCTGGGGGAGCCGATCGAGATCGAAGGCGACGAGGCGGTCTCTACGGTTGAGCGCCTGCGCCGGCAGGTGTTTGGCGGTACTGCAAGTGAGCCGAAGAAGCACCTGGGTGAGTCACAGACTTGCTATCTCATCGGATCGGTCGACCAATGGCACGGCTCGTGGTGGATCAGCGACGATCGGGATACGGTCGACTTTGCTCGCAGACGCGGATTTGTCACGTTGGAGACGATCGACGTATTTAGGCACGTGGTGACGGATGGCGATCTCACGACGATCCAGGCGTACGACCTCATGGTTGAGATGGGAGATTTGCGGGATGGACTTCGTATTCCGAAGGGCCCCGAGGATCTTTCCTGAGCCCAATGTCTTGAAGCGGCAGCAATTTTCGCGGAGAAGAGCAGTTCTCGCACGAATTAGGGCCCAGACTGTGGCCCTTGCTAACTCAGAGTGCGCGCAAGCGTTCTGCTGAACCGCCGGAGTGGGTCAGTGACCGCAATATGTAGTGCTTGACGCTACGGAGGCCCAGCGCGATCCCACGTATGTGGTCGGGGCGGCCGTTGATGGCTTCGACGAGTTCGTTGGATGCGCGGGTGTCGAAGTGCTACGGCCTCAACTCCACCCTCCACCGTTCCGCGTCGGCGGCCTCAACCCCTACCGCCGCCATCATCGACACGAGGTCTTCCTGCCGCGCTTGCCCGAAGGCCAAGCGATAGTAGGCAACCCGCTTCTTCGTCTGCTCGATTCGTGCCTGATCAGTGCTGAGCTGGTACGGCATCACTTCCCTCAAGACCTTGAACGGCCCCGGGTATACCCAGTCGGGCGCCAGTCCCCCGATCTCGCTGTGCGGTGCATCCTTGACGGCTACGTCGTAAGCGGCTTTCCAGGGATTGCCGGTGGCGAGCATCGCCGCGCTGTGGGCTGCCGCGATGTTCCGTCGGACGGCGTGTCCGCGGTACCGATTCACGCGCCCATCGCGCTGCTCGAAGTCAACGGGGTTGCTGGGGATGTTCCAGTGCACGAGGTTGTGACACCACGGGTGGAAGTCGATGCCCTCTTGGCCGACGCTCGTCGACACCAGGACGAACGGCCAGAACGGCGAGTTGAAAGCTTCGCGCACGTCTTCGGCGCGCACCGAGCCCTCTTCTTTTGTGGTCTCGCCGTATCGCAGGGCGAAGCGGCTGCGGAAGTCGATGTCGTTGCCGTCGCCGAGCGGGTCACTGGCCTTGTATATCGCCGGGTTCAGCTTGAGCGCACGTGCCGCCTTGTCCGCGAACTGGATAAGCGACTCGTCGGTGTAGGCCGACTCCCCCTCCACCGCAGCCAGGTGGAAGAGGTACTCGTCGAGGACGGCTTGTAGGTTGCCGTCGGCGCAGTAGCGAATCACTTTCTGCCAGTATGGCGAATCGTCGCGGTACAGCTCGTCGAGTACCAGCGAGGATTCCCACCGATTGAACAGCGTCCGCAGTCCGGAGGCGAGAATGCCGGCGGCACGCCATCGACCTCCGATACTGACCTGCGAGGTATCGCCGTCGAGTCGCCCGAAAGCACGCCACGCGCAGTTCGCGGGTGAGTGCAGCGCCAACCGTGCCGTCTGCAAGGCCAGTCCGGTAGGGATCACCGACAGGTCACGACGCCCAGTACTGCGATGCACTGCGATTGCCTGCTGCACATATTCATCCAGCGCGGTGGTCGTCTCGGGGTCGCCTAAGTTCTCTGCCTCTTCGACGCGCGCGGCGATCGCGTCGGCTGCGGTCAGCCCAGCCACGGATCCACTCAAGGCTTCGTCGAGCCGAGGATCTGAGATCATCAGCGGCCACTGCCACATCAGCGCCGCGACATCAGTTGCGGCGGACTCTGTGTAGCCCTCGGGAAGTTGCCCGCTGAGTTCTCCGGCGAATCGGACCTCGGCGTACTCGGGGTCGTAGGGTCGTCCAGCCGCGCTGGCCAAACGGAGCGGATCGGTCTCATCGGCGAGGCCGGGCAGGGGGAAGAACAGCATGAACGCATTCATGGCCGCGAGATCGGTTCCGCTGCGCCGGAACTGAAGCCGCTGCGACACGTTCTCTCGTGTTGTTGTGATGCGGTGCGGTGTCGCAGTCTCCGATCGGGCGATGCGCCGACTGACGTCATGGCTCAACAACGAGGCGACAGCGGTGGGCGTCGCCGACCACTGCGAGAACACGAGCTTCTTGGTCATCGCCTGCAGGTCTGGGTCGGCGTACGGTCCACCAGGCTTCAGGTAGGGCACCGACGGAGGTACCCACAACAACTGCTCCCATCCCGCACCGCTGGTCCCGGCGATCAAAGACTCCAGCCGCGGATTCTGGGGCGGCAACTCGTCGAACCGGGCGACCGCTGCGGGATCGAGACGATCCAGTTGCGCGACCGCGTCCCGGACCTTTGGATCGCCGATCTCGTCCGCGGCGAACCGTCCCAACTGGTATGAGCTCCCCATGAAGTTCGCAAGCGCCGGGACCGACTTCCACACGTCCATCGGCAGCCGCGCGCCGACAAGCTTTGCCAGATCGGTGAGCTTCATGAACTGCTGAACGTCCGCGGTGGTCACCGCTTCGGCCGGGACATGAGACTCGAGGACCATCGAGTCGACAACCGCGGTGGGACGCTCGGTCCGGCACATAACGCCGAGGAGTTCGTTACGCAGCCGGTCACGCAGTCCGGTCGGATCGTCGCCGGTCACAATCGCATCCCGGAACTCACTGAGTAGTTTGCTGATTCCGTCGGAGCGTTCGTGTGAGTCGTGAGCGTTCAGGCCGGCGGTGAGAAAATCGAGCGTGTCCATGAACTGGCTGCGATGGGTCGAGCCGTCCGCGTTGGCAGAGCCGTCCTCGAGATCGTAGGACTTGTACGGCGTCGCAGAGAGCAGCAGCACACGTGCGGCGTCGTAGGTGAACATTTCCTGGGCCAGTTCGCTGACGGGCAGATCCGCCTTGAGGAGATCAGTGAACCGCTGGAACTCGTCGAGGATGACAAGGTCGGGCTCGAGAGCCTCAACGCCGGCGCGAGCGAGGACCCGTCGCAGGCGGATGATCACCGCCGCCGCGGCCCGCCAACCGCCGGGGACAGAGCTTCTCTTCACGGTATCGCTGAGAAGCGCTTCGAATGCCTCCAGCGGACTGGACTCGCCATCGTCGCGAAGTCTGCTCCGCTTCAAGAACTCTCCGACGATGACGGGATCGAGAAACGATGTTCCGTTACCGGCAGCGGCCTTCTTCAACTCGGCTTCGAATCGCGCAACCACTCCCTCAAACTTCCGCCACGGCTTCACACTCCCTTGAAGAATCCGCAACGCAGCGGTCGCACGAGCGCCCGTCAGGGACAACTCGGACCGCAAGATCAAGAACAGTAACGCGCGCTCCTCGACCCTGCCAGTACGCCATCCGCCATCGGGGAACGACGTCTTCGGCGTTAGCGACACCAGGTTGACCGGCTTGCTGACGCCAGGAGTCGGAGTACTCAACTGATGTGTCGCCGTCGCAAGCATGCTGAGCCGCGTCGACATGGTGATCTGGTTGCCAGTGACGTTGAGCCGCTTGATGTTCTGTCGCGCAATGTCGGCGTTCGAACAGATGTAGACGATGTCGATCCGGTTGACAGTCGGATCGTCCTGAAGATGTTCGATGGCCTTGGCGATCACGCCGCTCGCCACGACGCTCTTGCCGAGGCCCGTCTCGTCGGCGACCAGGAATCGCTTACCTGACTGCTGCTTGTAGAAGACGTCGATGACGTGATCGACGGTTGCCCTTTGAAATTGGGTCAGTTTGGCGAGCGCGGCGTCGGCGGAGAACCGTTCGGTGTCAGACACGGACTGCGCTCCTCACGTTGGCGGTGGCGGCATCCACGGCAGACCACAGCTCGGCGAATCCCGTGGGCAGGACGTGGTGCGGGTCGCCGTTGTCGACGATCGTCGTCACCACCCCGGCGAGTTGGTCGAGGACCTCAGGGCGCGCGACAGATGCGCGCATCAGCTGCTCGAACAGCCCTTGCTCCAACTGATTCCACGCGCCCGATCCCCCGCCGTCGCCAGCT
This sequence comes from Gordonia polyisoprenivorans NBRC 16320 = JCM 10675, assembly GCF_000241325.1. Lineage (GTDB taxonomy): Bacteria > Actinomycetota > Actinomycetes > Mycobacteriales > Mycobacteriaceae > Gordonia > Gordonia polyisoprenivorans. The sequence continues at coordinate 34,358 of NZ_BAEI01000079.1, read as the reverse complement.
TCGGAACCCTGTTTGGGATCGTCGGGGAGACCGAACGCCAGCAGCAGTGCCAGGAACCTGCGGAATGCGTCCGGGTCGTTGATCTCGGCGGTGACGATGCCGTTCAGGCGTGCGGGGACATCGCCGATCAGGGTCGCCTTGACGACTGTGGAGCTGGATCGGTCATCGACGTCGTACGCAGAAATCACCAGGAAGGCAGTGACGTCGGTGAGCGCCACGTTGGTGTAGTCGACTGCGACTGGGACGGCCGGGATCAGTGTGGTCGAAGTCGACGGATCGGTCAGCAGCGAGATGCTCATCGTCACCTGGGAGTCGTGGCTCGGTAGTGGAGTCTCGCTGGTCACGTGGAGGTGGACGCGGTCCTTGTCGTCAATGTCCATCTGCGCACAGAGTGGTACCGCGGCAACTGCGCGGACGTAGGAGTCGAGGGCGTGCTGGGATTCGTCGTCGACAGCGGTTTCCGGGTGGATCTCGGTCTTGTCGAGGATCGGTCCAAATCCGTCACCATCCATGAGGGCCTTGACGCCGTACATGTTTGCGCTGCCGGTCATCTCGACAAGTATCTCGACGTTCTGCGTGAAGGCCGGGCCGGTCGCATTCGCGGACCCGATAAACAAATGCGCGAGTTTGGCGCGTTCGACCGCGTAGAGCTTGGCGTGCAGGCCGGTGAGTAGCCCACTGCCTGTCGGATGGTCGTCGTCCTCGGCGGGTAGGCCCGCTGTTGGTGAGAGGACGTACGCTTGCCCGATCCAGTCGGCCATCTCGGCGCTGAGACCGTCGAAGGCTTCTTGTCGGGAGATGACTGTCAGATTGTCGGCGCCGAGGATCTGAATCCCGCTGTCGTTTACGAACGGTGACATGACGAGGTGCCGATACCCCGAGAAATCAGGTCTGGGTTGCGGATGACCGGGCACACCGAAGACGTGAAAGGTTATGTCGTTGATGCCGCTGGGGTTGGTCCATTCTGCGTACCGGATCGTCTCTGCCAACTTCGTCAGACGCTCCACGCGAAACGCCTCCATCTCGGTTGACGGCGCGGCGGCCAGGTAGCGCAGCAGATCGACCAAGGGCTTATTCTGAGCGCTGGGTGAGCTGACGATCGTGCCGTCGAGAGTCAGCACGATGTCCCAGGATCGATCTCGAGTGAGATTGCGAGACAGCACAATCAGCTTCAATACCTGCTCGCCGTTCTCACCGGAGTAGACGGTGAGCCAGAGCTTGGGGTGAAACAAGCCGTGCGGGGGCGTGACGCCGTGGATAGCGTGCTCTAGAAGCGAGTACAGCCTGGACCGATGCTGCGGGATGGAGATCTGGCCGTTCTGGTGGAAGATGTCGATCGCACCGATCGTGGACTTGATCGACGCGATCGTCTCGACGGTGTCAGCGGCGTCCACTCGTGCACTCCCGGCGAGCGCTAGACACGGCAGGAGGGCGCTGTCCAGGTCGAGGGTGAAGGTTGTCGCGACGAGGTGGTCGATCGTGTAGCCGGGCGGTGGGACGAGTTCTCCGAGTAGCGTTGTCCGGACGTCAGGAGCGAGCACCGGCGAGTCCTTCCTGGATGTCGGTGAGCATGCGCTGGACGATGAACCAGCGGTAGGTCAGACGGCCGGCTCCGGATGCGCCTCCCCAATTACGAATCTGCCGTTCGTTGTTGAGGCGCGAGTGCTCGCCCTTGTTCTTGCGCTCTCGCTCCGCGATCATGTCGCGGATCGCAACCGAGGTGATGAGTTCGTGGGCATCTGTAGAGCGCAAATGGGCGAGCCACTGGTCGACGAAGATCTTCGAAGCCGGACCGACCGGACGCCCGGATCGGCCTTCGTGCACGACCGTCCAAAACGCACCGAGATCCCACATCGTGATGGCGTTTCGATTCTGCTCGACCTCGTCGGCCCACTCGTTGAGAGCTTCCCGGTAGCTCTCGGCATGGCCGCCGTCCTCGGCGCTGACTGCGTCGAACTTCTCTGCGACGAGGAGGTTGTAGAGCAGTGTCGCCCCGTTGATCGCGAGGGAGAACAGCCGCGCGTGCTCCACGATCTCGCGGAGGCGAGACGGCGCCGCGTCCAGTGCGGGATGCTTCCACGGGAAGTAGGCCTCGGCAGTGTCTGCGTCGAGTCCGTCAGCGAGCAGATAGGCGAGGTAGCTTCCCTTGCAGGTGAGCATGATGCGTTCGCGGAGGAACTCGGCTTCTTCGGCGGTGAGGTCGAGGCCGCCGTCGAGTTGACCAGGGAATCCCGGTGGTGGCGCGATGGGCATGTTCCACCGATAGGTCTTCGAGTCGTCCAGGATTCCGTACCGTTGCAGCGCTGCCCAGTAGAGGCGAGACGGAAGCGCGCGGACGGTCTTACCTGCGATCTTGCCGATCATCCCGTCGACGGCCGGCGGCGTTCGCATCACCTCGATGAGTTTGCGTTCCTCGGTGTTGGCTCTGGTGAGGACCGACGTGCCGCTGGCCTTGGCCGACGCTCGCTGAAAGATCCACGGGATGATCAAGAAGTAGCGGGGCCGGGCGTGGACGGTCGACGTACCGGGGAACATCAGATCGCTCAGGCCGTCTCGGACCTGCCCGATACCGAGGTCGTCGAGCGTAGCAGTGTCGCTGAACAGACGAACAATCTCACGCATCCGGCGTTCGTCCGCGGGTGACGTGTCCAACCAGGCAATGCCTGACATCGGGGCTCCTCGTGTGCTCGTGGAGCCGATCTCACTGGCCCGGCCGTGGCTCCGTCACTGCCGCACCTGCGGTGCGTTCGAGTATGTATCGCCCGTCGCCGGGAACTTATTAGCACCGCTGATTTTCCCTCATGTGGGGGACACCGGGGGATCTACGAGCCCACGCTGACTCCTCGCAACCACCGGTCGCTGTCGTCCGCCCGCACCATTCCCCGAGCGAACCATTCCGATTTGTCGGACTCCTGTGCGAGACTCAGCCACGTCTGAGAAAGAGGTCTCCCATGGTTCTCCCGCTCATCCCCCTGGTTGCGATCGCAGTCGGCGCTGCCACCGGCGGCAGCGGTGTGCTGCTCGGTGGCAAAGGTGCCTACGACATCAAGAAGGCTCAGTCGGAGCTGGCAGCCGCCCGTGAGCAGTACGAAGCGAGACGCGCCGCCAGTGAAGCACTGGTCGCATCGGTGAACGACCGCATCGTCGAGTACGGACGGGAGCAGGAGTCGGCCATCCGTGATGTCGCGCTCCGGATGCACGACTTCCTTCTCCGCAACGAGAAGAAGGTGCGCGACAACGAGAAACTGCTGGTGGACGGGATTGAGGCTCACGTACATCTGATCTCGAGCTCTGGGTCGATGGACCTGTCAATGACCGAATGGATCCGGGGCGTCATCGGCTCTGTTGGCGTTGGGGTTGGTACGAGCGTCGCCACGACCTCAGCCGTGTCTGCCTTCGGCGCTGCAAGTACGGGTGCAGCCATCGCCGGCTTGTCGGGTGCGGCCGCCGAGAGCGCGACACTTGCGTGGCTCGGTGGCGGTGCAGTCGCCGCCGGCGGCGGAGGCATGGCGCTGGGCGCAGTCGCACTGAACTTCATCGCCATCGGCCCAGGGGTCCTCGCAGCCGGATTCGTCGTCAAGGGTCAAGGAAAGAAGGCGATCACTCAGGCACTCGCGTTCAAGGCCGAGATCGGCATTGAGATCGAGAACCTCAACATCGCCGACACCAAGATGCGCGCTGTCAACGACCGCACCGAAGAGCTGAGCCAGATCCTCGACGAGATGAAGTCCAAAGCGACTACCGCAATGGATGAGCTCGAGGCCGAGCCCTTCGATCCACTGCAGCACGCTCCGCTCTTTCAGCGGGCGATGATTCTCGTGAAGGGCGTCATCGACATCGCGTCCACACCGGTGATCGACGAGGAGGGCTCGCTGACCGACGCTGGTCACGATCTGACCGTCAAGTTCCGAACTGCTGACAACTCCTCGCTCCGTAAGACACAGCGAGCCAGCGGCTCTCCGGACGAGTCTGCGACGGAGTCGGCCGAACCCTCATCGGACCGCGTCGATGACGGAGAGCTCACTCATGACTGACAAGAAGACGGAACCGCTCACCGGGACCGTAGAGTCCCCACCTCGGAAGATCTCGATACCAAGGCAGCTCGACGGCTTCGCCGCACTCACCCAACTTGTCGATGCCGCGCAAGACTGCATCAAGGTTCATGCCACGGAGAAGACCAAACAGGCCAAGATCCATGCGTACGAGTCCGTTGAAATGTCTCGCATCAAAGCTGCGGAAACCGTTCTCCTGCAGTACTTCGAGAACTCGTTCGCCGAACGGCGTAACACCATCGACGCGCTGTTCCAGCGGCTAGACGGGGCGATCGAGAACGGCGACTCACAGCTCATCGGCGAGGTCGTTCGAGGAGTCGTTGACATCGCGAAGACCTCACCGTTGGCTGACCTCGGAGACCTCGGCCAGATTCGGGCAGCTCTGAACGATCCAGACCAGGTCTGGGACCTGTAACCGACCACATCGGAACCGTTCCGAGCCTTCGATTTCTACCTTTGCAATGCACCTGACGAACCATTACGAACACTAGGAAGCACCATGAAGCGACTTATCACAATCCTGGGCGCGCTGGCACTGACTTTCGCCGGCGCCGGCGCCGCAACTGCCGACACCAACGACCCCACGGTCGGCGACACCATCACATACGCCTTCTACTCGGACTCGCAGGTGAATGCGAGCATCACGTATTTCGATGCCGACAGTCAGCTGCAGACAATCGAGAACGCGAAGCTCTCGACCTATGACCGCACAGAGGGCTGGTACTACGGCTCCATCACGTTCACCAGCCGATCGACCTACCAACTCGTCGCTGCGTCCATCCAGACAAACGGCAAATTGGCCGGGTGCGCAACACGAATCAATGGCGAGTCGTCCGGGCTCAAGACTGCCACCGGGCAGTACACGGTCGCCACTTGTCCTGAGTAGATGGTGCTTGCGTCATTCGGGATAAGGGTGCGGATGCAGAGCGGATTCTCAGAGCCGAAATCAGTGCCATGGAGGAAAGATGACCACGCCTAGTCAACACTCCGATGCGGGGACTCTCGACAGGTTTGTCGTCGCTACGCTCGGCGATAGGTTGCCCGAGCAACCCCCAGGCTGGCCGAACGAGATCGAAGCAGCGCTTCTTGATTCGATCTTCTCGATACGCGCTCGCTACGGCAGCGAGACAAACGGTGTCCGCGCAGTCGTCAATCGATGGAGAAACCATCGTGACAACCGAGCCGACGATCTGGGCATCCTGAGTAAGACATCACCCGATGAACTCGCGCGTATCGCCATGAACTCGTCGCGTGCAAGCGGCCGATTGAAGGCTGCGATCGTCGTCGACGCCGCGGCGGCTCTGGTTGGAGTGGGACTGGTGCACGCAAATCAATTCGATTTGTCGCAACAACACAAGCGCGCCTATTTGTCGGTCAAAGGATGCGGGCCTGTGACTTGGTCGTACTTCGGCATGCTCCTCGGTTTCCCGGACGTAAAGGCTGACACGTGGATCGTGCGGTATGTGTCGAAGGCCCTTGGGCGGCAGACAAGTAGTACTGAAGCACAGCGCATCGTTAATCACGTTGCACAGCAACGTGAAATCAGCGCAACTCAGCTTGATCACGCGATCTGGCAGTACGCGCGAAAGACTGGTCTTCGAGGTTAGCCGGGCATTGCTCGGCTTCGACGATCCGGCACATCTGCAGCAATCGCGAGCGATTAGTTAGGCTCACGGCCTGGAGAATCGGATTATTCGCACACCCGCATCCCCCTTATCTGAGGCGGTGGGTAAGGTTCACAAAAGGGTCGATGTCTCGAGGCGACCAAACGGAGCGGAATAGAGGACAGGCCGTGACGGGCAGGGTGCAGTTAGTTCAAAGCCATCTGCGATGAAGCTGAATTTGCCAGGGACAGAGACGCCAGACTGCGTATGACCACTCCAGAACTGCCATTGCCGCCCGCGGTTGAGGCAGCGCATCGGATTCTCGCTGAGCGCGGGGGGCTTACGGCCATCGACCTCAAGGAGCAGCTGAACGCCGAGGGCTTCGGACACTCATTGGATCGCCTCCAGCGGTTACCCGATCGATTCCCGCACCGTTTCCGTGTTACGGAAGACGGTCTGATTGGCATCGCGATTACTGAGGTGGAGAGCGACCACGAGCAAACCGACGACCCCAACGACGACGATTGGTTCAGACCGAACCCAGCTCGCGTCCGGCGCGACCGCGTTGCTGTGCTCGCTATCGAAACGACAGGACTGAACCGGACCAAGGATTTCATCACCGAGATTGCGCTGATCCGCTTCGACGGCGCGATACTGGAAGACCTCGCCGTGGCGACCCCCATCGATGACTCGCGTACCGCACTACCCTTCGCCGATGCACTGGCCAGGTTAGCCACTGCGCTGCAAGAGGTTGACCTACTCATCGGCCACAATCTGCTTGCCTTCGACTTGCCTTTCATCACTGATGTCGCCAAGTCTGCCGGGCTCGATATTCCGCCGTTCCCGCCGAGCGCAGACACGTTGCATCTGTCGCTGATCGTCGACGTGGCGATGCCCAACCGCCAACTCGCAGACCTGACCCGACGCCACGGGATCTGTGTCAGCGAACCGCATGGCGCCCTGTCGGACGCCCGTGCCACCGCCGCTGTGGCAAGAGAGCTGCTCGCCCAAGTCACCCTGGACAATCCCAGCTGGCCGCTGGTAATCGGCGTACTGGAGACTCACGCCAACCCGCTCGCACTACTCTTGCCATCGTTGCCGTCTGAACCGGATATCGCATCGTTGACTCGGCGACCCGATCCTCTGCTTGTCCCGTCCGCTCCCGAAACCACGGACGCATGGTCGGCCACGCGCGACAACTTCCCGGTCCTGCGCCAGAAGCGCAACCTCAAGTCCCGCCCCGCACAACAGGAGATGGCTCACGCGGTCTCGCAGGTGCTCGATTCGGGTGGGCGACTCGCGGTGGAAGCGCCCACCGGCACAGGCAAGTCGCTGGCGTATCTGATCCCGGCGCTTGGACGAGGGTCCCGCCTACGCCAACCTGTGGTGATCGCAACGGCAACGAAGGCCTTACAGCTGCAGTTACGCGACGAAGCGCAACGGCTCCAGGCGGAGGACCTCCTCACCGCACCGTTCCGGCAGATTCAGGGCGTAAGCAACTATGTCTGCGCACGTGAGCTCGAAGATGCGCTGCTCGACAAGGACCTCTCTGGGCTGGCCGCGGCAGCCGCGATCCGAACCATCGCTGAGTCACCCACCGGCACGTGGGACGACGTCACTGATGAGACGATCCGGCGACTTGATACCCGGTACGCCCGCACGCGAGCTCGACTTCGGACGACTGCCGCCGGGTGTGACCGCGGTGCGTGTAAATGGACCGCAGTCTGCCCGTTGCTGCAGCAAACCCGGGACCTCGACAAGGCGCCGGGCGTGTTGTCGGTCAATCACGCACTCATCGCCAGCTGGGTGAAGGTCGACCGACAGGGCGGGCTTGCGCCGGGCGACGTACTTGACCAGAATCGAGCAGACCTCGTCTTCGACGAGGCGCATGCACTCGAGGATTCCCTGACAGCGGCTTGGACCGAACGTGTTGATGCCATCGAACTCGAAATCGTGGTCAACGTGTTGTCTCGCCGGTCACGACTCCTGCGTGACATCCGTTCGAAAGCAGGCGGGCGGCCGGCTGCCACCGACGCCATCAAAGCCGTCGCGGCCGCGGCGTCGCAGATCCCCCCTGCCGCAGACGCGCTCGCGCAAGCAATCGACACGTACCTGCATGAGTATGGGGGTAAGTCCGATTCAGCTGTCCTACAGTCAGGAGTAGTCAACAGTCGACCTGAGTTCCGCCTGCTACGACAAACCACCGCATCCGTACGGTATGCGCTGATTCAGCTCGCCAAAACAGTCAATGCCCTGAGAAGTTCGCTCGACGAGGTCAGAGGTCTGAACTCCGCAAGACAACGGCTCCGCGGATACTCCGAGAGAATCAGCAATGCGATCGACCTTCTCGATACTGTCGGGACACTCCCCGATAGTCACCTGTGGGTGTATCGGCTCTCAGCCCATGAAGATGACGCCGCAGCATGGTGTTTCGAACGCCTGCCGATTCATGTGTTCCCCGAGTTCCAGCAGGGTGTCGTCGATCGCTCACATTCGACGGTGTTGTGCTCGGCGACGCTGACCGTGGAACACCGTTTTGACTACATCGCTTCCAGACTGGGTATCAGCATCAGTTCGGACGCTGATGCCGGCTCTTTCCGCGGGCTGACACTGCCCTCCCCTTTCGACTACAAGCAACAGTCGAAAGTCATTCTCACCAACCACTTGCCAATTCCCATTCCCGTCAACGAACGGGAGTTCTGCGAGGAAATGGCTGCCGACCAGGCTGGTTTTCTCTCGCTGGCCGGCGGTAAGACACTCAGCCTTTTCGCCGCCCGCTCGCGGATGGAAGCCATCGCCGACGGCGTCCGGACGAAGGCCGCCGAACTTGCCGAACGCGGTGTCGAGCTTCTCGTACAGGGGGAACACGGCCGGACTCAGATGTCGTACCGGTTCAAAACCGAACCGGGAACGGTACTTTACGGGCTGAAGTCATACTGGGAAGGCTTTGATGCACCCGGCGAAACGCTGTCGTACCTGTTCATCGAGAAACCGCCCTACCCCCACCCCGGTGATCCTCTGGTGGCCGCACGACAGAGAGCGATTGCCGAGCGAGGCGGAGATCCGTTCCTGGACTACGTCCTGCCGATGACGGCCATCCAATTCACACAGGGTTTCGGCCGGCTCATTCGTTCCGAAACCGACAAGGGCGCCGCCCTGGTGTGCGATCGAAGGCTGCACTCGCCGACCCAGGCTCAACGCGTGCTCCTCGGCTCACTGCCAGAACCCGCTGTCCATGAAGCCACAGACCGCGACGATGCGTGGACGTCGGCCATCGAATTCGTGACCGGCACCGCCCCGGATCTGTCGACCGCGATCACCTTCGGCCGAGACGACGTCAGCCAGCTACTGGAGAGGCTGCGACTCGTCGACGGCGAAGATCCCACCGCCAAGTTCATCGAAGCAGCCGAAAAGCTCTTTGGCATAATCAATCTCCATCCGAAGCAGCTCGACGTCATGCGCGCCATCGCCGAGGGCCGCGATGTGCTTGCGGTCCTCCCAACCGGGTTCGGCAAATCCGTGTGCTTCCAGCTGCCCGCATTGCTCGCGCCGCAAGGGCGACCCACCGTCGTCGTGTCACCGCTGGTGGCGCTGATCAGAGATCAGGTCAACGATCTTCGCGGGCGCCGCGGAATTCGACCCGTCCAGGGCATCACCGGCACCACGTCGAGGGTGGTGCAGACCGAGATTCTGCGTGACACCGCCAACGGCCACATCCGGCTTCTGTACGTATCACCCGAGAGACTCGCCCGAGACCCGGTGTTGCGTCGCGCATTGGGGCGTCAGCAGCTCAACGGCGTCATCGTCGACGAGGCACACTGCGTCTCGGTGTGGGGACACGACTTTCGCCCGGAGTTCCGCCAGGTCCCGACTTCAGTGGCCACCTTCGACACCCGCCCACCTCGTGCCGGCCTGACGGCGACGGCTACTCCTGAAGTTGCGACGGACATCGTGGACGCCATGGACATGCACGATCCGACGACGATACGTGAGCCCAGTGACCGCCCGAATCTGACGTTCCGGGTGATCGAATGCGCGGACGAGCGGGACCGGGCTCGAGAGCTTCTGCGGTTCATCACCTGGTCGGGCGATACCCCAGGCATCGTGTACGTGTCGAAGCGGTCATTGGCCGAGGAGATCGCGGCCATGCTCCGCCGAGCGGGCCACGCCGCACGGCCGTACCACGCCGGGATGATCCCCGAGCAGCGAGATGCCGCCCAGGAAGACTTCGATTCGGACACCACCCGAATCATCGTGGCAACCAAAGCATTCGGCATGGGCATCAACAAACCGAACATCAGCTGGGTCGCCCACTACGACCTGCCCGATTCCCTCGACGGGTACGCCCAGGAAGCCGGCCGCGCGGCCCGGTCGGCAAGTATCACCGGCGAATGCCTACTGCTGTACACCAAGGCCGATCTGGCTCGGCGGCGGCGGCTCATCAACGCTCACGCGGCAAAGTCCGATGCCGCAATCACCCAACGTCTGCTGTCCGCACTGTGGGACTGCCCAGAACGAGGTGGCACCAGGGTGTTCGACGTTGATGAGATCGCCGACCGGCTGGGGATCGAGGACGATGACATCAACGTCCACCTTGCCCAACTCGAGCGCATCGGCGCCCTCGCAGTGGGCCTCGACTGCTCCGCCAGAGGGACCGTCGATGTTGGATTCCGCGAGCCCGATGACGAAACCGAACGGCGCCTGTTTCGCGAGCTCTTCTACCGCAAGAACCGTGCACGCCCCAACGTTCGCGTACTCCTCGATTTCCAACAGCTCCAGGACGAGCACGGATACGACCCCGACGAGCTGGAAGAACAACTGATCGCCTGGTCGCTCGATCGGTTGATCACGTTCTCGAGTTCCCGAAGACTTCGTCGAGTGCGACTGCTGTCCGCGCGCGCCTCGCAGCAGTCACTGGAGCGCGAATCCGCCCGATGGAAGCGCTGGCAGCAACGTCGATTACAGGCCATCATCGACTACGCCACCGAAGAATCCTGTTGTCGCCGTGTCATTGTCGCGCGGCATTTCGGGGATACAGTGGGTGACTGCACGACCCGGGGCATCGTCCCGTGCGACCACTGCAGTCGCGACCAGCGGCCGTGGGCATTGTTACCCGATCACCTCGTCGCAGACCCGGAGCTCCTCGTCAATGCCGAGCTAACCGTGTTGCAGGCGGTGGCGTGGTCATCGGCCTACCGGAAGGGCTTCTACGGCGAGAGCAGTCTGCGCGCAGCGGTCCTCGGTAAGGACTCTCTTGGCGAAGGACGCCCCCTCGGCTCCGGCGTCCTGGCCTGCCCTCAGTTCGGCACGCTTCGCCACGTCCGCAACGGGCAGAAACGTTGGGACGATTCGGTCGACAAGCTGCTGCGAAAAGGGCTCATCGAACGTAAGACCGTGCAGCGAGAGAACTCGCGAAACCCGTACCAATCCCTGGTCCTTGCCCCCGTCGGAGCCCAGACACTCGGAATAGCGATGAAGAACGATGATTGAGAAACGCATCACGCGACAGCTGCTCGAAGCCGGCGAGCTGGCCCTCACCGAGCGCGAAAGCGCTGCGCTCGTCCTGCCTCAGCACAGCTCCACGGTCCTGTTCGAACTCGAAGGTGAACAGTTCCACGTGCAATGGAGTGGGCGTAATCGACAGCTTCAGGGTGACAGACTCAAGGAGTCCCTGGAGGATTACGGCCAAGAGCACGGTCTGCTTCGACTCCGGTTGGTCGGCGAGGTCTACCGATTGTCGCTTCTGCCTCCGGGGACCGCCTCAGAGCTGGCCGTCGCCCGGCCACCCATCACCACCACCGCCACCAAGAAGTCGACGGGGATCAACACCTCGAAGACAGCGCGGCGGCTCACCGTTGACCGGCAATTCCATGCCGACTCCGAGTACGACTGGAACACAGTTCCCAGGAAAAGCATCGGTTTTCTCATCGAAGCCCGCAAGCTTCTCGATGACCAACTGAAGTCTTCCGGATTCGATCCCCTCGACATTGTTGAGCTTCGCTTGCAGGGTGAAGAGCTGGCCACCATGGACGATTTCGATGAGCTCCTCGCCGTCGACGTGGCCAATGTCGATCGGATGCCGCACCAGGAAGCTGTTGCCCGCCAGGCGCTGTCGCGGCTTCGTGGACGCGCCATCCTCGCCGACGAGGTCGGCCTCGGTAAGACCATCGAGGCCGGCCTGGCAGTCAAGGAGTTGACTCTGCGCGGCTTGGCGAAGCGGGTTCTCATCATCTGCCCCGCTCCCCTGCGCGACCAGTGGCGCGAGGAGATGAACAGCAAGTTCGATCTCACCTTCGATGTCGCGTATACCGGTTCGGAAGTCGGCCGCCAGGACAAGCTGATCCTCACGCTGCAGCTTGGTCGCAACTCGATTCAGACGCTGACCAAGAAGCCATGGGACATCATCATCATCGATGAGGCACACCGGGCGGCCGGCGCCGGAGCTGTCAAGACGCGCGAACTGATCACCGCCCTGACCACGGCCTGCCGCTACGCGTTCTTCTTGACGGCAACACCGGTGCAGAACGACTTTCTCGAGCTATATCGTCTCGTCGAGTTGTTGCGACCGGGCACATTTACGTCAGCGCGCGAGTTCAGACGACAGTACATGGAGTCCTACGACCCGCGCACGCCCAGTGACCCGGCAGCGCTACGTCGCCTGATCAGCAGTGCCATGATCCGGACCACCCGCGCGCAGGCCGGAGTCGACCGGGTGCAACGACGTGCCGTCGACGTACCAGTCGATCTCGGGCCGCGGGAACGCGAACTGTACACGCTGAGCACCGATCTGCTCCGAAACATCATGGTCGACAGCGGTGACGCCATGCGCCGACGCAGCCTGGCGCTTCGACTGACCGCCAGCCCGTTCTCGATGGGGACCACCGCCTTGCGCATGGCCGAGCGACATCCGAATCCGCGGGTTCGTTCTGTCCTGAGCGAAGTCGGACACCTGGCCATGGACATTCGGGGTTCCGCGCGCGAGGACAAGGCCCTCGAGATCACACGGGGGTGGGTGCGAGAACACGGACGCGTCCTCATCTTCACACAGCACACCGATACCGTCACCGGACTACTACGCCGAATGGACGCCGAAGGGCTACGTGCACGTGCGTTCCACGGTTCCATGTCACCGACCGAGCGGGCAAAAACCATCGCCGCCTTCAGATCTGGCGAGGCACCGATCATGATCTCGACCGACGCCGGCGCCGAAGGCCAGAACCTCCAGTTCTGCAACTGTGTGCTCAACTATGACCTCCCGTGGAACCCGATGCGAATCGAACAACGCATAGGACGTGTCGACCGCCTCACCCAGCCGAAGGACGAAGTCTTCGTCGCCAACCTCTATACCCGCGGAACCATCGACGAGAGCGTCTATCAGCTGCTCGCCTCGAAGCTCAGGATGTTCGAGTTACTGTTCGGTCAGGTCACCACCATCCTGGGCGAGCTCGACGACTCGAAATCTGCGTCGTTCGAAACACGCGTCATGGAAGCGCTTTTCGCCAGCGACGACTCGAAGATGCAAGGTTTGCTGTCCCAGTTGGGCACAGAGCTCTCCCTGGCGCGCGACCGCGCGTCCACGCTGATCGCGACCGACAGCGGGCTCAGCAACTGGATGGCATCGGCGTTCGACCATCGCAAAGATCTGACGAAGGCCGGCAGTCGAGATCTGATGCCCGAGGTCAGCGAGAGTGCCAGGAATCGCCAACGGCGAGTGCAGGCGTGGGCGCGCCGAGTTCTCGCTGCGCTGGACGCGAGGTTGCTCCACGACACCGGGGAGGGTGAGGGCGCCTTCCTCACTGCCGAATTGGACCCGGAGTTCGAGGACGAGCTCGGTGGCCGGACGGTCATGCATCTCGCCTTCGATCGCATCGGTCTCAGACAACACCCGGATGCAGAGCTCTGTGCAGTGGGCTCACCCGTGTTCGATGAGCTTCTCGGGCTCCTACGGGTGCGTGGCGACATACACGCGACCGTGCCGGTCATTCCCGAGGACATCGGTCCCAGCCCGTACAAACACGCGCCATCGTTGACGTTGGTTCGTCGGCGTCTGATGCCGTCGGGTTCGTGGAGCGGCCAGGCGACGTTCCGCGCGACGATCGGTGAGGCGGAGACCTCCGAACACCTGATCACTTCCGACATCAACAGCCACAACCGTCATCGGTTGCCGCGGCGTCCATTGCTCGAAGGCGAGATGCTCCCGTCGGCGTTCGGCATGCCGTCGAAAGTCATTGCGGGTCTAGAGAAGGCAGCGACGAGCCAGCTTGAAACCCTCCGCAGCGATCGGGCCAAGCAGGTCGAAGAGGACCAGAACCGCGAGCTCGATCGGATCAGAGGAGGTTACACGGCGCAGATTGACGAAGCATCGGGCGATGACGCACGGCGCCTCCGACGAGCGCTTCGGTCTGAAGAACGCCGGTTGAGCCGCCAACCCGACATTCGTGCCCGGGCGAAAATGCTGGCACTGATCCTCGAAGAAGACGACTGGCTCGTCGAGGAGGTTTGGGCGGGCCCCCACGGCGTGGAACGAGGGTTGACTTACACATCGGGTCTACCCGCACCCATCGTAGAAAGCGACGTTTCTGGCGACCCGATCGAGGTATTGGCGCTTTGTTCCAATGCCCACTGGATCGACGAATCAGAGGTTACCCATTGCAGGTCCTGTGATGAGTACCTGTGCGACGAATGCGGTGGTGACGCGGTGTTCGCAGACTGTCCGATCTGCGCCACGCCGGTGTGCCGCGCCTGCCGGGCGAAGCTGAATGGGCTGTGCAGTCAATGCATTACGCCCGTGCGGTCACCCGAACTCGACGACGATCACGCGATTGCCTGGACCCTGAGCAGTGGGGCCACGCTGTTGGTCGGTGAGCGCGTTGCGTATCTGCGTCACCCCGGCGGGGCGGAAGAAACACTGGTCCCGAAGGAGGACGTCGCCGACCGCGCACGAATTCGTTCATACGCAGAGACAAACAACCTCCCGCTCGACTGCGGACTGGTCTTCCGCGATCTGACGGATGAGTCCACCCACCAGGATGACATACGAGTGACCATTGGCTCAGCAACCGCCGTCGATGTCGAACTATCGTTGGCTGACACAGTTGGCTCCGCCGTCGATGGCAGATGTATGGACGATCTACCCCGGTATTTGCACACATCCGTCAAGTCGGAACAAGAATTTCGGTTGGAATCCATGCTCCAACGGCTTCGCCGCGAGGTGACACCGCCGACTCCACCGTCGATCCTGGTAACCCATCGCTCGCGATTCACCAACTTTTACCTGGAGACCGACCGCGTCGTGAAAGAAGTGACATCGGTCGGTGATGACGGGTCGTTGACAACGGATGCCGTGGAAGACTGCCCCCTGCGATGGAACGGTCAATCCGACGACACCGCCACACTCGCCGCGGCCACCGTCGGACCGGTCAGCGTCTTCATCCGGGCACGAAACGAGGCAGTACTGGTAACCATCCGGAAGCCGAATAGCTTGGGCAGCGAGCAGGAATGGGTTGCGTGTCCAGATGAACCACCCCTGCCCTACCAACTTGGTTCCTTCGGCTATCTCGATTCACTGGGCAAGCCCGGCGGCCGACTCGGAACGCGGATCGACGAGCCGCAAGCGATCGAAGGCCCATTTCCGGAGCCCTCCGAATGCACACTGATCACGCGCGACATCCGACCGGTCGTCGAACGCATCGGGACCGACTCGGTCCCCTACGCAGACTCAGTCAGTACGACTACATTGCGGACATTCGGTATTCTCCCGGATCAAACTGGCGCACAGCGCCTACTGCCACTCCCAGACGAACTGGCCCGCGCGCTCCTTAGCCGGTCGTCCCGGCCATTTTCGGACATACTTCGCGGTGGTTTCGAGGTCACCGAAACATGGCGAGGCCACAATACGGCGAAGCACACCTACCGTAGTTTCGACGGTCGACCAATCCTTCCCCGACTTGACGACACCGGCGTCCGCGAATCCGATTTCGGCATCTGCCGTGACGGTCACCTCTACGCCGCCGCTACCGCAGAACGATGCGGGGCCTGCAACTCGTGGGCGTGTAGAGCTTGCGATCCGGTCGACGGACGCGCGACGATGCCGTGCCCTGGCTGTTCTGCCTCGGTGTGCCGGCGATGCTTGATATCTGACCACACCGTCTCGCAAGACGTATGCCTATTGTGCAATGACCATCTCTGTTCGGATTGCGGGCGTGATCCCGAGGTGTCCAGTTGCGAATTGTGTTGCCGCACTGCATGTGGCGCATGCAGAATCAACGAACTGTGCCACACCTGTTCTGGCCTGGAACCCGCGACTGACGACGAGAAACGGAACCTACCCAAAATGCTGGGCGCCATTGGTGCTCCCGTACTCCTCGGGACCGATTCGGATGCGAGCGTCGCAGTGCTGTCTCGCAGCGGTGCTATTGAACTCGCCATCATTCGAGGAGGATTCATCGCGCACTGGTCGGCCTACGGCATGGACTCAATAGACGAACATTATCAGTTACGGCTCGCGGCGAGCGCCAAGTACCAGACTCAGATCATGCCGGTGATCGAATCGCTCGACCACGATCCCGCAATGCCAGACCCGCATCTATTGGTCGAGACAGAGCGGAGTTTCTACGTCACATGGTCGAGCCCTGAGCTCGAGATTGCCGAGCGAAGCGCAAAGGCCTTCGCGAACACCAACTCCGATCTCACGTCATTGGTTCTCGGTGAATTTCCAGCACCTACAATATTACCCCAGACCCTCCTCCGCATTCCCCCGGCCGCTAAGCGGTGTATGACAACGGCGGAAGAGGTCACCCCTACCCGAATGCTCGTCAGGTGGGAGCGACGGGGCCACGATGTGGCGATAACACCCGCGGGAATCATGGAACTGACCTGGGAGGGGTCCAAGGCAGACCGTCAGGTGGCAGCCTGGCGCGGGGACGATCTGAGTCTCCCTCCTTGGGTCACCTCGGCCTGGCAACCCCAGCCTCGTGCGTGTGCAATGGCATCCGGTCAATATGCACAAGCTGCGATCCTCGAGCTCGCGTCGCTACGTGTTCTAGGAGTGCGGCGTGCGGAGCATCTCGATTGGTACGAGATCCGTCCGTCGCCGAATGCAGCCGCAGCGTCAGTGCTGTCACGTTTGATGGGACTGCGCGATGCAGACGGAGTCTCGGTGTTCACTCATCCGGCGAGGCTCCGACTGTCCACTGTCACGAATGCCGCGTCAACACCGTCGCTGAATGTGATCCCGGTAGGTGCACTAACAACGGGTCCCCACACGAGCCCCGATACCACAGCGGCAGCTCGAGCAGCATGGGCGCCGAAGGCTAATGTCCGAACGCCTCATGCCCAGCCACTCTCGCCCAGTCTCGCCGGAGCACTCGAACGGACGTTGGGTCCCGTAAGTCCCACGACGACGCTTGGTATCGGAACTCATCTCACCGAGATTGTGACAGTCAACGGGAATCAACAATGGGTGTATGAGCGCGAACTCGTGCCCGGCCAGACTGACGCCCGGCGATTTGACGGCACCACGGGTCAGGCAATCGACCACGGCGTACTGGACCGGGAAGGTCATTTCGTCGCCAATTACGCGCTCTGCGGTTACTGCAATGGGCTTGTGTGTGAGGTATGCGTGGACCGCTTGTTGCCCTGCACTTGTTGCATGACCCAAATATGCAAGCGTTGTTCGGTCCAGACCGACAGCGGCTTGTCGCTGTGCCCGGCGTGTGCGACGACGCGAACTCCCACACGCAAGGAAGCGCGCGAACATGGCCGGCTCTTCTTGACCCGGCGAATGTTGATCGGCATCGACACCCAGCACACTGTGATCTACGAGCTATCTAAAGACCAGTGGGAGCGGCACACAGACGACGAGGTTCGGAGGGCAGTCGACCATCCAGGGGTTATCGATTTCCTGAACGGCAGGCTAGTTTAGGCGGGGTCGCCTGAGTATTTCACCAAATTGAGTCCAAGGCCCTCCGAGCTTGCTCGAGCAACGCCTGACCGACTTACAACAGACCACATAGAACCGGGATCATTATGGATATTCATGAAGGTTGTACAACGCCAAAAGTGCAATGGAGCATTGTCGACTCGGCGTCTTCGAACTCGCAACTGGCAGGAGTTCTGGCTGGCCTTCTCGTGGCTACCATCACCGTCCTGATCTCGTCAGGTAAGCTTCGCGAGGTTCGTACCCTGGGCATCTTCGCCGCCGCAATGGTCGCTCTCGCACTGGACAGCTACCTGTTTAGCTATCTCACCGGGCTCAACGTGACTACTGCCGGTATATGCGCTCGCGCCTGGGCACAAGGCATGGCTGCCTCTGGTGTCCTCGCGATCGGAGGCGTCGCGCTAATGACTGGTATAGCGGTGATGCTAGTTCAACACCTCGTCACACTAGAGGATGACCCAACGCAGACGTTGTCGAGTCCAGACGAAACACGGAAGGAAAAGATCTTCATACTGTGGATCGCTGCTGCGATGTCGGCTGCAGTCGTCGCCGCTACCACCATACTTCTGGCTGCAGCATTTCAGCAGTACTTCCGCTTCGTCGTGTCCGGTTGGGCCTGGCTCGTCTGGGGAGCGTTCATGGTATCGGTTGCTACAGTCATACTCTCTTGGCTTGCAATTTTCCGCCGGACTAAGACAATTCAGCAAGCGATACAGTCAAATGCCAGCATAAGTATCGAGACCAACTTACTTCCGTGGACTTCGCTGACAGTAGTCGGTTATGCATTAGTCGCCAGCGGTTTCGGCGGGGCAATGATTTATGGAAATGACTTTGCATCAAGCGGATGGGGCATTTTTGCCACCTACTTCCTGACCGTCGCAATCCCTGCCGGAATTTCACTTGTTAGCAGCTGGTCAGTTCCTAAACAGATCTAAGTGGGCTTCTCAATAACAGCCCGCGGCGATCTCGTCATTGTGAACATGTAGCGTCTATGGCTATGCGGTCGATCCGGTGTGCTCAGAGACACCTGAACCGAGGGAAAGCCCGGCCTTATGGCGGTGCCACACCGGTGAACAGTTCCAGCCGGCAGGACTGGGCAGTTTTCTCAATAAGCTCACCGACAGCAGGAGTAGCAGTCTGCAATGCGGAATGAGAGGGAACCTAAGAGTCGCCGCCGAACCCGACCGCATGGTGCGCCGGTGGTTCAGCGATCTCGGCGTCGAGGTCGATCCTCAACTCGCGAAGGACTACATCCTGGCCGCGGCTCCCGTCTGCTCGGAGCAGCTTGACCGCAAGGTCACGCCGTGGGAGATCGATCACGCGATTTGGCTGGCTGCTCGTCGGTAGTCGACGAGCTTCCATCGCTCCGTCAAACGGCATTGAGGCATGTCCTCCGATCAGACGATCCGTCCGTCTTGTCGGAT
The DNA here is from genome assembly GCF_000241325.1 of Gordonia polyisoprenivorans NBRC 16320 = JCM 10675. Taxonomy (GTDB): domain Bacteria; phylum Actinomycetota; class Actinomycetes; order Mycobacteriales; family Mycobacteriaceae; genus Gordonia; species Gordonia polyisoprenivorans. The sequence continues at coordinate 15,340 of NZ_BAEI01000079.1, read as the reverse complement.
GTGTCGGTTACATTCGGTCCACCCCCACAGCAGTACGGAGAGCCTCATGACTGAACACGCACTCGAGCCGGTTCCGGTGTGGACTCTCGCCACCCGCGAGGTCCAGATCCCGTCCATCGTCGACGACAAGGCGTCGATGACACCCGAGCGGCTGGACAGCCTCCGCAACGCGCTGGCCGCGTTCAGCGAGGCGCCGATCGCGACGTTGGAGGCGTACGCGCTGCCCAAGAAGGTCGAGCGCTCGAGTGGCATTCACCTGGCCAGTGCCAGCCCGCTCGCGCAGCACTTGGCGCAACTGGTCAAGCAAACACCGAAGGTCGCCCACGATGGTGGCGAGACCCTGTACCGCATGGTCGTGCCGGCCAAGGTCGCCGCGCAGATGGGCAGCGGGATCGTCAAACCGATGGCTGCCAAGGCCGGCGGTATCCATGGCGCCCTCGTCGGAGGATCGAAGATCGTCGGTCAGGCCACGTTCGTTCCCGTCGCTGCGGGCAAGGCCGCGACCGCCGGCGCTGCAGGTGGGTCCGCTGCCACCGCCGGTGTCGCGGCTGCGGGGGCCGGCGCGCTGACGGTGGCCGCGCCGCTGGTGCTGATGGCTGTTGCGGTCGGCGTCAGCGCGTACGCCGATCAGCAACGCCGTCAGGCGATGGAGCGGATGACCGAGCTCCTCGAGAAACTCGACGCACACAATCTCGAAGACGAACAGCATCGTCTGGAGGGATGCCGCAGCGCCATCACCAAGGCCACCGCCATCCTGCTCGACGAGGGCAAGCTCGGCGTCACGCTCGGCCTCGAACCCGCGGTCAACATCATCGACACGGCCATGGTCAAGGCCGAATCGCGGCTGTCGAAGCTGGAGAAGTCGCTCGACGGGCTCGGCGACGGAAAGGTCGAAGTGAACGAGCTGACGAAGGCCATTCCCGGCATCGATCAGCGCAACAGTGAGTTCTATGCGCATCTCGAACTTGCCCAAGCCGCCATTGCGATGAAGCGACGCACCCTCGTCCTGCAGGCCGTCGAGCACGCCCAGCTCTCCCAGAGCAACCCGTTCGAACGCTTCCTGCAGACCCTTGAGGTGGAGCAACGCGAGATCGACGCGATCGATGGGCGCATGCGGAAAGTGCTCCTGCACTTGTCGTCACTCCGTCTTGATCGGTCCCACGGCATCCGCGACTTCGTCTTCTCCTCGGGAGACGTCGACAAGCTACTCAACACGGGTGAGAACCTCCGCCAGCTCGGAGACTTGGCCACACTCCCCGCGCATCGCCCGGACGTGACCATCGAGATCGCCCAGGAGCAGGACGGCTCGGTCACCGTCTTTCCCGCACTCGCCGGTTGATTCGAGAAGCTGAGACTCAATGGGAAATGTCAACGGCCGCAACGCCGACCCACGGGTTGTCGCAGACAAGATGGACCGGATTCGTGCGCCGCATGTTCGATTACTCAACGAACTCGCCGACCGTATCGCCAACGCGGAGGGCTTCCAGCGCGGTGAGGTGCCCTACGTCGACCCGGACACCGGCGGTATCCACGCCCGCATGCTCGTGCTGTTGGACAACCCATCGACCAAGGCCGAGTCCGGCTCGGGTTCGGGGCTGCTGAGCCTGGACAACAACGATCGAACCGCCCGTAACTGCCGAGAGGCGTACGCGCGGCACGGCGTTGCATGGTCGAACGTCGTGCACTGGAACGTCGTGCCGTTCCCGGTCTCGGGGGTGAAGAACGGCGGTTCGACGCCAGACGAACGCGCCCGAGGCGCGCGCTGGACCCGGGAAGTGGTCGACCTCCTCCCCGATCTCGAGATCGTGCTCCTCCTCGGGGCCGCAGCCCGCGACGGTTGGAAGCGGGCCGCCATCACGCGCGGCAGACTGTACGTTCCCGCGGGCAACATCCCCCACTGCTCGATGCGGGGACTCAACACTGCGGGCGGACGAGAACGGTTCGAGGCCGCGATAGCCGATGTGGCAGAGCGGCTTCGGTGACACGAACAACGACTCCAGAGCCCAGTGCTCCCGGTGAACCCGATTCTGTCGTAGGCCTCGCCTACCTTGTGTTCAGAACACCTAGGAGGTCTCATGGCTACAACCATTGTTGATGGCTCCCTGGTCTTTTCGTTCCCGGAGATCGACCAGGCCGCGCTCCTGCACATCACCTTCCACCGAACGCTGCGTGTGCCCGATGACGCGACCACTTACGGCCTGCCGCCTGGTCTCGGCGAGTTCGACCTGCGACAGGTAGGCGAGCGCGACGATTTCATCATGCCGATGTGGCAGGCCGAGGCCTCCTGGATCGGCTTCTCCTCACCCACGCAGTACCCGTTCCTGATCAAGGTGGGCGTCGGTGGGGTCAATGCGATCACTGGTGACCCGTACTCCCCCGTTCCCGACTTCGGGTCGGAGGACTATCTGGAATCCGATACCCAGCCGTGGCTCGACGGATTCCGTGTCGACGACACCACCGTGCGACAGTTCGTCGCGATGCCTCTGGGCACGGGCTACACCGTCGCCGAACAACTCTCCGGCAAAGACACCGGAACCATCGAGTTCTCCGTCGTTCCGATCAAGGCCGAGGTCTGGACCCAACGCGAAGTCATACCGCCTCCCACACTGGACTTTTGCGCGTGCCCACCCGCGGACGGTGACGGCATGGGCTTCGGCGCCGGCGGAACTATCAAACAGTCGGTCGCCACTCCCCTCGAGTCACACGACAACTGGTGCGACACCACCCTGTCGAGTGCAACGGTGAAGATCGTGAACTCAACTGCGTGGCAGACGCTCACAGACGAGCCACCGCATCACCCTCCCCTGACCATCGACGAGTACCGCGCTTACGGATACCCGTGGTTTGCTTGGTACGACGATTCGTTGGCACGCCAAGGCGAGTCGCCCTTCGCATCCGCACGAACGGTGAAACACGTCGGTGACTCCCTGTGCGAGCAACCACTGCCCGACAACCCCACCTTCACGCCGCCGACGCCGATTGTGCTCGGTCCAAAGATCTAGGAAAATCATGTCCTCCAAGAGTTCTGACACAAATCCGCTGCTCGTCGGCGCGGTGTTGGTGATCGGCGCAGTCATCTGGTTCGTGATCCATTTCTGGTACCTCGTCGTCGGACTGATCGCAGCCGGTGCCCTTGTGTTCGTCGTGATCAAGTTGGCCCGACGGAACGCCGCGCGACGTGAACATCTCGAGGCCGAAAAGGCCGCGATGCTGGCGCGTTGCGAGGAAGAGAACAAGCGGTACGACGCCGATCCGGAGCGCTATCTCTCAGCACTGCACCCAGACTCGACGATGGGGACACAGAACTGACAACCCAACCCGCCGATCATCTCCCCGCATGTCCACCACCCGGAGGAACCTCCCGCGAAATCGGACTCTTCGGACGTGATTAGTGCGTACCGTTCTGGCGATGCACCCCACCGTGGGCGTGGAAACTTCAGGAGGATCGGTAACGATGAAGACGGTATCTCGTTGTGTGGCAGCTCTATCGGTGACCTTCGCCGTCATACTGACAGCGTCCGCGTGTAGCAGCACCTCGTCCTCGGACGCCACCTCGACGACCACACCCGCTGTCGCGCCGAATACGGTCACCACGACCACCGAGGTCCTGCCTTCGACCACGGTCGCCACGACGCAGAACGCGGTTCCGCCGGCGGCAACCACGACCGCAGCGGCCGAACCGGCAACCATGCCGAACGTCGTTTGTATGAACCTGCAGGCCGCGCAGAACGCCATCCAGCGAGCCGGAGTGTTCTTCTCCCGCAGCGAGGATGCAACCGGCGAAGGCCGAAGCCAAATCGTTGACAGCAACTGGATCGTCGTGTCGCAGACCCCTCCCGCGGGAAGTCCGGTCACCGAGGGCCAGGCCGTATTGTCGGCGGTCAAGATCGGCGAGCCGAATCCCTGCTGAGCACTGAGCCGCCCAGCTTCGTCTCGCCCGGGAGATCGGCCTGCAGCGCCACCACCCGCACTACACTCCACCCATGCCCACCGATCCCCTCACCCTCGGCCAGCAGCTGGTCGCGGTCCTGGAGGGCGGGCACCGCACGGCGACCTACAAGCTCGCGGTGATGGTCGCGTTGTTGGATCTCGCGGTCGAGTCGGTACCCGACGATCCGGGCGCCGCGGTGTCAATCGATCTCGACGACCTCACCGAGCGGGTGATGGCGCTCTACTGGACGCAGCTTCGGCCGCTGGACGAGAAGTCGCACGTAATCCTCCGCCAGTCCAACGACGGACGTGGGGTCGTGTTCAGTCAGCTCACTGCACTGCGTGCTGCGAGTACCACGGCGCGACTGCGTCAGATCCCGATCGAGAGCGCCAAAATGGCTGTGCCACAGGAGTACCAGGCAGCGCAGTCCGCGATCAAGAAAAACCTGGTGCGCTATCCGCTGAAGCTCCTGCAGCGCGTCGGCACCGGAACCTATGAGTGCTTCCTCTACGACGACTCCTGGTTGGGCACCGATTCGACGCGCGTCATCGACGCCCACGGCAACCAGATCGAACTGTTCCCCGGTGTCTGCCACACCCTCGCCCGCCTCGCCCCGCTGGTCAAGCCGGCGTTCCAGCTCGCCTGGGTCGACGACGTGCGACGCATGAACCGTGAGGTCCTCGGTGACGAGCCCGACATCGCCGCACACCTCTTCGGCACCGAACGCGTCTCCCTCGCCCGACCGGCCGAAGTGCTCGCCGACCACTTCGGCAACGACTGCTTCTACTGCAATGCGCGGCTGCGCGCGGGACGCCACGTCGATCACGTACTCCCGTGGTCGCGCGTCGGGATCGACGGGCTGACCAATCTCGTGCTGGCCTGCCAATCCTGCAACACCAGCAAGTCCGACCTCCTCCCCGCGCCGACGCACGTCACCCGCGCGCTCGACCGCGGTCGCTCCGTCCTCGACTCCCTCGCCGAAACCATCTACTGGCCAAGCCAATTCGATCGCGTCGTCTCCGCCTCCCACGGCCTGTACTCGACGCAACCCTCCACCACGCCGACGTGGTACGCCCCCAAACGCATCGAACCCCTGCAGCGCGGCGACTTCCGGTGGACGGACGCACGATTCTGACCCGACTCTGTCGGTACCCACGTCTACTGTGCGAGTCACCCCGCCACCTGCGGGGAACACTCACCGCTGACGATGGAGCCGCATGACCACCTCTCCGGAACAGACCATCACCGACACCTGGCGAGCGTTCACCGAGGATCTCGCCGCCCGACTCGGCGACCTCGCCCCCGGACGATTCGACTTCCTCGAATCCTTCCGTGCCTCAGATCGTCTCCAGCTCATCACCTTCCGCGCCACTAAACCCGGACGCATTCGCTGCACCATTGCCGACGACGCGCTGGGCGAGGACGGCCACAGCGAAGCGGCGCTGACCAGCGCCGGTTTCCGTCACCTACCCAGCCGCCGTGAACACGTCCTCGACATCACCCGACACCAGCACGGAGTGACCGCCGTCCACTGCATCCGACTCCTGCGCGAGACCTGGGACATCCCATTCCCCACGTTCCTGTTGCTACGCGACGCCTGCAGGACTGCGACGCCGTTCGCAGACCACGCGCCGCTGTACTCGGCCGCCACCAAACGCCATCTGTGGGCGGTACCCGACCTCGAGGACTAACCGCGCGACACTGCGGCCCCACTGCCGACACAAGGTCGGCGGGGGCCGCGGTGAAAGGTGACCGATAGCAAGCCGGTCACCATCACGACTGATCAGGGCAACAGGCTGCCGACACTGCCCCACGCGCTGCCACCCGGGTCCGGGGTTCCCGGGTTGGTCGAACCACCGCCGCTGATGTCGAAAGTATTGAATGCTCCTTCCGCGCTGCAACCCCCGAAACCAACATAGGAGCCTGCCGGCAGATCGGTGGGGTACCCCTGCCCCACACTTGAACTCTTCCACACGGGAGAGGTAACAGTCTGGCGCGCAGGAACAATCACGCTACGGTTGCCGACGGGATCTCCCAGGGTCTCGATCACTCCCGGGTTGTATCCCGTCGCATGCCAATCCGCGAGATACTGGTCGAGCTCGGCCTTCTTCGAGGAGTCCCACACCCACGCAACGCAGGACCACTGATCGTCGGAGTCGTTGGCGAACGTCACCTGGGCCTTGCCGTTTGCGTTGGAACCCGATGCGACAGATCGTCCATCCCAGGGATCCGCGGACGCAGTGGTCGTGCCGATCGTGCCCAACGCGATACTGATGCCCGCGGTCGCAGCCACTATCGCGGCCCGTAGTCGTGTATTCACCCAGAGTCCCTTTCGCCCTGATGCCTTCGCTGTCGGAATCCCGACAGCGCCAATCGAGTTCGCTTCTCCCAGCCCGACGCTAACCGCTCCCACAGGCTATGTCTGTACCCATCATGCGTTTTCGTACGTTCGGACGAATCGGACATTCGGCCGAACGGATGAACCGCAAGCGCCATCTGTGGGCGGTACCCGACCTCGAGGACTGACCCCCACACCGTCCTGTGGATAACCAACACGGCCCCACCCGCGGGCCGTGTTAGGTTCATCCCCGACCGGACAAACGCGACATACGGGGGTGTGGTGGACGTCGATCCAGATGCGTTGCGCGCATTCGGAACACAGGTGACGCAGACGTCGCAGGCGGTGGCCGACGCCCACCTCGCCGACGCGATCACGGCTGCCGGGCGGTGCATTCCGGGCTCGACCACGGCGTACACCGCAGCTCTCGTCGGCGAGGGATTCGTCGATCTCGTCGACACCTTTGCCCGCCACCTCGACGCGATGGGTGCGGCTGTGCGGGGCAGCGCCAACAACTACGTCGCTCAAGACACCGAGGTCGCCACCGCTCTCTCATCGGTGTGGAAGTCCTGACACCGCATGCTGCCCAGTCGTTCTCGCCTGCAGAGCTGGCACCCGGAACAACTCACCGAAGCCGCCGACACCGTAAAGACCGCGGGGTCGGCCATCGAGACCGCGGCCGAATACGCGGCGGGGCAATGCGCCGGACTGCCCGAGTACCAGGGGTGGACGGGTCCGGCGCAAACCGCGGCCCAACAGTCGTTCGATCAGGCCAAGCGTGCGGCGTACGCGATCGCAGATGCGGCCGAGGCCGTCTCAGGTGCATTGACGATCGGGGCACACGATCTTGCGTGGGCACGGTCATCGCTGCTCGATCACGTGACCGCTGTGGAGACCGGCGATCTGTGGGTGAACGACCTCTGGGTGGTCCTGATCCGACCGAAGGAGTTCACGTCCGCGGCGCTGGTTGAGCTACGCAAACAACGGGATTCGGCGCAGAAGGCGACCAACACCAAACTCGTCGCCGTCGGCACCGCCGACGACTCAACCGCCAACAGCCTGCGCGCGGCGGCACAGTCACATGCCGTCACCCTGCCGCAGGCGCCCACCATGATGGAGGCGATGATCAACACCAGTGCGGCTCCTCCGCAGGACGAGGTACCCAATCCGGCTGAACTCATGGGGCAGCTCCGGCAGGGCCAGATCCGCGACGTCGACGCCGCGACCACGATCGCCCGCGTCGACACCGACACTGTCGTCAACGGCTCGACGACGACTGTGCTCATGCAGGACGGCGGTCGGACCGTGATCACCGACCGCACGACGTCGGCGGTCGGGAACGACGGCGTCGTCGAGGCGGGGTTCGCCGCGGACGACACTCTCGCCTCGCACACCGAAACTCAGTACGATCCGCAGGGCAACCTGGTGGTCGCCATCAACGAAACCCGCGGCGACCGTTCGGGAACCGTTGCCACGCGCATCCAAACCCCGTCGGGCGGTGCGTACAAGGTGGTGGCCGCCGACGGCGCCAAGAAGGGGTGGACGCTCAATCCCGACGGCACCCGCAACGAAGACCTGCCGGCCGACGCCGGCTACTTCACCCATCAGAGCGAGACACTGTTCGGCGCCGGGATGGCCTCGATGGAAGTGGCTGCCAAGAACGGACACCTCGAAGCCGGGCCCATCGCCCGCGCCGGCATCGCGTCGGGGATGAAGTTCGGCGGCCCCGCGCTGTCGATCGCGGTCGCAGCATCCGACATCATCAACGCCGACAACAACTACGAGGCATGCCGTGCACTGATGAGCGGGATCATGGGCGGCGCGGGCGGATGGGCCATGGGCGCCGCAGCAGCCGGGGTGTCAGCCCCGGCCGGCCCCCTGGCAGTACTCGGTGCCGGTGCCGGCGCCGCGGCCGGCACCTGGGTATTCGGCAAAGCAGGCGACGAGATCGGACGGTTGGTATGCCCGAAATGACAACACGACAACAACTTCCTCTTCCCACGGTGTGGAAGCGGGCGCAGCAACTGACCGCACTCTTCGGTCTGATGGTCACTGCGTGCGGTGTCTGGATCCTGGTGGTGGCGGCGATCGGAGCGCAAGATCGCACACCGGCGCACGAAATCTATCTGCTGTCCTGGGGTGTCACGTTCACGATCCTCGGGCTCAACATGTTCGTCCTGCTGTCCATCGACAGACGTTCGCTTGCCCGCGCACCGGTGCGATCGACCGCCAGCGGGCTGGTCATCGACGTGCGTCCGCGGTCATGGGCACTATTGCCGAGCTCGCTCGCAGCGTTCATCGGTTGTCTGGCAATCGGTTACGGCGTACACACCGGGACGGTCACCAACATGGCCGTACCCGGAGACGAGACGCCGGTGACGATCATGATGCTGGTTGGTGCAGCTCTCTGCTTCTGCGGAGTCGTCGCCGCGTTCCGACCACGCACGGGCGTCGCAGTGATCCTGACGCCAACAACAGTGACCTTCGAACCGGGCACCAGGCGGGAATTCACCACACCGTGGGAGGCACTTCTGGAGCTGCGGCCCGCGCGGTTCAAAGCAACGATGCGCGTCGAAGTGCGTTCCCTGGCAGGCCGAACCGACTACGACGCATCGCTGTCATGCGTGGGACCACTCACCCTGCACACACTGCTGCACTACTACTGGCAGCATCCGCAAGCACGGGACGAGCTCGCAGACCGGCGCAGCCGGGAACGACTCCTTGAGCGGCGCTTCGGAATCGAGTGATCTCACGCCTTCGGCGTCGACGCCGCCTCGGCCTTACGGAACGGGCCCGTCACCCACTGCCGCGAGATCCGCGGTTCCGGTTGTCCGGCAACAGAAGTCACCGTGCGGTCGCGGGCCGGCCGGCCGGCGAGCCGGTGCGAGAGCCACGAGACGGCCAGCGGCCCCGACAGCGGCAGCAACGAGTAGTGCTCGCTGAGTTGATCGCGCACATACATCACCGACGCCCCGTTCTCGCGGTAACGCTCGACCAGACTGTCGATGTCGTCAACGTCGATCACCTCGTCGCGCACCGCCTGCACCACCAACAGCGGAATGGTCGGTGTGTGACTGCCGAGTTGGATGTCGGTCATCATCTCGGCGATCTCGGGCTGCGCGAGCATGTCGGCGACCGGGATGTCGAGATAATCGTCGACGTCGTGATTCTTGAATTCGCGCAATGCTTCCGGTGTTCCGGTGCGGGCGATCGCGTCGAGGTTGCGCCGGCCCGCCTCGGTGGCGTGCTCGTTGATGGCGGCGTCGAGCGCGGGGTAGACGCGCCGCAGCCCGGCAATCACCATGATCGGCAGCGCGGCGTGGAATCCCCCGTTGAGACGCAGCAACGCGGAGGCCATGTTGCCGACCGGCGAGCCGAGGACCGCGCCGATCAGGTTCAGTTCCGGTGCGTACGTCGGTGCCATTTCGGCAGCCCACGCGGTGGCCAGGCCGCCGCCGGAGTAGCCCCACATGCCGACCGGCACGTCGGGGGCAAGATCGAGTTCGGGGAGCGCGAGGGCCGCGCGGATACCGTCGAGCGTGCGATATCCGGGTTCACGGGGCGCACCCCATGCACCGCGCATGCCCTCGTGGTCGGGGATCGATACCGCCCAGCCCTTCGCGAGTGCGCGCCGCACCACCAGGAACTCGAACGGCGCCACCGCACGCCGCGCCCCTGTCCCCTTGCGCAACGCGTATGACGGGAAGCAGCTCGAGGTGACGGCGTCGATCGCGCACTGGAACGACAGCAGCTGGAACTTGGCCCCGGTCGCTCGGCGACGTGGCAGGACGATGGTGGTCGCGGCCACCCCGGCCACACCGTTCAGGTCGGTGGAGCGGTACAGCACCTGCCAGCCCATGTTGCGGTGATGCGAGGTCCAGAAGTCCTTGAGCTCCACCTGCCGCGTCCGAATGATCTCGCCCGGCGCCAAGCTCTCCAAGCCGTCGGGCGCGTCATAGAAGTCGTCCTCCGTGGGCAGTATCGGCGCAGGAGCCTCGTCCATGGCGTCCGCGCCGTGCGCCGCTGCATTCGCCGTGCTCAGGTCGGCAACCATCACACACCTCTTTTCCGTGTCGCGGCACCCGCACACCAGGTCAGACGGGTGCAGGTGCCCTCTACGTTCTTCAACGGTCGGGGGCCGCACAGCCATTCCAGCATTGCCAGGTTCAGGGCGTACTTTCAGGTTCGACGAGTCGACGCGCACGCAAGGAGAAGCATCGTGACCATGACCACTCTCGACCCGATGACCGCGCTGATCGTCATCGACATGCAACGCGGGATCGCGTTCCGTGACGATCTGGCGCCGCATCCGACGGCGCAGGTCATCGATCGGATCGGTGAGCTGGTCACCGCCTTCCGCGCGCACGATCTGCCGGTGGTGATGGTCAACGTCGCGGGCATTCCGCCCGGCCGGACCGACCGCAACGCCGGGCAGCCGGCGCGCACCATCGCACCGGAGGCCACCGAGTTCATCGATCAACTCGCTCCCGAGCCCGGCGACATAGTCGTCACCAAACACTCGCGGAGCGCCTTCGTCGGTACCGGGCTCGTCGAGACACTGCGGGCGCGCGGCGTCACGCAGGTCGTCGTGGTCGGCATCGCCAGCGGGGCGGGTGTGGAGTCCACCGCCCGCGACGCCCATGAAGCGGGCTTCCACGTGTCACTGCCGACGGATGCGATGACCGACTCGAGCGCTGACCGTCACGCGCACAGCGTCGAGTCGATCTTCCCGCAGATCGCCGAGACCGGTTCAACAGCAGACGTTCTCGCGCTCATCCCCGCGGGCGCGGCCCGTCGTCAGTGACCGGGTGAGGGTCCGCGTCAGCCGCGGGTCCAGACGTACTCGAGTTGCTGGACGCTGGTACCGGAACGTCTCGGATCGCAGCCGACTTCGGTCGCGCCTATGATCCTCTCGTGCCGAAGTTCGCAAACCATCTGATTCCGGATTGGCAGCCCGACCCAGCGATTGCGAAGTGGGCCGACCAAAACAAGTTCGGGTCCGCCACAGAGATGTCAGAGGCGTCCCTGAGGGCGCTGCGCAAGCGAAGTTCCAAACCGCCGGTGGGCCTCTACATGTGGGAGTCCGAGAAGCACGAGATCTACATCGGCATCTCGAACGCCTCGGTGTGTACACGGCTTCGTCAGCACGTCGCCAACTACCCTGAGGCAAACATCCAACGCTTTCGTTATCGCGCCAACGCAGGCAACCGGAGCGCGCTACGCGACATCGAACGCGACCTCATTCACGATGCTCTCGCGCAAGGGTTCACCGTGTTCAACCGTGAGCACAGCGCCGTCATCCATGGGGCATCGGTCTTCGACGACAAGATCTCCGTCGAACGTCAACAAGCGTGGTTCCACGATCCTGTCGGCCAGAACAGCAGCATTTCTCGCGCGCTCTCCCGCACCGCGTCCGACGAGGCACGCGCGCGAAAGCGCTTCGAGAAGTTCGTCAAGTTGCCGTTCGCCGACGACGTACTCGACGCCCTATCGCTCTACCTCCGGGCGTGCACACCGTTTCCGGAGGAGACGGAGAACGAATACTGGAGTCTCACATGCCTTCCGCAATGGTCGGACAAAAGGATCGTGACCCTCAACATGGGTTACCTGGAGATGTTCTACGCACATCACGATCCTCGTAAGAAACGCACCTCGATCTACGTGGGTGCGGACTCACCGACCTTACCGCCGGCCCGCACCTGGTTGCGCAACTGGAGATCGGGCATGAAACGTCGTGGGCTCGTGCATGCCATCGGAGCTCCGAATGAGGAAGGGCTCGAGTTCACGTCGGTCGAGAGCTTCATCGAAGTGATGACCACCTCTCCCGAGGTTCGTCAGGCAGTGGCGCGGTTCGCGCTCGACCGGATGCGCAAAGGGCGGGTCGCGGGTCGGTACCGCGACGCCCACAACGTTCTTCTCGCCGACAGTGCGCTGGACCGAGCTACGCGGTGGACGCCTGCGACCTTCGGCTCCCCACACTGACCGCGACGGCTGGTTGGCATTCGGCTGTCGGCCGACATCCGCCAGCCGCCGCTCGCCTCACTCCAGCGGCCTCCCCTCATCGTCGGTGATCGGTCCGTCGTACTCGACGAGCACCCGACGGCGGTCGAGTTCATCGAAGAGGACTAGAAGGGTGTCGGCCATGTGCCCCGAGATCGGGTGCGACGTACCGGTGCGAATGCAGATCGTCGGATCGTCGTCGAATTCGAGATCAAACAGTACCTTCGAGATACGTTGAGCAAGAACACTGTCGGGCACCTCGAAGGTCGCGCATGCGTATCCGGCGTCCTCGATCACGTCGACCGCGACCAGCATCTCCGGCGAGGCGGTCACGTACGACGACACGGACCCGTACGCAGTCGGCGTGTACCTCACGCGGCCGGCCCACGTGACGTCAACAGAGCGCAACAGCAACTCGGTCCGCTTGGTCACCGCGGACTCGACCTCACTCATCGTCAGCTCACTGGTACAGGCCGAGCCGGACACCCCGAACCTCCGGGGACGGTGCACCGCCACCTACTTCCCCCCGATCAACTCCCGGATGTCGTCGGCGCCGATCGCCGACCCGAACAGGTCGCCGTCATCGACCACGGCGGTGAACAGTTCGCGCTTGCGTTCTTGTAGCGCAACGACTTTCTCCTCGATCGTGCCCGCCGACACCAGGCGGTAGACGTTGACCGGGCGGGTCTGACCGATGCGGTGGGCGCGGTCGACGGCTTGGGCTTCGGTCGCGGGGTTCCACCATGGGTCGCAGACGAAGCAGTAGTCGGCCTCGGTGAGGTTCAGCCCGAAACCACCGGCCTTGAGGCTGATCAGGAACACCTGCGTCTTACCGCCGGTGAACCGCTTGATCTCCTTGGCGCGCTGGGTCGCCGACATCGACCCGTCGAGGTAGCTGACGTCGAGACCCATATCGACCAGCCGCTCCTCAATGAGCCGCAGAAATCCGGTGAACTGGCTGAACACCAACGCGGAGTGGCCTTCTGCGATGAGGTCCGGGAGTTGTTCGGCCAGGTAGTCGATCTTCGCCGACGCGATCCCGGCATGCTGATCCTCGACGAGCCCGGCGTGCAAACTCAGCTGCCGCAGCATGGTCAGCGACCGGAAGATCGCGAAGCGGTTCTCATCGAAGTCGCCGAGCAGCCCGAGCACCTTCTGCCGTTCCCGGGTCAGGCGGGTCTGATAGATCTTGTCGTGCTTGGTGTTCAGATCGATGGAGAGAACCTGCTCCTGCTTGGCGGGCAGATCCGCGGCGACCTGCTCCTTGGTGCGGCGCAGCATGACGGGCCGAATCCGGCGGCGCAGCAACGCCAGCCGCTCGGGCTCCACCCCGGATTCGATGGGCTTGCGGAAATACTCGGTGAACGTCTTCGGTGAGGAGAACAACCCGGGCGCGGTCAGCGACAGCAACGACCACAACTCCATCAGGTTGTTCTCCATCGGGGTGCCGGTGATGGCGAGTTTGAAATCGGCCCGCAACCGTCGAGCACACTGGTGGCCCTTGGAGTTGTGGTTCTTGACGAACTGGGCCTCGTCGAAGATGACGCCGGTCCAGTCGGCCTCGTCGAACTCCTCGAACCCGATGCGCATCAACGCATACGAGGTGATGACGATCTGTCGGCCGGCGATCCGCTCGGCGAGCGGGACCCCGACGCGGGCGCTGGTGGCGGTGACGGTGAGGACCTCGAGGTCGGGGGTGAAGCGCGCGGCCTCGGCGGCCCAGTTGGAGATGACGCTGGTGGGTGCGACCACCAAGAAACGTCCGTCGGGTTCGTCGTGCAGCGCCGACGCGATCATCGCGAGGGTCTGCACCGTCTTGCCCAACCCCATGTCGTCGGCGAGGATGCCACCGATCCTGTTCTCCCACAGAAAGTTCAGCCAGTTCAAACCTTCGGCCTGATAATCGCGGAGTTCGGCGGTGAAGCCCTCGGGGAGCGCGCACGGCGCCGGCGGTTGCGCTGCGGCGAGGCGTTTCATCCGCGCCTCCCACTCGGCGAGTTCCTTGTCGACGACGCCGAGTGCCATCAGCTCGTCCCACAGGGTTGCGTTGTGGGAGCGCTGGCGCACCTTGCCGTTCTCGAGTTCGCCGAGCGCACGGGCCTCGTCGATGAGTTCGGCCAGCCGCTTCAGTTCCGGGTTGTCCAACGCGAAGTAGATGCCGTTGGGCAGCAGCATGTGGGTGGCCTTGCCGGACAGTTCCCGCACGATGTCGGCAAGGGCGACCTTGTTGCCACCGATGTCGATGGTGATGGTCAGCCCGAACCAGTCGGAATTGCCGAAGTCCTTCCCACCGAACGAGATCTGCGGTGGTGAGTCCGCCTCACGGTAATCGAGCACCTCACCCTCGAAGATCACCTCCACCCCGAGCTCCCGGAGTTGCGGCAGCACCTCGACGTGCAGCATCGCCGCCTCCAGCGGCGCGAATCGCAACGGCCGGGTGAGCGCCGGGATGTCGGCGGCCTCGATCAGCGACTTGGCCGGCGTGACGAGCAGTCGGTTCAGGTCCGTCGCGCGGTTCAGGTCCGTCGCGCGATTCGACGACGCGATGCGGTGGCGGACGGCTTGCCTCCGCCAGTCGCCGCACAGCGTCGCCGCGTGCGTCAGGAGCGGCCTGATGCTCGCCCACGCCTGCTGCTCCGCGTCGAGATCACGAAGCCGCGACGCATGGTCGACGGGAAAGACCCGTTGGCGTCCGTTGACGTCGTAGGCGACCTCCCAGGTCACCTCGGAGCCCTCGTCGTCGGAGCGGACGGTGAGCTGCAGTTGTGGGCCGCTGACCTCGGCGTCGACCAGCGCATCCTCGACCACCTCGACCGCCATCGACTCGGCCAGCCGCGGAAGCATCTCGGTGGCGAACTCGTCGATGTCGGCTGCGGGGATGCGCGCCGAACGATTCGCGAACAAGTTCTTGAGCGCCTCGATAGACGCCGGCGGGGTGAACGGACCCATGAGCAACGTCTTGTCGGATCGCGCGAAGATCCCGTGTGGCTCGGGGTCGCCGAGGAGCCCGGCGGGGGATCCGTCCCAGATGTGGCCGTCGATCACGAGGTTCGGCGAGACGACGAGTCCGT